>CAVTTY010000007.1:0-57973 GCA_963737765.1 uncultured Acidobacteriota bacterium
TGAAATTCGACGAATCCACCTGAGTTGGCAGCTCTTACCGGACAAGTAATTAGAAATCAGCGAAACACAAAGGGCAGCAGGGATTTCAATTCCTGATATCCCGCAGATTTTCCCTGTTCCGTTTTGACCTATAAACACAACTTTAGGTTCTAAAGCGTTGTTGATTCCCGACTTACGCGCGGATCCTTCGAAATTAGACCGAAAATTCCCTGTATTAATCCCTGTTAGCAGGGAATTGGCGCCGGAGAATGGTTCGCATGTGACTGCATCCTCCGCCAACCAGTCCAGTACTTTCTCTGTGTTCCCAATTTAGCTCGAGAAGTCGCGACAATGGGCCCGAAATGGTGGAGGCCCGCAGCGTTTACTTACTCTTTGCGACTAGCGAGTACGTCAAAACGGAGGGTTTAGCGCGAATTCTCTCTAGGCGTGTTAGCGAGGTGCACTTTTAATGATCGTCCACGGCGACTTGGCGCTGTCCATTCCTAGCAAACAAATGTTGAGAATTGCCACGGGTAAGGTGGTTAGTGATACGTTACCCATCGGAAGTAACAATTTCAGAAGAGCGGGTTCGTCGGCCCTACGCGATCGTGTTCTCTTTGCGGTGTGTTGATATTCAAGCAGAGGATTTGTATCTGCGGCCGTACTGGCGGGCTCATTCGAATGTTTCCTCCTCTACGAGATCGATTTTTCTCTCGCTCTGCCTTACTTCGACGACTGCCTTTCGGAGTCTGTCCATCTCTGACACAGCGAAGGACGCCAAGGTGGGATTCGAGTGTTCAGTGAACTCCTTGAGCAACTCGATGTGTGGTTCTATGGCTGACGCGATAGATCCCCACCCCGCCTGAGGGGAGAACTGACCTATCAGCGCGCGAAGAACTGCGGTCGCGTCGGGCGCTCTGACGATTAAATCCCGCGCCATTTGTGTCCACTCGAGCTTTGCGGGTGAGCCACTGGATTGAAAAGCAATGATCCGAGCTGCGACGGCCGGGTACCTCGATTGAGGGAGTCGGTCGCACCACTCGAACAACTTGAGGCGGGGAATGCGATCGAAGACCATGTACCTCGCGTTGCCGGCGTCACCCCGCCCCAAATCAAGTCGGAATCGTGAATGCCACAAGGTTATTGAGGAGCACGAGTCGCGGAAACTGAGCGTCGAATGACGGCTCGAACGTCGACTGAACAACGGGTAGGTTTTTCCATCCTTGATCGCCTGTTTCACGACGGCACGCGAGTGCGTAGCTTCCGCCCAAACTCGACGGACCCAATGGGCACTTTCTTGCGACGATCGTGGGCCGATAGTCTTCACCCACGTTGCGCTTCTCTTCGAATTCGAGCTTCGAAAACAATTGGCACCCGATTGAAACTAGCTGTTCGAACAAGCTTGGGTTTTCGGGGCCAGCGAGGAAATACGCATCGACAAAATGTCTATCGCAATGTCCACCCCACCACGGTGTCGGCGATCTTGCTAAGAAGCTCGTTGAATTCGTCACCAGGAATTTTATGTGTCACGCCGCCCGACATCAGCGAGTAGAAATTGTGAATGCCTACAAGGCCGAGCGCCAGATCCAAGATGCTGCTTGCGAGTGCGAGACTTACCTGTGAGCGAGCTAGCCCGGTCCGCCCCACTCGGAACACGATTCTGGGCGCTGCTCATCGCTTCTCTGGCGTGCGCGACCATAAATCGATTTTCCATTTCGATTTCCGCTGGCGATCTTGATTTGTGGCTCGGCTTACTCCTGTCAAGTGTTTGGGCGATCATGTTGGTCATGGCTGTCCGGACAGTATCGGTGGCGGGGATTTTGGCTTCTGGCCGGTTTGCCTCTCGCTTGTTGGATTCCGTACAACCTGTATTTGTGGTCTCAGGAGTGAGCGCACATTCGTCTTGCCTGTCCGTAGATTCTCTACGATCCGGTAACGCGACTAATCAGGGATTACGCAAACCTCTGCTGCGCGTTTCCCTGGCCCATCGCGAAGAGCCGTCGAACACTACCGATTTTGCGTAACCAAATTGGCAGGAGGCGAGTTGAATTGTGCGGCGGGGTTCACGCGGGCCAGGAGATCCCTGTATCCAGGATCATCGTGCAAGACGTCAAAAGAAGGTTCGGTAGGAACAGACAGCAGCAGACTCTCATGCTCGTCGTACGCAGCCTGCAAATACTGCAACGCATCTTTTTTGTTGCGCATCCGGGCGTAGGTCACGGCCAAATAATAGCCGGACAAATTTCCCTCGGCGTTGAACGTTTTTTGCACGGCCAACATGCTGGCGAGCATCCCGGGGTAACCGCGCTTTGCGAGACCTTTTTCAGCCGCCCTCGAAATCTCCAGCGCCTTCTGGTCCTGCAGCAGCACGGCCGTCTTTTTCAATTCCGAAAGATAGTTGCGATAATCCCTCCGTGAAAAATAAATCTCGGAGAAGTAGCGATGCGCAGAGGCGAAGGAAGGTTCGGCGGTTTCGATCTGCTTGAGCAGAATCACGGCAGCATCCGTTTGACCTGAAACGTTAAGAATCTGCGCCTTATCCGCAAGAATCGCCACGGAGGAAGGGTCCAGGCGTCGGGCCGTTTCGATTTCCATGAGCGATTCAGGAAAACGACGACAGGTCAGCAGGAAGCTTGCGTACCAGTGGTGGGCCCGGGCGTCATTGGGGTTCAAAACCAAAGCGCGTTTGAATTCCCGTTCGGCGCCGGCAGCGTCCCAACTCCAGAAGAAAGTCACAAACGCCAGGGATGCGTGAGCTTCCGATGAATTGTCGTCGAGCGTCACTGCTTTGCTCGCGGCGGCCAGCGCCCGCGGATAAGCTTCGCTGGCGGGCATGGCGCTGTACTCGCGCAATAGGTTGTAGCTGTCGGCGAGCCCGACGTACGCCTTCGCATAGCTGGGATCACGCACAATGGCTTGTGTGAAGCAATCGACCGCGCGCTTCAGATCGTCGGGAGTTCGCTTGTTCCAATAGTAGCGGCCTTGCAAATAGAGTTCTTCGGCTCCGGAAATGGAGGAGTGATCAGACGATTGCTCAGGCACCGAAATTACAGGCGTGGCCAACGCGCGCGCGGCAGAACGGTCAGCAGTGCGGTAAACAAAGATCGCTGCCGCCAGAGTCGCGGAGATCGCCAGCGCTGCTAGCCACTTTTCGGCAGTGCGAATTGGGGCACGCCGGACCTGTATCGAAGGCGCTTTCGATCGGAACTGTTCTGGTTGTGCGGCTTCGGCGAGCGATTCAGAAGTGTTGAGCCATTCCTGGAGTTCAGCTTCGTACGCAAATACTCTACTCTTCGACGCGCCCGGAATGCGATGCACGGGCAGGGCGCGCTCCTTCTCCCATCGGCGCACAGTCCTTTCGTCACGCCCGAAGAAGGGGGCGATCTCCTTCCACGAGTCCAGGCGACGGCCAAGATTGTCCTGAGCGAAGTGCACGATAAGCCCCACTCACAAGCGTAAGAGGGTCCAGGTGCCCGATTACGTCCCGTTTTGTCCGGTTGCGTCTCTTGCCTGGCGGCAAGCGGCCGAAGTATATCCGTCGCTGAGTGACCAGGCAACCGAATTTCAATAAAGCAAGCCAAACGGACAGAGCTCGCGCCGGAAGGACGGGCTAGTAGTACGGGGACTCGTCGCGTATGTCCCCGGCGGAGCAAGCGTTTCGCTTTGCACCGCTGCTCCCCGCGTGAACATAACCAACTTTCGAGAGGAACTTTGCAAATACACCCAATGGGATTTCTCTGAGGGGGCGACATGATTCAAATAGCGCGCTCGATGGTCACAGTTCTCGCGGCGATTTTCTTATCGTTGCTTTTTGCCGAGGGGGCACATGCGGCCGGATTCACGCTCACGTATTCCGGGCCAAACGTCAGCGGGACCATATTTCTTGTCGCGACGCCTAATGGAGATGGAACTTTTACTGTCATCTCCGCCAGTGGCTCGCAAACATTGGGCCCCCTGACGCAAGCTGTAACTGGAGTAATCCCGTTGACTGACGGCTCCCTCAGTAGATTCTACATCGGGACGACAGGTTCCTACTTCGGCTACGATAACCAAATAAAACCTGGCGGCTCCCCGGTCTTGGGAGTCGGCTTACTTGTCACTTTTGCTGGCGGACCCAGCCCCCATCCTCATTTATTACGACGGCACCGGCTATTACGGGAGCGGGATAGGATACGAAGAGGCAATGTACGTCGGATCGGACGGAAACAACGCTCCCGATTCGGCATTTGAAGTCTATACGATCACATCGCTTACGGTGCAGCAGCCATCCGTGGCATTTTTGGATCCAGTTCCCTCCTTGTTTGTGCCCGCAACTACTAACATCACGGCCGATCCGGGCACCCTCGCCGGCGGTGGGATCGCGGTGTCAGCCATCGCAGCAGATGGCGTCGCTCAACTCGTTTTACGCGTGACAGGCTTGGGGCAAAGCCAGCAGATCAAAGTCACCATCCTGGACGAAAACGGCATTCCCGCTCCGAGCAACGGCGAAGACGGCACGCTGAACAATCTCGGCGCCGGAACTGCGGCAGGCTCTACTAGCGTCAACCCGGTCATCCAGGCACTAAACGGGCAATACGACGCATTCGTTCTCTATCAATCGCCGATCGATTATGCGCGCACGTCGGGGCTCGATGACTTTACGGCAAGCCGCAATCTCACGATCCTTATTTCCGACGGCACCACCAGTGCTGACCTTAACTCCGCGCCGTTGCAGCTTTTGCGGCCGCCGGTCTTCTTCGTCCACGGATTGTGGGCCGACCCTTCCACATGGCAAGAACTCGATCCAGCCCTTCAGGGCGTGATTCCCCAATAAGTACGTCCCGAGCGGACTACGGCGCGAGCAACGGGGCCCACGTTGCGGTCAATACGCCGATCGTTCTTGGACAGGCCAACGACGCCTTGCGAAGCTTCAAATCGGGGAACAACGTCGCCAAAGCACAGGCCGCAGCCGCGCAGCTCGATTTCGTTGTGCACAGCATGGGTGGACTCATTTCGGACACCATGGCCCTTTCCCCGGCTTTCCACTCTCTGGCCAATTACGGCCATGGGTACATCCACAAACTCATCACCATTGATTCGCCTTTGCAAGGTAGCCAGTTGGCGACAGGTGTGAAGGGCGCCTCGCCCGACTGCTGGGCTTTCCTCAACAAGAGCGGGGCACCCGTTGGCGGCGCCATTCTCGATCTGGATCCGAACGGCTCATTCATCGCGACCTTCAATCCGTTCCAGGCTGGGTATCCAAAGCACGCTATCGCCAGTGTCGTGACGGCGAATCAGGCAGAGGCGCCCACGAACCTTGTCAATAATCTCTCTGTGGTTTTGCCCGCTATCCCTTCAGGAACACCCAAGGTGGGGGCACCAGCAACAGCGCTAGACGCTTGCTTTTCTATTTTTAAGACAGCTACCACTGGTCCACCTAATTTCTCATTTACGGTTTACTACGATACACTTCGCGACCCCTACGAAGGAGCCACTGACCTAATCGTCTCCGAAAAGAGCCAACTCGCATTCTCCGTATCGAGCCAACCGTTCAATCTTGGTACTACCGCTGATGAGACGATTGGGTTGGCTCATAGTCATATTCCGTTACCGTTTAACCTAACAATCCCGGGCGCCCTCGACGCCGGCCCGAACACCCCCGTGAGCAATCTGGGTCTTGTAATCGCGCTGCTGAACGCATCATCGAGTAGCGGCGTATTTCTTCCTTGAGGAAAATCGATGAGCAAAATAAACTTTCATTCGATCGTTGGGACTCTCTTGGCGGTCGTTCTATTCTTTAGCTGCGTCTCAGTCGCGAGTGGGCAGCACGTTGCCATCACGAGTCCTGCTAATGGATCCGTCCATGCGCCAGGAACGACGATGGACGTTACTGCGACCGCCTCCGGCCCTGTGCTCGGGGTGAAAGTCGGGTCCCAAGACCTGGGCACGTCGGTTTATCAGTTCACGGCGCCTTATTCGTTTAGTTTGAACGTGCCTCCCGACATTATTGGTCCCAGGAATCTGTTTGCGGTCGGACTGGTCGCAAACGAGACGGTAGTCTTTTCCTCGCCGATCAGCGTTGACATTGAGCCGAGCGCGCCGCCTACGGCCATCAAATTCCAGCAGTCGTGGGTTGCTTTCGGCTACGTGGGCCAGCAACAAAGGGTCGGAATCACCGCTACGTTCCGCGATGGGTCGACCCTGGACGTAACCAAATCTACCCAGCTCACTTTCACGAGCGGTAATCCTACTCTTGTCTCCGTTGACAACACAGGTTTGATGACCAGCGTCGCGACGGGAAATACCACGGTTACGGGTAGGTTCGGAACCTTGACGGCCATTCTTCACACGGTGGGCCCATCGGGTGTCAAAGGCGATCTGGATGGCGACGGAATCGTCACGGCAGACGACTTGCTTTTGCTCGAAACGATGGTCGGTAGCGCTCCAACTGGCCCACACGACGCTCGCGACCTGAATGGCGATGGCAAAATCGACAATCTGGATGTACAGGCTTTGCTGACGCTCTGCGGAGCTCGATGCCCTTCTCTCACTGCTAGCACCACGCTCGTGAGATCAAGCGCCACCCAGGCGCAGTACACCCAGCCGATCACCTTCACGAGTACGGTTAGCGGAAGTGGAGCGCCACTAACAGGTAGCGTGTCCTTCCTCGTGGACGGCCAGCTGGCTGACGTTGGGAGCCTCAGCGGCACTGACCAAGCGTCTGTCGTCTCGAACTCTCTCAGCGTCGGGAGTCACACAATCACCGCACTCTACGGTGGCGACCAGCACAATGAAGCGAGCGCATCGGCAAGTGTGAGCGTGAGCATCGTTGCCGTTCCCGGCGATGTGAATGGAGACGGAGTCGTTGACTGCCTTGACTTGGATTTAGTGAAGGCGGCCTTCGGCACCAAGACGCGGCCAGCCTGGATTCAATCCTGCGGCTGACGTGAATCATGACGGAGTCGTCAACGTGCTGGACCTCTCATATGTGGCGAGGATGGTGCCGGCCGGAACAACCTGTCCATGAGCGCAGACTAAGAAGCGCCAAGGCGCACAAATTGGCGCGAGTACTTCTGAATAATTGTAGGCTCGTTGAACTTCCAACCAGGAGAACACACATGAAACGCTCAATCTACCCAGGCATTCTAGCCGCAGCCGCATGGCTCATATTTTCCGGCTGCGCTTTTGCGGACGCTGGCGCGGTGGTAAGCCTCCAGCCAACGTCATCCACAATTTCATCCGGCGACACCGCTACCGTGGACGTGGATATATCCGGAGTCAGCGATCTTTACGCTTACCAGTTCGATTTTCTGTTCGCGGCCGCGACCGTCTCCGCGAGCTCGGAGACCGAGGGCAGCTTCCTGCTTGGTGGCGGACCGACGTTTTTCATTCCCGGCGCCGTCGACAATGTCGGGGGCAGCGTCACCGCAACCGCGAACACCTTAATTAGTGCAGTCGCGGGCGTGGATGGCAGCGGAACGCTGGTAGCTCTGCAGTTCACCGGGCTGGCACCTGGAACCACTTCGATCGATTTGGCGAACGTGACGCTGCTGGACTCGAATTTCAATCGATCGACTTCACAACTGAAAATGCCAGCCTGACAGTGCAGGGTGGCGGGGTTCCAGCGTCCGAGCCGTGCGGGCCTGTTGTTGCTCGGCATGGGATTGATCACGCTGGTGGGTTTCGCCCGCCGCAAGGATGCGACGACCTAAAGCAAATCTCCGCTCCTGTCGCCTGGCGTGGCCGAGAGAGGTTCCGGTTAGCGCTGCGGGCGATTCTCCGAAATTTATGTACTGCCAGATTGACGCCTAAATCGTACAGGTGAAATCGACCCAAATTCAGATGTCCGGTAACGCGGGTGATCTCAATGGGTCGACGCAACACTCAACTCAGGCCCGAATTCATTGAAAACAAAAGCCAAAAACGCTGGCTAAGATAGAGCGGCCGGAACGTTGCCCTAGCTGGGTTTTGACCACAGCAGCCAAACAGATCGCTACTTGAGGGGAAGCATTGGCGGATCAACTGATTGGATGGTGTTGCGTCGACCGGTTGAGCTGGCACGACTTATCAGGACTTGATTGAAGGTCCATCGGTAACCGAAGCAGGATGAAGGCTCCCCGAATCTCCGAGGGCATGCTGTACGTTCGTCCGGCGTAATTCTCTCGTGTGCTGCATAGACGGTCACGGGGAGCAGGCGCGAAAGACTTCCAGATAATAAATTGTGTACCATTGAGCTACGTTGAGGTAATCTACCTCCAGTCGCCCTGAATCCCAAACGCCCAGCCCGATGAACCCAGCGCGGTACGACAAACGTGTGTCCAAGTTGCCGCCGTTTTCTATCGCATTTTTCCTAGTCGCCGCTTTGTTGGGCACAGTGGCCCTTCATGCCTCGTTTCGGCGCCCCCAAACCGGCCAGCAAATTCGACAACATGCCGCCCGGGGACCAGTCGCACGCTTATCCGGACAGAAATATCAACCGGACCGCCTTCTGGTGCGTTACAGGCCGGAAGCGACTGCCGACGAGGTACGAGCTCTTCACCAGCAGGTGAACGCGACGGTCCTACGCGAATTCCCACTGGTCAGCGGCCTACAAGTGGTTCGCATCGCGGAAGGAACAGCCATTCCCGAGATGCTCCAATACTATCGTTCCAGCCCCGCCGTCTTGTATGCGGAGCCCGACTACATCGTTCACGCCGTCGGCTCCCCAAACGACCCGCAGTTTCCCTCGCAATGGAGCTTGCAAAACACCGGACAAAGCGGTGGCAAGGCCGGCGCCGATATTCATGCGACCCAGGCGTGGGGCTTGACCACGGGTAATCGGAATCTCGTTGTTGGCGTCATTGATACAGGCATCGACTACAACCACGAAGATTTGTCAGGTAACGTGTGGGCTTCACCCGCACCGTTTTCGGTGACGACCCAATCGGGCACGGTCGTTGAGTGCCCGGCCGGAGCCCACGGATTCAACATGGTGGCTGACACATGCGACCCGATGGACGACAACGGCCACGGAAGCCACGTCTCCGGAACTATCGGCGCCCTCGGGAATAACGGAATCGGCGTGACCGGGGTCAACTGGCAGGTCAGCATTCTGCCCTGCAAGTTTTTGAAAGCCGATGGGTCTGGAGACACGGAAGCCGCGATCGCTTGCCTCAACCTCTTCAAGCAACTGAAGGACAGCGGGGTCGAAATCGTGGAGACCAGTAACAGTTGGGGCGGAGCGGATGCGAGTCAAGCGCTGGAGGATGCGATTGAAGCGACCATGCAAGATGGTCTGTTGTTCATCGCTGCTGCGGGCAACAGCTTTTCCGATAACGATCAGTTTCCTGTATACCCGGCGAGCTTTTATCTGCCGAACGTGATCGCGGTCGCGGCCACGGATCGGAACGATACCGTGGTCACTTTTTCGGACACCGGCAGACGCACCGTACATATCGGGGCTCCCGGAAAAGACATCTTGAGCACAACTCCGGACAACACCTACAGCTACGACAGCGGAACGTCGATGGCGACGCCGCACGTCGCGGGTGCCGTAGCGCTCTTGAAAGCGCAAAATCCTGCTCTCGATTGGCGCGGGCTCAAGAACGCGATTCTTGCCGGCGGCGATACTCTATCTGGCCTGCAAGCGACGATTACGCAAAAGCGCTTAAACGCCTATGGCGCCATGACGTGTTCCAAACAAACGGTTGCGTCGCGATTGCTGCCGATCGCGGATACCATTTCGGGCAGCGTCGGATCGCCGGTGACACTCGCGTTCCTCAATATCAACTGCGCCCAACCGGCCGGCAACGTTTCGGTTACCGTTACACCGGGCGGTCAAAGCGTGACGCTCGCAGACGACGGAAACGGCGCAGATGCGAGCGCCAACGACGGAATTTACACCGGCACTTGGACTCCCGCTAAACCCGGCAGCTACACTTTTGCATTCCCGGATGGAAGCGAGGCTTCCGTTCAGGTTCTAATTCCGTACGGGGTTACCCAGACCGCCTACAATTACCGGACGATCACCGGTACGAACCTGGATCTCAGCGACGATTCGGTGGCGACCATCAACTCGCCGTTTGCGATTCCGTTCGGAGGCGGGGCGTTCACCAGTCTCTACGTCAACAGTAACGGGACGATCAGTTTCACCGACCACTTCGACGGATATCAGAATTTCTCGCTATCTCCCAATGGCTTTCCCAGCACGGAAACATCGCCAACGACGTTGATTGCTCCGATGTGGGAGGATCTTTATCCGCTGGCGGGAACGAACCAAAACGTGGATTGGGCCGTGACCGGCAGTGCGCCCAATCGCGAGCTGGTCGTCGAGTGGCGAAATGTTTTGAGTTTTGCCTGTCGCTCGGACGCCACGAATACAGTCACCTTTCAAGTGGTATTCAAGGAAAGCAGCAGCGACGTAATCTTCAACTATGCCGATACCACTTTCGGCGGCGATTGCTCCTATTTGGATTATGGACAATTCGCGACGACAGGCATTCTCTCTTCTCCGGCGCAGGGAACGATGTGGAGCGATGGCTCAGGCCCGTCCCTGAATAATGGTTTGGCCCTGCTCTGGCAATCGCCGGCTGCGACCGGAGGAACGGCCAACCCCGTACCGGCACTGACGTCGGTGTTACCTTCGAGCGTGCCGCTCTACAGCCCGGATATCACGATCACCGTGAAGGGCTCTAATTTTGTTCCCACCTCGGTAGTACAATGGCAAAATACAAATCTCGATCCGCTACCGGCCCCCATCGATCTTCCGACCACTTACATTAGCGGCACACAGCTCACTGCTGTTCTGCCGTCTTCGTTTTCTTCACCCTTCAGCCGGTATGTCGTCGGGACCGTCCAGTCGATCCTGGTCACGAATCCCGCACCTGCGGGAGGATCTTCCAACGCTCTACCCATCTCGATTGTGAATCCGGGCATCCCGTCGATCACGTCGGTATCACCTTCTTCCGCGACGGCCGGTGATTTTAGTTACTACTTGACCGTGCAGGGAAACAACCTAGCGGGCGCCATTATCTACTGGAACGGGCAATTGCTTACGACCACACAAATAAGTAACACCCAAGAGTTCGCTGCATTGCCTTCATCGTTTCTGGTGACGCCTGGAACAGGCCAAATTACCGCCGTATCGGTCGGCGCAAACGGCGGAACGTCAAAAGCGGTTCCATTTATAGTTGCTCCAGCTGCTGGGGGCACCGCTGCTGCCGGTCCTCCCCAAGCGCCTGCACTTCAAGGTACGCAACATCAGTCGGTCGATTCGAACGGTGTAACGACTGGGGGCAGAAGTCTGCATCAGCCCATACGTTTTCTTGGTTGGAATTACGCGAGGGTTCAGGGGCCGGCATATTTAAAATATTTCTCGCGGGCGTATGGCGGCCCATCAGTCTCTCCGCCCGTTTCGGGCGTAGCCGGCGCGCAATCCCACGCCTCAAGAGCCGGTGCCGATTCGCAAATTAGTCTGGCACAGCCTGCTTCTCTGCCCGGATTCGCCCTTCATCCGACACTCCCCGCCGGATTCTTGCCCACGAGCGTCGCCACTGGCGACTGGAATCGCGACGGCAAAATGGACTGGGTCGTGTCAGACGGCGGAAGCAACGACGTTTGGGTTTACTTCGGAAATGGCGACGGCACCGCCCAGCTTCCGAAGATCATCCGGCTGACCGGTGCGGCGCCCACGCAAGTGGTGGCCGCTGACCTGCGAAAAATTGGGATATTGGATTTGATCGTCGCCGAAGCCGATAGCCAGACGATTGGCGTGATGCTTGGAAATGGGGACGGCACGTTTCAGCCAGAAGTGAGCTACTACGTTCCCGGTCCTCCGCTCTCGCTTGCTGCGGGCGACGTGAATAAAGACGGCAAGGTCGATCTTGTTGTCGGAATCGAAGGAGATACTCAGGCTGGACCGCTTGCTACATTTCTAGGCGACGGCACTGGAAAGTTTGGGCCTCCCATCACAACTCCCGGCTTCGAGCCGATTGCCGGATTCGCGACGATCCAAGTCGTCTTAAAAGACTTAGACGGGGATGGGTTCCCAGACGTGACCCTAATCGATGCAGGCGGACTGCCCGGTGCGCACACCTACATCAATCGTGGCGATGGAACTTTTAAGCACGCAGAGTTTTTCTTTGAAGCTGACGGCAACTTTATTCTGCCGACTGCGGTCGCTGTCGGCGACATGGACGGGGACGGATGCCCCGATGTTGTAACGGTGGAGGGACTGGGCCTTGTCCGCATCTTCAAAGGTAACTGCGATGGTTCGGTTCAAAGTATCTCGACTGCAGTGCCGGTCGGCGCGGGAGAAGCTCCAGTAAGTGTCGCCCTCGCTGACATGAACGGCGACGGGAAGTTAGACGTGATCACAGGGGGCGCCTTTTTCGGGGTGGGTGCGGGCGAAGGCGAGGAGGCCACGAATCTGGTCACGGTTCTTCTCGGCGACGGGAAAGGAAATCTTGCCACGGCGAAAGTCTATCGGGCAGAACCTTCGCTTTATGGGCTGGCGGTCGCAGATTTAAACGGAGACGGCAAACCTGAAGTGGTGGCTGCGAGCCAAGACGCAGACAAAGCGGTCGTTATGCTGAATGACGGCCACGGCGGCCTGGATGGTCCCCAAGGAGCGTACGTCGGCTACATTACCGCCGGTCAACAGGGCGCTGTGAATGCTCCGTACTCGAATTTCCTGGTGCAGGATCTCAACGGTGACGGCAAACCAGACCTGGCTTTAGTCGAAGTGACCCAAAACTTTTCTACGCCGTGGGAGTTTACGACGCTGCTGAATGACGGAACCGGACATTTCGGGGCGCCGACGAAGACGGCGATGTCGGATTTCGGCGTGCCCCCTTCAGGCTACGTGCTTGGAGATTTTCGAAACACTGGGCGTCCCGACTTCCTGGTTTCTTCGGCGGTTTACCAGGGCAACGGGGGCGCGAACTTAAGCTTTTTGCCGAACAATGGCGATGGTTCTTTCGGCAAAGCGCGGGTCACGATTCTCGATTCCACGAAAATCTCCTCCCTCGGCTTGCTTGCCGCGGGCGACTTCAACAACGACGGAAAGCTCGATTTCGTCGGTACGGTCGCGCCTGCCGGTTCGTCCGGTGTGCAAGCCATTGCCACCTTCTTGGGTAATGGTGACGGCACGTTTCAAATTAAGGCGGTCACCCCGATTGCTACAAATGGCGTGGCACCTCTCTTCATGATTTTTGTGGGCGACTTTAATCGCGATGGGAAACTCGACGTCCTGGGCTGGACCTACGACAATATTATCGGAACCCAAAACCACAATGTTTACGAATTCCTCGGAAATGGCGACGGCACCTTTGCAGCGCCAAAATTAATCCTGCCGAACTTCGGTTTTTTTGGAATGGCCGATCTGAACCGCGATGGTCATCCGGATTTGGTCGAACTCAACCAGCTTCCGACCGCCTCGAATCCCGACCTCGTTCAGCCGAGTTTCACCACATACCTTGGACAACCCGACGGAAGCTTCCTGCTGGGTAACACCTATTCTGTTTATGCCGGATCGATCTATCCGGGTTACGGATTTTCTAACGTGGGGCCGAGCCAAATATTAACGCCCATGCTCGCGGACTTTAACGGCGACGGAAACATGGATCTGGGCGTGTTGATGCTCACGCCGGATTCGAAGACCTACATGCAAGTGCTGGCCGGCAACGGTGACGGTACCTTCACACCTACGTACGAAACGACTCAGTTCGATAAATTCGGACTGCCGACCAACGCAGCAGACGTAAACGGGGACGGCCGCGCTGATTTGCTGGAAGTGGACGGTTGGCCTTCGTCTTATCACGTGATTCTTGGGGAGCCGGGACCGACGGTTCAACTGAATGTCGTGCAACAGCCAATCGTCGGGACGAATGGAAACGTGGCGATTACTCTCAGCCTCATTTCGTCGACGGCGACCCCCGTGCAGCTTTCCACCAGCGATGCGAACATCCAAATCGCATCCAGCGTCACGATCCCTGCGGGCAACTGCTGCGCAACGGTACCTTTTACGATCGGACCCGCGTTTGATTCCTCCAAGGTATTTGCGATCAGCGCACAAGTCAGTGGAGAAACATCCACGGCCTACTCTTATCAGAGTCCGCAAACGCTCGCTGGAGTTCAAATGTTTGCGAACGCCACGAAAGAGAGCACGCCCCCAGGCGGAACGACTCAGGACTATGCGATCGGAGTGGTCTCCATTGGCGGCTATTCGACGACGCTCCAGCTTTCCTGCAATGGTTTGCCTGCCGGAGCCGTCTGCTCGTTCGGAACCAATCCATTGCCAGTTTTGGCGGGACAATCGAGCGGAAGCAGTCTCAACATTCAGACCGGCGCTTCAACGCCAACTGGGTCGTATACGATCTCGGTTATCGCGAGCGACGGGGCCGTTTCCAGCCAACTAAAGCTTGGACTCAACGTCGCTGATTTTAGCGTAGCCGTCACGCCGGCCGCTGTAACTGCCTTGCCCCCCACCGCCGCGACTTTTACTTTGCAACTCGGAGCAATCGGTTCTTGGAGCGATTTGATCGATGTGGCCTGCAGCATTTCAGGTCCAGAGGCAGTCGAATGCCCGGCTGTCGGTACTTACCTTCCTGGCAGCTTTCCTTTCACCCTGCCGACCAGCGGCCTGGCGGCCGGGGACTACACCATTAAGATCTCCGGATCTGCTGACGGGGTTACGCATTCGTCGGCGCCGGTACTTCTACACGTGCAAGGTGTGATTGGCGCCGTTACACCCGGTTTGGCAACGGTGTCTGTGGGAGGGTCCTCGACTTTTAACGTCGCGCTGAATTCCGAAGATGGTTATTCGGACCAATTTTCGTTGAGTTGCTCGGGCCTCCCGGCGGGTGTGACGTGCGGCTTCAGCCCGAATTCCGGCACCCTGCCGAGCAATGGCATTCTGGCGAGCACGCTCACCGTCACAGTAACTTCGCGGCCTTCCGCAGTGGTCATAGCCGATTCGTCTCGTCGAAATTTGCCGTGGCCGTTGATCGCTCTCGTGCTGCCCGTGGGCGCGATGATGGGAATCTTCGGACTTTCAGCACGCTGCCGGAAGCGCACGTGGAACCTGGCATCGGCCGCTTTGGTCCCAATCGCCGCTATGCTTCTGGTCCTCGCCGTTTCTTCATGCGGCGGCGGTGGTTCGTCGACTGGTGGCTCACCACCTCCTCCTCCGCCCCCGCCACCGGTGTCGGTCACTTTTAGCGTACAAGCAGTCTCACCCTCGCTTCAAATAACCGTGGGGCAAATCACCATTCAGGTGAAATAAAAAAAGGCCAGACAGCTATTTGGTGGCCGCTGAGCTAGACCTCGTTCCGTGATCAAACTGGTCCGCCGTAAAACGCTACTTGCCGTCCGTTACATATCCCGCGTATTTTCCCGCATAAGCTTGCGAACTAGAACGTGCCCCCGATTAACATCCTAATCGGAAACCTGATCCAGGTGTCCGGTAACGCGACTTATCAGGATTTAGGGACTGCTAGCACGTCCCGGGCCAGAGGAAAAGGAACGTGGCCGCGATTGCTCCGGTGATATTGCGCGACGATGAAAGGCAGGAGCGTGTTGAGGGCAAGCGACCTCGGCGATTACACCCAGGATTTCCCATCCTTCGCAACACTCTCCGCGAATTATCTTGGAGGCGGAGCGGAGGGTTGGCACCCGTCGACAAGCGGATGGAAGGTCCATTGATTCTGAGGAAGCTGTTGGGCGCTAACTGTTCCAGTCAGTGTGGCGGTAGCCATGAGATCGCACCAAGAGGCCACATAAGCCTTGATGTCCGAAATGAAGTAGGGGATCGGGGAACTGGCAGTGCCAACATTAATGGTGTGCCATTGCTGATCCATCATGATCCCAACCTTCTGGCATTGCTTGATGGGGTGCACTTCATTCCAGCCTTCGTGCGCGGAATCGTAGACCCACGTTCCCTTCACAAACACGATGTCGGCACCATCCCCGTCGGGAGTTTGGGCCGGATGAAATGAAGTAATTTTGCAGTTCACATCTTGCGGATTTCCCGTGTCATTCAACGCATTTGCCGCGCCGACCAATGTCACCACTGCCGCAGCGGCGCTGAGAATAACGCAGGCGAGCCAACCAAATACGGGAATGCTACAAACTACCGCAGCGGCGGTGGCCAGCGCGAGAGCCGCATAGCAAGCCTGTAGCAGGTCGTAAACGCCTCCGCCTTCAAACTCGGCATGGAGGCACGAGGTAACAAACTGTCCATCGCCAGGGTTTTCGCCGGCGATAGCGGTAATGAGATTCCCCGCGAACGGAAGGTGGTAACCAGCGAAAGAATAACCCGAGACGTCCGCTGTTTCTCTAACGAGATTGCCCTGCGGGGCGGAACCTTCGACCTGGGACTGAGTTGCTCCGACGAGACTAGGCGCCAGCACTAAATTGATACTGTAGTCGGTGTCAAAACTATCGAGGCCGGTTTTTGCGGATGGGGGTTCAACAGTAAGAACGAAGCCGACTGCGCACACCTCCCCACCCAGGCAGATCAGCCGATCATAAAGCCACCACAGACAGTAGGCGATGACCGCAGAGAGCGCGCTGATCATCAAAAACGGAACAAACACGCCGCCCAATAGCACGGCCAGCGCGCCCGCCGCAGCCGCAGCGCCGCCAGCCATAACATACTGCACCCAGGTGAATCCGACGAAAGCCGATATGCTCGCGCATTTCGTGTATTGGCGGTAGCCCATAGATTCTCCTAACTGCCTTCCACATAGAACGTCATGCCACCTGCGAGACTCGATCCCGAAAAGGCGTGAACGTTAATCGGCTGGCGTCCAATGAAACCCGCAGGCGGATTGACTGTGGCCACGACGGTGATCTCTTGCCCGGGGTTGAGTAGCGGGTTAGGTGGGACAAAGGAGACCGTCCAGCCCGAAGGGATGGGGTAGTTAGCGCGCTGGTGTTGCGGCGGCACCTGCACCGGATCGTAGGGACGCTGGGTGATGGCGGCGCGGCCCGTGCGAAGTTTGTTGCGATCAATTCCGCATGGCAACAACGGGGGGATCGTATAGGAGTCCGCCTCGAAACGAAATTGCTGCTGAAATCTTTTCTCATTGCGAAGCTGGAAGGGAAAAGCAACCGGAGAATGCGAAACGCCCACTTGAGTATTCTCTTGTCCTAAATTGTTGTTAGGGTTGGAGTCGTCGACCCAAGCAAATGCGACCTGCAAACAATAGTGGCCAGCCACTGGTGGAGTAGTCCATTTTGTTGTGGCCAGAGCCGGACAACTCGGCCCACCTTTCACGCCCAAGTTCACGTGAACCGTTTGGGGACCAGGGAGCACCGGGTTACTGCGTACGCCGGCCCCGAAACTCAGATACGAGAAACTTACGGGCAGTCCCATGCATACACCCTCAGTGGAACTGTTCCAGATACGGGCGACTACCTCGTAAGTGGTGTTCGGCAGGAGATTATCCGAAGGAACGATGACGCCGCCTTGTTCTAGCCAGATATCGGGATTGTCCCATGTTACGGCAAAACCGAGAGACATCAGGTAGTACTGGTCGTAGATCAGCGGGTCGGGACGCTTCATCGCGGGATCGCTGATCGTTACGCACTGCTCGGGCGAAGCTTTGCCTTGCCGCCCTGGCAGGCTTTCCTTGGCTCGAGCGCGAAGACAGCGTTCCCAGAGTGCGCGAAGCAAGCGCCAAAGGCCCACAATCCAGCCGTACAACAGGGCTCGCAGGATCAGCCACAAGAAGCCGAAAATGATTTTGAGAGGGCCCACGCAACCTCAGGAAATCTTGAATAGTTTCGCGACGGAGTGTGGAGGGCTCAGGTTCCGATGGGCGCGCTAACCAGCCGTTTGATGCGGCGGAGTACGGGCACAGCCGCGGCCACAAAGAGTACGAGCAGCACAAGGAACTCAAGCAGACCGTTTCCGCCATCGGGACTGATACCAAAAATCTGTTCGACGAAATTCATTGGGTGCCATCCGTGAAGATTGAAGCGAACTGGCTGGGTGAACTGCAATATCCACCATTCGGAGTTTCGATGTCAATGAGAATTGAACAGCCCCGACCTTGTCCGCAGCTAACCTAATCATTCGGGCAGTGTCGTAGCACGCATGACACGGGAATTCTCTCGGGAACAATCAGCAAATGCGTGCGAAACAGGCTGGTCGGGGAACTCGAATACAAGCTTGCCAATTCACACTGCCTGATAAACGCTGCCAGCTCAACCGGTCGATGCAACACCATCTAATCGGTTGATCCGCCAATGCTTCCCTTGAAGAATCGATCTCTTTGGCCGATGCGGACGAAACCTAACCAGGGCAACGTTCCAGATGCTTAACCCTAACCAGCGTTTTTAGCTTTTGTTTTCAATGCGGTATGAGCTCTAGATAAGTGTTGCGTCGACCCATTGAGACCACCGCCGTTACCGGAGAAGTGAAATTCGACGAATCCACCTGAGTCGGCAGCTCTGACCAGACAAGTAATTAGAAATCAGCGAAACACGAAGGGCAGCAGGGATTTCTATTCCCTGATATCCCGCAGATTTTCCCTGTTCGGTTTTGACCTATAAACACAACTTTAGGTTCTAAAGCGTTGTTGATTCCCGACTTACGCGCGGATCCTCCGTGATTAGTCCGAAAATTCCCTGTATTAATCCCTGTTAGCAGGGAATTGGGTGGAGCATGGTTCGCAGGTGACTGCGTCCTCGGCCAATCTTATTCATTCTCGTCGCGGTGGCGCAACTCTGCCGGATTTTCAGCCAGCACTAGTTTTCACTTGGGCGGTGGAGATCGGAGTCCAGGGCGACTGGGTTCTCGATCGACTAGGACTTCGCGGGGTTTTGAGCAACCGCAAACGGACGGTCGGTTTTCTGCTTCGCGCGCAGCTTCGGCTGCAATTCACAGGCTTCTTCCCACGTCCTCATTTTGAGGGAACTCACGCCTTGGCCGCCGAACTGCAATCCAAATAAACTCTGGAAAGCACTCTTCCAAAAAAGTGACTCGACAACGACCGAGTTGTAATATGGAACTACGGTTGGCGGTTCGGTATTCCGATGGCTATGCGCTACCTTGGTAAAGAGGCGGCGCGGTTTCGGGGATGCCGGTACCTTAGAATCCACCGCGGCAGTCGAGAAAACGGCGATGACCGATGATCGTTTCGTGGCGACACGTTGTCGCCATGCCGGCGGTTGAATTCCGAGGAACCTGTCGAGCGAAAAGAAACCGCAATCGTGCTGGAACTGAAATAGAATCCCACCGCCATGACGCCGCACCAAACGGAAGAAACCACTGACCACATGACGAAGAATCAACGTAACACCTCACAACCACTGAGCAACAACGAACACTTGCTGCGTTGGGTGGAAAAAATCGCAGAACTTACCGGGCCGGATGCCATCCACTGGGTCGACGGCTCGCAGGAAGAGTACGACGGGCTCTGTGCCGAGATGGTCCGGTCCGGGACCTTCATCAAATTAAACCAACAACTCTGGCCCGGATGTTTCTACGCGCGCTCTGATGCGTCGGACGTTGCACGGGTGGAAGACCGGACGTTCATCTGTTCGCTTTCGAAAGACACTGCCGGTCCTACCAACAACTGGATGAATCCGCTCGAGATGCGGCGAAAACTCCGCTCACTGTTCAAAGGTTCGATGCGCGGACGGACCATGTACGTGCTGCCGTTCAGCATGGGCCCGGTGGGCGGCCCGCTCTCGCGCGTGGGCGTGCAGCTGACCGATTCGCCCTATGTCGTGGTTAACATGCGGATCATGGCGCGCATTGGTCTGCCCGTTTTCCAGGAAATCGACAAGGGGCCGGACGTGCGCGTGGTTCCGTGCGTGCATTCGGTGGGTGCGCCGCTCGAAGCGGGACAAAAGGATGTTCCCTGGCCATGCAACAAAGAAAAATACATCGTGCACTTTCCGGAAACGCGCGAGATCTGGTCGTATGGCTCGGGCTACGGCGGCAATGCACTGCTCGGCAAGAAATGCTTTGCGCTGCGGATCGCTTCGAATATTGCGCGCGATGAAGGTTGGATGGCCGAGCACATGCTGATTATCGGCGTGGAAAATCCGAAGGGGGAGAAAACCTACGTCGCCGCGGCTTTCCCGAGCGCTTGCGGCAAAACCAATTTTGCGATGCTCGTGCCCCCGGCGGGCTTTGAAGGATGGAAAGTCTGGACCGTGGGCGACGATATCGCCTGGATCCGCCCGGATGACCGGGGGCAGCTTCGCGCGATCAATCCGGAAGCGGGATTTTTTGGCGTCGCGCCGGGCACGTCGGTTAAGACCAATCCGAACGCGATGGCCACCCTCGCGCGGAATACGATTTTCACCAACGTCGCGCTTACGCCCGAAGGCGGGGTGTGGTGGGAAGGCATGACGGACACGCCGCCGGCGCAGTGCCACGGACTGGCAGGGGCGACCGTGGACTCCGCAGATCGGCAAAGACACCGGCGCCAAGGCCGCGCATCCCAACGCCCGATTCACGGCACCGGCTTCGCAGTGCCCGACGATCGATCCGGCCTGGGAAGATCCGCAAGGAGTTCCGCTGAGCGCGATTATTTTTGGCGGACGGCGCGCCTCGACCATTCCCTTGGTCTATCAGGCGTTCAACTGGAGCGCGGGCGTTTACGCGGGCGCGACCATGGGTTCAGAAATGACGGCAGCCGCGGCTGGGACCATCGGCAAAGTACGGCGCGATCCGATGGCGATGCTGCCCTTCTGTGGTTACAACATGGGCGATTATTTCCGTCACTGGATCAAGATGCAGCGGTCCCTGAAAATTACGCCGCGACATTTTCCACGTGAACTGGTTCCGGAAGGATGCGGAAGGGAATTTCATCTGGCCGGGCTTCCGCGAAAACATGCGCGTGCTCAAATGGATCGTGGATCGAGCCCATGGCCGGGCCTTGAGCCATGAAACGCCGATCGGCTGGATGCCGCGCTACGAGGACATGGAGTGGAATGGCCTCGACTTTCCCGAAGGACGAAGTTTGACGAGCTGCAGGCGTTTGATCCGCCAAGCCTGGCGGCGTGAAGTCATCGATCACGAAGAATTGTTCATCGACCTGCACAGCCATCTGCCCTCGGAATTGATCTACGAGCGCGAACTGCTGATCTGTCGGCTCTAAGATCTGCGACGTTTTCTGGCGGGAATCGCAAATTTAGCGTCGCGAAGATTTCGCTCGCTACCACCGAAACTCCTTTTGCCGGCTCAAAGACTCAATGAACCTCTCCGGTTCAGGATCATTTTTTGTAAATCAGCAGCGTGAATGTATCCGGAAGAATCGCCGGGCGCGGACGCGGGTTGTCTTTGGTGGCTGCCGGGGCGGGGCCCAGATCCGCGGTGACGAGGTAGACGGTGTGGGTGCTGTAGTCGATGGCCATGGTGCGGGCACCGCGCTGCGTCTGGATGGTTTCCACCGGCGAAAATTTCGTCGGCGAATCTTCGTGGGCGATGGTCAGGGTGCCGTCGCCGCAGGAGGCGAAGGCGTAGCCGGTGACCGGGTCGAAGCGGTTGGCGTCCACGCCCTGGCCGATGGGCACCGTGCCCAGCACTTTGCCGGAATTGCCGTCGACGAAGGCCATGAGTTTGTTGTGGCAGCCGACGATCAGTATCTCGTGCGCGGCATCGATGGCGAGCCCGGATGGTGATTCGCAAGGCGCAAGCGGCCAGGTGTTTTCGATCTTCAGAGTCTTGGCGTCGAATTTGACCAGCGCGCTCTTGTCCTCGAGATTGACAAAAATATTCCCGCGGTTGTCGGACGCTCCGAACTCCGGCCCGCCACCGAGCGGAATTGTTCCAACCGCTTTGGCTGACGCGACGTCGATGGCAGTGGAGGTGTTAGCATCTCCGTTGAAGGTGAAGACCCGCTTCGAAAACGGATCGTAGATGACCGCGTCGGAATCCTGGTCGGTCTTGATGTTGCCGATAACCGATAGCGAGGTGAGATCGAAAGCGGTGGAGTCAGCGGTCTTGCCGTTGGTGGTGAAGCCTTTGTTGAATTCATCGGCGAGGGCGATGCCGTGAACGCCCTGGGTATTGGGGATGTCGCCGAGGATTTTGCCCTGTTCGGGATCGACGACGATGACGTGCGTGGCGCGCGAGATGAAAAGCCGGTGGGTCGCCGGGTCCACTTCGAGATAGTCCCAACCTCCGCTGCCGCCCAGCTTCACTTTCTTATCCAGCTTATATCCGGAAGCTCCGGCCTGCTGGGCCGAAAGGGAATGAGCCGGCAGCAATAATCCAAGCAACAGAACTCCAAAACATACTGGCGATCGAAATATTGTATTCATCATTTGTATCCTCCGAGAATTTGCGAGCCGGTTCCTGGCCCGCTGGTGGTTCTGGCCGGTTGCTGCAAATAGAAATTTACCGCCGGGGTGACGATGAGGGACAAAACCATGGAACTGATCAAGCCTCCGACCACCACAATCGCCAGCGGCTGCAGCATCTGCGAACCGGCGCCGATGGCAAAAGCCAGAGGCAGCATGCCGGCAATGGCGGCGAGCGCGGTCATGGCGATGGGGCGCAACCGGCGGCGTCCGGCCTGGATCATGGAATCTTCGGGTGAAAATCCCCGAGTACGATATTTTTGTTCCGCGTCGAGCAGCAGAATTCCATTTTTCGCCACGATGCCGATGACCATGATCATGCCCATGAAGGAGGCGACGTTGAAGGAGGTGCGGGTGATGAGCAGCGCGACGAACGCGCCGAACGTCGACAACAGCGCTGAGGCGAGAATGGCGAGAGGCGCCGAGAAGTTTCGAAACTCGAACATCAGCACCACGAAGAGTAATACCAACGCCAGAATCAGAACACTCAGCAGGTCGGCAAAGGACTTTCTGTTGTTCCGCGTAGGTGCCGCCGTATTCAATACGGATCGAAGCGGGGAGTTTTAAGTCGGCGACGGCTTTTTTCACGGCGGTGATCCCGCGGCCCAGATCGACGCCTTCCAGGCGGCCGGTAACTTCGATCAGGCGCTGCAAGTTTTCCCGGCGTATTTCGGTTTGGCCGGGATCGGTGGTGATGGTCGAGAGGGTTCCGAGTGTCGCGGTGCGGCCGGTGGCGCTGGTCAGCAGGGTGTTTTGCATGCGATCGAGCGAGGCTCGATCCTGTTCCGGCAAGCGCACGCGAATCGGATAAGCGCGATCGTTGAGGATTACCGGAGCTGCGGCTTCGGCGCCTTCGAGGATGGCCGAGGCGTCGGTGGAAACTTCTTCCGGGGTGAAGCCGGAGCGCGCCGCGGTTACGGGATCGACTTTGAAGGTAATGGCCGGGCCGCTGATATTGTTTTGAATTCCGTCCAGAACGTCAACGACGCCGGGAACTTTTTGAATGGCGTCGGCGACCCGCGGTGCGGAAGCATTCGAGCAGCGAGGGTCCTGCGAAAACAGTTTGATGACGATCGGTTCCGGAGCGCTGGTCAGGTCGCCGATCATGTCCTGCAGGACCTGCACGAATTCCACCTGGGTGCCGGGCTCGGCTTTTTTCGACCTGCTGGCGTACGTCGTTCATGATTTCTTCGATGTTGCGGCTGCGATTCTGCTTGAGACTGAACGGTGAAGTCTCCGCGATTCGCTTCGGTGACCGCGATGAGGCCCAACTGCAAGCCGGTGCGGCGCGAGGTATTTTCGACTTCTGGAACCGAATGCAGGATTTTTTCGATGTTCTGCAGGATTTTGTCGGATTCCGCGAGCGAACTGCCCGGAGGCGTGTAGTAATCCAGAATGAATCCGCCCTCATCCATTTCCGGCAGCAGGTCGGTTCCGAGAAAGTTGTAGCAAACCAGGCTCAAAATGACAATAACCAGCGAGCCGGCGGCCACCGCCCAACGGCGGCGCAAGACCGCACGCATGATACGTTCGTAAAAATTCACGATGCGGCTAAAGACACCCGCAGCGTGAGCGTCTTCCAAGGCCAGAATGTCGGCCGCCCTTCGATGGTCCCGCGGGCGCGGCCACCGCGTCCGCGCTTTTCCTGCGCACGAAGTACAAACTGAGCGTCGGAGTAAAACTGAGCGCCAGAAGCAGGGAACTGAAGAGCGAAACGGTCATGGTGATGGCGAGGGCGCGGAAAAAACTTCCGGTCACGCCGGTGATGGCAATTAAAGGAAGAAACACGACGATCGGCGTGATGGTCGAGCCGATCAGCGGCACAGTCATTTCACGGAGGGCGCTTTGGATCGCCTGCACGCGGCCTTCCCCGGCGTCACGATGCAAGACGATATTTTCGAGGACCACGATAGCATCGTCGATGACCAAGCCCACCGCGGCGGCGAGTCCGCCCAGGGTCATCAGGTTGAAACTCTGCCCGGTGATTTTCAGCACGATCAAGGTGATCGACAGGGTCACGGGAATCACGAGCCCGGCGACGAGCGAAGTGCCCCAGTCGCGCAAAAACAAAACCAAAACAACCGACGACAGAAGCAACCCGAGCAGCACGGCATCACGGACGCTGGCGATGGATTCGTGCACGATGGTGGACTGATCGTAGAAGGTTTCGAGATGAACGCCGGGAGGCAGGGAGGAGCGAAGTTCGGCAATTTGCGCGTGGACTTCAGTCGGCCACCGCGATGGTGTTGCTCTGCGGTTGGCGCATGACGCTGAGCAACACCGCGGATTTTCCGTTGGCGGTAACAATCGTAGTAGACCGGCTCGGAAGCGTTGACCACCGAGGCGATATCGCCGATGCGAACGGGCATGCCCGCGGCGGTGCTCTTTACCACGATGCCGGAAATTTCTGCCGGGGTGTGAACCTGGCCGCTGACCAGTCCGAGAACCAACTGATGATTGCTTTCGAACAAGCCCCGGAGAATCGATCAAGTTGGTGCGGCGAATCGCCTCGAGAATGTCCGTGACGGTGATGCCGGCTGACAAGCAGCTTCGCGGGATCGGGGATGACGTGGAATTCGGGAACGCGGCCGCCCTGCATCAAAATGGAAGCCACGCCATCCAGCCGATTCAGCCGCGGCTTCAGATCGTAGGTGGCGATTTCCCAGAATTTATCCTGGGACACGGAATCGGAGGTGAGGCTGTAACCCAGAATCGGAAAAGTGGCGAAGGTCAGCCGATGAGTTTCAATTTTTGCCGTGGGCGGCAATTCACTTTGCACGCGCGCGACAACCGAATCCACACGCTGCAGAGTCTGGAACATGTCCACATTCCAATCGAAAAACAGATTCACTTCGGCGGAGCCGCGGCTGGTGGTGGAATACACTTTTTGCAGGCCGGGCACGGAATTGACGGCTTCTTCGAGCGGGCGAGTGATCGTTACCAGCATCTGATCGATGGGCGTTACGCCGTTGTCCACGCCGATCACGACGCGGGGAAAATCGGTGTTCGGGAAAAACTGCGACAGGAATGGAAAACGCGAGATAGGCGCCGACAATTGCCAGACGTCGCGGTGAGAAACAGCATGGGGCGCGACAGTCGTTGAAACCAGGGTGCGTCGGACGCGAGCCCGCTTATCTTCAAGTGGGGAATTGTTGGCGGTGGGCACGTCGCTAATCCTTGGCTCCGATTTGTCGTCGGCACCTGCCGGCATTGCAGGCTCGCTTCGCCGGAGGTTTCGACTTTATTTCGGTTTTGTCAGGAACTCCGTAGCCGCCCGAGACGATCACCGAATCGCCTTCTTTGATCCCGATACCTCGATCGCACGACTCGGCACTGCGAATGCCAGTCTTGACGATTTGTTGATGTGCATGGTCGTCACTGCCGGCGAGCAGAACGTATTCGGTCGCCGTCGGCGTTTTTGAAAACGGCGCTGGATGGAACCACCAGCGCGTCTTGGCTGGTCTTGGCGGTTGCGGTGACCGCAACGGTCATGCCGGGGCGAAGCGCCGGATTTGGTTTCGCCACTTCGAACCAGACTTCGATGGTGGTGCTGCCCGCATCGAGCGGCGGGACTGATCAGACGACGCGATGATTTCACCGGTTCGTCCTGACGCCCGGAACGGCGATTTCCGCGTCGTCGCCGACTTCGAAGAGCGCTGCGGCTTCCTGCTGAGACAAATGAGCCTTGGCGATCAGCTTCGAATTATTCATCACCGTAAGCAGCGGCAGATTCGCGGTCGCAAGCTCGCCGGGATATAAGCGGACGGTCGGTGACGACCCCATCGATGGGGCTGCGGATTTCCGAGTAGCTGAGCTGGGCCTGCGCGCCCAGATATTTTCCTTTGCCGCGCCCAATTGGCCGGTGGCGGATTTTAACGATTGCTCCTGGCCGAGCCGTTTCAGGTCGTCGAGCTGCCGCTGCGCGACTTCGTACTGATTGCGGGCTTGGGCGAGAGCCACTTGCGCGGTATCCAGATCGCGGCGGGGAAGAGCGCCCTGATCGAAAAGAGTTTTCCGGCTGTCGTAGACTTTTTGCTGCGCGTCCAATGCGGATTTGGCCACGGACGCGTCCAGCGTGGCTTTTTGCAGTTCCTGGGGGAGGCTCGCGCCGGTGGTGGTGGCGTAGCCGGCTTCGGCTTGCTGAAATTCTCCTTTGCTCTGATCGGCGGCGGCCGCTGAGATCGGCGTTTTCAAGGACGGCGAGCAACTGGCCTTTGTGCACGCGGCTGCCGCGCTGCACCTCAAAGGTTTTGATCGTCGACGTAATCTTGGGAGTGATCACGGCCTGTTCGACCGGGTAGACCACGGCGTCCGCGGAAACAGTTTCAGAAATTGCGGCGCGTTTGGCCGGCTGCACCTGCACCGAAACCACCGGCTCCACTTCGGCTTCTTTTTTGGCGCAACCGGGCAGTGCGAGCGCGACGGCAAGCGCTGGAAATCAGGAGCGCGGCGGCCTTCACTCGGCGCGAATCGCTGCGGGCAGGGCGGGGAATCATGGCGTGGGCATTACTCCTGTTAGAGTTTGAAGACTCGCGAGCGCCACGTGATAGCGCACGGCTCCATCTTGATACGCCGCGCTGGCCGTGGCGAAGGTGGTTTGCGCGTCCACCACTTCCAGCACCGTTCCTTCGCCGTTCTGATAACGCAAAGTGGTCAGGCGCAAACTCTCTGCCGCCAGTTTCGAAGCGCGCTCCAATCCCGCCTGTTCGTTCTGGGCGGTCTCCGCTTCGGTGTATAGCGATTGCATCTCGGCCAGCAGTTTTCTTTGCGCGTAGGAGAGCTCACGCTTGGATTGTTCGCGGCGTAGTTCCGCCTGCTTGACGCGGCTTTGCGTCGCGCCCCAATTCCAGATAGGGATGTTGAGAGTAGCGACCGCCGAATATCCCAGGTTGCTGATTCCCTGGTTGTGCGTGGCAAAATTCGGCGCGTCAATTCCGTAGAAATAATCCAGAGCCAAGGAAGGCAAATATCCCGCGCGCGCAGCGGTCACGCCGTAACCCGCTTCCCGAACGGCTTCCAGGGCCGCATGCACGTCCGGATTGTCGCGCGCGGCCTGTTGCTCGACTTCCTCGAGGCTTGGCAGCGGCGCGGAAGCATGCAGATCTTCGGCGAGATCGAAACTGGCATTAAAATTCGGAAAAAGTATCACCGCAAGATCCAACCGGGCATTCACCAGGGCCAGTTGCGCTTCCTTGAGTTGGCGGCGGCGATCCTCGGCTTGCAGCTCGGCTTTGATGGTGTCGGAGTGCGCGACTTCTCCGCCGGCCTCGAGGTTGGTGGTTAACTTCAGAAACTGCTCGCCTTGATCGGCGTTTTGCTGCGCGGCCAAAACTTTGGCCTGGGCTGCCGCCAGCGAGTAATACAGCTGCACGACGGTGACCACCAGGCCACGCGCGGCGATGTCCGATTTTGCCTTGGCCACCGCGGCCGCCGCGGATACCCGGCGAAAATCCGCGATCTCCGCCACGCCGATCGCTTCGTGGAAATTGCCCTGGCTGATGTATTCGTGGACCGAATTGTTAGCGATAAAGCGCACGCCGCCGTTTCAATTGGTTGGGTTGGGTGTAGATGAACTGATTGTTGTAGGTCACGGTAGGCAACAGACCGGCGAGCGACTGCCGGGTGTCCTGGTGGGCGAGGGCCGCATCGGTGACGATGTTCTGAAACTGCGGATTGTATTTGCGCGCGCGAGCCAGTGCGTCTTGCAGCGTCAAGCAAACGGGTGCCGCCGATTTTCCGGCGGGAACCGGCGGGCCGGCGTTTGGCGCGGCGGCCGCAGCGCCGCTGCTTGCGTTTTCGGCAGGCGTCACCGGGCAGCCGCTGGCCGCCGCGGCATTTTGCGCTGCACCGGTTCCGGCGGCTTGCTGAGCGTGGAGCGCAGCACCGCAAGCGAGCGTCGCGAGCAGCGCAGGAAACATTCGACGAGCATGGCTCAATCCAGTGAATCTCACGGCGATTTTCTCCGTGATCAGAGTAAGAAACACTAGTTAAACGCAGGATTAATGAGGCTCAGCGGTTAAGGAAACAGGCTCAGGACCTTCCGGCGATGCAGCCCGCAGGCTGGCGAGGAACACACTGCCTTTTTCGTTCGACGAGCCCAGTTTCAATTCGCCCTGGTGGGCTTCGGCGATCCAGCGCGATATAGCAAGCCCCAAGCCGGCGCCGGTCCCGCCGTCGTTTTGGTGGGTGCGCGCTTTGTCCGCGCGAAAAAATCGTTCGAAAACCCGGGGCTGCAGGTCGGCAGGAATTCCGGCACCGGTATCTTCCACCGCGACCACATAGCGCGATCCAGCGCGACGGGCTTTCACCGAAACGTGACCGCCAGGTGCCGAGAACTTGATGGCGTTATCGATCAGGTTCAGCACCATTCGCCGGATCAAAGCTTCGTCTGCGTCCATCAATAACTCTTCTTCCGATTGCAGCTCGAGGCGAATATTTTTGGCGGCCGCCAAACTCCGCGCGGCGCGCACACATTCTCCGAGGAGTTCATCCAGGTAGAATTGCGTCCTGGTCAGCGGGTAGTTGCCCGCGTCGGCGCGCGCCAGGGTGAAAAGATTTTCCACGATTTGGCTCAGGCGCCGCGCTTCATCCCGCAAAACTTGAAGGGATTCGCGGTATTCGCTGGTGGGGCGCTCCGGCTGAGCGAGAGCCACGTCGGCTTCTCCGCGCAGAATCGCAATCGGGGTGCGAAGTTCGTGCGATGCATCGGCCATGAATCGGCGTTGCTGGTCGATGGAACGCGCCAGACGGTCGAGCAACCGGTTGAAGGATTGCGCGAGCACCCCGAGCTCGTCGCGTTCGTTGGCCACCGCCAAACGGTCATGCAAATTCGTGGCGTCCATCGCGGAAGCCTGCTGGCTCATCGAAGCCACTGGCGCGAGCGCCCGGCGCGCCAGGAAATATCCTCCGGCGCCAGCCAGCAAAATTCCCAAGGGGATAATCAAGGCAAAAGCATGACGAATGGATTCGAGAAATTCTTCGGGCTGGCGAAGCGAGAATAAAACCACGAGGGTGTAGGAGGCTTGCGGCGTCGTGAACTTCCTTACATATCCGCGAAAGTGTTCGCCGCTTCCCCGCACATTCGCAAAATCCGCAGGTGAGCCGCCGGAATGGGCCAGTAAATCTTGAAAGGATTCCGAGCCAAACAGGGTTTGGGCGGAAAAGCCGGCCTTCCCGTGCGTTGGAAAATTGGCGGGCGAGGAGTCGATGAGCTTTCCGTCCGCAGCGAAAACCGCGAACACATAGTCGCGAAAGGAATGTTCGGTGATCGCCTCGTCAATCGAGAGTTTCAGCGGGTCGGGCCCGGGCTGGTCCTTCAGCTCGGCTTGTACGGTGGTGAGGAAAGAATCGGCGAGCTGCGAGATGTCCGCGTCGATTCGCTGCACATTTTCCTGTTGAAGAATTGCATACATGGCGAGCGCCAAAACCAGCAGGACGATAGCGAACGCCGCGGTGTAATAGAAGGTCAGCCGGAATCGCAGCGAATTACGCATGGGTTTTCCGCGCCACGTTTATCGCCGATTTCGGGCGCCCGGGTTTCCCGGCGGCATCGGGCTCTTGGCCCTGCGCCGCACCCTCGCGACGGCCCAGAAAATATCCGGCGCCGCGCCGCGTGTGCAGTAGAGGTTCGCTGCCTGGCAGATCGATCTTCTTCCGCAGGCGATTCACGTAGACTTCGATCAAATTGGAAAACGGGTCGAAGGACTCGTCCCACACATGGTCGGCGATCTCCGCGCGCCCGATGACCCGGCCGGCATTGCGCGCCAGAAATTCGAGCAGGGCATATTCCTTGGTGGTGACTGCGATCGAACGTCCGGCCCGCGAGACGCGCTGTCCGCGCGTATCCAGCACCAGATCTTGAATCGTAATTTCCGGGAGCCGGACTTCGTTTGATCGCCGGAGCAAGGCGCGCAGCCGCGCCAACAATTCGCCGAATTCGAAGGGTTTGGTCAAGTAATCATCGGCACCGTGGTCCAGGCCGGTGATGCGATCGTCGACCGCATCGCGCGCGGTCAACATTAATATAGGAGCGCGAATGCCCGCTTCGCGAAGCTTGCGGCAAACGGCAAATCCGTCCGGGCCGGGAATCATCACGTCCAGAATAAATAGGTCGTAGCTGTTAATTTCAGCCTGGTACAAAGCGTCGTGACCGTTGGTGGCCAAGTCGACGGCATAAGACTGTTCGCGCAGCCCTTTGCCCACAAACCGCGCGATCCGCGCATCGTCCTCGACCAGCAGCACCCTCATAGCCCCGAATCATAAGCCACTTTGGAAGATTCAGCATACTTCGGACGGATTGACGTTCGCACCTGATCGGAGGTTGTGCCGGTGCCATTTCCGTAACGATTTGTTCGTCGAGCCAGTTGAAGACGCGAGTGCTTAATCAGCAGGTGGTGGCGCCGACGATCATCCAGGCCTTCGGTTTCAATCCGAGCGAGCTCGAAGCGGTAAAGAACCCCGTAAGGCCACTCGTTCGGCGGCCAATCCACATCCAGGGTTATAATCCACGGCACGGATGGCGCTCACTTCGGGTGAAAAACTCGGCCCTTTTGAAATTCTCGCTCCGCTCGGAGTTGGCGGCATGGGCGAGGTGTATCGCGCCTGGGATACGCGCCTGGAACGCACCGTGGCGATCAAGGTTTTGCCGGAGCGGCTTTCCCACAAGCCCGAGCAGCGCCAGCACCTGGAGAACGAAGCGCGCGCGATCTCCAAACTTTCACATCCCAATATCTGCACGCTCCACGATATCGGACACCATGAAGGCCGGGATTTTCTGGTGCTTGAATTGGTCGAGGGGCAGACGCTTCGCCAACTGCTGAATTCAGGCGCGCTTCCCATGCGCCGCGTAATTCCGGTCGCGGTCCAGGTGGCCAGTGGGCTCGCCCGCGCCCACGAACTCGGCATCGTGCACCGCGATTTAAAACCTGAAAATTTGATGGTCTCCACCGAGAGCGTCAAGATTCTTGATTTCGGTTTGGCCATACTCGGGATGGAGAGTGCCGAGTCGTTGGAGACCAGCGCCGGAGGGGACTACCAAACCCAAGCGGTCCCAATTGCCGGCACCTTCGGATACATGTCCCCCGAGCAAGCCAGCGGTCGCCCGCTCGATTTCCGATCCGACCAGTTTTCTTTCGGCTTGGTGCTGTACGAAATGGTGACCGGTAAGCGTCCATTTCGCCGGACGACGGCGGCGGATACGGTGTCGGCGACGATCCATGAAGAAGCCGAACCGATTGGCGCGCTAAACCCGGAAGTCCCTCCGCCGTTTTGCTGGGTGGTCGAGCGCTGTCTGGCCAAGGACCCGGACAAACGCTACTTCTCGACCCTGGACCTGGCTCGCGACCTGGTGGCCATACGTGACCGGCTGTCGGATCTGCAGCTCAAGCGCCCCGAAGTTCGCGCCAATAACCTGCCGGTACCCGGAACGGCCTTGGTGGGACGCGACGAAGAATTGGCGGCTGCCAAAAAACTGTTACTGCGCGACGATGTGCGCCTGGTCACCGTGACGGGACCCGGAGGTATCGGCAAGTCACGTTTGGCGCTGGAGATGGCCCGCGAGCTAAGCGAAATTTTTCCTTCCGGCATTTATTTCGTCCCGCTATCGGCAGTGAACGATCCGGGACTAATTGCCTTCGCCATCGCCCAGACCCTGGGGATTCGCGAAAAAGCCAATCAGCCTCCGCTCGAATCCTTGCGGGAATATCTGCAAAGTTCCTTGAGCGCGCCGATGCTGCTGCTGATCGACAACTTCGAGCACGTGATGGGTGCCGCGCCGATGCTGGCCGAGTTGTTGGCCCTCGCTCCCCAGTTGAAATTGCTGGTCACCAGCCGCGCCGCATTGCGTATTTACGACGAGCACGAGTTCCCCGTGCCGCCGTTGAGTTTGCCCCATGACCCATCCTTGTCGCCGGGCGAGATGCTGGCGCAGTATTCGGCGATATCGCTGTTCGTGCAACGCGCCACCGCGGTTAAACCGAATTTCGAGCTGACTGAAGAAAATGCGCCGATCGTCGCCGATATTTGCGCGCGCCTGGATGGATTGCCGCTGGCCATCGAGCTCGCTGCCGCCCGAATCAAACTGCTTTCGCCCTCCGCCATGCGCGCGCGCCTGGAGAGCCGGCTGCAATTATTGACCGGTGGCGCCCGGGATTTGCCCGCACGGCAGCAGACCCTGCGCCAGGCCATTGATTGGAGCTACGACCTGCTGACCGAGCCGGAGCAAAAACTGTTCCGGAGGCTGTCCGTTTTCGTTGGCGGATGCACCCTGGAAGCAGTGGAGTCCGTTTGCGACACCAAACAAGATCTGGGCCTGGATGTTCTCGACGGCATGACTTCCATGGTGGACAAGAGCCTCGCACGCCAAATCGACCAAGCCGACGGCGAATCGCGTTTTGTAATGCTCGGAACGATTCGCGAGTACGGCTTGGGCAAAATGGCGGACAGCGGCGAGCAAGCGCTGACCAGGCGTTCCCATGCGGCCTATTGTCTGGTGCTGGCCGAAGAGGGCGCCGCGGAACAAGCCGGCGCAAATCAGACCGGATGGCTCGACCGCTTCGACACCGAATACCAGAATTTTCGCGCCGCCCTGCAATGGCTGATCGAATCCGACAACGCGGAGTGGGGCTTGCGATTAGGGGTGGCTCTCTTTCGTTTCTGGGAAATGCGCGAGCGTCTGTCCGAAGGCCGCGATTGGCTGGGAAAACTTCTGAAAATGAAAGGTGCGATTGCTCCCACGGCTTCGCGGCTGCGGGCCTTGGTTTCGGCCGGAGTGCTGGCCTGCGCCCAAGGAGATTATCCGGTCTCGGAAACGCAGTTTAACGAAAGCTTGGACATTGCTCGGCACCTGCAGGACGCGCGCAGTGTGGCCGTCTCGTTAAACGCCATGGCCGTCGTGGCCCGCGACCGCGGCGACCTGGCCGCCGCCCGTACGCTGTTTGAAGAGAGTCTGGTGCAGTGGCGGGAACTTGGCGAAATGCCGGCGGTGGCCCGAGGACTCAGCAACCTCGCCGGCGTGGCCAAAACGCAGCAAGACTACGCGCACTCGCGCGCGCTCTACGAGGAATGCCTGTCTATTTTTCGCCAGATGGGCGACCGTACCGGCGCGGCTTGGGCCTTGAATCATCAGGGCGACGCCGCACACGAACAGGGCGATGCTGCCGCGGCGAAATCACTGTGCGAGCAGAGCCTGGCGGAGTTTCGCGAACTGAACGATCGCTGGGGCATTGCCGGATCGCTGGCGGATTTGGGAAGTCTGGCCCGGGAGCAGCGGGATTTCCGCTCCGCGGATGTTTTCTATCGCGAAAGCCTGAGCCTTTTCCAGGAATTGGAACACAAGCGCGGAATCGCCCATCTGCTGGAACTTTTCGCCTCCTCCGCCGCCGCGCAATCCAAGTCGGAACGCGCTTTGCGGTTGGCCGGCGCTGCGGCGGCGCTCCGCCAAAGCATCGGGGTTCCGCTGACACCGGCGGAACAGTCCAAACACGAGCGAAGTCTGGAGCCGGCGCGAAAGGAATTGACGACCACCGTCGGCAGAACGGTGTGGCTCGAAGGCTGGGTTACGCCGGTGGAAAAAGCGATTGAGGATGTCCTGAGAAAATCGTCTTCGGGACTGGATTGACGCCCGCGAAGACGAACCGCGCGCCACACCAGCCGTGCCCGAATTAGAAGCGCAAACTTTCCCTGAGCTATTCCGCCGTGCTGGGGTCGATGAGGCGACGGACGGCGGAGATCCGATTTGCGGGGAATCCGCCTTTCTTGGCGTGTTCCCGGATCACCCCTTCGTCGGGAGCGAGGTACACACAGTACATCTTGTCGCCGGTAACGTAGCTCTGCAGCCACTGGATCTCCGGACCCAATTCCCGTAGAGCGGCGATGGACCGCCGGGAAGCTTCCTTAATTTCGGCGTCCGACATGTTTCCCAGTCCGGGGATTTCTCGCTCGATGACAAACTTCGGCATATGATAGCCTCCGACTTGAAACATGCTAGCAAGCGGACGGATTCGCTACAAGCGTGGTCGCCGCTTCGGTACGCTTTCCCTTAGCTGATCCTGTGGGCCGCGTTCGGAGGTCATCATGGATTTGAAGTCGGTTCAAAAGCCCTTAAAAGAGCAATACCGCGCCGACCCGGCCGCGTCGAAAATCACCCTGAAGGCGCGCGGCGGCCAAACCGAGACGCCCATCGCCTGCTCCGTCGCCATTGGCCGTGCCATTTATAACGCCCAGGCTCACGCCGGAGTCGGCGGCGCCGGCACCGGCGCTTGCTCCGGCGATATGCTGCTGGGAGCGATGTCGGCCTGCGCCCAAATCACCTGCCAGATGGTGGCCACGTCGATGGGCATTCCCGTCGAACGAATTGAAGTCACCGCCGAAGGCGATTTGGATCTGCGTGGCACGTTGGGAATTTCGAAAGACGTTCCAGTGGGCTTTGAGAGCTTGCGCCTGCGATTTGACATTGCCGCCCCGAAAGCTACGCCGGAACAATTGCAGCAATTGCGCGAGAAGACCGAACAATATTGCGTGGTCTTGCAGACTTTGATCCATCCGCCAAAGCTGGAATCCCAGTGGGATGGCGATCGTAAATGATGTGAGCCCGATTGATTCAGCGGCGCGGCGAGCGACCACCACCGCCACTTGAACCGCGTCCCGAACTCCGGCCGCTGCCACTTGTTCCGCCGCTGCGCCCCTGCTGCTCCAATTGATCGCCTCGTGCCCGCGAGCCGGCGTCATTGTTCAGTTGGCCCATGGTGCCGGACCCCGCCGAGTTTCCAGCGGCGCCGGCAGCCGGCTGCGTCGGCTGCGCCTGGCGTGCCTGACCGGAAGCCTGACCAGAGGCTTGACCAGACGTTTGACCCGACGCTTGACCTGATGCCTGCCCAGAAGCTTGACCCGCAGCTCGGCCGGAATTTTGACCTGAAGGCTGAGTGTTTTGGCCCGAATCCTTGCCGTTCGCGCGCGCCCCGTTTCCGGCCTGCGTGCCGGACGAAGACGACGGCGCGGTTCCGGGAGTTTGCGATTGATTCTTCTGCGTCGCGCCGCTGAGATTCTGATTCTGCGAATTTTTCTTGGTCTGGGCTGCGCCAGTCGACGGATCTACTGGCGTCCAACCGCCGTTCTCGTATTTACTCCAGTCGCCGTTCGAATCTTTTTTGTAAACGTTGCCGTCGGCGCCCGCGTACACATTGTTATTGTTGGCGTCTTTCGCCACGAACGCGCTGTTGCCGTTCTTCCCGGTCACGCCCGCGCCTTCGCTGCCTTTCGAAGTCTGAAACGATCCCGCGGTGCCGTTCGCGTTGGTCACATGCTGCGCGGTTGCCCAGTTGTCGCCGTTGGTGACCACCGAATTGCCCCATTGGCTGTAGGCGTTGTGGCCTTGCGACGTCGCGGCGTAGGTTCCGGTGTAGGGATTGTAAGCCTGCGCGTAGGTGTGGCCGCCGTACGCATTCTGGGTGGTGACTGCGCGCCCGTACGTGCCGGTCGTCGGGTTATACCAGGCGGCCGTGCCCACCGAACCATAAGGTCCATACACCGCGTGACCCACGCCATAGAAACCGGTGTACGGGTTATAAACCGCCGCGCATCCATACGTATAAGGATACGGATAGTAAATCGGGTAACGCGGCCCGTAATAAATGTACGGCGGATAATAATATCCAGTCCCGTACACCACCGTCGCGCCGATCGCCATGCCCAGCACAAAAACTCCCAGGTACCCGCTCGAGTAGCTGACTTGCACCGTCGTCGGCGTCGGATTCGAAACAATCACGTAGGTTACGTTGTACACCGGCGAACTCGGCGGAATCGTATAAATGATCGCCGGCACCGAATCCGCCGTCTTCCACGGACCCACCGAACTGCGCGACACAAACCAAATTCCCTGGAAGCACAGGTAATAAACGTCGCCGACGCGGATCACCCGGTCCGCCGTGTTCGTTGCATAAAACATCGTCGTGCCGGTGATCGCCACAAATTGTGGTTCGCCCGCGTACACCACCTTCACCGAAGCTTCCGCCGCCGCGCGATTCACCACCGCCGTGGTCGGCACCTGCGCTAACAGAACCGCATCGTCCGCGACTTGCGTTCCGGGCACCGACACCAGCGCCACGGAATAGGACTTACCGCCGGGGATTTTCGCGAAATCCGGCGGCAGATCGTTGCCCGCAAAAACCCACGGCGCTTCCAGGCTGCCGGCGCGGAACCAGCGTCCCGAAATCAAAACGTACAATTGATTGTCCGGCTTGTGGATGAAAAATGTGCTCTGGGTATTGGTCGCGTAGGAAAGATTCGTTCCCGGAATCGGCGCGTACACCGGTTGTCCTCGGAACACGATCACTTCAGCCGGTTTCTCCGTAACAAAAACTTTCGGCGCAGCCTGCGCGCCCGCCGACGGCGGTATCGCCTTCAAAACATCGTCCCAATTCTGGCCCTTGGGCAGCTTGGCCATATCGGCCGGCAACTTGGTCGTGACCGTCCAGGGTCCCGCGACCTCCTTCGATTTCAGCCAGGTTTTACCGTCGAGCAAGAAATAATTTGTGCCGTCGTAGAAAAGATCCCAATTCGTATTGACCACATACTGGATCGACGTGCCGTCGATCGGGGCCAGTACCGGCTTGCCATTGACCATCAACGAAATCGCCGGCACGGTGCTCACGAAAATTGTCGGCACGTCCGGGCTCACCGGAATCGATTCGATCGACGCATTCGCTTTCTGCAGGCTCGCGATCATCCGGTCCAGGCTGATGTTGAAAGTCATGGTCGGATAAATCTGGTGGATGCGCTGCTGCATGGCCTGGTCTTGCGCGGGCTCCAGGCCCGGGAATCGCGAAGAGAGCACTTCGATGTCGTGCACGTAGACCGTGCGCAGGCTCACGTTCGCATTCGTGGCGGCCTTCCAGGAAATTACGCCGAGAATCGGCTGGCCGCCCTGCGGCGTGATCGAAATGGCGGTGTCCGCGACCAGCTCGCGGTATTTTTGCCAGCTCTTCAGTTGGGGCTGGTACACGATGACGTGATTGCCGTCTCGATCGATAACTTTGGGCCACGAGGGCGGAACTGGCGCGGACGCTGGAACCGGACTCGCCGCTGCCGCTGGCATCGACGCGAAAGGAACCACGCCGGCGACCAAACACATCATCACCGCCAAAGCCAGAAACGCTTTCCAGTTATTCATCACGTCCGCCTTATTCGCGTGTCGGGGTAGAGGCCTGAACGGCGGCCATCTTACCTCGATTCACTCGTTTTTCGCGCACAAATGCGGATTTCGCAAAGCCTGCCGCGGCGCAATCTGTTTTTGCCTTTACGGCGAATCCGGGCTCCATTACTATCCCTGCCGAACGCTCGACTGGGTTTTGCGGCCACCGGCGCCGCAAAAATCCCGTAGATATTCGAGGTCAACTAGAATGAAACTCCGCTTCCGTCTACTCGCGCTCGTCGCAGTTTTGTTTTCTGCGTGGCTTGTCGCGGAACCAGCCTGCGCGCAGGCGGCGCCGGCCCAATCCGCGCCCGTCACGCATTCCTTCACCAAAGACACGACGATTTACGTCAGCGATTTTGAACTCGACGCCCAAGACGTGACCGTAGACAAGGGCGGAGTGGTCGGACAAAATCGCCCAGGCCTCATCGAAAGGCCGCGCAAGAGAGAACAACAGGACCCCGCGGCCCAAGCCAAAAAACTAGTCAAAACTATGACCGAAAACTTGGTTTCCGATCTGCAAAAAGCCGGATACCATGCCCAGCGCCTCGCCCCCGGGGAAGCGCAACCCGCTTCCGGAGCCTGGGTCCACGGCGTCTTCACCGAAGTGGACGAAGGCAGCCGCATTCATCGCGCAATGATTGGATTCGGTTCCGGACAAGCCACCATGAATTTGTATGTGACGCTCACGGATTTAGCGCACCCCGACAAACCTCTTTACGACGTATCGCAATCCGACGCCAGCAAAGACAAAATGGGCGCCGTCATCACCATGAATCCTTACGTCGCCGCCGCGAAATTCGTGATGGAAAAGAACGCCCCGGAAAAAATGGTCAAGAAAACTGCCGGCGAGATTTCCGCGCAAGTGGTCACGCAGATGAAGCAGTACGGCGCGATGCCGTCGCCGAAATAAACAGCACGACGGCTCGGCCTATTCCATTTCAAACGTTACGTAGGTCAGTTTGCCGCTGCGTTCCACCTGCATGGTCGCCGCTTCGCCCGGCTTCAGGTTATTGAACGCTTTCCGCAACCCGTCCACGTTCATGATCTCCGTGTTCTTCAGCGAATGGATCACATCTCCCACCTGCAGGCCCGAATCCACCGCCAGCTGATCGTTCACGATCGAAGCCACCACCACTCCAGACGGAATCCGCAAATCCCCCAGCAGCGAGCGCACGTCCGCCGAAGCCGTCAAACCCACAATGCCCAACCGCGCGATCAGATCTTTCGAGGGATCGGCCAGCTCCGAAATCTGGTCGGGTGCTTCTTTAGGTTCATAGACCGGCACACTCAGTTCTATTTTTTTGTCGCCGCGCAGGATTTGCAGTTTCACCGATGCGGCCGTGTCTCGCATGTACAAACTCAACGCAAAAAGTGGCACGTTGTCCACCGGCAAGCCATCAATACTGACAATCACGTCGCGGATCTTCAAACCGGCATGTTCGGCGCTGCTGTCGGGAAACACATCGGACACGATAACGCCCGTGTCGGTCGTCAGCCCCAATCCCTCGGCCAGGTCCGGCGTGATCGATTGCAAATCCGCGCCGATGGTCCGCCGCGGCACTCGCCCGAATTTGCGGATCCGCTCGTACGCGTAACGCACGATGCCGCTGGGAATCGCGAAGCCGATCCCTTCATTTCCGCCCGACTTGGTGTAAATAAAAGTATTGATGCCCACCATATTTCCATCCAGATCCATCAGTGGTCCGCCGCTGTTGCCTGGATTGATCGCCGCATCGGTCTGCAGATAAACCATCGGATTTTCTGGATCGGGCTGCCGCGCCACCGAACTGATCAATCCAAACGAAACCGAATTCTCCAGCCCTTCCGGACTTCCAAACGCCAAAACGATTTGGCCTTTTTGCACCCGCGCGTAAAGCCCGATGGGAATCGTCGGCAGCCCGCTCGCTTCCACTTTCAATACCGCCAGGTCGATCTGCTTGCTGAATCCGATTACCTTTGCCGGCAGAATGCGTCCGTGCGCCCGCAATTGCGCAAAGGGCTGCGAATCTTCGGTCGGCGGCGGAGTCAAACGCACCCGCACGCGATCCGAGCCTTTCACCACGTGATAGTTGGTGATGATGTAGCCGTCGGCCTCGACGATGATCCCCGCTCCCAGACTGCGCTCGCGTCCCACCGCGCTACTCGCATCTTTGTCGTCTTCATCGGGCGCGCCATATCCCGTGACCATCACTTCGACGATTGCCGGTGAGACGCGCTTCGCCAGATTCACGAAAGTGCCGCTCATCTCGTGTATGGCATCCGACTTTTTTTCGGGCACTGCGGCTTGGGCCTGTGCCGCCGACGGAACCGCGCAAAATATTAAAAGGGAAGCGGCCGTGGCTTCCCAAGTTCGCGAAAAAGAAAAGCGTTTCATCAACCGATCGATGGTCACGATATTTCGCCTTTGGGTTGCGGCGCCAAAGTAACCGGCCCGTGTTTTTCCACCGCGCCCCAGGTCACAATTTTCAAGTCGATCACGAAAATCGAGTACAGCACCGGCACCAGCAAGAGCGTAATGAACGTCGCGATTCCCAGCCCGCCGATCTGCGCGTAGCACAGAGGCTGCCATAGTGGCCCGCCGTGCAGCGCCAGCGGGATCAACGCCAGAATCGTCGCGCCTACGGTGATCAGCACCGGCCGCAACCGCACGATCCCCGCATCGAGCAGCGCCTGCTCCAGCGGCTCGCCTTTTTCGTGCATCTCCTCGATGAAATCGAACAGCACAATCACGTGGCTGACGATCACCCCAATTAAACTGGCGATCCCCAAAAACGCCATGAACCCGAACGCCGAGCCCATCAGGTACAGCGCGATCAGCGCTCCGGCCACGCCGTAAGGAGCGCGTGGCCAGCACCAGCAAAGGCTTGATCGAATGGCGGAACTGAAACGCCAGCGCCAGAAAAATCAGTGCGATCGAAATCCCCATTACTACGCTCAGGTTTTTGAACCCCTGCACCTGCTTGGACTGCTCGCCGCTGATCACGATGTTGTAACCCGGCGGCAAAGTCTTTTGCAGGTCCGCCAGCCGCGACGCCGCGGGCGAAAATACTTCCGAAGGCAGCACCCCCGGGGTCGTGAAACTCTGCACCGAGATAGTCCGGAAATGTTCCAGGTGCCGGATGCGCAGCGTCTGCAGCGTATTTTCGATCTTCGAGACCGAAATCAGCGGCACCTTGTTCTGCGATGACGAAGAATAAACATACAAATTCTGAATGTCGGATAGCGTGGCGCGCTCTTCCATCCGCAGCCGCGAAACGACGGGTATTTGCTGGTCGCCGCGCCGCAAGGTCGTCACACTCGCGCCGCTCAGCGCCGTGCTGGAAGAATTGGCTACATCCTGGTTCGAGACGCCCGCCATGTTGGCGCGATCCGGGTCCACCGTCAGCGCCACCTGAAATCCATCCGGACCCCAGTCGTCGCGCACTCGCGCCGCTCCCGGGACCGAGTTCAGGATGGCCGCGACTTTTCCGGCAATCGACCGCAGCGTGCGAATATCCTTTGCTTCGTCCAGCGAATTGATGTCGGCCAACCCCGCCACCCGCAATTCAACGGGATAATCGACGGGATTGGTTTGCAATTGGCGCACATCGACGCGCGCGCCCGCCACGCTCTGCGAAATTGCGGCCTGAAACGGTCCGATCAGTTTCGGCGTGTCTTCTTTGTCGTACAGTTCGATGATTACCTGCGCGTAATTCAGCTGTTGCAGTTGCGGCGTGACCGAAAACCAGAAACGCGGCCCGCCTCCGCCCTCAAAGGTCGTCAGCGATTTCAGCATCGGCCGCGGCTTCCCATCTTTGTCCGGATGCTCCTTCCCGTATTTTTCCGCCGTAGCCCGCACCGCGTCTTCCACCTGGGTGACCGTTTCGTTGGTCACGAATAGTGGAGCATCATTAGGCAGCCACACATCCAGAAATGACAGATATTGCACGTCGTCGGGAAAAAATTGCGTCTTCAACTGGCGGCCAAAAAACAATCCCAAAGCCAGAAACAACAGCGACACCGCAAACGATTTCCAGCGATGATCGATCACAAAAGTTCCCCACCCGATAGTAGAAACCACTAAAGCCGCGCGACCGCCGTTCTTCCATCGACGCTTCCTTCTTTTTCGTCGGCCGCAGCAGGTAGTAGCCCAGCAACGGAATAAATGTCATCGAGACCAGCCGCGACGCCACCAGCGCGCAAGTCATCACGATCGGCAGGCTGTACAGAAATTCACCGGTGGTTCCGGTGAGCATCAGAAACGCGATATACGCCACGATATTGGTGATCGTCGCAAACAGAATCGCGTGCGCCAGCTTGGTGGGTCCCAGCCACGCTGCGATTACCGGAGGATGATTCTCGGCCAGCGAGCGCTTGATCGAATCGCCGGCCACCACCGGATCGTCGACCAGCAACCCCAGCGCGATGATCAGCGTGGCCACCGAAACCTGCTGAATATCGATGCCCAGCAGATGCGCGAAGGCAAACGTCATGGCCAGCGTGATCGGAATCGAAATCGCCATCAACACCGCGGAGCGCCATTCCCAGAATCCAATCAGCGAAACGATCACCACCAGCGCGATCGCTTCGTACAGCGCATCCATGAACAGGTCCACATTTTCTTTCACCTGTCTGGGCTGGTCGGAAGTCTTCGCGATAATCAGGTCGGGCGGCAGTAGGGCCTTGGTTTGGTCCAGTTTCGCTTCGACATGCTCGGCGAAATTCGCGATTTGATCGCCCTGGCGCATCTGCACCGACACGGTCACCGCCCGCGTGCGTTGCCATTTCCCCTGCGCGTCGCGCCAGACGTAATAATTCAAGTACCGTGCGGGGCTTTGATACCCGCTGCGAATATCCACCAAATCCCGCAAGTAGATCGCGCGCCGAAACTCGAAGTGCCGACGATCACGTTGCCGATGTCCGCCGGAGTCTCGAACTCACCGGAAGGATCAATCAGAATATTTTTGGATCCGGCTTCCAGCGCGCCGCCGGGCAGGGTGATGTTCCGCGCGTTCAGGATGCTTTTCAGGTTGGAAGGCTGCAGCCCGTAGGACGCCAGACGCTCCTGCGAGTAGTCCAGATAAATTTGTTCCGATAGCACTCCGGAGCGATCGACGCGCGAGACTTCCTGCGCGCCTGCCAGCGTGCGCTGCAGCAGGTCGGTATATTGATCGAGCTGCCGGTACGTGTATTTATTCCCCGGCGCGGCGGACAGGATCGCGCCAACCTGCGCCGGATCGCGAACCACCACCGGCGGCCACGAGTCGGGATGCAATTCGGATTCGTGCAGTCTCGTTTCGATGAAATGTTCGGCCCACCGCGTAAATCTCCGCGTCCGTGGCATTCGTCAGTCCATCGGTGGCCACGAACCCCGGACCGTGCAGAATTTCGGTTCTGCTGAGAAATCCCTTCGCTTCGGCGAATTGCACGAACATGCGCGGATGTTTCGTTCCACCGCTTCTTCCGGCGTCGGAATCCGGAAAGCAGACCACGATCGAAACCGGATTGCCCGCCCTTTCACGCCTTGGCGCTGCGCGCGCGCCCTGGTCAGCGCAAGTTCCACCGCGTGCGCGCGAACCGCGATAGTTGACGCATCTTCCAGCGGGCTGGCCACGGTCAACATCAGCGCCGCGGTGTCCCCGAAATCGCTGTTGAACTTGATCGGCCCGGCCCCGGCGGCAGGCTCAGAGAATTCAGCTTCAAATTCATGTCGCTGAATTCTTTTTTCGAATCCTTCACCGTGTCAGAAAGCTGGACCTGCATGATCGAAATTCCCGGCATGGATAGCGATTTGAGGCCGAAATCGCCGCCGCGCGGCGCGCGAATATTCGGATTCTGCGCGATGGTCGATTCAATCGGCCGCGTCACCAGTTGTTCCACCTGTTCGGCGGTCGCGCCCGGATATTGCGTGATCACCGAAGCCACCCGCACCGGAATGTCCGGGTCCTTGCGCTTGGGCATCTGCGTGTAGCCGTAAATTCCCAGCACCACGGTCGCGATCAGCAAAATCCAGGAAATTTGGCGGTTTTCGACGAAGAAGCGCGCCGTATTGCGCTCGTGCTGAATCAGGTCTTCGTCGGTTCGGTGCGCCATGCCGCTTCCTGCCCTCAAAAACAATTACTGAATAATGCGAACCACCTGCCCGTCATTCACCAGCGTCGCGCCGTTCACCAGCACCCGGTCACCCACGTTCACGCCTTTCGTCACCGCCACCATGTTTCCGAAAGCCGCTCCGGGCTGCACGGTTCTTCTCCGCGCCACATCTTTCTCGCCGTCATGCTCCGCCAGAAAAACGCTGAACGTTTTCGACCCGTCGCCCGCGGAAACGATCGCGCTGATCGGCACCACCATCAGCGGTGTCGCCAGCCTGGCCTGTCCCAATACCAACGTCGCCACCATTCCTGATTTTAAGAGTCCCTGCGGATTCGGAAGCGTTACTTCGACCTGAAACGTGCGGCTCTTCTGATCCGCCTGCGGCGAAATTGCCGTGATTTGCCCCATAAACGATTGCGGATACGTTTCGGTTTGCACCGCCTGCTTCTTGCCCAGCGTAACCGCGGAAAGCACCGTATCCGGAATTCCAAAAACCGCTTTCACCGTTTGGGTTTCGCCGATCGTGAACGCGGTCGTTCCGCTGCCCACCAGCGCGCCCAGCTCGATATTTCGGCTCAACATTGTGCGTCAAATGGCGCGCGCACTTCGCAATCGTCCAGCGACTGCTGCGGCCTGCGCCACCGCGGCCTGCGCGGTCGTCACCGTGCCCTGGCTCGCATCGTATTGCGCCTTGGCCGCGTCGTAATCCGCTCTGGGTCATCGCGTTCGCTTTATACAGAGCCTGGGCCCGCGCGAAATCCTGATTCGATTTTTCAGCTCTGGCTTTGGCTTGCGTCCAACTGTCCTTTATATTGGTTCAACGCCTGCGGTAGTCCGACTGCCGCACCGTCGCCAGCACGTCCCCGTTTTCACCCAGTCGCCTATGCTGCAGGTTGCGCACGCTGCCGTCCACGCCTTTGCGTCTGCAGGATGCTCGTCACATATCCCGCGGATTTGAACGACACCGGAACTGTTGATAGGGAACGATGCTCGCCGAATAATTCACGCCCTCCGCGCCCGAATATTCCTGCACCTCGGCGACCGTCACCGGAACCAATGGCGCCTCGAGCGGTTTGCTCGGCGACTCGCAACCAATCTGCGCCAAAACCAAAAGGAAAAGTGTCAGCGGGAAGTATCCGCGAAATTTGTCATGTAGACTCATTTAGTCTTCGCCCAACGCTTTTTCAAATTCGGAACGCGCGCTCCAGAAATTCGACAAGGCCTGTTGGTACTGCGCCGCGGATTGCGCCATGTTGGCCTGCTCCGTCTGCAGCGTGCTCAGCAGCGCCGCCTTCTGCTTATACTGCTCCATGACGACCTCCAGCTTTTCCTTTTCCGCCTGCTGCCCCAGCTCCGCCACTTTCAGCCCGGCACGCGCCTCGCGCAATTTCCGGTAACGATTATCCAGATCGATGGTCACCTGGCTGCGCGTTTCCAGCAGATTCAGCTGGCCCTGCTCGATGCCGCGCTGCTTCTCGTCCAGCAAGTGGCTGCTTGTTCCCCCAATCGAAAATATCCCACTTGAACGAAATCCCCAGCGAGTTCACGCTGGAAGGAAATCCCTGGATGGTGAACGGCGAAAAAAACAAATACTGGATGCCCACTTCCGGAATGTACTGCGCCTTCTGCAGCCGTTTCGCATAAACGGCCTGATCGATTTTTATCTGCGCCTGATGAATTTCGGTTCGATTGGCCTGGGCGCTTTCTCGCGCCAGTTCGATGCTCTGTTCTTCCGGCAACGCTTCGGGCACGCCGCTCAAAGTGAAATCCGTGCGAATATCGCGTCCCATCAGATCATTCAAATTTTCTTTTTGGGTTTCGAGCGTGTCTTGCAGGGTCACCACCTGCAATTCGCCCTGAGCCAGCTGCACCTTCACTCCAGTACTCTGGTATTGCAGCACCGTTTTCTCCTGGAGATAATGCGGTAGTGGTGCGGTCCATCTCCCGCAGCGCCTTCACATTTTCGTTCGCGGCATCCAGCGCGCTCTGGGTCTGCAGCAAACCGTAGTAAGCCTCTTTCACCGAATTCGCGATTTCTTGCCGCTGCTGCCGCAATTGTTCCTGGCTCAGTGTTTTTCCCACTTTCATCAGCTCGACATTCAAATGCACGTTGTAGAGCTGGCTGAGCGGCTGGATAATCTGGATCAAGCTCATTGCCGAGAAATGTCGGATTGGTGGTGATGGTCGAATCTTGTGCCGGCACCGGCGAGCCGTTGACCATGCCAAACGAGTCCTTGGGCACGGTGATGCTGATCGGCGTCAGTAAACCCGATCCGCTGAGCTGCACGTTGAATTGCGGATAGCGCTGGGTTTTCGCCGCCAAAATTTGGTCGTTGGAAAACAGCACGCTTTGACCAGCAATTTTGATCAGCCGGTTACTTTGCTGCGCCTCGGCCAGCGCCGTTTCCAGAGTCAAAACTGCGGGGGACTCCGCCGGCGCGACCTGGGCCAGCGCGCCGCCAGCGGCAGTCGCGAGCAGAACTGCGCTAACTAAAAAACGCACCCACGGCACCGGAACGATCCGGCGGGCACTCTCTTCCGGTATTTGTGCTGTGCTCACGGCGGAACAGTTCTCGACCAAGCGAGGCTCCCGCCTCCGGCCAAGAACGGTGCGCGGAATTTATACCGCTGCGCGCGCCCCTGTCAATCGAAGTGTCCGTGCTCGAATTCTCGAAAAATCGATTGCTGCGCCAGGCCTGCCAGAGGTATGCTTCGCCCCGTTGCGGTGGACGGCGACCTTCAGGATTGCGTTCTCCGGAAAATTTCGCTCAGACTTTTTTGCGGGCCACGCTCGCTCATTTCCCGCCTTACGATTGCGGTCTTTAAATTACGGAGGGTTTGTGCCGAATAGAAAAATAAAGGCAGTAGCGCTCGTCGCGGTGTTCATCCTCGTCGCCTGCGTTGCCGCTGCCGCCGATACCGCTAAGGTGGCCGGCACCTGGAATTTTAAAGTCACTGGCGATTCCGGAAACGCCGACCAGACCATCGTCATCAAGCAGGATGGCACAAAAATCACCGGCACCTTCAAAGGCCCGCGCCAGTCCGGCACCATCGACGGTGCGGTCGACGGCAACAACATTAAATTCCACGTCACCGCGCGCGCCGGCATCGACTACACCGGCACCGTAGACGGCGACACCATGAAAGGCACTCTTGCAGCTCGCGGAAAAACGGGCGATTGGACTGCGACACGCGCGAAATAAACTTCACCAACGACCAAGAGAAACTCTCGAGGGAACCGATATGAAACGGCAATCGCGGTTCAGTTCAAAAGCCAGAACGATCACAACACTCGGCGTATTCCTTGGATGCCTCGCCGGTTTTTTTGCCGTGTCGCTGTACGGCCAAGGCGGCGGAGACATGCAAGCGAAGCTCGGCGAACTGAAAGCATCGATGGCCAAGAACAAGCAAGCCATCGCGCAATACACCTGGCACGAAACCGTGGTGATCAGCCTGAAAGGCGAGCAGAAAAAGACCCAGAACTATCAAGTTCGCATGGGTTCAGACGGTAAGCCGCAGAAGACTTCGCTCGATCAGCCCGCCCAGCCTCAACAAGCTCAGGGTGGCCGCGGCGGTCGCCTAAAACAGCGCATCGTCGAAAAGAAAAAAGAAGAATACGAAGACTACGCTGAATCGATGAAGGTTCTGGCCGGACAATATATTCCACCGGATAAAGACGCGATCCAGGGCGCCTACGCTAAAGGAAATGTCTCATTCAGTCCCGGCGCCGGCTCACCCGACGAAATCAAAATTACGATTCTGAATTACGTTAAGCAGGGCGATTCCATGACCATCTTCTTCAACAAGGCCCAGAAGCAGATCAGCAGCGTCAAAATCGCCAGCTACATGGACGATCCGACCGACGGGATGAACCTGTCGGTCCAGTTCAGCTCGCTGCCCGACGGCACCAGCCACGTTTCCGCGGTCACGATGGATGGCGTCAAAAAACAATTGACGATCGCCACCCAAAATTCGAATTACACCAAACTCTAAGCCCGGCGCACGAAAGCCACGCGATGATAGTTGATTCAGCACCCATTTTGGGACTCAGCTTGACCCCAGCCTGGGCCGATATAAGCTGGTATTCCCTTCGATAACCGTTGCGCGGCTACGGGCTGCCTCTCACCCTCTTGCAGTCGCGACCGGATTTAATACCCCCTTCCACTTGGTCGGAGATGATAACGCCAACTCTATTGAGTCACGTGTGGTGTGCGGCGCAATTCGCTCGCCAGGCCACCGCGTGACCGACGCCCCAATCAAAATACTGCTCGTCGAGGACAACGACGACGACGCCCTTTTGCTCCGCTCGATGCTGGGCCGGCGCGGTGCCGTCGCCGCTCGATTGGCTCGGGCGAAATGTGTGAGCGAGGCCGAGAGCAGTCTGACTCAGGAAAGTTATGACGTTATCCTCCTCGATCTCGGCCTGCCTGATGCCCAGGGCATCGGAGCTTTGCGCCGCATCCGAGCGGCGGCTCCGCATGTCGCCTTGGCGGTCCTGACCGGTCTGGATGACGAGTCGCTGGCCGAACAGGTATTGCGCGAAGGCGCCCAGGATCACCTGATTAAAGGCCAGCTTGAGCCGCGCGCATTTTTTCGCGCGTTGCGCTACACCATCGAACGCAAGGCTATGGAAGAAGCGTTGTTCGCTGAAAAAGAACGCGCCCAGGTCACTCTCAACAGCATCGGCGATGCGGTCATTTGCACCGACAATTCTGGGAGTGTCACTTACCTCAATGTCGTCGCGGAAAAAATTACGGGTTGGTCGCTGCCGGAAGCAGCCGGTCGCCCGATGCCCGAAATTTTCAAGATCCTGAACTCCGGCCTCAACCGGAATGCCTCCGATCCGATCAACTTAGCCATTGAGCCGAACCCGCCACACTTGCCTTCCGACTGTTTGCTGATTCGCCGTGACGGAGTGGAAATTCCCATCGAAGATTGTATTTCGCCGATTCATGACCATGACGGCAAAGCTTCGGGAGCCGTGATCGTCTTCCGCGACGTCAGCGAAGCGCGGGCCATGACTCGCCAGATGAGCCATTCCGCGCAGCACGATTTCCTCACCGGCCTGCCCAATCGCATGCTGGTGAACGACCGCTTGCGCCAGGCGATCGCCCTCGCGCTCCGTCGTTCGAGCAAGTTGGCGTTGTTGTTCCTGGATCTGGATGGCTTCAAACACATCAACGATTCTTTAGGGCACCTGGTCGGGGACCAGCTGCTGAAATCCATCGCCGGCCGCCTGGTGAACTGCGTCCGCGCTTCGGATACGGTCAGCCGGCAGGGAGGTGACGAGTTCGTGGTACTTCTCGCCGAGGTAAAAGAGTCGAGCGACGCGGCCATCACCGCAAAAAAAATTCTGCAGGCCGTCGCGGAGCCCCATTGCATCGACCAGCACGATTTGCACGTCACCACCAGCATCGGCCTCAGTGTGTATCCCGACGACGGCCTCGACGCCGAAACGCTGATCAAGAACGCCGATCTCGCCATGTACCAGGCCAAGGAAAGTGGCCGGCAGAGTTATCAATTTTTCAAACCGGCCATGAACGTCCGGGCGGTGGAGCGCCAATCCATCGAAGAAAGTCTGCGGCGCGCGCTGGAGCGCCAGGAATTGGCGGTGCACTATCAACCCAAGGTCAACCTGAATACCGGAGAAATTATCGGCGCCGAAGCCCTGGTTCGTTGGAATCACCCCGAGCGCGGGCCGGTCTCCCCCGGCAAATTTATTCCGGTGGCCGAAGATTGCGGCCTGATTGTCTCCATCGGAAACTGGGTTCTGCGCGAAGCCTGCCGCCAGACCCGCGCCTGGGCAGATGCCGGCCTGCCTCTCGCCACCATCGCCGTGAATATTTCCGCGATCGAATTCCGCAACGAGCACTTTCTCGATAGCGTTTTTGCCATCCTGCAGGATACCGGCTTGAGCCCCCGGCGCCTTGAACTGGAACTCACCGAAACCGTGTTGATGAAGCGCGCCGACTCCACCGAATCCGTCTTCAAGAAATTGCGCGCGGGCGGCGTGCAGTTGGCGGTCGACGACTTTGGCACCGGTTACTCCAGTCTCAGCTATCTCCGGAAATTCCCTATTGATTCGCTCAAAATCGATCAGTCCTTCGTCCGCCAGATCACCGCCAATCCGGATGACACCGCCATCGTTACCGCCGTGATCAGCATGGGTCGCAGCTTGAACCTGCGGGTGATTGCCGAAGGCGTGGAGACCCGCCAAGAGATGGAATTCCTCCAGGCCCATCACTGCGACGAGGCCCAAGGTTATTATTTCAGCCGCCCGTTGGCCGCCCCGGAGTTCGCCAGGCTGCTCGAAACTGGCGTCTCGCCCTGGTCCTCGGACTACCAAAATTCTTCAGACGATATTCCCTCGCTCACTCCGGTGCTCCGTTCGAAGTGAATCGTCTTACTGTGCCGCTCGATTCCTGGACTTCAAATACGAAGGAATCGAGAGCACCTTCGCCGGGTCGCCAACCAGGAACGCCGCAAAACAAAGGGCCGGAACCAAATGGTCCAGTGACGCGCCGAAATACTGCCAGAACGGCGCGTGCGCTCCCGGGTAATTCGAAGAAAAAAGCAGCGTCAACATGTAGACCACGCCGCACGCGCTCGCGGGACGCACCAGAATCCCCAGAATCAGCGAAAGCCCAATCGCCAATTCTCCATAAGCCGTCAAAAAAGCAATCACCGTCGCGTGCGGCAGCACAAAATTCCGCAGCACTGGAACCATGAATGGGTAGGAGCCATCCGCCAGGAATCGATTGATCCAGAACTGAAATCCTCCGCCTAAGGTGAACTCGGTGCCGAATACCTTGTACTCGGCAAATATCAGAAACAGTACTGCGAACGAAATTCTCAACGCGGCCAAGGCAATTGCATTCCGATCTCTGATGTCGTCCTCCTCACACTATTGAGTCGCCAATGCGCGGTCTCCGCGCGTAATGGCAGGCGAATCAGTCAGTTCTGGCTTCCCGCCCGCCACCTTTCTCAGCTCCATTTTCTTCAGTACAGCGAAACCTTTCGCCTCCTCTCGTTCTGTCTTAGAAAGGCCTTAGGAAGTTCTCCGCTTAATCCCCGCCGTCTCCTGTAATATTTTTTACAGGCACAGCAGATGAAATTGACTCGTAATTCCATCCTGATTGTTTGCGCTTGGGCGTTTTTCGTCGGCGGATTCCTCCTGACGTCAATCCTCGCCCCGCGCCTGCCCATCCTTGAGAGTTTCAGCTACGTGCTGGCCTGTATCGTGCCGCTGTTTTGCAATACCTTTTTGCTCTGGAACGCCGCGTCACCTTATCGCCGCCAGAATGGTTTCTGGATGCTTTTGGCCTTGGGCTGCACGCTTTGGCTCTCCGGAATTCTCGTGATTATTTACACCGAGTTTGGCCTGCAGAACCACACTCAGCCGCCCTTCGCCGCGGATCTGCTCTTTTTTCTGCACACCGTTCCGTTCATGGCCGCCATCGCGCTCATGCCCCACGCCCGGAAAATGCGCGAGACACTTCGCTTCGGCCTGATCGATCTGCTGCTGCTCGGAATCGTCTGGCTCTATATTTATATTTTCGCGGCCATGCCCTGGAAAAGCGTTCAGCCCGAACCGGCGCTGTTTCATTCGCGCGATGTTACCGCATATTTCATCGAAAATTTGGTGGTCGCGGTCGGCTTCGGAATTTTGTTCTTTCGCTCCCAGGGCTCCTGGCGCAAGGTTTACGGCCATCTCTTCGGCGCCACGTCCTTGTACATCTGCGGAATTTTTGTCCTCGACCTCTCCATGCGCAGCATAATCTCCTACGACGGATATTTGCTCCGTCTGCCCATGCTTTGCGCCTTTGTCTGGATTGGCGTCACCGGCATCGTCGCGCGCGATCTGAAATTTGAGCCGGAGCCCATGCCCGCGCCAGTCAAGCGCGATACCCAGTGGCCCACGCGTCTGGCCCGCATCGGCTGCCTCTCGGCCCCGCTGCTGGCGATTTGGAACCTGGAACTCAGCGATGCGCCCATCCCGGTCCGGAAATTCCGAATGCTCGTGACCTTGACCGCGATTTTTATCGTCAGCGCGCTGGTTTTCCTGCGCCAGCACCTGGTCTATCAGGAACGCACCCAGCTGGTTCACGATCTTTGGGATTCGCTCGAAAACGTCAAGCGGCTCCAGACCCATTTCGTTCAATCCGAAAAGCTCGCGTCGCTGGGCCAGTTGGCCGCCGGCGCCGCGCACGAAATCAATAACCCGCTTACCGCCATCCTCGGCTACTCCGACCTGCTGACCCTCGAGAATCCCTCCGAGAGTCGCGCCTATTCCCTCGGGCAAAAAATTCGCGAACAAGCGCGCCGCACCAAAGAACTCGTCACCAATCTGCTTAGCTTTGCGCGCCAGGTTCCGGCCGAAAAGCAATTGCTGGACCTGAATACCGTCCTTACCGGCGCGGTGCAGTTGCGCAATCTCGATCTGCGCGAAAAAAATATCCGCATCGAACTTGAAAATCGCAGTGTCCTCCCCGCCGTCCGCGGCGACCCGAACCAGCTGCTCCAGGTTTTCTATCATCTAATCAGCAATGGCGTGGATGCCATGGAGTCCGCCGGGGGCGGTGTGCTGCTGATCCGCACGCTGCGCGAACGGGGCCTGGTCATCATTGAATTTTCCGACACCGGACCGGGCATGAAAGAGCCGGACAAAGTCTTCGACCCTTTTTACACCACCAAGTCGGTGGGCAAAGGCACCGGCCTCGGCCTTAGCATCTGCTATGGCGTGATGCAGGAACACGGTGGCAATATTCTTGGCTTCAATCGCCCCGAAGGCGGCTGCACTTTTCGCCTGGAATTGCCGGCCGTGATGGCCGTATTCCCGCAGCCCAGCGTTCCGCTCGCCCCCAGCGTCAGCTCGCACTAGATTTTCGTTCCGTCGCGCTCTCGTGTGCTAGAGTCGAAAATTCCATGAGCGCCATTTCAATTCCAGCCGCTGGCCCGCCAGCTATCGCCACCGAACATCTCACCCGTCGCTTCGGCGACCTCACCGCCGTTCAAGACGTGAACCTCCGCGTTGCGCCCGGCCAGTTTTTCGGTTTCCTCGGCCCCAACGGAGCCGGGAAGTCCACCACCATCAAGATGCTCACCGGCCTGCTCGCGCCCAGTTCGGGCCGCATGCAGATTCTCGGCAGCGATTTCACCGAGAATCCCGTCGAAGTCAAACGCCAGATCGGCGTGGTCCCCGAAGGCATGGCGCTTTTCGGCCGGCTTACCGGCTCCGAATACCTGAATTTCGTCGGCCGCATGTACGGTCTCGACCGCGACACCGCTGCAAAACGGTCGGCCGAACTGCTCGATTTCATGCAGCTCACCGACCAGCCCAAATCTTTGGTCACCGATTATTCCCACGGCATGCAGAAAAAACTGGCCCTCGCCGCGGCTGTGATTCACGGACCCAAAGTTCTATTTCTCGATGAGCCGTTCGAAGGCGTCGACGCTGTGGCCTCTAACACCCTGAAAGCCATGCTGCAAAGCATGATCGCGCGCGGCGCCACCATTTTTCTGACCTCGCACGTTTTGGAAATCGTGGAGCGCCTGTGCAGCCACGTCGCGATCATTCATCGCGGTCAACTGGTCGCCCAGGGGTCGTTGGAAGAATTGCGCGCGGGGGTGGCCGCGCAGAGCGCTACCACCTTGCTCGCGTCCGGCGAGGCACCCGGCGATCCGCCGGCGTCCGGCGAAAAACTAACTCTCGAGCAGATTTTTCTGCGCATCGTGGGTGGAACGCGTCGCGTCGATCAGGAACTTTCGTGGCTCGGCTAGATTCCGGTCCCGGCATGCGCGATCAGTTTGCCGCCATTGGCCGCGTCCGCTGGCGGCTCTTCGTAAATTCTCTCCGCACCGTTCGCGGGCGCCTGGAACTGGTCGCCCGCATTTTCATGTTTCTGGGTTTCGGCATGTTGGGCTTGGGCGGCAGCGTTGGCCTTGGTTTCGCCGCCTGGTATTTCGCCTCTCACGGAAAACCTGAATTCCTGGCTTTGCTGTTTTGGCCCATCTTTTTGTTCTGGCAATTTTTCCCCGTGCTGGCCAGCGCCTTTTCCGAAAATATCGATTCCTCCAACCTGCTACGTTTCCCGCTGACTTTTCGCTCCTACTTTCTGGTCCGCATCGTTTTTGGTTCGCTCGAGCCGGCCACCGCGATCGGCCTTCTGTGGTCGCTCGGCATCGTGCTGGGAATCACAGCCGCTGCGCCTCCGCTTTTTTTTGTGGCGGCGCTCGCATTACTGGCCTTCGCCATTCTAAATGTCCTTCTCGGCCGGATGGTTTACGTCTGGGTCGAACGCTGGCTCGCGCAGCGCCGCACTCGCGAACTTCTCGGAGTCATTTTTTTCCTCTTCATCATCAGTTTTCAGCTGATCAATCCGCTGATCCTCCATTTCGGCAAGCGCGCCGGGCCCGCGATGTCGCATTTCTCCGCGCAGGCCCTGCCCCTGCAACGTTTCTTGCCGCCGGGCCTGGCCGCGGATTCCATCGCCAGCGCGCTGCACGGCGATTTCCTTCGCTCGCTCGGCGGGATCCTGCTGCAATGCTTTTATGCCGCGATCATCTTGGGGCTGCTCAACATCCGCCTTCGCGCGCAGTTCATGGGAGAAAATTTGAGTGAGGCGGTCGCGCGCACCGCCAAACCCGCTGGCCGAGGAGCCGCGCCCAGCGTCGGCTGGAACCTGCCAGGCGTGCCCGGCCCGATTTCCGCGGTCGTCGAAAAAGAATTTCATTACCTCTCGCGCAGCGGCCCCATGCTTTTCACCTTCATCATGCCCGTGGTCGTTCTGGTGATTTTTCGTTTTGGTTCGGCGCGTACCGGTGACCCCGGCGGCATCCTCGCTCGCGCCTCCGATTTGGCCTTTCCCGTGGGCGCCGCCTACACCCTCTTGATGCTCACCAACCTGGTTTACAACACCTTCGGCGGCGACGGGGTCGGCGTTCAGTTCTTCTTTCTCGCGCCGCTGCGCTTCCGTGAAATTGTGTTGGGCAAGAATCTCGCCCACGCCATCATCATCGCCATTGAAATTCTGTTGGTCTGGCTGGGCACCTGCTTCCTCTACCGCCCGCCGTCCGCGGAGATCGTCGCCGCCACCCTCACCGGCGTCACCTTCGGCCTGCTCGTGAATTTAGCAGCTGGCAATTTGCTTTCCCTCTACACTCCGAAAAAAATCGACTACGGCACCTTCGGCCGCCAGCGCGCCTCCGGCACCACCGCCATCGCCAGCCTCGCGATTCAAGCCGTCGCCATCGGCCTCTGCGCCGTGGCCCTGATCGCCGCCCGAGCCTCCGGCCGCATCTGGGTCGCTACCCTGGTCTTCCTAATCCTGATCATCGTCGCCGCCGTTGGCTATATCCTGGTCCTCAATCGAGTCGACTCCGTAGCCCTGAAGCGCCGCGAAGCCCTGATCACCGAACTTTCCCGCGCCTGATTCCTTCGACCATGCGCTCCTTCGAAGACCCGTTCGTGGGGTTGACTCGATCCAGCAAATCATCTAGAATAATCATCTAGATCGACAAAGAGGGCACGATGAGGACCGTTGGGTTATTTGAAGCGAAACAGAAACTCTCGGAACTTGTCGATCGCGCCGGCAAAGGGGAGCGAATCGGAATTACCCGGCGCGGCCGGCTCGCTGCCGTCATCACGCCCGTTCAACCCCACCGCAGTCTCCGCGAAAGCTTCGACGAAATCGAAAAGGTAAGAAAGAAAGTGCGCAGGCCCAAGGGCCTGACCGTAAAGAGCATGATCGAGGACGGACGAGTTTGACCCGTTTCGTTCTCGACGCATCCGTCGCGCTCGGTTGGATTGCCGATGATCCCCCTTCGCCCTACGCAATCCGGGTGATGAAACGTCTCCTCGATGGAGACCGGGCTTTCGTTCCCGCTCTGTGGCACCTGGAGATTGCCAACTGGTTCGTCGTGGCTCTGCGCCGTAAAATTATCGACGATTTGGATTCGGACCGCTGTCTTTCGGCTCTCGATGATGTGATCGCTACCGCAGTCGACACCGAATCGGCCACTTTTCACGTTCGCAAGACGCTGGAGACCGCGCGAAAGTTCCAACTCTCCGCCTACGATGCCACCTATCTCGACTTATCCTTGCGTGAGGGCTTTTCCCTCGCAACTCTTGATAAATCTTTGCGCGAAGCCGCTACCAAAGCCGGTGTGAAACTCCTGCGCTAGCATTTGTTTCAATCGGTTCGCTCTTTGACCATCATTCCAGAATTTCCGAGGTAACAGATTTGCGTACGTGCACCCGGCACGGTAGATTTGCTGCGTGCCGCGTTGACGGCGCCGCCCTGAACATGAGGATGAGCATGAGGATGAGGACAAGGATGAACCAATATCCACGAGTGTCGGTTGTTGCCCTGGTTGTGGTCCTGGCGATTATGACGAACGCCGGTTCGGTGTTCGCGCAGGCTTCCAAAGATCCCTTGGCTTTTTTCTTGTCGCAGGGCGATTTGCCCGAACTGGTCGCGACCCCTGGGGTTTCTGGATACGAAACTGAGCTAAGCCAAAAAATTAGCAAGCAACTCGCCGCTCTCCATCCGGTCACCGACAACATAGGAAATGTGATTGTGACCATCGGCAGCGGTTCTCCAAACCGCCTGATCGTCACTCCCATCGACGAGCCCGGTTTCGTCGTCAGCGAAATTACCACCGACGGCTACCTGCGCGTGCAACGCCTCCCGCAATTCGGCTTGCCACCGGTGTTCAACGAACTGTGCTCCGCACAACCGGTAAAAATCGGCACCGGTGAAGGGAAGTGGATCGATGGCGTCGTAGCCGGTTTATCAGTCCACCTGCAGGGCGCGCATCTGAACGCTCCCAAAGCCGGCGACCTCGAAAATTTCTACGTCGACATTGGCGCGGTCAACGCTGCCGACGTTCGTAAGGCCGGTGTAGACCTGTTAAGCCCGATCGTCATCAACCGCCGGCTGATGCGTCTCGGCGACACAGGATTCGCTGGCGCCTCCGTGGGCGACCGTTTCGGAGCCACTGCCGTGATGCGAAGCCTGAAACGCTCGATCTCTCGCAAATCAAAGGCACGCTAACGGTCGCATTCGTGGTCCAGCAGCGAACCGGAGCTCGCGGACTGCAGCGCATCCTCACACAAGACTCATGCCGACGAAATGATTTACGTCGGGCGACTGCTGCCCGGCGGTCCCATTGCCGATATGCCCACCATGCGTCGCGCCCCGCGTCGTGAACCGGGCAGCGGCGTCTTAATCGGCGTGGAAAAAACGGACGGCGCCCTCATCACCATTTGGATCCCAACTCAAACAAGTGGCCGATGCAGCGAAAATTCCATTCGCCACTGATTACTCCGCCGGAGTTCTGCCCAGAGCTATCTGCCCATGCCGGCGCTTCCTGCAAACTGGGCGCATCTCGCGATCGCGACCGCTTGGCCAGACACTCCAGCCGAAACGATTGATTCTGGTGACCTCGAAAACTTGATGCGGCTTCCTGCTTGCATTACATCGGGTTCTCGCCAGCCGAACTTTCTTCGGAGCCGCTCTGACTGGCATACTTGATGAAGCACGAATGGAGAGTGGTGCGAAGCTGCCGCTAACGCAAGTTCTTCGACAATTGACTGAAGCCTATGGCGTCAGTGAGCACGAAACGCCAGTTTTGGAAACAGTCCAGCGCCTGTTGCCCGAATGGGCCAAGACCGAAACCGACGCCGCCGGAAATTTGATTCTGCATCTGGGCACGCCATCCGCCGCCGGCGCAAAACACCAAGCATCCTCATCGTCGCCCATATGGACGAAATCGGTTTCGCGGTGAAATCCATCGCCAACGACGGCCGCCTCGAAGTCGAATGGCGTGGCAGCGGTTCCCTCAGTTATTTCGAAGGCCATCCGGCGCTGGTCCACACCTCCAAAGGCGATCTCGATGCCATCGTCGAGCCGCCGCTGCGGCTGGGACACCCACGATTTCAAGTGGCCGGATGACGAATCGCAAAAGCCCGACGCCAAAAACGTGATCCGCGTCGATGTCGGCGCGCGCAATCCCATGGAAGTCGCCAAACTCGGCATCAGCGTCGGCGATACCATCACCATCCCCAAGCAATATCGCCCGCTGCTCGGCACCCGCGCCAATGGCCGCAGCTTTCGACGATCGCGTCGGAGACGCCGCGCTCATCTCCGCGGTCTGGAGCCTCGGCGCGCCGCTGAAAGATCGCGACATCACCTTCGTCTGGTCCACCGGCGAAGAAGAAGGCCTGGTCGGCGCAGCGAAGCTGGCCAATCGCCTGGCCGCCGAAGGCCACACGCCCGAGTTTGTTTTCGCCGTGGACACGTTCGTCAGCTCCGATTCGCCCCTCGAATCCAAACGCTTCGGCGACGCCAAACTCGGCGACGGCTTTGTGATCCGCGCTATCGATAGCTCGAACATCGCGCGCCACGACTTGGTCGAACGCGTCATTCAACTCGCCCGCAAAAATAGTAT
>CAVTTY010000008.1:0-414392 GCA_963737765.1 uncultured Acidobacteriota bacterium
AATCCAGACCGCGAGCGGAATATTGAACAGGCAGTGGGCGAGCGCGACCGGCCCAAACGGTGTCGAACAGGCCGACCGCATAATAGAGATTGAAGAACGGCATGGCGAAGACGGCCGTCGGGCGCCATCAGATTGGTCAGGAGCCAGAAGAACAGGTGCTTGTCGCCGACGAAGGCGTAGCGGTTGAACGCGTAGGCCGCCGGCAGCGCGACCGTCACCGAAATGACGGTGTTGATCGCAACATAGGTGAGCGAGACGCCGAAGCGCGTGCACCCAGGTCGGATCATTGAAAATGTGGAAATATTTCTCGAGGGTCGGATGGTGCGGCCACAGCGCCATTCCCGACATGATGTCGGAATTGGTTCGCAAGCTCATGTTGATGAGCCAATAGATCGGCAGCATCAGCACGACGAGATAGACGGCGAGGATGATCTTCGGCAGGGAGCCCTGGCGCATCAGGCATCCCTCCTTCGTTCGATCTGGGTCATGATGGTGAAGAAGACCCAACAGACGGTAAGCGTGATCAGATAGTAGACGAGCGACATGGCGGCGGCGTTGCCGAGGTCGACTTGACCGAGGGCGATCTTCACCAGATCGATGGACAGGAAGGTCGTTGCGCTGCCAGGGCCGCCGCCGGTCACGACGACCGGCTCGGTATAAATCATGAACGTCTGCATGAAGCGCAGCAGCACCGCGATGACGAGAACCTTCTGCAGCTTGGGCAATTCGATATTGAGGAAAATCGCCCAGCGGCTGGCGCCGTCGATCTGCGCCGCCTGATAGAAGGCGTCAGGGATTGCGCGCAGGCCCGCGTAGCTCAGCAGAATGACGAGCGGCGTCCAATGCCAGACGTCGATGACGACGATGGTGATCCAGGCCGAAATCGCGTCCTGCGTAACATTATAGTGGAGGCCGAGCCCGGTCAGCGCCGCTCCGAACAGGCCGATGTCCGCGCGCGTGAAGATCTGCCAGATCGTGCCGACTACGTTCCACGGAATGAGCATCGGCAGCGCCATCACGACCAGCGTCAGTCCGACCAGCCATCCGCTTCGCGGTATGCACAGAGCGATCGCGATGCCGAGCGGAACCTCGATCAGTGAGGCAGACGAGCGAGAAGGCGAGGGTGCGAAACAGGGCGTCGTTGAAGCGCGCGCCGATTTCGGTGCTCGGGTTCAGGAGATCGCGAAACCAGCCGTCGCCGTTCCAGAAGAAATTGTTCGCGCCCATCGTGTCCTGGATCGAGTAGTTCACGACGGTCATGACCGGAATGATCGACGAGAACAGCACGAAGGCGAGGACGGGCAGAACGAAAAGCCACGCGCGATTGTTGATCGGCTTGCCGGTCATGCCGCCGCTCCCGTGACGCGAATGTCGTCCACGTAAACGTGCGTGTGCGCCGGATCGAACACGACTTTCGCCCGATCGCCGATCGAAGACATCTCGGGCGGTATGGTGGCGACGATCTGCTGTCCGCCCAGAGTGACATAGGCTAGCCGCTTGCGGCCGAGATCGGCGACGCGGCGCACCTGGACGGGCACGCCGGCCATGCTCGACAATGCGGTGTAATCGGGCCGGACGCCGATCTGCACGCGCTGGCCTTTCGGCGGCTCCGGGTAGACTGCGCCCAGTTGAAGCTCCGCGCCGTCGACAAGGGCGCGCGATCCGGAGACCTTCGCCGGCATGAGATTCATGCCCGGGGAGCCGATGAAATAGCCGACGAATGTGTGCTCCGGCCGCTCGAACAGGTCGTCGGGCGTGCCGATCTGCACGGCCTTGCCGTCGTTCATCACGACGACCTTGTCGGCAAAGGTCAGCGCCTCGATCTGATCGTGCGTCACATAGATCATCAGAAGATCGAGCGCGCGATGGACGGCCTTCAGCTTCGACCTCAGCTCCCACTTGAGCGCGGGGTCGATCACCGTCAGCGGCTCGTCGAACAGGACCGCCGACACATCCGAGCGAACCAGGCCGCGACCCAAGGAGATCTTCTGCTTGGCGTCGGCGGTGAGCCCACGGGCGCGCCTGTTCAGGACGCTGGTCAGATCGAGCATCGCTGCGATTTCGGCGACCCGCCGATCGATCGCGGCGCGCGGAAGCCTTCTGTTCTTCAGCGGGAAGGCCAGATTTTCGGCGACCGTCATCGTGTCGTAGATGACGGGAAACTGGAACACCTGCGCGATGTTCCTTTCCTTGGTCGGCAGATGCGTGACGTCCTTGTCGTCAAACAGCAGACGCCCTTCCGACGGGAATGACGAGCCCGGAAATGATGTTGAGCAACGTCGTCTTGCCGCAGCCGGACGGCCCCAGCAGGGCGTAGGCCATGCCCTGCTCCCAGACATGGTGGAGAGGCTTGAGGGCGTAATCCTCGCTCGCTCCGCGGTTTGCCCCCGTAGGCGTGGGCGATTCCGTCAAGTGTGATGCGCGCCATCGCTCCGCCCTCAAGCCGTTTGCGCGATGAACGGCGCCGTCGCGAGACCGCCGGAGCTGTCGAACACAAAGACGCGGTTCGCGTCGACGCGGGCCTCGACCTGCGCGCCCGGCTGCCACTCATGCACGCCCGGCGCGAGACACACCCAAACGCCGACGCCGACATCGACATGAACGAAGCTTTCCGATCCGCTGAGCTCGGTCACTTCGACTTCGCCGGGAAAGTTGAGGCCTGGCGACTTTCCGTCGCCGACGGCGACCGCGTCGGCGCGAAAGCCGAGCCGGTAGACGCCATCCGGCAATCTCGAGAGGGCGCCGACGAGAGGGAGATTGCGGCCGCTTTCCAACGTGACGAGAGGGCCGCGCTTCTCGATGACGAGTTCATTCAGCGGGGGATCGGAAAAGACGCGCGCAGCTTCGATATTCTCGGGCCGTCGATAGACGCGGGCGGTCGGTCCGACTTGAGAGACGCGGCCTTCGTGCAGGGTGATGGTCGTGCCGCCGAGCAACAGGGCTTCCGTCGGCTCGGTCGTCGCGTAGACCAGGACGGCGCCGGTCTCGGCGAATATGCGCGGCAATTCCTCGCGCAATTCCTCGCGCAGCTTATAGTCGAGATTGGCCAGCGGCTCGTCGAGCAAAACGAGTTTGGCGCGCTTGACGAGGGCGCGAGCGATGGCGGTGCGCTGCTGCTGGCCGCCGGACAGTTGCGCCGGCAGGCGCTGCAGAAGATTGTCGAGCCGCAAGAGACGCGCCGCTTCCTTCACGCGCGCGTCGATCTCGGCGCGGCCGACGCCGGCGACGCGAAGCGGAGACGCGATGTTCTCGTAGACCGTGAGCGAGGGATAGTTGACGAATTGCTGATAGACCATCGCGACGGAGCGGCGACGAACCGGAACGTTCGTGACGTCCACGCCGCCTTCAACCAGGCGTCCCGTCGTCGGCCGGTCCAATCCGGCCATGAGACGCATGAGCGTGGTTTTCCCCGACAATGTCGGGCCCAGCAAAACGTTCATCGAGCCCTGATCGAGCGTCAGCGAAACGTCATCGATGACGGTTTCCTGCCCGACCGAGAGCGAAATATTTTCCAGAACGAACGTCACCCGACGCTTGCCCCCTTTCGATCAGCTGTCTGCGGCCGAGCCTGCAACGCTCCGAGATAGGCGTCGAGATCCTGGACCTCGGCCTCGGACATTCGCAATCCCAGCTTGGAGCGCCGCCAAACAACGTCGGCGGCGCTCATCGCCCATTCGTTTTTGGCGAGATAGAGGACCTCGGCTTCGGTCAGGTCGGCGCCGAAAGTCCGACCGAGATCCGATTGCGTCTTCGCCCCGCCCAGTAGCCTTTCCGCCCGAGTGCCGTATGCGCGGACGAGACGGCGAACCGTGTCCCGCGCGAGAAAAGGATAACGCGCCGCCGTTCGGCTCACCAGCGTTTCGAAACCGTCGGTCGGAAAATCGCCTCCGGGCAAGGCGTCTTGACCGGTCCATCCGGCGGGCCTTGCGCGCCGGGGGCAGGTGGCGCGACAAAATCGCCAGCGCCGCCTCCGCCAGTCGTCGATAGGTGGTGATCTTGCCGCCGAAAATGCTGAGAAGCGCGGGCGACTCTTCGGATGCGTCGAGTTTGAGAACGTAGTCGCGCGTTGCTTCCTGCGCCTCGGAGGCGCCATCGTCATAAAGGGGACGGACGCCGGAATAGGACCACACCACCTGGTCGGCGGTGACCGGCGCCCGGAAGTAGCTGCTCGCGGCGTCGCAAAGATACTCGATTTCCTCCGGCGACACTTGCACCGCATCGAGGTCGCCGCTGTAATCGAGGTCGGTCGTGCCGATCAGGGTGTAGTCTCGTTCGAACGGCATGACGAAAAACACCCGCCGGTCCTTGTTTTGGAGGATGTAGCAGCGGTCGTGGTGAAACAGACGCCTCGACGACGATGTGACTGCCTTTGACCAGCCTGACGGCGGCAGGGGTCGGGATCTGGAGCGTCGACTGCAAGACCTCGTTGACCCAAGGGCCGGCCGCGTTGACCAACGCGCGCGCTCGAATCTTGCTGACGCGCCCGCTCCGTTCGTCCCGCACGGTCAGGGTCCATAGGCCGCCCTCGCGGTCTCCGCTCATGCAACGCGTGCGGGGCGCGATGACGGCGCCCTTGTCGGCCGCGTCGCGCGCGTTCAGGACCACAAGCCGGGCGTCTTCGGCCCAGCAATCCGAATATTCGAACCCGAGCTTGTACTGCGGCTTGAGCGGTTCGCCCGCCGGGTCATCGGCCAGTCGCAGCGTTCGGGTTGGCGGCAAAAGCCGGCGGCCGCCGAGATGGTCGTAGAGAAAAAGGCCGATCCGCAGCAGCCATGCGGGTCTGAGATCCGTATGGTGGGGCAAGACGAAGCGAAGCGGCCACACGATATGAGGCGCGATTCGCCACAGAACTTCGCGCTCGATGAGCGCCTCGCGAACCAAACGAAACTCGAAATGTTCTAAATAGCGCAGGCCGCCATGGATCAGCTTGCTCGAAGCGCTGGACGTCGAGGAGGCGAGATCGTCTTTTTCGCAGAGATAGACCGACCAGCCGCGTCCGGCGGCGTCTCTGGCGATTCCGCAGCCGTTCACGCCGCCGCCGATGATGGCGATGTCGAAGGTCGGCCCAGGCGGCGCCAGGACTCCACAGTCCCTCCCCAAGCCGAAGCGCAAAGCCATTTCTTCGAAAAGCGCGCTTTTCGGTCGAGGACAGGCTATAACGAGCGTGTCGCGCAGGGCAAGCGAAAAAACGAACAATCAAACGAATGTTCGCGAGCGCCGCCTAACTGTCTTCGCCGTCCGATTCCACCGGGCCGCCGACCTCTATGACCTTCACTTCGCATCGCTCGCAAAGCTCGACGATCGCGGGCGAAGGGAGGCGGTCGGTGACGAAGACGTCGATTTCCGAAAGATGCGCGATGCGCACCGGCGCGGACCGCGAGAATTTGCTGCTGTCGGAGACCAGGATGATTTTGCGCGCATGCTCGACGATGGCGCGCGATATCTCCACCTCGCGAATGTCGAAGTCCAGCAGCGTGCCGGTCTGGTCGATCGCCGACGTGCCGATCACCGCGAAATCAACGCGAAACTGTTCGATCTGTTCGACCGTGACCGCCCCGACAATGCCGCCGTCGCTCTGTCGCACGGTGCCGCCGGTGAGGAAGATTTCGATCGCCGCTGCTCCGGTGCAGTTCGCTTGCGACATGGAGGTTGTTGGTGATGACCAGAAGGCCGGAATGTCGCGAAAGCGCTTTCGCGACCTCTTCCGTCGTTGTGCCGATGTTGATGAACAGCGACGAATTGTCCGGGATCAGCCGCGCCGCGGCTTCTCCGATCAATCTCTTTTGGTCGTGGGCGACGAGTTGCCGGGCGTCATAGGCGAGGTTTTCAACTCCCGACGCGACGATCGCGCCGCCATGAACGCGAACGACATGGCCCGCTTCGCTGAGCTCGTTGAGGTCGCGTCTTATGGTTTGCAGGGCGACGCTGAAATGAGCGGCAAGGTCCTCGACTGCGACCCGCCCCGATTGGCGCAGAAGGCGTGATAATCTGGGATTGCCTCTTGCTTGCTCGCGAAGCCGGAGCTGACATGCGACGGATCCTCGCGGGTTCAAACGCTGAGATTGAACGCGATGGAGATGCGCAGACCGTTCGCCCCGGTAGGGGCGGACTTGATGAAAGAGCCATGAGGGAAACAGGAACAGGAGGCCCGGTCGCGGCCTGATGGTTTCCGCGGCGCCGACCGACTGGCCGTCTTCTCCCATGAATTTCAAACTCGGCGCATACATTCCGGGTCCGGCGCCGCGGGGATCGAGCATTTCGAACTCGCCGCCCAGACTGTGATCCGTGGCGCAGCCGCCGTCAGCGACATAGTAGGTCCCGGACCAGAACGCGCCAGGATGATAATGGCAAATATTCCCGTCGCCCGGCCCGTTGACGTTCGCCCACGCCATGATGCTCCATTTGGGCTGGACTGATTTGCCGTTTCGATCGGCGGTCAAGCGGTTGGCCATCTCTTTGGCCAGATCGAGAATGAAGGCGACCTGAGGGCCGCCCCAGACGGCGATCTCGCGGTCCGAGTGCCAGCCTCCTGCATTGGAAGCCTGAACCGATGGAGTCGTCTCGCGCTTCTTCAGGATGATCGCGCTCAGTTCCGCATTGCGCGTCCTCGGCGCCTGGAACTTCCAGCGCCGCGACCGGCGTCGCGAACAATCCTCGGACGGCGATGTTCATCCGGGTGGTCATTGCATATCCCCGACGGCGATCGTCGCGCGCGAGCTGTGGTGACAACAGCATAAGCCCGCCCCAATGTATATCGCAGACGAGACCATCACTAACCTTTGTACAACGGCCTGGCGCTGGACGGGTGCAGGAAAACCGCCCATTGATCCCACGGATAGTCAGCGCCCGCCTTAGCTCAGCGATGGTTATTTTAACTACAAGCCGCAGCAGTCAGACGGTGGCGTGCTTACGCTTTGGGCGGCCTCGACGTCTTTCTCGACTAATACGCGGCCCATCGGTCATGTCTCCGTCATCTGAGCTTTGGCGTCGAGCGCGATCACCGCCTCGAAGAGGACAGCGGCGCCGCGCGCGATCGCATCGTTGTTGGTCCATTCGTCAGGGGCGTGGCTGCGTCCTGCGCGGCTGGGGACGAAGATCATCGCAGCCGGCGCCACGCGCGCGATCCATGCTGCGTCGTGACCCGCGCCGGATGCGAGCGGGCGTGTCGTCAGGCCGGTCGCCTCGGCCGCTTTCGCGAGAATCTCGAGCAGGCGAGGATCGCATGCGACTGGCTGGCTGTCCGAGACGCGCGCAGGCGCTGGGATGGTGACGCCGTGCTTACGCGCGACCTCTTCGGCGGCGTGTTCCAGCCATGCGGCGAAAGCCTCCATCTCCGGTCTCACGTTCGGCGCGCGCGTCGATGAGCAGGCGGACGTGGCCGGGCACGACATTGGCGGCGTTGGGCGCTCATGGCGAACTCGCCGACTGTCGCGGCGAAATGGCTGGGTTTCCGCGACAGACGCAAGGCCTCCTCGCGAATCCTCAGCACGAGATCGGCGGCGGCGACGAGCGCGTCGACGCGCGCGTCCATCGGCGTCGTGCCGGCGTGATCCGGCCGGCCCTCGACGAGGATCTCGATGCGGGTGATGCCGACGATGGCGGTGACGATGCCGATGTCGCGGCCCTCCCGCTCGAGCACCGGCCCTGCTCGATATGCAGTTCGAGGAAGGCGCGCGATGTCGCGGCGGCGCTGCGTCAGAACCGCGGCCGGATCGCCGCCGACGGACGCCAGCGCGTCCGCCGAGCGCGCCGCTCTCGTTGCGCCTCGTGAGCCATGTCTCGGGCATCGCCCGGTCATGCCGCGGCTGCCGACGCAGGAGACGCCGAAGGGACTGGCCTCCTCGGCGAGAAAATCGACGATCTCGAGATCATGCTCGAGAGCGACGCCGCGCTCTGCCAGCGACCGCGCGACTTCCAGCGCCGCGACGACGCCGGCGATGCCGTCGAACCGGCCGCCGTCCGGCACGGTGTCGGAATGCGAGCCGAGCATGATGACGCCCCGGGCTCGCCGCTGCCCGCGCGCCGGCCGATGAGATTGCCGGCGGCATCGATGCGGGTCTCGAGTCCCGCTGCGCGCATGCGCGCCTCGAGATAGGCGCGGCCCTCGAGGAACAGCGGCGAGAAGGCGCGCCGCGTCTAGGGCCGGTCGGGCTCGGTCAAGCGCGCGAGCGCGTCAATGTCCTCCGCGATGCGTGTCGGCGTCGACCGGCAGGTTGCGGCTCATGCCGCCTTCTCCGCGAGAAATGCGCTCGGGCGGCCGGACGAAACGGCCGCTGCCCGGCTCGGCCAACACTTTCGTTCCGTCGAAGGCGAGGCGGCCGCGCACATAGGTGGCGGCGACCGTCCAGGGAAGCTCATGCCGTCGAAGGGCGACCAGCCGACGACATTGTTGCCGCTCGCCGCCGTGTACACATAAGATCTCGGGCGTCAGCACCATGATGTCGGCGTCCGTCCCGGCGTCAGCGCGCCCTTCACATGATCGAGCCGGAAGTGCTGCGCGGGATTCTCGGCCATCAGCTGCGCCATCCAGGTGAGCGGAACGCCGCGGTCCAGCGCGCCCTTGACGAAGAGCGGGACCATCGGTCTCGAGGCCGGGCACGCCGGAGGAATTGGCGAGCATGTCCGGATCGGTCTTGCGGTCGTCCGACCAGCTCACGTGGTCGGTCGAGACGAGCGTCGACGTTGCCGGCGCGAGATGGCGCCAGAGCTTCTCGACCTCGGCGCGCGGCCGGATCGGCGGGTTGATCTTGGCCTTGCCGCCGAGCCGGCGCGCGTCGTTCTCCTCGTCGAGCATCAGATAATGGATGCAGGCACTCGATCGTCGCGGCGAAGCCCTGCGCCGCGATAGCTCGCCGCGATGTCGTAGCCGCGGCCGAGCGAGCAATGGACGACATGGGCCGGGCAGCCGGTCGCGGCGCCGATCTCGTAGATCGCCGCCATCGCCAGCAGTTCGGTCAGCGGCGGCCGGGACAGGCCGTGGGCGCGCCAGTCGGTGATCCCGGCCGCCTTCACCTTCGCCATGCGGCGCGGACAAATTCGTCGTCCTCGTTGTGCACGCCGGCGGTGAGGCCGGTCGGCGCGATCGCCGCGAAGCAGTCCGCCAGCAGCGGCGGCGGGATGCGCGGAAAGCGCTTCGGGATCGGTGCCGAAGGTCGAGAACTTGAAGGCGGCGACGCCGGCCTCGGCCATGTTCGGCGATGCGCGCGGCGCCCTCGTCCGGATCGATCGTGCCGTAGAGCGCGAAATCGACGCGCGCCTGCGGGCCGGCGTGGGCGACCTTGCGCTGCGACCGCCGCGCGGAGCAGATCAGGTCCCCTTCGTCATAGGGCATGTCGACGATGGTGGTGACGCCGCCCGCGGCGGCCGCGCGGGTCGACCAGATGAAATCCTCCTGGTCTCTTCTGCGCTAGCGAATGGATCTGCGCGTCGATCGCGCCGGGCAGGATGAGCGCCTCGCCGAGATCGGTGGCGTTCGCGGCGGAGGGCGGATGGCCCTGCCCGACTTCGGCGATCTTGCCGTCGCGCCACCGCGACATAGCCGTTCGGCAAGATGCGGTCCGGCAGGATCACGACGCCTTGCAGCATCAGAGCGAAGTCGGTCATGTCGATCTCCGTATCAAGCCTGCGCGCTCAGGCGGGCCGTTTCGAGTTTGAACTGACCTTTCCGGATCCGGTGCATGAGTTCGACGCCGGCGATGGTGATAGAGGCGTTTCGGAACCGCTTCAAACCGAGCATGGGCCCAAGCGAAGCTTGATCGGCCGATGATCCTGTTCAATGAGATTATTCAAATATTTCGACGATCGAATTTTTGTTCGCGCGCCGCCACGGTGCTGGGTGAGGAGTTCACGCGCCGCACGATGCGAAGCCTGATATCCGTCGAGCGTGATTTTATGGGGCAGGCGCTCGCAGTTGTGCGAACGCCCGACGAAAAAACGCCTTGGCGGCGGCCACATCTCGCTCGGCGCGCAGGACGAAATCGACGGTCTTCCCGGCCTTGTCGACAGCGCGGTAGAGATAGGCCCAGCGACCCTTGACCTTGACGTATGTCTCGTCGACGCGCCACGATCCGCCGACTGGGCGAGCAAAACTGCTCCATCGCTTTTCGAATTCCGGAACATAGCGTTGGACCCAGCGCATGATCGTCGGGTGAGCCAGAGACACACCGCGCTCCGCCATCATTTCAACGAGGTCTCGGCAGCTGAGCTTGTATCGCAGATACCAGCGTATGCAGAGAACGATGACGTCCCGATCAAAATGCCGCCCCTCGAAAACATCATCGACGCTCACCATCCCCGCTCACCCTTGCCCAGCTAACGCCCATACCCGAAACTATGCCGCGCTCGCCCGTTCGCACCAGAGCTCCCGCTCGACGACGCTGATCCAAGTGGGGAAGCATCTCTCGGAGAGCACTCGAAGCCAGATGAAGATCGAGGTTTACGCCAGGGCGATGGCCGATATGTTTTGTGCTTATGTCGAAAGCCTCGCGCGCGTCTGAGAGAGGGGTCTCTTGCCATGAAATCTTGCTCGTGAGGTCGCTAGAGGATGTACTAAGGTCGTGAAACAGCCCGTCGTTGCGAGCGAAGCGAACCAATCCAAAGGTCGGCGGGCCTACGGCCCCTGGATCGCCACGTCGCTTCGCTCCTCGCGATGACATCGGCAATTCAGCGAAAAGACGGTCCCAATGTCCCATGACCATCGCGGCCACGCTCATGACCATAACGCGCATGGTCACGGCCATGCGCACGGCCATGCGCCTGCGAACTTCGGCAAAGCGTTCGCGATCGGCATGGCGCTCAATCTCGGCTTCGTCGTCATCGAGGCGGCCTACGGCATAATGAGCAATTCCGTCTCGTTGCTCGCCGACGCCGGGCACAATCTCGGCGATGTGCTCGGGCTTGGCGTCGCCTGGCTCGCGAGCGTGCTCGCGAGGCGTGCGCCGACCGCGCGCTGCACCTACGGCATGCGCGGCTCATCGATCCTCGCCGCTCTGGTCAACGCGGTCTTTCTGCTGGTGACGGTCGGGGGCCTCTCATGGGAAGCCATCCGGCGCATCGGCTCGCCCGAGCCGGTAGCGGGCATGACGATGATGGCGGTCGCGGGCGATCGGCATCCTCGTCAACGCCGTAACGGCGTGGCTGTTCGCCTCCGGCCGCAAGGACGACATCAACCTGCACGGCGCGTTCCTGCATATGGCGTCGGACGCGCTCGTGTCGGTCGGCGTCGTCGCGGCTGGGCTTTTGATCCTGCTGACGGGCTGGCTATGGATCGATCCGGTCGTCAGCCTCGTCATCAACGCGGTGATCGTATGGGGCACCTGGGGCCTTCTGGAGATTCCGTCGGCATGTCGATGGCGGCGGTCCCGCCGCAGATCGATCCCGCGGCGGTGCGGGGCTTTCTCGCGGGCCGAGAGGGCGTCATCGATGTGCATGACTTGCATATCTGGCCGATGAGCACCACTGAGAACGCGCTGACATGCCATCTGGTCATGCCAAACGGCCATCCGGGCGACGCGTTTCTGAACGCGCTGTGCAGCGATCTCGCCGAGCGCTTCAAGATCAATCATACGACCGTGCAGATCGAGGTCGATCCGCACATCGCATGCGCGCTGGCGCCGGACGAGGTGGTCTAGTCGGCGCTAGCGGCCCCCCTCGACGGGCAGAGGCGTCTCTTCGAGATGATGCCGGCTCGTCGGACATCGAACGTCCCCGGGAGTCGTGGATTTTGGATCAACGATCAGCGTATGAACCGCGCGACCTTCGATCACGCCCAGTTTCGCTGAGCCTCCGCCCAGTTCTCCCAAAGCAACGGCTGGTCAATGTACGAAGTCGGGCGTCCAGGCTAACGCGTTAGAAGTATTGTTCACATAATAACCCAGAGAACTGTGACTGTTCTACGGTTCATCAGGAAAGGATCGCTGGGTAAAACTCCCCGTTGATTTCGACTTGCCGGCGGCGCCCCATGCCAGAGAGCGGCGCCGTCACGTTAGCCGCTTAAGGCAGCGGGAGCGGGCTATTCAAACCGTCATGTTGACAGGCCAGAACTCTCGCTATCGCGGCCATCGTCTTTCCGGTTCCCGCTAAGCCTGCGCATGGTCGGGGAGACTCTGGCGGCGCACGGGGATCTGCTGCAGCGACCAACACAGCGCATCTCGCCGAAATCCGAAAGGATTGCGTGAGGGAAAACCCCGCATCCATCTCGCAAAAGCTGGTTTGGCGCTCAATCCTGTCCTCGTGCGCTGAGGGCGATCCTCGCTCCGTCGTCGATCTGCACCACGCGCGTCGTCACCGGCGCAGGCGTGCCACAAATCACCGCCATCATTGAAACCACCCGCGCCGCTAAGGGCACCGGCGTTCCAATAATCGCCGACGGCGGCATCAAATTCTCCGGTGACATCACCAAAGCCATCGCCGCCGGCGCCTCCTCCGTCATGATCGGCGGGCTTTTCGCCGGCACCGAAGAATCCCCCGGCGAAACAATTCTGTACCAGGGCCGCACCTTCAAGTCCTACCGCGGCATGGGCTCGCTCGGCGCCATGGAAGCCGGCTCCGCCGACCGCTACGCGCAAGAGGGCGCGGCGCGCGGCAAGATGCGTCCCCGAAGGGATCGAAGGCCAAGTTCCCTACAAAGGTCCGCTCGCCGCGCTCGTCGATCAGTTTGTCGGTGGATTGCGCAGCGGCATGGGCTACTGCGGGGCCGCCAATCTGGAAGAACTGCACGAACGCGCGAAATTCATTCGCATCTCTTCCGCGGGCTTGCGTGAAAGCCACGTGCACGACGTCATCATCACCCGCGAAGCTCCCAACTACCGGCTCGAATAGTGCTCGACACTCCAATCCGCGACTCCGCTACACGGCCTGCTCTCGGTGTGGGCCGCTGATGGCTTGGCTCAAACGCTGGTGGCCCGCTCTGGTCTGGGCCGTCGTGATTTCCGGCTTTTCGACCAGCGGGTTTTCCTCGGAGCACACCAGCCATTACATCATTCCCTTCTTGCGCTGGCTGCTTCCCAGCGCTTCGCATCAAACGCTCGAATTGCTTCACCACCTCATCCGCAAATGCGCCCACTTCACCGAATATTTCATTCTGAGCCTGCTGATTTTGCGTGGCATCCGCGCCGGCGAAAAAGGCTGGCACCTGCGTGGGCTTTGGTTACGGTCCTGATCGTCTTCGGCTACGCCGCCCTCGATGAGTTTCACCAGATCTTTCGTTCCCGGCCGCAGGCTGCCTTTACCGACGTGCTGATTGACGCCTCCGGCGGCATCGCCGCGCAACTCATCGCCTCGCTCTTCGTTCTTTTGGGAAGGCGTCCGGCGAAAAGCGCCTCGAAACGGAAGCGAAACCGCCGGTGCAGTCTAAACTTGCAAGTCGCTAGGTAAATCCTAAGCTACAGAAGGATAATCGATGACCAATCCGCTGTTTCGTATGGCTGCTGTTTCTAGCGATGACGTGCGCTCTCGGTTCATTCTGCGTCCTGCGCGCTCGCAGCGCGCCTATCTGCTGCACCGTTGAAATATGAGCTGGCGTTTGAACGCCCGAACACCCATCTCATCGACGTCACCATCCATGCCTCGGATCTTAAAGGTCGCGAACTGTTGAATTCGCCATACCCGACTGGGCGCCCGGCTCCTACTACATCGAAAACTACTCTGCAAACATCCAGCGCTTCCGCGCCACCACCGCCAATGGCAAAACCCTGACCTGGCGTAAAACCGATAGCCAGACCTGGCAAATCGATCTCGCCGGCGCCACGGCCGTTACGGTTTCCTATCAAGTATTCGCAAATACCCTGCAGAACAATATTGCCCAATACAACGAACGCCACGCCTTCATCGGCGGCCCTTCGGTCTGGATGTATCTCGTTGACGGCAAAGAGCGCCCCATTGAACTGTCTGTCGCGGCGCCCTCCGGCTGGAAGATTGCCACCGGCATGGAACACACCTCCGACCACACTTTTCGCGCCGCGGATTACAACTGGTTCGCCGACGCGCCTTTCGAAATCTCCGATTTCGCCGAAAAGGACTTCGAAGTCCTGGGCACCACCTATCACGTCATCGTTCACGACGTCGAAAACAAAAAAGATTTCTCAAAATTCGCCAACGACCTGCAGAAAACCGTCGCCACCATCGTTCCCCTGTTTCAATCCGTAACCGGCACACCCCAGGCCGCCCCTTTCAGGGACTACTATTTCATCTTCCATGTCTGGCCGAAGACTGGCGGCGGCCTGGAACACCTCAATTCCACTCAAATTAATTTCGCCACCGACTGGGATTCCACCGAGCCTTTGCCGGGCAGCACCATGAATCAGTACGACCTGAAGCTTTTCGTCGCTTCCCACGAATTTTTCCACGCCTGGAACGTGAAGCGCCTGCGTCCCTTGCCCCTCGGTCCCTTCGACTACACTCAAATGGTCCACACTCCTTCCCTCTGGATTTCCGAAGGCTTGACCAGTTATTACGGTTCGCTTCAGGTCGAACGCGCCGGACTGATCCCGCCGCAGCAATATCTGGATGGCATTGCCCGCCTGATCACGAAATTTGAAGCCAGGCCGGGCCGCAAGGAGCGCAGCATCGAAGACACCAGCTGGGATACTTGGTTCTCGAATCCCATGTCCATCTCCCAGGCCAACAATCTCGCCAACACATAGTATTCGTATTACGACGGCGGCCAAATCATGGGCCACATTCTCGATTTCGCTATTCGCGACAACACCAACAATCAGAAATCGCTCGACGACTGGATGCGTCTGCTCTATTCCCGCTACGCGCTACCCAAGCCGGGATTCAAACCGGAAGACGCGATCCACGCCGCTAACGAAGTCGCCGGCAAAGACGTCTCCGATGTATTTCGCCGCTACATCTCCGGAATGGAACCGATCCCCTACGAGCAGTATTTCGCCTTGGCCGGAATCGAAGTGACCAAAAAAGTAGACCCGGACAAAGCGTGGGTCGGCATCGAAGTCAAAAAATCGGACGATGGCCACGCCCAGATCCGCAATGTAATTCCCGGCAGCCCCGCGGAGAGCGCCGGCCTTAGCAACGACGACGTGATTTATGCCATCGATACTCGTGCCCTCGATTCCGATGGCGTTAATGCTCAACTCGCGTCCCGCAAGCCCGGCGACACGTTGCGCCTCACCGTATTGCGCCTGGGCGAATTTAAGGAATTCCTGGTGACGCCTAGCACCAATCCGAATCCGACTTACTCGCTCAAGCCCATGGAAAACCAAACCGAAAAACAGAAAGCTATCTACAACTCGTGGCTGGGAATCAAGCCATAAGAAACAAAAAACCCGCCGGGAATTGCTTCCCGGCGGGCCTTTGAACTGTTCGCTTCAGTTTAGAAGTTACTTCGCTGCCGCAACCTCTTTTTCTTCCGGTTCTTCCACCTGCGTCTTCTTGCGCGACGGCTTTTCCTTCTTCTTCAGTTCCGAACCAATGAACTCAAGAATGGCCAGGTTCGCCCCGTCTCCCAAGCGCCAGCCGGCATGAATGATCCGGGTGTAGCCGCCTGGACGATCCGCAAAACGCGGCGCCAGATCCTTGAACAGTTTCTCGGTGGCTCCGGTGGTCATCAGAAATGCCGCGGCCTGCCGCCGGGCGTGCAGCGAATCCCGCTTGCCCAGCGTGATCATCTTCTCCGCGATCCGGCGCGTGGCTTTCGCCCGCAGAATCGTGGTGTGGATGCGTTCTTTCTCGATGAGGTTCGTCACCAGGTTGCGCAGCACGGCCCGGCGATGCGCCGGCTGCTTCCCGAGTTTGAAGCCTGACTTAAGGTGTCTCATATGCGTATTACCCCGGCGTTCCCGATTACAGAGCCGAAGCATCCCCCTCGGACGGCGCCGGCGCCGTCTGGCTCGGCAGCGGCGGCCAGATGATCCGGCCGTGCTCGTCGAATTTCATGCCGAGGCTCAAGCCCATCTTGTGCATGATGTCCTTGATCTCGTTCAGCGACTTGCGCCCGAAATTCTTGGTCTTCAGCATTTCGGATTCGGTCTTCTGCACCAGCTCGCGCAGGTTTTGGATGTTCGCGTTCTTCAGGCAATTGTAGGAACGCACCGAAAGTTCGAGCTCTTCCACCGAGCGGTCCAGGAATTCCAGGCGAGGATCGCTGTAGTTCTCGATGATCTCGTCCGGCAAATCCGGAGTCTCTTCGAAGTTGATGAAGATGCTCATGTGGTCCTTCACCAGCTTCGACGCCAGGCCGATCGCATCCTGCGGCGTGATGGCGGCGTTGGTCCAGACTTCCAGCGTCAGCTTTTCGTAGTCGGTCATCTGACCCAAACGGGCCGCTTCTACCGCGTAGTTGACCTTGCGCACCGGCGAATGGATCGAGTCGATGGGGATGTATCCGATCGGCAGATCTTCGTCGAAGTTGCGGTCGGCAGCCACATAGCCGCGGCCGTTCTTCACGCGAAGCTCGAGTTCGAATTTTCCGCCTTCGCTGACCGTCGCGATGTAAATGTTCTTGTCGAGCACGGCGATATCCGCATCTTCTTCGATCTTCGCGGAGGTCACCGGTCCCGGCGTATCCACCACCAGCGTGATCGTCTTGGGCTGGTCGGTGTTCAACTTCAGCGGCACCTGTTTCAGGTTCAGAATGATGTCGGTCGCGTCTTCTACTACGCCCGGAATCGGCGAGAATTCGTGCAACACGCCTTCAATTTTCACCGCGGTAATGGCCGCGCCTTCGATCGAGCTCAACAGCGCCCGGCGCAGCGAATTTCCGACCGTGGTTCCCCAGCCGCGCTCAAAAGGCTGCGCTGAGAATTTCCCGTACTTGTCGGTCAGCGTTTCTGGTTCTGCTGCCAATCGCTTTGGTTTCTGGAAGCCCTTCCACATCTCGACACTCCTCTGGCCCGCTTGCGGCGGACCAACACACTTATTTAAACGTTGATAATATTTTGTGCGTTACTTCGAATACAGTTCGACGATCAGCTGTTCGTTCATCGGCGGCGTCTGCACGTCTTCGCGGCGCGGCATCGCCACTACCTTCGCCTTGAAATTCGCCGCGTCGATGTCCAGCCACGGAGCCACGCCCTGGGTCTTGGCCAGGTTGCGCGCTTCGAGGATCATCGCGTTCTCGTGCATGTTGTCTCTTCAGCTCGATTTCGTCGCCCACGTTCACCAGATAGCTGGGGATGTTGACCTTCTTGCCCTTGATCCGGATGTGGCCGTGCAGCACCAGTTGCCGGGCCTGCGCCCGCGATCCGCCTACGCCCATGCGGTAGATCACGTTGTCCAGACGGCGTTCGAGCATCACCATCAGGTTCGAACCCGTGGGGCCTTTCTCGCGTTCCGCCTTTTCGAAATAGTTGCGGAACTGGCGTTCCAGCAGCCCGTAGGTGCGCTTCACCTTCTGCTTCTCGCGCAACTGCACGCCGTAGCCCACCATCTTCGCTTTGCGGGCTTGGCCGTGCTGTCCCGGAACGAAGTTGCGCTTTTCAATCGCGCACTTTTCTGTAAAACACCGCAGGCCTTTCAAAAAGAGTTTTTGCCCTTCTCGTCGGCACAGCCGGCAGACCGCTTCACGATGTCTTGCCAAGGTCCTACTCTCCTTTAAAACAAATCTAATTCATTACTGAATCTCGTTCGTGCGACGCCCAGTCGAAATAAAAGCCTATACGCGGCGGCGCTTGGGAGGACGGCAGCCGTTGTGCGGCACCGGCGTCACGTCCTTGATCGCGTTGATGTGCAGCCCGGACGAAGCTAGCGCGCGCACCGCGGATTCGCGGCCGGCGCCCGGTCCCTTCACCCGCACTTCCACCGATTTCATCCCGTATTGATCGCGCGCCACGCCCGCCGCCGTTGCCGCGGCTTGCTGCGCCGCGTACGGCGTGCCTTTGCGCGATCCCTTGAACCCAACCGAACCCGCCGAAGACCAGCTCACCGCGCGGCCATCTGGATCGGTCAGCGTCACGATAGTGTTGTTGAACGTCGCCTGGATGCACACCACGCCGTGCGGGACCACGCGCTTCTCCCGCTTCTTGCGGAATTCCTTCTTGCGCTTGGAAGCCTTCGCTGCCGCTGCTGCGGGTGCTCCGCCTGGCGCTGCCGCTGCGTCTTTCGGTTCTTTTGCCACGCTCGTCTCTCTCCTGACTTGCCCTGCTGCGTTCCGTACCGTTCCCTGAACGTTAACGGCTCTTACTTGCGAGCCGCGATCTTCTTCGCCGCTACTGCGCCCTTCCGCGGACCCTTGCGCGTGCGCGCATTGGTGTGCGTGCGCTGCCCGCGAACCGGCAAATTGCGCCGGTGACGAATCCCGCGGTACGCCTGAATTTCAATCAGGCGGCGGATATTCATCTGCTGCTCTTTGCGCAGATCGCCTTCGATGCGCCCTTCCGATTCGATCGCCGCGCGAATCGCGGTCAATTCTTCCTCGGTCAGGTCCTTGATCTTCTTGGTGGCGTCCACCTTGGCCTTTTCCGCCAGGGCTCGCGCGCGCGCCTGTCCGATGCCGTAAATCGACGGTGAGCCCAATCCACAGCCGCTTGTTCGGCGGCAAATCTACGCCTGCGACACGAGCCATCACATTTTCCCTCCGCTAACCCTGGCGCTGGCGGTGCTTCGCGTTGGTGCAGATCACCCGCACCACGCCGCGCCGATGAACCATTTGCACTTCATGCAGATTTTCTTTACCGATGCCCGAACCTTCATTTTCTTTCTCCAGCTTGCCCGCTACGCGCCTTCGCATTACCAAAAGGCCTGGCGTCCGATTACGCTGCGCCGTCTACTTGTACCGGTAAACGATCCGCCCGCGCGTCAGGTCGTACGGCGAAAGCTCCACCGCCACGCGATCACCTGACAAAATGCGGATGAAATTCTTCCGCATCTTTCCTGAAATATGCGCCAGCACCTGGTGCTTGTTCTCCAGCTCCACGCGAAACATCGCGTTCGGCAGCGGCTCGATCACGGTCGCCATCACTTCGATGGCGTCTTCCTTCCCGCTCGAATCGCCCGGCTTCTTAACTTTCTGCTCTGGCCGTCTTTGCATGCGCTCCCAGGTACCACCCGTCTGAAACTTTTGTCACCCTGCTTCCCGCCGCTTGTCCCGCTATATATTGGATGCTTCCGGGATTCACCAGACCGGCCCTGCTGCCTCTTTTGGCCGGGTCAGAATCCACGGCCCGTTCTTCGTAACCGCCACCGTATGTTCGAAATGCGCCGAATCGCTGCCGTCCGTCGTTACCGCCGTCCAGTCATCCGCCAGCACTCTTACGCCCGGGCCGCCGGTATTCACCATCGGCTCGATCGCCAGGACCATGCCCTCTTGCAGCTTCGGTCCATGCCCCGGTGATCCGTAATTCGGCAGCTGCGGATCCTCATGCATCTTGGTGCCGATGCCGTGTCCCACAAATTCCCGCACCACCGAAAAACCGCTCTTCTCCACCCACTGCTGCACCGCCGCCGATACATCGCCCAACCGGTTTCCCGGCCGGACCTTATCGATCGCCTGCTCCAGCGATTCGCGCGTCACCCGCAACAGCTTCTCGCGCTCCGGGCTGACCTTCCCCACCGGAACCGTCAGCGCCGCGTCGCCAAAATAACCGTCCAGCTCGACGCCGAAATCCATCGAAAGAATGTCGCCTTCTTTCAACTTCCGCGCCGCCGAAGGAATCCCGTGCACCACTTCCTGATTAATCGAAGTGCACACCGAGCCCGGATATCCCCGGTAGCCCTTGAACGCCGGCTTGGCCTTGTGCTCGATGGTGTAAGCCTCGGCGAACGCGTCCAGATCCTTCGTCGAAATTCCCGGCTTCACCATCTTGCGCATCTCGGCCAAGCGCGCCGTATACCACCTGCCCTGCGCGGTACATCTTTTCCAGTTCCGACGGCGATTTACAGATGACCATCGCTTCCTGCCGCGCGCTTCAGTATTTCATTCAGCGCTCGCGTTACCTGATTCACTTCCGCGCCGCCGTCTACCGTCTGCAGGTTTCCGTGGCCCCGGTAATAATCGGCCAGCGGCAAGGTCTGCTTCTGATACGCCGCGAATCGTTCCTTCACAATTTCCGGCCGGTCGTCCGAACGCTGGATCAACTTCCCGCCGTCGTTATCGCAAATCCCCGGCACTTTCGGCGGCGCGCTCGTAAATATTGTACGTCTCGCCGCCCACGCTGCAGGTCCACCGGCCCGCTACCCGCTTCAACAGCGTTTCCGGGTTGACCATGAAACTCGATCACCAGCGGATTGCCAAATCCCCGGCGCTGCAAAATCTCGTCCAGCTTTTCCGCTTGCGGTATCGTCCTCGGAAATCCGTCGAAGATGAATCCGCTGGTGCAATCCGGCCGCTTCAGCCGCTCTTCCACCATTCCCAGCACGATCTCGTCCGGCACCAGGTCGCCGCGTTCCATGATCGGCTTGGCCCGCAAGCCCAGTTCGCGTGCCGCGCGTCACCGCGTCCCGCAGCATGTCGCCGGTCGAAAGATGCGGCACGCTCAGCTCGTTCGCGATCCGCTTGGCCTGGGTGCCTTTTCCGGCTCCTGGAGGCCCCAGAAAAATCAGCGCCAGCTTCGCGGTGCACTCTTTCCGGCGACAGGTTCACGTCGTTAGCTGCGACGGCCACGCACTCGGCCCTTGCGCACGAAACCGTCGTAATTCCTCATCACCAGCTGCGCTTCCAGTTGCTGCACCGTATCCATCGCCACGCCGACCACGATCAGCAGCGACGTGCCGCCGAAATAAAACTGCACGTTCAATCCGTACAGAATGAAGCGCGGGAAGTGCGAATCGAACCAATTCCCGACCAGCGGCAAATGCTGCAAATGGATACCCGCAATCATCCATTCCGGCAGCAAGCAGACAATCGCCAGATACACGCCGCCGACGAACGTCAACCGCGTCAAGATCCGGTTGATGTGGTCCGAAGTATTGCGCCCCGGCCGGATGCCCGGAATGAATCCGCCGTACTTCCGCATGTTGTCCGCCAGCTCCGTGGGATTAAAAATAATCCCCACGTAGAAAAACGCGAAAAAGATAATCAGCGTCACATAAATCAAAGTGTAGAGCGGCTCGCCCCACTTGATCGCGTTCGCAAACTTGGTAAACGCCGTGCGACTTGGCGGCGAAGAACAGCGCCAGAGTCTGCGGGAACGTCAGCAGCGAACTCGCGAAAATCGGCGGAATCACGCCGCCGGAATTGACCCGCAGCGGCAGATACGTCATCTGCCCGCCCATCACTTTGCGGCCCATTACGCGCTTGGCGTATTGCACCGGAATCCGCCGCTGGCCGCCTTCCACGAATACGATGAACGCCACCACCGCCAGCATCAGTGCGATCAGCAGCAGAATCGCAATCGGCGTGAACGAGCCCCACTCCTGGTTCGTCGCCTTCGAGTACACAGATCATGCACCGCGTTCGGCAAGCCGACCACGATGCCCGCGAAAATAATCAGCGACATGCCGTTGCCGATGCCGCGCTCACTGATCTGCTCGCCCAGCCACATGATGAACGCCGAACCCGTCGTCAGCGTCAGCATGGTCATCAGGATGAACCGCGCGCCCGGGTGATAGACCAGCGGCGTCTGCCCCATGCTCTGGCGCGTCAGCGTTTCCGCAATCGTGAACGACTGGAACAAGCTCAAAATAATCGTCAGGTAGCGCGTGTACTGCGTAATCTTCCGGCGGCCCAGCTCGCCTTCTTTCTGCAAGCGCTCCAGGTAAGGCCACACCACCACCATCAACTGCAAAATGATCGAGGCCGTGATGTACGGCATGATGCCCAGCGCGAAAATCGTCAGCCGGCGCAAATTGCCGCCGCTGAACAAGTCGATCAGCCCCAGCACCGAGCCCTGGCCCTGCTGGAACAGCTGCTGCAGCAATTCGGTATTGATCCCCGGCGTCGGAATGTGTCCGCCGAGGCGATACACCGCCAGCAAACCCAGCGTAAACAGCACCCGGTTGCGCAGGTCGGGCGTGCTGAAGATGTTCCGGATTGCTACGACCAGCTTATTCATTGAATGACTTCGACCTTGCCGCCCGCGGCGGTAATCTTCTGCTCCGCTGACTTGCTGAACGCGTGCGCCTGCACCGTCAGCGCGACTTTCAATTCACCGTTGCCCAGAACTTTCACGCTCTCGCGCTTCACCCGCAAAACGCCCAGGCCGAACAGCAATTCCGGCGAAACCGTGTCGCCCGCTTCAAACGCATTCAGCATGTCCACGTTGACCACCGCGTAGGTCGGTCGAATCCGGCGCCGAAAATCCGCGCTTCGGCAGACGGCGATGCAGCGGCATCTGGCCGCCTTCAAATCCCGGCCGTCGCGAATAGCCGCGGCGGGACTGCTGTCCCTTATTTCCCGCGCCCGAAGTCTTGCCCATCTTCGAGCCCATTCCGCGGCCCACCCGCACTTTGCGGTGACGCGAGCCTCGCGGCGGTTTCAAATTCGATAGTGTCGGTTTCTCAGCCATGCCTACCCCTCAATCCTGACAAGATGATGCACGCGCGCAATCATGCCGCGAATCGACGGCGTGTCTTCCACTTCCAGCACTTGCTGCATCCGGCGGAAACCCAGGCCGCGAATCGTCTGGCGCATGGCGCTTCGGGCAGCCGATGAAACTCACCACCCACTTGATGTTCAGCTTCCCTGTTTCCGTCTTACTTTGCTCTGCGCGTGCCGGTGTGCTTGGCTTCGATATCTTGTTCATGTCGTTTTGCGTGCCCTAGAAATACCAACTAGGAGGCAGTCGCTTCCTCCGCAATTTTTCCGCGGCCTTCCGCTACCTTGGCCGCATCCTTCAAATGCATCAGCGCGTCAAACGTGGCCTTGATCACGTTGTGCGGGTTCGACGTGCCCAAGCGACTTGGTCAGCACATTCTGAATTCCCGCCACCTCCATCACCGCGCGCACCGCGCCGCCGGCGATGATTCCCGTTCCTTCCGGCGCGGGCTTCAGCAGCACCTGGCCGGAACCGTAACGTCCCAGCACCTGATGCGGAATGGTCGAGCCCTTCATATTCAACTTCACCATGTTCTTCTTGGCCGATTCGATCGCTTTGCGGATGGCCATGGGAACTTCCTTTGCCTTGCCCATGCCGAATCCCGCGTGCCCGCCCTGGTCGCCCACTACCACCAGCGCCGAGAAGCTGAGGTTCTTGCCGCCCTTTACGACTTTCGTGCAGCGGTTGATCGAGACCACCTGATCTTTCAGGTTGGCCTGGTTGGTTTCCACCGAGCGGCGAACCGACAACGAATCTTTGAGCTCTTGTTTCGACATAAGCGTTTTAGAACTTCAAGCCCGCCTCTCGGGCTGCTTCCGCGAGCGCCTTCACGCGCCCGTGATATTGATATCCGCCGCGGTCATACACCACCTTGTCCACGCCCTTTTCCTTGGCGCGTTCCGCGATCGCCTTTCCCACCACCTTGGCGGCAGCGATATTTCCGCCGCCCTTAATGCCCTTCTTCACTTCGGCGTCCAGCGAACTCGCCGATGCCAGCGTGCGCCCGGTCTGGTCGTCCACCACTTGCGCGCGAATGTGCTTGGAAGTGCGATGCACGCAGAGCCGTGGACGTTCGGTGGTGCCGGCTAGCGTCTGCCGCGTGCGCACGTGAATGCGCCGGCGGTGTGCTTGCCTCGATAATCTTCGAACAGGTGCTGCCAATTTCGTTCTCCTTGTGCCCTAACCGCTTACCTCAAAACCAAGTCTGTCATCCCGAGCGCAGCGAGGGATCTGCTTTTTACGTCCATGCGACTACGCCGCCGACTTCGCGCCAGCCTTGCCCGCCTTCTTCTTCAAGCGTTCGCCGGTGATGCGCACGCCCTTCTGCTTGTACGGATCGGGTGGACGCAAGGCCCGCAGATTCGCCGCCACCTGGCCCACTTGACCCTTGTCCGCGCCCGAAACCACCATGTGCGTCTGCTTTTCGATCACGATCGTGATGCCTTCCGGAATCGGAAATTCGATTGGGTGCGAATAACCCAGCGCCAGCGCCACGTTCTTGCCTTTCACTTCCGCGCGATAGCCGACGCCCACAATGTCCAGATCCTTCTTGAAACCGGTGGTCACGCCAGTCACCGCATTCGCCACCAGCGCCCGCGCCAATCCGTGCAGCGCGCGCTTGTCTTCGGAATCACGCTTGGCCACCAGCGTTCCGTCTTTCTGCTCGAAGCGGATGCCGCCCGGTACCGGCACGTGCATCTTGCCTTTCGGTCCCTGCACTTCAATGGCGTCCGGCCTTGATCTGAATCTTTACGCCCGAAGGCACCGGAATGATTTTGTTTCCAATTCGCGACATAGCTCTTTGACCAGACCTCGCACCATTCGCATAATTTCGCCGCCGATTCCGGCCTTGCGCGCCGACGATCCGGTCATCAAACCTTTCGGCGTCGACACAATTGAAATTCCCATCCCGCCTACCACTTGGCGGATGTCCGTCTTGCCTACGTAGCGCCGCGAACCCGGCCGCGATATGCGCTTCAGGTCGGTGATCACGCTGCGGCGGTCCGGCGTGTAGCGCAGGAAAACGCGCAGCGTCTTCTTCGCTTTCTGCTCTTCCACTACCTTGTAGTTCGCCAGGTAGCCTTCTTCCTTCAAAATGCGCGCCAGCTCGATCTTCAGCTTCGAAGACGGCATGTCCACGCGCGAGTGTTTCGCGCGCGACGCGTTGCGAACTCGGGTCAGTAAATCGGCGATCGGATCAGTATTCATTCTTCCTCGTCTTTACCTTTTCCTGCCTTGCTCGAATTTCAAAAAACTACCAGCTCGCCTTGGTCACTCCGGGAATCTCGCCCTTCAGCGCGAAGCCGCGGAAACAAATACGGCACATCTCGAACTTGCGCAGGAACGCGCGCGGACGTCCGCAAATCCGGCAGCGGTTCCGCCAGCGGACCTTGAACTTCGGCGTTTTCTTCTGCTTTGCGAATTGTGCGGTTCGTCCCATATCTCTCCTGATCTCCTTAACGCCTGGCGCCTAGGCGCGGAGCGGTACTCCCAGCTGCTTCAGCAGCTCGCGGCCTTCTTCATCGTTCTTGGCCGACGTCGTAATCGTGATGTTCATGCCCTTGATCTTGTCCACCCGCGTGTAATCGATCTCCGGAAATACCAGCTGGTCCTTCAAGCCCAGCGTGTAATTTCCGCGGCCATCGAACGAATTCGGCGGTAGGCCCTTGAAGTCGCGTACCCGGGGCAGCACCACCGACGACAGCCGGTCGAGAAATTCGTACATCCGCTCGCCGCGCAAGGTCACCATGCAGCCGATGGGCATGCCTTTGCGGATTTTGAAGTTCGCAATCGACTTCTTGGCCCGCGTAATCACCGGCTTCTGCCCGGTGATCTGGCCCAATTCCGCCGCCGCCGTATCCAGCAGCTTCACATTCGCGCTCGCTTCACCCAGGCCGATGTTGACCGTCACCTTCTTTACATACGGTACGGCCATCGTGTTGGTCAGGTTGAAGCGCTTCTTCAGCGCCGGCACGCCTTCTTTTCTGAACTTGTCATGCAAACGCGTAATCATCTTTCGCCTTTATCCTCGTTCGTATTTCTAGTTCTCAAACGTGGTGTCGCAACGCCGGCAGCTGCGCACCCGCGATCCATCCGGCAATTCGGTATGTCCCACCCGCGTCGGCTTGCCGCATCCCGGGCAGACCAGCATCACGTTCGACACATGCACCGGCCCTTCCTTCTCCAGAATGCCGCCCTTGATGTTCTTCGACGGGTTCGGACGCGTGTGCTTCTTCATGATGTTCGCGTGCTCCACCGTCACCGTCCGATTCCACTGATTCACCGACAAAACTTTTCCGGTCTTGCCCTTGGAACGTCCGGCCATCACCTTCACCAAATCGCCGTGACGAATGCCCGAGGACGCTGGTTTTTCCTGTATTTTTCGCATGGTCCCTTACCACACTTCCGGAGCGAGCGAGACGATCTTGGTGAATTTCTTCTCGCGCAACTCGCGGGCTACCGGCCCGAAAACGCGCGTGCCAATCGGCTCATTCGCATCGTTGATCAAAACTGCCGCGTTATCGTCAAACCGGATGTACGTTCCGTCCTTGCGGCGCTGTTCTTTACGGGTGCGTACCACTACCGCCTTCACCACCGTGCCCTTCTTTACCTGCGTATCGGGCGTCGCTTCTTTCACCGCTGCCGTAATGATGTCGCCCAATCCCGCGGTCAAACCGGCGTCTCCGCCTACCGGAAGAATGCACGTCAACTGGCGCGCGCCGGAATTGTCCGCCACCGTCAGCCATGTTCGCATCTGTACCATTGCGTTGCTCCCCTTGAACCCAGTCGAACTTCGTTGCCTGACCTCTAAATTCCGAACTTACGCTACGCGCGTCGAACGCTGCAGCACTTCCTTCAACCGCCACCGCTTCAGCTTGGACAGCGGCCGCGTCGAAACGATCACCACCGTGTCTCCCGCCTTCGCTTCGCCGGTTTCATCGTGCGCGTAATACTTCTTCGCGTGTCGCACCACCCGGTGATACAGCGGATGCTGCACCGCGCGCGTCACCTTCACCACGATCGTCTTCTGCATCTTGGTGCTGGTGACGATGCCTTCCAGTTCCTGCCGCACGCCGCGCTCGCGTGCCGCTTCTACCGGCGCCGTCTTGGCGGCTCCTGCCGTTTCCTTTTCCATTACGCCTTCCTCAATTCAGTCTCGCGCAGCAACGTCTTGATCCGCGCGAAATCGCGCTTGGCTTCCCGCAGTTTCTTCAAACCTTCCGCTTGCCCGGTGGAAAGCTGAAAACGCAGCCGGAAAATCTGCTCGGCCAGCTCGCCCTGCCGGGTTTCGAGCTCGTTCTTGCTCAGTTCGCGATACTTCGCGATGCCTACTGGCTTACGTTCCGCCATTACAGTTCCTCCGCCCGGCTGACGAACTTCGTCCGGATCGGCAGCTTGTGCGACGCCAAACGCATCGCCTCGTTGCGCCGACGCCAGATCCACGCCGGCCATCTCGAACATCACCCGGCCGGGCTTCACCACCGCCACCCATTTCTCCGGTGGACCTTTGCCCTTACCCATTCTGGTTTCCGCCGGCTTCTTGGTGTACGGCTTGTCCGGGAAAATCCGGATCCACAATTTTCCGCCGCGCTTGATGAACCGAGTAATCGCCACGCGCGAGGCCTCAATCTGCCGGTCGGTAATCCAGGCCGGCTCGAGCGCCTTCAATCCGTACTCGCCAAACGCCAGCGCTCCGCCGCGCCACGCTTTGCCCGTGCGGCGCCCGCGCTGCTGCTTGCGGTACTTAACTTTTTTCGGCATCAACATAATCGTTCGACCGTGTCCTTAACCTTGCAATCTGTACAGCTTGCTCGAAATCTTAGGAAGCTTGTGCTGTCCTTCACTGCCTTGGTTGCCGCGCTGCGGGATTTTTTCGCCCTGATAAATCCAGCACTTCACGCCGATTACGCCGTAGGTGGTATGCGCTTCCGCGGTTCCGAAATCGATGTCCGCGCGCAAGCGTTTGCAGCGGCAACCGCCCCTGCAGGTACCATTCTTTGCGCGCGATTTCCGCGCCGTTCAAACGTCCCGCCACGCGTACCTTGATGCCCTTGCACCCAAACCGCAGCGCCGAGTCCACCGCTTTACGCATCGCCCGCCGGAACGCCACCCGCTTTTCCAGCTGCAGCGCGATCGATTCCGCCACCAGATGCGCGTCCAGCTCCGGACGGTGCACTTCCTGAATATCGATGTGCACTTCGCGCTTGGTGCGCTTCTGCACGTCGGCCTTCAGCTTGTCGATTTCCGAGCCTTTGCGGCCGATAATAATTCCCGGTCGCGCGGTGTAAATGCGCACCACCAGCTTGTTCGCCGCGCGTTCCACGTCGATACCGCTGATGCCCGCCGACTTCAGCTTCTCGGTCAGCACCTTGCGCAACTGCACGTCTTCGTACAACAAATCGGCATAATCGCGCTTGGCGAACCACCGCGACTTCCAGCCCTTGTTGTAGCCCAGCCGAAAACCGTAAGGATGTGTTTTCTGACCCAAACTGCCCTCCTGCTGCTTCGTTATCTTGATTGCTCGAATTCTTACTTCGTTTTCTTCGGCGCTTGCTTGCGCTGCTGTTCGATCGTCTTGCGCGCCTTGCGAATCGCGCCTTTCACGCCCTTCGACGATTGCGCTTCATCCGCCGCCGCAGCCATGCGCCCGGCTACCGCGCGCTGATGCTCGGCCACTTCCACCACGATGTGGCTGGTCCGCTTCTGGTAACGGAAACCGCGGCCCATCGGCGCGGGACGCATGCGCTTCCAGCGCGGCCCTTCATTCACGTAGCACGTCGTGACGTAACAGCTGGTCGACGTCCAGCGTTTCGCCGGAATCTTCCGCCTTGCGTTCGGCATTGGCGATCGCGCTGCGCAAAGTCTTTTCGATGTCCTTGGCCACGCGCTTCTTGGTGAAACGCAGCGTGTGCAGCGCTTCTTCCGCGCGCTTGCCGCGAATCAAGTCGATCACCAGGCGCGCCTTCTGCGGCGAGACCCGCGCGTAACGCGCCTTGGCGATGCCTTCGATCTGGTGTTGTTGCTTGTGTTGCCGTTGCCATCTTTTATTTCCCTTTTTCTGAGACTTCGCTCGCCGGCTTGCTGCTCCGCCGGCAGCCGCTGCTGCTGCCGCCGGTGGCCGCTGCGAAGCCGCCGCGCGCTCTCAGCGCCGCTTTCACCGCGTGGCCTTTGAACGTGCGCGTCGGCGCGAATTCGCCCAGCTTGTGCCCGATCATCTGCTCGGTGATGTACACCGGAATGAACTTCTTGCCGTTGTGCACCGCCAGCGTGTGCCCGATCATGTCCGGCAGAATCGTCGAACGGCGCGACCAGGTCTTCAGCACTTTCTTTTCGTTGCGCGCGTTCAAGCCTTCCACCTTCTTGCGCAGGTGCTCGTCAATGAATGGTCCCTTCTTCAGCGAACGTGGCATCTTTAATCCTATCCCTCTACCCGGCGCATTTTGATCCACTGCGCGCGGCGAACTCTTTTGAATCCTCGCACCGGACCGGAAACCCGGTGCGACACGGTGCAGAACGGACAAACAAACCGCGTGCCCTGCGCGTTCGGAATCGTTTCCACGATTACCGCCCAGCCCGCCCGGCACAGCCGGTACTGCACCTGCGGCGCCGGCGTTAGCTTCGAAGATCTTTACCGCGACCTTCGCGGCCGGCTTGGCTGCTCGCTTCACGCTGCTCGTCGCGGCGCTGCTTTTCTCGCGCGCACGTGTGGCCGGGCGTGCTGCCCGTCTTGTTGATCTTCGCGACGTCCGTGTGGCTGCCATCGGTTTCGCTCCCAAACTACAGCGTCCTGCTTCTACTGCTCCGCGAATTCGCTTACTTGCTACTTGCGGCGCTCCACGATCATGCGGTCGCTCGGCCGCTTCTTGCGCGTCTTCGCTCCCAAGGTCGGAAAGCCCCACGGCGTCTGCGGATGGTTTCCCTTCACGCGGCCTTCACCGCCGCCGTGCGGATGGTCCACCGGGTTCATGGCCACCCCGCGGACGGTCGGGCGACGTCCGTGCCAGCGCGTGCGTCCCGCCTTTCCGTACGTCACATTCTCGTGATCCAGATTGCCCAGCTGGCCCACCGTGGCCATGCAATTGATGCTGAACTTGCGTACTTCGCCCGAAGGCAGCTTGACCAGCGCGAAGTCGCCTTCTTTGCTCATCAGCTGCGCCGCGCCAGCCCGCCGAGCGCACCACCTGCCCGCCCTTTCCGGGCTGCAGTTCCAGGTTATGAATCATGGTGCCGGGAGGAATGTGCCGAATCGTCAGCGCATTGCCCGGCAGAATTTCCGCGGCCGGGCCATTCTGCACCGTCATGCCGACTTCCAGGCCCACCGGCTGCAGGATGTAGCGCTTCTCACCGTCCGCGTAGTGCAGCAGCGCAATGCGCGCCGAGCGGTTCGGATCGTATTCGATCGCCGCAACCTTTGCCGGGATTCCGGTCTTCTCGCGGCGGAAATCCACCTGCGCGGTACTTCTGCGCGTGGCCGCCGCCGCGGTGCCAGGCGGTAATTTCGCCGTGCGAATTTCGTCCGCCGGTGCGCTTCTGCGATTCCACCAGCGACTTTTCCGGCGTTTGCTTGGTGATCTCGCTCTTGTCGAGCATGGTCAGAAAGCGTCGTGACGGTGTATACGGTTTAAATGTTTTAATTGCCATCGTTGCCTCTACTTACCCCTTACTCTGTTCTGCAAAATTTCGACTGCCTGCGTTGTCAACTTCCGGTCGTGGCTTAACATATTTTCCGCGTACTCGATCATCTTTTCGCCTTCGGCGAGCCGCACGTACGCTTTCTTCCAGTCGCTGCGAAAACCTTCGGCGCGTCCCCGGCGGCGGAACTTGCCGTGAAAAATGGCGGTGCGCACGTGATCCACTTTCACCTTGAAGACGCGCTGCACCGCTTCCTTGATTTCCGTCTTGGTCGCGTCCTTCGCTACTTCGAAGACCACCGTGTGCTGCGTTTCCTTCACGCCGAGGCCCTTTTCGGTGATGATCGGGCGCCGGATGATCTTGATAAACCCTGTTCTCCATCGCTTAACCCTTCTTCGCTTTGGGCTTGGACTTGGCCTTGGTTTCTTTCTTCGCCGCCGGCTTCTTCGCCGGCATCTTTCTTGTCTTCGGCTTTGGCCGGCTTTCTCGTCCGCGCTGCTTCCGGCGCTTCGTTCTTCGCCGCCGGAGCGGCTTCGATCTGCACCGGAACTTCCGGCGTCGTCGCCGAGAGCGCGCGGTTCAACTTCGCGACCGCTTCGCGCGACAACATCACGAGTGCGTCGTGCCGCAGCAAGTCGTACGGCTCGAGCGCCGTTGGCGGAACCAGCGTGACGCCCGCAATGTTGCGGCTGGCGCGTTCGAGATTCACATTCTCGCCGGCTTCCACGATCAAGCACGTCTTCTGCTCTTTGTGCAACTTGCCGAGAGCCTGGCGGAACGGCTTGGTCTTGTGCGAATCGAGCTTCCAGCCATCCACCACGGTCAGCTTCTGTTCCGCGAGCTTCGCGGAAAGCGCCGAGCGCAGCGCGCCCAGAATCATCTTCTTCGGCAGCGCGTAGTCGTACTTGCGCGGCACCGGTCCGTGCACCGTGCCGCCGTGGCGCCAGAGAGGCGACCGGATCGAGCCGACGCGCGCGCGTCCCGTGCCCTTCTGCTTCCACAGCTTCCTGCCGGAGCCGGAAACTTCGCTCTTGTCTTTCGTCTTGTGCGTTCCGGCGCGCTCGCCCGGCCAGATGGTGCCGCACGGCTTCGTGCAGCAGGTGCTGGTTCGAGCTTCGCGCCGAACACATCGTCGGCCAGCTCGAGCTGGCCGACTTTCTTTCCTTCCAGATTCTTCACGTCCACAACTGGCATCGTCGTCGTCTCTTTACCGGCCGTACCGGCCCGCGGAATTTCGCTGCTACTTCTGCAGTCGCTTAGCCTTGCGAATAAAAATGTAGCTGCCCGACGGACCCGGCACCGCGCCGCGCACCAGCAGCAAGTTCTCTTCGGAATCCACTTTCACCACCCGCAAATTCTTGAGGTCTTGCGCTCGTTGCCCATGTGTCCCGGCAAGTGCTGGCCCTTCCACACGCGCGAAGGGAACGAGCTCGCTCCGATGCCGCCCGGCGCGCGGTGAAACATCGAACCGTGGCTCGCGTCGCCGCCGCGGAAGTGCCAGCGCTTCACGCCGCCCTGAAAGCCCTTGCCCTTGCTGACGCCGGTGACATCCACCAGCTCGCCGATCGTGAAATTCTCCACCAGCACGCGGTCGCCGGACTTGGCTTCGTCCTTCGAATCTTCAATCGTAATCTCGTGCAGATAACGCATCGGGGCGACGTTGGCCTTCTTGAAATGCCCGGTGCGCGCCTTGTTCACCCGCTGCGGCTTGATGAATTCCACCAGGCCCAGCTGCACCGCTTCGTAGCCGTCATTCTGTCTTTCGTGCGGCGCTGCACCACCACGCACGGGCCGGCCTGCAGCACCGTGCACGGAACCGCCGTGCCGTCTTCCGCGAAAACCTGCGTCATCCCCAGCTTGATTCCGAGTATGCCGTTGACTGCCATTTCGTTCGCTCGTTCCTTCCGTCAGAATCGCGACGCGGTTCCAGTTCGTTCAGCTAGTCGACTTCTCTTACTTCGCCGGTGTGCTCGCGTCCAAAGGCCTTGATCTCGACGTCCACGCCCGGCGGCAGATCGAGCTTCATCAGCGCATCCACCGTATCCGGCGTCGGCTCGAGAATATCGATCAGCCGCTTGTGCGTGCGCATTTCAAATTGTTCGCGCGACTTCTTGTCCACGTGCGGCGACCGCAACACCGTCCAGCGGTTAATCACCGTCGGCAGAGGAATCGGCCCGGCCACATCCGCGCCGGTGCGCTTCGCGGTGTCCACAATCTCTTTCGTCGATTGATCGAGAATGCGGTGATCGTACGCCTTCAAACGGATTCGAATTTTTTCGCCGTTAGACATAGTTTACTCGATGATCTCGGCGACTGCGCCGGCTCCTACCGTGTGTCCGCCTTCGCGAATCGCGAAGCGCAAGCCCTTCTCCAGCGCTACCGGCGTGATCAGCGTGATCTCGCACGAAATGTTGTCGCCCGGCATCACCATCTCCACTCCCTCCGGCAACTTCACATCGCCCGTCACGTCCGTCGTCCGGAAATAAAACTGCGGCCGGTATCCCGTAAAGAACGGCGTGTGCCGCCCGCCTTCTTCCTTCGTCAATACGTACGCTTCGGCCTTGAACTTGGTGTGCGGCGTGATCGATCCCGGCTTGGCCAGCACCTGTCCGCGCTCCACTTCATCTTTTTCCGTGCCGCGCAGCAGCAAGCCCACGTTGTCGCCCGCCATGCCTTCATCCAGCAGCTTGCGGAACATTTCGATCCCGGTCACCGTCTTCTTCATCGTCGGACGGAAGCCCACAATCTCCACTTCCTCGCCCACCTTCACTTTGCCGCGCTCGATTCGTCCCGTCACCACCGTGCCGCGGCCCGAAATCGAGAAAATATCTTCGATCGGCATCGCGAACGGCTTATCGATATCGCGCACCGGCTGCGGAATGTTCTTGTCCACCGCTTCCATCAAATCCAGAATCGACTTCTCCCACTTCGCGATCGCCTTCCAGCGCCTTCAGCGCCGAACCGCGAATCACCGGCAGCGTGTCGCCCGGAAACTGATAGCTCTTCAAGCAGTTCGCGTACTTCCAGTTCGACCAGCTCGAGCAATTCCGGATCGTCCACCATGTCGCACTTGTTCAGAAACACGCAGATGTACGGCACACCCACCTGCCGCGCCAGCAGAATGTGCTCGCGCGTTTGCGGCATCGGACCATCGGTCGCCGCTACCACCAGAATCGCGCCGTCCATCTGCGCCGCGCCGGTGATCATGTTCTTCACGTAGTCCGCGTGGCCCGGGCAATCGATGTGCGCGTAGTGCCGGTTCGGCGTCTCGTACTCCACGTGCGATACCGCGATCGTGATGCCGCGCTCGCGCTCTTCCGGCGCGTTATCAATCGAATCAAACGCGCGGAACGCCACCTTCGGGTTGTTCTTCGACAGCACCTTCGTGATCGCCGCCGTCGACGTCGTTTTGCCGTGGTCAATGTGCCCGATCGTCCCGATATTCACGTGCGGCTTATTCCGCTCGAATTTCTCTTTCGCCATTTCGCTCTCCGCTCCTCAATGTCAATCCGTTCTGTGCTGCCAAATTCGCGGCATCGCAGCCTACTTCTTCCGGCTTGTCGCCGTTCTTGCTGCCGATGATTTCTTCCGCGATGTTGTCCGGCGCCTGCTCGTAATGCGAGAAGTGCATGGTGAAACTTCCGCGCCCCTGCGTGCGGCTGCGAATTTCCGTGGCGTAGCCGAACATCGCCGAGAGCGGCACCAGCACGTTGATAATTTCGGTCCCGCCGCGCGATTCGCGGCCCTGCATCTGGCCGCGCCGTGAATTCAAGTCCGCGATCACCGGTCCCATGTAATCTTCCGGCACCACCACTTCCACGCGCATGATCGGCTCGAGCAGCTTCGGATTGGCTTTCTTGCAGGCGTCCTTGAACGCCATCGATCCCGCAATCTTGAACGCCATTTCCGAGCTGTCCACGTCGTGGTAGCTGCCGTCGGTCAAAACCACCGCGGCGTCCACCATTTCGTAGCCGGCCAGAATGCCGGTTTCCATCGCTTCGCGAATGCCGTCTTCGATCGGCGCGATGAATTCGCGCGGAATCGATCCGCCCACGACCTTGTCGATGAACAGCAGGCGATGTTCCTTGTCGAAGCTGCCACTTGCCGCCCTTGCCGCCGCCAATGTTCTTGGCCAGCTCGTCGAGTTCTTCTGTCCGACATCTCGTGCATGTCTTCGTGGTTCGCGATTCGGCAAGCGGGATGCACCGTGATCACCGCATGGCCGTACTGGCCGCGTCCGCCGGTCTGCTTGATGTATTTTCCTTCGCCTTCCGCCTCGCGCAAAATCGTTTCGCGGTACGCCACTTGCGGCCGGCCGACATTGGCCTGCACGCCAAATTCGCGCATCATGCGGTCGACGATGATTTCCAGGTGCAGTTCGCCCATACCGGAGATCAACGTCTGATTGGTCTCGTGCATCGGTGTGCACGCGGAACGTGGGATCTTCCTGCGCCAGCTTGCCCAGCGCGATGCCCATCTTTTCCTGGTCCGCTTTGGTCTTCGGCTCGATCGCCACCTAAATGACCGGCGCCGGGAAATCGATGTTCTCCAGCACGATCGGCTTATCTTCATCGCACAACGTGTCGCCGGTCGTCACATTCTTCAGTCCGACGCACGCCGCGATGTCGCCCGCTTCGATGGACTCGATTTCTTCGCGCTTGTTGGCGTGCATGCGCAGCAAGCGGCCAATGCGCTCGCGCGTCTTGCGCGTCGAGTTGTAAACGTTCTGTCCCGGCTTTCAGCACGCCGGAATAAACGCGGATGTAAGTCACGTGGCCGACGAACGGGTCGGTCATAATTTTGAACGCCAGCGCGGCAAACGGCTGCATCGTCCGAAGCGTGCGCATCAGCGTCTCGCCGCCATTCGGGTCTTTGCCTTCCACCGGCGGCACGTCCAACGGCGCCGGCAGATAATCGATAACCGCATCCAGCAGCGGCTGCATGCCCTTGTTCTTGAACGCCGATCCCGCCAGCACCGGAACCAGCTTCAGCGCGATGGTCGACTTGCGCAGGGAAGCGCGCAACTCAGCCGGCTCGAATCTTGTGCTGCTCCAGGTACTTGGTGCATGATGGCGTCGTCGTGTTCGGCAATGTATTCGACGACCTTTTCGCGATGCTCTTTGTAGAATTCCGGAGTCAGCGCCGAAGCCTTGACCGCGATTTCCAATCGCCGGATGCGCTGTCAGGTATTCCGCGTCCCACAGCTTTTCGAGCGGCAACGTTTCGTATTCCGCGCCCAGCGTTTCGTCCTTCCAGATGATGGCGCGCTCTTCGATGAAATCGATCACGCCGATGAAATTATCTTCGCGGCCAATCGGAAATTGCAGCGGCACCGGATGCGCCGAAAGGCGTTGCCGCATGGACCGCACCGAATGATCGAAATCCGCGCCGATGCGGTCCATCTTGTTGATGAACGCGATGCGCGGCACGCGATACTTGTCCGCCTGGCGCCACACCGTTTCCGACTGCGGCTGCACGCCCGCGACCGCGTCGAAAATCGCGACCGCGCCGTCCAGCACGCGCAGCGAACGCTCCACTTCCACCGTGAAATCCACGTGGCCCGGCGTATCGATAATGTTGATGCGGTATTTCTTGTCGAAACGGGTCCAGGAAGCAGTGGTCGCAGCGGAAGTGATCGTGATTCCGCGCTCGCGCTCCTGCTCCATCCAGTCCATGACCGTGGTGCCTTCATGCACTTCGCCGATCTTGTAAGTCACACCCGTATAGAAAAGGATGCGCTCGGTCGACGTGGTTTTTCCCGCGTCAATGTGCGCCATGATCCCGATGTTGCGGGTCTGATCGAGTTGTACCTGTACGTGGCATGTGGCCTTAGGCCTCGTGCTACCAGCGATAATGCGCGAAAGCCTTGTTCGCTTCCGCCATGCGGTGCACGTCCTCCTTCTTCTTCACTGCTCCGCCGCGGCCGTTCGCGGCGTCCATAATTTCTTCCGCCAACTTGTCGGTCATGGTCTTGCCGCTGCGCGTGCGCGAATACAGCACCAGCCAGTGAATCGCCAGCGACTGCTTGCGGAACGGATTCACTTCCACCGGAACCTGATAGTTCGCGCCGCCCACGCGCCGCGTCTTCACTTCCAGCACCGGCTTGCAGTTCTCGACGCCTTCTTGAACAGCTTGAACGCGTCGTCGTTGGTCTTCTTCGCCACCTGGTCCATCGCGTTATAGAAAATCGACCTGCGCGGTCGGCGCGCTTGCCGTCGTACATCATGCTGGAGATAAACTTCTGCACCAGGTCGCTTCCGATAAACCGGATCTCCGGGAATCTTGCGGCGAAGAACCCAACCTTTACGTGGCATCGTTCAGCTCTCCTACTTCTGTGCGGCTTTGGGCCGCTTGGCGCCGTACTTCGAGCGCGCTTGCTTGCGATTTTCAACGCCGGCTGCATCGAGCGTGCCGCGAATGATGTGATAGCGAACGCCCGGCAGATCCTTCACGCGGCCGCCGCGCACCAGCACGATCGAGTGCTCCTGCAGGTTGTGGCCGATGCCGGGAATATAGGTGGTCACTTCCGCGCTGTTGGTCAGCCGCGCGCGCGCCACTTTGCGCAGCGCCGAGTTCGGCTTCTTCGGCGTCTGGGTGTAAACGCGCACGCAAACTCCGCGCTTCTCCGGGCAGCCTTCCAGCGCGGGCGACTTGGTCTTCACCCGGATCGCTTCTCGGCCGTGACGCACAAGCTGTGAAAACGTCGGCACGCTATCCTCCAGTCCAAAATCGCAATGCAAAAAATTTTCGTTTTTTAATTCCGCTATTTCTGCGCGCAGCTTACGCACCCCGCGCAGAAATATGCGAGTGAATGAAAGAAAAGGTCGCCAACCGAAGGAATTACCCAGGTACTCCGCGAAGACGCTTCACCCTTATGGAGTGAACTGCATCGTTCCAGTTTCTGCGGAGAGGCTCACACGGCTTTGCGGGGCTGGCGCCCCATTTCGGCCGCTCTTTCTACTCCCGTTCCATCTTCTCTTTGTTCCGGGGTCGAAAGACTTCCCTAATCAACCACTGGGCCTCACGGCCCATCTACAACCGAGGAAGTATAAGAGAATCAGTACGCATTGTCAAATTGATTCCCTCAAAAAATATATCCATCCGATTGGCGATGCCGTTGCCTGTGAAAATCCTAATCGTTGTCGAGTGTCCGATCTTCCCGACACAATTCCGACCGCCATTGCTGACTAGGCAGAAATCGAATCATACTCGCCCACAATTAGACCAAAATGGAACTTCACCCTAAGTAATTTATCATCAATAACTTAACGTGGTTTCCCGTATTCGATGGTCACTGGCCATCAATCACTAGCCACTGCCGAAGTTATCCCAACTCAGCCATCATTTGTCAGTTGCTCACCAAGCCCCAGCCAGCCGCTTTACCCCATCCCCCTTCGCATCTAAACTTCATCCCTCACTCGATCTTGGGAGTCTCAATGAACCGCTGTGCCGCAGCCCTGTTGTGCGCGATCTTAATCTCGTCGAATGGTCTCGCGCGCCCGCAATTCCCGCCCGCCCAAAGTTCGGATCGTTCCAGTACTCATACCAGCAAAACCACTTCTCCCGATTTCTCAGCCGAACCATTCATCATCGAAAAATACTTCCTCGCCGCTCGATTCGAAAATGACGGCACCGGCGAGCGCACCCTCTCCTCGCGCGTCAAAGTGCAAAATGACGCGGGCGTTCAGCAACTCGCCGAACTAATCTTCGGCTACAACTCGGCCAGCGAAAAGATCGACGTTCACTACGTCCGCGTTCTTCATCCCGACGGCACCGCCGCCACCGCCAAGCCCGACGCCGTGAAAGAAATGACCGCGCCCGTCGAACGCGACGCGCCCGCCTACACCGATTACAAAGAAGCCCACCTCACGGTCCCCGCGCTCCACCCCGGCGACACGATCGAATACGAAATCGCCACGCACATCGTCACGCCGCTGGCCGCGAATCAGTTTTGGTTCGAGCAAAATTTCCTGGACCGACGCCATCGTGCTCGATGAACAACTCGAAGTGAACCTCCCGCAAGGCCGCGCCGTCCTGATTCAATCCGCGGATTTTTCGAACGTCACTGGCGAAGAAATTCGAAAAGTGCGTCTGGCCCCAGCCAGCAGCGCGCAAATCGACCAGCAGAACAACCCTTTTTCGTCGAAAACAGAAAACGGACGCACCATCTATCGCTGGAAGCATAAAAATCTCACCATTCCGAATGACGATCCCTCCGCCGGAAAACTTCCTCCGCCCAAAATTCCCGACATCCAGGTCACCACTTTCAAAAGTTGGAATGAAGTCGCTCAGTGGTATGCGGCACTCGCGAAAGGCCGCGCTACCCCAACCCCCGAAATCCGCGCCAAGGCCCAGGAGCTGGTCAAGGGCCGCGCCACCAACCTCGACAAAATGCAGGCGCTCTACAGTTACGTCGCCAAAACTATTCGTTACGTCAGCCTTTCCTTCGGGCTCGGCCGCTACTCAGCCGAACACCGCCGCCGAAGTTTTCAAAAATCAGTACGGCGATTGCAAGGATAAGGACGTGCTGCTGTCCGCGCTACTGCAGTCCGTCGACATTCCTTCCGATCCCGTCCTGATTCCGCTGCTGCGCCCGCTCGATACCGCCATTCCCTCGCCCGCCCAATTCGATCATCTGATTACTGCCGCTCACGACGGCCCCGAGTTGGTCTGGATGGATTCCACCGCCGAAGTCGCGCCATTTCCGTTTGCTGATTCCTGCATTGCGCAATAAATCGGCGCTACTGGTCCAATCCGACGGCGATGGAAAAATTGTCGAAACTCCCGCTGACCCGCCATTTCTATCCACCCAGCACGTTGAAATCGACGCGCAGGTCAGCGACCTCGGTAAGCTCACCGCCAAGCTGCGCTACTTTCTGCGCGGCGATAACGAAGTCGCGCTGCGGCTCGCTTTCCGTCGCACCCCGCCAAATGAATGGCCGCAACTCGGCCAGACCATCGCCGCTCTCGACGGCATTCACGGAAACGTCACCAGCGTGAAACCGAGCGACCCTACCGACACCGAAAATCCTTTCGAGCTCGATCTCGATTACGAACAGCCCGGCTATCTCGACTGGGCCAAGAAAAAGACAAAAGTGCCGGTGCCGTTACTTTCCCTGGGTATGCCGCACTCGCCCGACAATCCCGCCGATCCGATTCATCTCGGCAGCCCACTGAACATCACCACCAGCCTGAAGTTGACGCCTGCCGGCGAATTTCATCGCGCGCAAACGCCGGTGGGCGTTTCAGTCGCCCGCGATTACGCCGACGTTCAAATCCGTTTACGGCTTCGAAAATCACGTTTTTACCGCCGAGCGCATCCTGAATTTCAAGATGCGCGAGCTTCCCGGCTGCCCGCGCCGGCGATTACGACGCTTTCTCCCGCGCCGTCGAATCCGACGAAAACCAATTCTTCATCGTCGAAAATAATTCCACCGGCCTTCCCGAAATTCCCGCCACCGCCAAGGCCGAAGACTTGATCGAAGCCGGCGCCGCCGCGCTCAATTCCGGAAATCCGCGCGAAGCCATTCCGCTGCTCCAACGCGCGGTCGAAATCGATCCCAAAACCAAGCAGGGCTTCAACGATCTCGGCCTCGCCTATCTGCGCACCCGCCAATTCCCCGAAGCCGAAGCCGCATTTCACCGTCAGCTGGAAGTAAGTCCCTCCGACGAGCACGCCGACAATTACCTCGGCCTCACGCTCCAACAGGAGCAAAAATTTCCCGAAGCCGAAGCCGCGTTCCGCAAGCAGCTCGACATCAATCCGCTCGATCCCGTCACCCATGCGGCCCTCGGCGCCCTTTTTCTCGAACAGCACAAATATTCCGAAGCGGTCCCCGAACTCGACAAAGCCGCCGTGCTCACGCCCGAAAGCGCCGAACTCCAAATCAGCCTCGGCCGCGCGCTGCTGAACAACGGCCAAAAAGAAAGAGCGCTCGAAGCGTTTCAAAAAGGCATCGATCTGGGCCACTCGTCGCCCGTCATCTGGAACAACATTGCCTACGACCTGGCCAGCGCGAATATCGAACTCGATCGCGCCGCAGCAGTACGCCGAATCGGCCATCTCCGCCACCGACGCCCACCTTCGCAACATCCAGCTCGCGCACCTCTCCCTCGACGATTTAAATCAGGTGGTGAACATCGGCGTCTTACTGGGACACACTGGGCTGGGTACATTTCAAAAAAGGCGATCTCGATAAAGCCGAGCGCTTCGTTCGCGCCGCCTGGCTGCTCAATCAGCAGGGCGAAGCCGGCGATCATCTCGCTCGAATTTACGAAAAGCGCGGCCAGAAGCAGGACGCTACCCGCCTCTACGCCGAAGCTATCGCTGCGCCGCACGCTGATCCGGAAACCCGCGCGCGCCTCACTCTGCTGCTCGGAGAAAATACCAAGATCGATGAACTCGTCGAGCGCGCCCGGCCTCGTCTCCCGAAATCCCGCACCTTCGACGCCGGAAAGCTGCTCGCCGCAAAAGCCGAAGCCGATTTTTTCATCTTGCTCGCGCCCGGAACCAAATCGGCGAAAGTCGAAGCCGTAAAATTTATCTCCGGCAGCCCCGACCTTCGTCCCTTCGCCGAAAATCTCCGCAACATCGACTTCGGCGCAGTGTTTCCCGACGCAGCCTCATCGAAAATCGTCCGCCGCGGCACCCTTGCCTGCACCGCCGCCGGCACTTGCACCTTCACCCTCGCCTTACCCGAAACCGTCCGCTCACTGAACTAAGCCGCGCCGCTTCCTGGCGGTAACGATAGCTGCCAACTCATCGCGGTCCGCAGTTGGCCGTCATCCAGAGGAGCGCCTTTTGCGACGAAGGATCTCTCTTCGATGCACAGTCCTCCTCTCGAGAGCCCGCCCCCACGCCCAGGTGTCATTCCGAAGCGTAGCGAGGGATCTGCTTCAAACGCCTTTAACTTTTAGCGGAGCACGCAGAAAGGAAACTTCCACAACGCCACAACAAAAATTACCCGGAGGGAACTTCGCACCGACAAACCCCTACTTTACTTCCAGCAGTTCCTTCTCTTTCGTGGAGGACAACTCTTCAATCTTCTTCGTCTCCGCCTGCGTCAACTTTTCCAATTCATCCAGCGACCGCTTGCGGTCGTCCTCGCTAATCTTCTTGTCCTTCTCCAGTTTCTCCACCGCTTCCTTCACGTCCCGCCGCACATTGCGCAAAGCCGTCCGATGATTTTCCAAAACCTTATGAACGTGCTTCACCAATTCTTTCCGCCGGTCTTCGGTCAGCGACGGAATCGGCACCCGCACGACTTTTCCGTCATTGGTGGGATTCAATCCCAGATCCGTCGTGCGAATCGCCTTATCGATCATCGGCACCGCCGCTCGCGTCCCACGGCGAAATCACGATCATGGTCCCGTCCGGCACATTCATCGTGCCCAGCTGATTGATCGCCATCGGCGTGCCGTGATAATCCACCCGCACGTGGTCCAGCAGCGACACATTCGCGCGCCCGGTGCGAACGTGCCCAGTTCCTTACGAAAATCCTCCACCGCTTTCTCCATCCGCGATTTTCGCCTGCGTTAGCCGCGTCTTTGCTGGTCGCAATCGTGCTCATCTATAGAATTTCGCCTCCGCCGCTCGAATTTCAGCGCCGCGCTGACTACCGAGCCCACATGCTCGCCCAGCACCACCCGCTTCAAATTTCCCGGCCACGGTCATGTCGAACACGACGATCGGCATTTTGTTGTCCATGCACAACGAAATCGCCGTCGAATCCATCACCGACAAGCCCTTTCTTCAGCACATCCAAGATACGTAATCTTTTCGAATTTCTTCGCGCCGTCTTCACTTTCTCCGGGTCCGCGTCATACACGCCATCCACCCGCGTCGCCTTCAAAATCACCTGCGCTTTGATTTCCATCGCGCGCAGCGCCGCCGCCGTGTCCGTCGAAAAATAAGGATTGCCGGTGCCCGCCGCGAAAATCACCACCCGATCTTTTTCCAGATGCCGCGTCGCGCGCCGTCGGATAAACGGCTCGGCCACCTGATGCATCTCGATCGCGCTCATCAACCGCGTGTGGCAGCCCGCCTTCTCCAGCGCATCCACCAGCGCCAAGCCGTTGATCACCGTCGCCAGCATGCCCATGTAATCGCCGGTGGCGCGATCGATCTTCAATTCTTTCTGCCGCGCGCCGCGAAAAAAATTTCCGCCGCCGACCATGATCGCCACCTGCACGCCCAGGTCGCGAATCTCTTTCACTTCGTGCGCGATGCCCTGAATCGTTTCGGCATGAATTCCCGATTCATGCGGCCCGGAAAGCGATTCCCGGAAAGTTTCAAAACCAGCCGCTGATAAACCGGCGCGCTTTTCTCTTCACCTTTGCGTTTTGCAGTCTGTGCGGTCGTCATAGCAGCTCGGCCAGCCCCCCTGGCCGCGTGCATTTTACCAGACTTCCTCCACTCCCCACTCCCGATATGTTCATGAAAGCCTCAGCCGAACCTAGCCGCGTACCACACTCAGGGATTCTGGCTCGCGCCTTTGACTCTCGCATTTAGGTTTACGCTGTCATCCCGACAGAGGCGCGGCCGATTCTGCCACGCCGACGCGGATCTCTCTTCGATTGAATGGATCGCCGAAAGAGCGTCGAGCGTTCTGCCGATTGTCGGCGCAAAAAAAATCCGCCGCAAAAACGCGGCGGATCTCAAACCTCAAATATCCGAAGAACCCCTACGCCGTCGGCACCGTCGCCGGAGCCGCCGCAGCCGGAGCCTGCTTTTCCGCGCCGTCGCTCTCGCCCACCTTAAACCGCATAAACCGGCGCACCGCAATGTTCTCGCCGATTTTCGCAATCGTGTGGTCGATCAGTTCCTTCACCGTCATGCCTTCGTCCTTGATGAAGTGCTGCTCGTACAGGCAATTTTCTTCGTAGAATTTCTCCATCTTGCCGCTGACGATCTTCTCGATCACGGCTTCCGGCTTGCCCGTAGCCTTCGCCTGTTCTTTGTAAATTTCGCGTTCGCGGTCCAGCGTCTCCTGCGTCACTTCCTCGCGCCGCAGAAAACGAGGATCGAGCGCGGCGATGTGCATCGCCACGTCGTGGCATAGCCGCTGAAATTCATCGGTGCGCGCCACGAAGTCGCTCTCGCAATTCATTTCGATCAGCACGCCGATTTTCCCGCCGGCGTGAATGTACGAACTCACCAGGCCTTCGGAAGTCGCGCGCTGCGCTTTCTTCGCCGCCGCCGCTTGTCCCTTCTTGCGCAGAATGTTGATGGCCTGTTCGACGTCGCCGCCGCCTTCCACCAGCGCTTCACGGCAAGCGGTGAATCCCGCGCCGGTGCGGTCCCGCAGCTCCTTCACCTGCTGCGCCGATACATTTGGTTTTCCTTCTGCCGTAGCCATAATTGTACTCATTCCTCTTTATGAAATCGGTTCAGAATACTCCGGAACAGAACTGCTCGAGGCTGACGCTCATCTGCAGTCTTTGTGGGTCGTGGCTTCAGCCACGACATTCTGCCGCCGCCAAACTCCGGGCTTTAGCCCCTGAAGTTCCCTTGCTGCGTCGAAACTTCAGCGCCCGAAGACTCGCGTCTAGCGATGTTGAACTTCGTCTTCCGTCGGAACGGCCGCCGCTTCATCTACCGCCGCTGCTTCCACCGGCTCGCCTTCCACGAAATCGCCTTCCTGCTTCTCGTAAACTTCGTAGGCGCTGGTATCGACGTAATCCACCCGTCTTCGCCCGTGCCATCCACCGCCTTCTGGTCGGCGATCTGCGTCTGCTCGAAGGACTGGTGTCCCACGATCACCGCATCCGAAATCTTCGAAGTGAACAGGCGAATCGCGCGCAACGCATCGTCGTTGCCCGGAATGACCCAGTCGACCAGGTTCGGGTCGCAATTCGTATCCACGATCGCGACCACCGGAATTCCCATCCGGCGCGCTTCGTGCACCGCGATCACTTCCGCGTTCGGGTCGATCACGAACAACGCGTCCGGCAGCGTCGTCATGTTCTCGACGCCCGCGAAATTTTGCTTCAAATGCTTCAATTCGCGATCCAGCCGCGCCGCCTTCCTTCTTCGAAAATTCCGCCATGCGGCCGTCTTCGGTCATGGCCTTCAACAGCTTCAATCGCTTGATCGATTTCTGCAGCGTCACCCAGTTGGTCATGCGTGCCGCCCAGCCAGCGGTGGTTCACGTAGAACATGCCGCAGCGGTTCGCTTCTTCGGCGATGGCTTCTTGCGCCTGGCGCTTGGTTCCCAGGAAAAGAATTCGTTTGCCCTGTCCCGACAATTCGGACACGTAACGCGCCGCGTCACGGAACATCTTCAGGGTCTTTTGCAGATCGATAATGTGGATGCCATTGCGTTCGCCGAAGATATATTCCTTCATCTTCGGGTTCCAGCGTCGCGTCTGGTGGCCGAAGTGAACTCCAGCCTCCAGCAGTTCTTTCATCGTAATTTCGACTCCCAAAGTTTCTCCTTTTTTGAAGGGATGCTTATTTCTCCGCCATCACCATGCGACGGCTGGAGCAGCATCCTTTTTTGCCGGTTCCTTCCCGGCCGTGATGTAACCCGGTCCCGAATTTTCCGAACCGGGTCCAAAGTTTTATTTCTACCGCTGCAGCAATTGCCGGGATGGGCGAAAACCCATCCCGGCAAAATCCGATTAGCGCTTGCTGAACTGGAACCGGCGACGAGCGCCCTTCTGCCCGTACTTCTTCCGTTCCTTCATGCGCGAATCGCGCGTCAGAAATCCATTCTTGCGCAAAGCCGGCCGCAGCTCCGGATTCAGCACCGATAGCGCGCGCGAAAGACCCATGCGCACCGCTCCGGACTGTCCGCCCACGCCGCCGCCCTTCACGATCGCCTTCACTTCCAACTGGTCCAGCATCTGCGTGAACTTCAGCGGCTCCACCGCCGCCGTGTGCCACGCCACATTGCGTAAAATAATCATCCACCGGCCGGCCGTTCACCGTGAACTTCGCCGGGCCCGGCTTGATGTACACGCGCGCGATGGATTCCCGTCGCCGCCCCGTGCCGTAGAACTGCTTCACGCGACCTGCCAGCGAACTCGATGCTGAACTCAAAATTCCTCCTCATTCACCGTTCGTCTGCTGCCGGAATTCCGGGCCGAACGAGCGGCGGCGATGCTGGGGCCCTGGCGGATTTCTCCGCAGAACCTGGATTTTCAAACCCAATATGTCAATCGCGAGGCTATAGCGAGAGTGGCTGAGGCTTTTGTCCGGTGTGGCGGGCGAGGCCTTCACTTCCGGCATAAATACGCAGCTTCTTTGCTCTTCGCGCACGGAGCTTGTTCTTCGGCAACATCCCAAGCACCGCTTCCCGCAATACTTCTTCCGGCCGGCGTTTCAGCAACCGGCGGATCGGCATCTTCCTTCAATCCGCCCGGCCAACCGCTGTGGTGCCGGTAGATTTTCTGATCGATCTTGTTGCCGGTCAGTTTGATCTTCTCGGCGTTCACCACCACCACGTGATCGCCGCAATCCAGATGCGGCGTGTACGTCGGCTTATCCTTGCCGATCAACAAGCTCGCGACCTTCGTCGCCAGCCGTCCGAGCACCACTCCCTCGGCGTCAATCACGAACCAGTTCTTGCCTACCATCAATGCTTCGGCCTCTCGGCCCCTTGGCACATACGTACGCATCGCTCAGTCACACCTTTCCTTCTAGAGACAAACTCCGAGTCTAAAGTATCACCGCACTTCTGTCAACGAAATCGGTAACCGCGCCAAAATCCGCCTTCGCGTAAGATTCGCGTCCACTTCGCCTAGAACCTTTTCTGTCCTTCGGGCCAGCTTGTCGCCTTCTCATCCCGCTCCTAAACTGTTGCATACGGTCCTGCACTCCCAGGTTTCGGGCCCGGAGCTTTAGGCAATCCGTCCACATTCGCGCTTAAAAACCCCTATGGTCACCAATCGTACAGTCCGCGGCGTTGCGTTAATACTGTTCCTCGGCGCCCTCCTTCTCGAATCCGGTTGCGCTGGAACCGCCGGCAATTCCGGAGGCGGCGGCCAATCGACCGCGCCAGCCGCGCCCACGGGTCTCGCCGCAACTCCCGGCAACGCGCAAGTCTTGCTGACTTGGGCCGCGACCGCGAACGCCACCGGCTATACCGTAAAACGCTCAACGGCCACCGGCGGCCCGTATACCGCCATCGCTTCCCAACCCACTACATCCTTTACCGACACGCCTTTGACCAACGGCACCAAATATTTTTACGTCGTCTCCGCTTCCAATTCTGCCGGCCCAAGCCCCAACTCCGCGGAAGTCAGCGCCACTCCCACACTGGCGCCGCCCGCAGTTCCCGCAGGTCTTGCAGCGACCGCCGGGAACGCCCAAGTAACGCTCACTTGGAACGCCGCCACCGGCGCCACCAGCTATCACGTCAAACGCTCCACAATTTCCGGCGGAGAAACCCAGATCGCCGCGCCCAACTCCAACACTTTCACTGACACCGGCGTCACCAACGGCACCAAATATTTCTACGTCGTCTCCGCCGTAAATTCCACGGCCGAGAGCGCCAACTCGAACGAAGTCAGCGCCACACCCACCGCCCCGCAAACCGCGCCACCTACTCCCACCAATCTCCGGCCACCGGAGGCAACGCGCAAGTCTCGCTCACCTGGAGCGCCAGCGCCGGCGCCACCAGTTACAACGTCAAACGCTCGACCACGACCGGCGGCCCGTTCAACACTACGCTCGCATCGCCCACGGCAACCAACTACCTCGACACCACCGTGACCAACGGCACGGCCTACTTCTACGTCGTCTCGGCCGTCAACGCCACCGGCGAAAGCGCCAACTCCTCGCCAGCCAGTGCGACTCCCGTCGCCGCGACTGCCAACGTCACGATCACGATCGATCCCACCAAAACCAAGCCCATCTCGCCCTATATTTACGGGATCAATTTTTATTCCGGCGTCACCGGTGCTCCGCCGCAACTCACTTTCGATCGCGCCGGCGGCAATCGTTGGACCGCCTACAACTGGGAAACCAACGCCTCCAACGCCGGCAGCGATTATCTTTACGAAAACGATGATTTCCTGACCAGCAGCACAGTCCCGGCCGAAGCCGTCCGCACTTTCATCGCCGGCGACCAATCGAGTCGGCCTCGCCAGCCTGATGACCGTTCAGCTGCAAGGTCTGGTCTCCGCCGACGAAAGCGGCCCGGTCAGCGTCAGCCAACCCGCCGGACTTGTCGCGTTTCAAAACCGTCGTCGACCAAAAGAGCACCGTTTCCAGCGCGCCCTTCACGATCACGCCGCCCACCACCGACGCCAACGTCTACATGGACGAATTCGTTTGGGCCCTCGATCAGAAATTCTCCGGCCAGGGAATTTTCGGTGCGAATCCCGCGCATCCCACTTTCGTCAGCCTCGACAACGAACCCGAACTTTGGAACTCCACGCACCTCGAAATTCAAGGCTCCGCACGCCGGTCGCCTCCGACGCCTACATCGCCAAAACCATCACCATGACCGAAGCGCTGAAGAACCAGTTTCCGCACATGATTATCTTCGGCCCTGTGCACTACGGTTTTCAGGGCATCTACAACTGGCAGGGAGAACTCAACACCACGCCCAACGGCAACAACTGGTTCCCCGACAAATATCTCACCGCCATCAGCGACCGCCTCGGCGACCTTCGGCAAGCCCCTGGTCGACGTTTACGATTTCCACTGGTACGCCGAAGAATACGACTCGAACGGCACGCGCAGCCTCGACCTCACCGGCACCACGCTCACCGCCGCGCAGGTCCAGCTCATCGTCCAAAGCCCGCGCAACCTCTGGGATCCCACCTTCAACGACACCACCACCAACAGCAATCCGTGGATTTACGAAGAACTCGGCAACACTCCAATTAATCTGCTCGGCCGCCTGCAATCCAAAATCAATTCCGAATTTCCCGGCATGAAAATCTCGCATGACCGAATACGAAAGCGGCGGCTGGAATCACATCGCCGGAACCATCGCCCAGACCGACAATCTCGGCATCTTCGGCGCTCAGGGAGTTTTCGCCGCGAATTTCTGGCCTCCCAACGGCACCTATTCCTACGCCCTCGCCGGCTTTCGCGCCTTCCGCGATTTCGACGCCGCCGGCGCCAATTTCGGCGACACCTCGCTGCAATCCACCTCCAGCAATGTCGCGAACGTGGTGGTCTACGCCAGCAGCGACAGCACCACGCCCGGCCGCAATCGTTTTCGTCGCCATCAATCGTTCCACCGTCGTCGCAAGTCACCGCCATCACCGGCCAAGCGCTAACCGGCACCGCCCACCTCTACCAAATGACCGCCGCCTCCGCCCAAAACCAAACTCAGGTCGCCCCAGTCTCCATCGGCACCATGCCCGTCAGCGGCTCCGCCCTGACCGTGACCCTGCCAGCGCTAAGCGTCACCACCATTGACGTGCGCTAGCCGTGCAGTACATGTGCGGTGAACCAGCAGTTGACGCACGAAGACAGCCGCGCACTCGCCAGGCCTCATAATCGCCGCACCGGCCGTCATTCTGAGCGCAGCGAAGAATCTCATCCATTAACCCACGCCATCGCCGCGTCCGCCTCTACCGCTTGTGCCGCGCTGACCGGGCCCCCGCGCGGCCCGCGAATATCGGCTGTGTGTAAGACCGTCATTCCGAGGGCGATTTCCGCCCGAGGAATCTGCTTTCTACGCGCCACGAATAAAAGACTTTCGCGGCCGCGCTCGCGCTCCTTCCGTTAACCACACACCACTACGCCAAAAAGAAATTCAGGATGATCACACTACGGAAATGAACCTGTCAGCGCACTATCGCACTGACCGTCAGAATCGCGAATGCCACGATCAACCCGCAAGTCCTGAACCAGTGATACTGATCCCAACGCCTCTCCTGCGCTTTCCAGTCCGCTGGCACGGTACTCGGCGTCCACTTCGTAATTCGATTGTTGATCGGCACCGGGCCCACCAGCGAGAACAACACCGCAAACACTTGAATCGCCGCGGAAATCGCAGCCAGGCGCCACGCGGTTCCGCTCAATCGCTCGAAAGGCAGAAGAAGCAGTAGATTTAGCAAAGTCGATCCCGCCATCCAGAACGGCATCACCCGCCCCAGCCAACGCGCCAGCGCCGCGCGCACCGGCACGTGCACCTCAATTGTTTGCCGGTTCAAAATCGGGTGCCCGAACGCCGCCACGTTCAATTCGCTTCCGCACATCAGCCCGAGAATCTAAAATTGCCAGAATTTGTAGTCCCATAAAAACATCCTACACCCGCGCCCGTCCCAGCCGCACCTGCCGCGGCGGCCGCAACTCATCCGTGCGTCCGCGGAAATACTTTTCGTCCGCTTCGGCCGGACTCAAAAACGAAACCTCCGAAAAACCCGAACGCTCGAGCAGCTCCCGCAAATGCTCCGGTTCGAAATACGAGCGCCACGGCTCGCCCATTTCGTTCACCGTCGCATTAATCTTGGCCCGTGCTTCCAATTCCCGCGCATCCAGCGACGCGTCCGGCTGCGAAAAAGTAAAAACAATTTCCGATCCCGGCGCCATCGAACCTGCGAATCGAAACAACTCTTCCACCGACTCTTTGTCCAGGTAGACCAGCACGCCCAAACACGAAAAGAACGCGGCCCGCGAAAAATCGAATCCGGCCCGCTGCAATCCCTCCCGCAACGATTCCGACTCAAAATTCACCGGCGCAAAATTCAAATTCGCCGGCACCCCAACTCCGCATGACGCCAGCAACTCCCGTTTCGCCGTCTGCGTCACCGGATGATCCACCTCGAATATGCGCAGCCCCTCGGCCCACGATGGCTGCCGGTACGCAAAAGTGTCATACCCCGCGCCCAGCAGAGCATATTGGCCCACTCCACGTTCCACCGCCGCCCTCAAGCAGTCCTCCGCATACCGGTTCCGTAGAACAATATGCCCCCGGAAAGCCGCGAAACGCGCATTCGACCGCAAACTCGCGTCCGCGCGAATCGCCTCAATCGCTTCCGGCCCGATCAGCCGCAGCACCACCGGATCCACCAGAATCCGCGGCTCGTCGTCGATCAACTGGTGCGCGGCCCTCACTTTCGCCACGCTCATCGCCGTACTGCTCGCCGTATTTTCTTTCATCCGCTACCGTCCACCGTTCGCTGCCGGTCTTAACTTTCTCCGCGCCAGAACAAACCCCGCGGCTCGTCATGCTGAGCGCAGCGAAGCATCTCACCCACCTAAATTTCACCCGGCCCGCTCGCGCGCCGCGCGCGCCACTATCAACAAAAATGACTCAACCAGCCCAGTTTGCGAATCCGCCACACCAATGCGAAACTCTTCTCATGCTAAATTTACACTCGAAATTCAAGTTAGCCGTTCTTTCGGCCGGTATCGTGCTTTTCTCCACGACGCTCGCGGCGCAAACCACGTCCACTCCACCCGCGTCCTCCACTTCATCTCAAACCCCCGCCGCGAAAACTCCCGCGGCCGGCACCGCCACCAAGCCGCACACCGCCACCAGAACCGCCGCGACGCCACTTGCGCTGACCACGCAGAAGGACAAAGCCAGCTACGCTATCGGCATGAACATCGGCCGCAGCGTCGCCGCCAAGTTCAAGTCCGATTCACTCGACGTCAACAACGCCATTTTTCTCCGCGGCATGAAGGACGCCCTGGCCGGCGGCAAAATGCTCTTAACCGACGACGAAGCCAAAGCGGTGCTCGACACGCTCCAGACCGAGATGCGCAAAACTCAGGAGGCACAAATGGCCCAGGCAGGTGATGTGAATAAGGCAAAAGGCGACGCGTTCCTCGCCGCCAACAAAGCGAAAGACGGCATCGTAACTCTTCCCAGCGGCCTGCAATACAAAATCGTCACTCCCGGCACCGGCCCGAAACCGGGTCTCACTGATTCCGTGGTCTGCAATTATCGCGGCACGCTGATCGACGGCACCGAATTCGATGCCTCCGCGAAGCACGGCGGTCCCGCCACGTTCCCCGTCAATCAGGTCATCAAAGGCTGGACGGAAGCTCTCCAGCTCATGCCCGTCGGCTCGAAATGGCAACTCTACATCCCGTCCGACCTCGCCTACGGCAGCCGCGGCGCCGGCGGCGACATCGGCCCCAATTCCACCCTGATCTTCGACATCGAATTGCTCTCGATCAAAGGCAAGTAATCGCAAATCGAGCAGTAGGAGTCGTTGCCGTTTTTGCAGGTGCCCCATCCTTCGCGCCGTCCGCGAAGGATGGGGCATTTTCTTCTTCAGTTGCTTTCTCGGGTGCCGCTCTCTTTACGCCTCTTAGCAAAGGGTGCGGTCTTTAGACGATCCGCTTCTTCGCCGAATTGCGGTCCTGGCGTCAAACCGTTTTTGGCCGTCATCCAGAGGAGCGCCTTTTGCGACGAAGGATCTCTCTTCGATTCCCACCCTACCGCCCAATTTTCCAACGCAATGCCTAGGGAGTCGGAGCTTTCAGCTCTGACTTAAGAAACGCTGATTCTCAAACGTAAGAAGCAAAGCTCAGGAAGAAAACTTCAGGCAGAAAACGAGGGGAAATCAAAAACCGAAGTTCATCGCAAAAAAAAAGCAGCCGCGAACCAGCGCCACTAACCAAATCGCCGGCCCGCGACTGCCCGATTCCAATCCCAGATTTCGTTACGAAGTCGCGCTGGCCGTGACTTTCGAGCGGCTCGACTTGTCCGCTTCGTCGCCGGTCTTGTCGATCTCGATCGAGCCCTTGAAATACGCTCCATCTTCGATCGAAATGCGCGCCGTCGTCAGATCGCCCACCACCGAGCCATCCTTCTTGATCTCGATCCGGTCGCGCGCCCGCAGATTACCCTTCACGTTGCCGTAGACCACCACTTCGCGCGCAATCACGTCCGCCGTAACTTTCGCGCTGGCGCCGACAGTCAGCTTGCGGTCTTCCAGCTGCACCAATCCTTCGACGCTGCCGTCGATCAGCAGATCTTCGTTACCCGGTGATCTCGCCCTTTACATGCAGCGTCGAACCCAATCGTGCCGTGCCCGAACCGCTGTTGGAAAACGAATCGCCTGGTGCCATTGTTTTTGCCTCCCCAGAAAAAGCCGGTGCATTTGCACTCGGAATTGGTGCCGTCGCCTTCTGCTGCCATTGCTTTTCAGTTGTTTCTTGAGCCGGTTGCTGTTTCGGAAGCGGACTACCCGCGGGGGTCGCCGGTTTCTTGTCTCCCCACATACTGCCTCCCTAAAACCCTAAACATGCCAACAAGCTGACCTGATGAATTAGACCGGGTCTTGAATGTAGTCCGCTGTCGAACCCATGCCAAATCCAAAATGGTACAGTTGTGTCCGGTGAGACAACTTCAAGATAGAACTGCTGGGGAACCGCATCTTAAGCCCGACCCGCCGTGCGCCGCAACCCTAATTTCAATGTCCGGCGGACGTCCCACTCCATCCGGCTCCGCTTCGGTTTTGCGCCTCGGTTTTCGTTGTCATCCCGACAGAGGCGCGGCCGTTTTTGCCGCGCCGACGAGGGATCTCTCTTCGATTTCTACCCTACCCGGCCAACCCTACAAATACCTCTCCCGCAAAATCGCCATGTGATGCTCAAAATGCCCGGTAATAATGTAAGCCAGCGCATTCACCGTGACCAGGTTCCCGCTGGCCACTCCGCTGCGCTTCCAGGCCTGGGCGGGAAAATTCCGAAACAGCGCCAGACTCGCCCGCCGCACATCCCCAAATTCCGCCACATGGCGAGCCCACGAATACTCGTCGGCCCGCGCCCCACTCGCGCTGATATTTTGATCGTAACTGGCCAGCGGATCGGAAAACCCGCGCCCAAACCACAAAGCGCGGTACGCGAACATGCGCTCGGTATCGCTGATATGGTTCAGCATCTGCCGGATGCTCCACTTCTCCGCAGCATACCGGTGCAAGGATTTTTCTTCGGAGATGGTCGAAAATAATTGGGAAGCTTCGCCGAGCTGCCGTTCCATCACGGCGAGAACGTCAGCCTCGGGCACTCGATCGATGTAGGTAAAGTAGTACGCCGCCGCTTCGTCTTTTCCTGGCACGCTCATCGTGCCGCTATTCTAGTTGTATTTGCGCAGGACGCCTACCACCCGGCCCTGGATCTTCACATCGGTACCCAGCACAATGATCGGTGCCATCGCCGAATTCGCCGGCTGCAACCGCACTTTCCCGCCCGGCTCGCGATAGAACCGCTTCAGCGTCGCTTCGTCCTCGCCCACCAGCGCCACCACGATCTCTCCATGATTCGCTACCTGCGTCTGCTCCACCACAATGTAATCGCCATCCAAAATATGGTCGTCGCGCATCGATTCGCCCTTCACCTGCAGCACGAACGTTCCCTGCCCCCGCGCGAAATCCGCCAGCGAAATCGTCTCGTTCGATTCCACCGCTTCCAGCGGTTGCCCAGCCGCAATCCTCCCCGCCAACGGCAGCTCCACCACGTGGCGGTCCAGCACCTGCTCCCGGATCGGCTTGGGCAGTTGCACCACCTCGATCGACCGGCTCTGGTTGTACCCCCGGCGAATGTAGCCTTTCTTTTCCAGCGTGGACAAATGCTTGTGCACCGTCGCGAGCGAAGTCAGCTTCAGCGCGTGCGCAATTTCTTCAAAGCTCGGCGAATACCCGTTCTTGTTCAGGAAGCCCACCAGGTAATTCAGCACTTCCTTCTGTCGTTTCGTCAGTGTCATTCCGACTCCCAGGGGCGCAACTCGACCACCCAAATCTCCCGCCGATTGTGGGCGAATCTAAAGCGAAAGTCAATGGTACTTCAGGCCACCTGTACTTTTTCGAACCACCACCTAAACTCCGGAATACTCATCAACTTGCCGTTCAAATCCGCCCACCACCGAAAATACCATCGGCCTAACAGGCGAAACTGTGAGGCGAAAGCACCGAAGCTGCATCGAACTTCAAATAGGAAAGCGAACCTGAAGACGACCTGCCGGCGTATCGACAAATGAACTGAAACCGATATCATAGACGCGCGTCAAAGCCACCAGCGTGGTGTATTCCCAACTTCCCAAGGCCAGCGACTTTAGTTTTCTGTATTGATGCGAGCATGGGCTCGCACCGCATAAATTCATGGAGGATTACGTGAAGAACCTCAAGACTCTGCAGGGCGCTGCCCTGTCCTTGGTAGTTGCGGCCCTGGTCATCTTCAATTGCGGCCCGGCATCCGCTCAATCCTCTGCTGCTACCACCGAGAAACCGAAAACTCCCGCCGCCTCAACTCCCAAACCGGCCGCCGCCCCGAAAATCCCCATCCCCGATATTCCTTACACGAAATTCGTACTCGATAACGGCCTCACCGTCCTGGTCCACGAGGACCACAAAGCTCCCATTGTCGCCATCAACACCTGGTATCACGTCGGCTCCAAGAATGAAAAACCCGGCAAAACTGGTTTCGCCCATCTCTTCGAACACTTGATGTTCAGCGGCAGCGAAAATTTCAACCTCACCTACATCAACGCCATGGAAAGCATCGGCGCCACCGACCTGAACGGCACCACCAACAACGATCGCACCAATTATTTCGAGAACGTCCCCACCTCCATGCTCGATTACGCCCTCTTCGCCGAAAGCGATCGCATGGGCCATCTGCTCCCGGTCCTCGACCAGAAAAAACTCGACCTCCAGCGCGGCGTAGTCCAGAACGAAAAACGCCAGGGCGAAAATCAGCCCTACGGCGTGACCCGCCAGCTCATCACCGAAAATACTTATCCAGTCGGCCATCCGTACTCTTGGACCGTCATCGGCTCCATGTCCGACCTCGACGCCGCCAGCATGAAAGACGTCCAGGAATGGTTCAAGACCTACTATGGGCCGAACAACGTCACCATCGTTATCGCCGGTGACATCACTCCCGAAGTCGCCCGCGCGAAAGTCGAAAAATACTACGGCGAAATTCCAGCCGGCCCGCCCATCGCCAAAAACGAAGAATGGATCGCCAAGCGCACCGGAACTCATCGCGGCACCGTCCAGGATCGCGTCCCGCAGGCTCGCCTCTATCGCGTCTGGAACGTCCCGCAGTACGGCTCGCCGCAGGAACCCATCCTCGACCTCGCCGCCCAGATTCTCGGCGGAGGAAAAACCTCTCTGCTCTACAAGCGCCTGGTCTACAAAGATCAAATCGCCACCAGCGCCACCGCCAGCAACTTCACCAACGAAATTGCCGGCCAGTTTTACATCAATCTCACCGCCCGTCCCGGCGTCGACCTTGCCAAAGTAGAAGCCGCCGGCAACGAAGAATTGCAAAATTTTCTAAAGAATGGCCCGACCCCGGAGCAATTGCAGTTGGCAAAAACCCAGATCTTCGGCGAGTACGCCCGCATCATGGAACGCATCGGCGGCTTCGGCGGCAAGAGTGACATCATCGCCCGTTGCCAGTCCTTCACCGGAAATCCGGATTGCTACAAGGACTACCTGAAGGGAGTTCAAGCCGCCACTCCGGCCAGCGTGAAGAAGGCCGCCGATGAATGGCTCAGCGACGGTGACTACGTTCTCGAAGTTCACCCTTACCCGACCACTCTAAAAACTTCCGCGCCCCTCGATCGTTCCAAGCCGCCCGCCCTCGGCTCGGCCATGTCCCTGAAACTTCCTCCGATGCAAACCGCTACTCTCTCTAACGGATTGAAAGTCGTTCTGGCCGAGCGCCACACCGCCCCGGTCGTCAATTTTTCACTTATGGTCGATAGCGGCTTTTCCGCCGACCCCATCGACGCCCGCGGCACCTGCAGCTTCGAACAGCGCATGCTCGAGGAAGGTACTCCCACCCGCGATTCGCTTCAGATCGGCGACCAACTCGCCGCGCTCAGCGCCGAATTTACGGCTGGCGCAAATCTCGACACCGCTACCGTCAATCTCGACGCGCTGAAAATAAATATGGATCAGGCTCTCAATATCTATGCCGACCTGATCCTCCATCCCGCGTTTCCGCAGAAGGAATTTGATCGCCTGCAGAAAGAACGCCTCGCCGCCATCCAGCGCGAAAAAGTCACCCCTAACGCCATGGCCTTCCGCGTTGGCCCCGCCCTGCTCTACGGCAAAGATCATCCGTACGGCGGCGCATTTTCCGGGATCGGCACCGAAGCCAGCGTGGAGAAACTAACCCGCGAGGATCTCGCCAAATTCCATAGCGAATGTTTCAAACCCAACAACGCCACCCTGCTCATCGTCGGCGACACCACGCTCGGCGGAGATCACGCCCAAACTCGAAAGTCTTTTCGGCGCTTGGAAGTCGGGCGACGTTCCCAAGAAAACCATCCCGGAAGTCGCCCAGCCGGCCAAAGACGAAGTCTATTTGATTGATCGTCCCGGGTCGGGTCAGAGTCTGATCATCGCCGCACAGCTCGCCCCCCGCAAAACAGTCCCGATGCTCTTTCGCTCGAACTCGTGAACGGCGTCTTCGGCGGGAACTTCATGTCGCGCATCAATATGAATCTGCGTGAGGACAAGCACTGGTCCTACGGCGTATTCGCCGGCATCCTCCCGGCGAAAAATCAGCGCCCCTACATCAGCTTTTCGCCGGTGCAAACCGACAAAACCAAAGAGTCCCTCGCCGAACTGGTCGCCGAGTACCACGGCATCGTCGGCCCCAAACCCATCACCGAGCGCTGAACTAAAAGACGAACAGGCCAGCGCCACCCTCGATCTCCCCGGCTCATTCGAAACCGTTCAGCAACTCTCCGGCGCCTACGGCCAAATTCTCGAATACAGTTTGCCGCCCGACTACTACAACACCTTCACCGCCAAAGCGCTGGCCGTCACTCCCGCCGACGCCAACCAGATCGCCCAGAAATACATTCTCCCCAATCATCTCGTCTGGGTCATCGTCGGCGACATGAGCAAAGTCGAACCCGGCATCCGCGAACTCAACATCGGCGAGGTCCACAAAATCGATGCCGACGGCAACCCCGTCAAATAATTTCGTAGCACTTGCCGTTGCGTTTAGCCTTTGAGGGTGGGGCCTTCGCTTCGCATTACCGGGTGCCCCACTCTTCGCCGCCTCTGCGAAGGGTGGGAGCCTTTGCTTAGCATTTGGTTTTTTGCCGTTGCTGCGAATTGATTTCCCGCCGGAGCAATTCTAATCTTTCAGCGTCGGCGCTCTTTGGCGGTGACGATCACTGCCACCTCATCGCGCGTCCGTTTTTGGCCGTCATCCAGAGGAGCGCCTTTCGTCAGGGTGCGGCTTCAGCCGCACCCAAAAAAGCCTTTCGACGCCCTTCCTTTCGCGCGGCTTTCTCGCGCGAGCCTTCGTAAAGTCCACGCACAATCCACCGCGCAGCCTCTCGCCTTGAAGCACCGCCCCTAACTCCCATCCGGATACCCACCCCGATGCAGCACCATCGGAAACTCCGGCAAGACGCTAAGCCTCGGCACCGACGCCCTCCATCCCTCCGGATAAGGTTCCAACCCCGCCATCAACTCCTCCGAGCCCAAACTCTCCAACGCCTCGCGCAACCCGCGAATCCGCGGCTCGCCGAATTTCCCCACCCAATCCTTCTCCACAGAATCAATCCGCGCCCGATAATTCTCCGCCGCCACCATCCCCTGCTTCGTCAACCGCGCCACTTTCGTCCGCTTTGCCTTCCCATCCTCGACAATCTCAATGCACCCGATTTCCCGCAAAAAAGTAAACGCCATCGCGATCGATTCCTTCGACACGCCAGATAACGCCGGGAGTTCCTTCACCCGCACGCCCCCTGCTTCCAAAACCCGCAACACATTCGCCCCGATTGCCAGCGACACCTCCGATTCCCGCTCATAATGCAGCGCAAACGCCAGGAGCGCCTTTGCCAAAAGCGTCACCAGATGCAATTCCTCGAGCTCCTCGCGAGCCGCCGGATTCGCAGCAGCCCGTTTCGCAGTTTTCCTGGCGTCGTGTCGCGCGTTCGTCAGTCCCCAACCCAGTATCGGCATGCATTCCGGCAGCAAAACCGGAAACTCGCCGACCAACTCCACCAACGCCTCCCGCAATTTTCGAATCCGCTCCGGCCCAAACCTCTCGCGCCAACGCTCCTCGATAATCCCAAACAGCGGCTCCCAGATTTCCTTCGCCGTCCGCCCTGCCGACGTCGCCCGAATGATCCACTCGCTCGCCGGGACTTTCGCTCGCTTATCCTTCGGGTCCGGAGCCATCGAAATAAATCCCCACCGCAGCATCCCCGCCAAATTCGTTTTCGTCCGAGCCTGCTGCGCCAACTCCTGCGCCGTAATCCCCTCATCCCCCACAAATCGCATGCAATTCAAATACATCACCATCGAAGTCAGCCACGCCGCCTTGCGCCCATTCCCCTTCGCCCTAAACTTGGTGGTGCGGTGCGGCATCCGGTGCTCCGCCTCGTTATCAAACTCAATGGTAAAAGCCACAAGGGCCTGCGAAAGCAGCGCCGACAAACTCATAGAAGTTTTCATTTCATTCGGTCTACTCTGAGGAAATCACCGCGAAGCACTTCAAATCGTTCAGCGTCGGCGCTCTTTGGCGGTGACAATCACTGCCGCATCATCGCGCGCCCCGTATCTGGCCGTCATCCGCAGGAGCGGCTCTCGCGACGAAGGATCTCTCTTCGATTTCCGCCACCCCCAGCCTTCTCCTACCTCGCTCCCGCCAAAGCCTCTCTCTTCTTCTTCGACCTCATCAAAATCAAAAGCACCGCCGCCACCACCGCCACTCCCACCGTCACTTCCAGCGCCACTTTCCCGTGCGCCAGCACCACCGCAAATATCTTCCGCCCGTACGTCGCGCCCAGATAAGCCAGAATGCAGTAGCGGATAATCCTGCCCAGCGACATCGCCGCAATAAACTTCTTTGTCGAATATTGCAGCGCGCCCGCGGCAATCACGAACGGCACCATTGGCATCGGCGGTGGCAACAAGGCCGGCACCGCAATCGCCCCAAATCCATATTTCTCAAACGTCTCGGTCACCCTTTTCGCGTTTCGCGCCGATAACCGCGCGTGCAGCGCTTTGTCTCCCTGCTTGCGCGCGATCCGATAAGTGATGTACGCACCCACCACCGAACCAATCGTCGCCATCACTGCGTAATACATCCACCAGGTTTTCTGGTGCGCCGCCAATACGATGGTCATCGCGTCCATGCTGCCCGGCAGCGGAATCACCGAGCTGTCCAGCAGCCCCAGCAGAATCAGCCCTGGTCCTCCGAGCGTTATGAACCAGTGCCGCACGGCATGCGCCTTCGTGCGCTCCTGCGCGGCCAACGCCAGATTTTTCAGCTCGAATCTCATCGCCGATTGTTCCGTTAAGCTCTCGACACGCCTTTCAGCTCGCTAAAGCCTTGGACGCTCACCCCGCAATCTCGGTTCCCATTCTATGCCGCCGGACTCCCGCCGCAATCCCGTAAACCATTCAACTCGCAGGAGTAGCTGCTCAGCACCTGTTGGTAACCACTCCCTGCGTCCCTGACCCAAAACGATACCCCTTGTGGTAGCCTACCGTTGGGGTTATGCAGCAAAAACTCAAAACCGTCTCAACTCTTTTCTGCCGTCTGCTACCCCTCTCGTCGTCCCCCTTTAGCAGCTTTATCCCTGATTCCGCATCTAACTTCTTGGGGGCTAACCCCACGCCTCTGCAGATGTTTTGGAGATCTTGAAGCAAATGTCCAGCTCACTCGTTGATATCGTCGGGCGCAAAAAAGAAGTCGTCGATCGCGCCGTCATCCGCTTCTGCGGTGACTCCGGCGACGGCATGCAGATCACCGGCAGCCAGTTCACCAACACCGCCGCGCTGTTCGGCAACGATCTCGCCACCTTCCCGGATTTCCCTGCCGAAATTCGCGCCCCTGCGGGCACGCTTCCCGGCGTCAGCGGATTCCAGGTCCATTTTTCCTCGAACGACGTTTACACGCCCGGCGACAGCGTCGACGTTCTGATCGCCATGAATCCCGCCGCGCTGAAAATGAATCTCGCGGACCTCAAGCCCAACGGCATTCTCATCGTCAACCTCGACGACTTCGGCGAAAACGATCTGCGCAAGGCGCAGATAGACCGTCAACCCGCTCGAGGATCATTCGCTCGACGGCTATCGCCTCTTTCCCGTCGAGCTCACCAAGCTCACCCGCGCCGCGCTGAAAGATCTCGGCCTCGATACCAAGAGCATGGACCGCTGCAAGAATTTCTTCGCGCTGGGCATGTGCTACTGGCTCTACAACCGCTCCATGGAGAACACCGCTTCGCTGGCTCGACGAGAAATTCAAGAACAAGCCGCAGCTGGTGCAGGCCAACACGCTGGCCATGAAGGCCGGCTACAGCTATTGCGAAGCCACCGAAGCGTTTCAGATCAGCTACGAAATTCCGCCGGCGAAACTCGCGCCGGGCGTCTACCGCAACATCAGCGGCAATGCCGCGCTCGCGCTGGGCTTCGTCGCCGCCTCGCAAAAAGCCGGGCATCAAACTTGTTCCTCGGCTCGTATCCGATCACGCCCGCGTCGGACATTCTGCACGAGCTCTCGCAGTACAAGGATTTCGGCGTGATCACCTTTCAAGCCGAAGACGAAATCGCCGCCATCACTTCCGCCATCGGCGCCGCCTACGCCGGCGCGCTCGGGCATTACCACCACTTCCGGCCCGGGCATGGCGCTGAAAACCGAAGCGATGGGCCTCGCCGTCGCCGTCGAATTGCCGCTGGTCGTCTGCGACATTCAGCGCGGCGGCCCGTCCACCGGCCTGCCGACCAAAACCGAACAAGCCGATCTTGCTTCAAGCGCTCTACGGCCGCAACTCCGAAGCGCCGATTCCCGTTCTCGCGCCCGCCACCGCCGGCGATTGCTTCTGGATCGCCCTCGAAGCCAGCCGCATCGCCATCAAATACATGGTGCCCGGTGATCATTCTTTCCGACGGCTATCTCGCCAACGGCGCCGAACCCTGGAAAATTCCCAACGTCGACGAGCTGCCGGAAATTCCGGTGAACTACGAAACCAATCCCGTCGGCTTCCAGCCCTACAAACGCGATCCCGACACTCTCGCGCGTCCCTGGGCCATTCCCGGCACGCCCGGCCTCGAACATCGCATCGGCGGCATCGAAAAGCAGGACGTCACCGGCAACATCAACTACGAACCGCTGAACCACGAGCACATGGTTCGCACTCCGCGCCGAAAAAGTCGCAGCGCATCGCGCAGGAAATTCCGGAAATCGTTCCCGAAGGCGATCGAGTCCGGCGATTTGCTGATCGTCGCCTGGGGCTCCACCAACGGCCCGATCACCGCCGCGCATGAATGCCCAGCGCGAAAAAGGCCGCAAAATCGGCCACGTTCATCTGCGCCACCTGAATCCGCTGCCGCGCAATCTCGGCGACGTGCTCAAGCGCTACAAACAAAGTTCTGGTCCCCGAAATGAACATGGGCCAGCTCGTCGATGATCCTGCGCGCGAAGTATCTGGTCGACGCGCAGGGCTACGAAAAAATTCAAGGCAAGCCATTCAAGCAGTCGGAAATCGAAGACAAAATCGAAGAGTTGCTGGGTTAACGATTCGTCGGGCCCGGCTTCAGCCATCGCAGCCAGCACCGCCTCAACGCGGCTTTGCCGCTGAGGGAAGATCAGGAGAAACAAATGACCACGGCCGACACTGCCGATCTACACCAAAAAAGACTTTCAAACCGACCAGGAAATCCGCTGGTGCCCGGGCTGCGGCGACTACGCCATTCTCTCCGCCGTGCAGATCGGTCTTCGCCGAGCTCGGCGTCCGCCGCGAAAAATTCGTCTTCATCTCCGGCATCGGCTGCTCCAGCCGCTTCCCGTATTACATGAACACGTTCGGCTTCCACACCATTCACGGCCGCGCGCCCGCCATCGCCACCGGCCTGAAACTCGTCGCGCCCCGATCTCGACGTCTGGGTCGCCACCGGTGACGGCGATTCCCTTTCCATCGGCGGCAATCACACCATTCACATGCTGCGCCGCAACGTCGGCCTGAAAGTGCTGATGTTCAACAACAAAATCTACGGCCTGACCAAGGGCCAGTATTCGCCGACTTCCGAAGTCGGCAAGAAAACGAAATCCACGCCCTTCGGCTCCGTCGATCGCCCGTTCAATCCGCTTTCGCTCGCCATCGGCGCGGAAGCTACTTTCGTCGCGCGCTCCGTGGACGTTTTCCAGGGCCATCTGAAAGAAACTCTGAAAAAAGCCGCGGCGCACAAAGGCTCGGCCTACGTGGAAATTCTGCAGAACTGCAACATCTTCAATGACGGCGCGTGGGACGACCATCACCGAAAAGGACGCCCGCAGCGAGCACGTCGTCCAACTCGAACACGGCAAGCCGCTGATCTTCGGCAAGAATCGCGACAAAGGCATCCGCCTGAACGGCCTCGAACTCGAAGTCGTCACGCTGGGCAATGGCGTCACCGAAAAAGATCTGCTGGTGCACGACGAGCACAATCCGCAATCCGGCCTACGCCTTCGCCATCTCGCGCATGGACACCATGCCCGGATTCCCCACGCCCATCGGCGTGCTCCGCGGCATGGGACAACGTCCCGCGCTACGAAGATCTGATCAATCAGCAAATCGCCGAAGTGCAGGCCAAAGAGCGGCAAGGGCGACCTGGCCAAGCTCCTCCGCGCCGGCGACACCTGGGAAGTCCGCGCTTAGCGAAAAATCTTCTCTTAGAATTCTTAAGGTCCACGGCCACTACGCCTTTGTCGGCGCACAATGACCAACGAACCCAACTGCGAAGTCACCGGCAAACGCAAATATCTCACCGAACGCGAAGCCCTCGACACCGCCACGCACCAACTCACCCTGCCCAACGCTCCGAAAAATCTCCGCGCGTACCTCTGCACCTGGTGTGAGACCTGGCACCTCACCAAAAACGAAGGAAAAAATAAGTAGATTTACAACCTAGCGGGAAGTTGAAACTGCAGGAGAAGCCGGAATCGTCGAAGGGCCAGAATTTTTCGCCAGTGCCGTCGCCGGTTGCGAGCCCGCCCGCGGCATCTGCGCCATAGCCAAATCGCGCATCGCCACAAAATCGTTCCACTCGCGCTTCGACACCGGATCCGACGGCGGCAACGGCAAACGCTCGAAATTCAAAAAATCTTTTCCGCGCTGGATTCGAAAATCCAGATGCGGTCCGGTCGCGAGCCCGGTCATTCCCACCAGGCCAATGCGTTCACCCTGCTCCACGCGCTCCCCGCTGTGCACGAGCACCCGCGAAAGATGCATGTAGTAGGTGGTGTACCCGTTCGAATGTTGAATCTCGATCAGGTTCCCCGCCCCGCCCTTGGGTCCCGCGAAAATCACCCGCCCGTCGCCGATCGTCTGCACCGGCGTGCCCGACGGCGCCGCGTAATCGATTCCCAGGTGTGGGCGATACTGTTTGAGGATCGGATGAAAGCGGTTCTGGCTGAAATGCGAGGTAATCACCGCCGCAAATTTCAGCGGCGAATGTAAAAACGCCTTCTTCATCGACTTCCCGTCCGGCGTGTAATACGCCGGCACTCCCGCCGGGTCGTGAAACAAGACCGCGCGATACGGATGCGTGCCGTTCACATATTCCGCCGCCAGAATCCGCCCGTACGACGACATCTCGCCGTTCGCCAGCATTTTCTTTTCGACCACCACCCGAAACGTGTCGCCCGGCCGCGGGTCGGTGTAAAAATCCAGGTCCCAGCCGAATATTTCGGCCAGCCGCATCGCCAACTCCGGCTTTTCTCCGGCGTCGATCACCGACTCGAAAAGCGATCCGTGAATTTCTCCCGCCACCCCCTTCATCTCTGTTTCGGAAGGTATGGTCTCGATCTCGGAGTGAAAATCATTGCCCTTCGGCGAAATCAGCAAAACCCGCTCGGCGTCGATGCGGTATTTCACCGCCCGCAGTTCACCCATCACCGAACGCCCCACGCTCAGCTTATTTCCCGCGCGCAAGCGCCGCAGATCGAACACCGACTGCGCCGAAGCCGTCAGTCGCGCTGCGTTTTCCGAATTAATCCCCAGCTCCTGCAAAATCGCATTGAACGGATGCCGCGGTGGCACGATCTTCTCGCTGAATATGACGATTTCCTGCTGCATGTGCCGCGCTTCCTGGCTCGCGTATTCGGCCTGCACCGCCACCTGCTGCTCTGCCGTCATCCGCGCGCGATACGACGCGCCAATGCAGATGCCGCCCACGGCCAGCAACATGATCCAACCCGCGATTCGGAGTGTATTTTTCATCGCTTTCAGCGAATTATTTCGAGGCAGCAGAATAACGCAGCTCCACCAACACGCGAAGGAAAATCGAAGGGGTTAATTCCTGAAGTAAACGGGTCCGCTATTGCGCTGCGCGCGCCGTAGCCGCGTCCCGCATCTTGCGCGTGGACTCCGCAAAATAATTCCGGTCGCGCAGCCCGTGATAAATCCGTCCCGCAATTTCCGATGCATGCGGCCCGCTGGTCGCGCGTCCGCCGCCGCGGATCAAAACCACCAGCACGATTCGCGGATGCGCTTCATCCGCGTACGAAACAAACCAGCCCAGCCGTCCGCCCAGCGATTCGTCGTTGCAGGTTCCAGTCTTCCCCAGTGCCTGTTCGTCCGGATCGTAGCTTTGCTTCGCGGTTCCATACATCACCGCCGCCAGCATGCCTTCGCGCAAATCCGGCAGCAGCGGTGCAATATCCAATTCCTGTTTCACCTTCGGCTGAAATGCCGAACGTTCCTGCTCCGTCCGCGGATACTGCAGATAATATTGTGTCCCGCCATTCGCCAGCGTCGAAACCAACGACGCCAGTTGCAGCGGCGTCAGCCGGATCCCTTCGCCGAAACTTGACATCCGCGCCACTCCGCCATAATTCGGCGGCGCCGATGGCAGCGTCCCGGCCTGCTCTTCGGGAATGTCGAATCCCGCCTTCTGCCCCAGCCCCAGCAGGTGCGCGTATTTGTGCACCCGCGGAAATCCCAGCCGCGTTCCCACTTCCTCAAAATAAATGTTGTTGGAGTGCGCCATCGCTTCGGTCAAATCCATGTACCGCCGGTGGCCCACTTTCATCATCGTGTCGCGCGTGATCACGCCTTCCTGCAATCCCGCCAGCGCAATCACCGGCTTGATCGTCGAACACGGCTCGAACCCCGCCGAAAACGCCATCTTCTGGTTGACGATCGTCAGAATCCGCCCGGTGGTCGGATCCATCGCCAGCACCGAACCATTCGCATGCCCCAACGCGTTCACCGCGATCTGCCGGATCAGCGGGTCATCGTACGTCGCATTATCATCTTTAGTAGGATCGCCGTAGGCGCTGATCCCGCTGCTCTTTTTGTGGTGTTTATGCGTCGTGGTCGCAGCCGGCGCGGACTTCGTGGCCGTCCCCGGAGGAGTGCCCGCGGCCAGCGCGAATGCGCCGGCAAAAAATAAGCAGAGAATCGGTACGGCCTGTTTCAAGGCTGGGTATCCCATGTACTTCCATATCGGCCAAAAAATCCCCCACTTCAGCCGATCGACTTTCAGTGTAAGGAATTGCCGCACATCCACGCAACTGTAAACAAGCACAGCTTTCCTGAACGCCACGACTGTCCCAACGGACAGCGCGCGCCTCTCGCCACGCCAAGCCTTCAAGAGTTCAGGAAAAAACCAAAGTCTGTCATCCCGAAACGCAGCGAGGGATCTGCTTCCAATGCCTTGGAAGTGGCACTCACCCGCGAAAACATCGTGCCAACACACGCGACCCAAGGCGCCGTCCAAAAACGAAAATGCGCGGCGAAAACTTCCGCCGCGCATCCGTTTTCGTTTCACAATTTGTCGCTGTTACCGGCTCGTCCGTCCCGTCGACGCCGTCGCTGCCGCCGCCTTCGGTGGCTGCACCGGCTGCTTCCCGGCGTCCGCCGTCGCCAGCTTCTGCGCTTCCGGCGAAGGTTTCCCGTTGCTCACTTCCCCGTTGGGCAAATGATTCGGTAGCCCCAGCTGTTTGCGCAGTTCATGTTCGATCTTGCCGCGAATGTCGGTGTGTTCCTTCAGGAACTGCCGCGCATTATCGCGCCCCTGGCCCAAACGGTCCGCCTTGTACGAAATCCAGGTCCCGGATTTCTCCAGCAAGCCGCTGGTCACGCCCAGGTCAATCAAGTCGCCTTCGCGCGACACGCCTTCGCCATAAATAATGTCGAACTCGGCTTCGCGGAACGGCGCCGCCACCTTGTTCTTCACGATCTTCGCCCGCGTTCGCGAACCAATCACCCGGTCGCCTTCCTTGATCGACTGAATGCGCCGGATATCCACCCGGATCGACGAATAAAACTTCAGCGCGCGCCCGCCGGTAGTCGTCTCCGGATTGCCGAACATCACTCCAATCTTCTCGCGGATCTGGTTGATGAAAATCAGGCAGGTCTTCGACTTCGATACGATCGCCGTCAGCTTGCGCAGCGCCTGCGACATCAGCCGCGCCTGCAATCCCATCTGCGCGTCGCCCATATCGCCTTCCAATTCCGCCCGCGGCACCAGCGCCGCCACCGAGTCCACCACGATGATGTCCACCGCGTTCGACCGGATCAGCGCTTCCGCAATCTCCAGCGCCTGCTCGCCGTTGTCCGGCTGCGACACCAGCAAGTTGTCCACGTCCACGCCCAGCTTCCGCGCATACACCGGATCCAGCGCATGCTCCGCGTCGATGAACGCCGCCTGCCCGCCCAGCTTCTGCGCCTCCGCAATCACATGCAGAGTAAGCGTCGTCTTACCGCCGGATTCCGGCCCGTACACTTCGATCACCCGTCCGCGCGGAAAGCCGCCAACGCCCAAAGCCGAATCAATCGAAATCGATCCGGTCGGAATCACGCTCACGGGAACCAGCACATCCTTGTTCCCCAGGCGCATAATCGAGCCCTTGCCCCACTGCTTTTCAATCGAAGATATCGCTAAGTCCAGGTTTTTTGCTTTCTCGTCGTTCACGGTGGCACCTCAAAAGGGAGTGATGCGATTTAGCTGCCTGGGGGAGGCGGGGTGAGTCTACCACCGAGTGCCACATCCCGGCGCGGCCATTTCGATGCCCCACCATACCACAAGGCGAACAAAAAGCAAAAGGTATTTTGGGGCCGTAATTGGCCCAGTTCCAACCCAAATCGGTTCCCGCCCCTAGTTTCGGTCAACCTTGGACCTGCAAGATCCAACTGCCATGCCCAAAAAGCGCCCGTAGCGTTCCGCCGCCTCGGCTACGGCTCCTGCCTCGCCCTTCTTTGGCGAATTGAAAAAACTCGCCCTGACGTTCACCGCATTTTTCTCGAACGCGCGTTTCCATGTGCCCACGACGCGGCCAGAGCTCACCACCGTGGGCAGCAATAGGCCGTTTTTCCCGGGAACGATTTTGCGGGCGTGACGAGGATCAAGCGACGCGCTGCGGTCCTTATAACCGATCAGATATTCGTCAAATCCGGGCAGCAGGTGAACTGCGATCGGTGCATCCGCCGCCACCCGCAGATCTTCGGGCATCCAATAGACCTTGCCGTCCATCGTCTCGCGCGCCAGCTTCGAAGAAGCCATTTCGACGGCCGCTCTGGCGTCCGCAGCCTTCAACCCCGACCACCATCCAAAATCTTGCAGCGTGGCCGGCCCGTGACTGCAGAAGTATCGCCGCGCCAGCTCAGCCAAGGCGTGATCGCGTTCCACTTTCTTAGCCTTCGGCGCCCACTCATCGAGCAGCACGAAAGTCTGCTGCTTACCCGCATGAACGCCAAAACAAATGACTCCGTCATGCGCGAGCCTCCACAAAATAAAAGCGCCTCGTTGGCCGGCCGTGGAAATTCGCGAGCGCTCCAGCACCTTATAGATCTCGCCCCGCGTCATTGTCCCGCCGCCTTGCAGCGCTTTGCGGCAGGCTCCTTCGCTCCGCCCCAAGATTTTGGCGGTCAGGTCGAGTTGCGCGAAGCGGTTCGCGCTGGTGGAAACCAGCCGCGGAGCCAGCAGCTCACGCATCCAGTGCACGTCTGCCGCCGCCACGAAATGCAGAGTGCCACGCATCATCCAGGTGCGGATGATCGTGCGCTCGGCCAGGGCCTGTTTGACCTCGGATTCCGTGGCGCCCGGCAAGCGAAGGCCGATGGTCCACAGCCCGCCAGCGAAGTCTTGAGCCTGCACCGCAGCGAGCGAGGCCACAACTTCAAACGGTTTCTTGTGCCGAGCCAAAACGATCTGCTGATTGACCAATCGACGCGTGCGAATATCCCCAGGAACCATCGCCCTCAGTATATCTTTCGTGTTCGATTCATTGATCGTGCGGGTTCGTGTGCTGCAGCGAACCGTAAATTGCCTTCATGAAATCCTGCCCGCCCGAAAATTTCTTCGGCGCGAACCACGGAGCCCAAATCGCCGGCAATCCCGGGTCCGCGATTTCCTTTTCCGTCTTGCCCGCCGCGATATCGCGCCGCACGCCATCGATGGTCGCATTCAGAATCTGCACATACTGCGCCAGGTCGCGACGATTCGAAGGCTGCGAGTGCCCAGTCACAATGATGGTGTCATCATTAATATGGCCCAGCACCGCCGCCAGCGAAGTCGCAATGCCCACCATGTCGAGGCCAGCCGCCAAGTCCTCACCCCGCGCGTTATAAATGTCGCCTACATCCACCGCGTTCGCCTTCGCGAAATACACCACCGAATCCGTGTCGGTATGCCCGTTCGCGTAATGATCCATCTCGATGTCATCACCATCGAAATGAATCGTCAGCGAATCGCGAAACGTAATCCGCGGCCAGGCCTTCTCCGGATACGGCCCAATCGGCGCCGGCGACCAGAACGGCTTCTGCGCCGTCATCAACCGCGCCCGCACATTTTCCTGTGCCACGATAATCGCGTCGCCGCCATAAATTTCGTTCCCGCCCACATGATCGTAATGCCAGTGCGTGTTCAGCAAAAATCGCACCGGCCGCTTCCCCAGCAAATCCAGTTGGGTCCGCACCAAATCACGCGCCGCAGGCTCGGGATGATCCACCAGCAGATACCCTTCGGCCCCCGACAGCACCAATATATTGTTCAGATCCTGCGGCGTTTTGATTTGAATCAAGTTCAAATTCGCCCGCAGCCGAACCGTCTTCGTCTCCGCCTTGGTGTAATCCGTGCTGCCCCTGAAACGCGGATGCGCCACGGCCCGCGGCAAGCAGAACTAACGCCCCCGATCGATCCACCCAACAAGGTCTTCATAAGTGTTCCCGAGACCAAAAGGTTGGCGATTCTGCTGCCTTAGACTCCACCCCACCGCCGGCGTAAGCGACGAAAAAAACCTCTCATCGCTTCAGCGATGTAACAAAAAGCAACCAAACAGGAACGATTAGAAACCGTTCCGATCCTTTATTTTGTTCGAGTTACGTCGATTTCTAATCGCAGAACATGCGATTAGAGTGAATGGGACTGAAAACCGCATCGAAATTTGAGCCATCGGGCGCGCGTAGGTCGGGCGTCGATGTGTGGTGCGGCGAGTGCCGGTCTGCAGTGCAAGCCGCATGTCGCGTCCTCATCGAGGCTGAAAAGTGCCCGACTCACGCTAACACATGCGAATTTTCTTTTATATTCGTAGAAATACTGAGCGTGGTCCGGATTAAAGTGGCGACGCTCAGCCACGTTATTGAGGAGGCTCTTCCCTCAGTTCTTTGATGTAGGCACGAATAACATCGAGCCCTTGCTATTGGCCCACTTGTGCCGCTTATCAGTCGGGAATTCCCTGCCGAGGTTCGCAACTCTTCGGCGAATCGTCTCGAGATACTCGTCGTCAAGTGACATTCCCGAGGTGAAGTCATCCCAATCCCACTCGTTCCCGTGCCGTTAATAAAATCTTCCAAGTATCGAGCCACTTCTTCTTTGCCCAGAGTGTCTTTCTCCACCCCTCGGCCTCAAGCGCCACAAATCCTAATACTTATAAAATCCGCGCCCCGACTTCCGCCCCAGCCATCCCGCCGCCACATACTTCCGCAACAAAGGACACGCCCGGTACTTCGGATCCCCAAATCCCGTCTGCAGCACGTCCAAAATATTCACGCACACATCCAGTCCGATAAAATCCGCCAGTTCCAGTGGTCCCATCGGATGGTTCATCCCCAATTTCATCACCGCGTCCACCGCTTCCGGCGTCGCCACGCCTTCCATCACCGCAAACGCCGCCTCATTAATCAGCGGCATCAGCACCCGGTTCGAGACAAACCCCGGCGCATCGTTCACCGCCACCGGTTTTTTCTCGAGCTTCTCGCACAGCGCCATCGTGGTCGCAAAGGTCTCGTCGCTGGTCGCCAGCCCCCGAATCACTTCCACCAAACTCATCACCGGCACCGGATTCATGAAGTGCATCCCCACAAATCGGTCCGGCCGCGAAGTCTGCGCCCCCAGCTGCGTAATCGAAATCGACGAAGTGTTGCTCGCCAGAATCACCTCCGGCCTCAACACCGCATCCACCTCTTTCAGCAGCCGTACCTTCAAATCCAACTGCTCTGGCACCGCCTCAACCGCAAAATCCGCAGCCGCCAGCGCGCCCGCATCAGTCGTCGCTTCAATTCGTCCCAGCACCGCCGGCTTCTCCGCCTCCGTGATTTTCCCCTTCTTCACTTCGCGATCGAGATTCTTCGTGATCGTCTCGATCCCGCGGTCCAGATACTTTTTCTCCACGTCCCGCAAAATCACGCGATACCCCGCGCGCGCAAACACATGCGCGATCCCATTCCCCATCGTCCCCGCGCCCAGCACCGCTACCGTCTTGATCGAATCAGCCGACATCAATCCTCCCGCCATTACTGCCTAAAGAAATAAACAACGAATTCCTTCTTGGGCACGAAATCACGCTGCTTTACGAGCAGCTGAGTATTGTCTACTCGTTCGATCGGGCCGTCCCAACAAAGCGATGGCAGTACTGGATCCTTGCTTCCGCTCCACGGATTGCTGTAGTCAACAACGAGTTCGAAGTCTTTGATCGGAGTCTTCCATGTGTTCGCACTGGTCAGAATGTAGTCCACATAATCCACAAATACAAAACCACTCGCGGTGCCTGATGACAATCGTTTCTGCAGAGCCTGATCCACGCAGCCTTGGCGGACCATGTCAGCTGTCCACTGCGCCGCGTCGACACCTGCTGAACCGGACTTTGAGCCCTGGATCGCGAGATCTCGTGTCTTCTTGTCGAAATTCTCGTACGGAATCTCTGCCGCGCCGGCGGCTGGGGTGTACTCATGCTTGATGTGGAGCGATCGACCAGGCGGAAACTCTTGTTTCCAGTAATAGGTTTTGGTGACCGTCCAATGCGGGATGTATCTCTCGCCGGTTTCACGTTCGATGAGCCCGGCAGTCAGCAGTTGTGTTCTCTGCGCGTCCGTCAACTTCGAAATTTGATTGGGCTTTTGCTTAGTGCCGTCATAAACCTCAAAGTCGCCAAATGTTTCAATGTTAATTTCCATCTTCCGCAGCAATGCGGAATAGTCTTTCCCTCGCAGGCTTGCTTTCAATTCCGTTTTGTACTCTACCTCCTTTCCATCCACCCACACCTTGAAGTCTGGAAAATTCGGAATCCGTTCCATACCCAACGCAGGCGACTCGCTATAAGGAGGGATTGGAAACGCTACTTCCGTGGTGATTTTTTTGTCGGACTCGTTGAGAAAATCGAAATCGACGCTGACCTTCCGCATTCCGATGGTCAATCGTTCTTTTTCCATCGAAATTCGCGCTTCCCGGCGAAGAACCACGCCTCCCGCTCCCACCGAAGCGGCGCCATCGTCACCATGAAGTGGAAGCACTGCGAGCATCGCCAACGCCAGACAAGCCCCGGCGACGTGTGGGTCGAGAAGTTCCATTACATACGCTCGACAGCCAGCGCCACCGCATTCCCGCCGCCCAAACACAACGCCGCAATGCCGCGCTTCAAATTCCGCCGCTGCAATTCGTACAGCAGCGTCACCAGCACCCGCGCGCCCGAAGCGCCAATCGGATGCCCCAGCGCCACCGCGCCGCCGTTTACATTTACCTTTTCCGGATTCAGCCTCAGCTCGCGCGTCACCGCAATCGCCGCCACCGCAAACGCCTCATTCAACTCCACCAAATCCACGTCCTTGTCGCGATCCCATCCGGTCTTCGCCAAAAGTTTCTCCACCGCTTCCACCGGCGCCATCATCACCCACTTCGGTTCCACGCCACTAACCGCCTGCGCCACGATCCGCGCCATCGGCTTTTTTCCCAGCTTCGCCGCGTTCGCTTCGCTGGTCACAATCACCGCCGCCGCCCCGTCATTCGTTCCCGGCGCATTCCCCGCCGTCACTGTTCCATCTTTCTTGAACGCCGGCTTCAATTTGCCCAGCGCTTCCATCGAAGTATCTTCGCGCGGCGATTCGTCTGTCTTGACGATCACCGGATCGCCCTTCTTCTGCGGAATCGCCACCGGCACAATCTGCTCGCCAAAAAAACACGATTTGATCGCCCGAATCGCTTTCTGATGGCTCTCGAACGCGAACCGGTCCTGCTCTTCGCGCGAAATCTTGTACTTCTCGGCCACATTTTCGCCGGTCACGCCCATGTGGTAATTCTCGTAAACGTCCCACAACCCATCATTGATCATCGAATCGATCATTTCCTGGTTGCCCAGCCGGAATCCGGTGCGCGCGCCCTTCAGCAAATACGGGCAGTTCGACATCGACTCCATTCCGCCCGCCACCACCACTTCCGATTCACCCAGCTGCACCGCCTGCGCCGCCAGTCCCACCGCCTTCAACCCCGACCCGCACACCTTATTAATAGTCATCGCCGCCACGCGCGGATTCAACCCGCCGCGTAACGCCGCCTGCCGCGCCGGATTCTGCCCCAGCCCTGCCGACACCACATTTCCCAAAATGGCTTCGTCCACGATCCCCGGCTCAATCCCCGCCCGGCGCACCACTTCCGCCACCACCTTCGCGCCCAATTCCGTCGCCGACAACGGCGCCAGCCCGCCCATAAATTTCCCAATCGGCGTCCGCACCGCACTCAAAATCACCGGATTTTCCACGGCCACAGTCTCCTTCGCTTCGTCACGCCCAGAATTCCAGTATAGGCGCGCCCCAATTCCCGGTCAATTCGCTCTCGTTGAAAGCTACAAACTAAAAAAACCAAACTTTCCAGTACCTCCGGCCTATATCACCGGCGAATTCCCCTACCCTTTTGCGTCAGATGAAACGGACAGTACCTTGAGATCTAAGTAAGGTATCAATTATGACCGGCGCACCAAAGCCTCTCGAACCGAATCTCAGCATCCACCGCTCGCTCATGGAAGTGAAATATGCCCTGGCGACGATCAACGCCATCCTGCCCCGCTCGAGCGATCTCGGCGTCAATTTCGCGCTCATTGAAGCTCAAACCTCCTTGAAGGAGGCGATCGAATCGCTGTCCACGGCCGAACAGCTATCCAAACCCAAATAATGTCGTCCTGGCTCCGCACTTGCGCTGCCTATATCACTGAGTTACTACCATATCGATACAGTAAATAACAGATTGCATTCGGAATATCCGCGGACTAGACTTCGGCGAGGAGGAACACTTCCATGTCACACGCCGAAGACGATTTCCCGACGCACGACCAGATCGAGACCAGGGCTTATGAGCTTTATCTGGTCCGGGGAGAAGATACTTCCGCTGTCGAAAACTGGCTCGCCGCCGAAGACCAATTGAAACAGGAGCGCGCCAGCGCGCCGCTCCGGGCCAAAGCCACCAGCGCCGGTCAGCGCAACCCGGGCTAACCTGCATTTCTGGCTGACCCCAAAAATCCTCTGCATCCAAATCCTCGACTCCAGGCTCCAACCGTGCAGCGTCTTCGCTGCCAGGGCGCTGGCCGGTCTCGCGAACGCACCGCGTTTCGCCCCCGGCGCCGCTGCGCGTTGCTTCGAACGAAAATCTGCTGGCGGCACTGGGCCAAACAAAATCGACAACCACTTCAGGTCGTCACTTTTTATCAGGCGTGTCGTGGCAGCACATCCACCGCTGGGGGGACAAGAAATGGATTGGCAACGGTTGGTCCATCTGGCGCTGCTGGGTAACGGTGGTTGGGAACAATATGCCATCCTGCTGGTGCGCGTTTCCATCGGACTGTTCTTCGCCATCTCCGGCGCCAACAAACTATTTGTCGCCGGCGGCATCAAACCGGTTTACGACACGCTCGTTAAATCCAAAGTCCCGTTTCCCCGCCAGACGGCTTATTTCGTGGCCGCTGTCGAGTTCGTTTGCGGATCGCTGTTGACCGTGGGGTTACTTTCGAGCCTGGCCTGCGTGGCGCTATTGGTCGATATGACCGTCGCCGTCCTGACCAACGCGCTTTCCACCCTGCCCCAAGGACTCTCGCCTCTGAACTGGCTCGACGATTTCCTTTACCTTCCGGAAGTCCTGTACGTGCTCTTTTTTATCTGGCTGCTCTGCTCCGGTCCGGGAAGGTTCAGCGTCGACTACTGGCTCGCCGGCAAATTACTGCGGTGACCGCGCGACGAACCGCCATACTGCTGCACTAGAGCTTGATGCTCCTGGCGTGAAATGCTTTTGTAGCGGCGGTCTTCAGACCGCCATCCGCCATCCATCGCAACCGATACCGAGGAGAATCCAATGACCACCGCAAACGCAGTTCCGCAACCCACCCAGATTCGCGTGACCCGCCGTTCTCCCGCTTATTGGCGCGTGACGATCGACCACCCGCCGCTCAACGTCATGATCCCGGAAATGATCGGCCAGTTTCAGGACGTCATCACCGCGCTCGAAGCCGACGAGCAGGTCCGCGTCGTGGTCTTCGACAGCGCGGTCGACGGCTACTTCCTGAATCACTCCGATTTCACCGGCAACATGCAGGACTTGACCTCCATGCCGCCCGGCCCCACCGGATTGCCGCCCTGGCCGGACTTTTTCGTGCGCCTCACCCGCGCGCCCGTCGCCTCCATCGCCTTGATCCGCGGCCGCGCCACCGGCAACGGCAGCGAACTCACCCTCGCCTGCGACATGAGTTTCGCCAGCCGCGAAAAAGCCATCTTCTCGCAATGGGAAGTGGGCGCGGCGTTGGTCCCCGGCGGCGGCCCTATGGCTCGGTTGCCTCGGCTCATCGGTCGCAACCGCGCCCTCGAAGTGCTCCTGAGCGGCGACGACTTCCGCGCCGAGCAAGCCGAGGCTTACGGCTACGTGAATCGCGCCCTGCCCGACGCCGAGCTCGATGGCTTCGTCGAAGCTCTCGCCACCCGCATCGCCGGCTTCGACAAATGGGCCATCGCCAGCTCCAAACGCCTGGTCAACGCCAGCCTGCCGCCGGACGTCGAGATCGCCGCCAATTGGGACGCCTTCATCTCCTCCGTCAGCCGACCCGGCGCACAGGATCGGGTCAAAGCGCTGATGGCCCGCGGCTTCCAAACCCCGGGCGACTTCGAAAATCGCCTCGGCTATCACCTCGGGCAAATCGCGCGCCAAACCAAACCCTAGCGCCACGCGGAACAACCGGAGATTTCGCCGCGACCGTGAGCACTAAGCCGACCGATCCGCCGAGAACCTTTGGAGTGCGGTGGCTCTGCCACCGCCTTGCCTCAGCGTCTAAGATTCGCCCAGGCGATGCATCGTGCGCCGCGAGGTATTTGCGTCTGTAGCGGCCAGCTTTAGCTGGGCCATTTGCTTTTGCCGTTGCCGTTGCCTTATGCATTTGCCGTCGCGTGTGCCGCCCGCTCGTCATCCTGAGGAGCGAAGCGACGAAGGATCTCAACTCCTGCCGCGCCCGAATCGCTACGAAGAAGATCAGCCACGGCCGGATTTTGACTACGCCCATCAGTCCGGGTGTAAAGACCTACTCGCTCACGTCGTCCAGAAATGTCGCCGACGGCACGAAGAACAAGCTCCCCGTCACCGCCCGGCTGAAATCCAGCAACCGGTCATAGTTGCCGGGCGGCCGCCCGACAAACATATTTTCGAGCATCTGCTCCACCGTGCTGGGCGATCGGCTGTAGCCTATGAAATACGTCCCAAATTCGCCCTGCGCCGCCGAACCAAAAGGCATGTTGTCGCGCAGGATTTTCATCTCTTTCCCATCCTCTTCAATCGTGGTCAGCGAGCTATGCGACGAAGTCGGCTTCACTGCCTCATCTAATTCGATATCCGACAATTTCTTGCGCCCAATGATTTTTTCCTGCGCTTCCGTCGACAGCGCATTCCAGCCCTTCATATCGTGCAGATATTTCTGCACCATCACGTAACTGCCGCCGGCAAACGCCGCGTCTTCCTCGCCAATCAGCACCGCCTCACTCGCCGCCGCACCTCGGGGATTTTCCGTCCCGTCCACGAACCCCACCAGATCGCGCTCGTCGAAATAACGGAAACCATGCACTTCGTCCACCGCCGCCATAAAATCGCCGACGCGCTCCATGATCTGTGCCGTCAGTTCAAAGCACAGATCCATATGCTTCGCCCGGATGTGGAACAGCACGTCTCCCGGCGTCGACACCGCATGCCGCGCCCCCGCGCGAATCTCCCGGAACGGATGTAGCTTCGCCGGCCGTGGCGCCCCAAATAGCCGGTCCCACGCCTCCGACCCGATCCCCATCACGCAGGAGAGCCCTGCTTCCATATTGCGATGCTCCACCGCGCGGAATATCCCGCTGAGGTCTGCGCACAACGATCGCACCGCCGCCCGCGCCTCCACGTCCGGCTTGAGTGTAGCCACCAGAAAAATCGCCGACCGCGTGAGCGGCGCAACGATCGGCTGCGCCACCACCCGTTCCGCACCGAATGCACTTTTCGGATCAAGTTCCATCATGTTTCCTGTGAGCCGCGCGACTCTCCGGCTTCGCGCGTCGCCCGTTAGAATTTAATGTTCTCCCAACGGCAGCCCCACTCGTCGCAACAAATCCTGAAACCGCGCACTCGACCGCAAACCATCCATCCCCGGGTCCATATGCAAATAAATCAACCAGTGCGAATGTTCTTCGTAGGATTCTTCCAAACATTCCATCGCGCGTTCGTCTTCTCCTAATCCTGCGTAAATCCCCGCAAAGAAATAAGGCGCGACATATTTTTTTCCCGCCATCCTAAGCAGATCATCAAGAATCTCTCGAGCTTCCTTCGTCTTTCCCGCCGCCCCCAGACTCTGCGCCAGCGCCGCGCGAATCAAGGGACTTCCTCCCGACGATCGGACGCCCTTCTCGCCCTCGGCGATCGCCTCTTCAAATCGTCCCATTTTCCGCAAAACCAATCCCAGCACCCAGTTCGCCACCGGATAATTCGGATCCAGCTCAAACGTTCGCCGGATCTGCAGAATCGCCTCGTCATAACGCCGGGCCATGTAGTACGTCCAACCAATCGCCACGCTGATAATCAGCGACAACGGATCGAGTTCCTGGCTCTTCTTCATCCTCGCCAGCGCTTCGTCGTGCCGCCCCATGGTCATTAAATATTCGGCGTACCAATGACTCGCCGTCGGATAGCACGGATTCAGCGCCACACTCCGTTCGAATTCCTTCTCCGCCTCCGGCCACTGCCAGTCGTTCAGCCACAACCCAGCGGCCATCGGCGTGTGCGCTTCACTCAGTTCCGGTTCCAGTCGCAGCGCTTCCCGCGCGGCCGCCTTACCTTTCGGGAACGCGTCCTTCGGCCGCAGATAACTATTCCAACCGAGCAGCACGTACGAATCCGCCACCCCCGCATAAGCCAGCCCGTAGCCGGGATCTTTCTCCGCCGCCTGCTGAAAATATTCGATCGCCTTATAGAATCCTTCCTCGGTCCACCGGTTCCAGTGATGCCGGCCCTTCAAGTACCACCCGTAAGCCTCCGCATCGTGCGTCTGCCGTTTGGTCAACCGCTTTTTTTCCGCCCGCGTCAGCTTCAGCCGCAGGTTTTCCGATATCTCATGCGAAATTTCATCTTGAATCGCAAAAATATCGCCCGGCGCGCGATCGTATTGCGCTCCCCACAATTGCGTCCCGGTCGCTACGTCTACCAGTTCCGTTCCAATCCGCAACGACCCACCGCTCTGCATCATTCTTCCGGTCAGCACCGCCCGCACATTCAATTCGCGGCCCACCGCTTGCGGATCCATTCCGCGTCCCTTGTATCGGAATACCGTACTCTGCGCCATCACCCGCAACTTCGGCACCGTCGCCAGAATATTGATCAGGCTCCCCGCAATCCCGTCGCTCAGGTATTCGTTCTCCGGGTCGTGACTCGCATTCTCAAAAGGCAAAACCGCCAGCGAGTCAATGACCTTGGCCACTCGCTCCCGCCGGATTGCTCCGGTCTGCGTCAGCGGATTTCTCGTCGCCGAACGGCCGCCGGTATGGTGGCCACTCGAGTCCGAACGGTTGGAGTTGGAGCCCGAATCGCTCGGAGCGCGTCTCGGCGCTGCCATAAATTCCGTGTTTCCCGCCGCCGTTTTCCATCCGGAATCGGATCCCCGATCCAATTTCTGCAAATCCTTGCGCACTTCCGCCGCGTGCTGGTAGCGCTGCTCCTTATCCTTATGCAGCGCCTTATTAATGATCTCTTCGAGCCTCTCCGGAATATCGGGGTTGATACTGCGCGCCGCCGCCGGCGCCCGCGTCAGCACCGCCTCGATGATCACCCCGCCCGTCGGTCCGCTGAACGCCTGCCGTCCGGTCGCCATTTCGTACAGCACCAGTCCCAGCGAAAAAATATCCGTGCGCGCGTCCAGCGTGTCTCCGCGAATCTGCTCCGGCGACATATAAGACGGCGTCCCGCTGATGATTCCCACAATCGAAGTGGAATCCGTATCGTCGCCATCCGCGCCCGCCGCCCCGCTCGCCACCGCCTTGGGCAACAGCTTCGCCAGCCCAAAATCGAGCACCTTCGCCTGTCCGCGCTTGGTCACGAAAATATTCGCGGGCTTGATGTCGCGGTGAATGATCCCTTCGGCGTGCGCCGCATCCAGCGCTTCGGCAATCTGCATCCCCAGTTTCAGAATTTCTTCTAGCGGCAGCGCCTGCCGGTGAATGTGATGGCGCAGCGTTTCACCGTCGATGAATTCCATGACGATGAACCCGCGCCCGTCCTGCTCGCCGATGTCGTAGATCGTGCAAATGCCCGGATGATTCAGCGCGGACGCAGCTCGCGCCTCGCGTCGAAATCGTTCGAGCGCCTGCGGCTCTTGCGCCAGTTTGTCGGGGAGAAATTTCAGCGCGACCGCGCGATCCAGCCGGCTATCCTGCGCTTTGTAGACCACGCCCATTCCACCGGCGCCCAGTTGCTCCACTATTCGATAGTGTGAAATGGTCTGGCCGATCATGGGCAGGCAAAATCGTATAAGTGGACCGCGTTTCCGCTACAGCGTTGGATCGTCCGGCCCGGCATCAGCGAACTTTTTTCTTTCCGTCTTGGGTGGTTTGGGTGACCCAATCAAGCTCAATACTTTAGCGCCTTCTCCGAAGCTGTTCGCTTCCGCCAAAGCCTCTTGCTCCAGCGTGATGTTCTTGTTGCACACGGTGCACAGCAGCGCGGCGTACGAACCGCCGTCGGCCTGCTTGAACATGTTGCAGCGCATCACCCGCCCGCAACATACCGGAACCCACATCGTGGCACCTTGGTCCGCAGCCATGAGCCCTCTCGCTGGATCCTAACTGGCCGGATTATACACTCAAATCTCCCCGCGAAGATTCGTCCACCAACCATTCGTCGTGCCCAGAAAGTCTTTGGCTCGATATGAATTCACTGGGCCGCCTGTCACTTTCCATGACAGCATGCCCGCAGATTTGGCGCATCGGGAGTTTCCCGCGCCATCACTTCGCCGGCCCGGCTGCTCCCAGCCCTCCAAGCGTCGAAAAGTCCTTCCTGCCGCTCGCACCCGCACCGCAAATTGAAATTTCAAAGGATAAATGGGAAATTGAATAGCAGGAATCACGCTTCGAGGTCCTGCGTCACATCGTTGGTCGCAGTGGACCGGTAGGATGTACGCTGGCAAGTCGGGCCGGAGATCGCAAGCGCTTTGCCCCCGCCCGAAAGGGACTCTATGCTCGGCCGGAACATTCTCACCTGGGCAGTCCTCGCCCTCAGCACAGTACTCGCCGTGCTGGCTCCTCGCGTTTCCGCTCAGAGCGGTGCCATCCGTGTTGAATCCAATCAGGTCCTCGTTCCCGCCGTGGTCTTCGACAAGAAGCTCTACACCCTGACCGACCACAAACATCAAAAGCTTCCCCTCAGCGAACTCATCGCTCGCGACCCGCATTTCTGGGACACCATTGCCGTCCGCAACCTTACCGCCAAAGACTTCCACATCTTCGAAGACGGCAAAGAACAGACCATCTTGAAAACTACGTTCGAAGCGCCCACGGCCTCCATCGTCGCCGACAATCAGGGCAGGCATCCGGAAACGATCGGTTCCGGCGGGGGAAAGTGGACCTATCCCGATCTCTCCACCTCGGACCACAGCCTCTTGCTCCCCTGGCCGCAATACGTCATCGCCTACATCCCCTCGGCCTCGCCCATCGGTACTTGCCACCAGATTAAAGTCACCGTCGGTCGCTCTAATTTTATCGTCTGGGCCCGCAGTGAGTATTGCAATACCCCGCATCCGGCTTCCGATCCCCTGCTCGGCACCGGGACCGGCCAGCAAATGGAACGCGACCTCGCCTCGGGAGCGGCCGGTAAAATCGATCTAACTGTTCATACCCTCGCCCTGTACACCGGCGCCCAAACCGCCCGCGTCAATATCCAACTCACCTTCCCCTGGAACTCGCTCAAATACGATTTCAAAGACGGCACCTTGCGCGCCTCCATTGGCACTCTCGGAATTATTTCTTCCAAAAACGGCGATACTGTCGCCCGCTTCAGCGATTTCGCCTGCTGCGAGTACGGCAACGAAAACAAAAACTCCTCCAGTGCTTCCAATACAAAAAGCGTTCCGGCTCAGGCCTCCACCATGATTCCCAGCCGTTACGACACCCAACTTGATTTGCCTCCCGGTGAATACACTCTGCAGGTGATTCTCAGCGACGGCGAAAATTTCGGCGCCACACGAATCCCCTTGATCCTCGAGGACTACGCTCACCAGCAGTTGGCCGTCGACGCGATCGCGCTCTGTGCCCGCGTTCGCAAAGTTTCAGGCGATTCTTCCGCTGCCCCGGCCGCATCGCCGGGAAACTACCTCCCACTGGTCAGCAAAGGCGTTGAGTTCACCCCGGCCGCGAGCGCTGAATTCAACAACGCGGAAATGCTCTATCCTTATTTTCAGATTTACGCCCCGCAACTCGCCGCCCAGCCGCCCGTAACTTTGACCGCGCATCTGAGGGTTGTGGACGCTCTCACCAGCAAAATCGTTCAGGACTTCCAGGAGGTCAATGTGGCTCCGTACATCCAGCCTGGCACTTCGTTCGTCACCATTACCCGCGGCATCGACCTTCGCAATTTTGCCGAAGGCTCCTATCGCCTCGAAATTCAGGCCACCGACTCCACCGGAAAAATCACGCCCTGGCAAAAAGCTGACTTCTCCGTCGCCAGCGGCATCCTGGCCCCGCTTCAGCGGCTCTCCCCTTCCTGCGTCATCGAACTGCGTTGCTAAAGCCCTGCTTCAAGTGCAATGTTCGCCCGGCCGGCGCCCCTTGCCTTATTTTCCAGGAAGCGCCCGTCGCTCCGCTGTGGTGACCTTGGGGGCTTCAGCGAAAGTCGTTGCCAGATACCCCGCCTGTCACGTATCGTGTCAGAATAACTTCGATTTTTGTAGCCGAGTCCCCATCACGCCGTAGTTCAGCGGAGTTCCGGTATGAAATCGCGGCGGTTGCAGCCCCCTATCCGCGGCGCGGTAATTCCTAAACGTTGGGCGGCCTTCGACGACCTCAGCCCGTTCTTCACCGCTGCGCCCGCCGGTCTGGTCATCCTCGATTCCCGTTTACAGATCCTCCGCGCCAACGAAGAAATGGCCAACATTCTGGGCAGCACCGTCCCGGAAATATTGGGCAAAACTCCCCGGGAAGTCGCTCCGCTGCTCGCCCCTACGATCGAGCCCATCCTTCTGAAAGTAATCTCCACCGGCGAATCGAATCTGAATTTCCGCGTCAACGGCGAAACCCCCAAAAGCCCCGGAATCCTGCGCGACTGGCTCGCCTCCGTCTTTCCCATGCCGCACCCCAAAAATCAAAAGCCGCGGATCGGCGCCATCGCCGTGGAAGTCACCGGTCAGGTTCGCTTCGACCGCATGTCCAAGGACCACGCCCTGCTCACCCACGCCGAAGAAATGGCCCGGCTCGGCAGTTGGGAACACGATTGCGCCACCGGAGATGAACTCTGGTCCGCGAACTTGTGCCGCATCTTGGGCCGCAGCGACCTTGAAGGAAAACTTCCCGAGAGCGAGTTCTGGGAAGCCTTACATCCCGACGATCGCCCCATGGTTCGCGACATCATCCAACGCGCCATGCTCGAAAAACAACCCTACGAGTATCGCGCCCGCTTCACTCTTCCCGACGGCCGCGAGCATCTGCTCTACACCCGCGCCAAACTGATCCTCAATTCCGAAAATCAAGTCGTCCGCCGCTTCGGCGTCACCCAGGACATCACCGAGAAAGTTCAAACCGAGCAGCGCCTATCGACCACCGAAGAACGCTATCGCGATCTGGTCGAAAACAGCACGGACCTGATCTGCACTCACGATCTTCACGGCCGCCTGCTTTCCATGAACGATCGTCCTGCCCGCCTGCTCGGCTATCGCCCGGAGGACCTCATCGGCCGCCAGATTCCCGATATGTTATTGCCTCAGTATCGCGACCAGTTCGCTGCTTACATCGCCACCCTCCGCCGCGAAGGTCAAGTCGAAGGTCTCGTCTCCGTTCACACCCATGCCGGCGAACGCCGCGTTTGGGAATATCGCAACACCCTAAGAACCGCCGGGGTCGCCGCCCCCATCGTCCGTGGCTTCGCCCGCGACGTTACCGACAGAATCCGCGCCGAACGATCCAGCCAGGAAAGTGAAGCCCTCGCCAATCAACACTTGGCCGAACTCAATGCCATCTACGATACCGCTCCCGTCGGCCTTTGCTTTGTCGATCGTGACTTGCGCTACGTCCGCGTCAATGACGTGCTCGCCGCCACCAACGGCATTCCTGCCTCCGAGCACATCGGCCGCACCATCCGCGAGGTCATTCCCGACCTTGCCCCGCGAGTCGAACCGATGTACACCGGCGTGTTCTCCTCGGGTGATCCCGTTCAAAACGTCGAATTAGATAGTCTCGCCTCTGTTGAACCCTGGGCCGGCCACGTCTGGAACGTCAGCATCAGTCCCCTCAAAGACAAAGCGGGCTTGATTTTGGGCTGTAATGTCGTGGTTCAGGACATCACGCTGCTAAAGAAAGCGGAAGCGGCCTTGCGCCAGTTTTCCACTCAGTTGATCCAGATTCAGGATCAGGAGCGCCATCGCATTTCCCGCGCCCTGCACGAAACCCTCGCCCAGGATCTGGCTGGCCTGCAAATGCTCCTCGGTCAGATCGTTCGCAAAGATCCGCGCCTCTCCTATTCCGTGCGTAAGGCGATCAACGATTGCTCCGACATCAACCGCCAGGTCATGACTCAAATTCGCACGCTTTCCTACCTTCTCCATCCGCCGTCGCTGGAAACCGGCGATCTCAGCACCACCCTCAAGTGGTACATCGCCGGTTTTTCCGAACGCAGCGAAATTTCCGTCGACCTCGACGTCCCCGAAACCACCGGCCCCCTTCCCACCGAATACAAACTGGTCCTCTTTCGCATCATGCAGGAAGGTTTGACCAATGTTCATCGCCATTCCCGCAGTCCATGGGCCGCCGTTCGCTTGGTTCGCCAGGGCTCCAGCATCCGCCTCGAAATCGCTGATCGCGGCAAAGGCATGGACCTCAATCCCCCCAATAATTCGGACCTCCCGCCGGGCATCGGACTCCTCGAAATGCGCGAGCGCGTCAAGCTGCTGCATGGCGCGTTTCACATCGACGCCGCCCCAGGCAAAGGCGTTCGCATCCGCGTCGATCTAAATATTCACTGACCCTCCGCTGGATTATCGTAAAGCGCCACCTCCACCTCTTTCCGGATCCTTCATCGCGATTCGAGCCGGCTCTGCCATTCAATCCCGCGCCAAATCGCCTCGCATCATCCTCTCGAAATGTTCGCCTCGCTTTCGCCACCCGCAAATCTGGTAACATACCGAAGCCTTCCCACCGACCCATGACCGCCCAGCATAATTCGCCCGCCGCCCCCTTCAACGCGCCCCAACAACGCGCCATCGAACACGGCGATGGTCCGCTGCTCGTCGTCGCCGGCGCCGGCACCGGCAAGACCCGCGTGATCATCGAGCGTATCCGCACTCTGCTCGAATCCAATCCTGATCTCGCGGGCGAAAACATTCTCGGACTCACTTTCACCGATAAAGCCGCCGACCAGATGAAGTCCCGCGTGGTGAAAGTCCATCGGCGAGCGCGCCGAAGGCGTGTGGCTCAGTACTTTCCACACATTTTGTCTCGAGAAGGTTCTGCGCGCCGCCAACCCCGACGTCCAGCCGCTCGACGACATCGACCACAAAATCCTGCTCCGCCGCAATATCGGCGAACTCGATCTGAAATTATTCCGCCGGCTGCAGGATCCCGGCGAATTCATCAGCGACTTCGTCACCTTTTTCTCGCGCTGCCAGGACGAGCTGGTCACGCCCGACGATTATCAGAAATACGTCGAAGTCCCTCCGCGTCCAGCACGATCGCGCAGAAAAAATCGCTCGAGCCCGACGCCTTGCAGGCCGCCGAAGAAGAAGTCGCGCGCCAGGAAGAACTCGCCGCGCGTCTATCGCGTCAGCGAACAACTGCTGCGCGAACGCAACCTGCTTACCTTTGGCGCGCAGTTGATGCACACCGCGCACCTCCTCGCAAACCGACCACGCGCTCCGCCGGAAAATGCAGGACCAGTACCGCTACATCCTGGTGGACGAATTTCAGGATACCAACATCGCCCAGCTCGAATTGCTCTGGCTGCTCGCCGGCGAACGCCGCAACATCGTCGCCGTCGGCGACGACGATCAGGCGATCTACCGCTTCCGCGGCGCGTCCTTCGGCAGCTTCACCATATTTTCTGAAGCGCTTCTGCGGCGTCACCGACGCCAAACTCGGCCCGGCCTCGAAGAAATTCCTGGTCTCGCTGTCGCAGAATTACCGCTCGACCCAGCGCATCCTGCGCGTCGCCGGCGAAGTGATCCAGCACAACGAAAAATCGCCGCTGCTTCCGCCCAAAGCCCTGACCACCGAAAATCGCGAAGGCGAAAAAATTCGCGTGGTCGAATTCGGCACGCCGGAAGAAGAAGCGCACTGGGTGGCCTCCGAAATCGACCGGCTGCACGACGCCGGAGCGCCTTGGCGCAACTTCGCGGTGCTCTACCGCAAACACACCCACCGCACCGCACTGCTCGACGCCTTGCGCCGCCGCGAAATTCCTTTCGTCATCCGCAAATTCTCGATCCTCTCCAGCACGCTGGTGCGCGATTTATTCGCCTGGCTGCGCCTCATCGCCGTTCCGGGTGACAATGTGGCCTGCGCCCGCGTGCTCGCCGCGCCCTACTGGGGCCTCGAACCGCGCGATCTGGTCCGCCTCGCCGAGCGCGCCGAGAAAAATCATCGCCGTCCGCTCGGCGACGAACTGGAAACCGCGCAGAACGAAGCTCCCTTCAATCGCGCTGGGGTCAAGCTCGCGCGAACTGGTCGCCTTGCTCGGCCAGCTGCGCCAGAGCGCCAAACGCAAATCCGCCACCGAAGTTGTGGACGAACTGATCGCCGGCCTGGGACTCGCGCCGCTGCCTTCCGACCAGGATCGCTATTACCTCGATCGCTTCGTGAATTTCGTGAAGGAGTGGGAACGCAAGAGCGAAGAAACCCAGCTCCGTCATTTCATCGAATACCTCGCCTATTTCTACGAAGCGGGCGGCGACATTTGCCTGGAAGAAGAAATCTCCGACGACGCCGTGCAACTGATGACCGTGCACGCCGCCAAGGGCCTGGAGTTCCCGCACGTCTTCATTCTGCGCCTTTCGAAAAACGACTTCCCTTCCGGCGTGCGCAAAGTCGAATTCGAATTCCCTCCCGAACTGATGAAAGAGGAGCAGCCCAAGTTCGATTTCCAGATTCAGGAGGAGCGCCGGCTTTTTTACGTCGCGCTCACGCGCGCGCGCCAGCAGCTCACGCTTTCCACTCTGGTCAACAAGCGCAAGAAGCCGTCGCCGTTTCTCGACGATTTCTTGACCAATGCGAAAATCAAGACGCTTCGATATTTTGCAATCACAACCCAAAGTCACTGTCCCGCTGGTCGTCGAGACCACTGGCCCCGAAGCCGATTCCCAGGACCCGTCGCAATTGTTTCCGCCGGGCATTGAACCGACCAAAGCGTATTCGCGCGTCGCGCTCTGGGCCAAGGCGTTTCATCCTCCGCGGCCCGAGCCGCTGCAGCTCAGCTCGTCGGCGATCGACTGTTACGGCCGCTGCCCGATGCGTTACATGTTCCAGTATGTCTGGAGCGTGCGCGGCGGCCCGCATGCCATGGCCACATTTGGCAACATCATGCACCGCACCATCAAAGAGTTCGTGAGCGAGGTCGCCAAACGCCGCAAGATTCCGTTCGAAGATGTCCTGACCATCTACGATCGCGAATGGTCCGGCGCCGGTTACATCGACGAATATCACGAAGAGGAATATCGCAAAGCAGGCCGCGATCAGCTCGAAGCGTTCCATCGCACCTACTGCGCCGCTCCCGCCGACGTGATCTATCAGGAAAAAAACTTCGAACTCGCGCTGGAAAACGACGTAGTCGTAACCGGGCGAATGGATCAGGTCAATCGCCTCGATGGCAGCGCCGTCGAGATTATCGATTACAAAACCGGCAAGGCCAAAGACGCGAAAGCCGCGGCGAACGATTCACAACTGGGCATCTACGCCCTCGCGGCGCAGGAAGTCCTCGACCTCGATCCCGACCCGCCTGGTGTTTTACAATCTGGCTACCAACGAAGCGGTCGCGGCCACGCGCGACGCCAAAGCGCTGAAAGAAACGAAGGAGAAAATCGCCGAAGTCGCGGACCTGATTCGCGCCAAAGAATTCACGCCCAAGCCCGGCTTCGGCTGCAATTTCTGCGACTACAAACCGCTGTGCCCCGCCCACGAACAACTCATCACCATTCGTGCGGCAATCCCCAAAAATTAAGAAAATGCGGCAAGAAATGTTTCCTCGGCTTCGGCCTTTCGCGACGCCGAACGGCTTAATGCAATCCGCTTTGGTAGTAGCCCTGCCGCGCCGTCACGTCCAGAGCCGGCCGCCGCACGCGCACTTCCACGCCGTGAAAATCCTTATCCTTGCTGACTTCCTGTGGACTGAAGGTCAGAGTGTACTGGTTGCGCGCCTGCTCGGTGACCTTCGCATACAGATTTTCCAGGCCGCGGTCTTTTCCCGCGTAAAACGTGTCGCCGCCGGTGGTCTGCGCATACTTTTCCAGCCGCGTGCTTTCCTTCTGCAGAAACGCGTGGCCCACCGAAATCGAATACACCGAAACATCGGAGTTCAGCAGCAGCTGCAGCGTCTGGTCCAGCGTGTGGCTGTTGTTGTGCGAATTATTTCCGTCCGAAATCAGGAAAATAATTTTGCGCCGATCGCGCCCGCGGCCCTTCAGCATCTCGCCGGCGGCGTAGACCGCGTCGTCCAGATCTTTCGTGTTCCGTCTCCTGCCGCACGCCGTGCTTGCGTCGGCAGCCCGGTTTCCGGCGATTTGTCCGTTCGCCGTCGCGCCCTGCCGTCAGCGGTCCGCCGAGCGGAGGGCCCGGGATAGCGGGAATGCCAGGTCCAGGCGCTTGAGCTTGGTGAAGAGCTGGTCGTTGTTGAACGAAAAATCCGCGACCGTGTTCGGAAACTGGTCGTAGGTCACCAGCGCCACTTCATCCGCGGGTCCGAACCCCCGGAAATCGCGGTCAGACTTTTTTGCACTTGGTCGGCGGACTTGATCGAAAGATCGTTGTCGATCAGCACCACCGCGGACAAGCGGAAACGGATCGGACGTGAAGTAAACAATCTGCTGTTCCACGTTGTCGCAGTACACGCGGAATTCATCGCGCTGCAGGTCGCCGATCAGATTGGCCGTCGCGATTCTTCACCGTGACCGGCACGATCACCAGGTGAAGTGTGACTGGTGATCTTGTGGCGAGTATCGGCACCTTGCTTGGGATTTTGTCGCCGGTTTGCGCCTGCGGCGGGCCGCTGTGGCTGGGACTGGCCGGTTTGCGGCTGCGGCGTCGGAGTCGGCGGCGGATTCGGATTCGGCGGCCGGCGCGGGAGCCGCAGTCTGGCCCGGCTGCACCGGCGGCTTGTTTCCCTGCTGGCTGTTATTCACCGGGCGGGCTGCTGCGCGCGTGCGGGCAGCGAAAAAAGTAATACAATGCCGAAGGCCAGCAGGGCATCGCGTCATCCAGGTTTCCGTTTTCCGAGTTTTTGTTCGAGATTTGCTTCACGAATTTGAGTCGCTTTATCTCGCGGAGCTCATCGTTCGCTGCTCGCATCTCGCTTTTCATCGAACCTTGAGCTCCGATTGCATCGTATCAGCGCGGAACATCCGGCGGTGCTTCCGCTGCAACTGCGTACCAAACGCACTCAACCTTAGGGAGATTATACAATGCGGCGACCAGCCTCATCGCAGGCCTTTTCAGTTTAGCTCTGACCGGCTACGTGGCTGTCACTACCGTGCCGCCGGCAAAGGGCGCCGCGCGCGACTCTCGCCTGCGTCAGGCATTTCCTGACCCCGCCAGCCACCCGACCGCTCGCGACTCATCGCCGACTCAGCAGGCCGGCCAGCAAGCAGGGCCAGCAGCCGCTAGCGTCACCACCACCGTCGTCAACGTGTTCGCCACCGTGCGCGACAAGAAACACGGCATCATCTCCGACCTGACCAAGGACGATTTCAAGATATTTCGAGGACGGAGTCGAGCAAAAAATTGCGTTCTTCTCCAAAGAAGTGAACATGCCGATCACGCTGGGCCTGCTGATCGATACCAGCGCCAGCATGGATCGCATGATCGATGCGGAGCAGGATGCCGCTTCGCGCTTCTTGCGCGAAGTGATGCGCCCGAAAGACGAAGCGATGGTGATCACTTTCGACTTCGACGTGGACCTGCTCGCCGACTTCACCCAAGACACTTCCGTGCTCTCCAGCGCGATTCGCCGCGCCCGCGTGAATTCCGTGGGCGGCGGCGGCGTGGTGACGCCCGGCACGATTCCCGCAGGGCAGCGACCGGCGGCACGAATCTTGTACGATGCGATCTATCTGGCCTGCCACGATCGAACTCGCCACCGAAGCGGGCCGCAAGGGCGTGATCATCCTCACCGACGCGGAAGATACCGGAAGCAAATTGCGCCTGCAGGACGCGATGGAGGCGGCGCAGCGCTCCGACGCCGTGATTCACGTGCTGCTGATCGCCGATCGCATGGAGCCACTTTCGGCATCGGCCCGGCGTGGCGCGCAAGATGGCGGAAGACACCGGCGGACGCGTGATCGAAGTGCACAACGAAGGGTCGCTCGAAAAAGCTTTCGACGAAATTTCGCAGGAACTGCGTTCGCAGTACGTGCTGGGCTACTACCCGACCAACCTCAAGCGCGACGGAACCTTCCGCAAGATCCAGCGTGGACGTTACGCGTCCCGACTTGAAGATCCTGGCGCGCAAAGGCTACTACGCCCGTTCAGATAGCCGTTAATTAGTTTTCCAGTTACGAATCAAGATTATTTCGCCGGTGAGGGTGTTGGGGCTGGCGGAGTCGGCGCAGCTGTGGGCTTGGCGTAATACCCTTTGCGGGTGCGCACGTCGAGGCCTTTGCGATCCGATCTGCACATCGATTTTGCGATATTTTCCGTGACGCACTGAGGATTCGTCGGCGAGTACGCGATGAAATACTGGCTGCGTAGCTCGTTGCCGATGTCCACGAAAGACTGCGCCAGATCGTCCACCTTATAAGGATAGAAAACCCGCCCGCCGCTCTGATCCGCGAACTGCTCCAGAACCTTGTCGCCACCCTCGACGTGAATTTTTGCGCGGCTTGTCGCCGTCGATGCGCCAGCCAGTCGGTATTGGTGCTGACGCAATAAATCGCCGCTTCGGCGCGAATGGCGGCGTCCACGGCTTCGCTCAGCGCGTGATCGCTCAGGTTGTCGTTGCCGTCGCTGATCACCACCAGCACGCGGCGAATTCCGGGTTCGGGCCCTTGGGCAGCGGAGGATTCACTAGTTTTTCCGCGGCGCGGTAGATCGCGTCGTTCAGCGCCGTGCCGCCGCCCGCGCGCTGCTTGCGAATGGCGTCGGTCAGCAAAGCCAGGTCCCCGGTGTAATCCTGAATCACTTCCGGCTCATTATCGAAGGTCATCAGGAACGCCTGATCTTTGTTACGGCGAATCACGTGCTGCAGAAAATCCAGCGCCGCTTCTTTTTCGAATTCGAGGCGCGGGCGAATGCTGTTCGAGGTGTCGAGCAGGATGCCGATGCGCAGCGGCAAATCCGTCTCACGCCCGAAATAGCGAATGTCCTGCGGCGTGCCATCTTCCAGAACCTTGAAATCCGCCTGGTCGAGATCCGTCACGAAATCGCGGTGACGATCCATGACCGTGGCGACAAGGTGCACCAGGCCCGTGGTCGAAGTGATCGCCGGAGTTTTTTGCTGCGGCAGCGGTTCGGTGGAAGGTTTCGTTTGCGGCTCCGTGGGCGCAGCCGCAGCCGGCGGAGGTGGCGCAGGTTGCTGTGCTTGCGTCCCCAGCGAGGTCAAAACCCAAAGCGCGCCAATAGCGAGTATCCTGCGCGTGAAATTGACCTGGGACATCACGAAAACTCCTTCAGTGCGGCGTCAATACCGCCGGCATTAGCTTTCAGCGCATGCCCCAGCCGGTGCAGGTATTCAACAAGTTCTGTCGGCAACGGCGCGCGAAATTCCATGCGTTTTCCGGTTCGCGGATGTGTCAATGCGATGCGCGCGGAGTGCAGGAAGTTGCGTCCGAGCGGCGGCAAAAGTTCCCGGCCGACGCGTTCCTGCCGCGGGGCGCCATAAACCGTGTCGCCCACCACCGGAAGGCCGAGCGCGGAAAAGTGTACGCGGATCTGGTGCGTGCGGCCGGTGTGCAAATTGGCTTCGACCAGCGAATACTGCTCGAGCCGCAAGCGCAAGCGCCAGTCGGTGCGCGCTTCGCGGCCTTCGCAACGCCGCGCGGTCATGCGCGAGCGGCGCTTCAAGTCGCGCGCCACCGGCAATTCAATGCGTCCTTTTTCGCCCTTATCGCGCCATGCAGCAGCGCCACGTATGTTTTTTCCACCCGGCGCTCGCGAAATTCCTCCACCAATTTCTCGTGCGCTTCGTCGTTGCGCGCAATGATCATCGCCCCGGACGTGTCCTTATCCAGGCGATGCACGATGCCCGGCCGGATCACGCCGCCGATTTGCGAAAGACCGTCAGCGCCAAAGCGATGCAGCAGCGCCGCGACCAGCGTGCCGGTATCTTCTCCTGCGCCGGGATGCACGATCATTCCGGAAGGCTTGTTGATCACCACCACGTCCTGGTCTTCGTAAAAAACAGCGAGTGGGATATCTTCCGCCGCGACGCCGGGCCATACCGGTGCCGGGATTTCAACATTCACCGTTTCGCCGGTCTCCAGACGGTGCGAGGGCTTCTTGGCGATGCCGCCAACGAATACCCGGCCCTCGTCGATCAGATTTTGCACTTGCGTGCGGCTGATTTCCGGCAACTGCACGGCGATAAAGCGATCCAGCCGCTGGCCCCGGTCGTCTTCCGTGACCGCAAATTCCCGATGGCCCGCCGCAACCGACTCTGCCGTGGACTCCGGCGACTCCTCGTCAATTTCGAACGGATCGTCGATGTCGTGATTATTTTGCATGAGAATTTTTGCGTGCGGCGAAGCTCAGCTTCGAGCCGCTTCGGCCGAAACTACCGCAGGTTCCAGCGGCGCAGAGCCATTCAACCCTCGCCACCAGAGCAGGGATCCACCGGCAACCAGTATGATGCTGACGATTTGCATCAGCGAAATGGAATCGTGGAACATCATGGTACGTCCCGGATCGCCGCGAAAGAACTCCATAATGCCGCGTTCAAACCCATAAAGGATCATGTAAGTTCCGGCGATTTGGCCGCTAAATCGCTGCCGTTTCCCCAGCCAGACCAAAAAAAGAAAATTCAGGAATTCCAGGGCCGCTTCGTAAAGCTGCGTGGGATGCAGATGAATGCCCAGCGGCGTGCCGGCCAACTGCGCGGCCACGGGATCGGTAAACTTCACGCCCCACGCCACCTCCGTGGGCTTTCCAAAACAGCACCCCGCCATGAAGCAACCCAGGCGCCCAATCGCGTGACCCAGCGGAATCGCCGCGCAGCAAATATCGAAGACTGGGAGCAGCGGCATTTTTTGAAAATGGGTGTAGAGCATCACGCCGATAACGCCGCCAAACACTCCGCCGTAAAAGGTTCCGCCGGATTGAAACATGGTGACGCTGAAAATTTCGCGCGGATTCGCGGAGTAAAACTCCCAGGCGGTAGCAATCAACCACAGCTTGGCGACGAGCAACGAAGCCAGCACGCCGTAAATTCCCAGGTTCCAAAGCTTGTCCGGATCGACGCCCACGCGTGCGGCGCGCCGACGCCCATACCACAGGGCCAAGAAGCACACCCGTGGCCACCAGCACGCCGTAGCTGAAAACCGGAATTCCGCCGATTTGGAAAAGTATGGGACGCATTAATTTCTAAGCTTGCGCGCGAGTCGGCTGCCGCCCGTCGCGAAAAAGTTCAAGCACCACCAGCGCCGCTCCGAGCACGATCGCGGAATCCGCCATGTTGAACGTATACCAGTGATAGCTGCCGATATAGAAATCGATAAAGTCGGTCACGCTGATGCCGCATAAAACGATCGATAACGTTTCCCGCGGCGCCGCCCAGAATCAATGCGATGCCGGACTGGCCCAGCGCTCCCCCAGCGCGGCCAGTAATCAGCAGCCAGACCAACATGCCGATCACCACCACCGAAAATCCGACCAGCAGCAGCGGCTGCCACGGACTCGCCGAATCCGCGAACAATCCGAAGGCGACACCAGGATTCGTCGTATGCAACAAATTCAGCACGCCCGGAACAATCACGCGCTGCGATCCCGGCGCGATGTATTTTTCCACCGCGAATTTGCTGAGCTGGTCCGCGACCAGCGCGCCAACGGCGAGGGCGATCAGCGCGCCAGTCGTGCCGGCGCCTGAGCTTCGCGCCGCCATTAGGCGCGCAGACTCCGACGGCCCGTTCGTCCGCTCGATTTCAGCCAGAGCCGCGACGCAGCGTTCGCACACCGTCGGGTAATCGGCGCTCTCGCCGACATGCGTGGAATAATTCCAGCAGCGTTCGCACTTCTTGCCAGCGGCGCGGTCGATTTTGATTTGCAAGCCGTCCATACCGGCGGCCGGCGAGCCGCCGTCGATTTTTCCTTCCACCACCTCAACCTGCGACACGATGAAAAGCCCCGGCAGAAACGCGGCGATATTTTCGCAACGACTTCGAGCAAATCGCCGGCTGGCCGCCGAGCGTGACGCGCGCTTCCAACGCAGCTCGAAATCGTTTTCGCCGCGCGCACAGGCTCGAGCGCCTTCAGCACTTCTTCGCGAACCAGCACCAGCCGGTCCCAGCTCTTGGCCCGTTCCGCGTCCAACGCATTCCAATTCTTCCGCCGAGGGAAAATCGGCCATATGCACGCTTTCCGGGTTCGCCGTCACCGCGCGGCAGAACTTCCAAACTTCTTCCGCGGTGAAAACCAGCGTCGGCGCGATCAGCCGCAGCAGCGCGCTGGCGATGCGATACACGGCCGTCTGCGCCGAACGCCGGCCCCGGTTCCGCGGCGCGAACGTGTACAGCCGATCCTTCAGCACATCGAAATAAAACGCGCTCAGGTCCACCGTGCAAAAATCGTGAAGCGCGTGATACACGCGGTGAAATTCGAAATTCGCGATACCACTCGCGGCATTGCTTCGCCAGCGCGCCGGTGCGGCGAAGCATCCAAGCGTCCAGCTCCCACAGCTCGGAATCGGCCACCGCGTCGCGCGCCGGATCGAAGTCGTACAAGATTGCCCAGCGCGAACCGAAACGTATTGCGAATCTTCCGATACGCCTCGGCCAGCTGCGTCATCATCGCTTCGGACATGCGCATGTCCGCCGTGTAATCCTGCGAGCCACCCAGACCCGCAGCAGGTCCGCGCCCCATTTCTCGCAAATTTCGTTGGGATACATCGCGTTGCCCAGCGACTTCGACATCGGCTGCGCCTTTTTCGTCGAGCGTCCAGCCGTGCGTCACCACTTGCCGATAGGGCGCGCTGCCGCGCATGCCCATCGCTACCAGCAGCGAGCTATGGAACCAGCCGCGATATTGATCCGGCCCTTCCAGGTACACGTCCGCGGGCCACGTGCCGTCTTTCTCGCTCAAGACCGCGAGATGCGTCGAGCCGGAATCGAACCACACGTCCAGAACATCTTTTTCTTTTCGCCATTTCGCCGCGCCGCACGCGCACTTCGTCCCGGGAGGCAGCAATTCCTCCGCGGTGTGCGTGAACCACGCGTCCGCGCCTTCGCGCTCGAAAAACGGCAGAACGCTGCGCAGCGCTTGGTAATCCGCAAGATGCTTCCCGCACCCTTCGCAGTAAAAAATGATCAGCGGCACGCCCCAGAAACGCTGCCGCGAAATGCACCAGTCCGGCCGCTCGGCGACCATGTCGTGGATGCGTTCCTGGCCCCACGCCGGCATCCATTTCACTTTGGCGATTTCGCTCAGCGCTTTCTTACGCAGGTCGTCGTGATCCAGTTCCGATGAACCACTGCTCCGTGGCGCGGAAGATCACCGGATTGTGGCAGCGCCAGCAATGCGGGTAGCTGTGCGTGATCTTTCGCTCGCCGACCAGCATGCCGCGCTGCTTGCAGCAGTTCGATGATCAGCGGATTCGCTTCGAATACGGTCTTGCCTTTGTATTCCGGCAAGCCTTCGACGAAGCGGCCTTCGTCGTCCTGCGGCGCGTAAGCTTCGAGCCATATCTTTGGCCGGTGCGAAAGTCGTCGGCGCCGTGCCCCGGCGCCGTGTGCACGATGCCGCTGCCCTGATCGAGCGTCACGTAATCGGCCAGCACGCCCGGCACGCGCATATCCAGAAACGGATGCTGAAACTGCACGCCCTCGAATTCCTGGCCCTTCCACGCCGCCGTTCCGTGCCGCGTGACTTCGATTTTCAATTCTTCGGCAACGCCGTGTACCCGATCTTTCGCCAGCAACAATTTTCCCGCCGCAGTATTCGGCGACGACGTATTCGAAATCCGGATGAAACGCGAGCGCCCGGTTGGCCGGAAGCGTCCAGGGAGTGGTCGTCCAGATCAGCGCGCTGACGTCCGGCCAGCCCAGAGCTTCTGCATTTTTCGCCGGCCGCCAGCGGAAACTTCACCCAGATCGACGGGCTGGTGTGATCCTCGTATTCGACTTCCGCTTCAGCCAGCGCCGTGCGGTCATAAATGCACCAGTACACCGGCTTCAGCCCGCGATAGACATAGCCTTTCTCCAGAAAATCGATGAAGGCGTCCGGCGATGGAGGCCTCATGCTCCGGATCCATGGTCAGATACGGCTTATCCCACTGCCCGAACACGCCGAGCCGCTTGAAATCGCGCTTGTGCGCTTCCACGTAACGCGCCGCATATTCGCGGCACATCCGCCGAAATTCCGCCGCGCGAAACTTTGCTGGTTTTTCCGCCCAGTTCCTTCTCGACCTTCGTTTCGATCGGCAGGCCGTGGCAATCCCAGCCCGGAATATAAGGCGAACGGAAGCCGGCCATGGTTTTGGACTTCACGATCATGTCCTTCAGAATTTTGTTCAGGCCGGTGCCCAGATGAATTTCGCCCGTGGGATAGGGCGGCCCATCATGCAGGACGAAAAGCGGCGCATTCGCGCGCGACTCCAGAATGCGCTGGTAAATGCCCATCGCTTCCCAGGCGGCGAGTTGCTCCGGTTCGCGCTCCGGCAGCTTGGCCTTCATCGGGAAATCGGTTTTCGGCAGGTTCAGCGTACTTTTCAGTTCCAGGTTTTTAGCCATCTCTTGGATTTTGGGGACCTTTTTTTGCGCCTGTCGCGCCAATTTGCGTTCGTATCAATGAAAAGCGGGCGCGCGGCTGCAGTGGGCGAACGAACCGGTGCGGAAATGGATTCGCAGCGGTTCAAAACTCGCGGATGCCTTACAATCACTATGTTACAATGGTTTTTGTAAGGTGTCAGCCGCAGTCCGGCCAGACATCCTTTTTTCCGGCCCTGCGTCTAAGGTTAGTAGGGGAGCAACCGGGTTTACCGACGATTTCATGCCAGAACTCAATCCGCACATCATCAATGAACCGGGACCTTCGGTAATCGAGCCGTCGCTGAAACTGGGGCGCCTGCCCTCGCCGGTACGCGAATCGGAGCTGAAGAGCTTCTTTTCGAACCTGAAGGAATTCCTCACCGAGCGGCCCGTCAAAATTGCGGCCAACAAATCCGACGTATTTAAGCAGCCATCATTCGGCGAAAGCCTGAACGACAATTTTAAGGAATTCTTTAAGCCGGCTCCGCGCGGACCGGTGAATTCGGATCTGCTGGTGAATTGGAATGCGGGACTGGGCGGCTTCTGGCAGAACCTGCGGGATACGATTTCGCCGCCGAAACTGCCACCGCTGCGCACCACCAGCCAGCCTATCGCCGTCCCCGAAATTTGGTCGAAGAATACCCAATTCACCCGCGTGCAATCCATGTCGGTTGCGGTTCACGTCTTGGTGCTGGTGCTGATCCTGGTGCCACTGTTGCCGCGTTTGCTGAATCCGCCGACAACCAAAGCGAACCCGAAGATCGAAGTGATCCCGATCTCGCCGTACCTGCCCAAGATGCCCGCCGGTCCGAAAAAAGCGGGCGGTGGCGGCGGTGGCGGCGCGCATGACGTGCAGCCCGCCAGCGTCGGCAAACTGGCGAAGTTCTCGATGACCCAGTTTACGCCGCCGAAGGTGAATCCCAATCTGCACCCCAAGCTGGCGATGACGCCGACCGTTCTCGGTCCTCCGGAAATGAAGCTGCCCAGCCCCAACATGAATACCTGGGGCGATCCGCTGGCCAAAGTCCTGAACGATTCGAATGGCACCGGCGGCGGCAATGGAATTGGATCGGGCAACGGCACGGGCGTAGGCAGCGGCAGCGGTGGCGGCGTCGGACCCGGAGAAGGCGGCGGGACCGGCGGCGGAATATTCAATGCCGGCACCGGCGGCTACGGTTATCCGGCATGCGTATATTGCCCGCAAGCGCAATATTCAGATGAAGCGGTCAAGGCCAAGTATCAGGGCACGGTGACGCTGATCGCCGTGATTACCGCCGAAGGCAAAGCCACCGACATTCACGTGGTCAAAGGCCTGGGCCTCGGTCTCGACGAAAAAGCCATCGAAGCGGTTCGCACCTGGCGCTTCCGCCCGGCGGCTGGTCCCAACGGCCATCCGGCGCCGGTGCGCCAGACCATCGAAGTTACTTTCCACCTTTACTGATTCCTGCTGTTGACCGTTCGCGTTTACTGTCTCGCAGCAGGTCTACTCTCCGCCCGCGGCCGCCAAATCGTTCTGTTACCATGGGCGCGATGAACATTCCCTCTCGCATCATAATTTCTCTCCTCAGCGTGCTGATCTTTTTAGCGCCGCGCGCTGCGGCTCAAAATGGTTCGGTGCAATTTACCGCGCGGATCACTCCCTCGGGCGGCGTGGACGAACCGGTGCGCTCGTTTCCCTTCTACCTTTTGCGAAAAAGCTACGCGGACATTCAAAAGGAAGCCGCCGCTACCATGCCTAACTCCGACTTGAACACCTTCGTCGATACCCTCGACCTTTCGCCGGAACTGAAAGCCTGGATGAAGAAAAATCAGTGCGTAAATCTGTCCGGCGAGGATTTCATCAAGAAGCTGAAAATCGACGACATCATAAAAGTGCCCGAATTTTTCTCGGCGTACGCCGAGCGCATGACCACCGACGCGAGCGTTAACTTCCCGACTCCCAAATACAAGCCGGCCGACAAAACGAAGGATCCGGAAAAATACGCGGAACTAAAGAAACAATACTACGACGCGATTCGGGCCTTCTTCGCCAAAAACCCGAAATCCACCGAAGACATGGGGCTGGTGCTGGAAGACGTGAACCCGGGCCACAAGTGGGATATGTACCGGTCCAAGGATCAAGGCGATCTCGACCAGCACACTCGGAATTGGCCCAGGGCAGCTATCTGGTGGCCCGCGCCGACACCGACGTGGAAGGTGCGGGCGCAATTCGCGGAGTTCCGCCGGGGAATTACTGGATCAGTTCACTGAATATTCCGGCAGAGTCCGGCGCCACCCACGAAATCTGGGACGTTCCACTGACCGTGGTGGCCGGGAAGACCTCCTACGTGGCCCTTTCTAACATCAACGCGGTCCATCATCGCCGGTCCACGCCGTAGGAGTTCGAAGCGCCCGTGACGGATTCCGATCAAATTTCCAAATGGATCGAAGACTTGGCTCAGGCGGAGCCGCGCCGCCGGGCGGAGTCGGGCCTCAGGCTGTATCTCGCGGGCGTGAATCTGTTCATGCCCCTGCTGACCAAATGGATTGACGATCTAAGTTTCCGCGAATTGACCCTTCCTTATAGCCGCATGGTGGAAGAACAAAAAAAGAACGGGCCCTCCACGATCGTGGTCGGCGTCGCCGTCAGTCCCGAACTGTTCGGGAAAATCTACGTGGCCAACGGCTCGCCCCACCTGGCCAACGTCCCTCCGGATCAAGACGCGCGCGAGTTCGAGCTGGAGCTGGACGACGCCGTGAAGTTGGACATCCTGACCACCCGCGATCCGGCCGGCGCAGGCGCCATTGCGCGCTACTTGCTGAAATTTGGGTCCGGGATTCAGCAAGTGGAACTCTACGTTCGCGATGTGGATCAGGCCACGGAACTCCTGAAATCGAATTTTGCTCTGCCGCCGATCTATCCCGCTACGCGCGCCGGCGCCGACGATACCCGCGTGAATTTCTTCCTCGCCACCACGCCGGATGGAAAAAAGCTTCTGGTCGAGCTCGTCGAAGCCCGGCCCTGAGCCTGCTCCACCGCTTTCCTCGAATAACACCCGTGTTACAATAGGCCCTCGAAAATATCTGCAGCATCGCCGTCACTTCTCGTCACTTCTTACCTGGAGATATTGGATGCCCTTCGTAAATGAAGTCGAGGAAGCCCAAGCCGACCCGCAACTTCGCGAGATGTACTCCAAAATTGAACAAGGCCTGGGTTTTCTTCCGCATTATTTCAAGACGCTGGGCGCCATGCCCGCAGTGATTCAGGCTCAGCTGGCCATGAACGACGCCATCATGCAGGACGGCGCACTCACGCTGGTGGTCAAGGAGCAGGTCGGGCTGGTGGTCAGCGGAATCAATTCCTCGGCCTACTGCATCATGTTTCATATGGAGCTGCTGCGCCGTTTCGGCGTGGAAAAAACGCTGGCGCGCAAACTTTCGTCCGATTACGAGAACGCTGTGGTGGAACCAAACGTGAAGGCGCTGTTCCGGTTTGCGGACAAGATTACCCGCCATCCGGACGACATCGAAGAAAGCGATACGGACGAACTGAAAAAATCCGGCTGGTCGGACGACGCGGTGCGCGAAACGGTTTTGACCGTCGCCTACTTCAATTACATTAATCGCGTGTCGTTGGGTTTGGGCCTGGTCGGGCGATCTCTAGCCAGTCTTCGGCAAACTCGGGCTGCGACTATTCCCCGCTCTGCTGAATCAGCTTGGCCACCAAGCGCGGTCCAGCCGGTTTGGTGGCTGGCGCCCAGACCGAACGCCGTTGTCGCCATTGAAGTATTCGTAAAACAGAATCAGATCGCGCCAGTAGCGGATCTTCCTGGAACAGATGCCTGATGCCCCATACACCGCGCGCCGCCCGTCCGGTTCGCAAGAAAAGGTGCGAAAGCCGCTGCGAGAGCTCCTTGGCCGCATCCCACAGTGACAACTGTTGCCCGGAGCCCACCGGACATTCCACTTTAAATTCGTCGCCGTAGTAGTAATGCACCCGCTGCATGCGATTCGATCAGCAGAAAATTCAGCGGAAACCAGATCGGCCCGCGCCAGTTGGAATTTCCTCCGAAAAGATCGCCGGTGGATTCGGCCGGCTCGTAATCCACTTCTTGCGGATGGCCGTCGACGGTCAGCACGAACGGGCTGTCCTTGTGGAATTTCGAAAGCGAGCGGATCCCGTGGGGAGCCAGAAATTCCTTTTCATCTAGAACATATTTGTAAATCCGTTCCAGCTTCTTGCGGTTGGCGATGGTCAGCAGCAGCCGCGGGTTTTCCTTCCGCGTTCAGCTGGCTCATATCCACGTGCTCGCCGACGTCCGGGTTGTGCGCCAGAAACCATTCCATGCGTTTGCAGAACTGCGGAACCCGCGCCAGGTCTTCGGGTTCAAACGCTTCCACCGCGAAAAGCGGAATCAGCCCGACCATGGAGCGGACCTTCATCGGCACATGCGGTCGATTGGCCGAGATGCAGCACGTCGTAGTAGAAGCCGTCCTTCTCGTCCCACAGCCCGATGCCGTCCCCGCCCATGTCGTTCATCGCTTGCGCGATATACACAAAATGCTCGAAAAATTTGCTGGCGATATCTTCGTAGGCCGGATCTTCGCGCGCCAGCTCCATGGCCATGGCCAGCATGTCCAGGCAGAACATCGCCATCCAACTGGTGCCGTCGGATTGCTCGATGAAATTTCCGGGGCCGAGCGGGGTCGAACGATCGAACACTCCGATGTTATCGAGGCCCAGGAAGCCGCCTTCGAAAACATTTTTGCCTTCCGGATCTTTGCGATTCACCCACCAGGTAAAATTCATCAGCAGTTTCATGGAACACGCGCTCCAGAAAATTGCGGTCCTCCTTTCCCTCGACGCGTCCCGCGATTTTATAAACGCGCCAGAGCGCCCAGGCCTGCACCGGCGGATTCACGTCGGAAAAATTCCATTCGTAGGCGGGAATCTGGCCGCTCGGGCTCATGTACCATTCGCGATGGAAGAGCACGAGCTGCTCTTTGGCGAATTCCGGATCGACCAGCGCCAGCGAAACGCAGTGAAACGCCAGATCCCACGAGGCATACCACGGGTATTCCCACTTGTCCGGCATGGAAATCACGTCGGAATTGTACAGGTGCGTCCAGTCATGATTGCGGCCGTCGTAGCGCGCTGGGATCGGGCTTCGGCTGCGTCGAATCGCCTTCCAGCCAGCGGCGGACGTCGTAGTGATAGCTTTGTTTGCACCACAGCAGGCCGGCGAAGGCCTGGCGCTGCACGTGCCGCGCGTCTTCGCTTATGCTTCGGATCGATGCGCTTCGCGTAAAATTCGTCGGCTTCCTTGTTGCGCTGATCAAAAACCTGCTCGAAAGCCGGACCAAAGAGTTTCAGCGCGCCGGCGTTGTCGGCCGCGAGATCTCTGATCGGTCAGCCGCAGCCGGATCGTCCAGCTTTGTCCCGGAGCGATTTCCGAGGCGAAATGCGCGGCGGCTTTGGTCCCGGCCAGTTCGGGATTCACCGCGCCGCGTTCGCCATTGACCACGTAGCGGTGAAAAGCGTCTTTCACGAATGGAGTTGGGCTTTTCTGAGTTGAACAGCCGCTCCATATTCGTTTCGTTTTCGGTGAAGAGCGTCTCGGGCGAACCCTCGACCAGCAGCCAGCGCTTGCCATAGTGAAATTCGCTCAGTTCGAAGAGCTTGGTGCCGGCAATCGACATCGATCGATGAAACCTCGGGCCGTTCGTACTCATCGCCCCAGTCCCAGCGATTTCGAAACCACAGCGTGGGCAGCAAATGCAGCGCGCGCTGGATCCGGGCCGCGATTCCAGGCGGTAATGCGAATCAAGATATCTTCGAAATCGGCTTTGGCGTACTCCACGAAAACGTCGAAATAGCGGTTCTCCGCGAAGATTCCAGTATCAATCAGCTCATATTCGGGGTCCTGACGGGTCCGTTTGCCGTTTTCCACCAGCAACTGCTCGTACGGAAATTCCGCTTGCGGATATTTGTAGAGATATTTCAGATAGGAACTGGTCGGCGTCGCATCGAGGTAGTAGTAATACTCTTTTACATCCTCGCCGTGATTCCCTTCCCGATTGCGTCAGCCCGAAAAGGCGCTCTTTGAGGATCGGATCTTTCTCATTCCACAAGGCGAGCGCGAAACAGATGTGTTGATGGCGGTCGCAGAAACCGGCAATGCCATCTTCGCCCCAGCGGTAGGCCCGGGAGCGAGCGTGATCGTGCGGGAAATAATTCCAGGCATCGCCATTCGCGCTGTAATCTTCGCGGACGGTCCCCCATTGCCGTTCGGAGAGGTACGGCCCCCAACGCTTCCAGTGGACGGCCCTATCTCGGCTCGCTTGGAGTCGCTGAGTTTCCGCTGTCGGGGTCGGGCTGGGTGGCATCGGGCTCGCCGTTGACTATACCTTGGGGTGGATTGGTTTAGATTACAGAAACAATCAGCGTGGGCTGAAATGCAACCCCGCTGCCGAACTGCGAATCCATTTGATTTCCTAATCGGCACATTCCTACTGGCGCACTAGGAAGTTTTTTCGGTATCGTCGGAACCTGGATTCATTTCGAAATTAGCCGATAGCCCGAGGTCGATTCGATTACTAATTCCACGCTGGACCAACCTGCGAATCACTCACTCGCCACGCCAACCGCATCATCGCGCCTCGCGATGCTCCTCGTAGCGATTGCGGCCACTGCAGTCATCGCTCCCATGCTTTTTCTGGGCCAGGCCTCCGGCCACGATTTTCAATTCCATCTGGCTTCCTGGCTCGATGTCGCGGGCCAGTGGCGCGAGGGAGTTCTCTTTCCGCGCTGGGCCGAATGGTCCAACTGGGGATTCGGCGAACCTCGCTTCGTTTTCTATCCGCCCGCCTCTTGGATGCTCGGCGCCGGATTAGGTTCCATTCTGCCGTGGAAGCTGGCGCCCGGAGCATTCATCTGGCTCGTATTAGTTTTTGCCGGGTACTCCATGTGGCGTTTCGCGCGCGATTATTTGCCGCCGGAGCAGGCTGCCGGTGCCGCGGTGCTCTACGCTGTGAATCCCTACAATCTAATAACCGTGTATTACCGCAGCGATTTTGCCGAGCTGTTGGCCAACGCCATTTTCCCGCTGTTGCTCTGGGCCACACTGCGCGCGATGCGCGATGGGTGGAGAAAAGTGCCGCAAATGGCTTTCCTCTTCGCCGCCATATGGCTGTCGAACGCACCCGCCGCGGTTCTGGCTACCTACTCCCTCGCGCTCATCGCGTTCGTGTCGTTCCTACAGCAGCGCCAGGCGAAGCCGTTGCTCGCTTGCGCCGCCGGAATGGCTGCAGGTTTCGGGCTGGCCGCGTTCTACATCTTTCCGGCCGCGTACGAGCAGCGTTGGGTGCAGATCGACCAGATTCTGACCGACCTGCTTCGGCCGGATCACAATTTCTTGTACGTGCATGCCGATAATCCCGAGTTTTTATTCTTCAACTGGAAAGTTTCGACCATTGCGATGGCGGTGATTCTGGCCACGAGCATTTCCGCGATCGTGGTCGCGCGCCGGCGCAAAGAATTTCCCGAAGCTTGGTGGGCGCTGTTTGCGCTCGGGGCCGCCGCCACCCTCATGATGCTTCCGGTAAGCGTTCTGGCCTGGCGCTGGCTTCCCAAGCTGCAATTCATACAATTTCCGTGGAGATGGCTCGGGCCGCTCGATTTTGTCTTTGCATTTTTTCTGGCCTCCGCATTCGGAGCGGCCAAAAGACGGTGGCTATCCTGGACGGTGACCTTCGTTTTGCTCGGCGGCTTGGGCGCTGCGATTGTCAGCGACTGCTGGTGGGATAGCGAGGACATTCCGTTCCTCACCACCGGAATCCGCTCCGGCCACGGCTACGAAGGTACCGACGAATACCAACCGCTGGGCGCCAGCCGTTACGATTTGCCGGGAGTTGACGCCGACGGCCAAGCACTCGCCGGCAAGCCCTCGCCGCAACTCGCCGCATTTTCCGCGGCGGATCCCGGCGCAGCCGCCGCCACTGGCACCAGGCTGAATGTCGAACGCTGGACCGCAAATTCCAAAAGTTTTTCCTCTTCGGGCACCGCGCCCACGGTGGTCGCGCTGCGCCTGCTGAATTTCCCCGCATGGCAGGTCGCGCTCGATGGCTCGCCGGTCGCCGTCAGCAGCGAGCCCACCACCGGGCAAATGCTGATCCCGATCCCCGCCGGAACGCATCGCGTGGTTGCTTCGTTCGGTCGAACCTGGGACCGGACGGCTGGTGGAATTATTTCGCTTCTCTTCCTCCTCGCGCTGCTGATCCTCGTGTTTGCGACCGGGCCCCGCGCGGCCGCATCTAACCTTTTGCGCGTAAGACGAAACCGGCCGTAGAATTCCGGTAGATTCAACCAAGCAACTTACTCGGGTTCGAATACACGATTTCCCCTAGCCGTTCGATCGAATCGAAATTCTTCAGCGTGGTTATAATGAGCTATACGTTCCTTGTGCAGTCCGTGCCCGGGCGATGAAAAAACACTCAAAATCCGGAGTCGAGCGAGAAGCCGAAGCCAACGGACTGCAGTTGTTTCATCCCGCTGTCCGCGACTGGTTCGAAGCGGTGTTCGCCGAACCGACGCGGCCGCAGCGCATGGGCTGGCCGGCCATCGCGCGCGGCGAATCCACCTTAATCCTCGCTCCAACGGGAACCGGCAAGACTCTCGCCGCATTTCTGTGGTGCATCAACCGGCTGATGTTCGAAACGCCGCCCGATGCCGACCACCACTGCCGCGTGCTGTACATTTCGCCGATCAAGGCTCTGGCGGTCGACGTCGAACGCAACCTCCGCGCCCCGCTGATCGGCATTCGCCAATCCGCTCAACGCCTGGACGCTACGTTTTACGAGCCGACCGTCGCGATCCGCACGGGCGATACTCCGCCCGTCGAACGCGCGCGATTCATGCGCCATCCTTCCGACATTTTGATCACCACGCCCGAATCGCTGTACTTGCTTCTAACTTCGAACGCGCGCGACGCGCTTCGTTCGATTGAAACCGTGGTGCTCGATGAGATTCACGCGCTGGTTCCCACCAAACGCGGATCGCATCTCGCGCTTTCTCTCGAGCGCCTGGAGCACCTTTGCGGGCGTCAGCTGCAGCGCATCGGATTATCCGCGACCCAGCGGCCCCTGCAGGAAGTGGCGCGTTACCTCGGCGGCGTGGACGTCGCCAAGCAAGCCGCGAAACGCCACCGATAACGAGCAATCCTCAGAAAAGCTGCATCATCGGATCTCGACGCGCCTTCGTCCGCCGCCCAGTTCATCGGCCAGTGACGATTGTCGACGCCGGCGAGCTGAAGCGGCTCGACCTGCGCGTCGAAGTTCCCGTCGAGGATATGGCCCGGCTCGACGAAATCGAAGAAATTGCCCAGCGGGCCGGCCTCCCAGGGCCCGGAGCGATCTTCCATCTGGAGCGCGATTCATCCCAAGCTTCTCGAGTTGGTGCGAGTCGCATCGCTCGACTTTGATATTTGTAAATAGCCGCCGTCTCGCGGAGCGGATCTCGGGAGCGATCAACGATCTCGCCGGCGAAGTGCTGGTGCGCGCGCACCACGGCAGCGTGGCGGTTGCCCAGCGCAAGGAAATCGAGGACCGGCTGAAGCTCGGCACCTTGCGCGGGTTGGTCGCTACCTCGTCGCTCGAGCTGGGCATCGATATGGGCGCGATGGATCTGGTGGTGCAGATCGAATCGCCGTCTTCGGTCGCGAGCGGCATGCAGCGTGTGGGCCGCGCCAGCCACAACGTCGGCGCAGTAAGCAAAGCGCTGATTTTTCCGAAGTATCGCGCGGATCTGGTGGCCTGCGCGGCCATCACCGAAGCGATGTATCGAGGGGCGACGTCGAATCGGTGCGTTATCCGCGCAATCCTCTGGACGTGCTGGCGCAGCAGATCGTGGCCATGGTGGCCATGGATCCCTGGGACGCGACGCACTTATTCAAGGTGCTGCGCAGCGCTGCGCCGTATGCCGCGCTTCACGCCGCCCGATTTTCGAAAGCGTGCTGGATATGCTCTCCGGCCGCTATCCGTCCGACGAATTCGCGGAACTGCGCCCGCGCATTGACCTGGGATCGTGTCGGCAAATCAACTGACCAGCCGCGCAAGGAGCGCGGCGCGTGGCCGTGATCAATGGCGGCACGATTCCCGACCGCGGCTTGTACGGAGTTTTTCTGGCCGGCGCGACCAAAGGGCGCGCGTGTCGGCGAACTCGACGAAGAGATGGTTTTCGAGAGCCGAACCGGAGACACCATGATTCTCGGTGCGAGCACCTGGCGAATCGAAAATATTTCGCACGACCGCGTGCTGGTATCCCCCGCGCCGGGCGAGCCCGGCAAAATGCCATTCTGGCATGGCGACACCGCGGGCCGGCCCGCCGAATTTGGCGAACAAATCGGACAGATGACGCGAGAACTGCTGGCGCTGCCTCGCTCCGTGGCCTATACCAAACTCATCGAGCATCACAGTCTCGACGCCAACGCCGCCGAAAATCTGCTGCGATATCTGGAAGATCAGAAACTGGCCGCGACGCGAACAGTTCCCAGCGATCAGGACATCGTGATCGAAAGTTGCCGCGACGAGCTGGGCGACTGGCGCGTTTGCGTGCTGACGCCGTTTGGCAGCCGCGTGCACGCCCCGTGGTGCATGGCGGTGACCGCCGAAGCTGCGCGCGGAACGGGCTGGAAGTGGAGTCGATGTGGTCGGACGACGGATTCGTGATTCGCCTCCCTGAAAACGAAGAGCCCATCGATCTCGAGCTTGCTGCTGCCTCTCGCCGGCGAGAATGCGTGACCTGGTGATCCGTCAGCTCGGCTCGACTTCCTTATTCGCTGCGAAATTCCGGGAAGCTGCCGCCCGCGCGCTGCTGCTGCCGAAGCGCCGCGCCGGGCATGCGCGCGCCGCTGTGGCAACAACGCAAGCGCGCGGCCGACCTGCTGGCCGTGGCGTCGCGCTATTCCTCGTTTCCGATCCTGCTGGAAACCTATCGCGAATGTATTCGCGACGTTTTCGATTTGCCCGTCGCAGCCGGTATTTTGGCGAAGATTCAGCGCGGCGACCATTCGCGTAAAAACGGTGGAGTCGCGGACAGCCGTCGCCCTTCGCCTCCTCGCTGCTTTTTTCCTACGTCGCCAATTACATCTACGAAGGCGATGCTCCGCTGGCCGAACGCCGCGCCCAGGCGCTATCGATCGACCAGTCGCAGCTGGAAGAAATTCTCGGCGACGCCGATCTGCGCGAATTGCTGGATGCCGCCGCGCTGGACGAGGTCGAAGCCAAGCTGCAATCGCTCGAACCGGATTATCAAGCGAAGCATGCCGATGGCGTCCACGATCTGCTGTTGAAGCTCGGCGATCTTGTCCGAACCCGAAATTGCCGCGCGCAGTGTGCAATTCCGAAGTCGCCGCGATGGATTCACGAGCTGGCCAATGCCCGGCGCGCCGTGCGCGTGCGCATTGCGGGCGAGCACCGGTTCATTCCCGTGGAATACGCATCGCGTTATCGCGACGCGCTGGGCACTCCACTTCCTCCCGGACTTGCCGATGTTTTTCTGGAGCATGCCGGCGAGCCCTTGGCGGAAATCGTCCGGCGCTATGCGCGCACGCATGGTCCTTTACTCGCCGAAGAATTGGCCAAACGCTACGGGATTCAGATTTCGGCCGTCGAGCCAATCTTGCGCGGTTTGCACGCCCAGGGAAAACTGCTGGAAGGCGAATTCCGCCCGAACGGCCGCCACCGCGAATGGTGTGATCCGGACGTGCTGCAGCAGATTCGCCGCAAAAGCCTGGCGCGGTTGCGCCGCGAAATCGAACCGGTCGAGCAGAATACCTTCGCGCGATTTCGCGCTGCGCTGGCAGGGCGTCAGCGTGCCGCGCAAAGGACTCGACGCGCTGCTCGATATTGTCGAATCGATGCAGGGCGTGGCCGTCCTCGCTTCTGAGCTGGAACGCGAAATTCTTCCAGCGCGCCTCAACGATTATCGGGCAGGCGATCTCGATACGCTCATGGCGGCTGGCGAAATTGTGTGGCTCGGCGTCGAATCGATTGGCGAGCGGGATGGCCGCGTCGCTTTGTATCTGACCGAATCGTTGCCCCTGTTGTTGCCGCCCAAAGAAATGCTGCCGCCGAGGCCGGAATTTTCCGAGCGCGCCAGGCAGATTCTGGAATTTCTGGGACGCAGCGGCGCCTCATTTTTTACCGCCATCCATGCTGCGTGCGGAGGCGGTTTTCCCGGCGATTCCCTGGATGCGTTGTGGGAATTGGTCTGGGCCGGGCAAATCACCAACGACACCCTTCAGCCGCTGCGCAGCTTGACGCGCCGGTCGGACCGCGAACGCAATCGCCCCACGTTCGCCGACGATCGTCCCGGCTCACCGGAATTTCTGCGGCGTTTGCGATCGCGCGGGAACGGCGACGGTCGCGCGCCAGGGCGTTGGTCGCTGGTGCAGCAGCGAATCGCCACAGCACTGACTCCAACGCAGTGGACCGCGAATATTTCCCAGCAGTTGCTGATTCACAATGGAATCGTCACTGCGCGAAACGGCGCTCGCCGAAAATATTCCCGGCGGTTACAACACGGTTTATCCGGCGTTCAAAACCATGGAAGAAAGCGGCTGGACCCGGCGCGGCATGTTCGTGGCCGGGCTCGGCGCCGCGCAATTCGCCATGCCCGCGGCGGTGGATATGCTGCGCAGCTTGCGCACCGAACCCGCCGCGCCGGAAGTCGTGTATCTCGGCGGCGACCGATCCCGGCGAATCCCTACGGCGCGATTCTGCCCTGGCCGCGCGTCGAAGATGGAGACAGCAGCCTGCCGGTGCATCACGCGATGGCTCGCGCCGCCGGAGCAGGCGTAATTCTGATCAACGGCCATCTCGCCGTCTTTTTGCGACGACGCAATCCGGCGATTCGGGTCTTCCTTCCCGAAAGCGAACCGGAACGCAGTCCGGTGGCGCGCGACTGGCGAAAAAACTGGCGGAACTGGCGATTCGCCGTCAGAGCCGCAATTCACGGCTTGCTGATCGGCAAGATCAATGAAAAGCCGGCGCGCGAGCATTTTCTGGCGCGCTTTCTCGAAGAGGCCGGGATTCGTGAACACCGTTCTGGGCTTCCAGATGCGCCGCGTGAACGACCATCGCCGCGCCCACGCCCGTCGATGATTCAGCCGACGATGATGACGAGGACGATGAACCGCAAATTTCGGAGAGCGCCTAATGCCCGAGGGCGACACAATTTTTCGCGCGGCGCGGACTCTGCAACGGGCGCTTGCCGGTCAAGTGGTAACCAAATTCGAATCGGCCCTGCCGCAGGTTGACCCGCGTGGATGTGGACTCCGGAGTTGTGGGCCGCACCATCGAAAAAGTGGAAGCGCGACGGAAAATGGATGCTTGATGCATTTTTCCGGCGACTTGGTGCTGTTGACCCACATGCTAATGAGCGGAAGCTGGCATATTTACCGGCCCGGGTGAAGCCTGGCAAGCGCGGACGCTATCACATGCGCATCGTGATCGCGACCGCGACGTTTGTCGCCGTCGCTTTCGACGTGCCGGTGGCCGAATTTCACACCGGGCGAGCCTGGCGCGGCGCCGCGGCTTCAACGCCTGGGTCCTCGGTGCTGGCGGACGATTTTCGCGGACGCGGCGATTTCCCGGCTCCAATCGCGCGGCGGAGATGGAAATCGGAGTGGCGCTGATGACGCAGTCGCTCTGGCCGGGATTGGCAATGTCTACAAATCGGAAGTCTGTTTCGCCTGCGGTGTAAATCCATTCCGGCGCATTTCCACCCTGGCCAAAGAAGATCTGCAAGCCCTGGTTTCCACCGCACGCAAATTCCTACAGGCCAATGTGCGCGATGGTTCCGGTGACCAGATCGTGACCTACGGCGGCATGCGGCGAACCACGGGCAGCTTCGATCCCGACAATCGCTTGTGGGTCTATCACCGCCGCGGCGAGCCCTGCCGCAAGTGCGGCGCGGCGATCGAATCGCGGAAACACCACAGCGACGCGCGGACCAGTTTCTGGTGCCCGGTTTGCCAGCCCATGGTCGCGGCTGAAACACGACGCTCCGCTGCGGCTGGATAATTTTAGTGGAAATCGTGCGAAGCCGTCTCCGCGCGGGTGACATTAAGCGGGCGAACCTTCTCCACCTTCACCGAAATTACATTCTCCTGATTTTGCAGCTGCCCTTCGATAATCAAAAATGGCTGATGCACCACGGTGACGTGATATTCCTCGAATACCGGCGGCGTGATGATCGCGTTGGCGATTCCCGTTTCATCTTCAATGCTCAAAAAAACGAAACCTTTCGCGGTCCCGGGACGCTGGCGGCAAATCACGGCTCCGGCGATGCGCACGCGCCGCCCATTCGGCACATTGCGCAGCTCCACCGCGGTTAAAACTCCGAGGCGCTTCATTTTTTGCCGATGATAGCCCATCGGATGCGGGCCTACCGTCAGGCCCGTGCCTCTGAAATCCGCGACGAGCCTTTCTTCCGGAGTCATAGCCTGCAAAGGTGACTGCACGATCGCGGAAGGTTGCAACTCCTCGGCAAATGGTTCAGAAACACTTCCGGCGCGCTCCAACAAGGGCCCCGGATTCCTGGATAGCCGCTCGATTTGCCACAAGGCATCCCGGCGATGAATGGTGTTTTGTCCTTCGATAAAATTCAAAGCGCCAATCTGGGCCAGCGCGGTTAATTCCACTTTGCGCAGCCAGGGGACGCGCAGCTTCAAATCTTCAATCGAACTGAAAGAGCGAATCGCGCGTTCTCGCACAATTTGCCGGCCGACTTCTTCGCGGAGGCCGCGCGCATAACGCAAACCCAGACGCAGTCGAAAATCTCTCTCCCCATTTTTTTCCAGCGTGCACAACCAATCCGAACGAGTGATATCGATCGGCCCGAATTTCAATCCATGCCGCTGCGCATCCTTTACCAGCGTGGCCGGCTGATAAAAACCCATGGGCTGATTATTCAGCATGGCCGCGGTAAACGCCGGCAGGTAATGGCATTTCAAATACGCGCTGGCATAAGCGATCAGCGCAAAACTGGCCGCATGCGATTCAGGAAATCCGTACAGCGCAAAAGAAGTGATGGATTGGATGATGTTGTCCTGCGTCGGGCCGGTGATTCCGTTCCGGTCCATTCCCGCGCGCAGTTTCAGCTCCACATCTTTCATCCGTTTCTCGGAGCGCTTGAAACCGAAGGCGCGGCGCAATTCTTCCGCTTCGCCGCCGGTAAATCCCGCGGCAATCATGGCCATGCGCAGCAGTTGCTCCTGAAAAAGCGGCACGCCCAGCGTGCGCTCGAGCACTGGCTCCAGGGAAGGATGCAGGCAAGTCGGCGCTTCCCGCCCCTGCCGGCGCTTCAAATACGGATTCACCATCTTGCCGACGATCGGCCCGGGCCGAATAATCGCGACCTGCACCACAATGTCGTAAAACTCTTTGGGCTGCAGGCGCGGCAAACAGGCCATCTGCGCGCGGCTTTCAATCTGAAACATCCCCACGGTGTCCGCTTTCCGCAGAGTTTTATAAACAGTTGGATCGTCCATGGGCAATTTGCCGAAATCGATTTCCTCGCCGTAATCGTCGTGAATAATTTTCAGGGAATCTTCGAGCACCGCCATCATGCCCAGCCCCAGCAGATCGATTTTCACGATGCCCATGTCCGCGCAATCTTCTTTGTCCCACTGCACCACCACGCGGCCGGGCATGGTGGCCGGCTCGAGCGGCACGACCGAATCCAGCTGCCCCTGGCAGACCACCATGCCGCCGGAATGTTGGCCGAGATGGCGCGGCAAATCCTGAAACTTCACGCAGAGCTCGAAAAATTTGCGGATTTGCGGATGCTGCAGATCGAGACCGGCATCGCGGAAATGATGGGTCAGCGTGTCGTTTTCGTCTTTGTATTCCCAGGCGCTCACCAGGCCGTCAGGCGATTCAAGGTTTCGGCATCGAAAGACAGCGCTTTGCCGATTTCGCGCGCCGCGGATCTTCCGCGATAGGTGATGACGTTCGCGGTCATCGCCGCGCCTAATTTTCCGTAGCGCTCATACACATACTGAATGGCTCTTTCGCGCTGGTCGCCGCTGGGCAGATCGAGATCGATGTCCGGCCACTCGCCGCGCTCTTCGGAAAGAAATCGCTCAAAAAGCAAATCCATGCCGACCGGATCGACCGCCGTGATGCCCAGCGCATAGCACACCGCGCTGTTCGCCGCCGACCCGCGGCCTTGCACCAGAATGCCGCGTTCATTGCAGAAACGAACAATGTCCCAGACGATCAGAAAATATCCTTCGAGGTTCAGCTTTTCGATCAGGGCCAGTTCCCGTTCGATCTGCCGCGCGCGCTTTTTCATTTTCCGAACCGTAGCGCCGGAGCATGCCTTCCAGCGTGCGTTCGCGCAGAAAATAGGTCTGCGACTTTCCGTCGGGCACGGGATAGCAGGGGAATTTGTAACCCAAGGCGCTCAAATCGAATTTCAATCGCGAAGAAAGAATTTGCGTGTTCGCGATGGCTTCGGGAAGATCGGCAAACAAGCGCTCCATTTCATCCGGCGATTTCAAGTGGCGTTCGGAATTGCGGGTCAGCAGGCGGCCGGCAGTGGCGAGCGTGCGGTGATGGCGGATGCAGGTGAACACATCGAGCACTTCGCGCTGCTCGGGGGTGGCGTGTGACACGCCATTGGTCGCGAGCAGCGGCAATCGCAGGTTGCGCGCGATTTCGACGGCGGCTTGGTTGCGCTACTTCCTCGGCGCGCGACAAATGGCGCTGCAATTCCACGTACACATTTTCGCGCCCGAACACTTCGCAGAGTTCGCGCACCTGTTTTCGGCCGTTTTCGATTCCGCCCTGCGCCAGAGCATGAGCCAGCGGTCCTTCTTCCCCCCGGTGAGGCACACCAGGCCTTCACGATATTCGCCAACTTCATCGGCCGAAACATGGCCTTCGTTTTTCTTGGCGCGCAATTTCATCCGCGTGATCAGCCGGCAAATATTTTGATAGCCGTCGCGTGATTCGACCAGCAGCGGATAGCGCCAGCCCTCCGGTGAGGTGATTTCCGCGCCGATGTGCGCGTGAACGGAAATTTTTTGCGCGGCGAGATAGAAACGTGGAGCGCCGTACACGCCGTCGCGATCGAGCAGCGCCATCGCAGGCATCCCGCGCCCGCGGCACACCGTCGCCAGGTCTTCCGGCAAAGCTGCGCCTTCCAGAAAACTGAACGCCGAGCGCGCGTGAAGTTCGGTGTACATCAGTCGTACATCCCGCGCACGAACCAGCTTTGCGCTACCGCATCGAAATAAATGCAATACGTTCCGCTGGGCGCTGCTGTTTGCTGCTGTGGATTTGAGCCCCGCGCGGAAAAACGAGCGCGCGTGTGGATGATTCTGGCGCTGGGCGAATTCACCCGAACTTCAATATCCCATTCGTCCTGCAGCCAGGAATCTTCGCGCCACCAATCGCCGGAAGTGCGCCACGGGCCCGAAGCGGCGATGACGCTGCCGCACACTCCACGAAAGAAAACTCGGCTGGGGACGCCGTCGCGCAATTCGAGGTGGCGGGCAAGCGCGGCCGAAACATGCGAAATCCGGCGGAAGATCGGCGCGATCGCGATTCATCTTCTTTAGCATCGACAGTTGCCATCACAGCGCCAGCTTTCGGTTTTCGGCGAACCTGCTCTTCGTCCGCCGGCGGCTTGAACCGGCTCATGCGAAATTCGCCCGGGCGATGCGTATCGACAATCTCGGGCGAGCCGATATTGGTGCTGCCCACCAGCTTGGCCAGGCGCGCGACGGTCAGTTCCAGTTTTTCCGGGTCGGGGCTGCTGGGCACGAAAAGCCGCTTTGCGCGGCGCGCCTTCGCGAGGGATCCGCGGCCAGAGCAATTTTTACGATCGAGCCCGGCGGAGGATCCGATTGCAGCTGCAAGCGCAGCAGCTTCAGCAGCATCTTGGAATCGCGCATGGCCACCGGAAGAGTCAAAAATTTTCGGTAAATTTTAGGATCGTCGCCCGGCCGCAAATTTCCTTTTACAATTTCAGCATCTTTCTCGAACAGATCACCCAGATCAAATCGCAAATGAATGGCCGTCGCAGCCAGCGAACGTGCTTGCAGCCGCGCGCACAATTGATCGAGCAAACGCCCCAGCAGGAACGAAACCGGTTCGAGTTCTTCTTCAGCCGTATCGAGTTCCAGCTCTTCTTCGAAAACTCAATCCCGATTCGGCCAATACCAGCGAACGCGCCAACGCTCCGCGCGCCAGTTCGTGCAGGCGCACCCCTTCCTGCCCCAGACGTTCGGAAAGCTCCAGCAACGGAAGCGCCGCCAAATCCCGGCAGGTTCTAATTCCCCAACGTTCCAGCGTTTCCCGCGATTCATTCGATGGAAAAAGTACCTGAACCGGCAAAACCCCGATACGCCCCGCTTCTTCGCCCGCCGGAATTACGGTGACGCCCGCAAAACCGCGTGCCGCATGAATCGCGACTTCGATATTCGAGGCCACTGCCACATTCGCGGCCAGACCCAGGCCCAACGCGCGCCGCGATAAATCCCGGGCAATTTCTTCATCCTGGCCAAATAAAGAATTCAGCCCGGCCAGATCCAATACCACCGTATCCGCGGCCGTGTTTTCCAGGCGCGGAGAAATCGACCAGCCCAGATCGAGCAGCACGGCATGCGCGGCGGCTTCCTTGGATTGCGACCGGTTGCGAATTTCGACCCCCAGGAATTGCGCCACCTGCGATTGGGCCATGCCCCGCTGGATTCCCGCGCGCCAGGCGGATTCGTTGGCGTCAATCACCCGCACCAGCGGCGGCGTGCCATCCACCAGCGCCAGGGCGCTGGCGCGCAGCAGTGGCTCGGCGCGCCAGACGGCTTGCACCATGAATTGCGGAACGTAAATCGAAGCGAAGGCCATCGGTTAATATTTTTGCGGTCGATAATGGTTTCCAGATCGATCTTCTGGACCGAGACGTCAACACTCCCCGTGGCCCTAACAGTTTCAAAATTTCATCTCGGCTTATTTTCAGTACCGGCAATTCCCAGCGAATCCCAATTCGTTTTGGTTTTGAAAATTGTGCCCGCTTCCCTGCCGGTGTTCCGTTTCACCTCTAGCGTCAAAACTTTTGGGGGCACAAAAGATTCCGGCAATGCAGGCTGCATACGCGACCGCAAAATTTCCGCCCGCGACTCCAAGCCCTCGAGCAGCCACGCCGGCGAATGTCGTTCGCCCCCGGCGTGTGCAGTAACACGTGAAGAAGAATCCGCAGCAGCCGCAGGCTTCCGCCAATGCACCGCTTGTCCTTGCAGCTGCAAAACCAGCGAAGCGCAAGCCTTCGCGTTCGATTCCCGCGACAGTAGCAGCAAAATTGTGGGCGTATCTTCCACCGCGCGGCGGAACCGGAACCAGGAATCCAGCGGCACGTGGCGAACCAGCTTAGGGGAAATGTCGCTGACATCCACCGCGATGAAACCGAAGCCGCCGCTTTGCAGCAGCAGATCCGTGGCGCGCAGGGTCTGATCGATGGAATGGCAACGCACCCAGAGCAGTTTTTTCAGGTCGACGCCGGCCGCCGCCGCCGAACATGGATCGAATGTGTCGGAGCCATCGATCAGCGCGCAGGCTTCGTCGTGTCCGGTTCTGGCGCCAAGCGCCGAAAAAAGAAAACTGGTGCCGCCCGAGCAGGCTGGACCAAAAATTTCGGTCAGCGCTCCGCGCGGCAATCCTCCGGTCAGCGCATCGATTTCCGGAATCCCGGTGGCCACTGTGGGAAAAACGTTGCGGTCGCGATAGCTGAACGGAGCCGAGACGCGCCCGGCCAGGGCTTGCTCGACCTGCGAACGCAGCGCGGAAATTTTGGCGGCCATGGGTTATAGAGGAACAAAGGCGCCATAAAATAGTTTCGCCTTTTGTTCGCCTATGCGATTTTCCCCCGAACCGTTTGCGCTTGTCAATCACCAGATGGAAGAGCTGCTCCGGGTTGTGGGAATTCCCCCCAACGAAATAGCCGCCATCCGAATCGTACCGCCTGAATCTAATTAGGCATGCCCGGTCGACGATCCATCAGCCGTTTCATAGCGGTGATCCAATCCATTCTTTTTCTTACACACATTTTCATTTATGAGACGTGGGCGTTCTCGTCCGCCGGACGCGACAGCCACGGATCGCTGGGCCTTAAGCTGGTTCTGGGCCTGTTGTCCGTGAGCTTTGTTGCCGCTTCCCTGCTGGCCTACCGCTACACCACCGCCGCCGTACGAATTTTCTACCGGGTCGCCGCCGTCTGGGCCGGAATCCTGTCGTTTCTTTTTCTCGCCGCCGTTTCTTCCTGGACGATTTTCGTAATCGCGCGCATCGCTGGACTGCATCTGAACTTCCACCGAATGGTCGAAGTATTGTTTGGCGCCGCAGTTGCCGTCGGACTCTACGCCGTCTTCAACGCCAGTTGGACCCGCATCACCCGCGCCACGGTGCGCCTGGCGAACCTGCCGGAGTCCTGGCGTGGCCGCAAGGCCGCGCTGATCAGCGACGTGCATCTCGGCCATGTGCGCAACCGCAGTTTCTTGCGGCGCATGGTCACCAAAATTCTAAGAGAAGCGCCCGACGCAATCTTCATCGCCGGCGATTTGTACGATGGCACCGCCATCGATGCCCGCAGCGCTGCGGAGCCGCTCAATCTGCTATCCGCCCCGCACGGCGTGTATTTCGTCGCCGGAAATCACGAACAGTTCGGAGACGACAGCAAATATCTCGGCGCCATAAAAGCGGCCGGCGTGCGCGTCCTCAGTAACGAAAAAGTGGAAGTCGACGGTCTGCAAATAATCGGCGTGCCCTACCGCAGCGCGGTGCGCAACCGCGAATTCGCCTCCGCCCTGCAAGGCCTGCGCCTGGATCGCAATCGCGCCAGCATTTTGCTGGTCCACGCGCCCGATCATCCCGACGTCGCCGAAGCAGCCGGTGTGTCTTTGCAGCTTTCCGGGCACACCCACCTGGGCCAATTCATCCCCTGGAGCTGGATGGCCCGCCGCGTCTACCGCCAGTTCGTCTACGGCCTGAGCCAGATTGGCAAGATGCAGGTTTTCACTTCCAGCGGAGCCGGAACCTGGGGACCACCGTTGCGGCTGGGCTCCAATCCCGAAATCGTCGTACTGCAGTTCGAATAATCTTGCTTCAAGAAGTTGGCTGGGAGGCCTGGACTCGAACCAGGATAAGCAGATCCAGAATCTGCTGTACTGCCAATTGTACGACCTCCCAACACGGTAAACTGAGGGTCAGCTGAGGCTCATGCTCTACGTGCGCCGCGCCAGCACGCACAGGCTCTTACATTCCTGCCAGCGCAGTCGTAAATTATAAGGCCAGAGCCGCGTCAGTTTCCACCTTTATCCGCGCATTTCAAAAGGCACGCCGTGCACTATCAATTTCATCCATATCTGCCTACTATGTCCGTACCGCAAGTCACCTGGGAATCGAGGGAGTTCCGTTGAAACGCAACGCGCTGTTGATCGTGGCGCTCCTGGCCGGTCTGACCATGCTGGGCTTCAATTCCACCAAGCTGAAATTCAGCTGGATGAATCCGCACTACTCCGGCGCGCTGCAATTTAGGAACATCATGGTTTTGGCGATCAACGGCCGCGCTAGCATTCGCGCCGAATTCGAAGACCGGCTCTGCGCCGGCCTCGCCCACCCCGGAGTCCAGGCCATTCCCAGCTATTCCCTGCTGCCGCGGCCGGACGCCACGCCCATCGACATGAACCAGCTCCGCGACGTGGTCCAAGGACAAAATATCGATGCGATCGTGGTTTCCCGCCTGGTGAAATATCAAAAAACGGTCACCGTGATTCCCGGCGAAGCCTACTCGCCGTATCCCTACTACGGTACCTTTTACGGCTATTACGCCGAAGTCTATCCCGTGGTTTATGCGCCCGACTATCTGCAAGTGGACAAAGTCGCCCAGGTCGAAACGAATTTCTATTCCACGGCCACGCCCGAGGGCGAACTGATCTGGACCGGCACCAGCGACATCGTCAATCCGCGCACGCCAACCAAGGGCGTGGACGCCCTGGTGAAAATCCTGATCGAAGAGCTCCAAAACCAAAAAATCATTCAGTGAGCGCGCCCCGAGCCAGTGCGTTATAATTGAGGTCTAGAGTTTATTTTTTAGACGCCGTTCAGAATCGCCGGACGCGGCTGAACTTGAAAATCCAAAAAGGCAATCTGTAGAGGAGCACCATGTTTCCTGAAGAAATGGTTCGACCGTTCCGGGATGAGCTGACCAACATCGGGTTTCGCGAAATGCGCACGCCGGCCCAGGTGGACGACGTGCTGAAGAACGAAAAAGGCACCGTGCTGGTCGTGGTCAATTCCGTCTGCGGATGCGCCGCGGGCAAGGCGCGTCCGGCCATCGCTGCGGCTCTGCGCCAGGGCCCCAAGCCGGAAATGCTGACCACGGTTTTCGCCGGCCAGGATCCCGACGCCACCGCGCAAGCCCGCAGCTACTTCACCGGCTACGCGCCATCTTCCCCCTCCATCGCGCTGCTGCGCGACGGCAAAATGCAATTCATGATGGAGCGCCACCAGATCGAATCGCGCGACGCCCGCGCCATCGCCGAAGATCTGACCCGCGCCTTCCAGCAATTCTGCGCACCGGCCACCACCGCAAAAACAAACGCATAGTTTAGGAGCCGGGTGCGGATGTTCCGTGCCCGGTTAACCACCGGCGCTCTTCCGTATCTTGCCGCTCACCTTTGCCTCCTGTAGCCGTCGAACCGCACAGTCAGAATCGCACGAACCTTTTTGTCGTTTCGAAATTCGCCTCAATTCCAACCTATTGGAGTCCGCCCATGCCCAGGGTCGCTATTTCGTCCATCTGTCGCTCACAAACTTCCGCACTTTTCGCGGCGTTGCTCGTCGTTTTCATGCTGCTGCCGGTTGCCGCACACGCGTCCCCCTCGGCTGACTCAGTGAACACCGTACAGCGCACGGTCACCAAGCTCGCGGACGGCGTTTACGTTATCCGGCATAAAGACGCGCCGGACACATTTCCTCAGGGCAACACCACCGTGGTGATCGGAAACGACAGCGTCCTGGTGATCGATTCGTGCTATCTGCCGTCCGCCGCGCGCGAGGACATCGCGCAAATCAAGCAGTGGACCAATCTCCCGGTCCGCTACGTTTTCAACACGCACTGGCACATGGATCACAACTATGGAAACGCCGCCTATGCCGAAGCATTTCCGGGAGTGACCATCGTGTCTCAGGCCCAAACCGCAAAGATGATGGCTTTGCGCGAGCCGGCTGAACTGACGGACTACCGGAAAGGAATCGCGGCCTACCAGCAGCAGTACGATACCGGGAAGGATGCGGCCGGCCAGCCGCTCAGCGAGCTGGGCCAGGCGGACCTGAAAACAGCGATCGCCGGAAGCGCGGCGGTCTGGAAGGAATTTCAAAACTTGAAGCCCCATTATCCGGACCTGACCTTCGAACACGAATTGGATCTCGACCTCGGCGGGCGCACCGTGGAGCTGAAATTCCTGGGCCGCGGCAACACCAGCGGAGACGCGGTGGCTTATCTGCCTAAGGACAAAATTCTAGCCACTGGCGATTTGGTAGATCATCCCGTGCCCTACCTGGGCGGCGGCTTCCCGGCGGAGCAAATTACGACTCTCGAGAAATTAAAGGCGATCGATGCCGATATTCTCGTTCCGGGCCATGGCGACGTGCTCCACGGCAAGGAGTACGTCCAAATGGAAATCGATTTCCTGAGCGCGGTGGTTGGCGCCATCGATCAATACATTTTGGGCAACGGAGCCGGAGCCAAACGGCACCTGGAAGAACTGCGAAAATTCGTGGAAAAGACGATCGATATGCCGGCTTGGCGGCAGAAATTTGCCGGCGACGATGCCGACGCTCGCGATTTCTTCGACTCGTTTTCGGGACCGGGCGTGGTCGATGCGGCTCACGCGGAGTTATGGCCGCGTTAGAACGTCCCCTTACCACCGCAAATAGCTCTGCTCGCCAACGCCGGGCGCGTTATTCGCGCTTTGCTCGACAGCAAGGCGGCAATTCGCTACAATTTTGCGCATGAGAATATCCGCCCGCAATCATCTGATCGGCAAAATCACTGAACTTCAGGTTGGAGACATCATGGCCCACGTGGTGATTGAGGTGGGCACCCACATGGTGGAAAGCGTCATCACCCGCCGCAGCGTCGAAGAGATGAACCTAAAAGTCGGCGACACCGTCGCCGCCATCATCAAATCCACCGAAGTCATGCTGCAAAAAGCCTAGTCCGGGACCATCCGCGAATCGATTCCGCGCACGCACCGACCCACAAAAACTAAACAGCTGAACTGGCCGCAGAGACTACGGAAACAGCGCCATGATGCTTGCTTGTGGGGCGGACGGTAATTTCAACGTCCTGGCGCAGGGCCGTGAGGAATTCCATCAGCCGTCCCACTGAGAAGTTTCCGGCACGATTGCGCATCAGCAGCGAGATCTGAGGTTGTTGCACTCCGAGAATTTTTGCGAGTTCGACCTGGGTCATACCGCTCTCTTTGAGCAACGAATATATCTGGAGGGTGAGTTGCGCCTTGAGCAGCTCTTGTTCGGGATTAGGAAGGCCCAGATCTACAAAGATATTTGCGCTCGGTTCGGCCCCTCGGGATGCATTACGTGTTCCCTTCGTTTTGGTTTTCATATTACTTGCCCCCTTCTTGATGATCTCGTTCGGCTTCAAGCAGCCGCTGTTTTATCCGTTCGAGCTCTCTTGCGGGAGTGGCAATGCCCTTAGTCGACTTCTTCTGAAAGGCGTGCAGAACATAAATGGCGTCGCGGAATCGGACGGTATAAACCGCGCTCCAGGCATTGCCGTGGTGCGAGGCTACAATCTCGATGACGCTCGCGCCCCCAAATCCTTTCAGCGGTTTTGCTCTTGGGTCAATCTCGCCACGCTGTGCTGCGAAGAGCGCGTATCCGATATCTAGCCTCACTGGCTCCGGAAAAGAGCGCAGATCCCTGAGCGTCGTTCCCAGCCATATGACCGGCTTGAGCATTCTTTCTTATATACCAATATACGTATATTCGTATATTTCGCAATCTAAATCGAAACGCTGTTAGCGTGCTGATACACGCTCTTCCCCGCGATTTTGCGGCCCACCGCCGGCGCGATCATGCGCACTTCGTCCATCAGCTCATCGAATTGATCCGGGTACAGGCTCTGCGCGCCATCGCTCAGCGCGCGTTCCGGGTTTTCGTGGACTTCGATCAGCAAGCCATCCGCGCCGGCGGCCACCGCTGCGCGGGCCATCGCTGCCACTTTGTCGCGGCGGCCGGTGCCGTGCGACGGGTCGGCCATCACCGGCAAATGCGAAAGCTGCTTGATCACCGGTATCGCGGCGATATCCATGGTATTGCGCATGTACGTATCGAACGTGCGGATGCCGCGCTCGCACAGAATCACGTTGTAGTTTCCGCCGGACATGATGTATTCCGCGCTGAGCAACAGCTCTTCAATCGTCGCGGACATTCCGCGCTTCAGCAGCACGGGCTTTTGAATTTCGCCCAGCGCGCGCAGCAAGTAGTAATTCTGCATGTTGCGCGCGCCCACTTGCAGCACATCCACGTAACGCACCATCAGCTCAACCTGCGATGGGTCCATCACTTCGCTCACCACCAGCAACCCATGCTGATCGGCCGCCGCGCGCATCATTTTCAGGCCCTCTTCACCCAAGCCCTGAAAGGAGTACGGTGACGAGCGCGGCTTGAACGCGCCGCCGCGCAACAATTTCGCCCCGGCCGCCGCGACGCGCCCCGCAACTTCCAGAATCTGCGGCGCGGATTCTACGGCGCACGGCCCAGCGCCCACGATCACCTGCGTGCCGCCGATGGTCACGCCTTTGCCCAGATCGATGATCGAGCCTTCCGGACGCATGGTGCGCGAAGCCAGCTTGAACGGATTCGCGATCGGAATAATTTCATCCACGCCGGGCGTGGCTCGCAGCGCTTCCACTTCGCTGCGCCGCGCGCTGTCGCTTTTGCCCACGACTCCAATCACGGTGCGCTCCTCCCCTTCGCTGAGATGCGGCTGAAAGCCGCACTCCCGAATGCGTTCCACCACGTGTTCGATCTGATCCTTCGTTGCGTTTGCTGCCATCTTGATGAGCATTAGGCGCCCCCCGCCGTATGAATTTCTTTTTTCACCGAACTGCTCGCTGGTGTTTCTGCTGATTTGTAAGAACCCAGAACGTGCAGATCGACCGCGAAATCCTTCAGCTGCTCCAGCGCCGCGATAGTTGCTGCGCTACCGGCCGAAGCCTGCAGATCGAGATAAAATCGGTACTCCCACGGCCTGCCGCGCATCGGCCGGCTTTCAATTTTCATCAGATTCAGGTTGCGCCGCGCAAACGGCGCGAGCGCTTGCTGTAGCGCACCGGCTGCGTGTGGCAGCTGAAAGACCAGCGAGATCTTGTCGGCGTCGGCCGGATATTTCAGCTGGACGCCGCCAGCAGAAAAAATCGCGTGTAATTTTCGCGGTCGTCTTCCAGGTGCTCCTGCAAAATCGCGGCGCCGTACAATTCCGCGGCGCGCGCGCTGGCGATGGCCGCGCGTCGTAGCATCTCCCGCGCGCATGATTTCGCGCACGCTGCCCGCCGTATCTTCGGTGACGATTCGTTTCAGCTGTGGGTTTGCGATGAAAAACTGCTCGCACTGCGCCAGCGCGACGGGATGCGATTCCACCGACGTCAGTTCCGCGAATTTCGCGCCTGGCACGCCAATCAGGTTGTGCACAATCGGAATCACCACTTCCCCGATAATGTGCAGCCCGCTTTCCACCAGCAGATCGAACGAACGGTGCACCGACCCGGCCAGGCTGTTCTCCATCGGCGCGAGCACATAATCCGCCGACCCATCCTGGATCGCCGAGAAAGTCGCGTCGAACGTGCCGCGCGGCACCAGCATGATTTCCGGCCCCAGCAGTTTCAGCGCGGCTTCTTCGCTGAACGCTCCCCGTTCCCCTTGAAACGCAATGCGCGCCGCCGGTTTCACCTTCATGCCGACACCACCTTGCGCGGCTTCGGCTGTGCGCTTTTCCGCGCGACCGGCGCTACCGGCGCGACGATCTCCGCGCTGCCCAGTCCGTGCTGCACCTGGATGCGAATCGATTCATCCAGAATCCGCTGGTAAATCGTTTCCACCGCGGCGGTATCGAGCGGCCCGGGATTGAGCTGCGTCATCCGCTCCAGAATTTCATGCTCGCGCCCCGGCACCCGCAGCGCCAGGCCGCTCTCGCCTTTGAGCCGCCCGACCTCCAGCGCAAAGCCCGCCCGCACGTTCAGCAAGTGCAGCAGCGTGGTATCGATGGCGTCGATTTTGGCCCGCCAGTCCCCGATTTTCATGGCGCTCATCCAACTCCTCCCGGTACTCGCCAACCACCCAAAAACAAAAAAGGCCGCGTACTCTTTCGAGTTCGCGGCCGGCTTAAGAAGACTTTTGCGGTTTTTAGCTATGCTTTGGTGCTACTCCCGCGCACGTCTCGCCGGCCCGCTTCCCCGTATAGAAGAAGCGGTAAGTAAAAGCGAAACGGTAATAAAACTTTTGGTTCAAGCGGGTCTCGGTTCCCGGGCGCAACTTCTATGCCCGAGAAGCCCACTATACGAAAGCTCCAACGCGGGCGTCAAGTGCCACGACGAAATCGCGAGTGATAAGCTTCGTTTATAGTTTCTTCAAGAATTACAAATTGGACTTATAGTGCCTCCAGACCGCTTACTGACCAAGGAGAACTCGAAATGCAAAGCGACGCCATCAAGAAGGGGTTTCGCGCGCTCCGGCCCGCGCCATGCTGAAGGCCACCGGCCTCACCGACGCCGATCTCGGCGCGCCCGCTGGTGGCCGTCGCCAACACCTGGACCGAAGTGACGCCCTGCAATTTTCATCTGCGGCAAACTGGCCGAGCACGTGAAGGCCGGCATTCGCGCCGCGGGCGGCACGCCCATCGAATTCGACACGATCACAATTTCCGACGGCATCACCATGGGCACCGAAGGCATGAAAGCCTCGCTGATTTCGCGCGAAGTGATCGCCGATTCCATCGAACTTTTTGTGCGCGCGCATGCCTTCGACGCGGTGGTCGCGATCTGCGGCTGCGACAAGACGATTCCCGGCACGGTGATGGCTCTGGCGCGGCTGAACATCCCTTCCCTTTCGCTCTACGGCGGCTCGATTCAGGCCGGCACATTTGAAGGCCGCGACGTAACCATTCATGGACGTGTTCGAAGCGGTGGGCGCCTGCGCCGCCGGCAAAATGACCGAGAAGCAGCTGGGCGAACTCGAAGATCGCGCTTGCCCGGGTGCCGGCGCGTGCGGCGGTCAATTCACCGCGAACACCATGGCCACCGCGATCACGTTTCTGGGAATTTCGCCGATGGGCGCGAACGAAGTTCCGGCCACCGATCCGCGCAAGGAAAAGGCCGCGTTCGATTGCGGCAAGCTCGTGATGCAGCTGCTGAAAGACGATATTCGCCCCGAGCCAGATCATCACGCCGCGAATCGCTGCATAACGCGATCGCTTCGGTCGCCGCGACCGGCGGCTCGACCAACGCCGTGCTGCATCTGCTGGCCATTGCTCGCGATGCGGGCGTGCCGCTCGACGCTGAAGGATTTCGATGAAATTTCCGCGAAGACGCCGATTCTGGCGGACCTGAAACCCGGCGGGCGTTTTACTGCGCCGGATATGTATCAGCGCCGGCGGCATGCGCGTGCTCGGCCAGCGCCTGCAGCAGGCGGGGCTGCTGCACGATGGGATCACCGCCTCCGGGCGAAAGCTGTTCGAAGAAATCAGCGAGGCGCGGAAACAGCTGGCCAGCAAGTGATGCGTCCGCTGGCTGCGCCCCTGAAACCCGACGGCGGCCTGGCGATTCTGCACGGTTCGATCGCGCCGGAAGGGTGCGTCGTGAAGCTTTCCGGCCACGAACGCGTGCTGCATACCGGCCCGGCGCGCGTTTTCGATTCCGAAGAAGCCTGCTTCGCCGCGGTGCAGAGACGCGAGATCAAGTCCGGCGACGTAGTCGTGATTCGCTACGAAGGGCCGAAGGGCGGGCCGGGTATGCGCGAAATGCTCGCGGTGACCGGAGCGCTGGTCGGCCAGGGAATCGACGCCTCCATCGCTCTGATCACCGACGGCCGTTTCAGCGGCGCGACGCACGGCTTGATGGTCGGCCATGTGGCGCCGGAAGCGGCCAATGGCGGGCCGATCGCGCTGCTGCGCGACGGCGACATCATCACGCTCGACGTAAACGCGCGGCGGCTGGATGTGCAGGCGCGACGTCGAAGAGCCGGCGCGCACGAGTGGAAACCGCCGGCGCCGCATTACAAAACCGGCGTGATGGCGAAGTACGCGAAGCTGGTGTCCTCCGGCATCGCAAGGCGCAGTCACCAGCGCCGCGTAGAAATCATGACTGAACGATTTTGCCGTTAGCGCGGCGACCAAAAAGGAGAAACAAGATGGCGAAAATGTTCTGGGCAGCGATACGAATCCCCGCGCGCTGGAAGGCAAGCGCATCGCCGTGCTCGGCTATGGCAGCCAGGGCCGCGCGCACGCACTCAATTTGCGCGACAGCAAAATCAATACCGTCGTCGGCCTGCGCCGCGGCGGACCCTCATGGAAACAGGCCGAGCAAGACGGCTGGGCGCTGGTCGGCCCCTCCGAAGCCGCCGAAGGCGCGGACGTGATCGTCATGCTGGCGCCGGACATGGCGCAGCCCTCGTTGTACGTGAATGAAGTCGCTGCCGAATCTGAAAGACGGCGCGATGATTCTTTTTTCGCACGGCTTCAACATTCACTACGGTCAAATCACCCCGCCGAAAACGGTCGACGTCACCATGGTCGCGCCCAAAGGTCCCGGCAATCTGGTTCGCCGCACCTACGAAGACGGCCGCGGCGTTCCGTGCTTGCTCGCAATTCATCAGGATGCTTCCGGCCACGCCTTCGATCGCACGCTGGCCTACGCCCATGCCATTGGCGGCACCCGCGCCGGCGTGATTCAGACCACCTTCAAAGAAGAAACCGAAACTGACCTCTTCGGCGAGCAAGCCGTGCTCTGTGGTGGCGCGCGCGAATTGATTCAAGCGGGCTGGGAAACGCTGGTCAACGCCGGCTACCAACCCGAAGCCGCCTACTTCGAATGTCTCCACGAATTGAAATTGATCGTCGACCTGATCTACGAAGGCGGGATCGCCAAGATGCATCAATTCATCAGCGAAACCGCCAAATACGGCGACATCACCCGCGGCCCGCGCGTGGTCGACGCCCACGTCCGCGAAAGCATGAAAAAGATTCTGGAGGAAATTCAGTCTGGCGCTTTCGCCAAGGAATGGATTCTCGAGAACCAGGCCGGCCGCCCGCAATATTCCAAGCTGCTGGATAAGGACCGTAATCACCCCATCGAGAAAGTCGGCGAGGAATTGCGCGCGCAGATGTCCTGGCTGAAACCCGAAGCCGACCGCCGCCCGAGGTGCGAAATGAAAGGCGCACAATTCCTGGTCAAGGCGCTCGAGCGCGAAGGCGTGGAGGTCATTTTCGGCTATCCCGGCGGTGCCATCATGCCGGTCTACGACGCGCTGATCGATTCGAAGATTCGCCACATTCTGGTGCGCCACGAACAAGCCGCAGCCCTCGCCGCGGATGGTTACGCGCGGGCCTCCGGAAAAGTCGGCGTCTGCATGGCCACCTCCGGCCCCGGTGCGACCAATCTCGTCACCGGAATTGCCAACGCCTACATGGATTCCGTTCCGGTCGTCGCGATTACCGGACAAGTCGCGACGAATTTGATGGGGACCGACGCATTTCAGGAAGTCGATATTTTCGGCATCACCTTGCCGGTAGTGAAGCACAGCTTTTTAGTCCGCACCGCTGCCGAATTGCCGCGAAATCGTGCATGAAGCGTTTCGCATCGCGCGCTCGGGCCGGCCGGGTCCAGTGCTGATCGATCTGCCGAAAGACATCGCCAATACCGTCGCGGGATACGAATTCGACGCCAGACGGAAAGAGCGAAGTGACGCCTGCGCCAAGCCAGGAATCGATTGCGCACGCGCTGGAATTGCTGCTGCCAGAGCGAACGCCCGATGGCCTATGTGGGCGGCGGCGTGGGCATGGCCAACGCGCTAAACGAACTACGGACCTTCATCGAAAGCACCGGTATTCCGTTCGTGGCCACGCTAAAAGGCCTCGGCGCGATTTCCACCAAGCATCAACTCGCGCTGGGCATGATGGGCATGCACGGCATGAAGGCTGCGAATCACGCCGTGCAGGAAAGCGATTTGCTGATTTGCATCGGCGCGCGCTTTGACGATCGCGCCACCGGCCGCCTGAACGGTTTTGCGCCGCATGCCAAAGTGATTCACCTGGATGTGGACGCCGCGGAAATCGGGCAAGCTGCGCCACGCCGAAGCGCCGGTGGCGGGCAATCTGCGCGACAGCCTGCAAGCGCTCACCTGCACGCTCGATATCGAACCGTGGCGGCGCAAATGCCTCGCCATGAAAGAAGCCACCGAATGGGATTACGACGCGCCCGGTTCCCAGGTTTACGCCCCGGATTTTCTGCGGCGCTTGTCCGAACGCGCTGGAGAAAACTGCATCGTGGCCTGCGACGTGGGCCAGCACCAGATGTGGGTCGCGCAGCATTTCCATTTCACCAATCCCGCGCAGCACCTCACCAGCGGCGGGCTCGGCACCATGGGCTTCGGTTTGCCGGCGGCCATTGGCGCACAATTCGCCTTCCCCGACGCCACGGTGATCAACGTTTCCGGCGACGGCTCGATCATGATGAACCTGCAGGAATTCGCCACCCTGCGCCGCTACGAATTGCCGGTGAAAGTTGTGCTGTTCGATAACTCCGCGCTGGGCATGGTGCGCCAGTGGCAGGAATTGTTCCACGATCGCCGCTACAGCGAAGTGGATCTCTCTGACAACCCCGATTTCGCCTTGGTCGCGCAGTCCATGGGCTTGACCTCCTTCCGCGTGGATCGCCGCCAGGAAGTGGACGCCGCCATCGATCAGCTGCTCGCGGCCCGCGGTCCGGTGCTGGCGCACGTGATCATTCATCAGGAAGCGAATGTCTGGCCGATCGTCGGGCCGGGCAAATCAAATTCGGAAATGATGGACGAGGTCGCGCTGTGAACACGTTGAAATTGCAGCATGCGCGTGAAGACAGTCCGAAGGCGCGCTGGTGCGCATGCTGGGCGTTACGCGCCGCCGCCGGTTTCGATTTAGCTGCACGTTGTCAGCCGACGCTTCTCCGGACGGCCGTTCCTGGACGTGCAGATGACCGTGCAGGCCGAACGCGCCGGACACACGCTGGTTCGGCAGCTGGACAAGCTCGAGGACGTCTCCGAAGTGGAAATCGTCGAAGCCGGCTGGAACCGGGCGCGACGCGCGCAGGTCGCTCGGCCGCGGAGCCTGACGAATTTCGCGCGATTTGCATTAGACTAGACGCGTGCCTTCCCCAAAAATCCCAGTTCCCTTCTCGCGCGTAGCTATCATCGGCACTGGCTTGATCGGCGGTTCGTTCGCCCTCGCCCTGCGAAAACATTTTCCCGATGTCACCCTCATCGGATTCGATCGGGCGGAGGTGGCCGCAGGCGCGCCTTGGCGCGTGGCGCAGTGCAGGAGATTGCGAGCGATGTGACCAGCGCCGTGCGTGATGCGGATCTGGTTTACGTGGCGCTGCCGATTGCCGGACGATTCTGGATGTCGCTGCCGGCAGTTGCCGTGCGTCGCCAAACCGGAAGCGCTGGTCACCGACGCGGGAAGCACCAAAGTGGTGATTTGCCGCGAGCGGCGCCAAGCATTTCACTCGCGGTGCGCGCTTTCTCGGTGCGCATCCCATCGCCGGAAAAGAAATTTCCGGCATCGAGAACGCCGGCGACGAACCTGTTTCGGGGTTCGCGGTATGCGTTGATCGCGAACGAAAGCGACTCCGACCCGCGCATCGCCGCCTTCGCCGCCATTCTCCTTGCGCATCGGGGCGGCGCCGGTTTGGTGCGACGCGGAAACGCATGATTGGGCGGTAGGCGTCGCGTCGCATTTGCCGCAATTGCTAGCGGTCGCGCTGGCGCAGCGTGGTTCGCGATGAGACGGACGAGACCGGTTTACCGCTTGCGCTGGCCGGGCCCGGGCTTACGCGACATGTTGCGCCTGGCCGGCAGCCCCTACGGCCTGTGGCGCGACATTGCGCACACCAATTCCGGAAAACATTTCCCGCGCGCTCGACCGGCTGACGCAGGCGGTGGAACACCTGCGAACGAATTTAACATCGAAAGAATTGGAAAGAGAATTCACGGCAGCCGAACGAGGTCTATAAGCATTTGCCGAAGCGAGAGTAAGCCGTAGTCGGGTTAGGCTTGCCGGTTCCGCGCCGCCACCAATCGCTTGTCGCGCACCTGAAATTCGCTTTCCGCGCCAGAGAACTTGCCGGGGGAAAAAACTCGCCACCCAAACCACGAAGGCAAAAGCATCGCGAAGCGGCAAGCAGTTCCATCTTGTTCCGCAGATTCGCGTCTTTCATGCCGTCCACGCCGATGTTCCAGGCCGAGACTCTGCGCAAAATAATATATGCGGCCAACACCGCCACCGCCCAGCCCAGCGACGGAGCGAAAATCGCGGCCAGAATCGCGAGCGGCAGGCCTTGCGTGAAAATCAGTCCCAAATGCCCGGCCGGGCGCGAAAATCGAATGCTGAAATTCCAGCGCAGCTGATGGCGAAACGCGTCGGCAGGGTCTGACGCGGATACACGATCGAGACCGGATGCGGAATTAACGCTCGACCCGGTGCCCTTTCGCCGCGATGCGGTTGCCCAGCTCGTAGTCGTCGGAAAAATAGTCCACCATGGATTCGAAGCCGCCGATTTCGGCGAGCACCGCTTTCCGCAGTGGCCATCGTGGCGCCGAGCATGAAATTCACTGCGCTGAACAGCCACGCCACCAGCACGCCCGCGGCGAAATCCGTGCTGTTGCCGATGGCTTCCAGATCCGCGGCGAGCGAGCCATCGGTCAGCCCGCGATACAGGCAGGTGACGCCTCCCACTTTCGCCTCCTGAAATGGCGCGGCGACGGCGCGCAGATAATCGGCATCCACGCGTACGTCGCTGTCGCTGACGATGAGAATTTCGTGTTTCGCTTCGCGCGCCATGCGGCAAAGCTTGTTCACTTTGTCGCTGACGCCCAGCGGCTCCGAGCCAATCAGCAGCTCGAATCCCGCGGTCCGGAAAATCGCTGAATGAGTTTTGCGGATGACTGGAATCGCGGGATCGGGCTCGTCGCTGACGCAAAATAAAATCTCGTACTCGGGATAATCCTGCACGCAGAAACTCGCGTAATTCTCGTAGGTGTCGCGGTCCAGTCCGTAAATTGGTTTCAGCATGCTTACCGGAGGAGCAAAGGAAGCAGACGCAGGGGGTAAATCTTTGCGCCGCCCGAAGAATCGGCCTGCGGCGAAAATCGAAACCAGGTAATAAGCGAGCGGCGCGAAGCCCAGCGCAAACAACGCGTAGCGAATCGCCGCCGCGGCCATCGAACCGCTAACCTTGGGCCCCAGCCACCGCGTGCACCGCGACGAAATCCATCAGACGCGCTCCGTAGTGCGCGGCGGAGTGGTTCCGACGACCAAAACTCCGGCACAGATAATCACGATGCCGATCCAGCGAGTTGGGCTTACAAACTCGCTCAGAAAATAATGTCCGAGCAAAGCCACGATGGCATAGGACAACGAAGAAGCCGGCTGAACGAAGCTGAAATCCGCCCAGGAAAGCACCAGGGTGTAGCCGCAAAAAAAGTCGCCAGCAAAAGAATCCCAATCCACACCGTTTCGGAACTGAACGCTCGCAGGAAGAAATGAAATAGATCGGCGGGACTTTTCATGCCCGCCGTTTCCAGGCGGCGCATTCCTTTTCCCAGAAATACGTCGCCCAGCGGGCCGAAACGTAACCATCAACAGCAGAAAGACGAAGGTCTTTAGGTGCAGGCCTTGCCGACGACTTCATGCGCCTTGCGATTCGCCGGCGCCTGCGTGCGTCGGAACTTGCACTTGGACCATGGCTTTCTTCTGCACGCCTTTCTTGGCGACCTTGATGCGATCGTGACGCAGCTTCATGAAATCGCAACCGCTTCGTGGAACAGGCGCTTGCGTTCGTGCGAATCCCACAGGGCTTCGCGGACGATGCGCCACGCGACGCGCGGGCGGAAATAGTATTCGTCGTAGAAGCGATTCACGGATTCGACCATGTATTCGCGCGAAAGGCCGGGATACTGCAAGGTGCGGCAGCTGGTGGCCCAGATCGTCGGTGATCGCTTCGCCGGCCAGGAAACCTTCCTTCATGCCCTGATCGTAGAGCGCGGTGCCGGGATAGGCGTGAGCCATGGAAACCTGAATCGTCTCGCAGTCGAGTTCCTTGGCGTAATCGATGGTCTTCTCGATGGTTTCTTTGGTCTCGCCGGGCAGGCCGATGATGAAATCGCCATGCACGCGAATGCCGACTTTCTTGCAGTTCTGCACGAAGGTGCGGCCCATCTCGACCGTCGCGCCCTTCTTGATGTTTTTCAGAATTTGCGGGTCGCCCGATTCGAAGCCGACGATCAGCAAACGGCGCCGCCATCGGCCATCGCCTTCAGGGTTTCGTAGTCGCTATGCACGCGAGCGGTGCAGGACCACTGGAAGCCCACCGGCTTGAATTCCTTGCAAAGCGCGATGACGCGATCCTTGCGGATGTTGAAGGTATCGTCGTCGAAGAAAAATTCCTTGGCCTGCGGGAACATCTTGTGCGCCTGCTTGAATTCGCGGGCGACGCTTTCCACCGAACGCACGCGCCAGGCGTGGCCGGAAAGCGTCTGCGGCCACAGGCAGAAAGTGCAAAGCGCCGGACATCCGCGCGCGGTGTAGAACGAAACGTAACGGGTTCAGCAGAAACGGCACATTGTAATTTTCGATGGTCAGATGCTTCTGGTAAACGTCGGTCGCGAACGGCAGCGCGTCCAGCTCCGCGGTCTGCAGCATCGGGCGCGGCGGGTTGTGCACGACTTTCCCGTCCTTGATGTAGCTGCACGCTCAGAATCTCAGAGAGCGGCTTGCCCTGCGCGTATTCCACGACCGAGATGATCGAACTCGCCGCGCACCACGAAATCGATGTCCGGGCTGGCCAGCAGGCTTTCCGCCGGCTTGATCTGCACTTGCGGCCCGACGAAGCGATCTTGATGCCGGGCTTCTTTTCCTTCATGGCCGCGCGCCATTTTCAGGTCGCTGTAGAAGCCGACGGTCGAGGTGAACAGCACCACGAATTCATAATCCTGCGCGATGTGAATCACTTCCGCGGGGGTGATGTGCTGCGGAGGCGCATCCAGCAGCCGGCTGCCTTCGCAGCATCCCGGCGGGATAGGACAGCCAGACCGGATACCAGTAGGACTCGATCTCGCGGGTTGCGGGCCAGCGGGAGCCGGCTCCGCCGTCAAACTTCTCAAAGCTCGGCGGATTTAAAAACAAAGTCTTCATTACAGACGCCATTTAACGATTCCCCCTCAGAACTTCCAGAAATAACGTAGTGGAAACACACACTTACCAAGCTTCAATTTTACTCGATTTCGCGTATTCAGCCCAAGCCATGCTTTTGGGCCTCCGCGTTGCTACTGGAACACCTTGGCGAGCTGCCCCGTGGCCTGCAGCAGCGTCAATTGGCCCTGCTGCCGCGCGAAATCGGCATCCAGAAACGCGACCCATTTGTCGTTTTCGTCCAGCCGCGCGTTCTTCGATGTCGCGCAGATTCGCCCGGCCCTGATCGAATTTGGCCTGCAGCAATTGCAACGATTCCTGCGCCAGCTTCAGGTCCAGTCGCGCCACTTCGCGGGTCGCGTCCAGCTCGCGCACGTTGCGCTGTTTCTGCAGCACGTCGAGTCGCACTTGCTGCCGCTTGTTTCCCAGCGTCAGCTCCGAAGCGCTTCAGCTCGCTTTTCGCCAGCGCGACGTTCGCGCGCGTCTTCGCCGAGAATATCGGAATGGTCAATCTGCACGCCGACGCTGCACGTTGTTCCGCTCGAACTTCTTGTAGAAATCGTCATAGTTATTGAATTTGCTGAGGACGCTGAATACTGGCCCAGCACGCTGAGCGTCGGCAAATAACCAAGCTTCGCCCCGCGCAGAATGTGCTGCCGCGCCAGGCGGTCATTTTCCGCTTCCTGGATGTCGCGGTCGCTGTGCATCCCCAGATCCAGCAAGCTGCGCTATCCTGCATATCGGTCTCGAAAGCCAGGATCCTCCGGTTCCACTTCGATCGCTTGCGCCATCCGGCAGCCCGGTGATATTCGCGCAGCTGCTGGGTCAGCGCCTCGTCGCGGCCTTCGAGCTTGATGATGCGCTCTTGGACGCGCGCCGCGGTCAGTTCGCTGCGCGTCACTTCGATGGAGAGTTCCTGATTGGCCTGCACGCGCTCGCGCGTGACCGCCAAAATTTTCTCCGCGCTGACTTGTTCCCCGCGCAGCAGTTCCAGCGAGTGGCGCACCTTGGCGAGTTCCAGATAGGCCGAAGCGGTGCGCACGATCACGTCGTCTCGCATGCGATCGATTTCCAGCTTCATCGTTTTGGCGTGCTCTTCCGCGGCTTGCTGCTGCGCCTTCAGCGCCGGATTGAAAATGGCCTGATCGTAGTTCATCTGAAATACTGCCGGAGGCGACCCGCCCGAAGGACGGAAAACCGTAGGTGTAGGCGGCGCCCGAACCGGTATAGAGATTGGGCAGAAACGCGGCGCGGTCCAGACGCCGGTTTGATTCAGCGCACGGTGTACTGCACGCGCGCCAGCGCCAGGTCGCGGCTGTTCTGCAGCGCCAGCGCGACCGCTTGGCGCATGGTCAGCTTGCCATCGTCCGCGGTCTGCGCGCCGGAGCAGTTTGGGCCCGCGCCGAGCCGCCCGCCGCAATCAGCACCATGGCCGCGGCCGCGAACCGCAGCCCGCTCAACAATTGATTCACTTTGATTTTATTCATAACGCAGCGATTCCGTAGGATGCAGTTTCGCCGCGCGATTCGCCGGCAAATAACCAAACAGCAATCCCGTCGAACAGGATACCAAAAACGCCAGCACCACCGAGATCCCCGAAACCGGAATGTGTATGCCCGCCGCCGCCGGAACCAGCCGGAGCACAAAATTCAAAATGACCGGAATCGCCACGCGCGATCGCGATTCCGACCAGCGCGCCGGTGCCGCTGATCAGAAGCGCTTCCATCAGAAATTGATACAGAATCGCGTTGCGCGGCGCGCCGATGGCTTTGCGAATGCCGATCTCGCGGGTGCGCTCGGTCACCGTCACCAGCATGATATTCATGATCCCGATGCCGCTGATGGTCAGCGCGATCATCGCCACCACGATCAGCAGCACGGTCAGCGCCAGCGAAATTTTCTTCGACGCATCCAGCAGCGAACTCAGATTCTGAATCTGATATTCCGCGCCCGGGCGATGCCGGCTTCTCAAAAGCTCCGTAACTTGTGCGGTCAATCCCGGCACGTCTTCCGCGCTCGTGGCCTGCACGTAGAAAGTCCGCAAGTAATCTTCCCCCGTGTAGTATTGAATCAGCCCGATCGGCACGATCAAGGAATTTTCCGAAATTTCCGTCAGTCCAAACGTCGCCGTTCTCTCCCGGAACACGCCGATCACCGTGAAGTGCAGATCGCCCAGCTGCATTTCTTTTCCGATCGGGTTCTCGTTGGGAAACGCCAACTTCGCCAGATTTTCTGTCAGCAGGCACACTTTGCTGCGCGTGATCATGTCGTCCTGATCGAAATACCGGCCCTGCAGCACCAGCAATCTGCGAATTTCCTGAAAGCCTTCGGTGACGCCCACCAGCTTCACCGGCTTGGTTACGCCGTTCACGACCACGGTCATAGCCAGATCGTGAGTTCCGGCGACCTCCGCTACATTCGGCAACTGTTTTCTGGCCGCCTCCATATCCGCCATGGTGATCTGGTCTGCCAGCGCCGCGTGTTGGTTGTCGCCGGTGTGCACCAGCTCACCGTAAATCAAATTCGAACCTACGCCTTCGATCAGGCTCGTAATGTAGACCCGCCCGGCCAGCGCCACGGTCACCACCAGCACGATGCAGGCGCTGCCGATAATTACGCCCAGCATGGTGAGCATGGCGCGCACTTTATTCGCGCGCAGCGCCTGCAGCGCCAGACTCCAGGTCTCGCCCCACAACAACGGCGTATTTTTCGGGATTCCCAGCAGCGTGCTCACGGAAGAATTGGATGCGGGGGCCTGCTGCGGAGATACCGGAGGATTCTTTACCGGCATAGTCGTTTGCTCAATGCGAGCCCTTCTCCAGATTTTCCAGGCGCGTCTTGGCTTCCTTGCTGCCCGGATCTAATTGCAACGCCGCGCGATATTGTTCGCCCGCCTCGGACCGCTTTCCCTGCGCTTCGTACAAACGGCCCAGCCATTCGCGCGCCGAGGCGTGCGACGGCCAATCGCTGCGGTCCGGCGTGCTGGCTAGGTAGGCTTTCAGATTCTTTTCCGCCTCGGCGAGAGTGTTGTTCGCCAGCACCAGCGCCACGCCCCGAACATACTCCAGCCGCGGATCGTTCGGACTCACTTGCGCCGCGGCCTGAATCGCGGTCTGCATCTCGGCCGGCTTGTTTTGCTTCTGAAAAAAGGAGATGACTTCGAAGTACGGATCGATCTTGGCCGGTTTGGCGGCCAGTACCTCCCGGTATTCCTTCTCGGCCAGATCCATTTTTTTGGAATTTTCAATGTCGTAGAGCGCGCGCGCCAGATGGCCCTCCACCGGATCGATGGCCGCAATCGCCTCGACTTGTTTGGCCGCTTCGTCCTTGTTCCCGCCCACCACCCACGGAGCCTGAATCAAATATTCTTCCAGATCGCGCCGCGCCGCCACATTGGAAGGATTCAACTCCACCGCCGTTTCGAATTCCTTTTTTACTTTTCGCGCGTAGGAAAAACTGCGATCGCGATCCGCTTTCCCGCCATAAATGCGGCCCAGCCATTCGTGATACACCGAATTTTTCGCGTCCAGCGCCACCGATTTTTCGCCGGCGGTCACCGCGTTGTCGTAATCGCGAATTTCGTAATAGCTGCGGCCCAGCCAGTAGTACGCTTCCGCGCTGTTGGCATTTTGGCTGATCGCCGCCTGCAGCGTGCCGATCGCGCCCGAGTAATTCCCGGAGTTGAATTGGCGCTGCGCGGTCTGGATCAGTGCCGCTGGCATCGGGAACCGGTGGCACGGCTGTTCGCGCCATCGCCGCTGCGGTCGAGCCTCCAGCGAGAACCGGCGCGACCAATACGCTGGCCATCACCCCAATCCCAGTTCGCACCCTCGCCCCCCATGCCCCCCGGACCTTCATTTAGCCTCCATTGTTCGTACATTCATGCCGTCCTGCAGCACGGTTTCCGTTCGAACCACCACTTGGTCGCCTGCACTCAATCCCGACAACAACTCGTATTTTTCGGCGCTCGCAATTCCGATGGTGATGTTCCGCCGCGATACGATTCCGCCTTTCACCATGTACGCAAAATGTTGCCCGTTTTCCAGATTCACCGCGCCCCGCGGGATCACCAGCACGCCGTGCAGTTCATGTACTAGGATGCGCACCGCGACATTGATGTTGGGCAGTAGTTCCAGTTTGTCGTTGTCGATCGAGCAAATCACTTCACCTACGCTGCGCGAGCCGCGCGGCACCACTTGCTTCGGAACTTGTTCGATTTTTCCGGTCCACATCCGGCCCGGCATCGCGTCCCAGGTCACCTGCACCACCTGATTGGCCGCCAGCGCTCCCAGATCGGGTTCATCGACAAAGGCCCGGACCCGCACCTGCCGCAGATCGGCCATTTCCGCCAAAATATCGCCGACCTTCACGAAATCGCCCTTGCGCACCGGCAGCGAGTACAGCGTACCGTCCGACGCCGCGATAACCTCCGCGGATTTCACTTTTTGTTCCAGCGCGGCCACTTGGTCCTGCGCTTGTTTCACCCGCAACCCCGCGCTTTCCACCGTAACCGTGCTGCGTTGTCCCAGCGCCGCTTTCTTCTGTTGCAGCGTCTGTAAATTCGCCCGCGCGGTAGCCAGCGCGGCGGCATTTTGCGCCACTTCATCCTGCGTCGCGGCTTGTTTGGCTAGCAAACCCTGCAGTGCCTGCTGGCCCCGCTCCAGATTCGCCACCTGCGTCTGCGCATTGGCCAGATCGCCCTGCAGTTGCGCTACTTCGTCGGGAGGTCCGCCGGTCCGTCCATTCTGTAAGTCGGTTTTCGCCGCGAGCAGGTTGGCCTCCGCCTGCGAAAGCTGCGCGCGAATGTCCGCGTCATCGAGCGTCAGGATGATCTGCCCGCGGCGCACCGCCTGCCCTTCCGTCGCCTTCACGTCGGTCACAAACGTCGCGAACTCCGCGCGCGCCGTCAGCGGCGCCACGGGTTCAACCTTCCCGTTGCTGGTAATGGCGGAGGTCAAGTCTTCGCGCGTGACCTCGGCTACCTGCACCCGTGGCCCGTGGCCGTGTCTCGTCAACAGCACGGCCAGGACGATCACCAGGGCGATCGCAATAATCGCGATAATCCATTTTCGTTTGCTGTTTTCTGCCATGTAAAGCCGCGAACTGTGTGCTGGCTGGCTTCTCCCGAATTCGCAAAATTGTAGCAGACCCTTCGAAACCTTGGCTACGCAATCGCCGCCTGGCGCCAGAATTCGCGCACTACCTCGAACGCTTTAGTCCGCATCGGGCAGCCACCCGATTCAACCCGCGCATACGCCAAAAGTTACCGCTACCATTCCCGCGCTTCCACGTCTAACAGCGCATCGCGTTTCTTCGCCTCACCGGAGAGCGCGCCGCCGGGTGCGATGCTAAACTCTCTACGTCCATGAGCGCTGATTCCCTCATCCACGTCCACGACCTCAGCAAGCATTTCCGAAGTTTCAAGCGGCGCGAAGGCGTGTGGGGCTCGATTCAGAATCTGTTCGTCCGCGAATACCGCACCGTCGCGGCGGTCGACCGCATCAGCTTTTCCATCGAGCGCGGCGAGATGGTCGGCTACATCGGGCCGAACGGCGCCGGAAAATCCACCACCATCAAGATGCTCACCGGCATTCTGGTGCCCACCAGCGGCGAGATTCGCATCAACGGCTTCGTGCCCTTCCGCCAGCGCCGGCAGCTACGTGAAAACCATCGGCGTGGTGTTCGGCCAGCGCACCCAGCTGTGGTGGGACATCGCGGTCATCGAATCGTTCAAGCTGCTGCGGCGGATCTACGACGTCTCCCAGCGCGATTTCGACGCGCGCATGGAACACTTCGACGCGATCCTGAACATCCGCGACTATCTGCACACCCCGGTGCGCAAGCTTTCGCTCGGCGAACGCATGCGCTGCGACATCGCCGCCGCGCTGCTGCACAATCCCCCGCTGCTGTTTCTCGACGAGCCGACCATCGGCCTCGACGTCGTCGCCAAAGACCAGATCCGCCATTTCCTGCGCGCCATCAATCGCGAATTTCACACCACCGTACTGCTGACCACGCACGACCTCGACGACATCGAAGAGCTGTGCCGCCGCATCATGATCATCGACCACGGAAAAGTGCTCTACGACGGCCAGCTCGCGCCAGCTGAAAGCAGCAACTGCTGCGCACCAAGCAGATCAAATTTGCGCTGAAAGATCGCGCGCAGGCGGCCGGCCTCGCGGCGTTCTCGCGCGACGGCTGCGAAGTGGAGCAGGTCGACGAGCTCACCTATCGCATCCGCTTCGACCGCATGCAAGGTGTCGACATCGGATCTGATCCGCCAGATTCTGGCCGCCGTCGAAGTTCGCGACCTGCTGATCGAAGACGAGCCCATCGAAGAAATCATCAAGCGCATCTACGCTGGCGAAGCGCCAAATCGAGGTTCCGGCATGAGCAGCTGGCTACGACGCGCTGGTGCCCTACGCCGAATTTTCCCGCGTCGGCTTCGTCAACATGCTGGCTTTCCGGCTGCGCTATTTCACCGGAATCATCACTTATTTCCTGAACGTCACGGTGTACTACTTCATGTGGAGCGCGGTGTACAGCTCCGGCCAAACATCGCCGGATACAACCTGTCGCAGATGCTGACGTACGTGAGCGTCGGCTGGATAATCCGCTCGTTTTACTGGAACACGATCGACCAGGAAATGGCGTACGAAGTGATCGAAGGCAAGATCGCCATGGACTTGATCAAGCCCGTGTCGATGCAGTGGATGTGGATTTCGCGGGCCATGGGCGAATCGGCGTTCCGCCTGGGGCTGCTCACGCGTGCCGACGGCGATCGTGGTGGCGCTGGTGTTTCCGGTGCAAGGCCCCGTCCTCGCGCGCAGAATTTTGCGTTGTTCCTGGTCAGCGTGCTCGGCAGTTTCTTTCTCATGGGCGCGATCAACTTCATGATCGGCACCTGCGCCATTCCGCTGCAATCGATCCTGGCGTTGATTCGCGCAAAATTCTGGCTGATCGAGTTGCTTTCCGGCCTGCTGATTCCGATGAGTTTTTTCCCGGAGCCGCATTCAACGGTGCTGGCGTGGCTGCCGTTCGAGCACATCGCCTACACCCCGCTGCAGATTTATCTCGGCAAGCTGGATCACGCCGACGGCGCTGCGCATGCTGGGCATTCAATGGTTCTGGGTGATCGCGCTGCTGCTGCTGGCGCATCTGTGGTGGAATCGCGCGTCGCGAAAAAATCACGATCCACGGCGGATGAGAAACCGAAAATGTCTTCGCACGAACAAATGACCCGATTCGCGGGCCGCGACGGCGGACCAGTCAGCCGAACGAGACCGCTGGCCTGGCCCGAGTTCTGGCTGGCGCGAAGCGGCACGCGCTGCTCTTCGCCGATTATTTCTCGCAGTACGCCAAAGTGCGCGTCAGCTATCGCGGCGATTTTTTCGTCAGCCTGGCCACCAGCTTCGCCGCCACGATTTTCGCGCTCGGCTTCGTCATCGTGCTGTTCCAGAAAGTTCCGCAGATCGGCGGCTGGCGTTTCGAAGAGGTGCTGTTTCTCTACGGCTTCTCGCTGATTCCCTACGGCTTCTTCAACATCATCAGCCTGAACCTCTACGAATTCGGGAACAACTACATCATCGAGGGCAAATTCGACCGCGTACTGCTGCGGCCCGGTCTCGTCGCTGTTCCAGGTTCTGTTCGAAACATTCCGCATCGAATCCGTGCAGGAAATCGCCACCGGCATCTTCTGCATGGCTCTGGGCCTCCCGCCAACTGCACATTCCGTGGACCCCCGCGCGATTTGCGATGCTGCTTTTCTTCGGCATCTGCGCCAGCATCATCTATGTTTCGGTTTTCTTGATGCTCACCACGGTCTCGTTCTGGTTCGAAGATCGCATCGGCGTCCATCCCCCGGTCTGGAACATGATGGCCTTCGGCCGCTACCCGCTCACCATTTACAGCGCCGTCGTGCAGTTTTTCCTGTGCTGGATCATTCCCTTCGGCCTCGCCTCGTTTTATCCCAGCGTGCGCATGCTGGGCCGCACCGTCTCGCCCGCTTACGCGCCGCTCGTTCCGGTAGTCGCGGCAGTATTCCTCACCGTCGCCATTTCGCTTTGGAACATCGGAACCCGGCACTATTCTTCCACCGGCTCCTGACTTGAACCGGTCCGCGAACCATCGCTTCGGCGCTTCCCCCGAAACAATTCCGCCGCCATCTACGTATCAATTGATATAAGTAACCATCATGCTGATGCGCCGGCTCTTCTATATCGTTCTCGCGATACTCTGCCTGCTCCCGGCTGCGGCCGCGGTCATCGGCTCCCAACTCAGTTCGGTAATTCTTCATCCCGCCAATTTAAATCCGGACCGCAAAGAACAAACCTCGGCGATGCTCGCCCGTACCGGAGCCACAAAAGTAGATCTCGAAGTAAAAGCGAAAGACGGCGCGATCCTGCGCGGCTGGAAAGTCCGGCCGAAAAATCCCAATGGCGATTGGGTCCTGCTCTACCACGGGATTTCCGACAATCGCACCGGCAATCTGGGCCACGCCGAATTTTTGCTCGATAGCGGTTACAGCGTGGTCCTGATGGATTCGCGCGCCCACGGCCAGAGCGGCGGCGACATGGTCACCTACGGCTGGAAAGAACGCGACGACACCCGCCAAATTGTCGACGCCCTCTACGCCGGCGAAAGCGTCCGCCATTTGTACGCCCTGGGTGTCTCGCTCGGCGCCGCCATCGCGCTGCAGTCCGCCGCCGTCGAACCGCGCATCGACGCCGTCGTCGCCGAAAACCCTTTCGAGAATCTGCGCGAAGTCACCTACGACTATGCCGGCCTCGAACTCAGCCCGCTGCTGGGTAAGACGCTCTTTCGTCCCGCTTCGATGGCCGCACTCCACGCCGTAAAAAAAGACGGCGGCTTCGATCCCGACGAGGTCTCGCCCAAAAAAGCCGTCGCCGCCCGCGCCTTTCCCGTGTTGCTGATTTGCGGCACCGCCGACCATCGCATTCCCTGCCGCCATGCCGAAGCGATCTACCGCGCTGCGCTCGGTCCCAAGGAACTGTGGATCGTCCAGGGTGCCGAACACGCTTCCGCCCTCGGCCACGCGCCGCAAGAATACGAAAAACGAGTCATCGAATTTTTCGGAAAGTATCCGGAAGGGAAATCGAACTAAAAACTAAATCAAACCACGCGCATCACGAAGATCACCCGATCGTCGTCGTGCGTACCGCCGTGCGAAAACAGATCCACCTCTTTCAGCACCGATTTCACGATGTCCTCCGCCGGCTGCGTGCGTTCGCTGGCCACCAGATCCACCAGCCGTTTCGAACCGAATTCCTCTTCCGCGGAATTATCCGCTTCGGTAATTCCGTCGGTGCAAGCGACCACCACATCGCCGGGATAAAGCTTCACGTGCCCGCGTTCATATTTCATGCCGGCGAAAAGGCCCACCACAATTCCGCCTTCGGTGAGATACTCGATCTCGCCGTTGGCGCGGATCACCCCGGGCTGCACGTGCCCCGCGTTTACATAATGCAATGTCCGGTGCGGCTGATCGAGCAAGCCCACGAACATGGTCATGAATTTCTGCCCGCGCGTATCCGCCAGCATCATGTCGTTCAGCGATTCCACCAGGCGTTCCAGCGAATGCAAATGCGCCAGCAACGCGTGCAGCGTGGCCTGCAGGTTGGCCATGACCATCGCCGAGCCGACGCCTTTGCCTTCCACGTCCGCCACCACCATTAGAATCGTATCCGGCGCGAGCGGAATGAAATCGTAATAGTCGCCGCCAACTTCCAGCGAAGGCCGGTGCGACACGCGCAATATCAAATCCCGCCAGCTGCGGCGGCCGCTCCGGCAACAAACCCAATTGAATGCTGCGCGCCAGCGCCAGATCGCGCTCCATGCGCTGCTTGTGCAGCAGGTCGCGGTGCAGCTGCGCGTTTTCCAGCGCCAGCGCCACGTGATCGGAAATCGCCCGCAACAGATTTTCGTCGGCGCGTGGTAAACGGCCCCGTTTTCTTGTTCAGCAGTTGCAGCACGCCGATCGTTTCGTCGGCTCTTGCTGCGAATCGGCAGGCACAGCAGCGACTTGGTGCGGAAGCCGAGCCGCAAGTCCACTTCCGATTCAAATCGAGGATCGGCGTACGCGTCTTCGCAGATTCACCGCCTCGCCGTGTTCCGCCACCCAGCCCGCGATCCCTTTGCTGATCGGCAAGCGAATCTCGTGCTGTTCCAGACCCAACCCGACCAGCGACCAAATTTCCTTGCGGTCGCGATCCACCAGAAAAACCGTCCCGCGCTCCGCGCCGGTGTGCCGCGTGGTCAGTTGCAAAATAATATTCAGAAGTTCGGCGAGATCTAGCGTGGAATTCAGCCGCTTGGTCGCTTCCACGATCGTCGAAAGCTCGATGACCGCGTGCCGCCGCTCGCTGCTTTCCAGCGCCACTTCCGCATACCGTCGAAACAGGTCCATCCAGCCGCGCGTCTGTCGCGTCCAGCTTGCCCTTGGGCTGCGCTTCCAGCACTCCCACCGGATTCGGCCCGCGGCCCAGCACCCAGGTGCGTTCCGTCGCCATTCGCGTTCGGATTTTTGCCGTGCAGAATTCGTTCGACCCGGCTCGCGTCCGGCCGGCGGCAGCTCTGCCGCTTTCCTGCCACACCACCGGCGCGCCGTTCACCACGCGCCACAGCCGCGCGCCTTCGAATCGCCCCGGCGCGGCCAGCACGCAAACCATCTGCGCGGCCAGTTCGCCCGGATCGGTTTCCGGATTGAGCGTCGCCACCACCTGCTCGAGCGTTTCGAGCGGCAGTCCTTCCTGCGCGCGCGTGGCCGGCGTTCGCGGCGTGACTTCCGGTTCATCGATGCGTTTCCCTTGTACTCGATGCACCAGAATCGTGATGTCGTCCGACTGCGCCGCGCCTTCCGTGAATACGCGCATGCCTTCGCGAATCGCGTCGCCCAGCTGGTGCACGTTCTCGCCGCTGAAATTCTTCGACGATCATGCCGCAAGCCGCGACTTCTTCGAACAACTCATTCATGCGTGTTGCTGGCTTCCGAAACGCCGTCCGTATAGATGACCAGAAAATCGCCGGGATCGAGTTGCACGCGCGCGCTCTGATATTCGGCTTCGGCAAACATCCCCACCGGAAAATTCGCGGAGCCGAGTCCTTCCAGTCCGCCCGCCTTTCGCTTCAGCAACGGCGGCACGTGCCCCGCGTTCACGTATTCAAACCGGCCCATCTTGTCCAGAATGCCGTAGAACACCGTGGCATAACGGTCTTCGCCGCTGCGCTCGCAAAGATACTGGTTCACGCGCGAGAACACGCCGGGCAGCGAAATATCCATCGCCGCCGTGGTGAAGAAACACGCCTTGCAGCAGAGTAGCCAGCAACGCCGCCGAAATTCCCTTGCCCGAAACGTCGCCCGACGAAAAATCCGTGGCGCCCGCCGCCCAGCGCGATCACATCAAAACAATCGCCGCCGACGGAATGGCAGGAAAGCGTCGATCCCGCCACCGCGACGTCCGGCAAATTCGGCAAGCGACTTCGGCAGCAAATGTCTTCTGAATCTGGCTGGCGATTTCAATTTCGTGATCGAGCCGTTGTTTCGCGCGCGACGAGGCAAATAGCCGCGCATTTTCCACGACCGTCGCCGCTTCGCGCGCCAGCGTGCGCAACACTTCGCGGTCCAGATCGGAGAACGCGCTCGACGGCACATGGCTATCGAGGTACAGCACGCCCAGCAGCTCGCCCTGCCGCGTGGAAATCGTCGCGTCCAGCGTCTCAATCACCGGCAGCTTATCCACCGGAATCGCGATGACCGTATGCAGCTCCAGCCGCGCCACGCTTTCCTGCTGGCTCATCCCGCCATCTTCGCCCGTATCGCTCACGATCAGCTCGCGCCGGGTCTGCGCCACGCGCTTCACCACCGATTGCGAAACCTGCAACTGGTCCGGACGCAAAGTTCCGCGCTGCGCGTCGCGCGCCACAATCATTTGCAGTTCCTGGCCTTCATTGGCCAGCAGCAATACGCCGCGTTCGGTCCGCGTCACCTGAATCGCCGCATCCACGACTGCGGTCAGCACATCTTCCAAAGAAAGCCGGTGCCCAGCGTTCGCGCCACTTCCAGCAAAACGCCCAGGTGATAAAGCTCACGCGAACCGGAACTCGCCGGTGCCGGCGCTTCCACGCGTTCCACCAATTCCTCGATGGTCGCGCCTTCGCCCAAAAATAAACAGCTTGTAGGAATCCGCCATGCCGAAATCCACTTGGTCTTTCGGCTGCAGTTCGTGGCGCAGCGTCTTTGTCCCGTTGACGTAGGTGCCGTGGCGGCTGCCCATGTCTTCCAGCACCATGGCGCCGTTCACCGCCAGGATCTGCGCCTGCTGGCGGCTGATGCGGCTATCGCGCAGCGTCAGTTCGTTACCGGCCTGCCGGCCGATGCGAAACGGCGTGGTTCCGATCGCCACCTCGCGGCGGACGCCGTTCGGTTCAATCACGACAAGTCTTGGTGCGCGTGGCATCGTTTTTGGATTGCTTGGAGGTCGAGGCGCTACAGCGCAAACTCCGTCCAGGCGCGAGTTTGCTGGCACCGCACATGGTAGGTAAAGTCGGGCCCGAAGTAAATAGGGGTCCGGAGAACTGTGCCCACTTTCCCTGATTTACGCGGCACGCATGCCGGTTGCCCCGCGTGTACCGGGCGTGTAGAATCCCCGTGTTGCGTGATGCCTGAACTTCGCCTACTAACGTCCGCCGTTTTTTCTTCCCAATCGTCTAACTGGAAATGAATTTTGAGGGAGGCACGATGAAAAGAACCATTTCAGCTTTGGTGCTCATGTTCGCGCTGGCTTTGCCGGTGCCGGCCTGCCTCGACCAAAGAATGTGACCGCGTCGAAAACGCCGGCCGGGTCACCAAAGAAATCATGGACATTCCCGACGACATTCCTCAGAGCGTCATCGACAAGGCCGACTGCGTCGTGGTGCTGCCCTCGGTGGTCAAGGCCGCTTTCGTCTTCGGCGCGAGCTACGGCCGCGGCGTGATGACCTGCCGCAGCGGCGCGGATTTTCGCGGGCCCTGGGGCGCTCCGACCATGATGGCCCTGGAAGGCGGAAGCTTCGGTTTCCAGATCGGCGGTGCAGGCCACCGATTTCGTGTTGCTGCTGATGAACGAACGCGCGGCCAGCAGCATTCTGACCAGCAAGGTGAAGCTGGGTGGCGACGCTTCCGCGGCCGCCGGTCCCGTCGGGCGCAGGGCCTCCGCCGAAACCGATGCGACCATGCGCGCTGAGGTTCTTTCCTACTCGCGCGCCCGCGGCTTATTCGCTGGCGTTTCATTGACCGGTTCGACGCTGCGCGCCGACAACAACGCGAATCGCAGCCTTTACCGCAAGGACCTCAGCGCGCAGGACATCGTTCTGAACGGCAAGATCGCGCCATCACCGGCTGCGCCAAACAATTACTGGAAACCTTGACCAAACACTCCCCGAAGACACACCTAAATAACAGGTCAATCGGGATTCGTCATGCGCATGCTTTCGTGGAAATTTCTGGCGCTGGCCGCCGTTCTGGCCTTGGGCCCGAAAATCGCCAGAGCCCAAACCCAAAATCCGCCCCCTCCGTCCGCGCCCAGTTCCGCCAACGCAACCTCCTATCAATTCGACGTCGACGCCACCAAAGAGTGGATGGACACCAAAGTCGATTTGCGCCAGGGCGAAAAATTGCGTTTCACCGCCACCGGAACCATCACCTACCCGGCCGACAAAAAACATCCCGACGGCCGCACCTTCGGCCCCGAAGGCCTCCCGCGCTCTTTCGACGATTTGATCCACGAATACGCGGTCACCGATTCCGGCCACGGCACGCTCATCGCCCGCCTGGGCTCCGATGACGGCGCGCAAGCTTTCGCCCTGGGCAAAACTTTGGAATATGAAGCTCCCGTCGGCGGCCGGCTGTTCCTCGGCATCAACCAGAGTATGAAAGACGCGGCGGAAGCCACCGGAAATTTTCAGGTGAAGATGGAAATCATTCGCCCGGGACTTTCTACCGCAGCCGCCATCGCCGTCGGCGGTCCTCCCGAAACTCCCGTGCCGTCGATTACGCCGGCGCTGCTCCACCAAATTCCGCGGCGCATTTCCGATAAGCAGGGTAATCCCGGCGACATGGTCAACGTCTTCATCATCGGCAGCCAGGCGCAGCTGGAAAAAGTTTTCAGCGCCGCCGGCTGGGTGCACGTGGATAGCTCGGTCGAAAATTCGGTGATGAACGCGGTGATGGACTCGTTCGAAAAGAAAGATTACCTGACCATGCCCATGAGCACGCTTATATCTCTTCGACCGGCCGCAGGATTACGGCTTCGCTCATGCCGAGCCGGTGCGGGTGGCCATGTCGCGCAATCATTTGCGCGCTTGGAAATCGCCATATCTCGTCGACGGCCGGATTCTCTGGTGCATTGCCGCCACCCATGACATCGGCTTCGAGCGCGACCAGCGCAACAACGGCCTCACCCATAAAATCGATCCGTCGATCGACGGCGAACGCGAATATGTCAATGACACGCTGTCGGAAACCGGATTAGTGGTGCAGCGCTCCCACGTCACTCCCAGCGATCCGCTGCTCACCGCCAAAACCGCCACCGGCGGCGAATTTCATTCCGACGGTCGCATCCTCGTTCTGGTGCTGAAAGACCACCCGCCCGGCGTCAACTAAACGAGGTCTGGCGCGCGGCGCCAACCAATCGTCTGCCAAAATTTAATCTGGATTGTGTTGCGTGATCGGAAATTGCGCTACGCGGATTTCGACGTGCGCGCTTCCACGCCCCACGCGTCACTCAGCCGCCGGATGGTCTCGCGCAGGCGCACCGCCAGCTCCACCACGGTTTGCAGCCGTTGAATGTCCGCGGGCGCCAGCTTCCCCCCGTGCGACAGCACCAGTTCCGCGTTCCCCAGTATCCCGGTCAACGGGTTGTTGATGTCGTGCCGGAAAATCTCAGCGACCTCGTCGGACATCGCCGCCCCCGGCGAAGATCTCGCCGTGTCCCTCTGGCCCAACCTGCTCAAATGCCGCAAAGCCAGATGCGCGGCCAGCGCTGCGTAATCTCCGTGCCGCCCGACAAATTCAACTTTTCCAGCCACCACCATTTTTGCGATTTCGTTTTGCCGCCCGGACGACGCGATCAGCACCACCGGCGCGCTCTCATTCAATTGCCGCAGGAACTCCAGCAATGGCGCGCCCCCGACCAGCTCGTCGTCCAGCACGATCACCTGCGGCCCATTCCGCGCCAGATCTTCAACAAAATCGATAAGGTTTTCAGCAACGCAGATGTCTCCGGGCGAGTTTTCCGGCTCGATCTCCCGGCAGATCCGCTCGGCCAGTTCACGATTCGCGGTGCCGCACAAAACTCTGGATTTAACTGCACGCATGGTTTCCTTAATGACGCTCGGCATGGCGATCATGTTCGGTTCCCCGCCGAACGCCGTTTCGTGGGGCGCGCTCCCACCAGTTGCCCCTGCTCGCGCTCGATCGCCTCCAGTCGGCGATTCACCGCCAATTTCAATTCCTCCACCAAAAACGGTTTCGCCAGATACGTCAGCTTGCTGTTCTGTAGAAATTTCATCGTGCGCGGCGCCAGCGTATCGCCGGTAATGAACATCAGCCGGTCCCGCGCCGCGCTTCCCGAATGCACCAGCGCGTCGTAGAACGCCGGGCCGTCCAATCGCGGCATGCGCAAATCGCAAATCACCAGGTCGAACTGCGCTCGTGACAAGCGAGTCAAGCCTTCCTGGCTATCCAGCACCGCTTCCACCTGGTGACCTTCTTCGCGCAGCACATCCACGATCAACTGCGCCACCGTCGGCTCGTCCTCCACTACTAATACTTTGCTTTTCGGTGCGGCTGCCCAGCCGTCGCGGTTGCCGCTCCGCCGGGGAATCATTTTTGGTCGGAATCGCGATCACCGGCAATTCCACCACGAATCGCGCGCCGCCCCCGGCCAGATTTTCCACGCTCACTTCCCCCTCGTGCTGTTTTACGATCCCATACACGATCGAAAGTCCCAGCCCGGTGCCCAGGCCCGATGGCTTGGTGGTAAAAAACGGATCGAAAATCCGCGACAGGATCTCCCGCGGAATTCCCGGTCCATCGTCGCTCACTTCCACCGCGATCCGGTTTCCTTCCGCCCGCCGGGTGCGCACTCGCACCACGCCCTTCCCGCGATCCTGCAGTAACGCCTGCTCGGCATTGATCAACAGGTTCAACACTACCTGCTGCAACTGAAAAGGGTCCGCCATCGTTTCCGGCAGGTCGGGCTCCAGGTCGCGCTCGATCAAAATATCTTCCACTTTCATCTCGTAGCTGCGCAGTGCCAGGGTGCGTTCCACAATGTCGTTCAGGTCTACCCGCATGCGCTCCGGCTCGTTTTCCCGCGCGAAATACAGCAGGTTTTTGACGATCCTCCGCGCTCGCTCCGCTTCATGGAAAACCTTGCCCGCCTCCGAAAATTGCGCGGGGTTCAATCCGTGGCCCAGCAGCAACTGCGCGTAGCCCATGATCGACGTCAGCGGGTTGTTCAGCTCATGCGCGATTCCCGAAACCAGCTGCCCCACCGCCGCCATTTTTTCGGTCTGCAGCAGCTTCGACTGAATCTGCCGCTCGCCGGTCACGTCATAATAGAGTTCCAGCCAACCCACGCGCGCGCCTTCCCGGTCAACCACCGGCCGCGCGAAACGTTCCAGCACCCGCCGCACCGGCAGCAACATCTCCAGTTCGTCGTGCGCCGGTCGATCGTCGCCCGCCACGAATTGCTTCCAGCGTTGCGCGAATCCCTCCGGAACCTGGAACCGCGGAGCAATCAGCTCTTCCAGTTCCACGATGGTTTCCAGCCTTTCCAGCCGGGCTTGTTCCACCCCGAAGTATTGGCCGAAACGCGCATTGGCATACCGCAAGCGTCCGCCCGCCCCCATTAACATCACGCCGGCCTGCACGGAATCGAGCACGGTCAGCAGTTCCGCCTCGACTTGTCTGGGTTCAGTTTCCGGGCGCGATATCAGCGGGACGATCACACCAATTGCAATGCATGATGGGGACCACCCCGCCCGGAGAATAAAGCTCGCAACTTCAATGACTTGGGGTCAGCGATGAGCTAGAGCGCGGTAAGCCTTCCCGCTTCGAACCCTGGACATCCCTTCCTAGGAATTAACAATATAGGTGGCGGGAGCACGGCCTGCGCTGCCATCGGATTCTGCGGCCAATCAACTGGGCTGAACTTCTCCCTTATATTGCTTCAGTTTGCGGTACAGCGTGGTTTTGCCGATACCCAGGATTCGGGCGGCGGCCAGCTTGTCGTCCCCCGCCTCGCGCAATGCGCGCAAGATCGCGCGGCGCTCCATTTCCTCCAGCGGCAGCAACTCATCATTCTGCGGCAGCTGCTCGACGGCTTTGTATTGCAGGCTGGTCGGCAAGTCGCCGGCATGCAGAATCGGCCCCGAACCCAGCGCAATGGCTCGCTCAATCGCATTTTCCAGCTCGCGCACGTTGCCCGGCCAATCGTAGGACATCAAGCGCGCCATCCCGTCTTCGGAAATCGTGCGCATCTTCCCATTCGGATCGCTGAATTTCTCCAGGAACGAATTGACCAGCGGCTGAATGTCCGTCTTGCGCTCGCGCAGCGGCGGAATCTTGATCTGCACCACATTCAGCCGGAAAAACAGATCCTGCCGGAATGTTCCCTGCCGCACCGCGGCTTCCAGATCGCGGTTGGTCGCGGCAATAATCCGCGCTGCCAGCGGTACCCGCTCCGTCGAGCCCACCGGCCGCACTTCTTTTTCCTGCAACGCGCGCAGCAGCTTGGCCTGCATATCGATCGGCATGTCCCCAATTTCGTCCAGGAACAGCGTCCCGTTGTCCGCAATCTCCATCAGCCCCTGCTTCGCGTGCATCGCGCCGGTGAACGCCCCTTTCACGTAGCCGAACAATTCGGCTTCGATCAGGGTCGGCACCAGCGACGAGCAATCCACCGGAATGAACGGCTCGGTTTCGCCGCACTCCCGAAAAGTGCACCGATCGCGCCACCAATTCCTTACCCGTGCCGCTTTCCCCCAGGATCAGCACCGGATAGGCGTGCTGACTCACTTTTTCGATGACGCTGTACACCTTCCGCATCCGCGGCGACGTCCCGATCAGCCCCCCGAATCCCGGGCGCGTGCGCAGCGTCTCCCGCAAGATCCGGTTTTCCTGGTCCACATCGATCATCCGGATCATCCGGTCGATCTTGCTGCGCAGCTCCGGAATGTGAAACGGCTTGGTGATGTAATCCGCCGCGCCCAGCCGCGTCGCTTCCACCGCGCTTTCGATGGTCCCGTATTGCGTCAGCACCAGCACCGCGGTTTGCGGAAAATCCTGCCGCACCCGTTTCAGCAACTCCAGCCCGCCCATCTGTGGCACGCGCAGGTCCGTAATCAAAATTTCCACCGGCCATTGGTCCAGGATTTCCAGCGCCTGCTCGGTGGTCGAAGCCGTCCGGGTTCGCAACCCGGAATCGTTAATCACGTCGCGGCACAGATTTCGCGTCGAGTCCTCATCATCAACAATCAGAATGGTCGGCGCCGTAGGCCGCTCCGCCGCCATCGCTGTCCCCAGTTCAGTTCGCGACGAGGTTCCCATAAATTATTGAATTCTCCTGACAGACTTTGGGGGCACTTGCACAACTCGGACCAAATAGGAACCGATTGCCGTCCCGAATCGCCCTTAAAGGCTGGCTTGTTGCAAAAAGCCACACGCCATCCACCGCAATCTAATGTCGAATTGGGATTTCCAACAAGCTCGCAATACTACGCAGAGCGCTAACCCGAAAGGTCAGTAGGAAGTGCAACTTTGGGAACCGCGGTTTTCTCAAATCGGGAGGATCAGCTACTGAAGCACGAGCCCCTAACCAAATGCCTAGTGTCCGCTCGTGGTTGCGGACTCGCTGTTCTTTTGCGCGGATGCGCTGAATACTCGGCCAAACTCCAGTAGGTACAGCCCTTCGCTGGCCGATCCTGCAAAAACTCTTTGCGACTCTTCCGCAGCAGCCAGAGCCGGAAATTCAATCTCACCCGCGTTCCCAGTTCCATTCGCTGCGCTCTTGTTCCTCACCCGCGCCCACGAAAGCCCTGCATCTCGCGACGCGTACAAACCGCTCGACTCCATCGACGCCAGCCACAAGCCCGGCAGCAGCAACAACTCCTGCGCCCGCGCCCCCGGCAGCCCCGCTTGCTCCTTCGACCAGCTCCGTCCCGCGTCTCGCGAAATGTAAACTCCCGCCTGGGCCGCCACCAGCAACGTAGATTCCCCCGCCCATTCCAATTTCAAAGCGCCGCCCGATTCGAGCGGCAGATCGTGCCAGCTCCACGAACGCCCCGCATCGTCAGAGAAAACCATGCCACGCGAAGAAACCAGTCGAATCAGCCTTCCATCCGCCGACGCGCGCACCGACTGCACCGGCAACTCGCCTGGCCCAAAACGTAAAGCTCTCCACGTTCGTCCTCGATCTCGCGATTCGAATAATCCCTGTTCGGTCGCCGCGAACCACGTCGCCCCGGCGATGGAAACGTCATTCACCACGGGCACCACGGGCCCAGCGTGCGCGGCTTGCTGCGCGAAATTTCCGAACCCACCCGGTGCGCCATCCTGCCAGAATGTTCCGGTTCGCACCCACCGCTGTCTCGCCTCGTCATACCGCGCCAGCCCACCCGGCGTCAGCGCCGCCCACCAACCATCCGCCGCCGGATAAATCGAACGAACCCTCGCGCCCCCCAGCCCATCATCCATCGCCGTCCAAGTCGCGCCGCCATCCTCACTCACTACCACCGCTTCCGGAGCATTGGACAAAACTGCCGCGACCCGGCGCGCATCCCGCGCGTCTACTGCAACCGCTAGAACGCGGCGGTGGAAAAATCCATCATTGGCGGCCCGAAAATTCGCCCCGCCGTCGTCACTCAGCACCACACCCTGCCGTTCCGTGCCAATGACCAACCGCGATGGTCCCGACGAATCATGATCCGCTTCAAGCAGCAGCGTATTCACGATCCAGTCCGCCGGCGAAATCCGCGTCCACAATTTTCCCGCATCCGCCGACTTCCACAATCCTTCCGTCGTTCCGGCATACAGCACCGCGGGTTCCGCCGGATCCTGACGAATCGCCAAAGTCCGCCGCGACGAGTACGGAATCCCTTCGATCTTTTCCCACCGCCCGCCCGCTGAATCACTGCGATAAATTCCCGAGCATGCACTGGCAAATATGCGCTCCGGGTTCGTTTCGTCCAGCGCCAAACTCAGCACGTCGGAATCGTCAATCATCCCGTCGTGGATCGCCGACCAGTGTTTTCCCCCGTCGATCGTTTTCCACGGCAGATGAAACGTCCCGGCGTAAATAATGTCCGCGTCCCCTGGATCAATCGCCAGCGAATCGAAATTCCGCAACTCGGCGTCACCCGCCGGAGTCGCCCGCGTCCAGCTCGCGCCGCCATCCCGCGAAATAAATACGCCGTCCAGCGCTCCCGCCACCAGCTCGTCCGGATTCGAACGCGCCTGCGCCAGCGCCCGGACCGCATGGCCCTGCAGTCCAGATTCTCGCCAGGTCACCCCGCCATCGTCGCTGATGAATACTCCGCCGCCCTCGCCCGCCGTCTCGCGCGTCCAGGTCGCGGCATATATGCGTGAACTGCTACGTGCGCGTTTTTGTGACTCACCAATTCGCGGATCAACGACCAAGTTCGTAACCACTGCGTTCGAATTCGCCCCAGCCAGCCCCAATAGTTTCCAGCTCGCCCCGGCATCCACCGAACCGAAGATGTGCCCGTCGGTGGTGCCTAAATAAAGGGCGTTTGAATGGTGTGGGTCCAGCGCCAGCGCCCGCACGTCGCCGCCAGTCAGCCCAGCCGACTGCCATACCTGCGCCGAAGCAGCGGAAGCCGCGAACAATGCCAACAGTGCGAACACACCAATAGAAATGTTTTTAGCCCATGAAAAGCGAGTGTTCATTCGTATGCGTCCCAAACTTCGTTCAGGTGAACCGGGGCGATTCGCCATTCAAAACGAAGTTTCCATCCGTCAGCCAACGAACTGCTTTGAGTCAGCTAAAAGTCCGCCAACTCAAGGCGGTGCAGCTCACCGACCGCACATTGCCTCAATAAATCACCACAACTAATAGGATGCGCCATCCGGCACAAAGATGATGTCTAGCCGCCGATTGTCGTCTCCAGCTCCCTCGGAACCCGCGGCAGTCCTCACCTCAACGCGCGCAGCATCCACGCCCTTCTCGTCGCCCAAATATTTCTTTCCGGCATCGCCGCGCCGGGTCGCCAAGTCTCCCGCCCGCGGTTCCTTCGGATCGGCATAGCCCACCAGCACCACTTTCGACTTCGGGTCGCTCTGCAAGCGCACCGCGACATCGTCCAGGTTCCGTTTGCACACGTTGTCGGCCCGCGCGCTGCTCAAGGTGAAATTGCACGCGCTGACCTTACTCGCCTGTGGCGCCGGCGCCGGAGCCTGCACCGTCACATTCGCCGAACAGTCGCACGCCGCGTGCGTCACCGTTTCCGCCCTGCCGGTCACCACGTAATTGCCAGGCTGCAGTCCGGAAGTATCCAGCTGCACGCTCGCGCCATCACCGACGATCTGCCCGCCGTTGGTCTGCCACGCGTACGTCAGCGCCGACCCTGAAGGATCGTTCACGCTGGCAGTAATCGTGGCGCGTTCCCCCGCCAATACCGTCGCCGGATTCGCGGTGCAACTCATGGTTGGTGCCGCCGGCTTCGGCCGCACCGTCACATTCGCCGCGCAGCTCGAATTGTTCCCCGCGCCATTCTCCACCCGCGCCGTCAGCACGTAGCCACCCGGTCCCACACCAGATGAATCCCAACGCACAAATTGTCCGACGCCGCTGATTTTTCCGCCGCTCGCGGTCCACACGTAGGTCAAGGGCCGTCCGTTCAAATCCGTCGCCGTCGCCGTGGCCACCACCGCTTCGTTCGATCCTTCCAGTACCGAACCCTTATCCACCGCGCACGACGACGTAATGCTATCCGGCGGCAAGGGCTTCTCCGGCCAGAACGCGGTCCCCACTTTGATCACAAAACCATTGCGATCGCGATGCCCGGTCAGGTCCAGCGAATATCGATAACCCAAATCGAGCGCCGCCCACTTCCAGGCATAAAGCCGGATCCCGGTGATGCTGTCTACCGGATCGCGCGGCCCGGCCGTCGTGTTCTTGATGCCGCTGCCCACGAAAATCGTGCTGTCGTATTCGGTGATGATCTGGAATCGCTTGTCCGGAAAGATGATCATGCCCGCGCCGATCTGCATCTGGTCCGCCAGGTTCAGCACCGCCGGTCCGGTCACTCCGTCCGACGGTCACGTTGTTGAAGCTCGAATCGCGCGTAAAACGGTACGCCCAGTTCGCCGTCGCCGTGATGCTGTGGTGAAAGATCGTCTTGCTGGCTTCCACGCCGATTCCGTAATTGAATTTTCCGTACTGCACCTGATTCGAAATCAAGCTGTTAAAACCGGTTACCGTTGGCAGATAGAAATCATTCCGAATCGAGAGGCTCAGCGGTTTTCCCGCGGCGCTCCGACAACAATCCAATCTTGAATCCCAGGTCGATTTCGCCCACGCCCGTCCCGGTGCGCGATGCAAACGGAATATCTTCCACGTATCCCGGCCGGAAGCCGGTCGACGGAATCACCGAAGGGTAAATCGTGTTGCTGGAATTGGGGGTTATTCAGTTCGTTGACGGCCGAGAGGCTCAACTGGCTGGGCGCGCCCACGTGGATATGATCTTGCGCGTCGATGTTGAAGAACAACGAAAACCAGCGCGTCACGCCGTAGCCCACCGCCGGTATCAATTGCAACGAAGTAACTTCCCCCGGCATCCTCGAAAATTTGTTCAGCCCAATGCCCAAACTAAATCCGTGCTTCGGTAGCGTTTCACCCGTTTCCAGGGTGAAGAGTCCCGGGTTTCCGTCCAGCGCAGGCATCGGGGTGAAAGCCGGCGATTCACTCGACGAGGAATTTCCCCCACCAGCCGCCGCTGCCAGCGCGGTATTCACCGGGGCCCGGGCCAGAGCCGGCGTCGTCGTTGCATCCGTGGCCGGCGCCGCATCCGTAGCCGCTGCCGCATCCGTGGGCGTCGCTGCGACCGTATCCGTGACCGCCGGGTCGGCAGCCGCCGTCGCCCCTGTTGTCACCGTAGTCTTGCCCGCATCACCGCTCGCCGCGGCAGGTTTCTTATCGTCTGCTTTCGTCGTGTCCGCACACTTCGCCGCACCCGCCGTCAAAGCTGCACTGAAAAATAGAATGGCAGCACACCGTAAAAATCTCATTATTCCTCCACCGCTACTGCCCACTGGTTTGGTTAAGTGCGTCGAAGCTTGGCCTGCCGGGTATTCTCGAACAATCGGGTATAACCCTGAGCGCTCATTCCCGCCCAGGATCCAATGTAATCGGGGGCAACTGCCTGAATCCGACGAAGTCGGGCGGATTATAATTCAGCCCCGCCCTTTCCCGCACGATTTTTTCCTAATCTTCGCCGGGCAGCGCCCCCGGAACCGGGCGCTCCAAATCGGATACCCGCTCGGCGGTTTCGGCTTCGCGCTGCCAGCCCGCTTCTGCTATATTGGGAACAACGCTAACCGCTTTCGCGCTCCAGCCGAAAGCGCCAATTTACTTGGAGGATGTTATGAACCGCTGGAGAGCTTTTCTTTGCGCCGCTGCCGTTACCATTTTCTGCGTCTCGCCCGCTTTAGCCCAGAATCAGGATTCCGCGCCACCCCCTTCGGACCCGCCCGCGTACACCGTCGCCGCCGGAACCCGAATCATGGTCGCGCTGGTTACGCCCATCTCCACCAAAGTCGACAAAACCGGAAAGCGCATCCGCGTCCGCACTTTGCAACCCATCGCTTCCGAAGACGGCTCGCTGCTTCCCGCCGGAGCCGAAATTCGCGGCCACCTCGATAAAGTCCAGTCCGCCGGCAAAACCGGCCGCGCCCATCTCTGGATCACCTTCGACGATATCCACACCCGCGCCGGCTGGGTTCCGCTCATCGCCGGCCTGATCGACGCCCCGGGCGTTCACTCCATCCACGTCCTCTTCGACCGCGAAGGCGAAATCGAAGCGCCGACCAGCAATCATCAACAGGAGGCCCTGGCCATGGCTATGGCCGCCCTCGCCGGCGCCGAGCCCGGCATCGCGAACAACAACAAACAAGACGCCGCCAAGGGCGCCGCCACCAGCGCCGCCGAAGCTTTCATGGCCACCTCCGGAATCGGCCAGGATCTGACTCTCGCGGAAAACATGAAACTCGAAATCGTGCTGCAGCGCCCGTTGTATTTCGGCAAAGCCTGAGCGAGAATTCCCGGCAGGAGGATTGCTTCCGTGCTCAACCGCACTCGCGGACTCGTGTCCGTTGTTCTGGCCGTCGCAGCCACCGCTATTTTTTCGTTTCCCGTCGCGGCCCAGGACGTTCCGGCTCAACTTCAGCCGCCGGCCAACCAGCAACTGCTTTTGCGCGTCCACGCGAAAGGCGATCAGATTTACACCTGCAAGGCTGACGCCGCACCGCCTTCGTGGACGCTGAAAGCTCCCGACGCGCAGCTCTTCGACAAAAACGACCAGCCCTTCGGCAAGCATTTCGCCGGCCCTTCCTGGGAAGCGAACGACGGCAGCCGCGTTACCGGCAAAGCCGTCGCCAACGTGCCGTCTCCCGACGCCGATTCCATCCCCTGGCTTCTGGTCAACATTGTGGGCCACCAAGGAAACGGTGTGCTGTCCAAGGCCACCACCATCCAGCGCATCAACACCAAGGGCGGCCAAGCCCCCGCGACGGGCTGCGACGCGTCCCACGCCGGCCAGGAACTTCGCGTGCCGTACACCGCTGACTACGTTTTCTACGCGCCGAAATAAAGCGTCTTGCAGCGCGGTATCGTCGTTGGCTTGGATTTCCTTTCCCTTGCTGGTAGATTCAATCCTTGATGGCCACTGAACCTTCCAAACTCCAGCGCATCCTGATCGTCGAAGACGAAGACAACGCCCGCAAAGGTTACGAAGCCCTGCTGCGCAAGTGGAATTGGGAAATTCTCGGCGTGGGCAGCGGCGAAGAAGCCCTCGCGAAATTTCAGGAATTCCAGCCCGGACTTGATTCTCGCGGACGTCGAACTTCCCGGCATGAATGGCCTCGACCTGCTCGACGCAGCTTGGCGAAGAAATCGCCCGCATCCCGGTGATCATCATCACCGGCCGCGGCAGCGACGAACGCGTCGTCCAGGCCATCGAAGCCGGCGCCTACTGGTACATCGAAAAACCTCTGAAGCCGCCGGTACTCCGCGCGCTGCTTGAACGCGCCTCGGCCACGCGCGCGATCAGCAAGCACGTCGTCGCGCTCACGCCGCGAATTGCGCTGCAGCCGGGAAAACTCGGCGTCGCTGGTTGGCACCTCCGGCGCCGATGCAGGACGTGATGCGCCAGGTGGAAATTGCCGCGCCTTCCACCGCTTCGGTGCTGATCACCGGCGAAACCGGCTCCGGCAAAGAAATGGTCGCGCGTTCGATTCACATGCTTTCGCCGCGCGCGGACCGGCCGTTCGTCGCCATCAATTGTTCGGCGATTCCCGAATCGCTGATGGAAAGCGAAATCTTCGGCCACGAAAAAGGCGCGTTCACCGGCGCCGCCGAGCGCCGCATCGGCTGCTTCGAACTGGCCGATGGCGGCACGCTGCTGCTCGACGAAATCGGCGAAATGCCCGCACCGACGCAGGCGAAACTCCTGCGCGTCCTCGAAGACCACAAAGTCCGCCGCCTCGGCAGCAAAGTGGAAACGCCCGTGGACGTGCGCGTGCGTCGCCGCCACGAACAAAAATCCCGAACAAGCCGTCGCCGACGGCCATCTGCGCCAGGATCTTTATTTCCGGCTGAATGTGTTTCAACATTCACCTTCCGCCGCTGCGCGAACACAAAGACGATTTGCCGCTCGCTGGTCGATCACCTGCTCGCGGATATTTCCGAGAAGTACGGCAAGAAAGTCACCGCCGTCGGCACCGATGTGATGGACCTTTTCAAGTCCTATCCGTGGCCGGGAAATGTGCGCGAATTGCGCAACGTCCTGGAGCGCGCCTGCCATCGCCTCCGATCGCGGCACCATCACCCGCCAGCATCTGCCCGTCGGAATTCGGCCACGCCACCGCCGATGACGACTTCCGGACTCGGCGGCTTGCGCTTTCCGGTCGGCACCACCGTGGACGCCGCCGAGCGCGAACTCATTCTGCAGACGCTCGCGGCGACTAGCCAGAACAAGACGCGCGCGGCGGACCTGTTGGGCATCAGCCTTAAGACCCTTCACAACAAATTGAAAGAATACGAGGCGGGGCGAAGAGATGCGTCTCAGCCTGAAAACTAAATTCACACTGGCGACTTCCCTGCTGGTCTTGGCAGTGGTCACCGCTGGTTTCCGGCCTGTACATCGCGCGCCTGACCCGCCAGACGCTGCGCCAGGCCGACGACCGCGCGCGTTTCGTCGCCGACCAGATTTTTCTCGCCTGCCAGAATTCGCTCACCGACGCCGCCGCGCGCGGCGACGCTCCCGCCTCCAACGCCCGCAGAGGATCTGCGGGCTTACGTGCAGCGGGACGCTCGACAACAGCAACACCCTGAATTCGGTGATGGAATCGCCGATCGGCTACTCGCCGACCATCTACGAAATCACCATCAGCGATCGCGATGGCATCGTGCTGGTCTCCAGCGACGCCGCGCTGCGCGGCGAAAAAGTCGCGCAGCGTCCGCCGGTCGACGCCATCTGGTGCGCGGCGGATTTCTTCGAACAGATCCGCACGCTCTCCGGCCCGCCGCAGGTCTACGAAGATTCGTTGCCTTTCAAGCTGGGCTCCGAGCCCTTCGGCGACATTCGCATCGGCCTTTCGTCGTCCCTGATCCGCGACGAGATTTCTCCCGGCCTACGTTCCGCCGGCTATTACGCGCTCGGTTCGGTGCTGCTCTCGACCCTGCTGGCATTCGTGGTGAGCCGCGCATCGCTCGCGCCGATCGAGCGAATCTCCGCCCAACTGGACCGCATCTCCGCCGGCGAATTCGACCTCGAACCGGTCCAGCGCGGCGACGAATTCGGCGCGGTCAGCACCAAAATCATCGGCATCGGAAAACAGTTACGCGACGTCCGCGAAATTTTCAGCACTCTGCGCGAAAATCTCGACCAGGTCATGAGCGGCCTCGAAGACGGCCTGCTTGCTCTTTAACCCGCGGGCCGCGCCGTGCTGGTGAGCCCTCCGTCGAGAAATTTCTCGGTGACCGCCCGCCAGGATCTGCGCGGGCGCCGCATGAGCGAAATTTTCCCCAAGGGTCATCCCATTCGCGAAGCGCTTGGCATCGAAGGCGAGCAGGTCGATTCCGTCGAGAACGCGGAAATCACGCTCGAAGGATTGCAACGGGCCGCAGCGCATCGGCGTGAGCGCCCAGGTGATTCGCGAACATGGCACGCCCATGGGCGCGCTGATTACGCTGCGCGACGTCGAATCGCTCGAGCGCATCGGCAGCCAGTTGCAAGTCTCCGAGCGTCTCGCCGCTCTCGGCCGGGTCACCGCCGGCGTCGCGCACGAAGTGAAAAATCCGCTGAACTCCATGCGCCTCTGGCTCGAAGTGCTGAAAGCCAACATGCCCGTCGATCCCGAACCCCAGCAAGCCGTCAAAATGCTCGACAGCGAAATCGACCGCCTCGACCGCGCCGTGAAAACTTTCCTCAATTTCACCAAGCCCTCGAGATGCGGCTGGAAGAAACCGATCTGCGCGCCCTCCTGGAAGAAATCGCCGACGCCGCGCGCGCCCTCCATCACCACGCGCTGGCGTCGACCTGCGCCTCGAAATGCCGACGAGTTTCCCGCACGTGCTCGTCGACCAGCAGATCATCCATCAGGCCGTGCTCAATCTGCTGGTGAACGCCAGCGAATTTACGCCAAGCCGGCGGACGAATCACCCTCGGTCTCGCGCCGCAACGGAGAATTCGCCGACATCGCCGTCTCCGATTCCGGCGAGGGAATTCCACCCGAGGATCAGAAGAAAATCTTTCAGCTTTTTTTCACCACTCGCCCGGGGGGTACCGGCATCGGACTCGCCAATACCTTTCGGTTTGTGCAGTTGCACAATGGTCGTATAGAATTCGATTCGGAAGTCGGCCGGGGCACCACCTTTCGTTTGGAATTGCCGCTCGCGCGCTCCCTGGAAGCGCCAGCGGGGAAAATACGTGATTTCGGCCAGCCATTTCTGGAACAAAAAGGGTAACCCAGCCCTGCGATGACCAATCGATTCCCAATATTGGCTTGTCTATTCGGCCTCGCACTCGCCACCAGCGGGTGCCTCATGAACAAAAATCCAAAGGCGACGGCCCCCGTCGCTACCGCACCCGCGCCTGCTCTGGCCGATTCCAAACCTTTGACCACCATTGCTCCAGACACCACGGCCACCCCGCCGCTGGAAAATGTTCCGGCGCCGCCCACTCCGGTCGCCACCACCACGCCGCCGCTTCCCGTCGCGCCCGCTCGCACCAAGCCCGCGCCCCCGGCCCACAAACCCGCCACCGAGACCGCTTCCGAAAATGCCTCGGAAACTCCTTCGTCTCGTCCGGCCGCTCCGCAAATCTCGCCGCAGATTTCTCCCGGCGATCAGGCCACCTTCCAGCGCAAAACCGAAGACGACATCAACATTACCCAGCGAAATCTCAATCAGACCTTAGGCAAGCAGCTCAGCGCCGCCCAACTCGATCTGGTCGAGAAGATCAAAAGTTTCGTTGGCCAATCGAACGAAGCCAGCAAGACCGGCGATTGGGCGCGCGCCCAAAACCTTTCGCAGAAAGCGCGCTTGCTTTCCGCCGAGCTGGTTGAATCTCTGTAAGCTGCTCCTGCAATTTCCCACGCAACTGAAGAACGGAAGTTCCGCCGGGGCCGCCACCGTCCACGCCGGCCTCGCTTAAATTCCTGCTATCATTAATTTGTGCAAAGTTTCGATGTAGTGGTAGTCGGCGGCGGCCTGATCGGCAGTTCCATCGCCTTCGAGTTGGCCTCGCAAAATCTTCGGGTCGCACTCCTCGACGCCCAGCAACCGGGCCGCGAAGCGTCCTGGGCCGCGGCCGGCATGCTTTCGCCCGGCCCCGATTCCCCGCAAGCCTTGCCCCTCGTTCCCCTCGCCCAGGAAAGTTTCCGGCTCTATCCCGAATTCGTCCGGGCGATTGAAAACGAATCCGGAATGTCGGTCGCGTTCTCCTCCCACGGCGCGCTCGAAATATTCGCCGGACCCGATGCAGCCGAACGCCGCGACCACCTAATCGCGAAGTACAAAAATTTGGGCCTGGTCGCGGAACTGATCTCGATCGATTCGGCGATATCCCGCGAACCCGCGCTCAATCCCAATTCCCCCGCCATCGCCTGGTTGCCCCACGAAGCCACCGTCGATCCCCGCCCGCTCATCGATGCCACCCTCTCCGCCGCTGGGAAACGCGGCGTCGAGATCCTCCCGGGCCATGGGGCCTCGGCTCTTCTCGGCAGCAATGCTGGATGCACCGGTGTTCTGGCCGGCGGCCAAAAAATCTTCGCCAAACATGTAGTGATCGCAGCGGGAAGTTTTTGCGCCCAAATCGATGGGCGCTCGTCCGGTTCCCCGATCGATATATCGCGTTACGCGCCCACGCACCCTGTGCGTGGCCAAATGCTCGCGCTGCGCTCGACCAAAGTGCGGCTCAAGAAAGTCTTACGCTCGGAACATGGCTACATCGTTCCGCGCGCCGACGGCCGCATCATCGCCGGCAGCACCCTCGAAAATGTTGGATTCGTAAAGGAAAACACCAAGGAAGGACTGCGCCAGATTTTTGACGCCGCCATCGCGCTCGCCCCGGCCCTGGCCGCCGCCGAAATTGTTGAAACCTGGGCCGGCCTGCGCCCCGGCTCACCCGACCAACTGCCGATTATCGGCCCGACGGATATTCCCGGTCTGCTGATCGCCACCGGGCACTACCGCAACGGAATCCTGCTCGCGCCGGTGACCGCAAAATTAATTTGTGACTGGATCGTGGAAGGAAAAACGAATTTCAACGCCCAGAGATTTTCGCCGCTGCGTTTCTCGGCGGCAACGTCGCAACCGAATCTCGGCCGCGGCATTCCCGCCGCTTCGTAGTTCTTCTCACCAACAGAAAATTCTAGAAGGGATTCGCGCTGCGCACCGGTTCGCGGTTGGGCGGACCGGCCAAAGCCGACGCTTGCCCCGGCCCGGTAAATTGTATTTTGTCAGCGTCCAGCACGATCGAACGTGAAATGACCGCCTCCACCGTCGACCCGCGCGGTAATTCCGCTTCCGGCCCGCGCGTCAGCAACACCGCCGCCAACCCCACCGCCGCCCCCACGCCCGCTCCGATTCCCACTCCCTTCGCGCTCTGCGTGGCCAGCCCGCCGATCCCCGCGCCCGCTCCTGCGGTCTTCGCAATCGTGCCGATGTCGCTGCCCTTATTCGAAGCCCCGATGATCTTGCCCTCGTTGTCGGTAGTTTCGCCGCCGCCAGTCCCGGCGTTTCCCGGTATCGCGTTCAGATTGACCATGTACGCATTCGGCAAAATTAAAGTCGTCAACTTCATCATCAATTCGCCGCGGCCCTTCACCCGTCCCGGACGCTTCGACTCGGTGATTTCACCGCTGACGTACGAGCCCGCCGGAATCACCACTTTCCCGTCGATCATCACCGGGAACACCGTTTCGAAATAAACCGGGTCGCCAGGACGCGCGCTGCGCGTGGAAACCGCGTTATGCAAAACCATGGGGATGTGCGTTCCGCCCGGCACCGTAATTTGCGCTACGGCCGCTGCGGGTTTTACTGACGACGATTCGCTCCCCGGCGCTGTTGCACTGCTGCCACTCGCAGGCGGAGCATTCGACGACCCGTTATCTGTTTTGTTGGCAGCAGCCGCATCGCTGGCTGGCGTGGGCGCATTCGGATCGGGAGCCACAGCCGGCGCAGGATTTTCGGCGGGAGCCGCCGGCTTTTGTGCCGCTGGCTGGCGCTGCGCCGGTGCAGCAGGCGCCATCGGCCCCTCCTGCGCCGCAGCCGCGCCAACTCCGGCCAGGCTAACCAGCACCAACGCCGGCGCGCCAATCCACTTCCACCACCCGCCGCGCACGCGCTCGCCTTGAGTCATAAAATACCTCGTCGTCTGCAATCTAAAGGATGCGACCCCGAATAAACAAGATGTATCAGCAACTCCGCGCCCATCAGCGCCTCGCCGTTTGCCACCCTCCGCGCCCGCAAGCCCCACCCCAGGCGATAATAAAGAGAAGACATGACTTACTAGTGTACGACTAGGGCACCTGGCCATCGCCAGGCCACCTCAGAAAGCTATAATTTATGCTTGGGACCTCTCTCCATCGCGCAGCTCCACGTCCCCTCCTCCCTTCGCCGGAAGACTCTGCTCATTATTGCCGTCGCCATGATCGGCCTGGTCGGCGGCCTGTACTTTCTTTCCCGCGCGCTGCTGATGCGCAGCTTCGCCAAGCTCGAAGCGGACTTCGCCAGCGAAAATATTCAGCGCGCCTCCAGCGCCTTGACCAACGAAATCGACACGCTCGACCGCACCACCAGCGAATACGGCTCCTGGGACCAGACCTACGCCTTCGTTCATGGCCATAATCCCAGCTACACCACTTCGGAATTTCCCTCGGCCACCTTCCTTCAACTGAAAGTCAATTTTGTCGCCATTTTCGACCAGCACGGCACGCTGCTTTTCTCTAAAGGATTCGACCCGGAACGCGGCGGCGAAACTTTCTTACCCGTTGGCCTGAAAAACCATCTCAAGCCCGGTTCCAAGCTCGTCGACCTCCCGTCGCCTGATAGCCGCGTCTCCGGCCTGCTGATGTTGCCCGATGGTCCCGCGCTGGTGGATGCGCGGCCCATTCTCATGAGCGACAGCCGCGGCCCGGTCGCCGGCACCGTGGTCATGGGCCGTCTGCTCGATGCCAACGAACTCGCCCGCCTGGGCTCCGTAACTCACCTGGACCTCATCGGCCAGCGCGTCGATCAGCCTGTGCTCAGCCCGGATTTTCAAAAGGCCAACCGGGAAATTTCCGCCGTCAAGCCGGTTTCGATTCAATCGCTCGATGACAACTCACTCGCGGCGTATCAGCGCATCGACGACATTTACGGCCAACCGGCGCTGCTCCTCCAGGTCCGCCTGCCCCGCACCATTTACGAGCAGGGGCGCGCCAGCCAGCTGCAATTTCTGCTCCTGCTGCTCGCTGCGGCCTTGATCTTTGGCGCGGTTACCCTGTACTTGCTCGAGCGCTTCGTCATTTCCCGCATCGCCAATTTGACCGAAAGCATCACCCAGATCGGCGCCAGCGGAAATCTTTCCGCGCGGCTCGCAGTTTCCGGCCACGACGAACTCGCCTTCCTCGGCACCGCCATCAACGGCATGCTCGAAGACCTCGAAAAATCCCAGATCGATCGCCACGAAGGCCGCACCCGCCTCAGCGTGATGATGGAAAAAATGCCCGCGGTTCTCTGGACCACCGACAAAAACCTCCGTTTCACCTCCGGCATGGGCGCCGGCCTGGAGAAACTCGGCGATTCCGCGGCGATGACTGGCAAAACTCTTTTCGAATATTTCCAGACCAACGACCCGGAATTTACGCCGATTCTCGCGCACCGCAAGGCCCTGGCCGGCGAATCCGTAACTTACGAACTCGAATGGCAGAAGCTGGTCTTCGAAACGCACGTCCAGCCCTTTCACGGTAGCGAAGGCGAACTGCTCGGCGTCATCGGTGTCGCCCTCGACATTACCGACCGCAAGCATCTCGCCGACCAACTCCGCCAATCCGCGAAATTGCAGGCGGTCGGCGAACTCGCCGGCGGAGTCGCCCACGATTTCAACAACCTGCTGATGGTGGTCAAAGGCCACGCCGAAATGTTGACCGACCGCCTCGCCAAAATTCCCACGGATCTTTCGGCTCCCGCCCGCCAGAACGTCGAACAAATCCAGCAAGCCGCCGAGCGCGCCGCCGGGCTCACTCGCCAACTGCTCGCCTTCAGCCGCATGCAGGTCTTGCAGCCGCGGGTCCTCGATCTCAACGACGCCGTCGCCGGCATGATTCAGATGGTCTCCCGCGTCATCGGCGAAAATATCGAACTCGCCTTCCTCCCCGGCGCAAAACTCGGCCGGGTCAAAGCCGACCCCAGCCAGATCGAGCAGGTCATCCTCAATCTGGTCGTCAACGCGCGGGACGCTATGCCCGAAGGCGGCCGCCTCAGCATTGAAACCTTGAATGTCGATCTCGATCACAACTACGTGCAGCAACACGCCGTGGTCGAGCCCGGCCCCTACGTCATGCTCACCGTCAGCGACACCGGCTCCGGCATCGATCCCGAAACCCAAGCCCGCATCTTCGAACCGTTCTTCACCACCAAAACCCAAGGACGCGGAACAGGTCTTGGTCTCGCCACTGTCTATGGCGTGGTGAAACAAAGCGGTGGCTACATCTGGGTCTACAGCGAAGTGGGCCAGGGCACCACCTTCAAAGTCTATTTGCCGCAGGTGCCCAGCGAAGTGGAAAAATCCGCGCCCGAAAAAATCGTCGCCGGACCCGCGCCCGGCACCGAAACCATTTTGTTTGTGGAAGACGAAGAAAGCGTGCGCGAACTGGTCAGCGAATACCTGCGCGGCCGCGGTTACACCATTTTAGAAGCGCCCGACGGAGTCCAGGCGCTGGACCTCGCCGAAAAACACTCGGGCAAAATCCAATTGCTGATCACCGACGTGGTCATGCCCCGCATCAGCGGCCGCGAACTCGCCACTCGCCTCACCGCCGCCCGCACCGGCCTGAAGGTTCTCTACATCTCTGGCTACACCGACGACAGCATTTTCCGCCACGGCGTGCTCGAAGGCGGCATGTCCTTCCTGCAAAAACCCTTCAACCTGAAAGCCATCGCCCAGAAAGTCCGCGAAGTCCTCGACGGAGTTCCGGAACACGCCGGCTCCAGCCGGAGCTCCGAAGACTATTAGAAGACTATTAATCGTTAGAAATGCGCTGAAGTGTGGCCTACCGGCGGGAAAATTCTACAAAATAATGACCGTCTGACCCGTCAGGTCAAATCGCTTGCGGCAGCGCATGTTCCGGCAAGCCACCAGGTCGTCCATGCGCACCATGTACGAACGCGCCTTGGCGAATTTCGCGCGATCGTCCGCGTCGCCTCCCGGCGGCATCGCGTTCTTCTTCGATCGCATCATCCACCGCACCGGAAAAGTTCCTTCTTCCCGGCAGTGCGGGCATACCAGCGTCATCTGCTTGGTCTCGGGCTTTTCGTCGTAATATCTTTTCTCATCCATCATGTGGTTTTAGTCCGCCCGAAGTTCCTATCAAACCTTCTGCTCGATCTCGTTCATGGTTACAAATCGAATGCCCGAGTCTTTCCAGCGCGGCAGCCAGTACTCCAGAGCCGCCACCACGTGCAGCCGCTTCCCTAGCGGCACGCGATGATCCCCATCATGCAACAAAACGATATCGCCACCCCGAGCGCGGCGCAAGCGCTCAATTACCGGTTCCGCCGCTTCGGTTTTCCAGTCGCGCCCCGCAACGCTCCACATCGCCACGCCCGAATTTCCCCGCCGCGCCACCACCCCGTTCAGCCAGGGGTTTCGATATCCGTACGGCGGCCGCATCCAGCGCGCCGTCACGCCCATCGCCGACGAAATCGCTTCGTCGCAACGCTCCAACTCTTCCGCGATCCCCGAAGAAGTCAGCCACGTCAGCGACGGATGCGTTTCCGTATGGTTCCCAATTTCATGCCCGCGCTCGACCATCTCCCGCGCCAGCGCCGGAAACGCGCGCACCTGCCGCCCAATCAGAAAAAATGTCGCCTTGACCCCATACTTCGTCAGCAATTCGAGTAGCTGCGGAGTCGCCGCCGGGTTCGGCCCATCGTCAAACGTCAACGCCATCGACCCGCGATCGCCCGTGTGCCGAACAGTTCGCCCGAACAGCTGCGACGACGGCACCGTCGCTCCCCACGCCGATATTCCCGCGATGGCACATGCCCCGCCCGCCGCGAACCAACCTGGATTGACCATCATTCCCCAGATTTTCGCATGCGGCGCAATCCGCCTCCAGCAAAACTCGTCCAGGTCACGCCGGCTTTACAAATCCCATAGCGACAATCGCGTCGCCCCGCCGCTCCAGGATCAGTTGCGGCAAAGGCTTCGGCGGCGGTCCCGCCAGCACCCGCCCATCCTGCGCCGAAAAAACTCCGCCGTGGCACGGGCAGTTGAAAACATTCTCCTGTGGCTGAAAAAAAGTCGGGCATCCATGGTGCGTGCACAATCGGCTGAACGCGACGTACTTGTCCTCCGCCGGCCGCAACAAAAAACACGGCCGGTCGTTCTGCGGATACGCAAACACCTTCGAACCACCCACTGGAATCTCGCCGATCTGGCCGATCGTCGTTACCGGGTACGCTTGATCCCTCCCGCGCAGCAACGCGATCACCGCGCCCACCGCCGCCACCACAACTCCCGCGCCAATATACCGGGCGAAGCCCCGGCGCGTAACGGGCTGCGCTGGTGTCGCTGCTGGATTTTCCGGAGGATGTTGTTCGTGCTCGCCCATATCTAAAATTGCGCCGCGCGCCTAAGAAGCCAAATGCCCCAGCTGCAGCCGCGTCTGCAGCAAACGCAAAATCGTGTCGCGCGCGATCACGCCCACAATCCTGCCTTCTGAAATCACCGGCATTTGGTTGATGTCCTCTGACTGCATCCGCTGCAGCACGCCCAGCGCCGGTTCCTCCGGCGAAGCCGCATGAATCTGCTCGAACGGCATCATCACCGGCTGAATCGAAGTGTTGGCCCATTCCTCGCGCGGCACGCTGCGCGCCGAATGCAGCGTCACCAGGCCCACCGGCCGGCCCGCGCCGGTCACGATGTGAAACCGCCGCCCGGTGCGCATCACTTCATGCACGTAATCGTCGATCGAAATGTTGCGCTCCACCGTCGGCACATCCTGGGTCATGATGTCCGCCGCGCTCACGCCGGTCAGCGTGTTGCGCAATTCCACCTGCACGTAACTCTCGCGCGCCGCGCTCAGCAAAAACCAGCCGATGAACGCGGTCCAAACTCCGCCCACCCAATTCCCGTTGAATGCTTGCCATACGCCGACAAAAATCAACAGGTAGGCGAAAAATCTTCCCGCGCCCGAAGCGATCTTCGTCGCCCGGTCGAAATTTCCGGTAATGCCCCAGGCGATGCCCCGCAAAATTCGCCCGCCATCCAGCGGGAATCCCGGCACCAGATTGAACAGCGCCAGCATCAGGTTGATTTCCCACAGCCAGGTGCACGCCGCGAAAATCAGTTGATGATTCGGCACCGCGCGCGCCACCAGAAAAAAGCATCCCGCCAGAAATAAACTGGAAAGCGGACCGGCGATGGCAATGTTGAATTCCTGCTTCGCGCTGGAGGGATCCCGCGTAATCCGCGCCAGCCCGCCGAAAACAAACAGCGTGATCGACTCCACCGAAATCTTGTAAAGCCTGGCCACCACGCTGTGGCTCAATTCGTGAAATATGACCGAAGCAAAAAACAGAATGCTGGTGATGATCCCCAGCGCCCAGTGCTGTTGCTGCGACCAGTTCGGGTGCATCACCGCAAACTGCTTGCCTAGCGTGATCGTAATCAACAGAAAAATAATCAGCCAGCTGGGATGCACGTAAATCGGGATGCCCAACACGCGCCCCAACCGAAATCCGCTGGGCGCGGTATTAGTTTGTCCCAGCCGCACGCGCGGATCACTCGGGTTCGGCCCTCCGGCCGAACCAGGACCCGAATCGTTCACGGGCGAGCTCTCGCGCCCCGATCGCGCGCTATCCATGTCCTCTTTTTGTCCCCAAGCCATCGCCGAACCTCAAAGGGTGTCAGAGCCACCAAGGTGACCCAAGACCCTCCGGCACGCCTCCGTGCCCTCAAGTCTTTCTCTGTGCCCTCTGTGTTAAATCTTTTCGAATTCTATCAGTTCTACCCCGCTTTCGCGCGAAAGCCAGAATCCTTCGCCTCCTCCGCATCGCGACAATCTGAGTGGAGATTTCCACACCGTCCAAAGCGCCCCACGCCGTCTTTCACCGTGCCAGACGTGAATCGGTTCATCCGCAGCCGTCGCCATCCGTAAGTCGCTGAAAATAATGGCTCACTTTTCCACCCTCCCATCGAAGTCCGTCTCCCGCCTTCTGGCCATCCTCCTGCATTCACCAAGTACACGGCGCAGCTAGCGAACCATAAACGCCGCGAGCATTGATCGGAAGGAGAGACGGCCATGGAGAGCACCATCGGATTCGCCGGAGTTGCCGGAGCAATTTTCGTTTCGTTCGCAGTCGCCCTGGGTCTCGAGTGGGCCAGCCTGGTTTTGCTCATGAAAATGATGCCCGCTCGCGCCACTCACCAGTCGCTGGCGGAAAGAGTCTCATCCGTTTCCGACGCCCGGACGCACAGCGGCCTGCACCGGAAAGCAGCCTGAGCCTACAGCTCGAGTGGCTGGGCGATTTTCCGTCGCGCCCTGGGATTTACGTTGCACCGGTGGTCACTATTCCAAAAGTCGACCGGCGGGAAGGAGAATCGCCATGCTGTTCTTGCGCTTTCTGCTCTTCGTCATCAGTTTCGGTTTCGTCGGCATCGCCATCGCCATCGTCCTCTACGACGTCTACCTCGCCTTCGAACTCGACCGTCTCCTCCGCCGCACCGACGATTCCCCGCCCACGCCGTCATCAACCACATCGCCGGCATCGCTCGACTCCGAAGTTCACCCAGGCGCCGCCCCTCCGCCGCAAACTCCAGGCGCCGCCTATCTCGCCCGCCGCACCGGTCCTCGCCGCGCCATCCGTTGGGCGTCTGCCGCAAAATTACTCGCCATCGCCGCCGCTCTCAGCCTCTTCGGCAAAAGTATTCTCGTGGTCCCCGACGGTCACGCCGCCGTGCGCATCAGCCAAATCTCCGGCGTCCGCCCCGGCACGCTTTACGCCGGAACGCACCTGGTCACTCCCCTGATCGAGCGCGCCGAGCTCTACGACATTCGCGACAAGGTTTTTTCCACCGCCGCCACCGATAACCCGCGCGACAAAGCTATGGAAGTTCTCACCGTCGAAGCCCGCGAAGGCCTCTCCGTGGGCGTCGCCGTCACCGTGCGTTACCGCCTCGACCCCCGCCACCTCGATTACATCCAGGCCAATCTACCGCAGCCGATCGACGATCAGATCGTCGCGCCGGTGGTCACCAGCGTCTTCCGCGAACTAGCCCCGAATTATGTCGTCCGCGACGTCTTCTCCACCAAGCGCGAGGAATTTCGCGCGCAGGCCACGCAAGCTCATCACCGCGCGCCTGGCCCAGGATCAAATCGTAGTGAAAGAAGTTCTGCTCCGCAAAATCCAGCTTCCCGAAGAATATTCCGCCGGCCTGCAGGGCCTGCTCCTGAAAGAACAGGAAGACGACCGCGTCACCGTCGACCAAAGCATCGAACAGAAAAAAGTGAAAATCGCCGAATCGCAAGCCGAAGCCCTGAAAGTTCGCCAGATCAAACACTCCGAAGCCGACGCCCGCACGCGCGTCCTGATGGCCCAGGCCGAATCCGATTCGATGCAGTACACCCTGCCGCTGAAACAAAAACAAATCGAGCAATCCAAACTTGAAGCCGAAGCCCGCAAGCAAACCACCATCCTCGACGCCGACGCCGCCGCTCAGGCGCGCGTGAAAACCGCCGAAGCCGAAGCCCAAGCCAAAGTGATCGATTCCAAAGCTGAACAGCAACGCCGCGTTCTCCTCGCCGCCAGCCCAAAACGAAGAAACCGTGAAAGGCGCTCAAGCCGCGGCCGAAGCCAAAGTCATCGACGGCAAAGCCGAAAAAGAACGCCAGACCCTGCTGGCCGACGCCGAAGCCAACAGATCCGCGTCACCTCCCAGGCCGACGCCGAAAAGTTGCAGCTCGAAGCCGCCGCGCTCAAAACCAATCCGCTGCTGGTGCAGCTCACCGTCGCCCAGCGCCTCAGCGACCGCGTCCAAATCATGATGGTCCCCACCGACGGCAAATTTTTCTTCACCAACGACGTCCTGAAGTCCGCCCAAGCCATGACCAATATGCCCGGCACCGCCAACGGCAAATAAAAATGCTCACCCAAACAACCGTCATCCTGAGCGCAGCGAAGGATCTCACCAACGCCAATGCTTCGCAGCCCAAAAACAGCGCCTCGCAAAATCCGCCCGCACCACCCGTAGCGGCCGGCTTTAGCCGGGCCATTTGCTTTTGCAGTTGCAGTTGGTTGCAGTTGCAGTTGCCGTCACGCCGTCATCCTGAGCGCAGCGAAGGATCTCACCAACGCCAATGCTTCGCGGCCCAAAAACAGCGCCTCGCAAAATCCACCCGCACCACCTGTAGCGGCCGGCTTTAGCCGGGCCATTTGCTTTTGCAGTTGTTCGTCACCCCCGAAATTCCCGGACGAAAATTTCTCGCGGCCTGTCCCGCGAAAAATCTTCACCACCGGGAGTAACGCCGGCAAAAACCCTTGCGGGTGGCTCCGGCTCGCACCAAGCGCCACACTTCGTTACCCCGCAGTCTCGAGTTTGTTTCCCGAGACGCCGGGCGCACCGCCGCAGCGAAGCCCGCGCCAAAGTGCCAGCCGCAGCCATCCAGCCGGCCGCCGCAAAGAGGTATGCTAAGATGGCGAATCGCGAACGCATTCCACAATTCGCGCACTCGAATACTGATGCAGTCCCGCCTCCGTCTCCACCTCGCCGCTCGAATCGCCTTCCTCGCTTTTCTTTTTCTTCCACCGCCCGTCCACGCCCAAGCCGCACCTGCTTTCCCCAAATCGTGGAATGACGCCGTGAGCCAGCTCGCCGACCACGTCGCCGCCGCCGTCAGCCCTTCCACTCCCGTCACCTTGGATATAAAAAATCTCTCGTCGCTCGATCCCTCCGGCGCCAACCGGATCGCCTCCGCCTTCCAAAACGAATTGCAACGCCACAGTTTGAATCTCGTTTCCGCCGGCTCCCTTGCCGGACGAACCGCGATTCCCCTCCACCTCACCTTTTCCGAATCCACCGGCACCTATCTCTGGACCATTCAAATTTTCAATAATCCTCACGATCCCAATTCCTTTTCGACCGGCATCGTCTCGGTATCCAAAGAAAATATTTCCGCCAGCGGAATCGACCAGCCGTTCTTGTCTCTCGATAAACGCTTCGTCTGGAAACAGCCCGTCGAAATTCTCGATTTCGCGATCGTAAAAGATTCCACCATCGGCGACGCTGCGCTCCTGGTCCTCGAAACCAATCGCCTCGCCGTCTATAAATTGTCCGGCGCGGAATGGGTGCTCTCCCACGAAAACCCCATCCCGCAGACGGGCTTCGCTTCGCGCGACGCTCACGGCCGCATCAACCTGAGAGAAAATAGCATCGCGATTACGGAAATCAGATGTACCGGCGATCCGGATCTCAGTGTGAAAATAAACTGCCTCAAACTGAATTCTCGTCCCCTCCCCATGATGGGTACGTATCTCTCCGATCTTCCCGCGACCATCGGCGCAATTTTGCCGGGAACCTGCGGCGGCGCGGCGCCGGTGCTGTCCAGCGGGCCAGGCGATTGGACCCAGCCCGATTCCCTGCAGGGCTACCTGCTCAATACTCAGCACGTCGGGCCCACCAGCAAGTCTGTCAGGAAACGCGATCCAATTTGACGGCCCGGTCCTTTCGGTGGAGGCCGATCCCGAAAGCAGCACCGGACGCACGGTAGTCCACAATCTGAAGACCGGAAACTACGAGGCCTACATTGTTACGGCGACTTGCAGTCATTAGCCTCGGCCTCGCCGTCCTGTTCACGGCGCTTCCCACCCGCACCTCGCGCCCCCCGCGTTACGGCGGAACCCTGCGCGTTGAGCTCGGAACCATCGTCGCCTCGCTCGACCCGGCCAGCGCACCGGACGTCTCATCCGAAGCAACCACCTCAAAAGCTCAAATCGATTCGCTGCTTTACGAAAATCAAAATCCCGACGGCAGCTTCACCGGAACTCCAGGCAGTGGCCCGTTCACCCTTTCTTCCTGGCAGCCCGGCAAATTCGCCACCCTGCAGGCCAACACCAAATTTCCCCAGGGCCGCCCCTTCGTCGACGCCATCGAAATCACCCTGGGCCGCGCCTTCCGCGATCGCCTGCTCGATCTCGAATTGAACAAAACGGATCTCATCGAAATTCCGCCGCAGGATGCGCGCCACGCCGCCGAACGCGGCCTTCGTATCAGCCAGTCGCCACCGGACGAATTGCTCGCCATCGTCTTCCTCGAAAATCACCGCACCGCCGCCGGCGAAACCCGCGCGCGCCAGGCGCTCTCCCTCTCTCTCGATCGCGCCGCCCTCGTCACCTTCCTCCTGCAGAAAACCGGCGAGCCCACCGCTGCCCTCCTTCCGCAATGGTCCAGCGGCACCTCCTTTTTATTCTCGGCCTCCGCCGATCTCCCGCGCGCCAAGGAACTCCTCGCGCAAATCGCGCCTGCCCCCCAGTTCGTGTTGGGATATGATTCCGCCGACCCGCTGGAGCAAAGTGTCGCGGAGCGAATTGCTGTGAATGCTAAAGAAGCCGGCCTGATGGTTACCGCCGTGGGCGCGCCGCCCTCGCCATCGACTCCAAAATCCGATTCGGTTCCCGACGCCCGCTTGGTGCGCATTCCGTTGCGCGCGTCCCCACCCGCGGCCGCGCTGAACAATTTACTCCGCGATCTCAATTCCCTTGCGCCCGGCATCGCCTCCAGTGCCGCGCTGCCCGCATCCGCATCGCCGCAGGATATCTACAATCGCGAGCGCGAAATCCTCGACTCCTATCGCCTGGTCCCGCTGGTTTGGATTCCTCAGGTTTACGGCCTCAGCCCGCGCGTGCGAAACTGGATTCCGCCAGGCCCGGGACAAACCTGGCCGCTGGCCGACGTCTGGCTCGATGATCCAGACGTTGATAACCAGAGCTCTCATATAAAGGATTCCGAGTGACGTTTCGTTCCAAGCTGTTTTTGAATTTCATCATCGCCCTGCTCCTGTCGGTCGGCCTGGTCGCCGCCGGCGTCACCCTCGTCACCCGCCGCGCCTTCGATCAGCTCAACGGCCAGCACACCGACGCCATGGTCCAGCAGTTCCAGCACGAATTCGAACGCCGCGGCCAGGACGTCGCCCACCGCGTCAAAGCCATCGCCGAAGAAGAAGCCACCACCCGCATGGCCGTCGACCTCAGCCGCCCCAATGCCGACGTTTCCGTTTACGTCCACGACGCGCGCGGCGTTTCCAGCTCGCATCAATTGAATTTTCTCGATTTTGTCGGCAACGACGGCGCGATTATTTCCTCCGAGGAATTTCCCGCCCGCTTCGGTTACAAACTGCACCTGGGTTACCCAGCCCGAGGACTGGGCCGCCCGCGGCGCTTTCTTGATGCGGGTGGATACCGATCAGGGTCCTGCTCTCGGCCTGATGGCCGTCTCCACCGTGCGCGTCGGCGACCGCGATCTCTACGTCGTCGGCGGTGAGCGCCTCGGCAAGGAATTTCTAGGCTCGCTCGTTTTGCCCGCCGATATGCGCGCCCTGCTCTATCTGAATCTCGCCTCCGAATTTCAAGAACCGAATCTCATCGACAACAACGGCCCCGCGCCCGACGCCGACCGTTTCCGCCCCTGGTCGAAAAAATTGAAGCCGATCCCGTCGAGCAGACCGAAAAAATCAGCTGGGGCTTCGATCCCTCGAACGCCGAAGTTTTTCACGCGCTCCCGCTCGTCGGCCGCCAGAAAGAATTGATCGGCGTTCTGTTCGTCGGCAGTTCCCAGCGCACCGTCGTCTCGCTCGAACGCCGCATCCGCTGGCTGGCGCTCGGCGTCGCCGCCGTCGGCCTCCTGCTCGGCCTGCTGCTCAGCTGGTGGGGCGCCGCCCGCGTCACCCGCCCGGTGCAAAAACTCGTGGCCGCCGCGCGCGAAGTCTCCCACGGTAATTGGGGCGCCCGCGTCGATGTGCACGGCCGCGACGAAATCGCCCAGCTCTCCAAATCCTTTAATCAAATGACCGGCCAGCTGGTCGAGCAGCGCGAAAAACTCGTGCAGGTCGAACGCGTCGCCGCCTGGCGCGAACTGGCCCGCCGCCTCGCGCATGAACTCAAAAACCCGCTGTTCCCGCTGCAAACCACGGTCGAAAATCTGCAGCGCGCCCGCGAACAGAATTCCGCCCAATTCGACGAAGTCTTCCGCGAGTCCACCGGCATCATGCTCGGTGAAATCGATAACCTGAAAGCCATCGTCAGCCGCTTCAGCGATTTCGCCAAAATGCCTCAACCCGAACTCGCGCCGGTGAATCTCAACGATATCGCGCGCAACGTCGTAAAACTTTTCGAAGCCCAGTTCGGCGCGGTCGGCCGTCCGCCGATCACTCCCGAAGTTACATTTGCGAGGAAAATCTCCCGATCATTCAGGCCGACGCCACCCTGCTGCATCGCGCCATCGAAAATCTCGTCCTCAACGCCATGGATGCCATGCCCGCCGGCGGCGTGCTCATGCTGCGGACCCAGACCATCGAGCACGGCGTCTCGCTCGAAGTTTCCGACACCGGCTCGGGCCTCACTCCCGAAGAATCCGAACGCATCTTCACTCCGTACTACACCTCCAAGCAGCACGGCACCGGCCTCGGCCTGGCCATCGTGCAGGCCATCGTCGCCGATCACGGCGGCCGCATCTCGGTGGAAAGTGAAACGGGCGTGGGCACTTCTTTCCATATCGACTTGCCCGCGCGCCCGCCTCATAAACCGCAAGTTTTCCCCATGGTCTTCGAGAAGAAAGAAGTCGAGGCGTAATTTCCGTGACCGCGAAAGCGAATATTCTGATCATCGATGACGATGCCAATACCCTCGCTTCGCTCGCTCGCGCCTTTCGCCTCGCCGGCCACGACGCCACGGTCTGCGATAACGCCGCCCGCGCGCTCGAAGTGGCCAAAGCCCAGCGCTTCGACCTGATTCTTTCCGACGTGGTCATGCCCGGCCGCGATGGCATCGCCCTGCTCGAAGATTTCAAGATCCGCCGGAATCAACTCCACCGTCGTGATGATGTCCGGGCAGGCCACCATCGAAATGGCCGTGAAAGCCACCCGCCTCGGCGCCATCGATTTCCTGGAGAAGCCCATCTCCACCGATAAATTGCTGCTCACCGTCGAAAACGTCCTGCGCCTGAAGCATCTCGAAGACGAAAATCGCGACCTCAAAAGACGCCTCGGCCGCCATCACATCGTCTGGGCCAGTCCGGCGATGCACGAAGTGATGGCCCAGGTGGAACACGTCGCCGCCAGCGAAACGCGCGTTTGCATTCGCGGCGAAACGGGAACCGGCAAGGAACTGGTCGCGCGCACGCTGCACGAAAAAAGTCCGCGCCGCGCCGGCCCTTTCGTTTCGCTGAATTGCGCGGCGGTTCCCGCCGAACTGATGGAGACCGAGCTCTTCGGCCACGAGAAAGGCTCGTTCACCGGCGCCGGCTCGCGCCAAACCGGAAAATTCGAGCAGGCCCACCGCGGCACGCTGTTCCTCGACGAAATCGGCGACATGCCGCTCACCATGCAGGCCAAATTATTGCGCGTGCTGGAGGAAGGCGAAATCGAGCGGGTCGGCGGCGATAAACCATTCACCGTCGACGTGCGAGTAGTGGTTGCGACGCATCGCAACCTCGAAGAACAGGTCCGTCAGGGAACGTTTCGCGAAGATCTCTATCACCGCGTATTCGTCTTTCCCCTCGTGCTGCCGCCGCTGCGCGAACGCCGCGAAGATATTCGCGTCCTGGCTGAACATTTCATCAAGCAGCTTGACGAGCAGAATCACTGGAAATCGCGCAAGTCTTTCTGCGCAAGCCGTCGTCGAGCTCTGAGCGCTACCCGTGGCCCGGAAACGTCCGCGAACTTGCGCAACGTCGTCGAACGCGTGCTGCTGCTTCGAAACCAAGGACGAAATTCGAGCCAGCCACCGTCGCAGCGTGCTCTCCCGCAATCCGCCGTTTCCGCCAGCGGAGCCGGCACCGCGCCACTCGCCGGCCCACTCGCCAGCGGCCTGCTCTCCCAGCGCGTCGAAGCTTTCGAACGCGAAACGCTACTCGCCGTCCTGAAACAAAATCACCACCACATGACCAACACCGCCAAAGCCCTCGGCCTCGAACGCAGCCACCTCTACAAAAAATGCCAGCAACTCGGCATCGACCTTCGCGCCATCCGCCAAACCGAATAACTTTTACTCCGAATTGTCATCCCGCTTTTCTCAAGGGACCCGCGACACCACCTCGCATGCCAGTCGCGAGAACCTTTGGAGTGCGGCGGCTCTGCCGCCGCCTTCTCAACCAGCCCGCGCCACCCAAATTTTCACATAGCCCGCGAACCCAGCGCCGGAGGCGCGGCATACGTTAGCCCGGTCCGTAAGGACCGGGAAAGAAAACAAAGAACGCCCGAGCGCCGGAGGTGCGACACGCATCAGTGACCCGCCGCCTACCGCACATGCGGCGCCGGATACTTCAAACCCTTCGCGCCAACCCCCTCCGTCACCTGCACCACCGTATCCGCCGGAATATCTTTCATCTCCTGCACGTATCCGCTGGGCCAGCGCACAATCAAAGTGTCGACCTTCTCATGCGCGCCCAATCCAAAATAAACTCGCGGGTCCTGCGCCGAGCAATAACTCATCCCGCCTTTCACCTGGTCGTAGCTCGAAAAATCGCCGGCCCGCACTCGAATCGCCGCGCCAATCCCATCGCGGTTCGACGTCACTCCGATCAACTTCACCGCCAGCCAGTGATTCCCCTTCGCCTCCGGCGAACTCCCGCCTTCGTTGCGGAAAAGCTGCGCGTCTTCCCCATTATTACTGACCAGAAAATCCTGCCAGCCATCGTTGTCGTAGTCGCCCACCGCCAGCCCGCGGCCTACATGCTTGGCCCGGAAATCCTTCCCTTCCGTGCGCGTCACGTCCACAAACCGCGCCTCACCCATGTTCCGGTACAGCGTCTTCTCTTCTTCGTAGGTCACTTCCGGATGGTAGAGCGGAATGTTGTCGAGAATATGCCCGTTGATCACCAGCAGGTCCCGCCAGCCGTCGTTATCAAAATCGAAAAACCGCGCGCCAAAGGAGCTGTTCAGAATATTGGTCTGCCCGATCCCGGAACCGATGGTGAAATCCGTGAAGGTTCCGTCGCCGTTATTGCGGTACAGCCGGTTCAGCTCGAAATCGAGGTGACTGACGAAAAGGTACAGCAGCCCGTTATTCATCACGTCCGCCGCGTCCGCGCTCATCCCCGCTTCCGCCCGCCCGTCCTCGCTGAATCCCGCGTTCGATTTGTACGTCGCGTCCCGAAACGTCCCGTCGCCGTTGTTCAGGTACAAAAAATTGCGTTGGGTGTCGTTGGCGATAAAAATGTCCGGCCAGCCGTCGCCATCCAGGTCCGCCAGCACCACTCCCAGGCTTTTCCCATCGGTGTTTTTCAGCCCCGCTTTTTCCGTAACATCCGTGAACGTCCCATCGCCATTGTTGTGGTACAGCTTCGCCGAACTTCCGTGGAAACTGTCCGGATGGCAATAGGCGCGATACCCCGGCCGGTTGTCGCCGCACAGCACCGGATGATCCGCGTCATACTGCACGTAATTCGTGACCAGCAGGTCTAACTTTCCATCGTGGTCGTAATCAAACCACCCCGCCGCCGTGCCCCACGCGCCATCGTCGCCCACGCCGGCTTTCGCCGTCACGTCCGTAAACGTTCCGTCGCCGTTGTTATGCAGCAAAACCGAGTGCCGGTAGCCCGTCATATAGATGTCCGGGAATCCGTCGTTGTCATAATCCGCGACGGCTACCCCAAAGAAAAATGTCCCGTCCGTGTGAATCTTGCTCTGCGCCGTCACGTCGGTGAACGTCCCATCGCGATTATTGCGGTACAGCGCCGGCTGCGGCGCCGGATCAGCATGAAAAAACGGGGTCACGCCGCTATTTACGAAAAATGCGTCGAGGTAGCCATCGTTGTTGTAGTCGATCCACGCCACGCCCGGCCCCATGGTCTCCAGATATAATTTTTCCGCGGAAGTCGCACGTTCGTGGTGAAAATGTATGCCCGCCTCGCTGTGTCACGTCGCGGAATTGCACATGATAAGGATTAATGACGTCGACGCGACGCCGCAGCGTAATTCCATCCTCATCTTTTTGGGCCCCCGCTGGCGATCCCGGCGCGCCATCGCCTCCCGCCTTCGCCGCTTCCGAACCCGACTGCATATTCCCCAGCCCACGCATATCCTGCAACACCACCGCAAAGGTGTGCCGGACCAGCCCCGCCGACGTCTCTGCCGTTCCGACCGTCAGCACCGCAGCAACGAGAATTACCAACCGATACCGGCGCGTGAGAGAGTTGCGGAGTTCCATTTCGACACGAATGTTAACAAAATCTCCCGGTAGCCGCTTCTTCAGCCTCATGTAACGCATTTCCGTTCACGATTTCTTCCGCTCCGCCGATTTCAGCTTTAGGAATATTTAATTTCGGGTCTGTGGAAATCTTTTTGCTCGTTCGAGTTTCGTATTGACCCGTCAGCAACGAAGTTATAACGTGCTTTCACTCAACGCCACGGGGTGGGCCTAGCCCAAATGATTTACTTGGTTTCAGAAAAATTCGGGACTGGTATTTGTATTCCGGCGCATCCCTGCGCGCAGCCTGCCCTCCGCACCGCGAACTCCTCGCTTTCTCGCGTTCGTTGCAGCATATTTCCTACGTTCAGTTCGAAGCATTTTAATCGCTTTCAGTTGCTCCTGTTTCTCGCTCTTCTCTTCACCGTCGTTCCGGCCGCCCGAGCTGGAAATCCTGCCGCTGCCTTACCGGCGATAGCGAACTCTTCCGCTGCCTCTCCGGCCGCAGCTCCCAAGAAAGTCATCATCGATACCGACCCCGGCACCGATGACGCCATCGCCATCATGCTCGCGCTCACTTCTCCCGAACTTGACGTACGCGCCCTTACCGTCGTCCCCGGTAACGTGGAAGCCAAACAAGGTCTGGAGAACGCGCTCAAGCTGGCTTCGCTCGCCAATCGCTGCGATATCGCCATCGCCGGCGGCGCGCAGCACCCGCTGTTTCAGAAACTCATCACCGCCCAGTTCTGGCATGGCGCCAACGGCTTCGCCAACGTCGAACTCCCGCCCACCAAATGTAAAACCGATCCCCGTTTCGGCCCCGACCTGATCATTCAGATGATCCACGACAATCCTCACCAGATCACCCTGCTGCCCATCGGCCCGCTCACCAATATCGCCCTCGCCCTGCTCAAAGATCCTTCCATCGTCCCGTTGGTCAAGGAAGTGATCATCATGGGCGGCTCAATTTCCGGCGGCAATGTCAACGCCGCCGCCGAAGCCAACATCTTCAACGACCCCGAAGCCGCCCAAATTGTTTTTCAGGCCGGCTGGCCCCTGACCATGGTCGGTCTCGATGTCGGCGACAAAACTCTCTACGCCCGCGCCCAGCTCGATCAGCTTTCGAAAACGCACGGCCCGCTCAACGATTTCGCCGTACAAGTTTTGACTTTCCTGCTCGGCCTCGAAGCCAAATACGGCAGCGGCGGCGGCACGCCGATGTACGACCCGCTGGCCATAGGCGAAGCCGTGGATCCTTCGATCTTGACCAAGACCGCGATGCATGTGGACGTCGAAACCCGCGGCGACTACACCCGCGGCGAAACCGTAGCCAATCGCCGCGGCGGCATCGAACGCAACGTCCTGCACGGCGATCACTACGAAATCGAAGGCCTCGATCGTGGTAAAAGCCAACGCCCAAGTCGCTACCGCCGTCGACGCCGAAAAGTTTTTTCAGCTGCTGAATAGTCGTTTGCAGGGTAAATAGGCTCACGCTACAAAAAGTTCCTGCTGTTGCTGGGGGGAAGTGCTTGAACGCTACGCTTCAACACTTAGGGGGAGCACCAATGAATATCCGCAAAAGCTTGCTGCTGGCACTGACCATCCTGTTCTCGCTCGCCGCTCTATTGCTCGGCACGCCCGGCGCCAATGCGCAGAGCTTGCAAAATGGCGCGGTCCGCGGAACGGTTTACGACGTTTCGCACGCCGTCGTCGCCACCGCGAAAGTGAACCTCGCGAATGCCGCCACCGGCTTCAGCCGCGATCAGGCCGCCGGCGCTGACGGGTTCTATTCCTTCGACAACGTGCCGCCCGGTGAGTACACCCTCACCGCCAACGCCGACGGCTTCGCCGTGGTCACCGTCACCAAAGTCATCATCAGCGTCGGCGCCTCGATCAACGTGGATATCAACATGCCGTTGAAAACCCAGACCGCCACCGTGTCTGTCACCGCGGATACCGGCGCCGTCGTCGACACGGCCACGGCCGGTGTCACCCAATTGCTGAACTCCGCGGACATCGAGAATCTTCCGTTCCCCGGCCGCGATTTCCGCGACCTCGCCACTCTCTCTCCCTCGGTTACCGTGGTTCCCGGTCTTCGCGGCGGCCTGCGCATGGGCGGCCAGCAGAGCGATTACAGCGGCTTGGTCGTCGATGGCGGCGACCTCACCAACAACTTCTTCGGCGAAAATTTCGGCTCGCTCGAAACCAAGAACCTGACCATTCCGCTCGAAGCCGTCCAGGAATTTCAGGTGGTCACCAACGGTTTCGCTCCCGAATTTGGCCGCGCCACCGGCGGCTTGCTCAACGTGGTCACCAAGTCCGGCACCAACGAAATGCACGGTGAAGCCCACGAATATTACCGCGGCGGCGGTCTCACCACGAATGACGCCCTCGGCAACCCCTCCAACATCTCCAATCAAAATCAATTCGGCGGTTCCGTCGGTTTCCCCATTCATAAGGACCGCCAGTTTCTCTTCCTTTCCACTGACATCCAGCGCGAAAACGGTCCGCTGAAGACCGTCTTCTGCCCGTCCGGACCGAACAATGCCACTTGCGAAGCCGCTCTCGCGGCGGCCGGCGGTGGCCCGGTTATCGAGGCCCCCGCGGGCGATTCGGTTCTCGCCCCGAGCTGCGTCAACGTCGTTCCTGGCGTCTCTTTGCTTCTTCCGACTTGCTACGGCGTCGCGACCTTGGCCGGATTCGAAGGCTCGCACAATCAGTATCCAGGATTTTTTCACGATTCTCGGTCACTACGACTATCAGTTCAGTCCCGCCAATCACTTCAGTATCCGTGGCCTCGGCACTCGCAACCACACCAGCGGATTCACCGGCGGCTTCGGCCAGTCGGAAACTTCCATCGCCATCGGCAACGCCGAAAATTTCGTCAATCAAGGTATCAGCGGCGTTTTTGCCCTGGATACCGTACTTGGCAAGAAGGTGAACGAAATTCGCGTGACGGTTCAAGGTGAGACTCGCAAGCGCCATCCGATTGCCGAGGGCGAGCCGCGAACTTTCCATCACCGGCGTCGGCAATGCCGGTCAGCGCTTCTATCTGCCCGGCAACAACGACAACGGCAAGCTCGTCGTCGCCGACAACTTTTCGTACTCCTTCGGCAAACACGACGTCAAGTTCGGCGGCGACGTAAACTCCTTCGTCGATCGCAAGGACAGCTTCGCTGGATGGAGCGCTGGTGAAATCGGATACTTCAGTCTTTGCGATTTCAGCCCCAATCCCATCACTTGCGCCGGCGGACCCGTTCCGGCCGCATCCTGCGGTCGACTTCTTCGAGCAAGGTTTCGGGTTGAATAACAAGCCGTTCCTTCCCGCATCAACCTTGTTTCCCGCGTACCAGACCGGCATCGGACTCTACTGGCAGGATAAATGGCAGCTCACTCCGCGTCTGACCATCACCTACGGACTGCGTTGGGATGGAACGCTTAATCCCCAACCTCAGACCCCCATTATTGGCAATGACGTTTTGGTCGGCGAGGGAAACGGCACCCACGTTTCTTCCGTGCCACAAAGGGTCCCCAAGGACTTCAAACAGTGGGGTCCTCGCGTCGGCTTTGCGTGGAGCGTTGGCTCGACGCAATCCCCTACCGTCATTCGCGGAGCGTGGGGTCTGTACTACGCGCAAAACCCCAGCATTTTCTTCCCGACTGGCGGCAGCGGCAAAACTGCCAATCTGTTTTGTTTCTTCAACCCTTCGTGCCAGCCAGCCACTACACCCGGAGTCAGCAGCGCCGGTTATCTGTTTCCCAACGCGCTGCCCTTCGCTGTTGATAGCTTTGCGCTTCTCCTGAAGGTTGCCCGGGTCCAACCTACGTGGATCCAAACTTCAGAAACCCGCGCGTCTCAAATCTGACCCTAGGCATTGAACATACTTTTGCCCACAACTGGACGGTTTCCTTGACCGGGCTTTCGGTCCATTCTTGGGATTTGCGGACCGGCGGATTCAGCACCACGGTTTGGGGCCGCAACTTTGATCACTTTGGGTTCCGATACGTTCGGCCGTTCGATCATCGCGGTAAACAACACCGGCAACCCGGCCATCCCAATTTGTGCGAACGCCTCTCCGACCGGCGCCGAACCGCTGGATTGCTCCCTGTCGACCAGCGGCACGAATGAGCTCGGCAGCTTCGGCCGCGGCAAATTACAACTCGTTCGTCGCCAGCGTGAACAAACGGTTCTCGAATCGTTTCCAGGGATTTGCCAATTACACATTCTCGAAAAACAATTCCAATGGTTCCAGCGAACGTGACACCGACTCTTTCTTCGGTCCGCAGGATCCATCAACATCAATCTCGATTACGGCCGCTCGCAACTGGATCTGACTCACCAGTTCAATTCCGGACATCTGTCACCAATCTTCCTTGGGGCTTTACCTGGAGCAACAACTTCCTGTATCACAGCGGTCTTGCTTATCCCGTTTACATCCACCAGGATCTAAACGGCGACGGCATGAGCAACCAGGGAGTTGGCACCAATGATCGCCCGACAATCATGGGCTCGAACGGCAAGATTTCCTTGCTGTCCGAATATCCCACGCGGCAGCCGAACTATTTCGCTTGGGACATGCGGATTTCGAAGGACATCAACTTCAAAGAACGCTACCAAGTCCGGCTCAGCATGGATCTATTCAACGTTACCAATCGCGGTAACCTGCAATCGGATCCCGATAACAGCGCGTTTGTGCCGTTCGGCGCCGGCTGCACTCTGTTCCCCGGCAGCGTTACCACCGACTTGACCACTTGCAATCCGCTCACTCATGTTCCGAACCCGGCGATGCCACCGGACTCGGAAACACCTTCCGCACCCTCGACGAACTGCCCACCGGCGCTACGCCGTTCGCGGTTCAGTTTGGTGCGCGCTTCCAGTTTTAAATGCCTCGGCCCTGCAAAGAGCGTCGCCGCTTTTTGCAGGGCCTCAGCGGTTCCCTCGCGCTCGCTGCCGCCGCGGATCTAGTCCCGTGGCAAATCGCTCGCGCCCGTGATTTGGCAAACCCTCAGGCCCCGACCATGACCTTGCACAAGCCGTCTTCCGCCGCATCCACCGTGCGCTGGCCTCAACCCATCGGCAGCCCCGTGCTCGATAGCCTGCGCCCGGTCATCGAACATTCCCGCGACGTAAAAACCAATCTTCCCAAGCTCATCGAAGTCGCCCAGTGGATGGCCTACGAAGAACTTCCCGTCCCGCAATATTCCATTCCCTTCGCCGCCGATTCCGGCAACCCCTCGCAGGCCATCGATTTCACCCTGGTCGCCGTCACCATCGATTTCGCCTTCACCGATTTTCAAAATCACACCAAATTCCAGGTCGACTACGCCGGCGCCCACTACTCCGATTCCGACGCTCTCTTCGCCTGCATGAAGCGCGCCCTCGACGAAGGCACTCCCATTCTCGACGGCGCCTATCTCGCCACCATCACCCGCGCCCAACTCGCCCACGCCTTCCGCGGCAATATCGAATTGCCGCTGCTCGACGAACGCGTCGAAATGCTCCATCAGGCCGGACAAATCCTGCAGGCCAAATACGGCGGCCGCTATCACAACTTCGTGAACGATTGTTCCCCGCGCTGCTACGACAAAGGCAACGGCATCGTCGAACGCCTCACCGCTGAAATTCCGCGCTTCCACGATTCCAGCCCTTACGACGGCCACCAGATCAAAATCGACAAGCTGGCCCAGCTCGGCGTCTGGATCATGTATTGCAATTTCCGCAAAAGCGGCGTCTTCCAGCTGGACGACACCGAAAAACTCACCGCCTTTGCCGATTACATCGTCCCCGCCGCCCTGCGCGTCATGAACATCCTGGAATATTCGCCGGCCCTCGATCACGCCATCAAGACTTACCAGATGATTCCTCGCGATTCGACCCAGGAAGTCGAAATCCGCGCGCACACCTTGTACGCCACCGCCCTGCTGCGCGAAGAAATCAACAAGATCCGTCCTCCTGAGTTGCAGATCATCATTCCGCAAATCGATGCGCGCCTGTGGCTGCCCTACCACACCACCTTCTGGCCGCATCATTTGACGCGTACCATCATGTATTGAATCGGGTTAGGCGCCGGCGTCGTGTACCATTGAATTACTATAACGAGTGTGTTATCATGAATCGGGACATCATTCACGGCTGGCTGGGAGGCCACATGGTTCGACGGCAGCGCCGCACGGCCCTCCTTGCTCCCGCCTCCGCCGCGGTTTCTAATCGACAAATGGCGCGATTAGAAACCACCTCCAAACCCCTGAAAACAAAAGTCCGCCATGATTTCTAATCGACAGTATTTCCGGCGTGGCGGACGCCAGCATTCGTCGTCATCGACGCTCCCCTCTCGGATCCTGGCCACCCGCCAACCGCAATTTCTAATCCGCTACCAGCAATTAGAAATCAACGTAAACCATTCAAAACAAACGCTAACTCCGATTTCTAATCCGCAAAAAACCCGGAATATGTTTAGCCGAAAACGCACCGAATCCGCTTCGCGCCTGGGCCCATCTCCCGCGTTTTCGCTTAACCGGTTTCGTTTCGCTATAATTTCTAACCGCCACACGACTGAATTCAAAAAAACGGACAATCCCATGAAAACAAATGCCATCACAATTTCTAACCGCAACAATAATTCGCATCGTGGCGGCCTCGCCGCTCTGGCACTTTCACTCCTCTTCCTGGCGGCCCTCCTTCCGCTCTCCGCCTCCGCCCAGCAATCCCCGCTCGCGCCCGGATCCCGCAAAGTCATCATCGATCAGGATTGCGCCGGCCCCGGCGGCACCGACACCCAGGCCATCCTCGCCCTGGTCCAATCGCCGGATACCGATGTTCTGGGCATTACCGTCGTCACCGGCGATGCCTGGCTAGCCGAAGAAGTGCAGCATGCGCTGCGCTTGATGGAAATTATCGGTCGCACCGACATTCCGGTAGTCCCCGGGGCCGCGTTCCCGCTGGTCAACACCAAGGAATACATCGCCCGCTGGGAAACCCTGCACGGTAAGGTCGTCTACCAGGGCGCCTGGAATTTTGCGGTGGGACACGCCGTGCACGGCCCGTGGGAGATTCCGCCCATGCCCGAAGGCGCGCCCACCACCAAACCCGCCAGCGAAGACGCCGCGCACTTCATGATTCGCATGGTCCATAAATACCCGCACCAAGTGACCATCTACGAAGGCGGCCCGCTGACCAACCTGGCCCTGGCCCAGGCCATCGATCCCGAATTCGCTTCGCTGGCCAGGGAATTGATCCTGATGGGCGGCAGCATCAACCCTCAGACCGACGATCCGGAATTCACCATGACCCCGCGCCGCGAATTCAACCTGTGGATTGACCCGGAAGCCTCCTCTCGCGCCCTGCACGCCGCCTGGCCGCGCATCGTGGTCACCACCGTCGACATTTCGGTAAAGACCCGCATGGAAAAAGATTTGATCGCCCAGATTGCCGCCAGCCGGAATCCCGCCGCGCAATATACGGCGAAATACGCCGAAGCGAATTATCTGTGGGACGAGCTCGCCGCGGTCGCCTGGCTCGATCCCGCCATCATCACCAAAACCCGCAAGTTGTATCTGGATGTCTCCATCGATCACGGCGCATCCTACGGCGACACACTCGTCTGGACCGACGCGACCCGCCCGCACCTCGGCGAACGTGAAGTGGAAATCCAGGATGACTTGGACAAGCCGAAGTTTTACCGCGAATTTGTGGACTTGATGACCCGAGCGACTCCGCCCGCGCACCAGTAATCGAGATGGCCAGGCGCCGCAGTTCCCTGCTCAGCGCGCTGGCTCCGCCGTCGCCGCATGTAGCGCGCGCCGATAGTCGGGATCGTCCGGCGACAATTCCACCGCGCGTTTGTACGCCGCAATGGCTTTTGCTTTTTCTCCGTGCCGCTCGTAAATCGCGCCGATCTCAAAATACGCGTCGGACTCGCTGGGATTCACCAGCGTGGTCTTCTGGAACGCGGCCATCGCTTCATCCCACTTTCCTTGCTTCTCCAGCAGCTTCCCTTCGACATACAAATAATCCGGCTGGTACGGATCGCGCATCAGCGCCTGCCCGATTGCCTCGCTCGCGGCGTCCAGGTCCCCCGCTGAATAGTAGAGTTTGGCCAGCTGTGAATACGCCGCGCCATACGTCGGGTCCATCGCTACGGCCTGCTTCAGCAGATCCAGCGACCCAGCAAAATCATTCTTCATCGCTAGATCGTTGGCCTGCTGCACCAGGTGTTTCGCCTGTGTCTGATTTTCCTTGGTGCTTCGTTCGTTCTGCGAAGCCGCTTCGAATTCGGTCAGCGCGCTTTGCGCGTCCGCCTCGCGGCCGGCACAACGATACGCACGGGACAACAGGAACAGCATCTCCGCATCCAGCGAACTTTCCGCCCGCGACGGCTCCAGCGCCGCCACCGCCTCCTCGCAACGCTGCTTCACTTCCGCCGCGGCCGCCCCGTCCGGGGCGCGAAGCAGGATGGTCGCCAGCAACATCCGGCCCCGCGGATTGTTCGGCTGCAAGGCCACGATCTTCCGGGCGTCCGGTAACGCCAGCGCGTCCTGGTTTCGTCCGGAATAAATTTGCGCCCGGGTGTAGTAAGCCAGCGCGCTATTCGGATCGCGCGCCACGATCTTTGCCACTTCGTCCAGGGCGTTGGCTTCGTCGCCTTTCGAGCGATAGGCGGCCGCCAGGCGATTGCGCGTGGGAAGATCTTCCGGGCCTGCCGCCAGCGCCGCCGTTAGATTCGCGATGGCCTCGTCGTACCTTTGTAGTTCGATGTCGAGGTCGCCGAGCAGGGCCAGCGGTGGCGCGCTTTTCGGATGCTCCCGGTGCGCCCGTTCCAGCACCCGCCGGGCCTCGTCGTAGTTATGCACGCTGCGGTAGGCTTGCGCTATTCCCACCTCCGCGCCCAAATCTTGCGGAGAAACTCGCAACGCCTCTCCATAGATCCGTATCGCCTCCGCATAGCGGCCATCCTGCGCTTCGTTGTGAGCGCGAATCACCAAAGCGTCCACCGGCGCGGAATTGGTTTGGGCCGCCGTCGCTAGGTTCGCGCCGCCGAAACATCCGGCAATCGTCAGCCACAGCACACCGAGACTCACCCGCATCCGCGGAGTATAACATTCGCAATCGGGCGTCCTTGGGATCGCCCACTCGTGGTCTCGACCGGCGATGCACGGTTTCTTCTTGACTCATACCCCGCACAGAACTATAAGCACCTGCAGCATGCGGGCCCCTTCAATGATGGACGCTCTCCACTCGTCATTTCCCTTACCCGGAAATTCCAAAAAAAAGGCCAAATAAAATGCTTCTAAAATACTTCGCGTTTTCTTGCGCAACGTTGATGCTCGTTCTGCCGTGCGCGGGCCAATCCCGCCGGAAAGTCATCATCGATCAGGACGCGCGTGGCCCGGCCACCACCGACCAGCAATCCATCCTGATGTTCCTGCAGTCTCCCAAGGTCGAAACTCTGGGAATTACCGTGGTCAGCGGCGACATGTGGCGCGACGAAGAAGTGGCGCACACCCTGCGCATGTTGGAACTGACTGGTCACACCGATATTCCCGTCGTCCCCGGCGCGATCTACCCGCTGATCAACCGCATGGATGTGATCGAACGGTGGGAAACGATATATGGAAAAGTTCATTACCAGGGTGCCTGGAACGGGCACAAGCCCGGCATGAACATGGGCGAAGGCCAGCGCGGCGGGTATCACCAGCCCGACGTGGTCCCCGACTTGGTCGAGGGAAATCCTACAATCAAAGCCACCGAGGAAGATGCCGCGCATTTCATCATCCGCATGGTCCACAAATACCCGCACCAGGTGACGATTTATGCCGGCGGGCCGATGACCAATCTGGCGCAAGCGATCAGTATCGACCCCCAGGTTCCCGAACTCGCGCAGGAGCTGATCGCCATGGGCGGGGCCGTAGCCGTCGTTTATCCCGGAGGCGGGCCCCTCGAATTGCGGCGAGAATTCAATTTTTGGTGGGATCCGGAAGCTGTGCACATGACGCTCACTGCGCCGTGGCACAAAATCACCATCACGACCGCGGATGTTTCCATCAAGACCCGCATGACCAAGGACTACATCGCGCAGATCGCCAAGATTCAAACGCCCACCGCTCAGTACCTCGCCAAATACGCCGACGAGGAATTCATGTGGGATGAATTATCGGTCGCGGCTTGGATGGATCCCAGCGTCATCACCAAACAGTCGCAATATTTCATGGACATCGATATTTCGCACACCGCCAATTATGGCAATGTCCTGCTGTGGGACAATAAGGACCGGCCCGGACTGAGCGAACAGCTGGTGAATCTCCCCGAAGATTTGGATAAGGAAAAATTCTACAAGATGTTTCTGGATTTGCTGGCGCAGCCTTCCGCGGCGCATCCAGCTTCGCAATAATTTGTGCTTGCGTGCCGAATTTGGAAAAGGGGCCTATGGCTTCGAACGTAGACGTGGTCGGGATCGGAAGTTGCACCGTGGATTATTTCGCGATCGTGCCGCGCCTGCTCGCGGCCGAAGAAAAGATCAACGCCACTCGCATGGAAATCCATGCCGGCGGCGTGACCGCGAATAATCTCACGCAAGTCGCCCGCCTGGGTGCCAGCACCGGCTGGCTCGGCCTGATCGGTGACGACGAAAACGGCCGCATCATCCAGAAAGCCTTCGCCGAAGATCACATGGACGTTTCCGGAATCGAAATCGTGAAAGGCGAGCTTTCCTCGCTCACCTGGATTCCCGTCGATGCCGCCGGCGAACGCTGCATCTATATGTTCCCGAACGTCACCGGGAAGATCACCGAACTGCAGGTGCGCCACCCATTTCGGATCGCACATCAAAGCCGCCAAACATTTCCACACCGAAGCGTCACAACTTCCGATTCGTCCGGTGAAAGCGGCCATGCACATCGCCCATGATGCCAAGGTGCGCGTGATTTTTGATCTCGACGTCTCTCCCGCTTTTTTTTGCGCTGCCGGCCTGGGAACGCAGGAAGAACTGACTGCAGCGCTGACTCTGGTGGATGTCTTGAAGCCCTGCAAGGCCGCCGCACGCGAGCTGACCGGCGAAGGCGATTACGAAAAGATCGCCAAGGCACTGCTGCGGCTCGGGCCCAACCTGGTGGCGATCACGCTCGGCGCGGATGGCTGTCTGATCGCCACTCCCAAGGAACTGGTGCACGTCCCGGCGTACAAAGTGGACGTGGTCGATACCACCGGAGCGGGCGACGCCTTCATGGGTGGTCTGTCTTACGGTCTGCTGCAAAATTGGGATTCTGAAACGCGTGGGATCGTTCGCCAATGCCTGCGCCGCCCTGTGCTGCACCAAGGTTGGCGCCCGCGCCATGGCCAAGTACGCCGAAGTCGCGGCGTTTATCGAACGGAACCAGGCCAAATCCGGAGCCGCCTAAAAACAAAGGAAATCAATGTTCACACCTCTCACCTTCGGCACCGCGCTCCTGATGATGATCGTATCCGCCATCTGCTGGGGTTCGTGGGCCAATACCTTCAAAGGCGTGAAAAATTATCGCTTCGAACTTTTTTACTGGGATTACGCCGTAGGGATTTTTGTCACCTCGCTGATTCTGGCCCTGACCATGGGCTCGACCGGTAATGACGCTTCGAGCTTCATCAATAATGTCCGGGCCGCGGACCTCTCGAATATCGGATGGGCCCTGCTGGCTGGCGTAATTTTCAATCTGGCGAATCTGCTGCTCGTCGCCGCCATCGATATGGCCGGGCTCGCCACGGCATTTCCGGTAGCGATTGGCATCGCGCTGGTGGTGGGAACTGTGCTCAGCTTCGTGCAGCAGCAAAAGGGCAATGTCGCCATGCTGGCCGCGGGAGTGGCCTGTGCCGTGGTCGCGGTGATTCTCGACGGCAAAGCCTACGGCGAAATCAGCGGGGAGAAGGCGGTCTCCCGCAAGAGCATCATTACCTGCATCGTCTCCGGCGTGTTGATGGGCCTTTGGGCCCCGTTTTCCACGCGCGCCCTCACTCACGGACATGCGCTCGGTCCTTACAGCATCGCCGTGTTTCTCACCGGCGGCGCGCTGCTCTCTTGCTTCTTGTGGAATGTGTACTTCATGAAAAAGCCGCTGGTCGGCGAACCCGTCGCCTTCAGCGGCTTGTTTCGCGGCCCAGCCAGCGGCCACTTACTGGGCCTGCTGGGCGGCGCCATCTGGGCCACCGGTACCGTATTCAACCTGGTCGCCGGAAATTTTACCGGCGTCGCTATTTCCTATGCCATCGGCCAGTCCGCCCCCATGGTCGCCGCCCTCTGGGGAATTTTCGCCTGGAAAGAATTTGCCGGCGCCAACCGCAAAGCCCAGGCATTCCTGGGACTCATGTTTATTTTCTACATGCTCGCCATTCTGCTCATCGCCCGAGCCAACACCGCCGGCTAGTTCCGCGTTACGGCGATGCGAATTGAAATGTTACGCGATCGGCGGCGGGCGAAACCCGCCGCTGGCCTCTTCGATTTTTGCGGCTACCGCCAGCACGGCTTCATCGTCCCACGGTCGACCAACCACCTGCACTCCGATCGGCAATCCTTCCGGCGATTTCCCCACCGGCACCACCGCCGCCGGATTTCCCAGCAAGTTGAACCACTGCGAATAGCTCATCGCTTTCAAGTATTCCACCCTGCGTCCCTGCACCTGCCATTCGCGTTCTCCATGCCGAAACGCCGGCACCGCACACGCCGGACACAGCAGGATCGGAAACCTCTCCATCTGCTCCAGCAGCTTTCCGCGCAGCGCGTCGCGCCCGATCATGGTGTTCATCCACTCCTGCCCGTCGAGCGGGGACTGCTGCGCCACATGCTCGCGCCACGCCCGGTGCATCGGACTCAATTCATGTTCGCGTCCGCGCACCGTCGGCTCAAACGCGGTCTGCACCGCGCGGCCAAACAAGTTCCACCACAACTGCCAGACGCGCTCGAGATTCTGCGGCCGCCAGGCTTCCACCTGGAATCCTTGCTGCCTCAAAGCTTCGGCGGCGGCGCGCACCGCCGCCGCGGTTTCCGGCGTGACCGGCGTCACGCCGTCATCCTCGAAGTATCCGACGCGCAGCTTCCGAATCTCGCCATCGCTCCACTTGCGCACCGGCACCGGCGCCGATGCCGGATCTTGCAGTTCATGGCCAGCCATCACGTCGAACAAACACTGAACATCGGCGATGGTTCGCGCCAAGGGCCCGACCACACCGAGCTGCGCAAACGGTCCCGCCGAAACCGGATAATGACCGGTGGAAGGAATGCGTCCGGGCGTGGGCTTCAAGCCGCAAATTCCCACGAAGTGCGCGGGGATTCGGATCGAGCCGCCGCCATCGCTCCCCACCCCGCCGGCCGAACAGCCGGCGGCAATCGCCGCCGCTTCGCCGCCGCTCGAACCGCCGGGCGTCCGCGCCAAATCCCACGGGTTGTTGGTGCGCCCGTACAACGAATTATCGGTTTCGTAGGCCATCAAGAATTCCGGCACGTTGGTATTGCCCAAAAAGATCGCGCCGGCGGCGCGCAGGCGAGCCACGAGCGGCGCATCCTGACTGGCCACGTAATTCTTGCGGAGCGCACTGCCACATTCGCAAAGCCAGCCGGCGACCTCCACGGAGCTTTTCATCGACAGCGGCACGCCAAACAAAGGTCCGAAAGAATCGTCCGCCGGATTTTTGGCGAGGGCCGCTTCGGCCGTGCGCGCCTGCTGGCGCGCGCCGGCTGCGTCAACGTGGACGTAAGCATTCAGCCGCGGATTGATTTCCGCGATGCGGGCCAAGTGCATTTCGACCAATTCGACCGGCGAGATTTGGCGCGAACGCACCAGTTCAGCCATTTCAACCAGCGATTTGTAGAAGATTGCACTCAACGAAACGTCCTCACCGTATTTCGGCACGCGAATGGGTCGCGGGAGTCTAGCATGGCCGGGACAGGCAATCCGGGGGCGCCTCGGCCTAATACAAAAATACTATTGACCGGTCCCGGTGCCCACCGCAGACTTCTTATTCGCACGCGACGAGCGCTTCATTTTTCACGGTTCGAAGCGTGATGGGTGTGCCCGGGCTCAGTGCGAAGCATGAAACGACTCATTCACCTCTCCGCCGCGATTCTGTTCCTCACCGCGGCCTATGTGTACGCGTGGCCTTCGGCCAACGTGCCGTATTTTGCGGCGATCGTCATTCATCTGGTTACCGGAATCATATTTTTGTTTCTGCTGGCCTTCGGGCTGTGGCCCATTCTCCGCAATTCTCCGGTGACGTCGCGAATTGGCTGGATTCTGCTGGCCTTTGGCGGCGTGCTCGGAATCGTTTTGGTTTTCACCGGCACGCGGCGCGCCGAGTGGCCGCTGCTCTATATCCATATCGGCGCCTGTGTCGCAGGCGGAGCCATGCTTTTTTCCGGCTGGGCGGGGAAACGCGGCTGGCTCGCCAATGGAATTCCCGCCGGCGTGGCCCGCAGCACGATTTGCGTGATTGCGGCGGCGCTGATCGCGGCCGGTGCGTCCTGGCTGCGCACGGTTCCCTGGGAACATTCGCATCACATCCAAAATCCGACCATCGCTCCCGCTACGATGAACAACGAAGGCGACGGCCCGCAAGGCCCTTATTTCCCGAGCTCCGCGCAAACTGCCGATGGCGGACATATTCCCGCGAATTATTTTACGGAGTCGGATTCCTGCCAGCGTTGCCACGCGGACATCTACAAGCAGTGGAAAAGCTCGGCGCACCATTTTTCGTCATTCAATAATCAGTGGTACCGCAAAAGCATCGAGTACATGCAGGACACGGTCGGGGTTAAGCCTTCGAAATGGTGCGCGGGTTGCCACGATCCCGCGCTGCTTTACAGCGGGATGTTCGACCGGCCGATTCGCGAAGTGGAAAATACCCCCGCGGGACAGGCCGGCCTGGGCTGCATGATGTGCCATTCGATCTCGCAAGTGAAAAGCACCATGGGGCAGGCGGATTTTCTGCTGGAATATCCGGCGCTACACAAAATGGCGGCGAGCAAAAATCCGCTGGTGGTGCGCCTGCACGATTTTCTGACGGAGCTGAATCCGGAGCCGCATCGCCGCGTGTTCCTGAAGCCGTTCATGCGCACGCAGACGGCGGAATTTTGCTCCACCTGCCACAAAGTGCATCTCGACTTGCCGGTCAACCACTATCGCTGGGTGCGCGGATTCAACGATTACGACAACTGGCAAGCAAGCGGCGTTTCGTTTCAGGGTGCGCGATCCTTTTACTATCCGGCGAAGGGGCAGAACTGCGCGGACTGCCACATGCCGCTAGAAGCCATCGGACGACGCGGGAAGTTTCGCGCCCAAGCCTGCGGGGATCGGAGGCTGGTTCGCAAGTTTGGTCGCTTCGGCGAAAAACGGTTCGATCCATTCGCACAGTTTCGTGGCGGCGAACACGGCGCTGCCCTTTGCTAACGACGACAAGGCGCAGCTGGACGAAACGGAGAAGTTCCTCAAGGATCATGAAGTAAGCGTCGACATTTTTGCGATTTCGCCGGAAAGAGCCGGCGGTGGGAAATCTTCAGACACCGGGGCCAAGGCGACTCCTGGCCCGGCAGCCGCCGCAGTGACGATGGCGAATCCGCCGGCGCCGTCCCTGCAAACTACTTTTGCAGTGGGCGAAGAGGCGGAAAGTTCCGTGCCGGTGAACGAATCGCCGGAATCGGCGACGCCCGTCGCGCTGCTGACCGGACCGCTGAACCGGGTCACGGCCGCGGTGCGCCGCGACGGCACCTATCGCGTGAACGTGGTGGTGCGAACCCGCAAGCTGGGCCATTTTTTTCCTGGCGGCACGGTGGATGCGTTTGATTGCTGGGTCGAATTGAACGCGCGCGACGACAAGGGACAAACCGATTTTTTCCAGCGGCGAGGTGGAAGACGGCGGCAAAGGCCCGGTGGATCCGGGCGCGCACTTTTACCGCTCGCTGCAAATCGATGCGCACGGAAACCCGATCAATAAACGAAATGCCTGGGCTACGCGCGCCGTTGTTTACGTCCATCTGATTCCACCCGGAGCGGCCGACACGATTCACTACCGGCTACAAGATTCCGGCGAACGCCGAGGGACGAATTCATCTCGACGCGAAAGTAAATTACCGGAAGTTTGCATGGTTTGGGACGCAGTTCGCGTTCGCGGGCGTGCGCCAGCCCGATCAGCCGGCCGACGCCGTTGCGCCGAGCTACGACGATTCGCATTACGAATTTACCGGCGACCCGAAGGATCTTCCCGGCGGCGCGAAAGGCATTCCCGATCTTCCGGTGGTCGTGATGGCCGAAAACAAAGTCGATTTGCAAGTGCTTGCGGCAGCCGCGGCTGAACCTGCGCCGAATGTAGTATTGAATGGCGACGACTGGACGCGCTGGAACGATTTTGGAATTGGGCTGCTGCTGCAAGGCGATTTGACTGGAGCAGCGGGCGCGTTTGAAAAGATTACGGAGATCGATCCGAAAAATCCCGACGGCTGGGTGAATATCGGACGGGTGCGGGTGCAGGAAGGAAATTTACCGGCGGCGAAGGAAGCGCTGGACCATGCGCTGGCGCTGAGCCCGGAGCTGGCGCGCGCGCATTTTTTCTACGCGAGGGTGCTGCGGCAGCAGGGACAATATGACGCGGCGATTCCCCATCTGCAGCGATGGTGCTGGCACAGTATCCGCGGGACCGCGTGGTACGGGACGATCTGGGCCGGATTTATTTCCTGCAGCGGCGATACAACGACGCGCTGCGAGAATTCAACGCCACGATTGCCATCGATCCGGAAGATCTGGAAGCGAATTACAATTTGATGCTCACTTATACGGGTCTGGGCCAGCCGCAGCAGGCTGCGGAATTTCAGACTCGCTACTTGCGTTTTAAGGCGGACGAGTCGGCGCAGACTCTTACGGGACCGTATTTGCGCGCACATGAGATTGACAATAACGAACGCCAGCCGATTCACGAACATGCGTCGGCTGCTCCGCAAAAAGCGAAACCTGAACCGCGGATCACGAAGAATGCCAGTCTGGCAAAACCTTGCAAGGTTGCGGCGGCGAACTGTAGTGCGACGATAGCTCTCGCCCAAATCCATGCGGAATCAAAGGTCCACGAATAGTGCGAGACGCAGGCAAGAAACGACTCAACCACATTTCGGTTTTTGCATTTCTGCTCGTCGTTGTCGTGGCGGGCGCGCTAGGCGTTCGCAGCGAAACCAATGCGGCACAAAGCCACGCAAACGCACCCACATCGGGGATCCATTTTGAAGACATCACGCGCGCGGCGGGAATTCACTTCACGCATAACAGCGGGGCGATCGGAAAAAAGTGGCTGCCAGAGACGATGGGGCCGGGCGTCGCGTTCATCGACTACGACAACGACGGGTGGCAGGACATTCTGCTGGTTAACGGAACCGACTGGCCGGGTCACGCACGGAAGCACACGACGCTCGCGCTGTATCACAACAATCAAAACGGGACGTTCACCGACGTTACCCAAAAGGCCGGACTGGCGGTGGAAATGTATGGCCTGGGCGTGGCCATCGGCGATTACGACAACGACGGCTACGACGACATTTTCATCACCACGCTGGGACAGAGTCACCTCTTCCACAACAACGGGAATGGGACGTTCACGGACGTGACCAAACAAGCCGGGCTGTGGGGACCCAACGAATTCAGCACCAGCGCGGCTTGGGTGGATTACGACCGCGACGGAAAACTGGATCTGGTTGTAGCGAATTATGTGCAGTGGTCGCCCGCGACGGATATTTCCTGCGAGCTGGACGGCAAGACCAAATCGTATTGCACCCCGGAATCGTATAAGGGGACGTCGGTGCGCCTGTGGCACAACCGCGGCGACGGGACGTTCGAAGATGCCACGCAGAAAGCGGGACTCTACGACATCACCTCCAAGAGCCTGGGTGTGGCCGTTTTCGACGCGAATCAAGACGGCTGGCCGGACATTCTAATCAGCAACGACACGCAACCCAACAAGCTTTACATGAACAATGGCAATGGGACGTTTACGGAAAAGGGAGTCGCGTCGGGAATCGCCTATAACGAGGACGGCATAGCGCGCGCGGGAATGGGCGTGGACGCAGCGGACTACGATCGCTCCGGCGCGGCCAGCGTGGTGATCACGAATTTTTCGAACCAGATGCTGGCGCTGTATCACAACGAGCGGAACGGATTGTTCGTGGACGAGGCTCCGCAGTCGGACGTGGGCCACGCTTCCCTGCTGACGCTAGGGTTCGGGTGTTTCTTTTTCGATTACGATCTGGACGGCTGGCTGGATCTGTACATCGCGAATGGCCACATCGAAGACGCGATCGAACGGGTGCAGCCTCGGGTGCACTTCGCCGAACCGCCGCACCTTTTCCACAATCTCACGGCGACGGGAAATTTCAGGAAGTCACGACCGCGATGGGCGCGGCGTTTGCGTCGCCCCGCGTGGCGCGCGGCGCGGCGTATGGCGACATCAACAACGATGGCGCGCTGGACGTGCTGGTGGCGACCAACGGCGGACCTGCGGCGCTTTTCCGGAACATGGGTGCGACGAATCACAGCCTGCGAATCAAGCTGGTCGGCACGAAATCGAACCGCGACGGCATCGGCGGCGATGTGCGGGTCACGGCCGGCAGCGACGTGCAGACGAAAACGCTTGCGGAGCGGTTCGAGCTACCTCTCGTCCAGCGAACTGGTTCTGACGTTCGGGCTGGCCTCGCATACCCAAGCGGACGCGATCGAAATTCACTGGCCCAGCGGGCAGGTGGATAATTTGAAAAACATCGCGGCCGACCAAATCATCACGGTCAAAGAAAAAGAGGGCATCGTTGCGGCAAAGCCGCTGGCAAAACGGTAGAATACCCGCGAGGCTTTTTCGAATGCAGAAATGGAAGGCGCAGGCTAGCGGCGACGCTTTTCGCAGGCATCGTGGCGTCGGCGATGGTCGGCGCAAGCCAGCCGCGACAAGAAGCCCATCCGCAGACCCGGCCCCGCCAAGAAGGCTGACGCGGCTCCCCCGGAAACCAGAGCAGAAGGCCGATCCCCGCGCCGAAATCATCCGTGAAAATAATTTTGGCGTGGCGCTGATGAACCGCCAGCAGTTCGAAAAGGCGCTGGGGAAATTTCAGCGCGCCTGCATCCTCGACCCGGAGACCGACTGGGATGCGTGAACATGGGAATCGCGTTCCTGAATATGCAGCGCTTTGACGAAGCGCGCACCATCCTGGACAAATCCGCGCAACGCGATCCGCGCAATCCGCGGGCGTGGTTCAACCTGGGGTTGCTGGAAAAAGCCGGTGGCAATCGCGACCGCGGCCATCGAAGATTTTCAAAAAGTCGCGGCTCTCGATTCTTACGACGCCGACACCCAATATTTTCTGGGACTGATTTATTCGCAACAACAGCAATACGACAAGGCGATCGTGGCGTTTCGCAAAGCGATCAGCCTGAACCCGTTTCAAGTGTCGGCGGAATTTGGGCTGGCCCAGGCTCTGCAGCGCGAGTGGCGATACGGCCGGCGCAAAACAGCACTTCGATAGGTTCCAGCATATGACGTCGGACAAGCTGGGCAAGCCCATCAGTTTTATCTACGGCGAGCAGGGAAAATATTCGCTGGCCGCGATCATGCAGCCTGCTCCGGAGCCGGTGCCGCCGGCAATGCCCGTGCATTTTGTGAACGTAACTCCTGCGTCCGGTTTGCCACTGCGTGGAGAATCGGTGCAGACCGTCGCGGCGGCGGAAACGCCGGCCGCTTCTTCTGCTGGCGGGAACGTGCCGCACAACACGGTGCAACCGCGGCATGCTCCGGTGAAGAAGAACAGCGCGGATTCGCTAGCGCGTTTCCTGGGCAGCGGCGCATGCATCATCGATTACGACGGCGACGGCAAGCCCGACATTTTTCTGGTCGATAGCGACGGTAAGGGAAATTCGGCGTTATTCCGAAACCTGGGCGGCGGGCATTTTGTAAATGTCACGCGCGAGGCCAAGCTCGATTTTCGCGGCCAGGGCATGGGCTGCGCGGTCGGAGATTACGACAACGACGGAAAGCCCGATCTCGCGGTGAGCATGGACGGGCGTGTTTTGCTTTTTCACAACGAGGGCAACGGCACATTCAAGGACGTGACGCAGGAATCTGGGATTATCCGACCACCGGCCTGGCGCTTGGTTTGACATTTATTGATTACGACCACGACGGCGACCTCGATCTTTACGTGACGCGATTTAACGATTTCCCGTTAGCGAATCCGGCGCGAGGCTTTTTCATTTCCCATGGACGCCGCTCCCGCCGGGCAACGTGCTGTGGCGCAACAACGGCAACGGCACGTTTCACGGATTGGACCAGCGAGACGGCGCTTGGGAGGCGACGCGCCGTCGGTGGGCGCGATTGGCAGCGACATCAACAATGATCGCGCCATCGATTTCGTGGTGACCGGGTGGCGGAAATCGCCGGTGGCCTATCTCAATCCGCGCGAAGGCGCGTTCAAAGCGACGACGCCGTGGTCGAGCGACATGCCCGCGCCGACCGCGGGCGTGGTCGCGCTGGATTTCAACAAAGACGGCTGGATGGATTTCGCGTTCACGCATTGGGGATCGCCGGGGCTGAGCCTGTGGCGCAACGTGGAAGGAAAATCGTTCGACCGCGTGCCGCTGCCGGATCTGGACTGGATGCGCGGCTGGGGCGTGGCGCCGATCGATTACGACAACGATGGATGGATCGATCTGGTGGCGGTGGGCGAAAATTTTGCGGGCGAAGGGCACATTGTTTTGCTGCGCAACGAAGGCGCGGCGGGATTTCGCGACGTCACGGCGTCGGCGGGGCTGGACAAAATCGTGCTGCACAATCCGCGCGCGGTGATCGCCTTTGATTTCGATGGCAACGGGGCCTCGGATTTGCTCGATCACCCAAAATGGACTTGCCGCCGGTGCTGCTGAAGAATGACGGCGGCAATCGCTACAACTGGATTCGCATCGGGTTGAAAGGCGAGAACGACAATAAGATCGGCGATCGGAACGAAAGTGGAAATGTTCGCCGGCGCGCTGCAGCAGAAGTGGGAGATTCCCGGGGCTTCGGGATATCTGGGACAAGGGCCGGCTTCGATCGTGGCCGGCTTGGGCGTGGAGCGCAGCGCGGATGTGATCCGCCTGCTGTGGCCCACCGGCGTGCTGCAGGACGAAATCGAAATTCCCGCGCACAAAGATGAAGTGGTGACCGGAAATTGACCGGCGCGGCAGTTCCTGCCCGATCGTTTTCGTCTGGAACGGCGAGAAGTTTGAATTTCTGGCGCGACATGATCGGGCCGGGAATCGTCGGGCATTGGAGCGGCCCCGGACAACGCAACACGCCCGACCCCGGACGAATATTTGAAAGTTACTGGATCGCTGGTGCAGCCGCAGGACGGAAAGATTCGATTTCAAAATGCTCGAGCCGATGGAAGAGCTGGATTATCTCGATCAGGCGCGACTGATCGCGGTGGATCATCCGGCGGACGTGGAGGTCTATCCCAACGAGCGTTTCGCCAGCGAGCCTCCGTTTCCGAAATTTAAAGTGATCGCGAGCAGCGGGCGCACGGCCGCTGGCCGGCGCGTGGGACGATCAAGAGCGCAATATTCTGCCGCTGCTCGCGAGAGCGCGATCACAAGTACGTCACCAATTTCGGCGCAGCTGCCGTACGCGGGATTCGCGCCGATGCACTGGATCGAACTGGACCTGGGCGATTGGGATCCGCGCGAATCCGCTGCGCCTGCTGATGGACGGCTTGACGGATTATTTCAGCGCGAGTTCGATGTACGCGGCGTGGCAAGCGGGCATCACGCCGATTCCGCCGTACGTGGAAGCGCAGGACGATTCCGGCAAGTGGGTGAACGTGATCGACGACATGGGATTCCCTGCCGGGCTTGTCGCGCACGATGGTGGCGGACCTGACCGGGAAATTGCCGCACGGGCACGCGGTTCATCCGCATCAGCACGAATCTGCGGATTTACTGGGACCGCATCCGCGTGGACAATTCGCCGAAGGACGACTGCCGTTCAAACCGACGGAAGTTCCGCTGGCCGGCGCGAAGCTCGCGTTCCGCGGCTACCCGCGAGTAGTGGAAGGCAATCCGAAGAACGATCTGACTTACGTGTACGAAGAAGTGAGCGCGACGGGGCCGTATTCGCGGCAAACTGGAAATTACACGCGCTACGGCGACGTGACCGATCTGGTGAAGAAGACGGACGACGAGTATGTGATTTACGGGTCAGGCGATGAAGTGCGCGTGGATTTCGACGCGACGCAGCTGCCGGATATTCCGGACGGCTGGACGCGCGACTATTTCTTTTACGCCGACGGCTTCGCGAAGGACATGGATTTCTACGCGGCGCATGGCGATACCGTGGCGCCGCTGCCGTTTCACACCCCGGTGCCGTACCCGTATCCGAAGGGCGTGGCCTATCCCGAGGATGCGGCGCACATCTGAAATACATGCTCGAGTACAACACGCGCGGCGTGGCCGGGCCGGCGGTGCGATAAGTTTCCAGCTTCAACTATCCGGAGCCGGAAGAATAGCGGCCGGTGCTGCCTCCGCCGGGTCTGGAGCTGCCGCAGGCCGAGCGATTACTTGAATGGCTGCAAGGGCCATGATAATTTTGTTCTTTCCACAAGATCCCTAGAACTATTCCGTGACGATGTCGTTGTCTAATTCAAACGTCCAAAATCCGAAAATTCCAAATCAGCCGCGACCCGCGCCTTTGCGCGAGCCTGTCTTCTGGCGCGTGGAGGGCAGCCTGCTGAATCTGACGGCGGTGCGCCCGGTCGGATTTTTCGCCTGGAACTCGCAGAGTTTCCTGCAGCGCTGGACCCGCCGCGGTACGATGGCGGCGCTAGCGCTGGCGCGGCCGTTTCTTTACGTGACGAATCGGGTATTCGCCACGCGGCTGCTGCATACCGTGCTGCGCGGAGTGAGCCGCGACCGCCTGGACCTGCTCGGCGAGGAATTCTTCGAATATTTTCTGAAGCCACGATTGAAGCAGCGCGGGGTGGCGTTGCTGAACGAAGTCGATCGCTGCGGGCAGCGACATCGTGCTGGTGAGCCAGGGGCTCGAGCACATCATGCGTCCGCTGGCGAAGCATCTGGGGGTTGGCCGAATCGTGGCCAACCGGCTCGATTTTCGCGACGGCATAGGCACGGGACGTTTGCTCGATCCGGTGATTCGCCCGCGCGGACTTTTCGCCCGATTCACTGGTGGACAGCCGGACGGCCGGCTGGCCCGCGAAAGGCTAATTTCGCGTTCTTGGATTCGAGAAGAACCCGGCAATTCTGGAAGAAGCGATTCAGGCCGGCGGAACGGCCCAGCCCGAAGGTGACTAAGCCGGTGGTGCATTTCGATTTGGGCGCAACGGCGAACACCGCTTGTCCGTGCGCGATACGCTGCGCGGAAAACACATTCTGCTGATCGGCGCGACGGGCTTCATCGGCAAAGTGTGGCTGGCAAACCTGCTGACGGATCTGCCGGAGATCGGCCGCATTTATCTGCTGGTGCGGCATAACCGCGACGTCGACTTCGGCTGCGAGCGATTTCAGCGCGTGATCGAAGAATCGCCGGTATTCGAAGCGCTGGCGCAAGCGCACGGCGAGGGGTTCGCCGAATTTCTGCGCGAGAAGATCGAAGTGGTCGACGGCGACGTGAGCCAAGCCGGGTCTCGGGCTCGCGCCGGACGTGCGGCAGCGGCTGGCGGCGTGCGTCGACGTGATCGTCAACAGCTCCGGGCTGACGGATTTCAATCCGGACATGCGCGACGCGCTCGACCATGAACGTGCGCGCGACGGCATACACGTCCTGGATTTTCTGCGCGAATGCGAGCACGCCGATCGCTGCTGCATCTTTCCACGTGCTTACGTGGTCGGCCAGCGCGACGGCCGCGTGCTGGAAGATTTGCCGCAGAACTACACTCCGCGAGGCGTGCCGGATTTCGATGCAGTAGCAGGAGTGGCAGTCGCTTGGAAGCACTGGTCCGCAGACACCGAGGCGCGCGCGGAATCGCCCGAAGTGACCGAAGAGCTGCGCGGTGGCGGCGCAGAAAAAAGAACACGCGGCGAAGGATTTGCAGGGGGCGGCGCTCGAAAATCAGATTCGCAAAAACCGCATGCGCTGGCTGCGGCAGACGCTGACCGACGCCGGCTCGAAGCGCGCGCAACGAACTCGGCTGGCCGAACACCTACACTTACACCAAGAGCCTTTCGGAATCCTTGATTCGAAATTTTCTGGACGCGAATCCGGCAGCGGCGATCGCGGTGGTGCGGCCGGCGATCGTGGAATCATCGCTGGAAAAGCCGTTTCTGGGATGGAACGAGGGCATCAACACTTCGGCGTCGCTCTCGTACTTGCTGGGGACTTTTTTCCGGCAACTGCCGACCAACGAAGCAAAGTGCCTGGATTTGATTCCGGTGGATCTGGTGACGCGCGGGATGACGTTGATTTCCGCGGCGCTGGTGGCGCGGCGGACACGCGCGAGGTCTATCACCTGGCGACGTCGGTGGCGAATGCCGTGCAACATGGCGCGTTCGATCGAACTCACCGGCCTGGGGCACCGGAAATTTTACCGCGCGCAGAACGACCTGCAAAATCGCCTGCGGCTGAAGTTCGATGCGATTCCGGTTTCGAAGGCGCGTTACGAGAAACTTTCGGCGCCGGCGCAAAAAGCGATCGTGCGAGATGATCAACCGCACGGCGGAGCCATTTGTCATCGAAGCCGCCGCTGGCGCGCAGCGAACGCGAACTCGAGAAAGTCATCAAGCTGATTGCGCTGTTCGAGCCGTTCATTCTGCACAACGATCACGTTTTCGAAGCGGCGAACATGGAAAGACTGTCAGCGCGGCGCTGACGGAAAATGAACAAGCCGATTTTGGTTACGACGCGCGCTCGCTCGATTGGTGGGATTATTGGATCAACGTGCACATTCCGGCGCTGCGCAAGTGGTGCTATCCTCTCATCGAAGGACGCCAGCTGGAGCCGCGCCCCGAAGCGCTCCGTGCCGCTTACGGCTCGCCACTGACAGAGGTGGAGCACGATGGCCGGCGGGCGCGGCTCCGGCGACAACGTCCTGACATTCAATCACTGTGGCTATTCTTCCTACCGGATCTACGGGATATATCGGCGCGCATATCGCGTCGAATCTGCTCACGGGCCATTCCGATCCGCTGAATTTGCTGGTGCGCGCGCGCGACGAACAGGAAGCGCGCGAGCGGCTGTGGCGTTCGCTGCAGCTGCATCTGGATTTCCCGAGATTTCGAACGAATTCTTGAATTCGCGCATCCGAATTTTTCGCGGCGACTTGACGGATGCCGCAATTCGGACTCGCGGACGACGAGTATGCGCGAACTGGTGCGACTCACCGATTCGGTGATTCACTGCGCCGCGTCGCTGAATCGCAAATCCGAAAAAAGCTGCCTGAACGTGAACCTGCGCGGGACGCTGGAAGTGATTCAGCTGGCGTCGCGGGCGCGCGATCAGCATGGATTGCGCCGTTTCAGCCACGTGAGCACGGTGGCGGTCGCCGGGCAGCGCGCGAACGAAGTGGTGCAGGAAGATACGTCGATCGATTGGAACCGTTCGGACTACGATCCCTACGCGCGCACCAAGAAATTCTGCGAGCACATGGTTCGCACAGCTGCTGCCGGACGTGCCGCGCACGATTTTCCGGCCCAGCATCGTGCTGGGAGATAGCCGGCGCCCGGAGACGAATCAATTCGACATGGTGCGGGCTTTTGTATTTCTGGCGGGGCTTCCGGCGCTGCCCTTCCGGCCCGACGGACCGCATCGACATCGTCCCCGTGGATTTCGTGGCGGACGCGGTCGCCGACACTGCATCAGAAGGAGAAGCCGGTGCACGACGATTTACCATTTGTCGTCGGGCACGGGCGCTCGAGACGTTCGTCGCAGCTGACCGACGCGCTGGCGAAAGCGCAGGGAAAACGCGGCCCGATGTTCGTGCCGAGCGTTTGAGAAGCCCACGTCGAAAATGGTGAATGCGCTGGCGGGGCGCGCCGGGAAAATCGGCGGGCTCGCGACGCTGCTGAAAGTGTTTCTGCCGTACCTGGTGTGGAATACGGTTTTCGACAACACGCGCGCGGTGGAGGAAATGGGCCGGCAAGCCGGCGCCATTCTCGCAATATTCGCTTCCGCTGCTGCGCTTCAGCCGCGAAAATCATTTCGTTTACAAGTATCGCGACTGGCCAGCGCCGATACGCGTCCGCGCCGGCCGCGCGCGCATGGCCGGCGCGGCGCCAGGATGTTTCCCGATGACGGATCTGCTGCTCGAAGGCTGGGTCAGCGGGCTCATCGAGCTGAACAAGTTCGAGTGGATGCTCGGTGCAGGACACGCATGGAAGCCCGGCGAAAAACTGAAACTGCTCTTCGCCGGCTACAACGGCACGCGCAACACCGGCTCGGACGTGCGCGTGGAAGAAATGATCCGGCAGGTGCGGCGGATCCTGGGCGACGAAAACATGGCGCTGAGCGTGATGTCGCAGAATTTCGATCGCACGCGCGGTTATTTCGGCGACGCCCGGCAGGTGCATCTGCCCGACGTGTTCCCGCCCTTTCCTGCATTCCGAAGTGAGCGAAAACGACGGCGTGGTGGCCTGCGAAGGCTCGATGTTCAAGAGCAAATTCGCGAACGCGCTGACCACCATGATGATCGGGACGCTGGGGATCGCGTCGGCGCAAAATAAATTGAGCATCGCGTACGGCGCGGAAGCTGGCGCGATGGATCCGCTGCTGCAGAAAATGTGCCGCCGCTATTGCCGCGATTCGCTGGTGATCACGCGCAACGTGGAATCGCAGGCAGTGCTCGGAAAGCTTGGGGTTCCTACCGAACTGGGGACGGACACGGCGTGGACGTTCGAGCCGCTGGGGCGCGAGTACGGGCTCAAGGCACTGCGCGATGCGGGGTGGGACGGGCAAACGCCCGTGCTCGCCGTGTGTCCGATCAATCCGTTCTGGTGGCCGGTCACGGCGTCGCTGGTAAAGTGGGCGGCGCATTCCGTTGCGGGCGCCTACAAAAACAGCTACTACCGCACAATTTATTTTCACAAATCGGGACGCGGCGGTGACAGCGGCTTACGAAAAATATCTGGCGGCGATGGCGGCGGGCGTGGAGGCTTATCGAAAATCGCGCAAGGTTTTCCCGGTGCTGGTCGCGATGGAGATGCTGGACCGCGACGCGTGCGAGCGGGTGGCCGCGAAAGCTCGGCGGCGCGCCGGTTTTTCGCTCGGACCAATTCAACATGTACGAGATGGTGAGCATTCTGCGCGCGAGCGACCGGATGCTGTCTTCGCGCTTCCACGCGATCGTCACTTCCATGCCGGCGGGGATTCCGTCGGCGGGCGTAACCATGGATGAACGCATTCGCAATTTGATGCGCGAGCGCGGCCACGAACATTTGCTGATGCGGGTGGACGAGGCGGACCTGGCGGATAAGATCGTCGTGGCGCTCGACGCGCTGGATTCCGAAGCGGAAGCGATCCGCGACGGCATGGAGCCACCGTCGCTCGGAATCTACAGATGATGGCGCGGATGGGGACTTATTTTGAAGAGCAGGTGGCGCGGCGCTATCCGGAATTTCCGATTCGCACTGGCGTTCTAGGACTGGGAGGAATATCTTCCGCCGCTCAGCCCTAATCTGGTCAAACTGCTCGAAGCGCACAGTGGAGTTTTGACTTCGCTAAACCTGATGGCGGCTCAGGCATGACCTTTCTCGAGACGATCTTCGAACCGACTGCAGCGTGCCCGGATTCCATGGTGGTCAGTGAGATTCGCGACGGCGCGGCACAGTCTGTTTCCGCAGGCAATTTCTGGCCATGGTGCAGCAGGCCCGACAATTTCTGCGCGCGCGCGCTATGAAGAAGGGCGACCGCTGCGCGCTGCTGGCGCCGAACAGCATGCGCTGGGTCGCGCTGGACCTGGCGCTGATGGCGGAAGGCATTATGGTGGTCCCGCTATACTCGCGGCAGGCGCCGGCGCGAGCTGGTGCAATGATGCTGGATGCTCTGCCGCTGAGGATTTTCTGCATGAACGCCGGAGTGGCGGCGGAAATCAAGAAGCTGTGGCCGGGCGCTCCGCATATCTCGCTGATCGATAGTGTTTTCGTGGATGAAGCGGGCGCGCAGTCTATGCCGATCCATCACGAGGACGGCGACCGTCATCACAATCATTTACACTTCGGGAACGTCGGGCGAGCCGAAGGGCGTGATGCTGAACGCCGGAAACGTGACGCACATGCTGGGATGCACGAACGCGCGGCTTGGACCAGATCTGATGGGCTCGCAAAGCGAGCCCGACGACAAGTTTTTCACTACTTGCCGTTTTGCTTCGCGGCCTCGTGGATTGTGCTGCTCGTCGTCGCTTTCGCGCAACAGCGTGCTGACGCTCTCGACCGATCTGACGAAGCTGGCCGATGAATTGAAGATCGCCGCGCCGGATTATTTTCTGAACGTCCCCACACTGCTGGAGCGGGTGCGGAGCGACGGATCCAGGACACGATTCAGAAGCGCGGCGAGATTCGCGGCGACGGCTTTTTCAGAAAGCGCAGAACGCGTATGTCCAACGGAGCAACGGGCAGCGGGGCATTGCTGGATTCGTTCTGGCTGGCGCTGGCGCAACTCGCTTCATGTTTCCGACAATTCGCAGCGGGATTGGGCCGAATTTGAAGGCGTTAATTTGCGGCTCGGCGCCGCTCGCGCTGGAGACGCAGCAGTTTTTTCATGATGATCGGCATTCCGGTGCTGCAGGTGTACGGCCTGACCGAAACCACGGCGATCTGCACCATGGACGACCCACATCGCGTCGAGCCGGGACGCGTGGGCGTGGCGATTCCGGGTACGGAAATGAAAGTCTGCTGACGACTGGGGAAATTCTGGTGCGCGGGACCGCACATTTTTCCGGGATATTGGCAGCGGCCGGAAGAAACGGCGAAAGCGCTGGAAGGCGGGTGGTTCCACACCGGCGACCAGGGCGAAGTGGACGCGACTGGAAATTGGCGAATCACCGGGCGGGTGAAGAATCTTATCATTCTGAATTCCGGGCACAACGTTGCGCCCGAACCGCTGGAATCGGCGCTGGCGCAAGTTTGCCCGAGGCCGAGCAGGTGGTGTTGGTCGGCAACCAGCGCAGTTATCTGGCAGCGCTGGTGACGGCTGACATTCCGGCATAACGGTTCGAACGAAACGAACGATGCAGGCGGCGATTGATCGGCTGAACGTGGACGCAGCCGCACTACAAACAGATTCGCGCGTTCAAGATTGTGTTCGCGAGCCGTTCACGCATCGAGAACGGTTTGCTCACGGCGAACGGCAAGCTGAAGCGCGACGCGATTGCGGCGCGTTATGCGGATGGAGATTGAAGCGCATGCTACGCCACGAAGAACCGCATGAAAACTTTCAGGGCAAAACACTTTCGTGGAATTGGCGGACGGCACCATCGAGCTGGTGCTGGACCGCGCGCCCTGCAATGAAATCGGCTCAGCGACGCTTCCGGAACTGGAGCGTTTTGTCGACGGCGCTGGCCCAGCTTGCAAAACGAATCGCACGCGCTGATCATTTCCAGCGCGCAGAAAAGAAGGCTTTTGCGCCGGCGCCGACCTTCGCGAGCTGTACCGCGAATCGCAGCTAGCTGGCCGACGAGCGAACGCGGTGCCGCGGCTGCGGGACTTCCTGGAGCGGATTCACCGGTGATGAATGCGATCGACGCGTCGCCGCTGACGACCGATCGCGGCGGTGCAAGGGATCGCGTTTGGCGGCGGATTCGAGCTGGCGCTGGTTTGCGATTTGATCATCGCGGACAAAGATGGCGAGGTTCTGCTTTCCGGAACTGCGGCTCGGGCTGATTCCGGGCTTCGGCGGGATTCCGCGGCTGAAGCGCGACCTGGCAACGCGGTGGTTCGCGATATTGCTGCTTACGGGCCGCAGTATCGACGCCGACGAAAGCGCAGGCGGTCGGGCTGGTGAGCCAGATGGTTGCGCGAAGGAGATGCGCTGCGAGTCGCGCGTTCGACGGCGGCGCAACTGGCGAAATTCGATCGCGAAACGGCCGCGGCGGCGAAAAAGTTCATCAAGCCGATTCCGTGCGACGAGCTGCGGCGCGAAATCGATATATTTCTGCGAACTATTCGCGCGCCCGGCGGTGAGAGAAGGCTTGCGCAAATTCGTCGAGAGCACCGGACGCGTTGCCCTACCTGCCATAGGCTAGCGAATTCGCGGCTTCGTCACGCGCGAGTTGTGGCAAGATAGAATAGATGAGCACCCTGACAAGACACCACCGACGAAGTGCTGAATCTGGCCGCCGCGCATTTCAAGGTGCCGCGCGAGCAGCTCACGCCCGACGACGATTTCTTCAAGAAGCTGGGAATCAACAGCCTGCAGGCGCTCGATCTGCTGACGCGCATCGAGCAGCACTTCCACATCGAGCTGCCGGACTACGAACTCCAGGGCGTCAGCGATTTCCGCACCCTGGCCGAACGCATTCATCCAATCCCGCCTGTAAATGCTGGACCTTCGCCAATACAATTGCCTGGGTGAAGCTTTGCGCGCGGCGCTGGAACGCTGGCCCAACGAGATCTGCCTGATCGAGGCGGATCGCGAACGCGAAAACCTGCGCGCTACACCTACGCCAATTCTAAGCAAGCGGCGCTGCCGCTTGGCGAGCGCGATGCAGAAGGCCGGCCTGGCGCAGCGGAACGCGCAGCGGCCATGCTGATGACCAATCAGTCCAAGTGGCTGATTTCGGCGTACGCGATTTTTTTCGGCGGCGGCGTTCTGGTGCCGCTCGATTACAAACTGACGGCGGCGCGAGCAAATCAGGCTGCTGCAGCACTCGAAAGCCGGAGTTTCTGGTCGTTGAATATCACCTGTGGCGAGCGATAACGCAAGTCGCAGGACTTCGCCAAGTCGCAGGTGCGGATTGTCCTGGTCACCGAAGCGCCGGCGAATGCCGAGCTGGCCGGCGCGCGACGGTGGGAAGAATTTCGCGAAGCGGCGGAACCGGTATTCGTGCCGCGCGAACGGAAAGATCCAGCGTGCATCGTGTATTCGTCGGGCACGGGCGGGACGTCCCAAGGGCTGCGTGCTGACGCACGACAATTATCTCGAGCAGTGCGTGGCGCTGACGTCGCTCTTCCCTTTCTGGCCGGGCGTGCGCTACCTGAGCATCCTTCCCACGAATCACGCGATCGATTTCATGGTCGGATTTATCGGGCCGTTCACCTGCGGCGCGACGGTGGTGCATTTGCGGACGCTGCGGCCCGAGTACATTCGCGAGGCGTTCACGCAAATACAAGATCACTTACATGGCGCTCGTGCCGCTGATCCTGAAGAATCTGCGAGCATGGCCTGCGTGAACGATTCGCGGATTTGCCGCCATCGAAGCGCCGGCTGCTGAATGCGCTGATCGCGACCAACCGCGCGCTGACGCGAGGCGGCCGAATTTGAAGATGAGCCGCATAGCTGCTGAAGCAGGTGCATCGACGCGTTCGGCGGCGAAGTCTGCGCGCGCTGTTCGTCGGCGGCGCGTTCACGGAACCCGCAACGACTGCAATTTTTCTACGATCTCGGGATTCCGGTTGGCAACGGCTACGGCTGCACGGAAGCGGGTACCGCGATCACGCTGAACGATTTCAAACCGTTTCGCGCGGACACGGTGGGCAGGCCGCTTCCGGGAATGGAGATTCGGCGATCGAGCCGAACGCGGAAGGGATCGGCCAAGTTGCGGTGCGCAGCAAGACCGTCATGTCGCATTACCTGGATGATCGACGACATGACCGCCGAAACGATTGTGGATGGCTGGCTGATGACCGGCGACCTGGGCCGCATCGACGCGGCGGGCCATCTGCAGCTGGTCGGCCGCATGAAGAACATGATCGTCACCGAAGAGGGCAAAAATATATATCCCGAGGACATCGAGACTTATTTCGAAGGAGTGGCGGTTAAGGAATTTTGCGTTTTCGCCGCGAATTATTTGTGGCCAGCGCGGACCATGGTGGGCGAACAACTGATGCTGGTCGTGCATCCGGACTCCACGCCGACAATCACACCCGAGATTATTTCCAGATGTTGCTGAACGCAACCGGCGACTGTTGAATTACAAACGCGTCAGCGGGTATCTGGCATGGGAACGCGATTTTCCGCTGACCGCCTCGATGAAGATCAAGCGGGTCGAGCTCGCGGAGCAAATCCGGAAAACCGTGGAGCGTTCGGCGGTGGTGCCTCTCTAAAGGTTTTGGCGCCGTACTGAGGAAACACAAATTTCAGTGACCGAACGATTTCTGGCGATCGTGAATCCCGCTGCGGGCGGCGGAAGTGTGGGCGGCTCGCTGCGGCAGCGATCGAGCGGGTGCGCGAGCTGGGAATCGAAGTCGAGGTACGCGAAACGCAGCGGACCCGGGCGAGGCGACCGAGATCGCGCGCGAGGCGTATGCAGGTGGAACGCGAAATTTTCTGGCAGTCGGCGGCGACGGAACCTCGTACGAAATCATCAACGGCCTTTTCCCCGAGGCTCTGGCGGGCGAACGGCCGGCGCTCGGGTTTTTGCCGCTGGGGACGGGCAATTCTTTTCTGCGCGACTTCACGACGCGAGGCGTCGAGCACACGATTGAGGCGCTGAAAGTCCGGCAGGCGCCGGGCTCTGCGACGTGATCCGCCTGACGCACACAGTGGCGGCGACATCTATTACATGAATCTGCTGAGCCTCGGCTTCCCTGCCGAAGTGGGCGAGACGGCGAACCGCCGATTCAAAGGCATGGGCGAACTCGGCTACATTCGCGCGGTGTTCGCGCACGTGGCGAATCTCGAGCACCGCGCGTTTCCGCACCGAGTGGACGGCGCCGGCGGAGTGGGATCGCGAGCCGGTGCTTGTTTCTCACTTTCAGCAACAGCAAATTCACCGGCGGCAAAATGATGATCGCGCCGAACGCCGATCCCGCGGACGGCCTGATCGAGTATGTGCGCTGGGGGCCGATCGGCCGCGCTGGCTTGCTGGTGACTTTGCCGCGACTTTTCACCGGAACGCATATCCATCATCCTTTGGCCGAGCGCGCGGCAGTGAAGCGCGTCGAGTTTCGAACTCGACGGTCCGGTGAACGTGATGATGGACGGCGAGAGTTTGCAGCTTGCAGTGCCAGTCGCTCGAGATACTGCCCGGCGGCGATGGACGTCATCGTATGAGGAAAGGCGTATCTCACGATGCGTTCCGCGATTTTGTGGGCGATCAGCGGAATTCACTTCGCGGTGGTGTGCACGATTCCTGCTATCGTCCTAGCTGTCTTCATCGACCCGCGCAAGAACGATCTGGCCGCAGCGGTTGTTCTTCCGGAATATTCTGCGGCTGGCGGGCGCGCGATTCGAAGTGAAGCGTGCGCCGGGATTCGATCCGGACGCGGACCGCCTGATATTCATCTGTAACCACGTAAATCTGTTCGATCCGTTCGTGATTTATTCGGCGATTCCGCAATTTCTGCGCGGCTTCGAACTGGAATCGCACTTCAAGATCCCAGTGTATGGCTGGATGATGGGGCGCTTCGGAAATATTCCGGTGCCGGACGTGCCGAGCCGCGAAGGCCTAGAAATCATGCGCGAACAGCAGCCAAGGCCGCTTTGGATTCGGGCATCAGCTTGATCGCGTTTCCGGAAGGGTCGCGCACACGCGACGGCCACGTGCAAGAATTCAAAAAGGGGATTTTCGGACTGGCGCAGAAATTCGGAATTCCGATTGTGCCGGTGAGCATGGTGGGTTCGTACCAATTTTTTCAAACTGGCAACTGGATGCTGTTCCCGCGAGAAGATCACGGTGCTACCTGCACGACACGATCGAAACCAAGGATATTGGGCGAAGGCTGACGTGGAGCAGTTGCGGCAACGGGTACAGGACATCGTGGCGAAGCCGGTGGAAGAAGATTCTGCTTCAAAATCCCGTCGAGAAAATCTAGCGACTCTCAGAAAGACTGCGAGGCGCTAGCTTCGGGAAGCGAACGGCCCGCGCGAAGTTCCTGCCAGGTATAAACCACGCGGTGAATCACCGTAATCGTGGAGATCATCGCGATCACCCACAATACCTGCGCCATGCGATTGAAAACTCCACCCATGATCAGCAGCACCAGGCGTTCCGGCCGCTCCATGAATCCGACTTTGCACGAGGGGATCAGGGATTCGGCGCGAGCGCGCGAATAGCTGACCATGAAGGAACTGGCCATGGCTACGGCGGCGAGGGCCATATAAAACGGGCGGCCGATCAGCGTGTAATGCACCACCAGGCCCATATACAGCGCGAGGTCGGCGTAGCGGTCGAGCGTGGAATCGAGAAACGCGCCGAAAGCGGTGACGCGTCCGACCGCCGCGCGACCTGGCCGTCCGCCATATCCAGAAACGCCGCCAGAAACAAGACTGCTGCGGCCTGGCGAAAACGGCCCATGGCGAACAACGCGGCCGCCCAGGAATTCACGGCGAGACCGAGGAAGGTGAACATGTTCGGCGTCAGGCCGGTGGCCGCGAGGCCGCTGACGACGTGGCGCAATAGCCAGCCGCCACCTTCGCCGATCCAGTAGGTGATCGGCTTGCTTCGTTGCGGTTCAGATTTCCATCGCGGAAAATCATACTCCTAATCTCGAAAATCTGGCACGTCGACACTTTCGCAGCGGGTCGAGGCGAGGCATCTCCGGAACTTTTCCGGAATAGTGCAGTTTCGGCTCGGTCACGTGCCTGGACTTCTTCCGGGCGTGAAGCCTGGCGCGACTTCGCGCAGTTGCGAGGCCCTTCGGGGGTTACGTCAATTACCGCCAGATCGGTGACGATGGTGTCCACACATTCCACGCGGTGAGCGGGTAGTCGCAGGTGCTTTACGATTTTGCGCGCGCCGTCCTTCGAAGTGTGTTCCATGGTGATGATCAACCGGCGCGCGCCGATGGCGATGTCCATCGCGCCGCCTATGCCGCCAGCGCCTTTAGCGCCGGGGACGCGCCAATTCGCCAGATCGCCCTTCTCCGAAACCTGCAGCCCGCCGAGGATGCACACATCGAGATGGCCGCCGCGGGTCATGACATGGGCGTCTTCCTGGGCGAAAAACGATGCGCCGGGAATCAAGGTGACCGGAACCTTCATGGCGTCGACCAGATCGAAATCTTCTTCGCCTTTTTTTGCGCGCGGGCCCATGCCCAGAATTCCGTTCTCGCTGTGAAAATAAATGGTGATGCCTTGGGGAACGTAGGCGGCGGTTAAGTTTGGAATTCCCCAGCCGAGGTTGACGCAGGCTCCGTCGGAAAGTTCCAGCGCCGCGCGCTGCGCGATTTGCTCGCGGGTGAGCCTGGGTTTAGACATAGCGGAGACCCTTAGCGACCACGATGCGGTCGACGAAGATAAATGGCGTGACAATGGCCTCGGGATCGAGAGAGCCCACTTCGACGATTTCCTCGACTTCGACGAGAGTCGTGCGGGCCGCAGTGGCCATGACTGGATTAAAATTGCGCGCACCCTTGCGAAACACCAGATTGCCCAGGCGGTCGGCGCGATACGCTTTGATAAAAGCGTAATCCGCGCCGATGGATTCCTCCAGAATGTGGCGCTTACCGCGAATCACTCGTTCTTCTTTGCCTTTGGCGACGTCCGTGCCGACGCCAACCGGTGAGAAAAACGCTGGGATGCCGGCGCCGTGCGCGCGTATCCGTTCGCAAAGAATGCCCTGCGGCACCAGTTCCAGCTCGACTTCCCCTTGGTCAAATTGTTCTTGAAAATACGTGGCGCCGGGACCGGGGAAAGCCGCCGTTACGCGCCGAATCTGGCGATTTTTGAATAGGATACCCAGCTCGCCATCGCCGGTACCGCAATTGTTGCTGACTACGCTGAGGTTCTTCGAGCCTTTCCGCGCCAGCCCTTGGATCAGATTATTGGGAAAGCCCGCGCCACCAAAACCACCAAACATGATCGACGCGCCGTCGGGAATATCGGCGACCATCTCGTCAACGGAGGGGAAAATCTTGTTTTTGCGCGTCATAGTCGATCGTACAACGGACGGTCCGAAGAATTAGATGGGTGCAGTGACAAAACGCAGAGGACACTCATTTACTTAGAGATTTTAACACGAGGGCGCATTTGGCTGAATGGAGCAGTGAGGGATCAAGGGGCCGTGGCAACGGAAGACAGCCCCTGCATCGAGACAACGCTTTACATCAATGAAGTCGGCAGCGTTTCCGGATACGACCCAGCGCCGTGAGCGCTGCCTGCTGGCGTGCCCAACCGCAAGATCTTTTTGGAAATCTTGAGCAGAAATCCGAATGGACCCCACATGGTTTCGCGAAGCACGGCGGCTTTTCGGATGGTCTCGGTGATGCGCCAGGTGCACACGGTGCCGGCCGGGAAGAAGGCGAGTTCTCCCGGGCCGATGCGACGTTCAATGCCGTCTTGACCGGTGATGAAAGCCTCACCCGCGATAATCACGACGGTTTCATCCTGGCTATAGCGCCATTGGAATTGGCCGGGCGTGCAATCCCAGACGATCACGTTCGAGGTGGTGTCGCGGCTGGTGGCCAGCTTGTTGCTACGGGCGGTAGGATTACCGCTGATGATCCACTCAGGCCGAATAGGTTCGGGACGAAGATCCACATGCTGCGGTTTGACCATCAAAATTGTCTTAGCCATTTTCCTCAATTGGACATCCGCAGCTGAAGCAAATCTCTTCGAAAAATGCACCGATGCGACGGAACGCTTCGCGATCGGCTAAGGACAAACCGGATTCGGAAACTCCCGACAGGCAGTCTCTCGTTAGACAAGACTGGGATCTGGTGGAATTCGCTGGACACTTCCCCACCCGCACCTGGGTCCGTCCCTCGCCCGATGCCCGATGCCCGATTCACAACTCAATAGTGTGGGTAGGAGGCGGTCGAAGCGATGGACCGCTCGGTTCATTTTTTGCTAGTACGAAAGTACTGAACCGTCTTGAACATCAGGACTGAGAGGGAGGAGTCTAGACTGGAGGTTAGGAATCGGACGTAAGTGTAGCGGTGCGAGCACCTTATTCAGGCGATTTGTTGCAGTAGAATGGCGCGAAGTTAAGTGCCCGGGGTGGGGGTCGAACCCACATGCCTCTTACGAGACAGCAGATTTTAAGTCTGCCGCGTATGCCATTCCGCCACCCGGGCGTCGTGCGGAAAACACCAGAAAGGTTAGCATGAGGCTTGGCTGGAAGGCACGCATTCGGCCAAGAGAAATTCGCGGCCCGGCGCGCCACATGGCCATGGTGGTGATAGGCTGGGCGCGCGAACCCGGGAGGCGAAGCGCGCCATGCGAAAGCCGATTGTAGTGGTAGGCAGCATCAATCTCGATCTGGTGGCCACGGCCGACCACGTTCCGCTTCCCGGCGAAACGCTGACGGGTAAATCGTTCAATACCTTCCATGGTGGTAAAGGGGCGAACCAGGCGGTGGGGGTGGGGCGGCTGGGATATCCCGTCAGCATGGTTGGAAAGGTGGGGGACGACGCGTTTGGACCGGAGTTGAAGGCTTCGCTTCGAAAGGCGAAAGTCGAGGTGAAGGCAGTTCAAACGGTGCGAGGCTCGTCCGGAGTCGCGCTCATCAATCATTGGAAGCGACGGGCAGAACAACATCGTGGTGGTACCAGGGGCGAACGGCAAATTGCTGCCGAAGGATATAACCGCACATGCGGGTTTGTTGCGAAAAGCGGGAATGATTCTGGCCCAGTTGGAAATCCCCCTGATTACGCTGGAGACGCTGGCGGTTCTGGCGCATCGCCACAAGATCCCGTTGATGTTGGATCCCGCTCCGGCGCGGGAATTACCCGGGGGAGTGTTGCAGGCGGTAACCTGGATCACCCCGAATGAAAGCGAAGCACGCATCTTGTGCGGGCTGGCGCCGAACGAGGCGGTAACAGCGGAGACGGCGGCGCGCTGCGCCGAGTTACTGCTGGCACGAGGACCAAAGAACGCAGTGATCAAGATGGGCTCGCAGGGTGCCTATATTGCCGCAGCCGACGGAACCCGTGAGATGGTGCCGGCGTTTGCGGTGAAAGCCGTGGATTCCACCGCAGCGGGCGATGCGTTCAATGCTGGTTTTGCAGTAAGCCTGATGCGCGGCCAAGCGCCGCGCGATGCGGCGCGCTATGCGTCCGCCGTGGCCGCTATTTCCGTGACCCGACCTGGTGCGCAACCTTCGATGCCATCGGCTCGCGATGTGGAACGATTTTTGAAGTCACAGCAATAACCGCGGGCTGGGAAGATCGGCACATCCGCTAGCTGGCGAGTTGGCCAGGCAGCGGCCTTTCCTGGAGGCAGTACAGGACCAGTTCCACTCGCGTCGAAACCCCCAGCTTGTCGAATATCTTGAACAAATAATTTCGGACGGTGTGTTCGCTGAGCTCCAGTTCGGCGGAGATCTGTTTGTTGGTCAGGCCTTCGGCGACCAGCCGCACAACTTTTTCCTCACGTTGTGAGAGCAGGTCCGCACCGCGAGCATCCTGCAGCCGGAGCGGTTTTACCTGCGCCAGAGTTTCGAGCAAATATCCCAAGTGCTGGCTGTTGGCCCACACCTGTCCCTGATGAACCGCGTGGATGCATTTGGAAAGGGTTTCAAATGGTTCGTCGCGGAAGATGACACCGTGGGCACCGCTGCGGAAGGCGTCGATGATGGGCGCGCGGTCGCGGGAAGAAAGCAGCATGACGGCGCGAGTTTTGGTCTGTAAAGCGCGGAGCTCACGAAGGACGGCAAATCCGGCGCCCGGCCCCTCCAGCAATTGATCGCTGATGATGGCGACGTCGGGTTCGCGCTCTTTGAGGAGTTTGACGGCGCGCACCGATTCGACCGCGCTGGCGACGACAGCTACACGAAATCGCCGAGGGCGAAACGCGCTCTGCACCAATTGGCAGTACATCTCGCTGGCTTCAGCGACGATGACGTTGACGACGTTGGTCTGAGACTCCAGCGCCTTTGGCATTTACATCCTTGGCTCTGAGGAGTCTGGAAGGGTGCCTGATTGTCACTCCGTCGAGAAGATTACGCAAGGATAACTTTGCACCGATTACTTATCGATTAATGCCCAGGCACCATAAAAATGAAGTTGAGCGTTCAACACTGGCTGCTTACGGCAAGAAGCGAGTGAGACTTTCGTCTCCCTGGCGAGAGACGAAAGTACTTGTTCAACTCGCCTGAAGGCAACCATTTCTACCCGTATCCTGCGAGATCAATGTACTCAGTTCCCTTAGATTTTACGCCCCTTGTGAGCCTCGCGAGCGGGGCGTAGGGTACAACTCCCGAGGACGCCATGCGAAAAGTACCGGAACACGAATTGGCCACAAAGGTTCTACATCCTCAGATGATTTGCGGGGCGCTGGGCGAGCGCGACGAACGCAGGGTGGCGATGCGCTACGCGCTGCACGCCCGCGTGGTCTTCGCCTGGGACGACGCCAAGGGTGAGAAGCACGAAAGCCGTGGGCATACCCGGGACCTGGGCCAAAAGGGCGCATTCGTGTTTGCGCACGAGTGCCCGTCACGCGATGCGCGCGTCTCGTTGAGCGTTTTTCTGCCGGTCACCGGCGCGGAAAAACGGGTTTTGCGGCTGGAGGTCGAAGGCCGGGTGGTCCGATCCGGTTTCGCGGCGAGCTATGACGGGGTCAACGAACCGTCGGCATTGGCCGGTTTCGCGGTGAGTCACCTGCGAGTGAATCTCTTTTCGAGCTAGCGTCCAGTTGTGGGTCGACCTAAGGGCAAGACCGGGACATCTTCAAATGAAACGGAGTGATAGGGCCTGCAATGGAGCACGGGGTACGACAACGGCGCGAACTTGGCTGGTTGCGGCAACTGGTTCTGTGGCATTTGGCATGTTGCTTTGCTGCGCTTCGCCGACGAATGCACAAAAAGATCCCCAAGGTCTGGTTCCAGCACAGTTGGCCATGGATGCAGTTCTTCCGCCGCAACTTCCCACCCAAGAAGCCACCGATAGTTCGAAACCAGGCGATGATGACCGCCCTGCATTACAGCGCCGGGACGCGTCCCGCTATCGTCTTTGTGCCAGCGATGTGATCGCGCTGACGTTTCCGCAAACTCCCGAGTTCAATCAGACCATCAATGTGCAGCCGGACGGGTACGTCAGCCTGATGGCGGTCGGCGACGTCCGTCTGGAGGGCATGACGAGCCATGAAGCTATCGTCGCCATCAAGAGCGCTTACCAGCCCATCCTGCATGAACCGCTGATAACGCTGGAGCTCAAGGATTTCAATAAGCCCTATTTCATCGTCAGCGGCCACGTTTTCAAGCCGGGGAAATTTGATCTGCGGGGAGCGACAACGGCGACCGAGGCCGTGGCCATGGCGGGCGGTTTCATGGAATCCGCCAAGCATTCTCAGGTTCTGTTGTTTCGGCGAGCGGATAATTCCTGGACCGAAGTGAAAAACCTGGATCTGAAACACATATTGCAGGGCCACGACGTCAGCGAAGATCCAGAACTCAAACCTGGCGACATGCTGTATGTCCCGCAGAATTTTATTTCCAAGGTTAAGAAATTCATTCCCAACTACGGCATGGGCTCGTATTACGACTTCCATCCCTGAAATATCCGTGCGGAGAAAAAGTTGAACCCGAAAATTGACGATCTGACTATCCGCCAAAACCGTGAGCCAGCGCTTACGCTGACTTTGCGGGATGCGCTGATGCCGGTTTTTCGGCACCGGCGGCTGGTGGTTCTCATTTTCTCCGGTATTTTCCTTGGCGCGATCGCCTGCCTGCTGCTGCTTCCCCGGAAATATGAAGCGGAGATGAAGATTCTGGTGAACCGCGAGCGGGTGGACGCGGTGGTCACGCCCGACCCGGATAACGTCAACGGTCCCGGGATCGTTCCGGCGGTCAGTGAAGAAGATTTGAATTCCGAAGTGGAGTTGATCAAGAGCCGCGATCTGCTGGAGAGGGTGGTGCTCGCGTGTTCGCTGGGTGATGAGCAGAAATCGTGGGCGGGGCAGTGGCTCGATGCGGTGGGCAGTTTCTTGCGGGGAACGCCGACCACCCGCCAGACCCAACTGGCTCGCGCGGTGCAAGATCTGGAGCAGCGGCTGATCGTCGATCCGATGAAGAAGACCGATTTGATTCGGGTGAGCTACACGTCACAGGATCCGCAAAGCGCCGCGAAAGTGCTGCAAACGCTGGCAAATCTGTACCAGGAGAAACACGCGGAGGTGCATCGTCCGCCTGGGGCGTTTCGTTTTTTCGATCAGGAAGCGTCGCGGTATCGCGATGAATTGGCAGACGCCGAAGCGAAATTGACGGACTTTGACAGCCGCGAAGGGATGGTCGAAGCCAGCACGCAAAAACAATTGGTTCTGCAGCAGCTGAGCCAGTTCGAGGCGGAATGGCTGCAGGCGCAGGCGAATTCGCACCAAGCAAAAGCGCGAGCGGAAGCGTTACGCGCGCAGGCGTCCTCCACTCCAGCGCGACAGACGACGCAAGTCGTTAAAGCCGCAAATGCTCAGTTGCTCGCGACGCTCGAAGGCACGCTTTTGAGCCTGGAATTGCAGCGAAGTGAAATGCTGACAAAGTACGCGCCCAGCTACGCGCCAGTGTTGGAAGTTGAGTCGCAGATTCGCGACGCGCGGGCCGCGATTGCCAAGGCGGAGGAGTCGCCGGTCGAGCAAGTTACGACCGATCGACTGCCAGCTCAGGATTGGATGACTACCGAGTTGGCGCGCGCGGAAACCGACCATGTGGCGTTGAACGCGCAGGCCGAGGCCACGGCGCAAATCGTGCGGCGGTATCAGGGGATGGCACGAACCATCGACGCGAAAGGCGCGCAGCAGATCGATCTGGCTCGTAATGTTAAGACCGCGGAAGAAAACTACGTGCTGTACGTACGCAAGCGGGAAGAGGCGCGAATTTCCGACGCGCTCGATAGCAAACGAATCGTCAACGTGGCCATTGCGGAGGCAGCGACCGTACCGGCGCTGCCAACCCTGCACCTTGCCTGGATTTTGATTGGCGGCTTCTTCGCGGCGGGCATCGTGAGCGTCGGGTCGGCCTACGCGGTCGACCGGCTAGACCCATTGTTCCACACGCCGGACGAACTGTATCGCTATCTCGACACCAAGGTGCTGGCATCGATCCCCAGCGGCGAGGGCCGCGAATAATGTTCCTCGACTATTTTGGGTTGATCGAGCAGCCGTTCGGGGTGACGCCGGATCCGCGTTTTCTGCAGATGGGCGCAAAACACCGCGAAGCCCTGGCATCACTGATGTACGGGATGGATTGTAACCGGGGATTCTTGGCGCTGATCGCCGAACCCGGAATGGGCAAGACTTCCCTGCTCTATCAATTGATGGAAGGGCTGCGGGAAAAGCGCGAACCGCTTTCATTTTCCAGACGGATTGCGATACTCGGGATCTGCTGCGCCAAATTCTTGGTGATCTGGGCCTGGACCATGCCGGCAAAACCTTGCCGGCGATGCAAACGATGTTGAACGCACTGTTGACCGAAGAAATGAAGGCGGGACGCCGCTTCATTTTGATCATCGATGAAGCACAAAACCTGGAAGAAAGAGTACTTGAGTCGGTCCGGTTGCTCTCCAACTTCGAAACGCCCTGGATGAAGTTGATGCAGATCGTGATCGCAGGCCAGCCGCAGCTGGCGGAGCGCCTGACGCGGCCCTCGATGGCCCAGCTTCGACAGCGGATTTCTTCGGTGATCCGGCTGGAGCCGTTCACGGCGCAAGAGATCAACGCCTACATCGACCACCGTCTGTGGGTTGCGGGCTATTCCGGCGCGCCTTTATTCACCGTGGGAGCGCGCCTCGGGATCGCGAAGTAAGCCGGGGCATACCGCGCAACATTAATACACTTTGCTTTAACGCGATGTCGGTTGCGTATGGCATGGGTGCGAAGCAGGTCGATGCCAAAATGGTGCAAGAAGCTGCCGCCGACGTGGAGATGGAATCGCTGCTGCCGAAGTCGCAGAAATTGCCCAAAGTCGTGATGCCGAAACGAGCCCCGGCGGTGGTGATACCGATACGACCCTTGGCCGTTCCAAAGGTCCAGCCCGTAAAAAACAGTTCTGCGGCGAACCGCATGGTGCCGGCCTTCGCGGCTTGCTTGGTTCTGATGCTGCTGGCCACATTTTCCTGGATTGCGTGGGACCGGGGCGAAAAGACCCCTCCGTTCGATGTATTAATGGCCGCGAGTTCGCCCGCCGCGCTAAAAACGGCACCGTCCGGGAGCGTGCCGCAACGAGAACCCGCGGCAATTTACGTTCGTTCGGCCCAAGAAGGCGCACAGGTTGAGCCGGGTGAGGGGATCCGGTTCAACCTGCGAGCGTCCCGACGCTCGCCGCGAACCCAGACAGCTCCAGTTCCAAAGCTGTCGCAGAGGTTCGGCCGCGCACCAGCATTCCAGCGGGACTCTCACAGAACGACGAAATTCTCACGGTAGTGGTGGAGCAAAAGGCAACGGTTCGGCAACTCTCGCTGCAATACGTGGGAAGGTTCGACGAAATCGTGATGGCGGAAATCCGTACGCTGAATCCGGAATTGCGCGATGCCGATCACCTTGAAATTGGAGCACGCTTGCGTTTGCCGTTGTATCTGCGCAAGGAAATCAAGGCTACGGGCCAGGGCGCGATTCACAGCGCATCGCTCGAATCGCCAGGGGACATACGGTGAGCCGAAATTTTGACATTTTCCAGAAGATGGCATCCGAGAATGGAGAGTGTCGTCCGCCAACGTCGCAACCCGCGCAACCAGGCTTCAAACCGGTAACCCGCAAAATGCAGGGGCTGATCGAGGATGAAGTGATGAAGCTGGTTCAGCGCGTATTCGTCCTCCCCGGTTCGGCTCAGGCGCCCGGGGCCGTAGCATTCGTTGGCGTCAACAAATCAGTTGGGTGCAGCTGGGTTTGTGCTCACGCCAGCGAAGTCTTAGCGGACCAGATCGCCGGCACGGTGTGCGTGGTCGACGCCAACTTGCGATCGCCGTCTTTACACGACCATTTCAAGTTTGCGAATGGGCCGGGATTCGCGGACGCCGTGAAAAGCACGAAGCCGATCCACGAATACGCGCGTAGAGCTTCGGGCAGTCACCTTTGGCTGATCACCGCCGGAACCGTGGGCCAAGAACCGAACGGCTCATTGAATCCGGCGCGCCTGCGTTCCCGGATTGCGGAGCTTCGAGATGAATTCGACTATGTGCTGGTGGATACACCCGCCATTCATCTCTATGGAGACGCCGTTCTGTTGGGCCAGTTGACCGACGGGATTATTTTGGTGGTGGGGTCAAATACCACTCGCCGCGAATCGGCGCGGCTGGCCAAAGAAAGCATCGAGGCGGCACAAGTGCCGGTGTTGGGCGCGGTATTGAATCGAAGAACATTTCCAATCCCTGAAATGATCTATCGAAATCTGTAAGGCTACGGCTAAAGAACATGGTTCGTGGCGCTTCCGGAGTAGTGTGCCTGGGGCCGAGTGCTGTGACTTTAGTGGCGGAGCTTCGCGCACGAGACTTCGATAAGGCTGAATTTGTTCCGCGGCGCGGCCGAAATGGGATTAACGTAGTACGTCTCCCTTGGGCTAAGAAAAAAGAGACGACTGGGGTCCACCAATGAGCAGTGCGTCGGTCAATCGAGCATCCGCTGGGAAGATTTGGGCCGTACCGAATTTGGTCAAACCGTGTTCGCAGGCGGTGGACTGGATCTGGCGAAGGAATCGTTCATTCATTGTACTAGCGGCAGAACTAGGGTCGGCGGCTGGATCGTTTGCCTTAGCGGTATTCGCCCTGTCTGAAACGCGCGGTGAGCTTTGGCCACGACAGGTTTTTTCCGCGACTTTGGGCCTGCTCCTGATTTGTCGGTTCGCGGGATTGTGGAGCGTGCGGCTCTACAGCCGGTCGCTGCGCAGCGCCAGCATTCCGGATTTCATTTCAATCGTGAACGTCGCGACGATCACGACGCTGGCGTTCTGGGCGCTCGTGGCCCGACTTTTCTCGCAGCTCAAGATGCCGGCGGCTCTATTTCTGTTGGACTGGGCTCTGGTGTTGCTCCTGTGGGGCGCGCTGCATTTCGGAACGCGCGTAGTCGGCGCCAAGCAGATGGCATGGAGGAAAACCGGGAAGGGCGTAATCGTGGTAGGCGCCGGTGATGCTGGCGTCACTTTGCTGAAGGATTTGTCCCAGGGCAGCGATGGATGGTGCGGCGTGCTGGCGCTGGGCGATGACGATCCGGGAAGGCCGGTAGATGGTCTGCGGAGAGCCGCTCGTCGGCGGCAACAAGGTATGAAGCGCAACTGCAGCAGAATTCAAGGCTGAAGAAATTCTGATTTGCATTCCGAGCGCGACGGTTCCGCAGATGCAGAATATTCTGAGCGCTTGCCGGCAAATTGGCATTCCGGTGAAGACGCTACCGTCGCTGACCGAACTGGTCGATGGCTCGGTCTCGTTGCGGGACCTGCGCAGCCCGCGCATCGAAGATCTGCTCCAGCGCGAACGCATCTGCCTGAATATCACCGAGACTCGGAGTGTGGTGCGAGAGGGAAGGTCGTCCTGGTAACCGGCGCGGGCGGAAGCATCGGGTCGGAATTGTGCAGGCAAATCGCCGATGCGGGGCCCGCCAAGCTGCTGTTACTTGACAAATCGGAAAATAGCCTGTTTTACGTTCATCGTGAAATCTGCGAGCGCATGGACTCCGGGCGGGTACAGCCACTGCTGGTCGACCTGGTGTGCCGGTCGCAGGTGCGTGAAATCCTGATGCGTGAACGACCAGAGGTCATTTTTCATGCCGCGGCTCATAAGCATGTCGGCATGCTCGAACTCCATCCGCAAGAAGCGATTCGAAACAACGTACTGGGAACGCGGAACATCGCCGAAGAGGCAATCCGGTGCGGGGCGACGCGTTTCGTGAACATCTCCACGGATAAAGCCGTCGGGCCAAAAAGTTATCTGGGGCTCTCCAAAAAACTCACCGAACTTTGCATTCAAGAGTTGGCCCAGTTGGAAGGCAAACGGTTCTCGAACGTTCGTTTCGGGAACGTGGCGGGAAGCACGGGGAGTTTCCTGTTCCGTCTGTTCTTGGGAGCAGATTCAAAAAGGCAACCCGATTCGGGTGACCGATCCGCGCGCCACCCGCTATTTCATGTCCGTGCCGGAAGCCGTTCATTTAATTTTACGAGCCGCTGCCTTGGGTGAGGGTGGCGAAACATTCGTCTCTGAAATGGGCGAACCGGTGAATATCTACGAGCTGGCCAAGACCATGATGCTTTTTGCGGGCCTGCGACCCGAACGCGATCTGGCCATTGAATTTACCGGGTTAACCGAAGGCGAAAAGGTTTCCGAGGAACTGTGGGAGCAATGGGAAAACCCGGATTCCACAGAAGATCCAAGGATACTGAAAGTCTCTGAGCAAGATCCGCAGAGGCAGGGGATCTTGTCGAAGATCGATCGGATGGAACAGCTGCTAGCCGATGGCGACCTGGATGACTTGCTGGAGTACCTCCAGGATTTCGCGCCTGAGTTTCAAAGAAATCGCAAACCGGAAGCCTAGAGACAGGTCCGAGCAGCGAGTCTTCCGACACTCGTTTCCGTGGAGGCCGCATGAGAATTCCGTTATCGCAGCCGGATATCGGCGAACGAGAAATTGAATACGTGACGAACGTGTTGCGGTCCGGACACCTGAGTCTGGGTCCACGGGTGACGGAATTCTGGGAAGCTTTCGCCGAATATCTGGGAACACGATACGCGGTGGCCACGAATAGCGGAACGTCAGCCTTGCATTTGTGCAGTCAGAGCTCTCGGCATCGGCGGAGGCGACGACGTGTTGACCACCTCGTTCAGTTTCGTAGCTTCGGTTAACTGTCTTCTGTATGAAAGGGCGCCAGCCCGTTTTTGTGGATATCGATCCGGCGACGATGAACATCGATCCGGAAGCGATTCGCGAAGCGATTTCCCAGGATTATCGCTGGGACCGGCTGAAATCCCGTCACGTCAGCAAGCGTAACGGGCGGGTCTTGAAGGCGATTTTGCCAGTGCACGTTTTTGGGCAACCCTGCGACATGCGGCCGATTCTGGAGATCGCCCGCGAATTCAACCTGGTAATTCTGGAAGACGCTTGCGAGGCGGTGGGCGCGGAATATTGCGGCCAGCCCGTGGGAACGTTCGGAGATGCCGCCGCTTTTGCGTTCTATCCCAATAAACAGATTACAACCGGCGAGGGCGGGATGATCGTTACCGACAATCCGCAGATTGCCGGCGAATGTCGCAGCATGCGGAATCAAGGACGTAGTGAAAGCTCGGAATGGCTCAGCCACACGCGGCTGGGCTACAACTATAGGCTAAGCGATTTGCACTGCGCGCTGGGACTGGCGCAACTTGAGCGGATTCAGGAATTGCTCGGCGGACGTGCGCGGGTGGCGGCTGCGTATTCGCGGCAACTCGCGGGCGCCTCGGGACTGGTCTTGCCGGCCGTAAACTCGCGCGACAATCGCAGCTGGTTTGCGTACGTCGTTCGAGTGCAGGGCTCAGGTGCTCGGCGCGCAGCGCAATCTGGTGATTCGCAGTCTGCGGGAACGCGGGCATCGCCTCCCAGGCGTACTTCCCCGCCATTCACCAGCAGCCGTATTTTGCGGAGATTTGCGGGTCACGCGGCGCGAGAACTGGCAGCACACCGAGGCGGCGGCGGAGAGCTGCTCTGGCGCTGCCATTTTTCTCGCAAATGACCGACAGCCAAATCGCAGAAGTGTGTTCGAGCGGTTCGCGAATTGGTTTTGACCTCTGGCGCCGAGCAGGAATCGCAAGCGACCGACCAGGCGCTACGCCGCGGCAGCTGGAGCTGCGGATTAATCCGGGAGCGGGAATCACGTCCAGTCCGGTCCGGTTGCGAACTCCGTCGTGAACATCGGCGAAACCGTCGAGACTCGAATTCCTACGAAAGCCGCAACCAATCAAAAATGAATTCTGCAGACCAAACGCAAACTCTGCACGTCCGCCTGTCCTGCTCAGTGCCATCCGCGAAAAGGCCTTATCTATACAGCGCTATCTGCAAGGCCCGGCATGCTGTATTCGCGGCAGATTGCCGCCGCCACAATGCGTGAGGTCTTTCGGCTAAATCAAGAATTACTGGCGCCGAACGGTTTCGAGCAGGCGCAAGTAGAGTCGTTACGACGAGCATGGATACATGTTGGCGCCCGATTTTTTCCCGACGGAACTTATCGATTCGATCTACACGAAGGCGGACTGCGCTGTTTCGCAACCTGCAGATTGACTCTTGCAGCGGGCCTATTCGATTCAGTCCAAGGAGCGCATCGTCTTTGGAGGGGCTCTCCTACGAGGAACTGGCCGGCGACGGAAAAAATGATTGCGCTGCGCGATCCGCTGGTGCAGCATCCCGGAAGTGCTATTCATCGCGTTTCACGAAAGCATCCTGCGGATCGCGGCGCAACTTCCTGGGTTACGTGCCGCCGCTGTATCGCGTGACGCTGGTCCGGGACTTTCCGCACAACCGGCCGCTGCACTCCGGCAATTTTCACAAGGACAACGACGAATCAGATTCGTTGCAAGTTCTTCATCTATCTGGTGGACATCGACGATACGCGAGGGCCGCTGGTGTATGTTCCGGGGTCGAATCACTACGACGTGCGTTCGTGCCGGCCGCGGCTGTCGCGCGATTTAGGAATCGCGGCTAACGATGGACGGTTGAGCGATGAGGAAGTTGAACGGATTTATCCGCGACAATACGTGGGCGACTCTGCGGACCGGAGCGAGGAAGCGTCGCGGGCAATCCACGGCAACGGGATCCACAAGGGACCAGCGTGGGGCGTACCGGGCAGTCCACTGAACTCTGCCGCGCACGGCGATCAAGCTGGATTTGCACGGGTTCAAAGCCGGAGTGCTTCAGCGACGCTAAAGGAAAACCGGATTCGCCGAATACGGATTATCGAGCGGATGAGCGCCATTGCAGAAGCTTTTCGTCGCACTGCCGAACTCGTCCGGGGACTGAAGAACGAGCACTGCGTCCAGCCAGTTGAGCACGTGATTACTTCACGAAGATCAAATATGCACCTCGACAGCCACAGCATCGCGCGCAACCACTTTGCTGACGAAGAATCCAGGCGCTTTTCTGCCGCGTTCTGGTGGCCAAGCTCAACACCACGACGGCGCATGCCGCCTTTGCCGGCGCGCAAGCGCATCGAAAACATCGATTTCGAATTCGATCTCGGAGTATGTATCGCGGCACGGCGCCGATGTACTTCGGCTCGTACGCCGTGCCCATCGTGGAAACCATGAAGCGGTTGCTGCGCCGCGGCGACGTGTTTCTCGATGTGGGCGCCAACATCGGGTACTTGTCGGCCATCGCCGCGGGATTGGTGGGGGCTGACCGGGGCAGGTGCACTGCTTCGAGCCGGTGCCGGATTATTTTCGCGCGGGTACAAACGGTTGGCGGCGCTGAATCCTGCGTTACGCGATTCGACCGAACGCCTGCGGCGGCGGGCGAGATGGCGGGCAGCTGCAAGATCTATGTCACGCGCGAACCGGGACAGAGCACTTTGGTTCCATGATTACAAGTCCGAGTCCCGAGATCGTGTCGACGCTCGAAGTGCCGGTGATCCGGCTCGATTCGTATATCGGCGCAAAGCGGAATGGAGCGCGTGCGGCTGATTAAGATCGATGCGGAGGGATTCGAGCTACCGACTAAAGGGGCTGGGGAGGTTTTTTGAGGAAATCGCGGTGCCGTCCGGAGGTGATTTGCGAAATTGCTCCGCGCGCGTACCCACTGATGGGTCCGGTCAATCACCGAGTCTGGCAGATTACATGGCCGGTATATGGCTACATCGCCCGCGACCTACTGGATGGTGCAACGCCCGTCGATCTGCGAGAAATGCGAGATGTGGATGACGTTCTCTTTTCCGCCAGAACGAGCAACCCGTGAATTCGAACTTCGCGCGGAATGCCGGCTTGAAATTTGAAAACAACGATAGTCCAATCCGGAGTCTAGCAGTCCTGATCCTGTCTCTCGCGTTCGGATTCGTATTTTTTGCGTTTGACCCGACGGCGCGCACCGCTTTGGTGGGACTGGCAGGCTTCGCGGCGGTGGGAGCGTTGCTGGCGTACCCGGAACTGGCGTTGGCCTTGTACGTGGTGGTCGGCGATGTGAAAGGCGATGAGCGCGTCGCGGTGCTGCTGCCCTGGGATCTCACGCTGGCCCTCGGAGGCTTGCTGATCGCGGGCATGCTGCTGAATCTGCTTCCGCGGGCAAACGCGTCATGGCCTCTCCCGGGATCCTTATTTCCTTATCCTGATGCTGGTCGCGATGATGGCCGCCAGCTTCGACCTATGCGCCCGTATTGAGCGCCGGTGCCGAAAAATTGGCGCGCTTTCTGACGGTGACTGGGATAGTGATCATCCGCGTCCGTTTTTCGTGTTGGACTCCTGCGGCAGGCGATGAAACGATTTTTGTGGGGACTTTCGCTGGTGGCATTCGTGATCTGCGCCTACTCGCTCTACGTCGCTGGGCGGTTCGGAACGGCTGGTGACGCCGAGCAGCAACACCATCGGCCTCGGTCACATCGCCTGCGGGCTGACTCGTGGTGATCTGGTTCAGCGTGTTGCCTCGGCTGGGCTTTCTGAAAAGGGATGATGCTGTATCCGGTGCTGGCCGTTCCGATGCCTGGCGCTGATTGGATCGGGTTCGCGTGGCGCGGTGCTGGCGCTTGGTTTTGTTCTACTGATTAGCGTGATCTTTCACCGGGCACTGATTGCTGGATCTCGGTTGCATGGGTGCGTTAGGGTTTGGCCGCAATTCCGTTTGTCAATATTCCGCAGGCTTCGTTCGAATATCTGGGAACGCTGGTCAATTGTCAAAGCGTAAAGGCGCTGCTGTTTTTCCGGGCGGAGTTACTAACGTATGGATGGGCAGGAAGCCGTCAGCAGCATCCGCTGCTGGGCGTGGGAATCCAGGGTTTTCGCTACTACTCCCCCAACGCGGGGCTTTACAACTGGCCGCACAATATCTTTCTGGAAGTGAGTTGCGAAATGGGTTTGGAGCGCGGGACTGCTGGTCATCGCGTTGTTCGTCCTGGCAATTCGCGAGGCATGGAGGCAACTGAACGACTCTCAAATCGCCTTTATCTGGATTCTATCGCAGATTGCCGCGGCTCTGCTGCTGGTGGGCATCGTCAACGCGACCAATACCGGCGACATTAATTCGGACCGCTCGACCTGGCTATTTCTCAGCATCGTTTACGTCGTTATGGGCATACGTCATTTATATTAATGCACGAAAATCCGTCCCGTACGAAGTCCTCCGTCCCGCCACAATCTAAGGGCACCAATTCCGAAAAGACCCTATCGAATGGCTCGAAACGTATTTGAAATCGAAATCGCCATGCCGCGCGTTCAAAACGCTTCGCGTGCGCAGTTCGTGCTGTGCCATTTCACCACGGTTCACAACGAATTGAAGAGCCGCTCGTTTCACATGCAATGCAAGCCATTGGCAGACGCGGGGGTGAAGGTGCACTACGCTTCGCCCGCCACGATTGGCGCCAGCGACCATCGGGAAATGAGTTTCATTCGTTTGCCCAGATTGCAAGGCCGCTGGCGGACCTTGCTTGCGTCGCCATCACTGGCTCGCACGCTGCTTCGGGTACCGGCGGGCCTCTACCATTTTCAGGATCCGGAGCGGCTGCCGCTGGCGTTCGCGATGAAAATTATATTTCGCAAACGCATCGTTTTCGACTGCTATGAAGACTTCGCATCGATGGCCTACACCATGCGCGGACTCCCGCGCGTGCTGCGGCCAGCCGTTGCGGCAGCAACGAGCGCGGTGCAAAAGCTCGCCGCTATTTGTTTCGACGGCATTATGACCGCCGACCCCTTCACCATGCGGCCCCTGGGTCATCGCGGAAAAAGCGAAAAGCTGACATTTTATAATTTTCCGAATCCCGTTCATTTCCCTCCTCCGGCCGCAGTGGCCAAAGAATTTGACCTGGTCTATCGCGGCGGACTGTCGGAACGCGCCGGAACATGGGTCCTGCTGGACGCCATGCGCATGCTGGCGATCCGCGGCAAACCGATTCGTCTGCTCTTAATCGGATATTGCGACCATGCGGACGTCGAGGATTGCGCTGCGAGATCGAATCCGGATGTTGGGTTTGGCTGATTCCATCGAAATTCAGGGACGGATCGGACACCTAAATATGGCCAAAGCGCTCAGCCGCGCACGGCATCGGGATCAGTCCCCTGCAGGACATCCCAAAGTTCCGCACCAACATTCCGGTGAAGGTCTTTGAATACTGGGCCTGCGGTCTTCCGGTGGTCGTAAGTGATTTGCCGCCACTCCGCCCTTTCCTCAAGAATGTAGGGCGGAGGTTTGCTGTTCGCGCCGGGAGACGCCAAACAGTTGGCCGAATCTATCGCCTGGTTGCTCGAGCACCTCCGATCGCGCGGAACGAATGGGCCAGCGCGGGCGGTCCGCGATAGAAACGCGTTTTACTCACCTGCAATGAAGTGCACAAGCTCCTCCGGTTTTACTATCGCACCCTCGCCGCTACAAAACGCCTGATCCCGATTCACCCGGAGTCAAAACAAATATGCTCGAACCACTGGTGACGCGCCAATATCTCGTCGGCTGCAAGGGTCTCTACGACCGTTTCCCGTCTCCGGCTCGGGACCTTAGTGACCAGCGCTCAGAGGCTGGCTACTTTCGAACATTCGTTACTCGCTGAAGAACTTTTTCGCTTGATCCGGCGGAACTGCGGGAACACGAACGTTGGTCTTTGCGACGCCATCACCGCGTTTCATATTGGAGCAGATTGCAAGCGGGCCGTGACCCACGAGGTGGCGACCGTCTCTCTTACTACAATAGATGATCCCTTCGTGGCCGTGCGCAAGCTTTGATGAATTGAAGCGGCTGCCGGTACTGGACCGCGAAACGGTGCGGCGGCAATCACGAACAATTTTTGTCGAGCGGAGTTCCGGTCGTACCGGCGGATCGGGCGGGGCACGACGGGAACGACGGGCGGAAATCTGAAAGTAGCGTACACGGAAGAATTGAGCAAGCGCGAATTGGGCCATACTGCTTCGCCAGTGGGCCTGGGCCGGCGTTCAACCTTTACATCCTCGCTATTTACGTTATTTTGGCGCCAAGATTGTCCCCGCTCAACCAAGCACATATCCTCCTTACTGGACTACAAACCTTCCGGAGCGGCAGACGCTGATGAGTATTTTTCATCTGTCGCACCAACACCGCACCTTCGGACTACCTGGAATTTCTGCGCACTCAAAAATGGGTTCGGTGCTGGAAGGGTTCCCATCGGTTCTGGCGATTTCTGGCGGATTTTATTTTGCCAGCGTGGGACCGCAACTCCCATGCACACTGTTTTTACCAGCGGCGAGCCGCTCTACCCGTGGATCAGGGAAAAGATCGAGACGGCGTTCCAGGCCAAAGTGTTCGACAGTTATGGCATGACGGAGTATTGCGGCGCGATCCAACAATGCGCGCACGGCCAGATGCACCTGATTCCCGAATTCGGGTCTCGAGTCTCTCGACGAACACAATGAACCCGTCGCACCCGGCGAAGAGGGCTATTTCGTTTGGACCGGTTTTCTGAACCGCGCGATGCCGCTGGTGCGTTACCGGATTGGCGACCGCGGCCGCTGGCAGACCCCCGGCTCGTGTGCCTGCGGACTGAATTTTCCGCGGAGTCATTCCAACGATCACCCGCGAAAGCGATATTTTGCACTGCGCCGACGGGCGGATATTCTCTCCCACGGTGCGTTAAACCAATTGTTGAAGGGCGCTACTTCGCTGCGGGCCTGCCAGTTCGTGCAGGAGCGTCCGGAACATGTAATCGTTCGCGCGGTGTCGAGCAAGGCAAGGGGTCCCGAGGAGATGATGCTTATTCGCAGCGCAGCTGGAACCCCCTTGGACCGTCCATGCGGGTCACGGCGGAAATCGCGTGCGCAACCTGGGTCGTGCTGGCCGGGCGGGAAAACTCCCGCTGATCATCAATCGGTATTGCGGCGACCCCAACCGCTCGGAGACGGCGCAACGGTGCTGCAATGAGAAGCAAACGATTGATCCGTAAACGCGGATGACCTGGGAATGAGCCGCGGCATTACCGATGCGATCCTGATCGCGCACCGCTATGGATTTGTGACCAGCGCATCGTTGATGGTGAACATGCCGGCGTCGGAATATGCCGTGGCACGGCTGTCGATTGCACCCAAGCTGGACGTCGGCATACACCTGAATATCTGCAGCGGAAAGCCCATCCTGCATCCGAGTGAGGTGGACTTCCCTAGTCGGCGCGGATGGCCTGTTTTCATGGCCTTCTGCGCTTGATGCTTCACAAGCTTTGGACCTGGGAATTAACCGTAGAGAACTCGAAAATCAATTACGCGCCCAGATCCGCTGGGCCAAGAGCCGAGGCTTACGCCTGACCCACGCGGATTCGCACCACCACATGCACCTGTACCCGGCGGCCCTGGGGGCGTTTACCCCTGGCGTCAAATAGGTTCCGAGGCTAAATTCCCTGTGTGCGTGCATCGCGCTGCACGGAGTGGCCGCGCTACCGAAGCGCTGGGAGGCCCGCACGAGGGAGGCATGGCGCGCAGTGCTATTCGTGCAACTCCTATCGTCCGCGTCCTGCAGTCTATCCGTGCTGCGGAAATTTGCGGCGCCCGATAGCCGCGTTGTCTTTCTTATCGAAGGGAGCGCCGGAACCGGGAATGAACTCGGATCACGCCTGGCGGCGCGCGTTCCACAACTTGCCATCCCGGGCACCTTTGAGCTCGCTTGCCATCCGGGGATTTCGGAACAGCGGCTTCTCCGAGATGGATCCGATTTTTACAAGCAGCGTGAAAGACGAATTCCGCTGGCTGACGGATCCGGAATTCCGGGAATGTATCCGGCTGAATGGGATCGAGTTGAGAACGAGATCCCCATTTGTGTGACACTCGTCGCTTGGTGCAGCACGCGCCGCCGGATGGCGCGGTGCCTAGGCAACTCGGGATAACCGCATTGCAGATTTTATTTTGGGTTTTGTGCCGGGTATTATTGTCTACGTGTATGTCGGGCTACCCGCTCGCCCTGTCGTTGGGGATTGATTGCCCGACTGCCGGTTCGGCCTATTTGCGCCGGGCGCCGATTCGATCGCATTACCTTCGCTCAGCGTGATTGTCGCGGCGCAAACGAGGAAGCGGCGATTGAGGCGAAAATCCAAGATATGCTGGCGTCGGATTATCCCACGCCAGCTGCTGGAAATCTTGATCGGGAGTGACGGGTCGTCTGACCGCACCGAAGAAATTGTGCGCAGATATGCGGGGCGGGCGTGGGGCTGGTTTCGTTTCCGAAGCAGCAGGGGAAAAGTGCGATACAGAATGGCTTGGTGGCCGGGCGTCGGGCGAGGTTCTGGTGTTCAGTGATGCGGATCGTGAATTTGAGCCTGATGCGCTGCGAATGTTAGTCGGCAGTTCGAGGATCCGCAGGTAGGGCTGGTGACGGGGGCGCCCTTATGTAAACCAGGGCGAAACCGCCGTAACCAGGAATGAGGGACGCGTATCTACGCTACGAATCCTGGATACGACGGGAGGAAAGCCGGCCGGGACTGCTGGCCATGGCCTCTGGGTCTTTGTTCGCGCTGCCGCGAGTGCTATGGGGGCCGCTCCACTGCGACTTTGGCGACGATTTCGAATTGCCGCTGCGCGCGGCAGAGGCGGCCCCGGAACGTACTCGAACCCGACAGACGGTGACCACAAGATTGTCCCAAGACGCCCAGGAATCGATGTTCCGCTGAAGGTCAGGATTATCAGTAAGGATTTCCGCGCGCTGCTAAACTATAGAGCCATCCTGAATCCATTTCGGCGTCTCGGTTCTGCCGTGGCACTCTGGTCGCAAAGCTTTTGCGCTGGCTGGCTCCTTTTTTTCTTCTCGGGCTGTTGCTAACCAGCGCATTTCCGCCCATTTTGCTATTTTACTGGGCGTTTGCCTGCGGGCTTCTAGCTTATTCTACGCCTTTGTGTCGCGGAGTTGGGGCCTGCCGGCACGCGATATATTGCCTTTCTTTATCGGTACCGGCGTCGTTTTGCCTGGTGAACCTGGCGGCATTCTTTGGCGTCTTGAAATCGTTTGGCGGGCGCGAGCTCCGGTGCCTGGACGCCCTTAAGAGAGCTAGGTACGCGCTTTTTTCGTAAATCGCCTCAGCACCGCCGATGCGATGCGCGGCGCTGAATATTTTCTTCCGCAATGAAACACAAAGCAAATCTTCTGGAATGCGGCGACCACGATGATTCAAGTGGTTGGCTCCGCATGCTACGCTGTTTGTCCTATACCGCTTCTTGATCCGCACCATTGGCGTAGAACGGCTGGGAATCTGGTCGCTGGTGCTGGCGACGACCTCCGTGGTGACCCTGGCGAACCAGGGATTTTCGACCAGCATCGTAAAGTTCGTGGCGAAATACGCGGCGCTGGGAGACCGCGACAAGGTTGCGGCTTTGGTCGAAACCGCGATCATCACGGTCAGCGTACTCTTGACCGTTCTCTGTGCAGCGCTCTATCCGTTGGCGCAATGGGGATTAAAAATTATTTTGCCCGCCGCGCGCGTGCCGGAAGCGGTTGCGCTGCTTCCCTACGCCTTCACCAGCCTGTGGATCAATATTCTCGGCAGCATTCTGCTGGCGGGACTGGCGGGGCATGAACTGGTCACCATCGTAATTACATCGTTTTGGGCGGATCCTTGTCTGTATCTGTTGCTGACCTTGGCCTGGGTGCCCAAGTATGGCTTGCTGGGGCTGGCGTACGCGCAAACCACCGACACACTGGCCTGCTTTCTGGCGACGTGGTTTTTGCTGCGGCGCACGATTCCACAGCTTCCGCTGATTCCCTATCGCTTGGATCGAAAGCTATTTCGCGAAATGTGGGGTTACGGCGCGCAGTTTCAATTTGTCACCTTCAGCCAGGCGTTGCGCGAACCGTCACGAAGGCGCTGCTGGCGAAATTCGGCGGACTGGCGATGACCGGATTCTACGACATGGCTTCGCGGTGGGTTTTCACCTTCCGGGAAATCGTCGTGCAAGCCAATCTGGTTTTGGTGCCGACGGTCTCGAGCCTGAAAGGAATTCCGCGGATGCGATCCCGCGAATTATCGCGAGTCGTACCGGCTATTTTTTTCCTGGCGGTGCCGGCTTTACCGCGCTGGCTATGGTCAGCCCGATCGTTTCGCGAATCTGGCTCGGCCGTTACGAGCCGTTTTCGTTCGCTTCGTGGCGCTGCTGGCGGCTGGGCTGGCTGGTGAACGTACTGAGTAATCCGGCCTACGTGGTGGACCTGGGAACCGGGGCGTTGCGCTGGGTTTCCATCGGGTGCGCGGCCACGGCCGTGTTGAACCCGCTGCTGGGATATTTGGCAGGGAGGTATTCTGGTGCAACCGCAATCGTCGCGGTCGCTGCCTTGTCACTGTCGTTGGGATATCTCATTATATTGGTCGCCTATCACGTCGAAAATCGTGTGTCCTTCCTCCAGCTTATTCCCAGCCATAGCGCCGGGCTGGTGTGCGCTAGCGCTTTGGGCGTGATTGGCTTTCTCCCGTATTTTTGCAGCGATTTTGGTCACGCGATGAGTTCGGCGAAAACCATAAGTGTTATGGCTCTGGCGGTACTCACCATGATTCTTCCGATATGGCGGCATCCCTTGAGAAAAAGGCTGATGGGCTGGGTTGCTTCGTCGTTGCCTGCGTAGTTTGGCCCCTCTATGGACATAAGTCGCTTGAAGCTCTGGCAATCCCCGGAGCCTACACCTGTCGCCGCGCGGATCGCGATCGCTGGAGACTTTTTGCCTGCGGGTACTTGCGCTTCCGAGACTAGCAGTTGGCGCGCGATGGCGAATCGCTTATCCGGGCATTTTGAAGACGTCGATACGTCGTTCGCCAATCTCGAAGCTTGCGTGAACTCCGAAGGTCTGGTTCCGCGAGCACTGATCGGCCTGGGGCAAATCGTCTCCGCGCCAATGGCTTCCCTGGACTACCTGCGGACGATCCGTTCGCGCGCGGTGGGCCTCGCCAACAACCACACCTACGATTTTGGCGCTGAAGGCGTGGCTCGCACCCAAGCGGGCAATCGCCCGCTATGATATGGTTTGAGTTGGGCCCGCAGCAGTGCTCGCGGAATCTCCTGATCATTTCATCTGGCGCGGCCCAGGATCGGTGCGGGTCGGTTTTTGGGCCGCGGCAAAAGCGACTTCAGACGCGGCGACGAGCAATCATCGTGGGCTGGAGCCGGCAACATTGGCGCGCGGGACGCAAGCACTTCGAGTGATGAAAGCGCTGGCGCGAATTTTTGCGTGGCATTGCTGCACGCGGGATGTATGAGAGCCAGCCGGCCCGATCCGGAGGACATGGAGCTGATGGAATCACTGGCGACATCGGGTTTCGACGTCGTGGCGGCATCGCACTCACACCGTATTGCGGGATACAAGCAGTTGAGCAGAATGCAGAAGGGGAACGCGTTCTGTTTTTTTGGCCTAGGCACGGTCGTTTCCGGATACATCGGTTCCCCGCTCGAACGCGAAGGGCTGGTGGTAATCGCCGCTCTGAGCACCGAAGGGAAGCTGATTTCGCTGGAGGTGCGGCCGACGATGATGGATGCCTCAGGGTTCGGGGCGTGCCCGTCGTCCGCCGATGGCGCAATGATCCTGGATCGGTTCCGCAGTTTGTCGACGGAGTTATACGATGGCTCATATGAGAGGCGCTTTTATCGCGAAGTGTCGCAGGGGCTTGGGCGGCTGTACTGCGCGATGCGCATGCGGCTTTTGTCTCCGCCGGAATGCGTGGTCTGGCGCGCAAGGCGGTCCGGGTGCGAATGCGGCAATGAAACGCCTGCTCCATAAGGTGACGGGATGATGGTTTCGAGCTGGATGGCGAGCGCGATCGCGTTGCTGTGCTTGCTGGTCTCTACCCCCATCGTGCTAGCGCTATGCCGGCGCTGGAATCTCTACGATTCCAACGGCTCGCTAAATATTCATGTGGGCCCGATTCCGCGGCTCGGCGGAGCCGGCATGGCCCTTGGATTGATCATCGCGTTGCTCGTAGTTGAGCCGCGCGCCATGAATCCTCACCTGTTCTGGTGGCTCGCCGCGTTTGCTCTGATTTGGCTGGCTGGGTTTATCGATGACATGCGAGGCTTGTCACCGGTTCTTAAATTGGGAGCGCAAATCGGAGCTGGCGCTCTGCTATCGCTGGCCGGATGGAATTCGCCGATTCCCGTTTCGAGAGTGGTAGGCGCCGCATTCATTTGTGGAATCGTGGTGCTGTTTACCAACGCATTCAACTTCCTGGACGGTTGCGATGGGCTGGCGGTAGGCGTTACTGCGGTGATCGCCAGTGCTTATGTCTGCGCTCACGGAGCCGGCACAAAAGGTCCTGGAGCGATCGTGGCTTGGAGTCTGCTGGGTGCTTCCGCGGGCTTCCTGGTCTACAACTTTCCTCCAGCAAAAATCTTCATGGGGGATTCCGGCAGCACGATTCTGGGTTTCTGTGTCGCGTTTCTAGGAATTGATTTTGTCTCGAATCCGCCGCTTCCCCTGGGCAGCACGAGATGGATTTTTCCGATTTTGGTCGCGGCAGTGCCGATAGCCGACGGAATTGCGGTGGTATTCCGGCGAATCGCGCGGGGAACATCCGTCTTCCAAGGCGATAGACGTCACTATTACGACTGCCTGCTGGCGCGGGGTTGGAAATCGGGCGCAGTGGCGCTGGCCAGCTACGCGGCTACTCTGTTTTTGGCTGCGATAGGACTGGCGACGGTGGGAAGGCGGGGCGCAACGTTGACTGCTTTTCTCATCGCCGGTGCAATTGCAGCGACGCTCGCGGGAATCGATCGATTCCGTGCCCGATTGCCGGGCAAGCAGCGGAGCAACGCGCACGCCGGAGGCGAATTTCTCGCGTCGAAATGAGTCGAAAGGCCAAGCTTTATGCCTAGGAAGTAGACGACGTTGAAATCGTGCGGGTCGTCCGGCGATTTCGTTCCTTCGAAGTGGAAGCTTTCAACACGCTGCCGAGTTGTACCAGCAACTTCCGCAATTTGGCGCGCTCTTCGAGCTCCATGTCTACTACTTCGAACGCTCTGGCCTGGGTATTCGCGTCGCGCACGATGGCCTGGACCTTTACCGGCTTTTGAGAGGTGGTCAGTCGCAAGGTGACGATACTGCCGGGATGCAGACTCTGCTCGCGAGATGGCGACGCCGCCGCCGAGCGCGAGTTCGGGAATATCGAGCTGGCAGTTTTCCTTCAGGTTCGTGGTGGTCGCGGTTACGTGCTGCTCGAGGCGCAAGCGCGGATAGCGGCGCTGCCGGATGGCTGGCGATTCCGGATCGGCTTCGAGCGGCTCGATGGAGAACTCGGCGACGCTCAATCCGCTGCGCGGGACGAAATGGCGCACCCATTCCGGGTCGATCTTGATCATGGACTGAGAAGCGACCAGACGCAATTCGCTGGGGCTGGCCCACCGAAACGCACGGCGCCCTTCGGCGATTTTCCGCAAGATCGATTCGGCGCCGGCGGTGCGCAGCCGTCCCAGGGCCTCAATGGCCTTGAGCCTCAGGTAGTCCGTGCCATCCTTCGGCAGATCGCCTTCAGCGATGCGCAGCAGGCGCATATCCGCGTCCTGCTCGCCACTCATTCCGATTTCGTCCACGGCGAGCGGTCGCACCAGCGGATCAAGGGAGTCAAAAATCTGCAGCAGTAAGTGTCCGCGATCCGCGGAGCCGCTGGCCGCGATCTGGCGGACCACACGGTCGTGCGCCGAACGCTTCCACTCGGCCATGCGGCCGGGCAGGATTTGCTCGACCGATTCCGCATCGACGCGTACCAGGAGCCCCAGCGCCTGAATGGCTTCATTGGGTCCGCCGGAGCGAAGCTGCTCGCGCAAATGATCCACAGCTTCGGAGCCCAGCGAATTCATGACTCCAAGAAGGAGATCGCAATCCTCGCGGAAGCCGGAGCGGCTGAAGCGTCCGGCGACATGCTGAGAGGCGACGAGCGGCATTCGGCGCAGCAAATCGGTAAGGCCCGACGGCACACTGCCTTTTTTCAGAGCTTCTTCCAAGAATTCCGGCAAACGGTCTTCAATTCCGATGCGCGGGCGAAGATTCTTGCCTACTCCCGGGCGCTCGGTTTCCACGTAGTCCACGAGTTCCACGGCGCGTTGAATCGCGGGGTAGGAGCGTTTGTTGGTGGCTTCCTGCGAAAGGCGCACGAAAGCGGCGCCGACCAGACTCTGTAATTCTGAATCGTGTTCTTCGGCCAGTTGGACGCCGACCTGGCGGATGGTGCTCAGCAGCAGGCGTTCATCGCATTTTGCAAAGGTCGCGGCAAGTTCGGCGAGTCCGGTTGCCGTTTGCCGCCGGGTCGCGGTGGATTTGTTGGTGATGCAATTCGCGTAGTTGGTCAGGATAGTTTCAGCTTCGTCATTCTTGCCGTTGGCCATCAATTGGTCGACGTACTCCCGCACCTGCACGGCCGGGACGCACCAGGCTTCGGCCGACTCCAGCACGCCTTTTCGTTTTTCTTCGGGGATCTGAGACCAGAACTGCTGGGCGAGCATATCCACGTGGGATTGCACGTTGATGCCGTGACGTGCCATTTTTTCTTCGTACACGCCGAGGATTTTGCGTAGACCGTCGAGTTCCGTGCTCATTTCATCCAGAACCTGGCGCACCGCGTTCACTTCGATGTCGCCGTGCTCGTAGCTTTCCATCGCAAAGCGAATGGCGATGTGCTCGGCCAACTTTAGGAGCATCGGCTTGTCGGCAACCTCCGATGGCGCTTGGGACGCCAAAGCCGACAAGGCCTGGCTGACCGTAAAGCGGGCGCGACGCGGAAGAGTGGAAAGCCGCGATTGAAAGGCCGCTGCTTCAAGTTTGTCCTTGGGAGATTCAGTGGTCCGGGCAATCTGCCCAAGCATTTGCAGAATGCCTTTGAGTTCGTCTTCGTGAATCGACATCAATCCGGTTTCGACCGCCATGGAACCGGCCCCACTACGAGCGTCGCGGCTGCCGCGAATCGCCGCGGTCGCATTGCCCCAGCGGCCAGTCGAGCCACCGCCGGAATCGGCGCTGGTGCCTGCAGGATCGTTCCACACCCGGGCACTCGAGCCGCCGGGACCACGTTTGCCCGACTCGTGCGGCCCGCCAACTCCGCCGCGCTTCCCCTCTCCGAGAGGAACGCCCGGAGCGTAGCCGAGGCCACGTCCACCGCCGTTCGCGCCGCGATTGCCGCCCTCTGTTCCGGCCCCTGGTCCGCCTTCACCGCCTTCTTGCGCGGAGTCGCCGCCTACGGCGACGCCTGAAATCGAATTGTTGCCCTTGGATTTTTTGCCGCTCTTGCCTCGCTTACCTGATGATGCGCTCGCATCATCTTTGTTGAACCAGAAACCGGCCGCGTCCGGTGCAAGAGGCGCGCCCCCTTCCGTCCCCTCGCCGATAATGTTCCAGGTGCTCGGAGCCGAGCCCCTGCCTGGGCCTGAACCCGAAACCGAGTCAGCGCCCGCATGGTCGCCGCCCGCAAATCCTGCACTAGGTCCTTGCGCGAGATTCGCTGAACCATCCACGTATATCGGATTGCCGTCGCCGGGACCGACGCTGGCCGGAAAGTCGCGGATGACTTCCGCGTTTTCCATTTCATAAACTGTTTGACCTGAATCAGCATCGCCGGAGCCGTAACCACGCGATCCGTTTCCACCTTGGCCGCCGCCATTTCCGTAGCCAAAGCCACCGCCGCCTGGGCCAAATCCCTCACTGCCGTCGCCGTTACCGCCGCTTCCCGTTCCATCCCCCGATCCGCCTTGACCTTCCCCACTTCCGCCATTGCCGTCGCCTGCGCCGCGGCCACGATTTCCCTTCTTGCCTTCTGCGGCCATGATCAGCTGCAGCAATTTCTCAGGATCACTGAAAAGCTCGTCGGTTTTCTCCTGACTCATGCCGACGGTGTGCGCCGCGATTTGCTGAGCGACGGTGGAGCGCGCGACCGCGGAGTCCGCCGGAACGAAACACACTTCGTTCACGTGGATGTGCGGGTCGCCTTGCAGAGCTGCCTTCAACTGTTCGGCAAGCTGGGTCGGTTTGGTGCCGGTGCCAGTAGGAAATCCGCGAACAAAACGGGCCAGACTGGCCTGGTTGACCTGGGGGGCAAAGTGAATGCTGGCAATTCCGGCAGCGGACAGCATTTGAGCAAAACCCCGCTCAGCAGCAGCGGATTCGAGGGGCGTACCATCCAGGAGCAGTTGGTCTCCGGAAACGGCGAGCAACAGGCCCGCTTCGTTTTCCGTGCCAGAACCGAGCGCGGTGTGGAGCTCTTGCCACGCCGTTGCGTATTGTTTGGCGGTGCGCGGATGGCCAAAGTCATACATTCGCGCGAACTTGAGCAGGATGTTTAGACTGCGCACGAATGCGCGGGCCGCAGCTGGCCGAGTATTGGCGTTCATAAAAGTTATGGGGCTGGAGCCCCGCCTCTGGATGCAAATATGAGGTTTAGGGGCGGAGTCGGCAATGGTACAGGTGTCCTGTTTAGTACTACCCCCGGGTTTGGGGCTTTTCTGGGAGGAAGGTTCTAGGACGAATTAGGTGTGGAAGCGTTTCTGTAACCAAGCTTCTAACTCATTGACGCGCCCGAGGATAGTCAGGGCGCCGAGTCGTTTTAGGGTGGCGCCACGCTGGCGCCGCTCTTCGCCGTCGCGGGGCAAAACGCCGACGAAAGGCACTTTCGCGGCTCTAGCGGCCAACGCGTCGTCAACGGTGTCGCCCAAATAAAGAGCGGTGGAGGGATCGCGGCCGGCGAGGATTTTGATCAGGCCGTCCGGAGCCGGCTTCGGGCGCTTGGCGCGTTCCACGGTCATGATTTCGGTGAACAGGTTCCGGACTTTGTTGCGATCGAGGGTGTAGTCCATTTCGCGGTAGTAGCGCCCAGTGAAAATCGCGAGTTCGGATCGCCGCCCCAACCGCTTCAGGGCCGCCGGAGACAAGAGCCAGCGTTCGCCGCGGACGAAACCCTGGCCATCTTTGCCCCAGTAGAGTTGCTGAAACTTTTTCTTGATTTGTTTGAAGGTGACGTGGAAACCGAGGTCTTGAACCCAAGCGGTGCACAGAATCCAATCGTCATTGAATCCCGGGCGATTTTTCCAGGCGTGGAACTCGCGAAGCGTAACCGGCTGGTTGCTAAAGAACCTCACAGTTTCGATCGCAGTGCGATGGAACGATTGGCGAGTGTCGACCAGAACGCCGTCAACATCAAAAACGATGATAGCGGGATAAGCGGATTTCGAAGCCGCGCGGGCGCGAGTGGTTTTTTGGCGAGTTTTAGGTCGGCGACTGCGGGAATTAGGAATTGGAGTTGCCCGATTCTTCGTCGTCCGGATCTTCCACGGAATGCTTGGAAGGGTCCGGCCCGGTCTCGGTTGCGTCATCGGTTTCCACGCCGGAGTTCAGCGAATCGGATGACCAGCCTTCACCTGCAACAGGCTCTGGGAGTCCAACGCCGGTAACGGACTCCTCCATAGGTTTGGTATCGACGGCCGGTGAAATTGCCGTGGCGACCGCTGCTTTCGGAGCAGATGCCGTAACCGGTGGGGCGCTGGCTGCTGCAGCCGCTTCCGCGGCCTTCAACGTTTCCAGCCGCGCCTGCAAGACTTCGGCGAGTAACTCCACAATCTTTTTGGCGCCAGAACCGTCGGGATCCTTCGCCGGATTGTAGGCGGTGATTTCAATCGCCGCGAGGTTTTTCTGTTGGGCAAAGACCAGCAACGCCTGGCGAACTTCGTCAAACGACAGACCGTTCGCGCTGGGGTAATTTGTGGCCGCGAAGTCCGAGATCACGTCGACGTCCAGGTGCAGAATAAATTCGTTACCGCTCCCGCGAATGCGCTCGACGGCGAGCTTGGCGCTTTCGGTAGGGCCGTGACGCTTTACATCCGCCACCAGATACCGGCGCAACGGCGAACTCGCCAGCACTTTTTCTTCCGGTGGGTCGAGTCGCGAGACGCCGAACAAAGCGAGGTCCGGTTCCCGTACCAGAAAAGGTTCGCTCCAAAAACGAACGAGTTCGGGGGCGCCGTGTCCAGTCAAATGCGAAACCACCATGCCGTCCAGGCAGCCCGAGGGAGTGGTTGCGGGAGTGTTTAGATCCGCGTCCGCGTCCATGTAGATCATGCCGACGTGGCGGAAATAGCGGCGGGCACCCGCAACAGTGGCCAGGGCGATCGAGCAATCGCCGCTCAAAATCACCGGAAGCGCACCGGACTTCACGGCTTGCTCCACGCGCGGTTTCAACGTTTCGATGGATTTCAATACCGCCGGAATATTACGCGCGCGAGGACTTTCGGTATCGGGCTGGAAAACTTGAGGCGGGTCGTCGCCGAGATCTACAACTTCATAGCCGATCGAGCGCAACCGGTCAATTAATCCCGCAGCGCGTAACGCAGCTGGTGCGCCTTCGTTTCCGGCGGACATCGCTGCCGCGCTGGTGGGCGCTCCCAGCAAAGCAATTTTGTTGGATTGGCGGACGATTTTTACCGCCACTCAGCCGCTCCTCGGCGCAAACGCTCGTCTCCGGATGCCAATGTTCTTAACGTGCCCCTTGTCTGGCCGCCAGTTCTGGCGGCAGCGTGAAGCGTACGTCTTCGCGAATCAAATCGAGATCGCGATGGTTCGTAAAACCGAAACTTGAAAGCCGCTGGCTGACCTGCTCGACCAGAATTTCCGGCGCCGAAGCACCCGCGGTAAGTCCCAGGGTCTTTACGCCATCGAGCCAAGACGCGTCGATGTCGTTCGCGTCTTCGATCAGGCGGGACGCCACGCCAGCGCGAATGGCTACTTCTACCAGGCGATTCGAATTCGAACTATTCGCCGAGCCAACCACCAAAATGAGCTCGACTTCATGGGTCAATGCTTCCACCGCTTCCTGGCGGTTCTGAGTGGCGTAGCAGATATCGTCCGAGGCCGGCCCGACGATCGCCGGAAATCTTTGGCGCAAGCGCGCCACAATTTCCTGAGTGTCATAGAGCGAAAGCGTGGTCTGGGTCAGAAACGCCAACTTCGCCGGATCGGGCACGACGAGCTGATCCACTTCTTCCACGCTGCCGACAATAATTGTGCGGTCCGGCGCTTCTCCGGAGGTGCCGACGATTTCCTGGTGATCGCGGTGGCCAATCAGAATCAAGGTGCGGCCTTCGCGCGCGAATTTCAGCGCTTCCAGATGGACTTTGGTAACGAGCGGGCAGGTGGCATCGACCACCCGCAATTGCCGTTCTTTGGCTTCCACCCGGACCTTCGGCGGCACACCGTGGGCGCTGAAAACCAGCACGGAGCCTACTGGAACTTCTTCAATCGTCTCGACAAAAATTGCGCCACGGCGCCGCAGCTGATCCACGACGTACCGATTGTGAACAATTTCATGATGCACGTAGACAGGGTTGCCGTAGGCTTCCAGCGCCAACTCGACAATGTCGACAGCGCGCACGACGCCGGCGCAAAATCCGCGCGGGCGGACGCGCACCAGTGTCTTGGCGCCGTGATTGGTTCCATGGATGGTAGTCAGCGTCAAAGCAATCTCCGGAAAGCCCTTTTATTTTACCTGAACCCCTGGTTCCCGGCTACTTCGTTCGCTTTTGTTGTGCTCCGCGAATTTGGCCATTACTCCTGCATAGCCAAGGCATGAGGATGAATTGTGAAGTGTCGATATTTTTTGAGGAGTGGCGCGGAATTCGTGAGGTCAAACAACGATGCGGTAATCCTGAAGCACCTGATAGATCAGGCAGCGGAGGCGATGGTCACGGCCTCCGCGGCTCTGGTCCCTATCTCCGATCACCCAAACTCGATTACTGAGCGGATTCCGAACGTGGAGTGCGAAAAGGCTTTCTGCTGATTTCTTCCAAGCCAGCGTAGCCGCGGCGCGCCGAATTGGAGATGATTCGAACTCCTGCTTCTGCCACGTCCAATCCACGCTCGCCGAGCGCGCCCAAGGCGTAGACGGTTAGAGCGATGCAGAAGAAAACGGCGAATCCCATGCCAAACAGCAGTTCGGCAGCGAGCAATTCGCGAACGAAATAAATCTGCAGAACGAAAAAAACCGCGAAGATCGTGAGCATCCCCTTACGGACTTTCGCCTTTTCCGTGATCCGCTTCAACGCTAGCTGGATTGTTTCAATATGACGTTTCATGGCCCTCGTTTACCTACACCCTAATAGATGCAAGGGCAGACCCACTTGGACCACTCGTAACTGGTTGATAGGAAACGGGGTGAGACTAGTGCGGATTTGGGAATACAGGAAAAAGGGAAAACCGATTTCCGTTCAAGTCGAACAAAATGGCCGGTTATGAGAATCAGGAAGCGACGTTTTTTGTCGGCAGGAAACCGCAAATTCTCGTGCGCGCAATCTCCAGGCGAAAGTCTACGAAAATAATGATCTTCGCTTGTTTTTTGTACCGATAAAACTGTCGATGCTGCGGACGTTTAGCGCCCTTCGAAAGGATATTTATCCTGCGCCAGCACGGCGTCCGCGACGCGCCGGCGAATCGCGATGGTGTTTACCGGTGCGTGTTTAGCGAATCGGCGCAGAACAGCAAGCTGCGTGGTGAGCGTGTCGCCATCGGCGCAGCCTGCCAGCGCGATGCGTGCGTCCTTTTCTACCCGGTCCATCGCGTCGTAAATGAAGGCGCGCGTTGCGTCCGCCATCAGCGCCGCAGCAGAGCTTTTTGCAGCGATGGCTTTCTGGGTGCGGCGCAGGCAGGATTCCATGCCGTACACGTCCATCACGATGTTCGCGAGCGACGCCATGATTTCCTGCTCTTCTCGCCAATTTTTCCCGGAATTTCTGCATCGCCGTGCCGGAAGCCATCAGGAAAATCTTCTTGGCCTGCTCGACCGACTTTTCTTCTTCGGCGAATTCGCCTGACGGGCCTTCCTCGAACGACGGGCCGGCGAGAATTTCTTCCTGCAGCTTCATCGCCGCAGGAATCAAGCGGCAGCACGCCCGCCATGGCGCGCTTCATCAGCATCTGGATGATCAGCATGCGGTTGATTTCGTTGGTGCCTTCGAAAATGCGATTCACGCGGCTATCGCGATACGCGCGCGCCACCGGATAATCTTCGTGGAAGCCGTAGCCGCCGAAAATCTGCACGCCTTCGTCGACGCACGAAATCGAGCATCTCGCTGCCGCCCACTTTGCTGATCGAGCTTTCGATCGCGTATTCCTCGAGCACCTGCATGGCTTGCTTCGTTTTGTCCGCGCTCGCTTCCGGACCTCGAAACCGCGGCCTCGATCATTCCGGCGGTGCGATACACTTCCGATTCGATGGCGAAAATGCGGATGGCCATTTCGCCGAGCTTGCCTTTGATCAGGCCGAAATCGGCGAGGTGCTTGCCGAAGGCCGCGCGCTCCTTCGAATATTTCGACGAAGACGCGAGCACATCTTTCGCGCCGCCGAGGCAATAGGCGCCCAGCGCAAAGCGGCCGGCGTTCAAAGTGTTGAAGGCCACCACGTGGCCGCGGCCCGGCTCGTGCAGCAGATTTTCTTTCGGCACCGGCGAATTCTCGAAGAAAAGCGGCGTGGTCGAGCTGCCTTTGATGCCCATCTTTTTTTCTTCCGCGCCAGCGGTGAATCCGGGCGTGCCGCGTTCGACGATGAAGCAGGAGAATTTTTCTCCATCGATTTTCGCGAAGACGATGTAGACGTCGGCAAACCCGCCGTTGGTGATCCACATCTTCTGGCCGTTCAAAATGTAGTTCTTGCCATCGGGCGACAGAACGGCGCGGGTGCGCGACGCCAGCGAATCGGAACCGGCCTGCGGCTCGGACAGGCAATAACAGGAAAGGAGCTCGCCCGAGGCGATTTTCGGCAGATATTTTTTCTTCTGTTCTTCGGTGCCGAAATACACGATGGGCACGGTGCCGATGCCGGAGTGGCCGCCATGCGAAACCGCAAACGAACCATAGGTGGCGAGCTTCTCGGCCAGAATCGTCGCCGAAATTTTGTCGAGGCCCGCGCCGCCGTAGGCCTCGGGAATTCCGCCGCCCAGCAAACCGATCTCGCCGGCTTTCTTGAGCGCCGTCACCATGGGCTGGTTGTCTTTGTGCGCTTCCAGCTCCGGAATCGCCGGAATCACTTCCTGGCGCATGAATTCCTCGGCCGTCTGGCCGATCAGGCGCTGGTCATCCGTCAAATCCGCGGGAGTAAACACATCCTCGTGCGAGGTCCTGGTGATCAGAAAAGAGCCGCCACGATTGAGGGCTTGGGTAACGGGTGCGGTTGCCATGCTGCTTCCTCCAGAAATTCGGCGATCGAGATCGATTTTCTCGCGCCGGCGGGCGGCGCACAATGGCTCGCCGGAACAGGGCCTGGGAATGCTTGGGATCGATAAATGCAAGTTTCTAACAAATGTTACAGGCAATCAGTTTACTGGAAAAACCTGAGAATGCAATCGCGAAATAGGAGTAGCTGGGCTGGTCACTGCTGGCAGCGTTTTTTTTCGCGGCTCGCTGCTCCGTTAGGCCGGGTGCTGCTAGAATCCTGTGCAGAAGCAGGAGGCGCAAATGCCGCATCCCGTCGTTCATTTCGAAATTGGCTGCAAGGACAGCAAGAAAACTCAGGAATTCTACAAATCCTTGTTCGACTGGAACATTACCGAGGCCGGACCGGCGGCGATGATTGACACCGGCAGCGGCCCGACCGGACATATCAGCGCGCTCGGCCACGAGCCGCACCATTACACAATTTTTTACGTGGAAGTCGACGACGTTCAGGCTTATCTCGATCGCGCGCAAAAGCTCGGCGCGAAGACGCTGGTTCCTCCCGTTCCTATTCCCACCGGCACCTTCGCCTGGCTGCAGGACCCGGAAGGCAACACCATCGGCTTGTGGAAACCGGCCGCGAAGTAGCCTGAAAAATCGTCGATTGGAGTCATCAACATGAATTCATTCGCGACCCTTCCTCGAATCGTAGCAGCAGCGATCGTTTTTCTTTGGCCCTCTGCTCCCCCACCAGCCCAAGACAAGGCAGCGAACCCTGCTGTTCAAAAAGAACCCGCTCCGACTCCTGGCCCGGAAATGGACCAACTGAAATTTCTGCGAGGTTACTGGCGCTACGTTTCCATCTACGACAAAACGTCTTTCTACCCTAACGGCGGAAAAGGCAACGGGACGTATATCACGACGGACGGGCCAGGCGGATTTTCGCAGATCGCGGAATTCAGCGGAACCAGCCCGGACGGACGAGAATCCGGTCACGAAGTGACTACCTGGGATCCCGAGGAGCACGTCTACAAGAGTTATGTATTCGGAAATAATTTTCCAGGGTGCATTGTGCGCACCGGGCACTGGGACGGAACTACTTTGATTTTCGACGCAGACTTCGTCCTGGGCGGAGCGAAATTGCACCTGCAATCGTCTACCGTGGAGAACTCCGATGGCACCGTCACTATTGTCGAGAAATTTGGCGTGGATGGTGGCGAGCTGAAGCCCACGCTGACCCTGAAAGCCACGCGCGAAAAAATCTAGGCGACGCGCTCGAAAATTCCGGCAGCGCCCATGCCTCCGCCGACACACATGGTGACCATTCCGTAGCGGCCCTGGCGCCGTTCTAACTCGCGCAGAATTGTCGCGGTCAGTTTCGCGCCGGTACAACCCAACGGATGCCCGAGTGCGATGGCGCCGCCGTTCACATTTACGCGCGACGGATCGATGCCGGCCACCTTCATCACACTCAGCGCCTGTGCGGCGAACGCCTCGTTCAGTTCGATGACGTCGATCTGATCCAGCGTCAAACCCGCAAGTTTCAGAACCTTTGGAATCGCAAAAACAGGACCGATGCCCATTTCTTCGGGAGGACATCCAGCCACCGCGAAAGCAACAAAGCGCGCCATCGGCTTCAAGCCCAGGGCCTTGGCGCGCTCCGCGCTCATCACCACCGAAGCGGCGGCGCCATCGCTGGTTTGCGAACTATTCCCCGCCGTCACCACCCCGCGCGCGTGGAAGGCCGGCTTCAATTTAGCCAGTGCCTCGACCGACGTGTCGGCGCGCGGTCCTTCATCGGTATCGAACGAAGTCTTCACGGTTTTGGGTTTGGAGCCGTTGGTGGAACCGTTAGCCGCAGCGGCCTCCATCACGTTATAACTAACCGCGACCGGGACGATCTCTTCCTTAAATTTTCCGGCCGCGATCGCGGCAATCGCTTTTTGGTGGCTGCCATACGAAAATTCGTCCGCTTGCTCGCGCGTAATCCCATATTTCTTGGCCAGATTTTCCGCGGTGAGGCCCATATTCAGATAGGTGTCCGGATAATTCTCGACCAGCCACGGATTCGGCGAAATCTTGTTGCCACCCATCGGCAGCATGGACATCGACTCAGTGCCGCCGGCGACGGCAACTTCGCCCTGCCCCGCCATGATTCTTTGTGCGGCGATAGCAATGGCCTGCAACCCCGAAGAGCAAAAGCGATTGATGGTCATGGCCGCCGATTCCACCGGAAGCCCCGCGCGCAAGGAGGCGATGCGCGCGACATTCATACCTTGTTCACCTTCCGGCATGGCGCAACCGATCACCACGTCTTCCACTTCCTTAGGATCGAGGCCTTTGGCTTGCGCGACGGCTTCTTTGATCACAATCGCGCCCAGATCATCGGGCCGCGTGGTGCGCAGCGTTCCCTTCGCGGATTTTCCCACGGCGGTTCTTACCGAACTGACGATCACTGCGTCATGCATGGTTCACCTCAGGGGCTTCGCGCGACTCGTTCAAAGGATCGGTTGCGAGACTATATTGGATGCAGTCGGCGGAAAAAAGCAACAGCGCGGAATGATCCGCGCTGTTGAGACGAAACAAGTCGAAGGCGGACTTAGCGGCTAAACTTGATGGTCACCAGCATTTGCACCGCAATGGCCTGCCCATCCAGCTTCGATGGTTCATATTTCCAACGTTTCAGGGCGTCCAGCGCGGCCTGCCGCAACATCAGCGGACCGGATACGATGTGCATGTCCACCACGTTGCCCTTCTGATCGATGGTCGTCTTAACGACGACGTCGCCCCCGATCCCCGCCTGTTTCGCATTTTGTGGATACACCGGCAGGGCTCTGGAGATCAGCCGAGGTTCGGCGACTTTTCCGCCGGTTACCACCGGACCCTCAGGACGAATTTCGGGTGCCGCGGGTGCGGCCATGCTTGACGAAGAAATGATGCCGGGTAGCGCGTTGCCATTGGAGTTATCCACGGCAGAGCCAGCGTCCAGCGCGGGAGCCGCGACTTCCAGCGCGGAATCGGTACGCTGTGCGGTAAGCGGATGCGCGTCAGCGGCCGATCCGCCCATGATCGCCGCAATCTTGTTCACCGGAGCCTTAGCTGCAGCGGGCGATTTGCTGTTGTTTGATGAGTTGGCGCTAACGGTTACGGCGGGCGCGCCGGAAGGAACGACGGTCGCCACCGGACCGCTAACCACCGACTGCGTCGCGGAATTCTGCAAGGCGGTCTGTTCCGCCGCAACCTGTTGCGACTGCGCGGTGGGCTGCGAAAGCGTCGACGAGCTTCCCTTGGTTTGGGAGCGGAAGTACAGTCCTCCGCCGATTACCACCGCGAGCAGCAAGCAGACGCAAACCGCGATCATCATAAAGTTGCTCGATCGTGGCGCTGCTTGAGCTTCCTCGGACGAATCCAGTTCGCTCTCTAACCGCGTCGCCGAGGAGGAGCGGGCTGCGCCGAAACTTGCGCCACCGCTGAGACTACCGAAGACGGCGCGTGAACTTTCCGCCGGCTTTTCCTCGATCGCGGGTGCTTGCTCTTGAATGCTCGTGGCGGTGACGGCGGACGCTGCGGACGCGAGAGGTGATGACGCAACCTCATCGCCGCGAAGTTCGCTCAGGGTTAACTGCGCAGCAGGCCCTGGGAGGCCAGCATCCGGAAACGGCAAAACGCCGTTCAGTTGCGGTGCAGGGTCTTCTTCTACGTGTAGCGGGCTCTGCAGGTTCTCGATCCTGGGAAGTTCAATTTTAGGAAGCTCCAGCGACGGAGCCTCGGCGACTGGTGCTGGACGAGCCGGAGCGACGGGCTTGGACGACACGCCAGATCCACCCGCTTTGTGAGTCAAAGTCGAATCGGCAGCAGGCTGCACCTCTTCTTGCGTGCCAATCCAGACAAATGGCGTTTCTTGCTTCGCGGCCGGCGTTACGGATGGTGGTGGAACGTAAGTCGATTGCGCCACCGGAGGCACGATTGCCGGAGGCGGAGGTGGCGGAGGCACAAATGTAGGTGGCGGCAGCGGTGCTGGTGTTACTTGCTGTGCGACTGGAGCGCTAATGATCGGCGCGGCAGGCGGCACAACCGGTGGCGGCGCAATCGCCGCAGAAACTACGGGCGTGCTGAGGACTTGTTGTACTTCTTGAACCGGCGTGACTACTGGAGGCGGAGCCGGAACCACGACGGGTGGCTTCGGCGCCGGCGCGGACACCACCGGAGCAGAAATTAATGGCGAACTGGAAACGGCCGGCGGAACTGCCACGACCGGAGCGACCGGACTACCCGAAGAGAATTGAATTCCCCAATAGCCTTCCTGCTTGTGGGTGAATTCGACTTCCACATAGCCCTGCATGTTAGTGAAGGTTCGAACTTTCACCACGCGGCAGATGGCGTCCTGGCGTGTTTTCAGGTTCGTGACGACGAGCATTTGTCCGACGCTCACCGCGGTGGACATGCGGATGACACTGCCTTGCGGGAAAACGATCATGGTGCTGGTTTGTTCTTCAAACGGTTCGGTACGCGGCGCAGAGCCAGCCGGCGCATCGCTGACGCGCGAACCGTGAACTTTTACCGGAATCTCCACGGAGCGTGCGTCGGCCCGCAGTTGGCCACCCGCGGCCGGAGTAGTCGTTGGCTTGGTTTGCGGCGCAGCGGGGCGAGATGATGCGACTTCGCTCGCGGATCCTGCAACTTCGACGGAATCCTTTGTGAGTGGTGCCATGGTCTTTAGCGGCAGTACGCCTTCCCCCAAGAAGTTAGTGAAAACACCTATTAAATATGGATTTTCGAGGGCTATGCCAAATAGGGGTATGGTACTTCGGTACTGCCCGTGAACCTTTTGCGCACACTGCTGCAGCGAGAAGAAAAGGCGAAATGGCTGCGGGCAAAAAAACGATGGTGTGAACCGCTCGGTGAGAATCACGCGAGCCGTTGGCGGATTAGGAAAAACTTAGTTCAGCGCGCCCGGCAGGCCTTCGTCGCGCCTGGACGCGTTGATGCTTACTATTGCGCCGGCTTGGGACGTTTGCGGTATTGCTCGTAAAGATCGGGATGACGATTCTCCGTGCTGGTCAGTTGCCCCTTGATGAAAAGATATTTCACCTGTGGTCTGTATTTCGAGGGGATCGCCGCTGGTCACAATCACGTTGCCAAGTTTCCCTGCTTCGAGCGTTCCCAGTTGATCGCCGATGCCGAATATCTGCGCGGCATTCAGCATTACGGCTTTCATGGCTTCGTCATGCGGCAGTCCATAGGCGACGGAGGTGCCGGCATATTGCGGCAAGCGGCGCGAGAAGGCAGTCCCAAAACTGGAAAACGCGAACGGAATTCCCGCGGCGAATAATTCGGAGGGCTGCGGTCATGGGCTTGTCGTAGGGCGTGTCTTCTTGCTCGGGGAGGCGCTTTCGGTCGGGCCGAGAATGACCGGGATTTTTTTCGCTTTCAGCAGGTCTTTGACTTTCCAGGCTTCCGCGCCGCTGCCCAGAATCATTTTTAGATTTTGTTTTCTGCAGAACTCCACTGCGTTGTGAATGTCGCGTTGCTCGTCGGCGATAACCAGCACCGGCAATTTGCCTTGCACCACCGGCACCAGCGATTCCAGTTTCAAATCGCGTTCGTACAGCGCGGCGAACCTTTTTCTTTGGCTTGCGCATAATGCCGCGCGCGATTCAGCCAGTCGCTAAGCTCGTTGACGGATTTGTCGTATTCTTTTTTCGCGTCAGGAAACGGCTTTTCCTTTGAAGCTGAACGTCGCGAAGTCGAAGGAGCGGGTCTGAATCGACGGCCAATTGATAACCATCGCGACCGAACGATTGATCTGCATGTCTTCCATCGTCCATCCGGCCAAGTTGAACGCCGAGGCTTGCCCGGTGATCAGTCCGCCGCCCTGCGAATCGAATCCGGTGGTGCCCGGCGCGGCGATCACTTCAGTGATGCCGTTGGCGCGCGTAACTGGGATATGCGCGCTCGCGGGATTGACGGCGGTGGCGGCGACGAGCTCGGGGTTGTAGTCGCCGAGTTCGGTGACATCTAGCGGTGGCGCTGACCTGGCTGATTTCGCTGAGCCCGATCTGGGTGACGGGATCGAACATCCCCGGGTAGACTTCGAGTCCGGTGGCGTCAATCACTTGCGCGTCGACGGAATTGCGATATTCGCGCCAACCGCAGCGATTTTTCCGTCGCGAATCACGACCGTCGCCATTTTCAATTGGGGCTCCGGCGAGCGTGAAAACTTTTCCGCCTTTGATCGCGTAGGCAGCCGCTGGGCGTTCGCGGTCTGGGCCCACAGGCCGTCGAAAGATAAGCGACAACAGCAGCTAGCGAGAGTACCAGATGCGCTCGAAGTATCGGTGTGAAGATTCACAGCGCACCTCCCGCTAAGAGTGTTCTGCGCCACGGCTATCGTCTTGCGGCGGTTTCTTTTTCTGGTCTGGCGTCTTTTTCGCGTCGGGCTTGTTCTTGTCTTTGTCCTCGGCTTTTCTTTGTCTTCGTCCTTCTTTTCTTCCGCGGCCTTCTTTTCCTTGTCGAGCAGATCCTGTTTTTCCTTTGCCAGGGCGGCGCGGCCGGCCGAGTCTTTCTGCCGGTCGAAATAAACTTGCCCGTCGATCAGGGTCTTCTGCACCACGGCATACACGCTCAGCGGGTCGTGGTTGTAAATGGCCAGGTCCGCGTCCTTGCCAACCTCGATCGAGCCGACGCGCTGGTCAATACCGAGCTGAATCGCGGGATTGATGGTGATCAGTTTCAGCGCGTCGTTGGCCGACATCCCGCCGTACTTCATGCTCTTCGCCGCTTCCTGATTCAGCTGGCGGGCCTCCTGCGCGTCATCCGAGTTGATGGAGACGACTACGCCGCGCTCGGTCATCAACGCCGCGTTATACGGGATCGCGTCATACGCTTCCACTTTGTAGCCCCACCAATCGGAGAAAGTGGACCCACCCGCGCCGGAAGCCGCGATTTCATCGGCGATTTTGTAGCCCTCCAGCACGTGCTGGAAGGTGCGCACCTTGAAACCAAATTCATTCGCGACGCGCATCAGCATCAGAATTTCATCGGCGCGATAGCAGTGCGCGTGCACATAGCGCTTGCCTTCCATCACCTCGACCAGCGGCTCGAGCTGTTCGTTGCGGCGCGGCGGAATCAGATTTGTTCGCCGGCTGCTTTGCGGGTGTTGTAGTCGTCCCACTGCTTTTTGTATTCGCGTGGCTTCGATGAACGCCTGACGGATCACTTCTTCCACGCCCAGCCGCGTGGCGGGATAACGCGGCGGAATTCCCGGCGGCGGCGTGAAACCCGAACGCTTGGGATTTTCGCCGAGCGCAAATTTGATTCCGGGCAGCGCGCCTTCAAACGGCAAGTCGCTGGCGGGCTTGCCCCAGCGCAGCTTGATCACGATGGTCTGGCCGCCAATGGGGTTGGCGCTGCCGTGCAGAATGTTGGCGGCGGTCACGCCGCCCGCGAGATCGTCGATAGATGCGATGTCCTCGGGATTCAGTACGTCCGCGATATTGGCCATCGACGAAACCGCCGGGTCCGCCTTCGTTGACGCTGCCGTCGACCGCAATGTGCGAGTGGCAATCGATGATGCCGGGAATCACGTATTGTCCGGTGGCATCGATCACCGCGACGCCGTCTGGCGCTTTCAGATCCTTTCCTACTGCAGCGATTTTGCCGTCGCGAATCAGAATGCCGCCGTGTTCGATGTTCCCTTGCGTCACGGTAAAAATCGTGGCGTTCTGAATAAAAATTGTGGACGGATTCTGGGCCTGTGCGCGAGATGCGGACCCTCCCGCGAAAACCAACATTCCGGCAATCCAGAGGACGCGCTTCATCGACCCACTCCTTCCACGCTGGTGTATCGTCCGGCCTTCGCCCCGTCATCATCGCCAGGCTTTTTGTCGCCGCCTTTATCGGGTGGAGTCTCTTCTTCGTGAATCTCGAACCAGCGGCCATCCACGAAAACATGTTTCACTTTGGTTTTCTCGTTGAAGATGTCGCCATCGGTAATCACCAGGTTCGCGATTTTTCCGGGCGCGATGCTGCCCATCCGATCGCCTAATCCCAGAATGTCCGCGGCATCGGCGGTGAAGGCGCGCAGGGCGGCATCGGCAGTGAAGTCCGGCGTCGATCGCCTTCTTGACACTCTTCATAATGTCTTTCGGGCCGGACGAGCCCGCCGGAATAGAAACCAAACTTCACCCCGGCTTTGGCCAGCGCGGCGGGCGTTCCCGGAGCGCGATCGCGAAAACGCAATTCGCGCAGCGTTTGATCGGCGTCTGGGTCTGCCGTCTTTGCCGCGTTCCGGCCATTTCAGATTCACCAGCACCGGCATCTTGGCGGCGGCTAACGCGTCCGCCACTTCATAACCTTGCTGCCCACCATACAAGACCGCGCGGATTTTCCATTCATTCGCCAGCTGAGCGCCCGCAAGAGCTGCTGGGAATTATTCGCCGGCAGCATGACAATTTCGTTTCGCTTCTCGGCCTCACTCAGCACCACTTCGGTGCGGTCGTACGAAGGCCTTTCGTATTTGGCGGGATTGGATTCGTAGGCCGGCTCGGCTTGCGCATACCAGGCCGTGTCGTCGTAAACCTGGCGCACGTAGGCGATCGTACCCATCAGCGAATCGGGGAAACCGAAAAATCCGCCAACCGGTTTGAAGGAAATCGGCACCGACGCATTGACGCGCACAACGTAGTTGCCCGCGCGCTCGCCGGCTAGATCGAGCACCGCGGCCTGGCCAGGAAGAATTCCGCCTTCGGGGACCGTCAGCGTGGTGGTGAATCCCGCGCTGCGCCAGGTTTCGATGCGCTTGTCGTCGGTTTTGATTTCATCGGCTACGACGCGCCAGGGCGAAGTTCCGGGACGCCCTTCGGGGCCCAGAACGACTCCGCTCGCTTTCCCTTTTCCATCGGTTCCATCGTCGGATATTCCGACGGTGGTGCCGGCGTCGATCAGACCCGGGTAAATGGTCAGCCCTTTCCCTTCGATGACCCAAGCCTCGGGCGGAATCGTGACATTCGTTCCTACCGCTTGAATCAAGCCCTTCGCCACGACCACCGTGCCGTTCTCGATGGCCGGACCCGCGACCGGAACTACGCGCGCATGGGTTATCGCAAAATAACGGGGTTCGCCCCCTTCGCCGCGCGCCGAAATCGTCACGCCCGCCGCGAGCAGCGCAAGACTTGAGGCGAACGCAACCCACCAGGATTTGCGGCGGATCAAACGGATCGAAGGAACAGCTGTGGCGCGTTGTTTCATTTCACACCCCTCAAGTCTTCAAAGGAATATCGTTGAAGTGCAGGTGGCGAGCCTCAGGGCCAAAAAAGAAAGCGCTCGATGCTATCCAGAGATGGGCTCGAAATCAAGCGGGGCGCACCCTTCGCTCTCCCTTGGTTTTTTTGGGCACACATCCTCGCGTGAATTCTCAGACGCGCCAAAATGCATTGGGTTACCACGAAAAAAGAAAAAGGGCCCGCCGCCTGCGAATGCCAGGTCAGCGGGCCCTTTTTCGAAATGGGGTACGAAGCGAAGTTAGAATTGATCCAGGAATACCCCCGCCGCGACCCGGCTCGCGTCGGTGTCAATAAATATCGCGGTCGTCGGACTCACCAGGTAGTAGGTCAGGCTGAAACTTCCGTTGTTGGCGGCGGTTTTAATCACCGCTGTTCCACGATTGCTAACCGGCGCGTTGATGATGCTGTTCGCCGGATTGACCACCAAGGTTTGTGGCCCGTTGGCAAAACTATTCAGATCGAGCGTTCCGCTGCTCGGTGTGGTGACCGTAGAGGACAAAACAACCTGTCCCGAAACGTCCTGCTCGATCGAGAAGCCTTGCGAGAATTTAACTCCCGTGAGACTCGTAGCGAAGCTGCCGGTCAAAGCAGCCGGGGAACTCTGCTGGTAGGCGGTGCCGGTCGTGCCGTCCGTATTGGTGTCAATCTCCACCAACAAGGCAGTGCCGATCGTAGTCGTATAGGCCGCAAATTCGGGGGACGAGCCTTTCGCGGCGGTGAGACTGAGCGTATAACGGCCAGGGACATTGCCGCTGACGACGGAGTTTGTGTAAGTTCCGCCGTCGATCCCTATCGCCGATTGGTTACTGCCGTTATTGTTGATGTCCAGCAGACCACCGCTCCCCACGGATGTTCCGGTAACGCTAAAGACTCCGCCAGCGACGTACGGATTGAAGTTTCTTCCGGCGCTTCCGCCTACGGTGAAGGCGACTCCGCTGGCCAGGGCCGTCGCCTTGGCCGGCGCACTGTAAATCTGCCCGGACAGCAAGGGAGAAGTTGAAGGATTATCAATTTCAACGAGGTTCACGTGCGTTTGGTCAATCATGTAGTACGCGAAATTGATAGTCCCCAACGGCGTGCTGGTCATGGTTATGGTTCCCCGACCGGACGCGTCCGCGGTAGTGTAAGTGCCGCTCAAGGTGATGTCGTTCGTTACGACCTGGGTGGTTGCCGTTACGTCAACCACATCCTGAGTGTTGGTCGGCGCGGTCGTCGAATTTACGGGGATGCTGCCTCCATTCGCTAGAAACGCTCCAGCCACGGAGAGCGGGGCGTTTCCACCCACGTCGAGTCCGGAGAGAGTAAATACATAATTTCCCGCAAGTGAGCCCGAGAACGAATTCGTGTTCTGCGCGTCCAGCGTGCCACTCCCGGTTCCAAACGTGTCGAAGTCAATCAGCACTCCATGCTGATTGGAAGTTAACGCCAACTGCAAGGTGAACGATGGAAATGTACTCGAATTGGTAGTGACAATCATGGTGGTCCGGCCGTCCACCGCGCCCACCGTGAACTGTCCTCCGGTGACCGTCGCCGCGACGGGTTGGCCGACGATCCCACTGTCGATATCGATTTCAGTTCCCGGCACGACGGTGCCTGAAGTCGAGGCCGCAGATCCGGTGGTCTGAATACTTCCCGCCACATCTAACGGAAATCCTGCGGTGAAATCCGACCCGGCATACTGAATGGCGTATTGGCCAGTCGAACCATTGCTGGTCAGCGACGCGGATGAATACAAGATTGTCGCGCCGGTGGTTCCGGAGTCCGTGCCACTCAAAGCTGTGATCGTTATGGCACCTCCAGGCGGCCGTGAAAGCGGCGCCGTAAAATTTCCATTACTGTCGATCGTTCCATGGCATGGGGCGAGCGGGTTGTTCGAGGGCGCGACGCAATCGCCGCCAGCCACTCCATTCACCTGCCAGGTGATACTTCCCACTGGATTGCCGCCGGCGGTTGCCGAAAATGACTGTGAGGCGCCAGCCGGCACGGCCGGGCCGCCAGGTGAAATCTGAAGACTCTGAGACGCGGTCACATTGACGATGGCGCTGCCGGTGGCGCCCTGCGACAGGGCCATGACCGTGTCGGGCGTCGCCGGAACCGTCATCGGCGCGGTGTAGACGCCAGTCGACGAATCGATCGTTCCCGCGCCCGTCACCGACCAGGTTACCGTCGCTGGAGTCGTGCCATTCACAACGTTGGCGGTAAAGGTTTGCATTTGGCCGACCGCCACGCTGGGATTCGACGGCGAGACCGTCACGGTCACCGGGCCGGTGGAATTGCCGCTGCTGCTGCAGCCGACCGTTCCAAAGATAGTTAAAATTGCTACTGCGATTGGAGCAAGAAACTTGTGGTTATTTCGCATTTCGGTTCTCCATTCCTTACGGTCGATTTCGATTTTTGCGGGTTGTGGACCGTGTTGCTGGCACACAATTCTTACTAAAGAATAATCTTCGGAAAATTTGAACTGATCTGCTCCGGCTACTTCAGGCTCTCCAGCTGATTCTCGCTGCTGCAGAAATTAGTTCCAATTAAATCCGCGCTCGTCCTCTGTTCTGGTTGGAAGATCGTTCAGTGCCGCGAGACGCCCGGCACCATTTATGCCATGCAAATCCCGAATCCTTAGATACCAAATCGCGGTGATAGGTTTCACCGTGGGTTACAAACACCCCACCCGCCACAAAGTTGCTCGATTCTTGATGGAGTGCGTGAACGGAAAATCTGCGCTAATTCCGCAACGGTTTGCCGGTTTTCAGCGTGTGCGCCATGCGTTCCTGGGTCTTTCGTTCCCCGCACAGGCTGACAAACGCTTCGCGTTCCAGGTCCAGCATATATTGTTCGGATACAGTTTGCGGGGCGGTGATGCTGCCACCGGCCAGGATGAACGCCAACTTGCGGGCCACCACCGCGTCGTATTCGCTGGCATATTCGCCGCGAACCAGCATGTGAATCCCCAGTTTCGCCGCCGCCAGGAATTCTTCGCCCAACACCCGAATTTCGGCCGGTGCCGGCGCGTGATAGCCCCCTCGCACCATCGCCAGCGCGGTTTGCTTCGCGTCGGCAACGAGCCGGTCGCGATTCATCGAAATTGGATCGGAAGCGCGCAGAAATCCCATGTCCCGCGCTTCTTCCGCGCTGGTGGAAACGCTGCGCCATGGCAATGTTCTGGAAAATCGGCCGCAGCGCGTGGACCAGATCGCTGGCATCGCCGCTCGGCGCATGTTCGTTGGCGCGAATGGCCATTTCTTTCGTGCCGCCGCCACCGGGAATCAGTCCTACGCCCACTTCGACCAGTCCCATGTAGGTCTCCGCCGCGGCTTGAATGCACGCCGAGTGCAGCGGAATTTCGCATCCGCCGCCCAGCGCCATGCCAAACGGCGCGGCGACCACCGGGCGTGGCGCGTACTTGATGGCCATGTTCACGCGCTGGAATTGGCGCACCGCCATATGCAGGTCATCCCATTCGCCTTCCTGCGCGCCGATCAGCACCATCATCAAATTGGCGCCCACTGAAAAATTCGATGCTTGATTGGCGATAACCATGGCTTCGAATTCGGTGTCCAGTTTTTTCACGCCGGCGTGCAGCATGGCCACCAGATCACCGCCGATGGCATTCATCTTCGAATGGAATTCGCAGCAAATCACGCCATCGCCCAAATCGATCAGGCTGGCCCCGGAATTTTTTTGCACTACGGGCGTGCGTTCTTTCAGCGATTTCAGAATGATGATGCCGCTCGGCTCTTCCACCGGCTTCATCGTCCCGGAGCGAATAATCGAAATAACGCGTGTTGCCATTTTCCGTTTCGTAGAACGATTTCCCCGGCGAGGCCAGCACCTTCTCCACCAGCGGCGGCAGTTTCTTGCCTTCGCGCTCCAGCGCCTTCGCCATGCGCTCGACCCCAATCGCGTCCCACATTTCAAACGGGCCGAGTTCCCAGGCAAATCCCCAACGAATGGCGCGATCCACGTCGACCACGCTGTTGGCAATTTCCGGCATCAGACGCGCGGCGTACAAACACGTTTCGCTCAGGCACGCTCCAGATAAATGGTTGGCCGCTTGGTCGCCGCCTTTACCTTCGAGCGCCGGCGCCACCAGCGCGCGCACGCGTTCGCGAGTGTCTTCGATCGCCTTTGCCGGCTTCGATGGATCCGAATTTCGCTTTCTGCCGCGGCCGGTATTCCATCTTCTGCCAGTCCAGCGTCAGAATTTCCGAATTGCCGCCGGAGGCGCGATCTTTCTTGTAGAAGCCGCCGCCGGTTTTGTCGCCGAGCCAGCCGCGCTTCATCATTTCTTCCACGAACGCCGGGATCCGGTAGATCTCGCGCGTCTCGTCGTTCGCGGCGGTTTCGTAGATGTTCCGGATCACGTGCACCAGAATGTCCAGTCCGACTAGATCGGCCGTGCGGAACGTCGCGGATTTCGGCTGGCCGATCGCCGGCCCGGTGCAGGCATCCACTTCCTCGATGGTCATGTCCAGCGCTTGCATCTGGTGGAGCGCATTCAGCATGGAGAATGTGCCGATGCGGTTGGCGATAAAATTAGGCGTGTCTTTCGCGCGGACCACGCCTTTGCCCAGACGCAAATCGCAAATTTCATCGAGCGGCTGCAGCACTTCGGGTTTCGTTTTCGGCCCGGCGATCAGTTCGACCAGCTTCATGTAGCGCGGCGGATTGAAAAAGTGGGTGCCGGCCCAGTGCTGCTGAAAATCTTCGGAGCGGCCTTCGGCAATCAGGTGAATGGGCAGGCCGGAAGTGTTCGAAGTGACGATCGTCCCGGGCTTGCGCACCGCTTCGACTCGCGTCGAAGAAGCTGCGCTTGATCTCCAGATTTTCCGCGACGGCTTCGATGATCCAATCGACTTCGCCACACCAGCGCGAGGTTGTCTTCGAAGATTTCCGGGCGTGACAAGTCGCGCGATTTCGGGCGTGAAGAAAGCCGCCGGCCGCGATTTTTTCGCTGCTTCCAGGCCGGCCAGCACGATGCGATTGCGCACCGCCGGGCTTTCCAGCGTCAGCCCTTTGCGTTTTTCCTCGGCGTTCAGCTCGTGCGGAACGATGTCGAGCAGATAGCAAGGGATGCCGGCGTTCGCAAGATGCGCGGCGATGCGCGCGCCCATGGTGCCCGCGCCCAAGACTGCTGCTTTTTCGATGCGACGTTTCATCAGCGTCCCTCGCGCGCCAAAAGCGCAGCCAGTGAGGTTACAAAAGCGGTACGAGAGCGGTCAACCGGAAAGACGCCGGCAGCGCGAATTGAGTTAAAGTGTGTGAAGGGACATCTTGGCAATGTCTGATCGGATGGGAATGAGCACGACAAAATGGTTCGGCAAAGCCATTCGAGGCTTGCGCAGCGTTCGCCTATAGCGCCGGCAGGGCGAACGCCCGAAAGTGGGCCTCGCTCTGGGCGGCGGCTTTGCGCGCGGCATCGCGCACATCGGAGTGCTGCGCGTCCTGGAAGAAAACGAAATCCCGATCGATTTCATCGCCGGCACCAGCGTGGGCGCGCTGATTGCGGCGGCTTATGCCAGCGGCACATCGCTCGAGCGACATGGCGCATCAGGCGGCGATTACGCGCTTCCGCGATTTCGGCCGCTGGACGCTTTCGCGCATGGGCATGGCTTCGAACGACCGCTGCGAAGAATTTTTGTCAGCGCCTGACCCGGCGCGCTATTTTCACCAGATGCGGATTCCGCTGGCGATTGTCGCCACGGATTTGCTGAAGGGCGAATCGGTTCATTTCACCGAACGGCGAGATCGGTCCGGCGCTGCGCGCTTCGTGCGCGTATCCCGGGCTTATTTTTGCCGGTGGAATATCAGCGGCATTATCTGGTGGATGGATTTCTTACCGAGCAGGTTCCCGCGCCGGCCGTGCGCAAAATGGGCGCGGAGATCGTGATCTCCGTGCATCTGGAACCGGGGCTGCTCGAAACCAAGCCGCGCAACACCATCGAAGTGATCAGCCGGTCGTTTTCGATTATTCAATCGAAGGCCAATCCAGTCCTGGCGCGGCATGACCGATGTGCTGATCGAGCCCGACGTGCATCACATTCTGTGGGACGAATTTGTGAAATCGCCGCAGATGATAATCGCGGGCGAGGACTGCCGTGCGCGCCGCAATGCCACAAATTAGGGCATTGCTGAGCCGCGATCCAGACGGAACCGGCCCGCTCGAAAACACGCTTTCACGCAGTTCGCGTTAGCCGGACAGGGGCTGTTGAGCGCCCGCTGAAGCATTTGCTAACCATCGATTTTCGTTTCCGTCCAAGCTTGGGTGAGGAGCCGAATTCCTCCTGCGATGACCGCTGCAACGCCCCAATCATACGCAGGGAGACTTCGGCTCTTCCGCCATCATTCAATTCGATTCAATTAAGTAGTTTTAGAACGCCAAGATGGTAATCAGCGTGGGTTTATTTCTTGAAGTTCGATTCTTACCGGTTTTCCGTTTCCCTTACCGCGTTTCGTAAACCACTCACTCATCGCCGCCGCCAGCCGTTCCGGCTGGATTGATAATCCAGCTTCAAGTCTTCCCTCGCTGGTCGGTAGCGTGTCGTCGAATTCCTGCGAGCCGGTAAAATTCCGCATGCAAAAGCTATCGAGCCACTCCAGCGGAGCGGGCTTGCGCTCGTCTCCGATGATTAGTTCCGCCCGTAATTTTCTTGCGTACACCCCGAAATTATAACACTCGTTTAGAATCAATGATTTACGACGATCCAATGAGTGCCCGAGCTTCTTGCATTTGGGCCCCCGCTGGTCTAGACTTTTTGGGTACCTCAATAAATATTTATGGATCGTATAAGTTTTATTCGCAGTTTAGGTATGGGCACCGAAGCATTCGCCGGCCTGCCAGCCGCGCAACGCTCCCCGCGTTGAAATTTCCTGGAGGTTCGGTGGCTACCCCAGTCGAGCAGTGGGTTGATGAATGTGCGCGCCTGATGAAACCGGCGAAAACGGTCTGGTGTGACGGCTCGCAAACGGAAAACGATCGTCTGGTCGATGAAATGCTCCGCGACGGAACCTATGTCGCGCTCAACGAAAAAACCCATCAGCGTTGCTATCTCCACCGCAGCAACCCCAACGATGTGGCCCGCACCGAAAATTTGACTTTCATTTGTACGCGCACCAAAGACGCGGCTGGACCCACCAATAATTGGATGGCGCCGCAGGAAGCGAAAGACAAAGTCCGGCCACTTTTCGACGGCGCGATGAAAAACCGCACGATGTATGTGATCCCGTACATTCTGGGTCCGGAGAAATCGCCGTACAGCAAGATCGGCGTGGAAGTAACCGACTCGCCCTACGTGGTGGCCAGCATGCGCATCATGTCCCGCATGGGGACAGCCGCTCTGAACCGTCTGGGCAGCTCGGATGATTTTGTGCCGGGAATGCATTCGCTGGGAGATTTGAGTCCGGACCGCCGCTTCATTCTGCACTTCCCTGAAGAAAAATTGATTTGGAGCGTAGGCTCGGGATACGGCGGCAATGCATTGCTCGGCAAAAAATGTTTTGCGCTGCGCATCGCCAGTTTCATGGCGCGCGAACAAGGTTGGATGGCGGAACACATGTTGCTGCTGGGGCTGGAAGGTCCATCCGGCAAGACGACTTACATGGCCGCCGCGTTTCCCAGCGCATGCGGAAAAACGAATCTGGCCATGATGGTTTCCTCTTTGGAAAAGGAAGGTTACCGGGTTAAGACCATCGGCGATGACATCGCCTGGATGCACGTGGCGAAAGACGGCACGCTGCGCGCCGTAAATGCCGAAGCAGGTTTTTTCGGCGTGGCACCCGGCACGAATCTCAAAACCAATCCGAACATGATGACCGCGTTCGATCACGACACGATTTTCACCAACACCGCGATGACCTCCGTTTCGCGCGAGCCCTGGTGGGAAGGCATCGGAACCGAGCCGCACGAGGACTTGATCGACTGGAAGGGCCAGAAGTGGACGCCCGACAGTGGACCGGCAGCGCACCCGAATTCGCGTTATACCGTCGCAGCCAACCAGTCGCCCTCGATTTCTCCGCATTGGGAAGACCCTGAAGGCGTTCCGATCTCCGCGATTATTTTTGGCGGACGCCGGGCGAAGCTGGCGCCGCTGGTCTACGAAGCGCGCGACTGGAATCACGGCGTTTTCGTGGGAGCCACAATGGCTTCCGAGACCACGGCCGCCGCCACCGGGGCCGTCGGCGTTTCGCGGCGCGATCCGATGGCCATGATTCCCTTCTGCGGCTATAACATGGCCGATTATTTCCAGCACTGGCTGGACATGGGCCCGAAAATCAAAAACGCGCCGAAGATTTTCCATGTGAATTGGTTCCGCAAGGATAGCAACGGAAAATTCCTCTGGCCCGGCTTCGGCGAAAATGTTCGCGTCCTGAAGTGGATAGTCGATCGGATCGAAGGACGCGCTGCGGCGACCGATACTCCGATCGGCTACGTACCGACCCCGTCTTCGTTGACTCTCGACGGCCTGAACATTTCCCGCGAGAATCTCGATGAGCTGCTCAGCGTGAATTCGAACGATTGGGCGCAGGAAACCCAAGCCACCACGAAATTCTTCGAAATCTTCGGCAATCGCCTGCCCCAGGAGATTGCCAACCAGCAGAAAGCTCTGACCGACGGCCTCGCCCGGACCGCCGTCGCGGCAAAATAAAGCTACCGGTTAGCCGCCGGTGCTCTTCACGTATCCGCTGCAGATAACCACTGGCAACGCCGGATATTTTCGAAACGCGGGATTCACGACCGCCAACTCACACAGATAAAATATCGATCCTCGCTCCGATTCAATGCGTCGCGCATGCGCGCAATCCAGGCACAACCCAACGCGACTTCTTTCGTGCGTTTCGTTTTCGGCGCTCACGCGCCAGAGCATAACATTCCGCGCTTCCCCCGTGTTTACCCGGCACGATAGAATCCAGCTCATGACCAAACCCAATTTTTTCGCCCTCGTCGCCCTGGCGATTCTCGGCGCAGTAGTGGTTGTTCCCGGATTTTCGCCGCAGCCAAACGCCGCCACGACCCAGCAATCGCCAAGTGCAGGTGCAACGACCAAGCTGGTCGTGGCCCCCGACCTTTCCGCCCGCGTGGCGAAATTTAAACCCGTGCACATGCCGTTCAATTCCCAGGGCCTGAGCGCGCGCGAAATAAAAATGGTCAAGAAGCTGGTGGATGCGTCCGGCCTGCTGGATTGCATCTACTGGCGGCAGAGCGATCCGGAAGGATTGAAATTGTACTTGTCGCTGGCGAACAGCGCACGACCCGCAAGACCAACTGCTGCGGCGATATCTGAAAATCAACGGCAGCCGGTTCGATCTGATCGACGACGAAGCGCCGTTTGTCGGCACCGAGCCGGTCCCGCCGGGGCGCGGATTTTACAATGGAATGACCATGAACGAAATCAAGGCTTATCTGAAGCGGCGAGACCCCGAGCGCCAAAGATGCGGTTTACTCCCCGTACACCATCGTGCAACCGAATCCCCGGATAAGAGCGCGACATTTTCCACTTTCGCGTTTGTGCCGTATCACGTCGCTTTCGGCAAATTTCTGGAGCCGGTCGCGAAAGACCTGCGCGAGGCCGCCGAGTTGAGCGAGGATCCCGCATTCGCGAAATTTCTGCGGCTGCGCGCCGACGCGCTGCTGAACGACGATTACTACGCCAGCGACATTGCCTGGCTCGACCTGGAAAATCCGAAATTCGATGTGGTTTTCGCGCCGTACGAAACCTATACCGACTCGCTGCTGGGCGTGAAAACTACGTACGGCGCTTCGGTCATGATCCGCAACGACGCGGAAAGCCAGAAGCTGGCGCTCTATCAGAAATACGTGCCGGACTTGCAGGAAGCGCTGCCGCTTCCCGCCGCCGATCTGCCTTCTAAGCGCGGCAAGCAATCGCCGATGGAAGTCGTGGACTCGCCGTATCGCGCGGGCGATTTGCTGCACGGGTATCAGGCGGTGGCGGACAATCTGCCGAACGATCCGCGCATTCATGAAGCGAAAGGTTCGAAGAAAATATTCTGGAAGAATTTCATGGACGCGCGAGTGAACTACATCATCTTGCCGCTGGCGCAGCGCACCATGCGTGCGGACCAGGCCGCGATGGCCAGCGGCGAGGGCTACCTGGCCGATACCATCATGCACGAAATTTCGCACGGGCTGGGCCCGGCGTATGCGCACACTGCCGCGGGCAAAGTCGAGATCAACGAAGCGATTGGGCGCGTCGTATTCCGCGTTGGAAGAATCGAAGGCCGACGTGGTCGGCGAATTCTGCTACGGCTGGCTGGTCGACCACGGCGTGATTCCCAAGGAAGAAGCAAAATCAAACCTATGCTTCGTACGTGGCGGGAATTTTTCGCACGGTGCGCTTCGGAGTGGCGGAAGCGCATGGCGCGGGGGAAATCATGCAGTTCAATTATCTAGGTGGAGCAGGGCGCGATCCGTCGCGATGCCGGACACCGGCTTGTACGTGATTGATTTCGAGAAGATGCCGGCGGCGATTGCGTCGCTCGCGAAGGAATTGCTGGAGCAGGAAGCGACCGGCGATCGCGCGCGGACCGATGCATGGTTCAAGAAATACGGGACGATGCCGTCGGAATTGGGCGGCCTGCTGGCGAAAACGAACGATATTCCGGTGGACGTCGATCCGGAATTCGATTTCCATCCGCCCGTGCCATTAATTATTTGCGATGCGTCGGGCCGGAAGCTTTGGCGGGCTCTCCTGAAATCCGTTGTTACAGAATTGCTTGAATTTCAGGGTCGATGGAGATATGCGTCTGCTGAAATCCGTTGATGACGATTGAGCGCGTCCGCCCCTGCGGCCGGCCGCATTGCGGAAGTGAAAAAAGCGGCTGATGTGGTAATCCTCGTCGAGAAAATCAAATACGCGCTCGGTCTCTTCGTCGCGGAATGCCCATGCTGAAGCGATGGACACGAATTTTCCATATCCGCCCGCCGCCGCGAGATATTTCTTCACCACTTCTGGCAATCGCATCGTCATATCCAGACGTACGCTCCGGATTCGCCGTAAGGCAGGTTCATGTAAAAGATATTGGCCTCGGCAATTTTCTCGAAACGCCGAAAACAATTTCTCGCGCCGTGTTTCGCGCAGAACGCTTCTCCAGGCGCGGCAGCAATCTGCTCCACTTCATCCAGCGTGGCCACCTGTTCGCGCGAAAACCACAGCCAGGTCGCGGCGTGTCCGCACACCTGGCACGCGCCGCCATTCTGCACCAGTCGCTGGGCGATTGCATCTGCAACGTCCGGCGCGAGCCCCGCTTCCCGAAATCCTCCTTCTCGACAAAAAAATACTGGGTCAAGCAATTCCGGATCGGGTTCAAAGGCGATCACCCGGCCTTCGTACTCGACCATCTCGGGCGCAGCGGTTTCCGACAGACATTCGCGGCACAGCGTAATTTCCGGGCCGCACCGTGTCGTCGCCGCTTTCGCCGTTTGCCGCGCAGAAAAACGATATCCGGCACCAGGGTCGCGATCCAATCGCATTCGCTCGCCCAGATGAATACATTCGGCCGGCGTGCCCTTCAGCCAGGACCACCAATTCCGGCTGCGCGGCAAAAAATCCAGGTGCGGATAGGCCTCGTCGTACGAAATATTCGCCAACTTTTCTTCCGCCTTTGCAACTAAGAAGCAAATGTTAGCAGACGGCGAATCGCGCGGTCGAGCCCACCCGGCCCGCGCTTGGTTCCGCGCACGCGCTTCGGCTATGATAACGGCGCGAAGATTTATGGCCATCGCTATTTTGAATTTATCGCGTTAGCGCAAACAGGAGGAAGAAGAATGGCACTTACAGTTGGAGCTGCGGCTCCCGATTTCACCCTGCGAGATCAGAGCCAGAAAGAAGTGAAGCTGTCCGACTATCAAGGCAAGAAAAACGTGGTCGTGGTGTTCTACCCGCTTGATTGGAGCCCCACCTGCACCAACGAACACGTTTGCTTCGTGAACGACATGAAAAATTTCGAAAAGCTCGATGCTCAGGTGCTCGGCATCAGCGTCGATAGCGTGTGGTCGCACAAGGCTTTCGCGGAGAAAATGGGAATTCACTATCCGCTGCTCGCCGATTTTCAGCCGCGCGGCGCCGTGGGCGACAAGTTTGGCGTTTATCTCGCGGATAAGGGCATCACCGGTCGCGCCATCGCGATCATCGACAAGTCCGGAAAAGTGGCCTGGTTCAAGAATTACGACATTCCCACGTTGCCGGACCTTAAGGAAGTTTCCGACGCGCTCGCACAAGTGAAGTAGCTGCGCCGCAATTTCGAGAAATTGCTGTTGCAAACGGACTTCGTCGAGTAATTGCGGAGTCCGTTTTGTTTTTGGTGAAGGTGGAAAGCGTCGATGCACGTTAGGGCTTCTTGACGAAGGAGCGTACGTAATCGACCAGATGCCAGCGCTGTTCGTCGCTCATCGTTCCCCGAAAAGCAGGCATAGGTTTGTGGCCTTCCGTGATCATCCAGAATAGCTCGCCGTCGGTGCGCAAACCCATGGCATGAGCGTCTCCGAAATCCGCGGGCGCTACGGACAGCCGCTCGGCGCGTTCGCCTCTGCCGTCGCCATTCGCGCCGTGACAGCTTTGGCAGTGGGCGCGATAATCGATCTCAGCGCCGGATAGCGCTTCCGGCGTGGCCGGAAACGGGTTCCGGAGTTTTTTCGCGCGCGCCGGCGCGCTCCAGCCGCTCAACGAATAGAGGACCGTACCCCCGGCGATGGCGACCACGATAAATACAGTAAAAATTCCCAGGAGAGTCGACTTCGAGAGGCCGGGGGTTGGGTGTTGAGGTGTTTTTTCAGACGCCATATTCGAAGAATACGAAATTTTCCCACCGGACTTGCGAATTATCAATGTTTCGAAATTTGTCTTATCGTCCCGGGTGCAGGGCGCGAACGACAGAGATCGCGACAATGACCAGCATCATCACCACATAAACGCGGAGACACCACAGCAGCACATTGGTTCGAAACGAAAGACGCTGTCGGCCGAAACGCGTCCGGCGCTTGGCCGCAACGACTTGGTCAGCCTCGAGCATAGCCAAAACGGCGCGCGGATCCTTCAGGGTGATCTGTTTCGAATCCGGCGCGGTCACGTCGACTTCCCGATGACCCTCGGCGGCGCTGGCGTAATCTGAATTCAATTCCGGCTCCTCAGTACATGTTCGCGCATCGAAACGCACTCCGGCTAACTTTTTAGCCGCCCAGCCATTTCGGAAATACTGTCGCCAAGCCAAAGCCGAGCCCGGCAAAAATCAAAAGAATCGTGACGGTGACACCCGCTACATTAGCCCAGAAACCGTTCACGTGTTCGCCCATGACTTCGCGGATCGTTAACCAGCAGCAGCAAGAAAGCCAGCGCCGGCGGCATGGCCAGCACGGCAATCACGTTCACCGTCAGAACCACAAATTCGAGCGGGAATCTTGGGAGCAGCACCAAGCGCGGCCGCGGCTGATGCCGAACCAAGCAGCGTGAGATAGAACGGCCACGCCTCGCGCAGCGGACGATTCAAACTATGCCCGGTTTGCAGCACTTCGCCGAAGGCATAAGCCGACGAAGTGGAGATCGCAATCGCGGCGACAATTCCTGCTTCGAATATACCTAGAGCAAATAACGCGGCGCCGGCGTGACCAATCAGCGGCTCCAGCGCTTCCGCAAATTGCGCGCCTTGAAAATCCGCCGCGTTGATTCCGTGATGAAAGAGCGGCAGTCGTCGCGAGAATGGCGGCGATGGCGAAAACCGCCGCGAGCAATGCGCCCAGCGCCGTATCAAAGCGGCCGGCGTTGATGTCGCGCGGCTGCATGCCTTTGTCCACAACTGCGCTCTGCTGGAAGAAAAGCATCCAGGGCGTTACTGTCGCTCCAATCGTGGCCAGGATGAGCACCAGAATTTCGTAGCGGTTGCCGTGGGCAACGGCATCCAAGTGACCATCGCATGGCCGACCGCATGCCAATCGGGACGCGCCAGAATCGCGGCCGGAATAAATAGTCCGTTGAAGATCGCGAGGCTCAGGGTGATTCGTTCCCAAGTCCAATATCGCCCGGTGGTGATTGCGGCGACCACGATCAGCAATGCTCCGCCCACCGCAATCGAGGGCCGAATACCGAAGAAACCCAGGCCGGCGCGCACGCCGATAAATTCGGTGATCAACGTCAGAAAATTTCCAAGCACCAGATCACCCATGGAAAAGAAGCCCCAGAATTTTCCGAAGCGGTCGAAGATCAATTCCGCATGGCCGCGGTGGGTAACGGCCCCCAGACGGACGGTCATTTCCTGAACGATGAAACCCATGACGAAGGTGAGCACGACGAAGGGAATAAAAAAACCAATACCGAAACGCGAACCGTCCGCCGAATAGGAGAGCATGCTGGGCGCATCGTTTTCGCCCAGGAAAACTAAAACCCCGGGTCCGACCAGTAGCCAAAGGAGCCGAACGTTGGCAATTTTTTGGAAGCGGCCACCCTTCGCTCGGGCGCGCGCCACCTCCCAGCGGTCGCGCGCTCGATCCACATCTTCGTGGGTCAGAAGATTTGCCAGCTCGGGCGCGGCAGGCGAGGCTACGGCAGACTGGGTGGTCGGATGCGCCGTTGCGCCGATGGAGCCAGTTAGAGGTGTTTTGGAATCAGTCCACAGGTTAACCTTGCTAAACTATGAATATAAACTACGCTTAACCCCAGTTCGAGTCAATTCTATTGAGGGAAATTGGACCAAAATGTGCAAACAGGTTTCGCCGCTTTGCTATAGTTGTGAGGAGTTTCTAAGGAGACCGCCCTTATGTCCGAACCAACCAATCCGAATCAGCCCAACCAGCAACAGGTCCAGATCAAAGCCGACGAAAAGGAATTGCTGGGTCAATACGCGAATTTGGCCATCATTCATCACAACGGCGAAGAATTCACACTGAACTTTATTTATTTATTTCCGAGCGTGCCGCAGGGAAAGCTGGTGTCGAGCATTATCCTTAGTCCGGGGCACGCCAAGCGCATGCTGGCCGCGCTAAAAGAAAATGTGGCGCGGTTTGAATCGCAGTTTGGGACGTTGCCAGAGGGATCCGGCGGCCCAATTCCAGACACAAAATTCGTACAATAAGAATCGGGATTTAATTGGCGAAACCGCCGGCCACAACCCATTGGCCCGAGGGCTCCAGGAATTCCAAACCCACGGCGAAGCCCGCTTTCGGAACGAGTTGGCAGTAGGCCACGCGAGCCATAGCGCGGAAGGAACCGGTTAGAGTCGCGATGGTCAATTGGTCGCCGGTTTTCCAGCGGCGAGTGCTGAGGACGCGGGCGCCGCGCGAACTCACGTTTTCGGTAAAAGTAGATTCCGTGCCAGGCTGCGCGGGATGCCCGGAAATTTGCACCCCTACCTCCATCGGAATCCGCGTCTCCCGGCGCGGACCGGCGGCAAGCTTCGGGCCCCTCATCCCGAATCGCATTCTGTTTTTCCTTTTTACAAGCACGCGGCGATATGCCCGAATCGAAATTTTTTCTGGCCCTTGCCTTTCATGTGATACAGCCCGCGATCGGCAGCGCTGAGTAATTTTTCGATGTTCGTGCCATCGGCCGGAAATACCGCTAGTCCGACGCTCACGGTGATCGGCGGCTCGTGACCGTCGCTTTTCAATTCCTCACAGATACGCGTGGCCACCTGGCCAGCTTCTTCGGACCCGGATTCGGGAAGAATCAGCGCAAACTCGTCGCCTCCAAATCTTGCCGGGGTGTCAATGGTCCGGCTGCTATGGCGCAAGGCCACGCCCAGCCGCTTGATCGCCCGGCTACCCACCAGGTGTCCGAATTTGTCGTTAATTTTTTTCAGCCCATCCAGATCGAAAAGCAGCACGGCAAAATTCCGCCCCGTGCGCTTGGAGCGTTGAATCTCCGTTTCCATCACTTCCAGAAGTTTTCGGTGATTGGCGAGGCCCGTCAGCGAGTCGGAAGCGGCCAAACGGCTGACCTGATCGAAAAGTTTTGCGTTATCCAGCAGCGTGCCGCCGAGGACGACTACGTAGCTCATCACCATCAACGAATGGGCGGTCTCATAGGCGGCATCGAGGTGATGCTGCGACGCGCTCATGGTGACGTGGCACAAGACGTTCAGGCCTGCAGCGACAAACAGGGCCCGGTCCAGATAGGCGCCCTCGCGGTGCAGCCGTCGGGCGTAGCCGATCGCGGCGATCAAGTAAATCAGGGCCGGCAACAAATCCCACGGCCGCGCAATGATCGAGCCTGGGAGAATTCGAGGAGAATGCGGAAGCATGAAGTAAAAGACGCTGGTGAGATACGCAACCGCGCCGACCACCAGCGTGGCGCCAGCCATTTCCTTGGCTGGATCGCGCGAGATGGGCAGCCGCTTTTCAACTGCCAGCGCCGCGATCAGCAGGATTCCCAATAACGTCCGCCCCGCGAGCCAACCCACGGAAATCTGGTTTCCGGGAGTTGGGGTGACCAGCATGCCGCGATAAAACGTCATGCTGGTTCCCGCCTCGACCAGCCCTGCCAGGACGAAACCAAACGCAAGAATCAATGAGATACGATCGTGCGTTCCGCGGAAGCGCACCAAGGCGTTCGCCGCGAAAGTGAAGGCGATCAGGCTACCGCCCATTTGCAAATAAGTGTCGAGCAGTGGATCAGCTACATAACTGGATGAGTGAAGTGCCCACAAAAAGACGAGGTACAGCCCAATGCCGATCGACCATAAAAGGACGAGACGGAAACTATGAACTCCTGCCCAAAAACGACCCACAAAGCCCCCAATTGGCCCCAATACCCCGTGAAGTGCAGTGCAAGGCGATTGCCGAATGAAGGAGTGGTTCTAGTACTAGATAAGTGTATCTTAATAAATCACTTCCAAATTAATCAAGGCTCGGCGGATTCAGTCGCCGAGCCTAGGGCTTCGAAGGAGTGGGTAAATATGTTACCGCTTGAGGTAGGGGCTACCCAGTTGGGGCTTAAGACTTGGCTGGAGGAGGCGGTAACTCATGGGCTTGTACCGTGCTCTGAAAACCCGATTTCTTGTGGCTGCCGTCACAGAACGGCTTCCGCTCCGAAGCTCCGCAGCGGCAAAGTCCAACCTTGGTGCGCCCGCCCAATCCGTAGGCGTGGCCGTCTTGATCCACCATATCCACCACACCGTCGATCAACAACGGTCCATTGTTCACCACTGTCACTTTTACATCCGCCATCCGATCCTCCGATCGAGACTGTTCTATTTTTTGCGCGCCTGCGTCAATTGCTTTCACGCCTCGCACCGCTCAAATCGCTGTGGAAGCAAGCCAGCTCGGCTACGGCATTTTAGTACTTGGGAACCGACGGATCTACTTCGTCGGACCACGCAAGGATACCACCCTTCAGGTTCAATACCTTGCGAAAGCCAGCGCGCTGCAGAAATTCCACGGCTTCGGCCGAGCGCTTGCCGCTGCGGCAATGCGCCACGATTTCGCGAGAGCTGTCGAGTTCGCTGGCGCGTTTGGAGAGATCGCCGAGCGGAATCAAGTGTCCGCCGAGATTGCAAATCTGATATTCGTGCGGCTCGCGCACGTCGAGAATGATAGAGATCGTCGCCGCGGTCGAGACGCGTCTTCAATTCGCGCGGGGTGATTTCCGGCACCGAAGTTTGCGGGGCCGGCGCTTCTTCTCCGCGAATGCCGCAGAATTCCGCATAATCGATCAGTTTGGTGATGGTCGGATGCGTGCCGCAGACCGGGCAATCCGGATTCTTGCGCAGTTTCAATTCGCGGAAGCGCATCGCCAGCGCATCGAACAGCAGCAACCGTCCGATCAGCGATTCGCCCTTGCCGATAATGAGCTTCAGAGTTTCAGCGGCCTGGATCGAGCCGACAATTCCCGGCAACACGCCCAGCACGCCGCCTTCGGCGCACGACGGTACCAGTCCGGGCGGAGGCGGTTCGGGATACAAGCAGCGGTAGCAGGGCCCATCCGGATCGCCGAAAATCGTGATCTGGCCTTCGAATCGAAAAATCGAGCCGTACACATTCGGCTTGTCCAGCAGCACGCAGGCGTCGTTCACCAGATAGCGCGTGGGGAAATTATCGGTGCCGTCCACGATGATGTCGTAGTCTTTCAGAATATCGAGCGCGTTTTCGCTGGTGAGGTGCGTTTCGAACGTGTCGATTTGAATATCGGGATTCAGATCGCGCAAACGATCGGCAGCGGCTTCGATTTTCGGGCGGCCTACGTCTTTCGTGCCGAACAGAACCTGGCGCTGCAAGTTGGTGTCGTCCACGCGGTCAAAATCCACCAGGCCGATTCGTCCGACGCCCGCCGCCGCGAGATAAAGCCCCAGCGGCGCGCCGAGTCCGCCGGTGCCGATGCACAAAACTTTGGCCTGCTTGAGCTTCAGCTGCCCGTCCATGCCGACTTCCGGCATGATCAGATGGCGGCTGTAGCGCTCGATTTCTTTTTTGGTCAGCGTGACCGGCGCTTTTTCTGGCTGCGCGGCCGCCGCTATTTCCGATTTCGTGGCCATCAAAAATCTCCCGATTTAATTCTCGCGCCCGCCGGCGATGGACGGCACGATGCTCACCGTGTCTCCGTCGCTCACCGGCGTCTGATCCTTCTGCGCGTAGCGAATGTCTTCGTCATTCACGTAGACGTTCACGAAGCTGCGCAGCTTTCCATCGTCGGAATACAGATGCTTTTTCAAATCCCCGTGCTTGTCGGTCAAGCCTTTCAGCGCTTCGCCGACCGTCTTCGCTGCAACTTCGACGCTCTCCTGCTTGCCCGCATATGCCCGCAGCGGCGTCGGAATCATCACTTTTACTGCCATCGAAGTCTCCTCGTAACCGGATTGAGTCCGAAAAACGCGAACCCAATTGTGCCACATTAGACCAAATTAGATGCGCGGGGACTGCCCTGGAGATTCAATCGCTTCGGGGTCGTACGCGGCACGATCGTCCTGCAAGCGCCAGGAATTCATCTCGCGCGGCTCGCCCGTTTGCACGCTCACGATGATGTAGCTGTACCAGGGCCAGGCATGCTCGCGATCGAATTCGCTGGGCCGCGCCGGCGCGTCGGGATGCGAATGATACCAGCCGATCAGCTCGAATCTTTTTCGCGGCCGCGGTTTTTTCGGCGAGCTGCACATCGTCCGGCGTGACTTCAAAGCGGTTGCGCGGCGAATCGTCGCGGCGATTCGCGAGCGGCATCAGACCCAGCACTTCGCGGCGCCCATCGCCGTCTCGGCCCAGGATGCGCTCCGCAGCATTCGTGCGGATAGGTCTCCACTCCGTGCGCGTGAATTTTCGCCGCGAGATCGCTTCCGCAACTTGCAGCACGTGCCCGCTCATTCTTCGCTCCAGAATTGTTCGCTCAGATATTTGTCCGCCGCGAATCGGGAAACACGGTGACGATCACCGCGCGCTCGTCCCGCGGCAAGCGCCGGGCCACATCCATTCACGCCCACAACGCGCCGCGCCGCGCTTACGCCCACCAGAAGCCCTTCTTCGCGCGCCAGTCGCTTCGCCAATTTGTTGCGCGTCCTCGGTTCGCACTGCGAGATCTTCGTCGGCGAGCGCCGGGTCGTAGATTTTCGGCACAATCGCCGTGGCCATGTGCTTCAAGCCTTCCAGACCGTGAAAGCCGGAATCCGGCTGAAAACTGATGCAACGAATCGCGGGATTCAATTCCTTCAGCCGCCGCGTGGTGCCCACGAATGTTCCGCTGGTTCCCAGCCCGGCCACGAAATGCGTGATTCGTCCGCCGGTTTGTTCCCAAATTTCGGGCGCAGTCGTTTGATAATGTGCGTGCGGATTCGCCGGGTTGCTGTATTGATCCGGGTAGAAATATTTCTCGGGCTCGGCCGCATACAGCTCGCGCACGCGGCGAATCGCGCCGTCCGTGCCTTCGTCGCCGGGCGTGTAAACAATGTCGGCGCCATAGGCTTGCAGGATTTGTTTGCGTTCCGGCGAGGCGCTGGTCGGTAAGAACAATTTCACGGGATAGCCCAACGCCGCGCCGACCATGGCGTAGGCGATGCCCGTATTGCCGCTGGTGGCGTCCAGAATCGTTTTGCCAGGGCGCAGCGTGCCGCGCTTCTCTCCATCCCGAATCATCGCGTACGCCGCGCGATCTTTTACCGAGCCGCCGGGATTGAACCATTCGGCCTTGGCGAAGAATTCGACATCCGGAAATTCCCGAACTACGCGCTCGATTCGCAGCAACGGTGTATTGCCGATCTGGTCGAGCAGGCGTTCGCCCCGGCGCGCAATGGTCGCCGGCGGATTGGGCGTCACCCCAAGTTTGTTTGCCGTAGTCAACGTTATCTGGACCTGCGGAGCGCAAACCAACGCCGAAATCGCTCCGAATGATGTGTTCCCACTATTGTAGATGCTCAGGCAGGTCGAACATATTCAATAAATCGGGCAGCGCTGCGGCGTCGGACCATTTTTGTCTTTACAGATGGCGGCCCCAGTCCCTATCCTTATCTGCCTATGTGGTATATCAACAAGCTTTTCGTTCAACCCCAGATCGAGTCCCTTTCCGCGAAAGGTTTCCTGGTTCGCAATTCTGGCGGGGTGGTGCGCATCGAGAAATACGATTGCGGCGCCGAACTCCGCAAGACTCCGGAATCGAAATTTCAGATGACCGAAGCTCCCTGCATCATGATGCAAGGCCAGTTCACCGCGCTGTGGGATGCCGGCTACCAGAAATTTCTGCTGGGCCACGAAGGCAAGAAATTCCCGGCGCAGAGACAACAGTTGGTCGATCTGCGCAAATTTAACGAAGAATTGCGCACCGCGCTCGAGGTTCCGACCTATTACAACGAAGCGCTCGGTTCCACCTGCCTGATGAGCGTGTACGATCGGGTGAAAGGCCGCCCCGGAGCGATCCCCGACGAAAGCGTCGGCGCGGAAGAAAAGACCGGCCACTAACGATCCGCTGCGTTTTATTTCCCCCTCTTTCTAGTTTCGCATCGTCCGGCGCGCTTGCTGACGAACGCCGCGCATGATACACCGAAGTGCGAGGTGAACCGCGTGGCGCAAATTGTGGCTTTCGTCGACGACTTATTTTTCCAGGCCAAAATCCTGGAGACCGCAAAGCATGTCGGGGTCGAGGTGCGCACCTGCACCACCCCGGAAGCGCTGCTCGCGGAGATCGCCAAACATTCGCCCGCACTGGTGGTCGTGGATTTGAATGCCCGGAACAAACCGCTGGAAGCCATCAAGCAGGTTCGCGCATTTTCCAGCACCCTGCCGTTAACTTGCTTTCTCTCGCACGTGCAAGTCGAACTGGCCGAGCAAGCGCGCGCGGCGGGCTGCACCGACGTGATGCCCCGCTCGAAATTCACGCAGCATCTGGCAACCATCCTGGGTCACGCGAAATCCCAGTCCTGATGCAAACTGCTTCGCAACTTCTAGTTCGTGCCGCCAGCACGGTCACGCTGCTGTTTCTATTTTTTGCGTGCGACGCCCGTGCGCGCCCAGGAAAGCGGCGAACCCGATTCCGCCGCGGCTCTTTCTGACGCCTTGTCAGCTGCCTGCCGGGCGGATCAGACGAAATTCTCCGGCTTCCTTGCGGGCGACAATCCGGCAGCCTTTCGCGCCCTTCCCGCGACCCAGCGCTCTGAATTCATCAAGCGCATCGCGCTTTCCGATCTGCCCGGCAAGCCGCTGATTTCCTCCGATGGAAACGGCCACGTGGTGCTGCATTGCCGCGCGCCAAACACCACCGTCGAATATCGCTTCGGCGCGCCGCGCGTGCGCGAAAATCTGGCGTTCATTACCGTGCAGGTGGTCGATTCAGAGGAAGTGGAATTTGGTTTGATTCACGAAAAAGCCGGCTGGAAGTTGCTTTCGCTCGGCTTGGTGCTCTTCGATATCCCGCAACTTTCAAAACAGTGGGCCCAAGCCGATTTGCAGGCCAGCGAGGACGCGACGATCGCAACACTGCGAAACCTCTCCGCCGCGGTGCAAACTTACTTTCGCGCTTTCGGCAAATTGCCGGAATCTCTGGCCGAGCTCGGCCCGGCGCCCAAGGATCAGATTTCGCCGGAGCAAGCCTCACTGATCAGCGCCGAACTCGCCAAGGGAGCGACCGGCGGCTACGAATTCCGTTATCGCATCGTCCCGGACATCAGCGGAAATGACACGGCCTTCGAACTCGCCGCCACGCCGAAACCCTACGGCACTGCGGGACGCCGGTCGTTTTTTCTGGACGCGACCGGAAAAGTTCACGGCGACGACAAACACGGAGCCGTGGCCACCGCCGAAGACCCGCTCATCGCCGGCGAAAAAGCTGCGGCCGAAAAGTCGGAGTGACATCGCGTACCGTCAGGTATAATGCGGCCAGTTTCATCGCTGGACACAATGCGCTCGCCTGGCGTGCATTGGGCTCACAAAAGTTCTCCTGCACATTACTTTGCGCCCAAGAGGAACGTGGATGTCTCAGTCAAAAGTATTAGCTGACCAGCTTTATTCCGGAGAAGGAGTCGCCGCCGATCTGGTCCGCATCGCCGCGGCCAATATTCTCCTGATCCTTTGCGCGCACATCGTAATTCCTTTGCCGTTCACTCCCGTGCCGATCACCGGGCAGACCTTCGGGGTTTTGCTGGTCGCCGTCCTGCTCGGAGCGCGACGCAGCGCACTAACCGTGGTTCTATATCTCTTGGAAGGCGCCGCCGGACTTCCCGTCTTTCAACCTCTGGGCCTTCCCGGGGTCGCGCGTTTCTTGGGACCCACTGCGGGATACCTGGTCGCCTATCCGGTCGCGGCTTTCATCGCCGGATGGCTGGTCGAGCGCGGCGCAACCGTCACGCTGCCCCGCGCATTCCGATCGCAGCCCGCTGGCGCGCCGCTGATTGGTGCTCTGTTTTGTGGAGAAGCTATTATTTTTCTGGGCGGATGCACCTGGCTCGCTCTCGGTATGCATTTAGGCTGGCGCGTGGCCTTTCAAAGCGGGGCTATGCCGTTTGTACCCGGTGAAATCATAAAGATGGCGCTGATCGTTGGTTTGTTGGGTGGCTTTTCTCTGCTGCGCCGCGAATCGTAGCGGGTAAATTCCTTTTTCGATCTTCGACGTGCCTGGATGTTTATGCAGACCGCCCCTCAAAAATTAAGCCCCGAAGAATCCCTGCGCACGGCGAACACGAACTTCTACGCCGCTTTTGAATCGCTGGATCTGGCGCAAATGGAAGCCGTCTGGGCCCACGACGACGACGTATCTTGCGTGCACGCCGGTTCGGAACTGCTGCTCGGCTGGGAAGATGTCCGGGAGCGTTGGTCCCGGATATTCGCCAACGCCAAAAGGGTTCGGGTGGCGTTGAGTTGCGTCTGGCTGCGCGTCGAAGGCAACGCCGGCTGGGTGGTGTGTACCGAACGGGTCACCACCGCGTTTTCCGATGGCTTCGACGACACTCGGATCCAGGCCACCAATATCTTTGTGCGCCACGAAGATGGTTGGCTGCTCGTGGCCCGCCACGCTTCCCCGCTGACTACCTCCACGCGCACGCCCGTACAGTAGAGCCTCGTGCGAAAATCCCGTAAGATACAGACGTTCGTCGCATTGGATTTCGTGCTGTGCCGGTATGCGGTTGCCACGGAGAGACCTTGCTAAATAAAACTCTTTTTTTTGCGCTGGTCTTTCTAGTCGCAACTGTTCCGTCCATGGCGCAAACGCCGTCGCCTGCGGCACCGCCGCAAGCGGAATCGGCTGACGATTCCTCCTCGACGGCCGCAGCCGCGCAGAAAATTATTCACCAGCTGGTGGCCGGCGAGTTTTCGAAGATTGAAGCGCGGTACGACGACCGTATGTCTGCCGCGCTGCCGCCGGGAAAGCTGGCCGAAAGCTGGCCCAGCTTGATTCAACAAGAAGGTCAATTCGAATCCATCGCCGATACCCAAACTATTCGGGTGCAGGGCCTCGACGTCGTGAAACTGGAATGTAAGTTCGCGAATGCGACGCTGGACGCCACGGTGGCCTTTGACGCGGATGGAAGAATCGCTGGCCTGGGTTTCCGACCGCACCAGGAGGCCGAGGCACCGTGGAGTGCGCCGGCCTATGCCAAGCCCGGCTCGTTCACGGAGCTGCCGTTGACGCTGGTGAATGGCCCTTTCGAGTTGCCCGGCACCTTGACTATTCCCAAGGGCGACGGTCCGTTCCCCGCGATCGTTTTGGTGCCGGGTTCGGGTCCGCACGACCAGGACGAAACCATCGGACCCAACAAGGGATTCAAAGATCTCGCCTTCGGACTCGCCAGCAAAGGCGTCGCCGTGTTTCGCTATACCAAGCGCACCGAAAAATACGGGGACAAGAGCACCGACGATCCCACGAAGCTGACGGTCGATGATGAGGTGATCAGCGATGCGCGCGCGGCCGTCGCCCTGGTCGCCAAGCAGCCGAAAATAAATCCCAAACAGGTTTTCCTCCTGGGCCACAGCCTCGGTGCCTATCTCGCTCCCCGCATCGCTACCGGTGATTCGCAAATCGCGGGCATCGCCATCCTGGGCGCTAACACCAAGCCCATCGAACAAGTCATCGTCGAACAGATTCATTATCTTTCGGGAAAGACGGGCGCGCCGGCCGACCAATCCGCCAGGCAGATCGCGGATGTGGAAGCGGCTGCCAAGCAAATCGAGAGCCCCGACCTGAAAGCGAACGACACCGTTTCATTGCTGGGCTCCAAAACCTACGGCGCTTACTGGCTGGACTTGCGTGGCTACGATCCGGTGAAAACCGCGTCGCAACTGAAAATACCGATCTTAGTTCTGCAGGGTGGTCGCGACTATCAAGTGACGAACGCGAATTTTGAAGAGTGGAACAAGACGCTCGCCAAGCGCAAGAACGCGACACTGAAATCGTTTCCGGGCCTCAATCACCTGTTCATGGCCGGCCAGGGCGTATCGACTCCCGCGGAATACGGAAATCCGAATCACGTTTCGGAAGAGGTGATTGACACCATTGCCCTGTGGGTGCTCCCGGGAGAAAGTCCGGGACGCTTGATTCAGAAGCAGTAGTTTTCCGTCCCTCGCAGGCGGGTTTCGCTTTTTGTGACCCTGTACTGCCTCGCCGGGCCTATGTTATCCTTCGTCTGCAGTTATTCGGCGCTCACGCCGGACGACGTTCTCACCTCAGTACCCTTCACCGCAGCGGGCACGACGAGCCAGCAGAATCGTCTTCCCAGCCCGGCCGCGGTAGGTGAACGTTTCCTGTGAGCCAGGCGGACCAAAAATGTCCACACCGGCAGCTTCACCAAAAACGACGGAAATCAAGCTGGCGCATTCGCCCGATAGCGACGACGCCTTCATGTTCTACGCGCTGGCCACCGGCAAAGTGCGCCTGCCCGGCGTGAAATTCACGCACGTGCTGTCAGATATCGAATCGCTGAATCAGGCGGCGAAGAAAGAAGTCTACGACGTCACCGCCATCAGCTTTTACGCCTACCCGTTCGTCGCCGACAAGTACGTGCTGATGGATTGCGGCGCAAGTTTCGGCGAAGGCTACGGCCCCATCGTCGTCTCCGGCCATCCCATCAAGAAAACCGATCTCGCCGGACGCAAAATCGCGATTCCCGGCACGCTGACCACTTCCTATCTCGCCCTGAAGCTGTACGAGCCCAACGTGGAAGCCGTCACCATGCCGTTCGACAAAATTCTCGGACGCGGTGCAGAACAAGGAAGTCGAAGCGGGCTTGCTGATTCACGAAGGCCAGCTGCTGTTCTCGCAGGTCGGCCTGCATAAAGTGGTGGACCTCGGACAGTGGTGGCAGGAACAAACCGGCTTGCCGCTTCCGCTCGGCGCCAACGCCATCCGCCGCAAGCTGGGCGATGATCTGGGCCAGTCAAGTGTCGCGCATCATCCGCGAAAGCGTCTCCTACGCGCTCGATCATCGCGAGCCGGCTCTCGATTACGCGCTGCAGTTCGCGCGCGACATGGATCCGGTGCTGGCCGACAAGTTCGTCGGCATGTACGTCAACAAATGGACGCTCGATTACGGCGAAGAAGGCCGCCGCGCGGTTCGCGAATTGCTCGCGCGTGGTGCCGCTGCCGGAATGGTTCCAAAAGACATACCGATCGAATTTCTAAGCAGCGCCCTGGTGAGTGAAACGCCTTCACGAATAGCCTAACGCCACATATCTTCGTTTTCTGGGTCGTGGCCCGGCAGGAGATTCGCCTCTTCGCGGCACGATTCGTTCTCCGCGCCGCGCATGTCCAGTTCCGCGCTGCGGCTTACCGAATACAAATTGACATCAGTCTTGGCACACGGTTCAGGCCTGCACAGCCGTTGCGACCAAACGATTCGGGTAAACTGAAAAGCACGATGAGAAACCTGATCCAGCAGGGCCTGGCCCTTCGCGAATTGCTCCGCGAACGCATCCTCGTCCTCGATGGCGCCATGGGCACCATGCTGCAGCAGGAAAATCTCACCGCCGAGGATTTCGGCGGCCCGCACCTCGAAGGCTGCAACGAGAATCTGGTCATCACTCGTCCGGACGTAGTGCTGGGCATCCACCGCAAATATCTGGAAGCGGGCTCGGACATCATCGAAACGAATTCCTTCGGCAGCGCGCCCGTGGTCCTGGCGGAATACGGCTTGGGCGAAAGCTCGCGCGAAATCAGCCGCGTCGCCGCTGAACTGGCGCGGCAGGCCGCCGACGAATTCTCCACAGCCGGAAAGCCGCGCTTCGTCGCCGGCTCCATGGGTCCGACTACCAAAGCCATCAGCGTCACCGGCGGCATCACTTTCGAGCAGCTGCGCAATAATTATTACGAGCAGGCCGCCGGACTGATCGAAGGCGGCGCCGACGTGCTGCTGCTGGAAACTTGCCAGGACACGCGCAACATCAAAGCCGGCGCGCTGGCGATTCAAGATCTAGCGCGCGAATTGGGCATGCCGATTCCGCTGATGATTTCGGTGACCATCGAAGCGATGGGCACCATGCTCGCCGGCCAAGGCATCGAAGCGCTTGTGGGCTTCGCTCGATCATATCGATCTGATTTCGCTGGGCCTGAACTGCGCCACCGGTCCGGAATTCATGACCGATCATCTGCGCACGCTGCAGTCGCTGACCAACCGCTACGTCTCCTGTTATCCCAACGCCGGGCTGCCCAACGAAGAAGGTCTGTACGGCGAGACGCCGACAATCGCTGTCCGAGCAGCTCGAGCGTTTCGTCGATCGCGGATGGCTGAACATGGTCGGCGGATGCTGCGGCACCACTGAAAAACATATTCGCGCCATCGCGCAAATGGCGGAGGGGAAAAAGCCGCGCCGTCCCGCCGAGCCGAATCATCGCGCGGTGTATTCCGGCATCGAATTGATCGAAGCGGAAGAAAGCACGCGACCGCTGATCGTCGGCGAACGCACCAACGTGATCGGGTCGCGCGCTCTTCAAGAATCTGGTCGCGGCCGAGCAATGGGAAGAAGCTACCGAAATCGCGCGACGCCAGGTAAAAAGCGGCGCGCACATCGTCGACGTTTGCCTGCAAAGCACGGATCGCGAAGAGCTGCAGGATATTCCGCCCTTTTACGAGCAGCTGATCCGCAAAATCAAAGCGCCGATCATGATCGATACCACCGACCCGCGCGGCGTGGAACTGGCGCTCACCTACTGCCAGGGCAAAGAGCATCATCAATTCGATCAATCTCGAAGACGGCGAAGAAAAATTCGAACGCATTTGTCCGCTGGCTCGTTCGTACGGCGCCGCGGTGGTCGTCGGCTGCATTGATGAAGATCCGGTGCAGGCCCAGGCGTTCACCCGTCGAGCGCAAACTGGAAATCGCGCGAGCGCTCCTACGACCTGCTGACCGGAAAATTCGGCATTCACGCCGAAAATATCATTTTCGATCCGCTGGTCTTTCCCTGCGCCACCGGCGACGAGAATTACATTGGCGGCGCGGTGGAGACGATCGAAGGCATCCGCCTGATCAAGCAGAAAATTCCGTTCGTGCGCACCGTGCTGGGAATTTCGAATGTCTCCTTCGGACTGCCGGCCGGGCGCGCGCGAAGTGGTCAATTCCGTTTTCCTCTATCACTGCACCAAGGCCGGCCTCGATCTGGCGATCGTCAACGCCGAGCGCATCGAGCGCTTCGGCTCGATTCCGGAGAACGAGCGCAAGCTCGCCGAGGATTTGCTGTTCAACACGCCGCCAGCGAAATTCCCGACGGCCACGCCGAACGCTGCCGCTCTACGCGGCGCTCCGGCGGACTGGCGCGAGCAATCGCCGCGAGCAGAAAGCCGCGATCAATCAGTTTCACATCGCCGCGATTGCCGAGCATTTTCGCGGCGCCGGCACACGCAAAAAAGAGAAAGCCGCGGATCTGCCGCTCGACCAGCGGCTGGCGAATTACATCATCGAAGGCTCGAAAGACGGCCTGATCGACGATCTGAATCGCAAACTTGAGGAAGGTGTTCCGCCGCTGGACGTCATCAACGGCCCGCTGATGGCCGGGATGGCCGAAGTGGGCCGGCTGTTCAACAACAACGAGCTGATCGTCGCGGAAGTGCTGCAATCCGCCGAAGCGATGAAGGCGGCGGTGGGCCACCTCGAGCAATTCATGGAAAAGGCCGACACCGAAAAGCGCGCCAAGGTGATGCTGGCCACGGTGAAGGGCGACGTGCACGACATCGGCAAGAATCTGGTCGAGATCATTCTGAAAAACAACGGCTACGACGTGATCAATCTCGGCATCAAGGTGCCGCCCGAGGAATTGATTCGCGCGCATCGCGAACACCAGCCGGACGCCATCGGCCTTTCGGGCTTGCTGGTGAAAAGCGCGCAGCAAATGGTCATCACCGCTGCGCGATTTGCGCGAAGCCGGCATCACCGTCCCGCTGCTGGTCGGCGGCGCGGCGCTTTCCGAAAAATTCACGCGACTGAAAATCGCGCCGCAGTACGGCACCGCCGTCTGCTACGCGAAGGACGCGATGACCGGCCTGCGCCTGATGAACGAACTGAGCGATCCCGCGCCAGCGCGAAGGCGTGATGGAGCAGCACACCCACGTCGGTGTAGCGGTCGCTGTGAAGAACCGCCGCGCCGCGCCGCTTGGAGCCCGCGGGCGAGGAGCGTTCGCCGCGAAGTTCGCACCGATTTGCCGATTCCCGGCAGTCGCGTATCTCGATCGCAAAGTTCGCACCGTGCCGGATCTGAACGAAGTGTGGAGTTACATCAATCCGTACATGCTCTTCGGGCGCCACCTCGGCTTCCGCGGAAATTTCGAAAAAGCGCTGGCCGAACGCGATACCCGCGCGCTCGAATTGCACCAGACGATGGAAGAAGTAAAGCGCGAAGCGCGAAACTTCATGAAGATTCGGCGCGGTCTGGCAATTCTTCGAAGCCGAGCGCCGCGGAAATTCCATCGCGCTTTTCGCTCCCGGCGAGAAATCGCCGGTCCACACCTTCCATTTTCAGCGCCAGCGCGTCGGCGACAAGCTCTGCCTGAGCGATTACATCCTGCCGCCGAGCGAACGGCGAGCGCGATCACGTGGCGCTCTTCGTGGTCACCGCCGGCGCAGGAATTCGCGAGAAATCCGAAGAAGCAAAAGCCGCGGGCCGCTATCTTTTTTCGCACGGTCTGCAGGCGCTGGCCATCGAAACCGCCGAAGCCTGCGCCGAATGGCTGCACCGCCGCATCCGCGAGGACTGGGGTTTCCCCGATCCGCCGACCATGACCATGCCGGAGCGATTCACTTCGCGCTATCGCGGCAAGCGCTACAGTTTCGGCTATCCAGCTTGCCCGAATCTCGAAGATCAGGCCGGCCTCTGGATGCTGCTGCACCCCGAAGAAATCGGCGTGCACTTCACCGAAGGAATGATGATGGATCCGGAAGCCAGCGTCAGCGCGCTGGTTTTCCATCATCCGGACTGCACGTATTTCTCGGTCGGCGACCAGCCCGAAACGCCGTCATAAACGATTCCGCTGCCGACCGCCAGCGTCACCGCAAAAACCAGCAGCATTCTCTGTCGCAGTCTCACCGCTTCTCCCGTGGGTTAAACCGCACCTATAAGGATGTATTCGAACCGGACCAGCCGAACATTAGGCATCGAGAGGCACGGCAGGCCTGACCTCGAAGATACGACCGGGCCAAGCGGCCGAAGCTTGACGCACTTCCCGGATTCGTCTAACGTCCTTCAATCGCGTACCGCTGCCGAGGCCGCCGGAATGGGTTCCGCTTTCCCCCATATCAGACTTTCGAGTACGGGCAGCTATCCCCGTGTCAGCGACAGCCCGGAATCTCGCTTGTTGGAAGGCACCGCCATTTCTTTCGACCGCGGCGACCGGACCAGCGCGGATTTGCTCGACGCCCAGAACACCGTCACCCGCCACGTCATCGCCGAGCAGATCAAAGCAGGACTTGAGGTGGTTACCGATGGCTTGATTCGTTGGAACGATCCCATCTCCCACTTTGCTGGCAAGCTGGAAAACGTCAGGTTGCAGGATTCCTTCCCATTTTTCGGCACGACCAAGCTTTTTCGCCAGCCGATTTTTGTGGGCAAGCCGGCGCGGCGCGTCGCGATGGTCGTGGACGAATACAGTTTCGCCCGCAACGCACTGGGTCATCTCCGCACCCCTCCGGGGAAGGCCGGCAAACTCGCGGTTAAGCCCGTTCTGACTGGCCCGTACACGCTGGCGAAACTCTCGGCTGCCGAAGAACGCCCCACGAACGGACCCGGCACACACCGTACGTCGCTCGAAGACCGGGTGGTCGCTTATGCTGAAATTATTGCCCTCGAGATTGAGGCTCTGGCGCAGTCTGGGGCGCACCTGATCCAGATCGACGAACCCGCTATCCTGGCGCATCCCGACGATTGGTCCGTTTTTACTTCCGCCATCGCCACCCTGGTGGTGTCGCGGGACAAGATTCGAAGCGCTGGCCGAAAACTGGATCTCGCGTTATATACGTATTTCGGAGACGCCTCATCGCTGTACGAAAGGTTCGTGGCTCTTCCGGTTGACGTGCTGGGCTTCGATTTCGTGTCCAGCGCCACGTTGCTGGACACCATCGTCTCCGCCGGTTCGCCGAAGTCACTCGCGCTCGGTCTCATCGATGGCTGCAAACCGCAGATCGAGAACTCCGGCTTCGTGGCCAAGCAGATCGACCGCCTCCTGCCAAGAATCAGCGGCGACCAAATCTTCCTGGGGACTTCCTGCGGCTTGGACACGCTGGCCGCTCCGGTCGCCTTTGCCAAACTCGCGCTCCTTACTTCCGTCCTTGCTGAACTATCGGGATTGCCGAAATCGTAGTTCTGGTTCACAGTTTCAACTACTCGAAAACTACATTTACTTTTCGCGTACTCCTACGATCAGCAATTATCCAATTCAACTCACTGGCGGCGGTTCATTCTGATACAACATTTCAGCGTGATAGCCTTTCCTCATGACGCTCGAAAACGCCCGTTTCAGCCCGCAAGTTCCGGCAGCGCCGCCCGTTGCCGATCTGTATTTGCCTTTTCCACTACCCACAGGTGCTCGGCGCGCGACGGTTCAAGGTCTTTCCGGTCACGTCCGGCAGATGCAGCGAAGGAATGAAGGAATTTCGCGATGGCTTCTTTTTGCCGTCTTGGGTGGCGCAATCGTTGCCTTTGCTATGGTTCAACTCGCCATACGCTAGGCCGGAAGCTCGGTCAGGCCGTTCTGATGCTCTTTTCGGAACTCCCAATTCGCATAAATGAAAAATATTTAATCGACGGGCCGATTCCCTGGTGTTAGTATCCCGGCGATGGCCAGCCCAGTTGCGGACCGCGTTCCCAAGCGCGTTCTGGATGTCGATCCAATAAAGGTAGTTTCATCCCCCGTTGCACCAGTTCCTCTCGATCTTCTCCACGGTGCCGATCCTTCGATTCACATGCTCGGCTTGCCGAAGTCTTATCCTCAACTTGGCCGTTGGGTCGCTCTCGCAATTCTCACCGGCGCGATCGCTGCCTTCTTGCTCGTGGTCCTGGCGGACCATTAGCCACAGTTGCAGCGCTCCAGCTCGTTCGATTGTCTTCTCGCATCGCTCCTGCCAACTGTATTTTTTCGCGGTTGGGTTGCGGCGAAGTTTTCCAGGGTGTTAGCATCGTGGCGATGGCTTCCGAATTTGAACGGAATCGGCAAGACCCCAATCGCCCGCCACCGGACTACGAGGGTGAAATCGACTCGTTCGAAACACGCGAACCCACCGAGGCGCCCCGTGGCCTTATGCGCAAGCGCCGTCATCCAATCTTCTGGATTTTTTTGGCGTTGCTTCTCGGTGGATTCATCGCTCTGGTACTCTCCGCGCTCGTGACCGGCTAGCGCGTCGTATCCCCAGCTTGACGTTGCTCTTTGAATCGCCTAAATTCGCCGAACATGAAGACTTGGCAATGCCTTTCCGGCGCACTGCTCTTGCTGTTGTCCGCCATTTCTTCCGCGACGACCCACGCCCAGCAAGCGCCTGCAACCCAACCGCCTCGCGAATACACCGACTCTGCGGCTTCTAAAGATCAAGAAAATCGCTGGGTTAAATCGCCAGTGCGGGCCGCCAATGGCATGGTTGTGAGTGACGAGATTCTGGCCTCCGCCGCCGGCGTCGAAATCCTGAAGCGCGGCGGCAACGCGGTAGACGCCGCCGTTGCGGTTGCATTCGCGCTGGCGGTAGTGGAGCCCCAGGCCGGCAACATCGGCGGCGGCGGTTTCATGCTCGTCCGCTTAAAAGACGGCCAATCGCATTTCGTCGATTACCGCGAAATCGCACCGAAGGCTTCATCCCGAGACATGTATTCCGCGGCGACGACCCCCGCTGAAAAAGATGCTTCGCTGATCGGTTGGAAAGCTGCCGGGGTTCCCGGCACGGTCGCTGGGCTGGCGCTGGCTTTGAAAGCATACGGCACAAAAAAATTGTCGGAGGTCATGGAGCCCGCAATTGAATTGGCCGAGGTGGGATTTCCCGTCGACGCCCGGCTGGCGGCCCAGCTGAAAAATGAAAGCGATACATTGGGGCGCTTCCCGGTGACCAAACGCATTTTCTTGAAGGATGGCGCGTACTTTCAGCAACGCGAACTGCTGCGTCAGCCCGAACTTGCCGCCACTCTCCGTCGCATCGCCAAAAAGGGACCGAACGAGTTCTATCGCGGCCAGACCGCTCAGAATCTCGCCAAAGAAATGCTGAAGAATGGTGGACTCATTACTCTCGACGATTTAACCGCCTATCAGGCGAAAATCCGCGACCCTCTTTTCGCCACCTACAAATCCGGCGGCCACGACTGGCAGGTGATCACCAGCCCTCCGCCCAGTTCCGGTGGCGTGGCCATGCATCGAAGAACTGAACATCCTGGCGCCGATCGAAATTGAAAGGATGGGACGATGCCCAATCCGTGCACTGGGTCGTCGAAGCCATGCGTCGCGCCTTTGCCGACCGCGCCGAATTTCTGGCCGATCCTGATTTTGCGAAAATTCCGGTACATGGCTTGACTTCTGTTTGCTATGCCGATGTTCTCCGCCGCACCATCGATGCGACCCGCGCCTCGGAAAGCAAATCGGCGAAAGCGGGAGATCCATCGCTATTTGAAAATCAAAAACCAGATGCTCCTTGTCCGGCGATCTCTGGGGAACGCGACACCGATAGCTCGCACGATGCGGAATTGCGGGCCCTAGCCGAAGCCGCTCACGGCGGCCACACTACCCATTTCTCGGTGGTCGATGCAGCCGGCAACGCCGTTGCCAACACTTACACGCTCAACGACAGTTTTGGTTCAGCCGTCACCACCAGCGACGGTTACCTCTTGAACGACGAGATGGACGATTTCACCGCGCATCCCGGCTCGCCCAACATGTTCGGGCTGATGCAATCCGAATCGAACACCATTGCCCCGGGCAAACGCCCGCTGAGTTCGATGACTCCGACGATTCTGCTGCGCGACGGCCAACTCAGCTTCGTCACCGGCTCGCCGGGCGGGCCCACCATCATTTCTGCAGTGCTCTTGACGGTCCTGAACTGGATGCGGCTCGGCATGGACGCGCAGTCGGCGATCAACGCCCCGCGTTTCCACCAGCAATGGATTCCTGATTTCGTCGGCCTCGAGCCGATTTTTTCCGACGACGTTGCGAAAGAATTGGAAACGCGCGGATATAATATGTTTCCGGCGCGCGCGTGGATTGGGCAGGTGGAGGCCATCGGAATCGACCCGAAAACGGGCGAGCGTCTGGGCGCCGCTGACCAACGTCGGAAAGGCTCCGCGCTCGGGTACTAGAACCGGTTACACGAGGCGATCTTCATCCTATCTGCATCACTATGAGCAGTTTACGAAAGTAAAGTGTACCGCGCATTTGCCAACCAGCTATTCAACCTGCTAGGCTATCGCCGCGCATGGCCAACCAAAAAAACTCGGCGACGTTTCCGTTCCGGCGGCTTCAAACGCTTCTCGCGCCGCCCTCCCCAGCGCACGTTTTGATTGGCTCGACCGGTCAAATTTTCGCATTTCTAATAGCAACAACGCCGCATTCAAAATTCGTCGTAACTATCATTAGAAACAACGACATAACATTTTCTAACCGCAACATAAATCCCGCTGTTGCGGTTAGGAAAACGGGAGCAAAAAGCCTGGTCGCAGGAGCAATTTTTGCCTCAGATTTCGTGCGCAGCGCGCGGCATTCCAGCAGGACAGCAGGCCTTTAATGGAGCGCATCCTTTCCACGTACCGCTTCCTTCAACAGCAGCTGAACAATACGCTGCTTGCTGAAATCGCCGCTGCCGGCTTCACCTCCGTGGAAGTTTTCTGCGCGCCGCATCATTTCAATTACAGCAGTTCTCAAGCGGTCCGCGAACTCGGCGACGGCCTGCGCGAACACAAGCTGACCTTGCACTCGTTGCACGCCCCCACCGAGCGCGACTTGTCGCCCGGCCGGGAGAGTGGCGTGCCCCTTTCCATTTCGGATCCGGAACGCATTCGCCGCCTCGACGCCGTGGATGAAATCAAGCGCACCCTGGAAGTCAGCGAAAAGGTTCCCTGCAAATATTTGATCCAGCACATCGGCCAAGGGCGCCAGGCGGCGGATCCGCGCAAACTTGATGCCGCTTTTACCTCGCTCGAAAATCTTTCGATGTTCGCCAAGGCCCGCGGCGTGACCATCGCCTTGGAAAACACGCCCAGCGAATTGGGCTCGCCCTCGGTCCTGCACAAATTTCTCGTCGATACGCACCTCCACGACTTAAAATTATGCTTCGACATTGGTCATGCGCACCTGGACGAAGGCGTGGCTCCCGGGTTCGAAGCCATGCGCGAGCATCTGGTCTCTTCGCACATTCACGATAATCATGGCGACAAGGATGAGCACTTGCTGCCTTTCGCCGGAACCATCGACTGGGAAGCCGCGCTTCGCGGCTTCGTCGACGCGCCGCAAATGATTGCCATGGTCTTCGAAATTAAAGGCCAAGGTTCAACGCCTCCATCGCTCGATGAAATCCGCGCGGCCTGCGACCAGGTGGAAGAAAAACTTTCCGGCATGCAGGCTGGCACCAGGAAGCTTTAGCAAAACACTATTCGAAGGGACTGGCGCAGAAACCATTCATGACCGAAACGGCTCAAACACCCAATCCGATTACCACCATCGAGCATGCCGGAACGCACGCCGGCAGCACCGTAACGATCCGCGGCTGGCTGTACAACATGCGCGAATCCGGCAAGCTGCTGTTCCCGATTTTTCGCGACGGCACCGGCATCATGCAGGGCGTGGTGTCGTTGAAAGAACAGCCGGAGGTTTTCGCCGCGCTGAAAGGCTTGCCGCAGGAATCCAGCGTGATCGTCACGGGCACGGTTCGCGCCGAACCGCGCGCTCCCGGCGGGTTTGAGATGGGAGTCACCGGCCTCGAAGTGGTTCAGCGCGTTCCGGATTCCGCGCCCTATCCGATCCAGCTAAAAGAACACGGCGTCGATTTCCTGCTCGACCGGCGGCACCTGTGGATTCGCACGCCGCGCCAGGCCGCCATTTTGCGCATTCGCGCCGAAGCGCAACGCGCGGCCCGGAATTACATGGACGCCCAGGGTTACACGCTGACCGACGCGCCGATTTTTACTCCCGCCGCGTGCGAAGGCACCACCACGCTTTTCGAAGTGAACTACATCGACGATCAGAAAGCCTACCTGACTCAATCCGGCCAGCTCTACGTCGAGGCTACTCGCCGCGGCGCTCGGCAAGGTTTACACCTTCGGCCCCACGTTCCGCGCCGAAAAATCCAAGACGCGCCGGCACCTGACCGAATTCTGGATGCTCGAGCCCGAAGCCGCCTACGCGCACCTCGAAGACATGATCCAGCTGGCCGAAGGCCTGGTCAGCGCGGTCGTGCAGTCGGTGGCGAAAAATCGCGCCGCGCGAACTGGCGTTGATTGAACGCGACGTCAAAGCGCTCGAGAAAATCGTGCCTCCTTTTCCGCGCATCACCTACGACGATGCGATCAAGGTTCTGCAGAAGGCCGGCAATCCCGCCAAGTGGGGCGACGACTTCGGCGGCGACGAAGAAACCATCATCTCCAAGGAATTCGACCGGCCGGTGGTGATTCACCGCTATCCGACGGCCGATGAAGGCGTTTTACATGGCCACCGACCCGGCGCGCCCGGAACTTTCGCTCAGCTTCGACATGATCGCGCCCGAAGGCTACGGAGAAATCATCGGCGGCGGCGAGCGCTTGGCGGACTATGACACGCTGGTTGAGCGCCTGCGGGCTCACCACCTGCCCGAAGAATCGTTCCAGTGGTATCTGGACCTCCGGCGCTACGGCAGCGTGCCGCACTGCCGGCTTTGGACTGGGCCTGGAGCGCACCGTGGCCTGGATATGCGGAACCGAGCACATTCGCGAAGTCATTCCCTTCCCACGGATGCTCTATCGCGTCTATCCTTGATGTTCCCTCTCGCTGCATAGGGTCAAACGCTGAAAATCTATGCCTGAAAAAATACGCATCATCGGCGTGCCGATGGACTTGGGCGCGAGCCGCCGCGGCGTGGATATGGGCCCCTCCGCGCTGCGCGTGGCCGGCTTGCAGGCGCGGCTGAAGCAGCTCGGGCGCCAGGTGGAAGATATTGGCAACGTTCCCGTGCCCCAGCCGGAAGAGCAGCCCTACGGCAGAAAAACGCGCAAGTACCTGGACGAAATCGCCGAGCGCCTGCAAGGGCTTGGCGGACGCCGTCAAGAAAGTCGCTGGATGAGGATTTCACCCCGCTGGTTCTCGGCGGCGATCATTCGATCGCGGTGGGAACCACCGCCGGCACCGCCGCGCATTTTCACAAGGAATCAAAACGCATCGGCGTGATCTGGCTGGACGCGCACGGCGACATGAACACGCCGGAATCTTCGCCCTCCGGCAACGTTCACGGCATGCCGCTCGCGTCCATCATGGGCTACGGGCCGCCCGAACTGACCGATCTTGCGGGAATCAAGCCGATGGTCGAACCGCGCAACGTGGTGCTGGTGGGAATTCGCGACCTGGACGCCAAAGAGCGCCGGCTGGTGAAGGAATCGGGCGTGCACATTTTCACCATGCGCGACATCGACGAGCGCGGCATGCGCGAAGTGATGGCCGACGCGCTGCGCTTCGCCGGCGACGATACGGCCGGCATTGCGGTCAGCCTCGATATGGATTTCGTGGATCCGTCCGATGCGCCCGGCGTGGGCACGCCGGTGCGCGGCGGCGTGACCTACCGCGAAGCGCATCTGGCGCTGGAAATGATTGCCGACAGCAAACTTGATGTCTTCGTTCGAACTGGTCGAAATTAATCCGGTCATCGACGTGCACAACACGACGGCGACGCTCGGCGTCGAGTTGGTGCTCTCGGGCCTCGGCAAGAAAATTCTCTAAGCCATGACCATCGGAATCAGACCAACAACCGAGGCGTTTTCGTCATGACCTCCGCGAAACGTCTGCGCGTGGGTATTTTGTTCGGCGGCCGCTCCGGCGAACACGAAGTTTCTCTCGCGTCCGCCGCCTCGGTAATTCGCGCCCTCGATCCGGAAAAATACGAAGCCGTTCCCATCGGCATAGCCAAAGATGGCCGTTGGCTCGTCGGTGGCGGCGCGCTGAAATTGCTCTCCGACGTTTTGAAATCAGGCGACCGCGTCGTCTTGCCTCCTGACCCAACCGCGGCGTCTCTGGTTCCGCTGGGCAGTGGATCGGGTCAGTCGAGTGTCTCGGTGGATGTAATGTTTCCGGTTCTGCACGGCACGTTTGGCGAAGACGGCACCGTGCAAGGTCTACTGGATCTGGCCGGGCTGCCTTACGTTGGCGCCGGAGTTTTGGCTTCGGCCGTAGGCATGGACAAGGACGTGCAGAAGCGGCTTTTCGAGCAGGCCGGCTTGCCGATTGTGCCGTTCGTTGCCGTGCGCCGCTCGGAGTGGGAAGACGATTGCGAACTGGTGTCGCGCACCCTGCGAAAAAAATTCAAGCTTCCCTTTCTTCGTCAAGCCCGCCACGCTCGGCTCGTCGGTCGGCATGTCGCGGGTCAAGACCGCCCAGGAAATTGGCCGCGGCCATGGATTTGGCGGCGGAGTTCGCGCTGAAGATCATCGTCGAACGGGCGGTATCGGCGCGCGAGATCGAAGTGTCTGTTCTCGGCAACGACGACGTCGAAGCGTCAATCCCCGGCGAAATCATTCCGCATCGCGAATTCTACGACTACGCCGCGAAATATCTGGAACAGGGCACGCGGCTCGAAATTCCGGCCAAGCTGCTCCAAGAAACAAGTGGCCACGTTTCAGGAGTATGCCGTGCGCGCCTTCCGCGCCATCGATGGCGCCGGCATGGCGCGCTGCGACTTTTTCCTCGAACGCCGCACCAACAAAATTTTCATCAATGAGCTGAATACTATTCCCGGGTTTACCTCGATCAGCATGTATCCGAAACTCTGGGAAGCGTCCGGCCTGCCTTACACCAAGCTGATCGACCGCCTGATCGAATTGGCCCTCGAACTCCACGCGCGAGAAGGCTCGCACCAAGTATTCAATCGAACTGCCGGGTGGCTCGTCCGGCGCTCTCGACGCCTGAAACTGGCGCCGAAACAAAACCTCTTTCCCAGCCGTAATACAAGAGTGAAGAGATCAGCGACCTTGACGGCAGGCATGCCGTTACTTAAACTAACTGTTTAGTTGAACTTAAATGGCCCGACATAAACTCAACAACGAACAATCGGTAACGGCGCGCCGTATCCTGGCCGCAGCGGAGCACCAGTTTGCGGCGCAGGGGATGGCTGGAGCGCGCACGGATGAGATTGCTTCTGCCGCGCACGCCAACAAGGCCATGCTCTACTACTATTTCGGCGACAAGCGCCGGCTACATCGCGCGGTTCTGGAGAACTTGTTTCGCCAGCTTCGCGCCGGAGTCTACGCGCCCGCGGCCCGCTCGACGCAGTCGCCGCACAAACGCCTGCTGGAATTTATCAGCAGCTATTTCGATTTTCTGGCGTCACATCCGAATTATCCTCGCCTGGTGCAACGCGAGGCTATGGAAGCGACCAAGGATTTCGAATGGATCGTACAGGAGCACCTTCGGCCGTCGCACAATTCCCTGGTGCGAACGCTGGAAGACGGCATTCGCCGGGGCGAATTTCGGACCGTGGACACCCATCAGACGGCCTTCACCATCATGGGCATGACCACTTCTTATTTCGCGGCGGCTCCGATCCTCAGCCACGTGGCCGGCCACGACCTGATGGCCCCGAAGGCGCTGATCGCCCGAAAGCGTTCGCTGCTCGACTTCATCGATCACGGACTATTGCGCTCGAAAGTGAGATCCCGATGACCGGAAAAAAGTTTATGGGCTTGCTGCTGGTGCTCTTCACCATCGCGGCCGTCGGATATTTTTTCACCATGCCGCGCGGTAACGATATTCCGTTGACCGGCGTGGTTGACGGCAACGAAGACATCGTGAGCCCGCAGATGACCGGGCGCATCGTGAATTTGACGGTGGATGAAGGCTCGATCGTGAAAAAAGGCGATTTGATCGCGGAGCTAGACGACAAGGAGCTCGAAGCGAGCCTGGCCGCTGCAAAAGCGAATGTCGCGAGCCTCGAGGCGCAGGTCAATGAAGCGAATCACAATTATTCCTGGACCAGCAATCAGACCGATGCTTCGGTCAGCGAAGCGCAAGCCCGCGTCACGTCGGCCAAAGCGCAACTCGAACCGGCCCACGCACAATTGTGGCGAGATGAAAACGATTTGAAGCGCATGCAACTGCTTTTCGACAAGGGCGAAGTCTCAGCGCAGGAGCGCGATCACGCGGAAGCCGCGGTGCGAATTTCCCAAGCGAACGTCTCGGCCTTGGAGCAAGCCGTCAATGCCTACGCCGCGACGGTCGACGTGGCGCAGGCGAATCGGCAACAGGTGCCAGTGCGCAAAAGCGCCGTCTCGACCATGATGGCGCAGCTGGAACAGGCTCGCGCGTCCGAAGCGCAGATGGCCACGCAACTGGGCTATACGAAAATTTATGCGCCGATCGACGGCATCGTTTCGGTGCGCGTCGCGAAGCAGGGAGAAGTGGTCTCCATCGGCTCGCCGATCGTGGTGGTGGTGGACATCGACCACCTGTGGGTGCGCGCGGACGTCGAGGAATCCTACGTCGACGCCATCAAGTTCGGGCAAAAGATGACGGTGCAGCTGCCTTCGGGCGACAAAATTGAGGGGACGGTATTCTTTAAGGGCGTCGAAAATGAATTTGCCACGCAGCGCGACGTAAGCCGCACCAAGCGCGACATCAAAACATTTGCGATCAAGGTTGCGGTTCCCAATCCAGAGGGCCGCCTGTTCACCGGAATGACGGCGATCGTCCTGCTGCCACGCCCGGCGAAACCGAGCTGGTTTTCGAGGGCGGGTGCGTGATGGCGGCCGGCCCCGCAAACGCGATCGAAGTCGAGCACCTGACCAAGAAGTTCGGCGAACTCGTCGCGGTGAACGACATCAACTTCAACGTAGCTCACCGCGAAATCTTCGGGCTGCTGGGTCCCAACGGCGCGGGCAAGACCACCCTGATCCGCATGATGACCACGCTCACGCCGCCGACTTCCGGCACGGCGCGGATTGCCGGACACGATATTCGCACCGATGCCGACGGGGTGCGTTTCGCTATGGGCGTGATTCCGCAGGCGCTCACTTCCGATCCGGAACTGACCGCGACCGAAAATATGCTGATCCACGCCAAGCTGTACGGAGTGCCGCGTGCGAACCGCGACCAGCTGATCCACGATCTGCTGGAGTCGGTCGACCTGCTGAAATTCAAGGACGCGCTGGTGCGAACCTTTTCCGGCGGCATGCGCCGGCGGCTGGAAATCGCGCGGGGGTTGGTCCATTCGCCCAAGATTCTGTTTCTCGACGAGCCCACGACCGGCCTCGATCCTGTCTCGCGAACCAACGTGTGGCAATTGATTCGGCGGCTCTGCGAAGGTCGGAAATGACCATTCTGGTGACCACGCACTACATGGACGAAGCGGACAAACTGTGCGACCGCATCGCGATTGTCGATCACGGCAAGCTCGCCGCGCTGGATACGCCGACAAAATTGAAGGACAGCGTTCCCGGCAACGACACGGTCGAGGCGGAATTCGGCAACGCGCCGCCCGATTGGAATACGCAGCTGCAGAAATTGGCGCACGCGACGGAGGTGAGCGAGCGCGAAGGCGCGATTCATATCGTCTCGAACGATGGACCGGCTACCGTGGCGGCGCTGATGGATTTAGCGCGCGCGCAAAAACATCCAGGTGAAGAAAGTCAGTGTGCAAAGCACCACCTTGGATGACGTGTTCCTGCATTACACCGGGAACGATTTGCGCGATGCGGCAAAACAAGGAGTGGGGCTCGATGTCGGCCATCTCTACCGTTAGAGATTCCGCCGCGATTTGCCGCCGGGTCGGCCGGCAATGAACTTCGGGCGAATTTGGGCGCTCATCGAACGCGACCTGCGGAAATTCTTCCGCAGCCCGGCGTTGATGATGACCTCGATGGTTTTTCCGCTGCTGCAGCTGGTCGTGCTGGGTTATGCCTTCGGCGGGAAGGTGGTGGGCGTGCGCGTGGCGGTGGTCGACCTGGACCACTCCACCGAATCGCTCAAAGTCCGCGAGATGTTCGACGGGATTGCCACCGGCCCAAAGACTTTCAAAATCGTGCAGTACGACTCCCTTTCCGAGGCGACCCACGCTCTGCAAACCGGGGAGGTTCGCGGGCTGATCGTCATTCCGCACGATTTTTCGCGGCGTTTTTATCAGCGCGATCGGCCCAAGATCGCTTTCACCGAAGACAACACCGACCAGTTTATTTCCAGCGCCATTTTTGAACGCGTGCAACAAATGGTGCAGGACCTGAACACGCCGGATGTGGCGCCGCGGCTGCCCGGCAGCATCGGACTCGATACCGTCGAAATCTATCCTTACGTCCCCTATATCAAGTATCTGCTGGCGGGCTCCATCGCGCTTTCCGTTTTCGTGGTGGCGATGATCGGCGGCGGCATCACGTTCATTGACGACAAGTCGCGCGGCCTGCACGAAGGCTATCTGGTCACGCCGATCAAGAAATCCGAACTGGTGTTTGGCTTGATCGGCGCCGGCACGATCAAAGGGACTGATGGCCGGCATGGTGCTGACGATTATCGGCGGAATGATTGCCGGCTTGCCGAATTTGTGGGAACCGGCGCGGCTGTTTTATCTGGCGATGGTGGTCGCGACGGCAGCGCTGGCGATGATGAGTTTCATGTTTTTTCTGATGGTCCGGGTGGACGATCCGCTGGTCCCGCGCGCGATCTTCGGAGTTTTGAACACGCTGCTCTTTTTCCCGTCAGGCGCGGTTTACCCGATCGAAGCGTTTCCCTGGTGGCTGAAATGGATTTCGGTGATCGACCCGTTCACCTACACCGTGCACGCTCTGCGCAATCTGACGTTGAAGAGCACTGGCATTGAAGGAATTTACAAAGACGTGTTAGTTTTACTGTGCATCGCTGGAATCATGATTACCGGATGCATCATGCTGTTCAAACGGCAGCTGTAATTTCGGAAGAAATGCGAGGAGATGGCGTGGCACTTTTCGATACAGCAGCGGAACATCCGCCCGACCGGATACGCCGTTACGTGGTCACCACCCTGGTTTTTATTGCGCTGTTGGTCACGGCGAGCTGGTACTTGATGCGCTTCCACACCGAGAAGCGCACGGCTCGGCATTTTATGGATACGGTCGTGGCTGGAAATATGGAAGAGGCGTACCGCCTCTGGAAACCTTCGCCGTCATATTCCTACAAGGATTTTCTGGATGATTGGGGCCCCCAGGGTTACTACGGCCCGGTCCGCAGCTATCGCATCGAAGATACACAGCACGTGAAAAACGGTTCGGGATTGGTGGTGGTGCTGGACGTGAGCCCGTTTAGCCCCTATCCGGAGCGAGACGATGCGCTCAAGCAAAACAAGACCCAAGAAGCGCGCTTGTGGGTCGAATTCTCCGATCAGTCGCTGAGCTTCCCGCCCTAGAGTTGACCGCAGTCGAACAATTAGAATCCGCGAATTGGAGCGCAGGTTGTAGAGTAGGGATTGCTTCGGTTTCACCGCGGAACGCGACAAATTATTCGGCGTCGATGCGTGCTTCGTCGATCAGCATGACTGGAATATCTTCGCGAATGGGATAGACGCGGCGGCACGAAGGGCATTTCAACCCATGTTTGTCAGTGGTCAGCTTCACCGGAGTTTTATCCAGCGGGCAAACCAGAATATCGAGAAGTTCTTGAGAAACGGGCATTCAATTCCTCCCAGCGGACTGTAGCAGACGGGTCGTCAACCGGCAACTTGTGGAGCCGCGGTAACCGTCGAATTCTTTAATGCAGAAGGCAGTGCTTGAAGCGGGCTCTCAATTTTAAGACTTAGCCGGCATTTCCACTCCGCACCCTGCGCGAGTTCGACCGGCCAGACAGCGATGATTTGCGAGCCCTGATAAATCCGCTCGAAACCATCTTCCGATTCCGAAACCGTTTCGATGGGAGTGATCCAGAAGTCCTGAGCCGCGGGAGCAGCCAGGGTGACGCCGATTCCCTGCCATTCGTCAACGACTCGCAGGTCTGAGGCCGCAACATGTGCGCCCCAACGTAACGGATAGCGCGTCCCGGCCATTTCGAAATAGCGATCGGGGGCCGAAGGAGCGAGGAAATTCAGTACCGACTCCAGGCCAACGTAAACGGATGCCGATCCTGGCGCGGTGCGGCGCAGCGTCAGGTCGCAAGTAACATTGAAGCCGCGATCGGTCCGTTCGAAGGTGAAGGTCTTCTCCGCCGGCCAGTCGACGCTCTTTTCGGATACGAAAGTCGCCTGCATCGGCGATATTTGCGAAGTTCGATACGGGCCGCCGGCGAGTGCGGCGTCTTCGTCCAACTTCACGTTGCCCACATCTTCGTAAGTCTTGTTGCGCCCAAACAGCAGGAGCCGGAAACAGTTGCGTGGCCAGCGGTCGTACTGCAGCCAGCGCTCCAGTCCTTCCTCCTTAGTGCGCGTTTGCTCGTGAATGGAAATTGCGCCCTGCGATTTGTTGGCGTGAAGATTCTTGATGTTGGCATGATAGGACTCGCGGCGGCGGGCCAGAGAATTGATTACGGCCGTATGCGATTGCCGGCAATCGATCGCGCAGATGGTCGCGCCGTCGGCAGGATTGAGCAAGGCCGCGTAGCGATCTGAAGTGAAGTAGACTTCCTCGTGCCCGTCACCATTAAAATCAATCGCGGCCGAATCTTCATATTGGCGAGAACGGTGGGTCAATCCGTCGACGATTGTTTCCGCCTCTACCAGCGAGCGCCACAGTGCGGTACGCAAATGGGGAGAGTACAAGCCGCCAAAAACCCCATGCCAATAGGGGTCGTTGCACTGGGCGCGAAGCACCAGGGTCTTGGCATGCTCGCGGCCCTCCAGGAATGACAGTTCACGGCGCCGGCTAGCATCCAGGGCTCGCACTTTGTTCGAGACATGCAGCATTTTTTTGTGGAGCAGGTTCGATTCCAAATATTTGGAGAAGAAATTTCTCCAAATGCCGCCGCGCAGGAACGGTAGAGCATCTCCGCGCGTGGCGAATTCGGAGATGAGCGAGTGATAGCGGTTTCGCGCCGGAGTCGGAAGCGACCATTCCATCATTTCGGTGTAAGACGCGGTAGGCAGGTCCGCACGGCCCAGCGCCGCGTGTGACGACACCGCCTCGCCTGGGGTGGACATTTCGAGCCAGTCGGAATTTTTCTCCAACGCCGAGAAGAAGTTCTCCAGCCACTGATCCTGGTAGCAGAGCTTATAGGTACCCGGCCACACGCCGAATTTTTCGAGATCGTCGCCCATCGCCGCGTAACCATTGGGATGAGTCGCGGCGGTGGCACGCAGAAAGTCGACGGTTTCCGAGGGCGAGCGAAACGGGATCAGATAGCGAAGAGCTTTTAATCCGGGCAGGACTTTAACCGTGTGCCCCTGATCCTCGGCGAGGTAGTGGCCGTGCATCTGATCCAATTCGAATCCGGCGCCGAGAAAATGATTGTCGTCGACCAGGGTGTAGACCACGCCGGAGGGCGCGAGCGACGAGGGAAGCTGCGGTTCCCAAACACGCTCGGCGAGCCAGGCTCCGCGGGGACGGCGGCCAAAATGTTTTTCGACGTAGTCGGCCAGTCGGACGATCTGCTCATGGCGGTCCTCGGGTGGAATCACGGCCAGGATGGGTTCGTAGTATCCCCCGCCGACCATTTCAATTTGGCCCGTTTTCACCATCGCGCTCAGCCGTTCGAAATATTCAGGGTGTGAGCGTTCCAGCAATTCAAGCAGCGAGCCGGTAAAATGCAAACCAATTCGAATCGAAGGGTGGCGGGACAAAACGTCGATGAAGGGTAAATAAGATTGCTGATAGGCGCGTTCGATTACGTCGTCGAAATTCCCGACCGGCTGGTGGGCATGCATGAGCAGAACGAATTGAAATTTCGGCACTCGGGACCTCGTCGACGCATTTACAGGATAACCCGATTTTTGCGAAGTTCACATACAGCGGAATCCCGTGGTTCGTCAGTAAGATGCCTGGATCAAGAGATCGTTTCAATCGAGCTACATCGCGGCAAACTCTTACGAATAACCTAAGACCGGCGAATCGCCGCCTGCGTGGTTGACGCGCCGGCAAATGTCGTCAGCCGTTCTCCTAGCCGTTTCATCGCCGATTCTGCTCCGGCGTCCGGCGATTTCTCGGGAATGTAGATGACAATCACCACATCCTTTGCCGATTCGGTGATCATGCTTCGGGTTGAATCGCTGATGGGGCTCCCAAAGGGGCCCGCGGGATCAGTCAGGACTGGGCGGCCTTCCAGGTTCCAAGTTTTTTTGCCGATGCCCTCGTAGCTCTCTCCCGGCAAGCCGTGCCGGAGGACCACCGGTTCAGCGATCTGCGAACGGTCGTAACAACCCAGGGGCCAGCCCGTTTCGATGGACACCAGATTGCCGATGTCCACTACGTTCGAAACCCGATACAGACCCTTGCCTTGCACGACTCGGCGCAGCAGCGCTTCTGACGCGGGCCGGTATTTGGACGGATCCATCCCCCAACTACGGAACAACGCTCGTATCGCGCGGATCGGCTCTGCCTCCGCGAGGCTCTCGACCGTGAATTCTTTTTGCTTACGAGCGCATACTTCGTCCAGCAACTTGGTCAAATCGGGATGGAGGGATTCGACCGCGACGCCGTGGCCTTCCACGATTCCGAGCTTGACGCCAGGCAACTTGATTTCAATGTCCATGTTTTTCCCAATGGGTCAGGCAAGCGAGACCTTCTAGGTCGCCGGATCGACCACGATCTTGCCAATCATGTTCTTGTGTTTGGAGCCGCAGTCTTTGCAGCAGCTGAAGGTATAAGTTCCCGGCTCAGTGGCTTCGATCAGGATCGGAACCATCTGGCCCTTTTTTATTTTGTAGCAGTCTTCGCCGAACAGGAACGACAACCCTGGGGGAGTATTGGCTTTGGCGCCGTCGGGAAAGGGATTTACGCGAACGCCGAGTTCCTCGGTGCCGCCGGTCACATCCAATTCGACTTTCTCGTTTACCTTCAGATGGATCACCTGGGGCGCGAAGGCAAAATCCTTCGCCGATACACTGATGACTCGCGCGGGGCGATTGGCCGGCGAATGCGGCGGCTCCGGAGTCACGGCATCCGGAGGTTCTTGTGCCCGGGCTGGCGTGGCGAGAACAAACGCAATCGCCACAAGAATCGCAATCTCAATCAGAAATTTTACGGTGGTCTTCACGTTTGGCCTCTCGCGGGAACTTAGGTGCGTACGCTGCGAATCAAATTCTATCAGCGATCCGCCGTACAGGCTGAAGGCTCTCACGAAACATTGACAGCACCAAAGCGATATGGAACGCTGATTCCAACGTGAGGTTGGAGCCAGCGACCGGTTGGCGGCATCGAATTACCTAGAAACGAGGCGAAGGAGCAAGCGTGGCGATTGAACGCGAAACCATCATGGAAGCGATCCGGCAGTGTTACGACCCGGAAATTCCCATCAATATTGTCGATCTCGGGCTGATTTATGACGTCGCGAGCGACGAGGCCGGAAACGTGACCGTAAAAATGACGCTCACCACGCCGGACTGCCCGTCGGCGCAGGCCATCCCGGAACAAGTCCGTTCCAAGGTCGCAGCAGTCGAGACGGTCAACGACGTGAAGGTGGATATTGTGTGGGAGCCGGCCTGGAATCCGAGCATGATCAGTGCCAGCGGAAAAGCGGCGTTAGGATTGGAAGTCTAAGCGCTCCGCGCAAAAAAATGGCGGCCCATTCGGGCCGCCGTCTGTGCAAGTTGCTATCGTTGAACTCAAATCGTCCGGCAGGCGCTAGGCCTTCTTATTCTTGAACCAGTCCGCATTCACCGGCGTGTAGCTCGCCCACTTCTCGGGCAAGTCTTCCAACGCGAAGATCGCGGTCACCGGACACACCGGGACGCAAGCGCCACAGTCGATACATTCGTCCGGGTGAATATAGAGCTGTTTTTCCGCCTCGAAGCCCGCTTCGTCTTTGCGCGGGTGAATGCAATCCACCGGGCAAACGTCCACGCAAGCGCTGTCTTTGGTTCCAATGCAGGGCTCCGCAATTACATACGCCATTTCAACGTCTCCTCGACCGAGGGTTATCAGAAGTGCTTTGAGCCTTCTGCAGGCAATCCCGATGCGCGATTCCTGAATAATTTTTATATCATTATTGATAAGCGGGCACAAGCGGGCCGCGTCTAACGGTGCATAGCCGGGGCTGAGTTGCTGCGGGTATAATCGAAGCGATGGTTGGCGAATTGAGGAGCAAAATGCAAAGCAATTCAGGAATTCGCGGAGTTTCGGCACTTGCGGTGCATGGTTCTCATTCTGGGTGTGGTGCTGCCGGGGAATAGCCAGTCGACGGCCAGCAAAAATGCGCCTTCCGCGCATGCCGGTAAAAGCGCGGCAACAGCCGACCCGGCGCTGATTGATCTGGCCGGATATCAGCAGGTACTGGCCAAATATCACGGCAAACCGCTGGTGGTGAATTTCTGGGCAACCTGGTGCGAGCCGTGCCGCGACGAGTATCCCATGATTGTGGAGCTCGCGAAGCAATTCAAACCGCAGGGCGTGGAGGTGGTGGGCGTCGATATGGACGACGATTCGGATATGAACCTGGTGCGGCGGTTCATCGCGCGCAATGCAGCCGCCATTTCCCAACTACCGGCAAAAAACCGGGGATCGATCTCGACAATTTTATGATGGCGTAAATCCGCAGTGGAAAGGGACCATGCCGCAGACTATGTTCTACGGGAAAGACGGGCAACGTGGTCGGGTTTTTCCTGGGCAGCCGGCCGCGAGCGCAGTTTGAGCAGGCCTTTCGCGCGACGCTAGGAGGATCGGCTAACTCCGGGACGCCTGGTGGCGCGAAGTAAGCGGCACATTCCGCAGTATTTTCTTCACTCGCAATTTTCATAAGGAGCGCACGCATGTTGCAAACGCGCGGAAACAAGATTACCTGGCTGGGACACGCCGCATTTCGAATCGAAACGCCCAGCGGGAAAATAATCCTGATCGATCCCTGGGTTCTGACGCAATCCGCTGTGCCCTGAAGCAAGACAAGAAATTTGAGCGCATCGACACGATGCTCGTCACCCACGGGCACTTCGATCACATCGCGGACGCCGTGGAACTCGGCAAGAAATACAAACCGCAAGTGGTGGGAATTTACGAGCTATGCGCGTGGCTGGAATCCAAAGGCGTGCCGAACACCAATGCGATGAATAAAGGCGGGACGCAGAAGGTGGGCGAAATCGAAGTAACCATGGTAAACGCAGTACATTCCTGCGGAATTAAGGATGGCGACCAGATCGTTTATGGCGGCGAGGCTTGCGGCTACATCATTCGGCTTCCCGGCGGCCTGACGATTTATCACGCGGGCGACACGGCGCGTCTTCGGCGACATGAAAATGATCGGGGAACTGTACGCGCCGGATCTGGCGCAATGCTGCCGATCGGCGATCACTTCACCATGGGCCCGCGCGAAGCGGCGCTGGCGATTCGGCTTGCTCAATGTGCGCCACGTGATTCCGATGCATTTTGGAACGTTTCCGCCGTTGGTGGGCCGTCCGGAGCAGCTTCGGCAACTCACCCAAGACATCAACGGCCTGGAAATTCACGAACTGAAGCCCGGCGAGACTCTGGGCGAATCGAGCGCGCCAGCAGCCTCGCGGCAATCGGCGCACTAATCCCAACTAAGGAGCACGGATGGCAAACGTTCTGAACTCCGCCGGTCGAAAAATATCTTTCTGAAGTTATTCCGGCACGTGATGAGGTGGTGGCCGATATGGAGCAGCTACGCGCGCGAACACAGCGTGCCGATTATCGGCCCGGAATGCGGGCGACTGCTGTATCTGCTGACTCAAATTTCCGGAGCCAAGACGAATTTTCGAAATGGGCTCGGCCATCGGCTATTCGGCGGTGTGGTTTGCGCGAGCCGCGGGACCGCAGGCGGAGAGATTTATTTTACCGACGGCGATCCAAAGAATGTGGAACTGCGCGCAAGGAAAATTTCCGGAAGCGCTGGCATTTCAGAGCGGGTGCATATTATGACTGGGTGACGCGGTGGATCTGATCGATACGCGTGGCGGGCCAGTTCGACATCATTCTGATCGACGTGTTCAAGCGCCAATATCCCGCGGCGCTGAAGAAATCCGTACCACGGCTGAAGCACGGTGGGCTGGTGATCACAGACAACGTGCTGTGGTCTGGAAAAGTGACGGAGCCGCCGAAGGATGACGACACCCGCGGCAGTCTGGAATTCAACAACATGGTCTACGGCTCCGACGAGCTGTTTCCAGTGATCGTGCCGTTGCGCGACGGCGTTGCCGTCTGCCGCAAGAGTTGATTAGGCGTCGCGGCAACCGGGATCTTAAAAAAAGTAGCCGACCTTGCGCTAGTTGGTTGCTGGCGGCGCGGCTGGGCACCGGAGCGTCAGGAGCCGGAATTGAAAGCGGCTGAGCCAGTTTGAAATGCAGCCGGGTCTCGGCGGGAAGCACGATGTCTTTTTTGCCAGTAAAGGCTGCACCTGCAGTACCGGCACCACCGCCGGCCAACGCGCCAATCGCCGCGCCCTTCCCACCGCCCGCCACTGCGCCAATAATGGCGCCAAAAGCAGCGCCGCCGCCCGCTCCTACGGCAGTTCTCTTCCCTCGCCCTTTGCCTACATCCTCAAATTCGTTGGTCTGCATCGGATAGCGCGTTCCATTGATGCGCACGGAATCGATCACGAGTTGCAGCAGCGCGTTGCCTTTAAATTTGCCGGCGGATTGCGCGGTCACGATGGTTCCGCCTACTTTTGTTCCAACCGGCAGCGCGACGACTGTTCCGCTGGTAAGCGGAACGGCCAGCGACGCGGCAAACGGATCGCCGTTATTGGCGGTCTGCGAATTTACGGTTTGATCCAAGGTCACCGTAATGGTGGTCCCCGCCGGAATCACAATGGGCGGCGGGGGAGGTGGCGGCGGCAATGGCGCCGGAGCAGTCGCCGCGGGGGCGCTGGCCGGTGCGCCATTGCTGGCGCTATTGGGGCTGGATGGCGACGCGGATGATTCCGGAGTCGCTGCAGGTTTGCTGCCGCATCCGGCTACGGCCAGCACTAAAGACAGCAAAGATAGCGGCAAGAATCGGGCGGCGGTAGTGGTTCGCATGAAGTGCTCCTAGGATGCGACGCGCGCGGATGAGAGCCGCGCGCGGGCTATTCTAAGTCGGACGATGCGGAATCTCAATGAAAGCTTAGGAGCAGGTGGGAAAAACTTTTCGGTAAGGATCCGGCTCTTATTGTTGCGCGTTATTTCCGGAACGAGGCAAAAGGCTGCGTAGGAAGAAGGTGACATTCGCGGGCCGCTCGGCGAGCCGGCGCATGAAATACGGAAACCAATCGGTGCCGAACGGAATGTAAACCCGCACGCGATAGCCGTCGCCGACGAGCTGGTTCTGCAAATCAGTGCGAATTCCGTAGAGCATCTGAAATTCGAATTTGTCGCTGCGGATGTTATTTTCGCGCGCGAAATTCTTGGTCGCTTCAATCATCGCCGGATCGTGCGTGGCGATCCCGTGGTAAATCCCGCTCGGCAACAGCAGTTTCATCAGTTTGACGTAATTCGCATCGACGTCGGCCTTCTTAGGGAACGCGACATCGGGCGGCTCTTTGTAGGCGCCCTTGCAAAGGCGCATGCGGCAGCCGGCGGCGAGCAAATCTTTTACGTCCTGCTCGGTGCGGTAGAGATAGGCTTGCATCACGGTGCCGACCGCTGAATATTCCGCGCGCACCCGCTTGGTCATTTCCACGGTGCGCTGCGTGTAGGCCGAGCCTTCCATATCGATGCGCACAAAATTTCCCAAGGCGGCGGCGTGCTCGACGATTTCTTCGAGCAGTTCCTGACAAAGGCTTTCACTGAGGTCGAGGCCGAGCTGGGTGAGTTTCAGCGAGACATTGGCGTCGAGCTGTTCATGCGCGATGCGGTCGAACATGGCGCGGTATCCGTCGGCAGCGGCGCGCGCGCCAGCTTCGTCGGAGACATTTTCGCCCAGCAGATCGAGACTGGCCAGCCGGAAGGCGCGGTTCACTTCGCGCCGCTGCGGCGACGGCGTCGTCCAGCTTTTCGCCAGCCACAAAACGCCGCGCCACGCGCCGGCTCACGCCGTTGTTGCATGATGAACGGAGCGAGACGCTTGTTTTCGGAAAGGCGCAGCAGGAATTCGCGCATTAGCGAACCAAACCCCCGGGCGCGCGCTCGTATTGTTGGGAAGGTGATAACATGGACTAGAAAGTATGCCGGAAAGCCGAGCGGCGTCAGCTCTTGTGTCCGGAGAGGAACCGTTCGGCTTCGATCGCGGCCATGCAACCGGAACCGGCCGCGGTGATGGCCTGGCGGTAATGGTGATCCTGCACGTCGCCGGCGGCGAAAACGCCTTCGATGTTGGTCTTCGGTCCATCGTGCGTGATGAGGTAGCCGTCGGCATCCATATCCAGCTGGCCTTTGAAGATCTTGGTGTTGGGATCGTGGCCGATGGCGACGAAAACTCCGGAAGTTTCGATCACTTGGGTCTCCTTCGTTTCGGTGTTGCGGACGCGTGACCTTTTCCACGCTTTTTGCGTGTTACGTCGTGGACTTCTTCGATGACATACGGCGTGAGGAATTCGATTTTTTCGTTGGCGCGCGCGCGGTCCAGCATGATTTTGGTGGCGCGAAATTCGTTGCGGCGATGGAGTAAGCGTGACGGTCTTGGCGAATTTGGTGAGGAAGGTGGCTTCTTCCATGGCGGTGTCGCCGCCGCCGACCACGACGATGTCTTTGCCGCGGAAGAAGAAACCGTCGCAGGTGGCGCAGGTCGAAACGCCGTGCCCCAGCAGGTGCTTTTCGGATTCGATGCCGAGCATGCGCGCGGACGCGCCCGCGGCGACGATCAAGCGTCTCGGTTTCATAGGTTTCGTTTCCGGCGGTGATCGTGAACGGCCGTTTGCTCAGGTCCGCGGCGGTAACCGCGCCTGCTCGAAATTCCGTGCCGAAACGCTGCGCCTGTTTGCGGGCATTCTCGATCAGTTCCGGCCCCAGGATGCCGTCGGGAAATCCGGGGAAATTCTCCACCATCGTGGTCAGCGCGAGCTGGCCGCCCGGTTCATAACCATCCAAGCACCACGGGAGCCAAATCCGCGCGCGCTGCGTAGATCGCCGCCGTCAAGCCGGCGCACCCACTGCCGATGATAAGAACCTTATGCACTGATTTATACCTCGCTGATTGGATGAGCATTGAGCTTGCGGCGATGCAGGACCGAATGTGAGATTGTATCATCCCGCGGGCCCAAGATTAATCGTGGGCGCGAGCGACAAGCTTCCGCCGACAAAGGCCAATTGCCTGCGGTTAGCGCTCTGCCGCATAATTCTGGCCGGCGCACGAATGGCTCCCGCGATCAATCTGTTCCGACTATTGAGTGAGTTCATCGTCTTCCTGCTTGGCGCGCTGTTGATTGTGCTGGCCTTTTCCGGACGGGCCGGATTGCCGACACGCCCTGCGCCGTTGATCGCCCTGGGGGCGTTTTTGGTCTATTGGGGCGTTCGAGCCGGAATCAAACCGGAACCGGGGCTGCGGCCCTACGAGTCGAAAATTCGCGCGATCTCGCTGGCTCTGGTCGGTCTATCTGTTCTCGCCATGCTCCTGGTTCCGTCACGCCTGGCGCCCGTGATGCTGGGTGCCGCCGGCATGATACTGGTGCTTCGTGGCATGCTCGGCGCAGTATTTTCGTCGCGCAGGGGCTGAAATTACGAGCGAGCCAAAAAATCTGACAATTTAAGAAATCGTTGAATTGGCTTGCTCCCAAGGCCGGTTGCGGATAATCTCCCGGCAAGCATTCGGCCCCGTTTTCATAATTACACCCGGCAATTCACGGCACGACAAATCTAAGATCGAGGAGATCGACTGGTGCTCAAGGAATTCAAAGAATTTGCAATGAAAGGCAATGTACTGGACCTGGCGGTCGGTTTCATTATCGGCGCGGCATTCGGCAAAATCGTTACTTCACTGGTATCGGACATCATCATGCCGCCGTTAGGTTTGGTGCTCGGCAAAGTGGATTTTTCCAGTCTGTTTATAAACATTTCCGGAAAATCCTACGCCTCGCTGGCGGAAGCGAAGCAGGCAGGAGCAGCGACCATTAACTACGGAATCTTTCTGAACAATATAGTGGACTTCATCATCGTCGCGTTGGCCATTTTCCTGCTGGTGCGCATGGTCAATCGCTGGAACAAGCCCGTCCCGGTAGCGGTCGATCCGACGAAGGAATGTCCTTTCTGTGCTTCAAAGATTCCGGCGAAAGCGACTCGGTGCCCGAACTGCACTTCGGAGTTGCGCGCTTAGATTCGGATCAAAAGTCAGGATGGCTAGCGAGGCTTGAGGAAATGGCCCGGCCGGATTACTGCTGGCCGGGCGTTTTCTTTGGATCGTTGGAAGATTCCAAACGATTGCCGTGAATGGAATGGACGTGTTGCTGCAGGCGTTCGAGAACGTCGGTTTCCTGCCCCTGATCCAACTCCCGTTCCACTTCACCCAAAGCAAAATGAACGATGTCGTGATGATGAATTTCCTCGCCGGGCAGTTTGTCGCTCAATTGCAGCCAGATGCGGTGCAGCAAATCGATTTCCTTGGGCGTCAGCCGCGGCGCGTGAGGACCCAGATAGAAAATCTGTTCCTGGCCGGAGGGCGTAAAGATTTCCAGGGTTACGCGCGGCCGCGGTTCCGGCATGCGTTCCCAGGCGAGGCCGATCTCTCGCGCCTGCTCGGTCACCGGCATTTTCGACGAACTTCCCGCCACGATGGTGCTGGACTGCAGATTCATCGCGGTGCGCAAAATGCCTTCCCACAAATCATTCGCGGCGGCGACGGCCAGGCGCACAGGCTTGCCTTCTTTTTCCGCCAGCGCCAGCACTTTGGTGAAACAGCAGTTGTTCGATGGTGCTGAAAAGCTGGTCCGGCGCGAGTTCGTATTCGCCGGACGCCGCGCGCCGCAGCAAGCGCACGTGCAGCACGACAATTTCCGCTTGTTTTTGCCGGACGCGCCGCAGAGCCGCTTCGAGGTGGTACAGCGCGAATAGTAAGTGCTCACCGGAACCAGGATGCTGCCGGGGGCGACGCCAACGCTGGTCGGCGTGAGTTCGGCTTCCTGCGCCAGGTTGAATTGATCGAGCTCCACGTGTGCGGCGCCGGCAGCGTGTACCCGCATGCGATGTTCGGAGAATTCGAAAACTGCTGAAGAGCAGAACCGTGAAGGTGATGCCGGCAATCGTCGCCGATGGCTTGGTGAACAGGTTGATGATCGCAATGGCCAGCAGCATCAGCGTGATCAGTCCCAGGCCGATGGGAATTTCCTTGCCGAAAATGACCGGGTTCAGCGGCACGCGATATTCGCGATCCTGCGGGTGCGTGTAGCGCAGCACCAGCACCGCGACGCCCTTCATCGAGAAACTCCAAATCACGCCGAAGGCGTACAGGTTGCCGAGAAACGTAACGTCGCCGCGGCTGATGATGATGGTGACGATCTGAAACGCGACGACCATGTTGATGATGCGATGGGTGGTGCCGAATCGCGGGTGCGGATGGCGAAACCAATCGGTGAGCACGCCATCTTCCGACACGCGGTTCAGCACGCCGTTCGAGCCGACGATGGCGGTGTTCACCGCGCCGGCCAGAATCAGAGTGCCCACCACCACCACAAAGACGTGAAAGGCAAGCCGTACCGTCGGAGCTGCCCGCCAGGTTCATGGACAGGCCGCCGATCAGGTTTTCGGTAAAATTGCCGCGCACGTCATCGGGGATAATCATCACGGCGAAGAACGAAACCAGCGAGGTGAACACCAGGCTGTAAATGAAAATGACCAGGCCGGCTTTTTTCAGGTTCTTCAGCTTGGGGTGCTCGATTTCGCGGTAGACCTGCGCGAGCGATTCTTCGCCGCTCATGGCCAGCACCGAATGGCCCAGGCCGACGAAAATAATGATCAGCGTGATGGTGTGGGCCCAGTGGTAGCCATCCAGCCAGCCCAGCGAACCTTTATCGAGCTTCATGTTCGTGGCGTTGGGAAACGGAGGCAGATGCCAGCCGGTGCGAACCCACAGGGTGTAAACGCACCAACTGATCAGCATCACCACCATGATGGTGGTGAGTTCCATGATCCGCAGCGCCTTGCCGCTCGATTCCGGCACGCCCTTGATGTTCTCCCACCAGAAATAGAGGGTGATGATGATGGCGACTGACGCAGCCGTCGCGTTCACGTTCATGTGGTAATGTAATGTGCGCGTAGGCGAAGAGTTCGTTGATAACGCCGACCAGATATTGCCCGGCGGAAACGCCGCTGATCGGGCCGGTCAGCACGTAGTCGAACATCAACGCCGAAACGGAAAATTTGGCGAGCGTGCCGCCCAGCGCTTCCTTGACCACGCGATACACGCCGCCGCGCACGAACATGCTGCAGCTTTCCACGTAAACCGCGCGCACGGCGTAGGAGAACAGCATGATGCCCAGGATGAACCACGGCGCGGTCTTGCCGATGAACTGCTCGGCCTCGCCACCGGCGTAATAGGCGGACGAGGCCAAATCGTTGAGCACGATGGCCGCAGCGCGCCAGAAGGAAATGAAGGCGAGCATCGCCGTAGTGGCGACAAGTACTTTTGCTACGGGACGCGACGCGGCCTGGCGTAAATGTGGGACCTGTCGAGTTCGATGCCATAGACTAAGTTAGGTGCGGGTACGAACTATACGTTGAAACACCGGCAGAATGAAAGCCTCGCAAGTCCATCGAATCCGGCCCAGTAACGCGGGAAAATTGAATTATCCTGCAGCTTCGGCCGTTTTGTCGCGGAATTCGCGAGCACACGCTTCGCACGGGCAAATTTCGCGAAGATGGCCAAAACTAAAGATGCCGGTCGCGTGGCTATCCGAGAATTGGATCTGAATCGCGTAGTTCCCTACCGGGGTAGCGGCTTTCGCGGTGACGCGCGGCTTGTACATCGGTAGAACCGCCGAGACCGCGGCGGCCGGACCCGCTTTCGCTTTCTGCTCACGTTCGTCGTTGCACATGGCGCAGGGGCAGGAATCGCGCAGATAAGGAAAATCGTAATGGCTGGTGTGCGCATCCGCCCAGGTGATATCGACGCCTTCCCCGGTGGAGATGTGCACTTTCAGGCTGGTCGGTTTTTTTCTGACGTCAAGTGGAATCGGCATGGAAATCCGCTGGCCCCGGTGCTACGTAAAGATTTCAAAGCGGACGCAACCTCTGCTCTACAGTGTCCCATATTTTGGATTTTCGCGGGATTGCGGCTCGACCCGAATCGGTTTGCTATCGGCGTTGAGCGCCCACCGACGCCGGGTAAGGAACCAGGTGTCCGTGGGCGAAATCGATGCGCCGATCGGCGAGTGAACCGATGCTTGGTGCGTGGGTCACCATCAGGATCGTGCGGCCTTCGGCGTGAAGGTCCCGCAGCAGGTCGAGCACGATTTTTTCGTTGGCTTCATCAAGATTGCCAGTGGGTTCGTCGGCCAGAATCAGCTTGGGGTGATTGATCAGGGCCCGGGCGACGGCTACACGTTGTTGTTCGCCGCCCGACAACTGCGTCGGCAAATGTTCGATGCGATCGCCGAGACCGACGCGCTCCAGGGCTTGCTGCGCTTCCTTCTCGTTGGTGGTGCTGTGGAAGTATTGCGCGAGCATGACGTTTTCGAGCGCGGTCAGGTACGAAACAAGATGAAACTGCTGAAACACAAAACCAATTTTTTCGGCGCGGAAACGCGTCAACCCGGCTTCGTCTAAGCGGCCGACGTCCACGCCATCGACTATCGCTCGGCCGCTCGTCGGAGTATCAAGTCCACCGAGAATATTGATTAACGTGGTTTTGCCCGAACCGGACGGGCCCATGATCGCGATCCATTCACCCTCTTGAATCTCAAAGGAAACGCCATCGAGCGCGCATACTTTACCAAACTCCTTGCGTAGGTTTTCGATTTGGACGACGGTGGCCACTAAACTTTATTCTCCGCGCAAAATGATCGCAGGCTTCACTTCGCCGAGCAGGCGCAAAGGCAAAGCGCCGGCCATAGCCACGAGGGTCATCAGAATAATGGTGATGGGGAAAATCTGCCACTGCGGCGCGACCGCGGTGTCGAAAACGCGAAGCCCCATCCAATAGGAAAGACCCACTCCCAAGATCGCGCCGACCAATCCCCCGACAGCGCCTAACAGTCCGACTTCGGCAACGAAAAAGCCGACAATGTGCGCGATCGAACCGCCCAGCGCCTTCATCAGCCCAACGTCCGTACGGCGCTCCATGGCGAGCGCGGCCATCGTCGCCAGCACGCAAAGCGCGGTAAGCGCGAGAATGAGAATGATCATGGAAATGATCAGCAGGCGAATCCGGGCCAGCAATGCACCTTCCGCGTCGGTCACCTGGCGAATCGGGTGAACCTGAAATTGCGGCAGCGCCGAGCTGAGCTGGCTGGCGGTGGTCGCAATAAATTTTGGAGTTCCGTTTACGCTCAGCTGAACCAGACTCATCTTGCCGGGCAAATCGGCGAGGGTCTGCAGCGCGTCGAGGCTCACGAACACTTGATTGTCGTCTGCGGCGCCGGAATCGATAATCCCGGAAATTTTGCATTGCGACGTGCGAGTCAGGTATTGCAGCGGTAGCGAGCTGCCCGTCGTCAGATGCAATTGCCTGGCCGCGTTTCGACCCACCAGACACTGCCTGACCTCGGCGCGCGAGGAAATCCACTGGCCGTCGATCTTCCAGGTGGGGTTCAGGTTGTGAAGTTGGTCGAGCCAGGTGCCCACCGCGACGACTTGCGTTTCGCCGACATGCGCGATTACGTACGCAAACGGCGCAAACGATACGTTCGCAGACGCGACCCGCTGCACCTGGCTCATCACCGCGTCTTCATCCATCAGCGCCGAATTGGTGAGTGTGGATTCCGGGGCCGACTCCGTGGTCTTGGGAGCGATGACGATGTTCGCGCCGAGCGCGCGAAATTGCTGGGTCAGTTGGTATTCGACGCCGAAATCCAGATTCAGCAAACCTGAAATGACTGCCGCGCCACTGACCAGTGCGAGGATCGCGACCGTCAAACGCGCACGACTACCGCGCAGCAGTTGAAACACGAGGCGCCAGAACATTACTGTCCCCGCAATATAAGCGCAGGACGCAGATGCGCGGCGCGCCGCAAGGGTATCAGGCTGCCGATCAGCGCAACGAGGGAGGCGAGGCCCAGAACGATGGGCATCAGCACGAATTGAGGAGTCGCTGGAGTGCCAAAAACGCTCTTGCCGAGCACGCGTGCCAGTGCGGCTCCGAAAATAAATCCAATGGCGCCGCCGAGAACCGCGAGCATTAGCTGCTCCAGGAGAAAAAGTCCTGTCACCGTGAAATTGCTCGCACCTAGAGCCTTCATCACTCCGATTTCCGAACGTCGTTCGATTACTGTCGTCGCCGAAGTTGCGGCCACGGCCAGGGCCGCGGCAATCAGCGCGGCTAGAGTCACGATCCATAGCAAAGTGCTGACCCGCGACAGAACGCGGCCTTCCGTTTCGGCAACGCGACGAATGGCACGCACTTCGGTGCCGGGCAGCACGGTCTTGATTTGAAAACTGATGGAGGAAATATACGGCGAGCAGAACCAGCGATCGTATTCGGTTGGGGTCAGCTGGATGTTTTTGTCGTTCTGGGCCATCTCGCCACGCTCGGCCAAGGCATCTGCCGGCTTGGTCAGCGCGCTTACGAATAAGGAGCGGAACTCTCCCGGGTGGCCGGAGAGATTTTGCGCGACGGACAAGGGCACCAGCACGGAATTGTCTTCCGCGTCTCCAGTGGAAACGATTCCGGTGATCGTCAGAGGGGTCTTGGTGCCTCGGCCGTCGTCCTTGGCCACGTTGAGCGTGCTGCCAATCTTAAATTCCGCAGGGTGCTTGGCCGCCAGCGCCGCACCGACCACGCATTCAGCGGAGCCGTCCTGAAACCATCGCCCGTCAATCTTCCACCAAGGGTGGGTGATGCTCAGACCGGTCTTGAATGTGGTTCCATCTGGTACCGGCACACCGTGTTCGTACCAGGTGCCGATCACGGTCACCGCTCCGCCAGCCTCCGGCACATTCGCCGGGACGTCAAGAAACGGCGTAAAACCTTCAATATTGTGGCGCCAGAAAATTGTCTTCAGCTTGCCGAGATCCGCTTCCTGGAGATAAGCGCCTTCGTTTACGGGGCGATAATCCACGCCACCAATTTCTACGGGAAGAGTATCGGACTGTGGAGTAACGAGGAGGTTTGCGCCAAAACTTCGAAATTCATGGGCGAGGCGATCGCCGACTTCCAGCGCGATGGTGAGCGTAGCGGTAGCGACTGCCATTCCGACGACCAAGGCCGCCGCCGTCAGAATTTTGCGTCGCGGATTGCGTGTGAACGACTCCCTTACCAGGCGGCCCAGCATGGCGTTAGGAGTGAATCTTGGAGGCCGCGTCGCCAATCGCGGAAAGATCCACGACCACTGCGCCCCCTTCCACGTGGGATTTCACCGCGATGGGGTTGCACCCGCCGGATTCACCAATCGACGGAATATAAATCGCCGCGCCGCAGGTGCGGCAAATAATGCTCTGGCCTTCCTGGCGGTATCCGGAAGGGCCACAAATCTGACAGGCGTCGAGCGCCGTGGCGTAATCACCGTTCGGCTTGTGAATCACGATGAAGCGGATCACGCTGCCGTTCACGTCGGCGGAATAAAAATGCAAACTCGAGTCGGTGAGATCGGTCAGCGGAATGCGGACCAGGTTGTCCTGGGCCACTAACGGTTTGGAGGGAGCGGGCGCCGCCGCGACTTTGCCGTAGACATACTCGCCGGCGAACGAAAGAACCACCGCAATGCACAGCAGCGCTGCGGCGAAACTCCACACGCGCTGGCGCTGGAATTCATGTTCGCGCATGCGGCGTTCGGCCGGATTCCCTTCGGCGTCGGCCGCCGGCGCTTTGGAACTGAACCATTCGCGCAAGACCACCAATGCGGCGGCGCCGAGGATGACGACAAAAAAGAAAACTTCGTTGCGCACGATCGGCCCAATCGTGGCCATTTCCGTCTTGCTGGACGGAATCCACATGGCTTCGCTCAATTCGTGAATGCCGGTGAGCGCCAACTGAAACGCGACGACCATCAAAATGGCGCTGGTCGCCTTGAAAAACCGATGCAGCGGAATGCGCAGCGTTCCCTGGAAGAAAAACAGACCAACCGCGACCGCGATAGCGATGCCGATCGCCGTACCAATCCACACTTGCACGCCGGCGCTGGACAGCTCGACGGCGCGGAGGATCAGAATCAATTCGGCGCCTTCACGCACGACCATCATGAACACGAAGAAACCGATCGCCCAGCCCGCGGCCCGCGTGGATTTTTGGGCATAAGATTCGACGCGCTGCTCGATTTCTTTTTTCAGATGGCGCGCGGCCCGGTTCATCCAAATAATCATGGAGACGACCAGCGCCGAGGCCACCAGCATCAGCAGGCCTTCAAAGCCGTCTTCGCTGACTTGCCAACGCTGCAGCAGTACGGCTGCAACAAAGCTGGCTGCGGCAGCGAGCAAAACGCCGGCCCAGACATAGCTGCTAAGCGCTCGGCGGCCGGTGCGGTTCAGATAGACGAGGACGATGCCGACAACCAGAGCGGCTTCGACACCTTCACGAAGAGAGAGCAGCAGAGCAGAGAGCATAGATTGCTAGTTGCAAACGAGTATCAACTAGAAATTCGAGTCTACCGCCAGCCCCCCGCAAAATCAAGCGAATTCAACTTGTTCCGCGCCCCTGCTTACCTTTCCGGTAGACTACCATCTCATACTTTATGGCTTTCTTTTTGCCCCCATCGAACCTGACCCATGCGCCGCGTCACGGCTTTGGCTTCCTGGCCTTGGCGTTCGCTTTGATTATAGTTTTACCGTTCGCCGACAGCGCGGTGTCTGCCGCCGGATGGCCGCGACCGCAGGAGGAGACAGCGCCCGCCACTCAGGCTCCGGCTAAGAAGGCCACGAAACCGGTCCCGAACCCCGTGATGGCCCCCGCGGGCTCTTTGCCGCCGTCGAAGGCCGACCAGAAGAAAGCAAAAGAAGCATATAAGCGCGGACAGAAGGCGGAAGAAGTCGGTGACTGGCCGGCCGCATTCGAGGCTTATTCCGATGCGGTCAACTTTGATGCGACCGTCATCGCCTACGGGCTGCATCAGGCGATTGCCAAAAGCCACGTGGTGCAGATGAAAATCGAAACTGCGGAAAAAGCGGCCGTCGCCGGCGATCTGACGGCAGCGCTGCGTTCCCTGCGCGAAGCGCGGGAGCTCGACCCTTCCAACAAGGTGTTGGCGGAACGACTGGCGCAGCTCGATGGCCTGCGTCCGAGGCCCGGAGTCCAAACTGTCGCCGAACGCGAACTCGCGCCGCCGGTACAGCTCGATCATCTGCCCGGCACCCAGAACCTTCAAATCCGGGGCCAGACGCAAAGCGCTTACGAGCAGATCGCGAAACAATTCGGCGTCGAAGTGGCCTTTGACGTTGATCTGCGGCAGGTCCCGGTAAAGTTTGAATTGAACGACGTGGACTTCGTCACCGCCATGCGGGTCATGGGCCAAGCGACCGGAACATTTTGGCGGCCGCTCACGACTCATCTTTTCTTTGTGGCCTCGGATACCGCGCAAAAGCGCAAGGACTATGACGTTTCAATCGCGCGCACCGTGCTGCTCCCGAATTCAGACGACGACCAGCAGATGACGGAAATAGCGAGATTAATACGCGAGGTGGCCGGAATCACCCGGACCCAACTGGATACCAAGAGCCGCACGATCACCATGCGGGCTTCCCCGCAGGCCATGGCGGTCGCCGCCGCAATTATTGACGATCTGGAGCGGCCCGCCCCGGAGCTCGTGTTGGAAATCGAAGTTCTCGAAATCGATAAGAGCCATCAGCGCGATTTGGGGATTGTCGGGCCACAGAGTGCGCACATCTATTCGATCCCATCGAATGTGGCGCGCGAACTGACGGACGGCACCACCTCCATCGCCACCATCATCACCCAAATTTTCGGGACCTCGACGTTGCCGGCGTTCCTGGCCTTCGGCGGCGGTCTCACAACTTTTCTTTACACTTTGCCGGACGTGGCGCTGAACTTCTCCGATTTCTTGTCCACCATCCGTTCCGGACGAAAAATGCTGCTGCGCGCCGAAGATGGCAAGCCGGCGACTTTTTTCATTGGCGAACGCGTTCCGGTTTCGCTGGCGCAATATTCCTCAAGTTTGGGAAGCAGCGCGCAAACCAGCGCGGTCAGCGGCGGGTCGCCGGCCAATCTGGAAGTTTCGTTTATCACCACGGGCGCGAACCCGGACTACGTGGCCACCGCCGATTTGAACAACGACGGTTTTCAAGATGTAGTCGTGGCGAATTTCACCGATGGAACGCTCTCGATATTTTTGGGAGTAGGCGACGGAACCTTTAACCTCCCGACCACGGTGACCGTCGGGGCCGGCCCGGCTTGGGTCGTGACCGGAAACTTTCATCTCACCTCGGACACCAGCAACAACGTGGACATCCTGGTCGCCAATGAAAATGCCAACACGCTGAGCCTGCTGCTGGGCAACGGCGACGGCACGTTTCAGCCGGCGCAGACCATTACCACGGGTCATCTGCCGAGCTCGATCGCGGTGGCCGATTTCAACAATGACGGTCTTTCCGATTTGGCGGTCGTGAATCAGGGCGACAATACCATCGGCATTTATCTGCGCAACACCGACGGAACCTTTAAGGCTCCGGCGCTGATTGCCACCGGCACGAAGCCGACTTCAATCGTCGCCGGAGCCTTCAATCCGAATTCCAATGCGATCATCGATCTGGCCATCACCAACTCGACGGAAAACACGTTGGAGACTTTTATCGGTAAGGGCGACGGCACGTTCTTCAGCCCGATCAAGTACGCGACCGGAGTGACGCCGGTTTTTGTGGCGTTGGCGGACGTGAACAACGATCAAGTTCTCGACCTGATCGTTGCGGATAGTGGAACCGTCGCCAGCGGCAACAATACGGTGATCAACAGCGTTTCGGTATTCTTAGGAAACGGCGACGGAACCTTCGGAAACTCCACCACCGCCCGATTGGATTTCCCGGCTGGCACCAATCCCACTTCGATCGCCATTGCCGACTTTAATGCGGACGGCCTGCCGGACATGGCCGTCACCGCCACCGGCGATGGCGCGCTCGCGGTCCTGATCGGCGTGGGTGGCGGCATTTTTTCGCCTCCCATCGAACTGCCGTTGCAAACCAGTCCAGGCTCGGCCGCCACCGCCGACTTCAATGGTGACGGTCTACCCGACGTGGCCGTGACGAATTTTGGTTCGAATAGCGTAGCGATCGTGCTCGATTCCGCCGCACTCTTCGGAGCATCTACCGGCGGCGCCGGAACGCAATTTCCGAACGCGGAATATATCGATGTGGGATTGAAGGTAAAGGCCACGCCGCGGGTACACCGCGACGACGAAGTTTCCCTGGCTCTTGAATTCACGTTGAGCAGCCTGGCCGGCTCGATGCTAAATAATATTCCGGTGGTCGATAACCAGGAAATTCATCAGAACGTGCGGATGAGAATCGACGAGCCGACGGTCGTGGCGGGATATACATCTCCACAAACCACCACCTCGCTAAATGGCGAACCGGGACTGAACTACATTCCAGTCCTCGGCGGCGACAACAACGTGCAGACCGAATACACCCAATTGCTGATTATGATCACGCCGCGCCTGGTGGAATTTTCTCCGCATAGGGAGCACGTGATTTACGCGGGACGCGGACAAATTCAAGGATTTGGTTCGGCCGGCCCAACAATTCAGGAGCGTCGCGGTTTTTCGCCGCAACCTCAAGCCCAACCGCAGCCACAACCGGAACCGACACCGCCTCAGCCTGCTCCCGCTCCGGAACCTGCACAGCAGGCGCCTCCCCCGCAACCACAGCCGCAGCCAGACAATAATCCCCCGGCGAACCCGCCCAATTGACATCAGGCCGAACATTTCGCGGCGGCGAAGCGGTCGCTTATCGCAGCGGATTGCGTTACGGAATGGCTTCCAGAACTAAAATCGGTTGGTAGGTGCGCGGCACCACCGGTTCGGCAATCGCGATCAATTGGCCTTGTTGGCTGAACACGCGCAAGCGCGCCGGCTTCCACTCGCCGGAATCGAGTTCCGAAGTAGCGCCCTGGGCCGCGGTCGCGCGGCCTGGTTGAATTTGCGCCAGCGCGAGATTGAATCTTGCGCCGTGGCGAATGCGCCTTTCGATGATCGGCAGCACCGTGGCGCTGGGAAGATCGGGCAGCACGTTCTCCATACGCAGCACATGGTCCGGCAGCTTCCCGGCTTTGGCGTCGCGGTCCAGATCTTCGAGCGTTACGGCTTGATCGAGCGTGAATTCTCCCACGGCGGTGCGCTTGATTTCCGCAAGATGCGCGCCGCTCCATGCAGCCTGCCCAAATCGAGCGCCAGCGAACGAATGTACGTCCCCGCTCCGCATTCCACATCAAAGCGCGCCGTGGAACCTTCCACGCCGGTCAGCTTGAATTCGAACACTTCCACTTCGACTGGTTCGAGATTCACCGGCTTATTTTTCCGCGCTAACTGGTGCGCCGAACGGCCGCCAATTTTTTTCGCGGAATATGCGGGTGGGACCTGCTGAATCTTGCCCACAAATTGCGGCGCATGCGCTGCGAGTCTCGTCGGCGTTCAGGGTAGGCGCGGAATCCGGCGCCAAGCGCTTCGCCGTCGGCGTCGTAAGTGTCCGTTTCGAATCCAAAGCGCATCGGCGCAGGTATACCGTTTGCGGCGGCCGGAGTAGAAACGCGCGAGCCGCGTAGCGCGGCCGAGCGCCAGAACCAATACGCCCGTCGCCAGAGGGTCGAGCGTCCCGAGATGGCCGATGCCGCGAAAACCAGCAATGCGGCGCACGGATTCCACCACATCGTGCGAGGTTTTCCCGGTGGGTTTATTGACCACAATGAGCCCGTCAAAGGGCGGCAGTTTAGGTGGACGCGGCATAAATGATCGAGGATTTCAGCGGCGGCAAACTGGCAGCGTGGCAAGTTGGCGGAATAGCGAGAAAGCCGGCTGCGGACGCTACAGAGCCTCCGGGGTTTTTGCCTTGCGCAAGAGGCTCTCGATGCGGTTTCCGATTTCTTCGGTCTGGTCGAGCATGAAAATCACTTCCGGCGCGCGGCGCAAATGCAGGCGATCGACCAATTCGTGGCGCACGAAACCCTTCGCGGCTTGCAACCCGGCGAGCGTGGTAGCGCGTTCGCGCTTCATCGCCAAGCAGGCTCACGAACACGCGGATCGTGCGCATGCCCGCGCCCAGACGAACTTCGGTGACCATCACCGGAGCGGCGAGCCGCGGATCTTTCAATTCTCCCGCGAGCATCAGGCTCACTTCGTTGCGAATTTCTTCGGCGATGCGTTCACTGCGATGCCCGGCGTGGTGCCCCTGAGACTTCATGATTCTTCCCCGTCTTCGTAATATTCGATTTGCTGCGAAACCAGATCGCGGCCCAGCACGCGTTCGGATTCCGCGGCGATATCCGCCAACGATTTTTCCAGGTGGCCCGAATCGCCGGAAATCGAAACCACGCCGACGCGTGAACGCTGCCAGGTTTCCTGGTGGGCCAGCTCCGCCACGGCCACGTTGAAATGAGCGCGCAGCCGGTCTTTCAGACTGCGGAGCACCTGTCGCTTGTCTTTGAGAGACTGCGCATCAAGGATGTGAATTTCCAGGATGAGGAGGCCGATTGGCATTTCCGTCCCACAACGCGAGCGACGCAGGATTCGCACGCGAGCTCAAAAAATCAAGCACCGAAAAACAACCCGGCTTGCCGGTTGCGCCGGCGTGAATCGGAAATCTAGCTGTGCGACGCTTCCGCGCGCTCCGGCTGGCGCTGGGTACGCACCGAGGGAGCACCCATGTCGGGCGCCGCGCTCTTCTCGATCGTGAAGCATTCGAGAATATCGCCGACCTTTACGTCGGCGAAATTCGCGATGCCGATGCCGCACTCAAATCCGGTGCGCACTTCGTTCGCGTCTTCCTTGAAGCGCTTCAGCGAATTGATCTTGCCGGTGAAAACCACTGCCGCTTCGCGAATCACGCGCACTTCCGCGTCGCGCTTCATGATGCCTTCCAGTACCGAACAACCCGCAATGGTGCCCACGCCCTTGACGCGGAACGTATCGCGGACCTCCGCGCGCCCCAGATGATGTTCCTTGATGATCGGCGAGAGCAAGCCCTGCCATGGCCTTGGTTCAATTCGTCGAGCAATTCGTAAATGATGGTGTAGTGGCGAATGTCCACGTTTTCGCGCTGCGCCAGATCCGCGGCTTTGCGTTCCGGCTTCACGTTGAAAGCAACGATGACGGCGCCCGACGTGGAAGCCAGCAGCACGTCTGATTCGTTCACCGCGCCGACGCTGGCATGAAGCACTTTCAGCTTCACCAGGTCGTTCGAAAGCTTCGGCAGCATTTCGTTGAGCACTTCGACGGAACCTTGCACGTCCGCCTTTACGACCACCGGCAGTTCCTTCACTTCACCGGCGCGCAATTGTTCGTGCAACTGATCGAGAGTCAGGCGACCGCTGGCCGATTTGGCGAGTGAAGCGTCACGCTGCTTGCCCTGGCGGTATTCGACGATGTGCCGCGCCTTCGCTTCGTCCGCGACCTGGAACTGATCGCCGGCATCGGGTACGCCCTGCAATCCGAGAACTTCGACCGGCGTAGCCGGACCGGCTTGCTTGATGGCAACGCCGTGGTCGTCAAACATCGCGCGGACTTTTCCGTAAACCGCGCCGACGATGAAGACGTCGCCGACATGCAAGCGTGCCGTTCTGTACCAGCACGGTCGCCACCGGTCCGCGGCCTTTGTCGACGCGCGATTCGAGAACCGTACCGCTCGCCGGAATTCCGGGATCGGCTTTCAATTCGCGCAAATCGCCAACGAGCAGAATCATTTCCAGCAGCTTGTCGATATTCTTTTTGGCTTTGGCCGAAACTTCGACCATCACCGTGTCGCCGCCCCATTCTTCAGGCATCAAGCCCTTGTCGGCTGAGCTGGCGCTTCACTCGTTCAGGCTGCGCGTCACGCTTTATCGATTTTGTTGATGGCCACAATGATGGGCACGTTCGCTGCGCGAGCATGCGAGATTGCTTCTTCGGTTTGCGGCATCACGCCATCGTCGGCTCCGACCACCAGCACCACGATGTCGGTAACTTTCGCGCCGCGCGCACGCATCCGCGTGAACGCTTCGTGACCCGGCGTATCGATGAAAACAATCGCGCTTTCCGTTAGCCCGAGCTTCGTACGCGCCAATGTGCTGGGTGATGCCTCCGGCTTCTCCACCGGCTACATCTTCCGAACGAATCGCGTCGAGCAAGCTGGTCTTGCCGTGATCGACGTGACCCATGACGGTGACCACGGGAGCGCGCGGTACTTCATTGCCGGTGCGCGTTTCTTTAACTTTCTCTTCTTCGACGATCTGCTCTTCGAACGAGACAACTTTCACGATGCCGCTGAAGGCCTCGGCGAGGCTCGTCGCCGTTGCCACGTCGAGCGCCTGGTTGATGCTGGCGAAAATCCCGCGGTCGAGCAGAGTCTTCAGCAATTCCTTGGCCCGAACGTCGAGCTTCTCGGCAAGTTCGCGAACGGTGATTCCTTCCGTGACGGTCACTTCGCGCGGTTCGCGCTTTACTACTTCGGCCGGTTGAACGGTCGTTGCTCGGCCGCCCGGACCAGCACCCGATCGTGGACGCACGGGATGGAGTTTGCGTTCACCTTCGGCGTAACGTTTCTCGATAAGCGGACGGCCGCCACGCGCTGCAGGCTTGCGCGCATACAGCGGTTTGCCGGGCTCGGCTTTCGGCACGCCAGCACCTGGGCGCTGACCGCCCACGGGAGCTTTGTTGTCGCGACCGCCGGGGCCGCTAGCACCTGGGCGTTGCGGAAAACGGGACGGCGGACCGCCGGGCCGACCACCTTGGCCGGGGGCACCACCGGGGCGACCTTGCGGTGCGCCTGCTGGACGATAGGACTGCGGGGCACCCGCCGGGCGCATGCCTTGCGGTGCTCCGGGGCGTTGGCCGGGCCCAGCGGGCCGCGGTGTAGCGGGTGGGTACCTTTGCGTAGACGGAGCCGCATCCAGCCGGGCGCAGCGGTTGCCCAGGACGCGGCATGGATGTGCTGAGCGGACCCGTAGGCCGCGATGTCTGCGTCGTAGCGGATGAGCCGGTCGGAGCAGCGGCCGCGGGTCGCGGCGCCGTACCAGCGGGCGATGCGGCAACAGGAGCATGAGTTGCAGCGGTAGCTCCGGGTGCGGCTGGACGAGTCGGCACAGCCGGACGCGCTGCTGGCGTCGTAGTGACCACAGTGGGCGGCGACTCCCGGTCGCGGTACGCTTGCAGGCGCAGTGGTCGAAACAGGCGCGGCGGGCTTTGCCACAGCCGGAGTAGCGGTTGCTGGCGCTGCCATCGGAGCCGCAGCCGGTTTCGGCGCAGGCTTCTTCGCCGCCGTAGTCTTGGCGGTCTTCTCGGCTTCGGCCGCTTCTTCGGCTGCCGCCATATCGCGGAAGTGCTTGCGCACACGTTCGGCATGCACGAGATCGATCGAGCTCGAGTGCGTTTTCTTTTCGGTGACGCCTGCTTCTGGGAGGTACTCGATCAGGACTTTCGCCTTGATCTCGAGTTCTCTCGCCAGTTCGTTGATCCGGACTTGATTGGAATCTGCCATTCGCCTCTTGTCTGAACTGCGACTTCGTACCTCGGTACGGCCGCGATACTACGCACGAAAATTTTTGAACCTTGCTTACGGCTTTTCCGCGCCTTCCACTGAATCTCCGATCTCTTCTTCCCGCACTTCCTCGGTGGCTTCGGCGGTGGCCTCATCGAGCGCCGCGGCCTCGGCTTGAACGTTCCCTTGTTCGGGAACCGCATCGGCGGCAGCTTCGTGCTCACCACTCGCCGCCACTTCGCTCGACGCCTCTTCCGTAGCTTCGTCGAGCATCGCGGCTTCGGTTTCCACTGTGCCGGTTTCCGGCGCGCCGCCCGCGTTCAAATCTTCCGCCGTGCTGGGCCCGCTAGTGGCAGCCGCTTCCAGCGCCTCGAAATATGCGGCGACCGACTGGTGAATCTTCTCCACCATTTTTTCGCCAATGCCCGGAATTTCGACCAACTGCTCCGGCGTCATGTCCGCGAGCTTTTCGATCGAGGTGATGCCGGCGGCTTCGAGCTTCTCGATCGTCTTCGGTCCCACACCCACCAGTTCCGTCAGCGGGGTTCCGGGCGCCGTAAGCGCCGCCATCTGCGCCTCGATTTCGCGGCGCTTTTCTTCCTCGCTCTTGATGTCGATGTTCCAGCCGATCAGCTTGCTGGCCAGGCGAACGTTCTGGCCCTTCTTGCCGATCGCCAGCGACAGCTGCGTATCCTCGACAATCACTTCGAGCCGCTTTTCCTCGGGGTCGACGATCTGCACGCGCGTTACTTTCGCCGGGCTCAGCGCTTTCTGCGCGAATGCGACGGTTTCTTCGTTCCAGGGAATGATGTCGATCTTTTCGCCGCGCAATTCGCGGATGATCGATTGCACGCGCATGCCCTTCATGCCGACGCAGGCGCCTACCGGATCCACATCCTTGTCCCGGCTCTCCACGGCGATCTTGGTGCGCTCACCCGCTTCGCGCGCTACGGCGCGAATCTGCACCGTGCCGTCGTAAATTTCCGGAACTTCCATTTCAAACAAGCGTTGCACCAGGGCGGGATCGGCGCGGGAAACCACCACCTGCGGACCTTTCGCGGCGCGCTCCACCGCGCGAATCGTCACGCGCAAGCGGTCGCCCACGTTGTAAGCCTCCAGACGCGACTGCTCGCGCTTGGGCAGCCGCGCTTCGGTGCGTCCCATGTCCACGATGATGTCCGGGCCTTCCATGCGCTTCACCACGCTATTAATCAGCTCGCCGACGCGGGTGTGAAATTCGTTGTAGATCGTGTCGCGCTCGGCTTCGCGCACTTTTTGCAGAATAACTTGTTTGGCCGTTTGCGCCGCGATGCGGCCCAGCACATCGGTTGGCTTGTCCTGGGTGATCTCGCCGCCAATTTCAATTTCGGGCATGCGCTTGCGCGCGTCGTTCAGCGAAATTTCGCGCACCGGGTCGGCGACTTCGTCGACTACGACATGCACGGAGAACACGTCAACCTGGCCGGTATCCGGATTGAACTTCGAGCGGAGTTCTTCTTCGGTGCGATAGAATTTTCGCGCCGCCACCACCATCGCATCCTCAATTGCCGCGACGATGATCTCCGGTTCAATGTGTTTTTCCCGGCTGATCAGCTCGATCTGCTGGTACAGCTGACTCGCCATTCGAGTTTCTCCCGTACAAAATTCGATGAAAGTATGAATGCTTTAGGAACGACCGCCGATCTACCTGGCCCGCGCTACAGTTCGACAACTAAGTTCGCCTTCTTGATCCCCGCATACGGGATCTCGAGCTGCTTTTCCTGATCCTTGCTGCGTTGCGTTACTTTCACCACGCCATCCGCGAACCCCGCCAGGCGACCTTCCAGAAACGCCTGCTTGTTGACCGGCTCCGTACAACCAGATCTTCGCCAAGCGCCCGACAAAGCGTTCATAGTCCGCCGGCTTTATCAATTTCCGGTCAAGACCCGGTGAACTAACTTCTAGCGTGTACGCCGGGCCGGGCACCAACTCCTCAACGTCCAGGATCACGCTCAACTGCTCGCTGACCTGCTGGCAGTCGATATGACTGACACCAAGGTCATCCGGATTCTGCGGGCCGGGCAGCCGGTCGATGAAGACACGGAGCAAACGCTCCTTGCCTATCTTCCACTCTACGTCGAAAACGTCGAGGCCCAGCGAAACCGCCACCCGCTGCGCCGCCTCTCGAATCCTTCCGAGTTCCATGCTCACTATTCCAAGCGCGACAGTTAGCTGCATCCGGCGAACTTCCCGGACACGCCAGAAGCGGCAGCGCCGCCAAAATTGTCGCCTCCAACAAAAAAGTGGGCTCGCGCCCACTGGCTCTTGCGACCTGTCTGGAAGCACCACAGTATAATTTCGAAGCGCCAAAAACGCAAGAACAGCTCGAACACCGGCCAAATCACTGTAAAAAAGGGCCTTCGGACGTCTATCCCGAAGGCCCCAGTAGCCCTAGTACTCTTTTCCTGTCAATGCTCGCCGGTTACTGCTGGGGAGCGGCGGGTTTGGCGGGAGCTGGCGTTCGCGGCGTAGTGGATTTCGGCGCCGCAGTGGAAGCCTTAACCGGGTAGCTCTGGTCAAAGAGCCGAATGATTTCCTGGGTCACGTCGGTGGAATTGGCGGCAAAGATTACCGGCGAACTTTGGCCCGAGCGGTCGAAGATGATCGAGTAGCCGTTGTCTCGCGAATACTTGTTGAGCACGTCGATCATCCGGCGGCCGATGCGATCCACGACTTCGCGTTGCGCTTCGTTGAAGTCGTCCTGCGCGTCCTGCGAACGGCGTTGATAGGTCCGCTGGAGCTGTTCGCCTTCGCGGCCGAGCCGGGCCTTTTCATCGTCACTCAACGTGGTCTGGCCGGTGCGTAGTCTGGTCTGAATTTCTTCCATTTGTTTCTGCATATTCGTCAGTTCGGTCTGGCGTGGCGCGAATTGCGACTGCAATTCGGCCGCTGCTTGTTTTCCTTCGGCCGTGCTGGTAATCGCAACTTGCACGTCAATGACGCCAATTTTGGCGCCGGACGCTGGTGCCGCGGCGGCCTGGGCCCACATGGCCGCTGGTGCCATCAAAACCGCTGCCAGGGCTGGTACTGCCAATCGAATCTTCATTCTCACTCCTTCATCAGGTTAACGGTCAGATAGTCGAACATTTAATCATCAAACAAATCGGAGATTATAGCGTTTCCCACGGAAATTGGTCAATTCCTTTTGAGCCAGACCGCATGCGAACTACACAAAAGCCCGATGGAACTTAGATGCAATCGCGTTGGCAGCCGTTGTTCGCGCGGTTTCACCTGCCGCTTCAGTTTGAAAGCGGTATCAGCAAAATCCGGTTGTTAATCTGATCGACTTCGACGACCAAGTTAAGCCGCAAATCGATCCCCACCGCCTTAGCTCCAACAACCACCGCAGAAGACGGCACCAGACTGCCGGCCGCCAGCACACTCTGCACGTGAGGCGTCGGACAATTTGAACCGCCTCCTGGCGGACACACGTAATCGATGACCGAAATCGTACTGGTTCCGGAATTCGCGGTCACGATCGCGCTGGTATTGTAGTTGTAATCAAGCGAGGTAGGGTTGATGCTGGCGGCGATCGAAGAAAGCAAGGTCGATCCGGGATTCACCACCAGAACGTTGTTGCTTCCGCTGTCAGTCGCGAGAAAAACCTGATTCACCGGATCGAAAGTGACATCGGTGGGCAAATCCAGATTGCTGACCCGGGGCAGCAACGTTCCAGCGGAGGACAGGAAATCCAACGCACTGGTGCCGGCGCCCGTACTTTGATTCAGCCCCGCCGCCGTCGCCACTACCGTAACACTCTGGGTGGGGTCGCTAGCCAAACTTGGGTCGACGGCCAGACCAAGCGGCAGATAGTCAATCTGAGTGGTGCTGGCACCTGACACCGAACCGGTAGCCGCATCCGCGATCGAAACTTCTCCAAGAAAACCTTCGGGATTGGTGGTTCCTTCGGACAGGGTAAACACCGCGAGAGCGGTGTCTTGGTTCATCGTCACCCCGATCGGCAGAATGCAAGCGGCACATAGTGGTACGGTGATGGGTGGATTGAACACTCCGTTGAAACCGGCTTCGTCCAGGACGGTTGCGTTGTTCGAAGCATGGTTTACCACGAACGCCAACCCGAGCCTCGGAAGGACCGCGACGCCGAAGGGACTCGCTCCCGTGAGGAATGAAGTAGAGGACTGAGGATTGAGGAGCGAACCATCCAGCAGGTTAACCACCGAAATGCTTCCACTGCCGGAATTGGTCACGACGACCTGGTCCCGGACGTTATCCACGGCCACCGCTACTGGAGAATTTCCGACGGTCACCGGCTGAATCACGTTGAGATGCGCCACATTTGAAATTGCCGATGCGGAATTCTGGACGTAAACAACGTACCCACGCGCGCCGGAAAGCATCGCGGCCGACACTGACGCGCTGAGTTCTCTGCTGCTAACAAAGGTTGTCGGAACTGTGGTCCCGTCCAGCACCACCTTAGAGGCCGCAGTAAATCCACCTCCAACAACCGAAAGTGTTAAACCAGCGTTCGGCGTCTGTACATACGTTGTGGCCGGGCTCGACTCGACGATTTGCAACGGGTTAACCGTAGAGGTGCTGAGCGGCACGACCGAAACCGTGTTGTTCCCCGAGTTCGCTACGTACGCCGTGTCGGTGATTGCATCAATCGCCACACCCTGCGGGGCATTCAATCCGGTGAGGGTTTGTAAAACGATGCCGTTCGCCGCGTCGATCACATAGGCGCTGCCATTGTCATTCACTGCGATCCCGATATTGTCCAGCGGGTTCACGGCGGAAGCGACGAAGCCCGAAATATTCACCGCGGATCCATTTTGGGTTGCGAGGACCGCTCTGACCGTCTGGTCTAGCAGGCTGAACGTGGACAGACTGTCCGTGATTCCTCCCGTCTGCAGAACTCCTCCGTCAGGGTCTGCGAACAGGGCCTGATGTGTTTCGGAATTGATGGCCACACCTTGAATGGTAGCGGAGATCGTAATGTTCGCGAGCACCGAAGGTGAGCGGACGGGATCCACCGACGGATTGCTGGTCGACGCATTGTGCCCAAGGTCGACGATATTGATGATTCCCTGGCCGCCGGGCGTAGCGATGGCCCAGTTCAATCGCGGGTCCACCGCGACCGATGGGAACGTGGCGGTGCTGAATAAAGTGAAGGTACCGCCCACGCTTTGCACAAACGTTGGAGCGCCATTCGTGAAATCGACAACTTCAGCGGTGTTGCTCTGCTGAATCGCCACCAATCCACGATGGGTCAGGGGATTGATTCCGATGGCCCAGGGCACGGGAGCCGGATTGGGCGCAGTATTTGGATTCGGCAAGTTCAGGGTGGTTACAGCGAGCGTGGTCAGGTTGATGACCGAAATCGTGTTGTCTGCGCTATTCGTGACTGCGGCGATGTGGTCGGGCAACTGATCGTCGATCGCCACGCTGGTAGGAGCAGTTCCCACCGGAACCGGCGAACCGGGAACCGGCGCTTTCGTCGCGAGATTAATGATACTGACGTTGTTCGAACCCTTGTTAGCGACGACGGCTAAACCCAAGCCTTGGTCGATCGCAATCGATTGGGGGGCGGTGCCAACCGGAAATGACGATTGCGGCGCGGTGGGAATGGAATTAGAAGACGGTTCAACCGAAATATTCAAAGCGGATGCCGCCGGATTCGGAGCCGCGACATCGCCATTCCGCACGATCAAAGGATACAAACCGGGACCGGGCACCGCGCCGCTGGCGATATTGGCCGTCAATTGCCGGCTGCTATTGAAAGTCGTAGCGAGAGTTTGACCGTTGAAAGTTGTGGTGGTCGGAGAGTTTGGAGAAAAATACCCGCCAATCAAGCTGAGGTTGGCGCTGGCCCCGGACGGCGTAACGGTGTTGGGAAGGGTGGCCAGAAGAATCGGTTGGGTGGGGACAATCATTAAACCTTGCGGTCCGGGCAACGTATTGGAGGTGCTCCCGTCCTGAGTCTGCACCACGATCGGCACCGGCGCGGGACCGGGGCCCGCCAACAAATTCGCCGGAATCGTGGCGCGCAGCAAATCCCCGCTAATAAGTACAGTCGGCACGGGAGTGAGCGGATTCCCGGCCAAGACCGTGCTGGTGGTCAGAAAATTAGTTCCGGACAAGAACACATCTTGCTGGACCGAGCCTTCGCCCACGGTGTTGGGCGACAACGAGGTCAGCGTCGGATCGGCAGCACCACTAACGGTGACGGTGGCCTGCCCTTGCTTCGATGGGTCTGCGGCTGAAACCGCGGTAATCGTCACCGCGCCCGACGGAGCCACCGCGGGGGCAAAGTATTCGCCGGCCGTACAGTTCGCCGGCACCGACAGCGAGGAGGTAGGGCAAATAAATCCGTCGGCCGTAGATCCGCCGGCCACGCCGTTCACCTCCCAGGTCACGTTCGATCCGCTCGCGGTACCACCGTTCACACTGGCCAGAAACTGCTGGTGCTCGCCGACAGCCAGGGAGGCCGAGGTCGGCGTTACCGTCACACCGATGCCGGAGCTGATCGTCACCACGGTGGACGCAAATGCCGTCGACAGGACGGTGCTGGTCGCGACTACCAAAAACCCGTTGGTAGGTGGCAATGTGGTGGGAGCCGTGTAAGTACCACCCGGAGTATTATTCGCTCCGGTGGTGATCGTGCCGTATCCCGGCGGCAGCTGGGTCTGACCTGTGGCGGCAGGACTGCACACGGTAGGCTGAATATTGGTTGGCGAAGGCGGCAAGCAAATCTGCCAGGTAACGCTCGTGGTAGCGGTACCGCTAACAACGGCAGTAAAGAGCACGGGTTTCCCGAGAAGAATCGTGGGATTAGCCGGACTCACCGTAATTCCGACCGGAGTCGAATTGCCGCCGCATCCTGAAATAATTGTGATCCAGGCGCCTAACAGTGCGATCGCGCCAGTCTTAAAAATATTCCGCATTTCTCTCATCCTCTCCACATTTCAGCGAGCCCGTATAATTGCAAGCTGCGCGTTCGCCAGGCCCTGAGCATTTGTTGCGATAGCTCCCTGCTGCTAGAACTAGAAAGTCTTGCCGACGGTAAAGCGGAACGTGTGGGCCGGCTCCAGCAGTCCCGCAGGAATTTTTTGCTGAGCGGCGGCAACGTCCAGCAGCAACTGCGGAACAATCTGAGTCTGCAGCACGCCGGGGGGCAGTTCGTTTTTGACCGTATCGGTCAAATCGTATCCGCCGGCCGCTCCGGTGATGGTGCTGTTCAGCCGCAGATAATTGTAAGCGTAATACACGCGGAACGGGGCATTCACGATCGGCAGAATCACGTCAAGCTCGACTCCGGCCGAGGTCCGGGGCCGGTAATTGGTGCCGCCCAAAATCGGCAGACGGCTGGCAATCTTCAGATTGGGAAAATCCGGGTTCGGAAATCCCTGCTGGAATTTCGCGAGCGCTTCCGAATCCAGCGATAGCTGCGATTTTCGCAGGATGGTATTGAAACCGATGTCATTGAACAGCACCAGGGTAACCGGTCCGGCGATCGGAATTCGATATTCGAGATTGTTGACGTTTTGAAAATCTCCGCCAGGTCGCGTCGGGAAGAATTCCAGCGTGGGCACGGTTAAGGTCCGAATCGCGGGGCGGCCGTTGTTCAGGGTTCTGGGATCGACGTAGGACACGGTCGCCGAAGTCGAGAACGGAATCTCGACAAAAGGCGAAATCGTGTAGAAATTGAAGCCGCGAACGTCGTTTTCCCCGCCCAGGTAAAAACGGCTATAGGGAGGAATATTCTTCCCGCCATAGCCGGTGATCATTCCGCTCTGGAACTTGACCCCGATCACGTTGCGTCGTTTGTTGACCGGATGGAAGTAGGTCGTCACGAACGAATTGGTGATGGTATTGACGTTGCCCTGCAACGGCCCGCCCTCGAAGCCCAAGCCGTAGTAGAAGCTTTTTCCGCTGGTCGGATTTTGCGGATTGTTCACGGTGCTATAGGAAATTGTCGGCGTAATCTTGCTCGAAATCGATTCCGTTCAGCGCCGAGGGACCGGCCAGGCTGGTGAACTGAATGCTTTCAAACAGCAATTGCGCCGAAGTGCTGAAAGTTTGAATGTTGGTGGTCGAATAGCCGTAGGTCACCCCGATGCGCGTAAAGGAAAACTTCCGCAGCGGGTAGCTGGCAAACACCGTAAGCCCTTCGAGTTGGTGGTGTAGTTTTCCTGCAGCGCCGGATTGATCGCGATTTCCTGGCCGAGCAGCGATGCCCAGCTGCTTGGCCTGGTTGTAATCGAACTTGTTGGTGAAAATCGTGAAGCCGGTGGAGATGGGCCGGTCGAACAGATACGGTTCGGTGAAGCCGAACTGAATGTTGCGCTGGAAGCTGCCGATCTGCGCGGATAAGCGAAAGCGTCTCGCCGAGTCCCAGGAAATTGTTGGTGCTGTACGAAGCACCGATAAACGTGCCGGCGATGCCGCTGACGCCGCCCGAAAAGCTGATGGACTGCTTCCCTTTTTCCTTCAGCTTCAGCTTGATATCCACCGTTCCGGCCTTGACGTTGCGCTTCAGCTCGGCGTTTTCCGGCTTGATGGTGTCGAAATAGTTGAGCTGGTTCAGACGCAGCAAGCTCAGTTCCCACAGCCGGTTGTTGAAGACCTGGCCTTCATCCAGCAGGATCTCGCGGCGGATGACTTTGTCGCGCGTGGTGGTGTTTCCCGAGAATTCGATGCGCCGCACGAAGAATTGCTTTTGCTGGTCGAATTCCATCGTTAGATTGACGATTTTTTTCTGGCTCGTCGATTCGGTCATCGGGGTCGCGACGAAATCGATGTAGCCGTACTCGCCATATAGCTTCTTGTAGTTGTCCAGCGCTTTGCGGATTTTGTCCGCGGAAAAAATATCGCCCTCTTTCAACGGAAAAGCCCGCGCCAGAAGCTCGGATTTGAATACCAAGCCCTTGATCGGGATCGGCGCTGCGGAAGCTCAGCTTGCCCATGTGGTACTGCTCGCCTTCGTCGATGGTGATGGTGATGTCAGCGCGCTTGCCATTTTTCGAGCCGATCAGCGGCAGCGGGCCGGAAGGCCGCCGTGAACATCATCCACGATGTTCGACCACCGGATCGCTGACCGTTGACTTTGAAATAGCCGTGGTCCTGGTAGATGCCGTGAATACCCACTCCCAGGTCTTCGTCGAGTTTGGCTTTATCGTAGGTCTTGCTCAATACCGGAATTTCCGTAATGTAGAGCGGAATCGCGTAGGGCCGGTCGTTGCGCATGGAGCGGATGCAGTTTCCGGTCGGAGAACGCCTTGGTTGCCGACGAATTTGATGTCGCCCACTTTTACTTTCGGGCCTTCGTCGATATTGAAAACCAACTTCACGGCGTTGGTGGCGGCGATGCGTTCGTAGGTGGGTTTGACCGTGGCGAATTGGCGGCCGTGCTCGGCCAGCAGACCTTTGATCACCACTTCCGCGCGCTTGATTTTTGTGGGATCGAACTGGCTTTCCACCGAAAGCCCGACCTTCTTATCCTTGAACGCGTCCAGAATGTCCGATTCGGTGATGGACTTGTTTCCCTTGTACTCGATGCGCCGAATGATCGGGCGTTCCGGCACGTAGAACACGATGATTTTGCCGTTGGGTTGGTCCGGGCTGTCTTCCACTTCCAGGCGGATGTCCTCGAAAAATTGCGTGTTCCACAGAGCCTGAAAATCGCGGCGCACGGCTTCTTCGCTATAAGGATCGCCCGGACGCGAAAAAATGCGCGCCAGCAGCGTATCCCGCTGGATGCGGCGATTTCCGATGAATTCTATGCGTTGAATGATGTATTGCTGTCCGCCCGGGTGCTTGCTGCGGCCAAAGCGAGCAGCGGTACGGCGAAGGAAATCAGCAGCAGATACACAACGGCGAGAAATCTGAAGTGTGCGCAGAAAAATTTTCACGCTCGCGGCCATGGCTTAGTCAAGGCCGCAGTATCCCGCCCAAAATTGTGTGCTCCCCCGCCGGACCGCTCCCTGCCCGGCTTGCGCGTAGGATTCCTAGTGGGCCACTGGGGTTGCTTCCACGACGGGACGGAACGCCAAGACCGTCGTCGCCGAGAAAAATCTCCAGCGTCGCCGGTCTTTGCAGTCCGCCCTGAATCAAAGCTTCCGACAGTGGGTCTTCGACGTACTTCTGCAACGCGCGCCGGAGCGGCCGCGCGCCATAATTTCGGTCGCTGCAGGTCTTCTCGAGGATCCACTGGCGCGCTTCAGGCGTCAGTGCGATTTGCACCTGACGATGCACCAGCGTTTCGTTGATCTGGCCCACGAGCAGATCAATGATCCGCAACAGATCCTCATCGGTGAGCGAATTGAACAAAATCACTTCGTCCAGACGGTTGAGGAATTCGGGATTGAAGACCCGCTTCACTTCGCCCATCACCATGTCATCCTGGCTCTTCGCCACCGCGTCGAGTTCCTTCGGACGCGAAACCCAGGCCGGTCTGCTTCTGCAACTGCCGCGCGCCGAGGTTGGAGGTCAGGATGATGATCGTGTTGCGGAAATCGACTGTGTTCCCAAGACCGTCCGTCAACTGACCATCCTCAAAAACTTGCAGCAGGATGTTGTACACGTCTGGGTGAGCTTTTTCAATCTCATCCAGCAAGAATTACGGAATAGGGCGTCCGGCGCACGCGTTCGGTCAATTGGCCACCTTCTTCATAGCCAACATATCCTGGAGGCGCGCCGATCAGTTTCGAGACGGAATGCTTCTCCATGTATTCGGACATGTCGAAGCGGATCAGCGACTTTTCGCTGCCGAACAGGAACTCAGCAAGGCGGCGAGCTACTTCGGTTTTGCCGACGCCCGTCGGGCCGAGGAACAGGAAGCAGCCCACCGGACGTCCCGGAGCCTTCAGTCCCGCGCGGCTGCGGCGAATCGCGCGTGCCAGCGCGGTGATGGACTTGTCCTGGCTGATGATGCGGCGGTGCAATTCTTCTTCGATGCGCAGCAGTTTCTGCTGCTCGTCTTCCTTGATCGCGGAAACCTGAATACCGGTCCAGCGCGCCACCACTTCTTCGATGTCTTCGCGCGTGACGATGCCCGTGGACGAATCGTCGATCTTCAGTTTTTCGCGCAGCACGCGCAGATGTTCCTTTTCCTTGCGCTCTTCTTCGGAGTAGAAACGCGCCTTCTCGAATTCATGGTTGGCGATGGCCGTTTCCATCCGGTGGGTGATGAATTTCACGCGCTTCTGCACTTCGGAAACTTCATCGGGCAGCATGGCTTGGCGCAGTTTCACGCGCGAGCCCGCTTCGTCGAGCAGGTCGATGGCTTTGTCCGGCAGGAAACGATCCGGAATGTAGCGGTTCGAGAGATACACGGCGTACTGAATCGCTTCTTCGGTGTAGCTGACGGCGTGGAATTTTTCGTAGCGGTCGCGCACGCCCTGCAGCACGCGAATCGCTTCTTCTTCGTTCGGCGCGCCAACTTTCACGGCCTGGAAGCGGCGCTCGAGCGAGCGATCTTTTTCCACCGACTTGCGATATTCACCGGGAGTCGTTGCGCCGATGCACTGAATTTCGCCGCGGCTCAGCGCCGGCTTCAGAATATTGGCGGCGTCCAGCGAACCTTCCGCCGAACCCGCGCCGACCAGCGTGTGCAATTCGTCGATGAAGACGATGGCGTTCTGGCTCTCCATCAATTCCTTCATGATGGTCTTCAGGCGCTCTTCGAATTGCCCGCGGTACTTCGTGCCGGCCACGATCAACGAAAGATCGAGCGAGAGAATGCGTCTTGTCCGCGAGGAACGGCGGCACGTCGCCATCGGAAATGCGCTGCGCCAGGCCTTCCACGATGGCCGTTTTGCCCACGCCTGGTTCGCCGATCAGCACCGGATTATTCTTGGTGCGGCGGCACAGGATTTGAATGGCGCGCTCCAGCTCGCGATCCCGTCCTACCAGCGGATCGAGCTGCCCTTCCATCGCCGCCTGAGTCAAATCGCGGCTGAATTCCGCCAACAACGACGCTTCTTTTGGTCGGTTCACTGGCACCTTCTCCCCCGCGCTGCGACCGAGTTCTTCGCGCACGGTTGAAAGCCGCAATCCCCGCTCCAGCAAGATCTCCGCGCCGAAGGACTTCTCTTCGCGCAGCACGCCCAACAATAAATGTTCGGTTCCGACGTGCTTGTGGCCCAGCCGCTCGGCTTCTTCCGCCGCGAAATTCAGAATGCGCTTGCATTCCTGGCTCAGCGGAACTTCCACCGAAGTGGAAATGCGTTCGCGCACGGTGATGCGCGCTTCGATTTCTTTGCGGATGGATTCGATCGAGCCATGCGAGCGCAGGAACCGGTTGGCGAGCGCTTTGTCTTCGCGCAGCAGTCCGAGCAGCAAATGCTCCGTCTCGATATACGGGCTTCCATACTGGCTCGCCTCATATCGTGCAAAAAAGATTACGCGCCTAGCTTTCTCTGTATAGCGTTCAAACACGGTTCACCCAAGGTCTTCCAGGGTTTCGCCTCAGCGCCGTCCGCCATACGGCCGAGAGGGTGCAGCGGACTCGGGCAAGCAATACCTCGGCCGGCGTCAGCTTTCCGTGTTCCAGAATCAGAACGCGGTCGGCACGCCGGGCTAATGAAATGTTGTGAGTTGCCAGGATTGACGTTAAATGGTGAGACTGATGCAGACGGTGCATCAAGTTCGAAAACATTTTCCGCGCTCTGCTCGTCGAGGTCGCCGGTAGGTTCGTCGGCGAGAAGTAAGGATGGGCCGTTCACCAGAGCTCGTGCGATAGCCACACGCTGTTGTTCGCCCCCGGATAACTGCCCCCCACGCTGCTCTGCCCGGTCGGCCAATCCTACTTCACCGAGCCAGTCTTTTGCGGTTCGAAGCGCTTGCGCCAAGGAGGTGCCCCGAACCAGCAGCGGCATCGCTACATTTTCCGCCGCGGTGAAATCCGGCAGCAAGTGGTGCCGCTGCCAGACAAAACCCACGGCGCGATTGCGATACTCCGCCAGCATTCTTTTTCAGCGAGATCGTGTAGCGAATCTCCGGCGAAGTATACTGCACCGCTTGTTGGGGTGTCCAGCGCCGCCAGCAGGTGCAGCAAGGTGCTTTTCCCCGCTCCGGACGGCCCCACGATGGCGATCATTTCGCCGCGGATGACTTGCCAGGTTAATTCCATCGAGAGGAATAATTTCCTGATCGCCGGAACGGTAAACTTTACGAAGATTCGCCGCGCGCAGTATTTCGGTGTTATTGGTGGCGGCTCCTTTTGGTAGCGAGTCGTCAAGAAGAGCGGTCCCGGAAGTGACTTGCATCTGCATGCCAGGAACTAGATCTCTTTCACTTTAGATGCCGAAAGCACCAAAGTGTATGTCCTTTTCTTACATGCAACTAAGATTTCCCGAAGCGGCACTTTGGCCCGGGGAATCCACAAAAGTTCTCTTTATTGCCGTACTATTACCCGCTGCAGGAAAGCCGCCCACCCTGATTTGGCGCACCCGCCGCCAACCGTTCGCGCTTCGTGGTTCGCCAGAATTTTGCTTCACGCACAATTCTAACACGGTCTGTGTTTCCGCAAAAATTCGCGTTCTCAGAACGAGAAAGAAGTGGCGGCTATCGCGAGGGATGACACCAAGCTCGAAGAATTCGGACCAAATCGGCCGCGGACAGGTCGATCGGCGGGTCCTACCCGTGGCCGCCAGCGCCGGTTAGCTCCCGCACGATGGAACCCACGAACGATTTGGCGTCGCCAAACAGCATCAACGTTTTGTCGAGGTAGTAGAGCGGGTTATCAATACCGGCGAAGCCCGGGCTCATCCCGCGTTTGATCACCATCACGGTGCGCGCCTTGTCCACGTCCAGGATCGGCATGCCAAAAATCGGGCTCGAAGCATCGGCGCGGGCGGCCGGATTCGTCACATCGTTCGCACCAATCACCAGAGCCACATCGGTCTGCGGGAATTCGCCGTTGATCTCGTCCATGTCCAGCAGCTTGTCGTACGGAATGTCCGCTTCAGCCAGCAGCACGTTCATGTGCCCGGGCATGCGGCCGGCCACCGGATGGATCGCGAACTTTACGTCCACACCGCGTTTGCTTAACGCGTCATAGAGTTCGCGGACTTTGTGCTGCGCTTGCGCCACGGCCATTCCATATCCCGGAACGATGACTACTTTATTAGCGGCGCCCAAAATCGCAGCAGCTTCTTCCGCCGTGGCGCTGTGTACCGGACGCGCCTCTTCCGTGGCCGCTCCCACCGCCTGTTCCTGCCCGAACGCACCGAACAACACGTTGGTGAACGAACGGTTCATCGCCTTCGACATGTTCACGGAAAGAATGAAACCGGAGGCGCCGTCGAGTGCGCCGGCAATAATCAGCAGTTTACTGTCGAGTACGAAGCCCATCGCCGCAGCCGAAAGCCCGGCGTACGAATTCAATAGTGAAATGACGGTCGGCATATCGGCGCCGCCGATGGGAATAATCATGAGCACGCCGAAAATCAGCGGGATCGCAATCATCAACGGAAACAGATTGATATGGCTGGGGTCGTGAACCAGATATGCCGCCAGCCCTATCGCTACGGCGAGGAAACCCAGATTCACAAAGTTCTGGCCCTTATAAGTGATGGGGCGTTGCGGCAGCCATTCCTGCAGCTTTCCCGCAGCCATCAGGCTGCCGGTGAACGTCAGGCCGCCGAGAATCACTTCCATGGAAAGCACGCCCATCATGAATCGCGGCACATTGGGCGCGCGCAAATAAAACTCGGCGGTTCCGACCAGCGTCACGCACAGAGCGCCAAAAGCGTGGCTGAGCGCCGTTCGCTGCGGCACCGCGGTCATCTGCACTTTGCCGAGCGGCACGCCAATGATGGTGCCCAATACCAGCGCGATCAGAATCCATTTGTAATCGACGATGCCGCGATTCAGCAGCGTGCCGCCAATGGCCAGCGCCATGCCGATTTCGCCAGCGCGCACTCCCCGCCGGGCCGTCACCGGCGACTTCATCCAGACCAGTGAAAGGATGAACAGCGCGGTGGCGATCAGGTAGGTGATTTCGATGAAAGTGTCGGTTCCGAGCCAAGGTGTCATTATTTTTTGGGGCCGCTGGCCTTGAACATTTTGAGCATGCGGTCGGTGATCAGAAATCCGCCGACTACGTTGCTGGTCGCGGCCACGATCGCGATCGTTCCTAAGATGGTGGCGAGGGTGCTTTTGTGTTCGCCAACCAGAATGATGGCGCCGACCACGGCGATGGCGTCGAGAGCGTTGGTCAGCGACATCAGCGGCGTGTGCAGCAGCGGCGTGATGTTGCGGATGACCTCGAAACCTATGAATCCGGCCAGCATGAAAACATAAAGGCTGGTCAGCAAGTCCATCTTCATGATTTTTTCTCCTGAGACGCCGCGGCCAGTGCGGGCAGGCCATAGAATTCGCGCAGTCGCTGATTGACGATCTCGCCGCCCACCGTTAACAAAGTGTCGCGAATAATTTCGTCGGACGTATCCAGCCGCAGCTTGCCGTCCTTGAACACATAAATAAGAAACGCGGAGACGTTGCGCGCGTACATCTGGCTGGCGTGGTAGGGAACCGTGCTGGCGAAATTGTAGACACCGATGATGGTCACGCCATGGGCCACAATCGTTTCGCCCGGTTTGGTCAGCTCGCAATTCCCGCCGCGCTCAGAAGCCAGATCCACAATCACTGAACCTGGCGCCATGCCTTTCACCATGTCGGCGGTGATAAGTATTGGCGATTTTTTTCCGGGAATGACGGCGGTGGTGATCACCACGTCGCTTTCGGCCACCACTTTGGTCAGCAATTCACGCTGGCGAGCGTAAAACTGTTCGTCTTGCGCGCGCCCGTACCCGCGCGCGTCTTGCGCATCCTTGGCTTCGATGGGGAGTTCGACGAAACGCCCGCCCAGGCTTTGGACCTGCTCTTTAGCGGCGGGACGCATGTCGTACGCGGAAGTTACTGCGCCCAAACGGCGCGCGGTAGCGATGGCCTGCAAGCCCGCCACACCCGCACCGATGATGAAGACGCGCGAGGGCGTAATCGTTCCGGCCGCGGTCGTCAGCATGGGGAAAATTCGAGGCAGCGTGTCGGCCGCGGTGATTACAGCTTTGTACCCGCAAATCGTGCCCATGGAAGAGAGCGCGTCCATGCTCTGCGCGCGGGTAGTTCGGGGGATCAGCTCGACAGAGAGCGCGGTGACGCCGCGTTCGGCAATCTGTTGAATCGTTTTTAGTTCGCCGAGTGGCCGCAGAAACCCGACCAGCACCTGCCCGCTGCGCAACAACGGCAAATCCGCTTCACCGGTCTTGTCGTTCGATCCGTAACACAGCACCTGCACCACAACATCCGCTAAACGAAAAACTTCGGCTCGATCGGCAACAACCTTTGCGCCTTTGGCCGTGTAGGTCGCGTCCGGATAGCCGGCTTCATTTCCCGCCCCGGCTTGCACCACCACTTCGAAGCCGCCCTTCATTAGAATGGGCACTGCGGCGGGCACGATGGCGACGCGTCGCTCTCCAGGATAAATTTCGCGCGGAACGCCGACGATCATGAAACTTCCCTCCGGGAATCAGCCCTTGAATTCGGCCGCAGCGACGATTCTCTAACGCTCACAGTTGAACTCAAAACCTCGGCAGCATACCACGATGCGCCAGGGAATTCGGTTGGCCAGTTTTGCAATTTCGTGAGGGCCGTGGCCCGTCCGGAGCAGCTCTACGGAGTTATTCGAAACGAAGAATTTCCACGGGTAGAATCCGGGCGGCCGACTGGGCCGGCAGGATCGTTGCGGCGATGCTGATGGCGAGAGCAGCGGCCGCAATCCAGACGGCATCGGCAGCGTTGGTGTGAAATGGGACGTAGGGGATGGCATAGACTTCGGGATTCAAATGAATCAGCCGCCACTTGTTGGCAATTCCCGCGAAGCTGTACCCGAGGATCAGGCCGAGGGCAGTGCCGGCAATACTGACGATCAGCCCCTGCAAGATAAAGACTTTTCGGATTTGCTGGCGACGCGCGCCCATGGCCATCAGCACCGCCACATCGCGCGCGCGGTCCGTAACGGTCATGGTCAGCACGACCAGAATATTCAGCCCGGCAACGAAGGTAATCAGCCCGATGAACAGCGCGGTGACCAGTTTTTCGAGACTCAACGCGCGGAACAGCGCCCGATTTTCATCCATCCAGGTGGATGTAGTGAAGCCAGGGCCCGCTCGTTTCAGCAAATCGTCGGCGATCGCGCTGGCATCGTCCATCCGCGTCACTCGAAATTCGAGCAGGCTCACCACGTCGCCAATTCCGGAAAGAGATTGCGCGGAAGGCAGGTTTACAAATCCCCAATTCGCGTCGTAATCGTAAAAACCGGAATTGAAAATTCCGGTAACCCGAAAGCGCCGGGAGCGCGGCATCATCCCCAACGGCGTCAGGTTTCCCTGCGGACTGGTCAGCGTCACGTAATCGCCGGCGGAGATTTCCAAGTCGTTGGCCAGCATGTACCCAACCACCACGGAAGGGATGCCATCGGCGTCGGGCGCGAAATTCGCTGCACCCGACTCAATTTGATGGAGCGCTTCGCTGGCTTGCAGCTCCAGTTGCGGATCGACGCCCTTCAACACGATGCCGCGAGCGTGGCCGCCCGACGAAAGCAGGACCGTGGCGTAGATCGCCGGTTCAATCGACCGTATGCCGGGTGTGGCGTTGAGTTTCGCGATCAGTGGACGATAGTTGGGAATGCCGTTGGGGCCGATGGGCTTTAAGTTGATGTGGGCGGTGACGCTGAGCAGACGGTCGCGAATCGCCTGGCGAAAACCGGTGTTCATGGAAAGCGCGATGACCAAGGTAGTCACGCCGGCGGCGACACCCACGATGGCCAGCAGCGTGACGATCCGTAAAACGGCAGGCCGGTTGGGCGACCTCAAATACCGCAGCGCCACCAGCCATTCGAACGTCATTTTTTAGCGCCGTCCGCAGTGGTGTTCGGTTTGATTTCTGATCCGGTTGCCGGAGTCTCCTCGGGAGCAGGTTCTCCAGATTCCGCGCGCAACAGCGGAAACAGAACCACTTCGCGAATCGCATGCGAATCAGTCAGGAGCATCACCAGACGGTCGATTCCGATACCTTCGCCGGCGGTGGGCGGCAAACCGTGCGACAACGCGCGAATATAATCAACGTCGACTTCTTTCGGAGCTTCGTGACCACCTTTTTCCACCTGCGCGCGAAATCGGCTTTCCTGGTCGATCGGATCGTTGAGCTCAGAGAAACCGTTGGCGACTTCCATCCCGGCGATGAACAATTCGAACCGTTCCGCGATGGAAGGATCGTCTGCCCGAGTTTTTGACAGCGGCGATATCTCGATGGGGAAATCGTAAATGAAAGTTGGCTGCAGCAGATGCGGCTCGGCCACAGCTTCGAAAAGCTCTCCAATCAATTCCCCGCCCGAAAGCTTCCCCACATTCAGAATGGGATCGACGTTCTGCGCACGGGCGTAAGCATTAAAACGATCGGCGATCCTTAGTGGCCCACCCGCCGCCGCCAATTCCGCGCCGATGGGCGCAGGTCCACCGGCAGTCGGCCAGAACTTCACGATGGCGTCGCGCATCGACAACCGTTCGAAATGGTTAAAATCGATCTCGGTCTCTTCATATTTAAATTTCGTCGAGCCGCAAACTTTTTCCGCCAAGCCCCGGAACAATTCTTCCGTCATATCCATCAGTTCGCGGTAATCGCTGTAGGCCTGATAAAACTCAAGCATGGTGAATTCCTGCAAATGAATGGCGTCAATACCCTCGTTGCGAAAGTTGCGGTTGATTTCGTAAACGCGATCCAGGCCTCCGACCACCAGCCGCTTTAAATACAATTCCGGCGCAATCCGCAGATACAGTTTCATATCCAGCGTGTTGTGATGGGTGATAAAGGGGCGCGCCGTGGCTCCGCCTAGAATCGGGTGCATCATCGGGGTTTCCACTTCGGAATAATTGCGGGCGTCGAAAAAACGGCGAATTTCGCGAATAATCTGGGCCCGGCGGATGAAAACTTCGCGAGCCTTGTCGTTCACGATGAGATCCAGATACCGCCGGCGGTAACGCAGTTCCACGTCCGCCAAACCGTGCCACTTTTCGGGCAGCGGCAGCAGGGATTTGGTGAGCAATTCGAGCTTATCGACCTTCACCGAGAGCTCATTCGTTTTGGTACGGAACAAATGTCCCGTAACGCCCACAAAATCCCCTAAATCCATCAACTTGAACAGCTTGTACGCCTCTTCGCCCACGATGTCCTGACGCACGTAAATCTGCAGCCGCGCGCCATCTCCAGCGATGTGGGCGAACGCCGCTTTCCCATGCGGCCGCAAGGCCACGATCCGGCCCGGCACACTGACCGTGACCGGAGAGGATTCCAATTCCTCCACCGCGCTGCCCGCGTACTTTTCCAAAATTTCCTTTGGCGTGTGGGTCCAGGCGAACTTGCGGGGGTAGGCCGGATGTCCGAGGGCTTCGATGTCCTTCAGATTCTGGCGACGCTGCTGATACTGATCTAACGGTTCAAATTCCAAAGAGTCATTCCTTTCAATGATTTGGCCTTTTTCTCAAGCGCGGACCACGAGCACTGCGGCGGTTCGGTGAGCCGGACGCGAGTATAGCGGCCCGCTTCGGGGAGCGTCAAGAAAAGGGCCGAAAAACCGCCGACGCGAAACCAGTGGTATACTCCGGTCTCTTATCCCGGGGGCTGTGTGTTTTCTGCGCGAAAGAAAACCTCTCATTTCACGAAACCCACCGTCTCCGAAGATTGGATCGCCGCGCTTCCGCGCGAGAAAATGCAGCTCTTCCACACCGTGGTCCGTGGCTGGGAGTCTTCCTACGCCATGGTCAGCATTTCTTTGAGCGAATCACTTTCGCTCCGCTCGCGGGGAGAACTGATCGGCGCACGGCAACAAGTGACGGTGTGCGATGAGCTACTGGCGAGGAGTGCCATCGTGCTGGTCGAAGGGTGCCAGGCCATTTCCTATCGCGGCCGCCGCATCAGCAACGTGCCACAGGTCCTTCCGCTAAACACCGAGTTTTTCAAAGGCCAGACCGCCCAGAGCGCCGCGTCCTGGAACGAATTTCTGCATCGGGTGCTTTTTGCGGACCGCTCCCGATTCCTTCAGAAGCTAAAAATACTTTCGGAGACATTGGAGAATATCGCAGGCGTGTTTCATTTGGAGACAGCGGACCTCGCATCCGGACGGGCGGTTCATCCCAATGAGAGTTGGAAGACCCTCGAAAGCTATCATTACGACTTCAATACTTGCCTGCGCGAGGCCGAAGTTTTATTGAAATCTTTCCTGCGCGCATTACCAGCGGATCAGGTCCCGGATTTTGCGGCCGAGATGGATGTAGCGCCATCGGCGGAAAAAGTGAAAAAATTCAGGACCGCCGGCACGCTTGCCGATTCGGAATACCGACATCGCTCCGCAATTGCGTAGGCCGGCTACGCGCGAGCACGGCAGATCGTTGCTATTCGCAGTTAGCCGACAACCTCACTGGACGTTTGCCCGGAATCCGATGACAATATCCTTTGGTGCAGTTCGCCGAATCCAATTATGCATAGGGTTCCGCGGGCTTCCAGCCGCGTTAATTGACCGCTAGTGCGCAGGCAGAATCATAAAGTACAACTCAGGGAGCCGAGGGCGCATCGGAACTAGGAATGCGTCCAAACGGGTAGCGTGGCCCGAACGAGACGAACAGACATTCCCGGCGAAATGCCGGAGGCGGAAGCGATTCGGTTGGCCCAGCAAGGTAACGCCCCGGCCTTCGAGCGTTTATATCGCCTGCATAACAGACGGGTTTACTCGCTATGCCTTCGAATGGTAAGCAACACGGCAGAGGCCGAAGACCTGACGCAGGAAGCGTTTCTTCAGCTTTTCCGGAAAATTGCGACCTTTCGAGGCGAATCGGCGTTTTCCACCTGGCTGCACCGGCTGGCGGTCAATGTCGTCTTGATGCGCTTGCGGAAGAAGTCCGGTACCGAAGCGTCCCTCGACGAGATGACCGAACCGGACGACGAATCGGGTGGACCGCGACGGGATTTCGGTGGACCCGATTTGCGGCTCAGCGGTTCCATCGACCGGGTGAATTTGCAGCGGGCCGTGGAGCAATTGCCCCCGGGTTACAAATCGGTCTTCGTGCTTCACGATGTGCAGGGTTATGAACACAACGAGATCGCGAAGATTATGGAGTGTTCCATCGGCAACTCGAAATCGCAGTTGCACAAAGCCCGAATGAGGCTTCGCGAGTTACTGCACGAAGCGTTGCGGGACAAGGCCAGGGAAGATCGAAAAGCCGCCAGTGAAAGTTCCGGCGGCAAGGACTAAGCAATGGCTACCAATGGTTGTAAGAGCTTTTTGGGCCGGCTGGATTCGTGGATCGAAGGCGAACGTCCGGCGGAAGCCAAGGCCCATTTTCGAGACTGCGCGTCCTGCCGGGCGGTCATCGAAGACCTGAGTGCGATTCAGATCGAGGCCCGTTCCTGGAAGCAACTGGAAGCGGAAGCGCCCGAGCGGGTTTGGACTGCGTTGCGCGCGCAGTTGGAGCAAGAAGGGCTGATCCGCGCGGAGCAGCCTGAGCGCGAAGTCACTCCCGCGGCCACTTCTCCCGCCGATTGGCTCGGCGCCTTGTTCGCTCGCATCCCTCGGCCAGCACTCGCCGGCGCCTACCTGGCGATTTTGGTCGCACTCGGTTTCGCCCTCAGCGGTCCGGTGAACCAACCATCCAATGAAGCGAAATGGCTGGAAGGCACGCGGGTAGTCTCCTCCCCGATCAGCGCCCAACTCGACAACTTCGAGCAGAACACCAGCCTTTCGAACCGCGATCGCAATCCCGCTATAACGGCTTCGCTCCACCAAAATCTGGCCATCGTTGACAACTACATTTCGTTGTGTGAAAAAAGTGTGCAAGAGGAACCGGAGAATGAAGTGGCGCGCGACTACCTTTATTCGGCGTATAAGCAAAAGGCGGACCTGCTAACGCAGATCGGCGAACGCGGAGAAAACGTCCAATGAGCACGGGTTATCTGGTTCCAACTCATCGCAAGCTCAAGAAGCAACTCAAAAAGACGTGGAAGACCGCAGGCGCCCTGGCTGTGCCCGGACTTTTATTGTGTAGCGCCGTTTCCGCCGGACCCATTCGCCACGAACAGCATTTTAAAGTTGCCGCTCACCCGATCATCACCATCCACAACCCCGAAGGCTTAATCACCGTGAAAGCCTGGACTAAGGCCGAAGTCATGGTCATTTCGATGCCGGCCAGCACCGAAGTGGAAGTAGACGCCGAGCAGATGGGCAACCGCGTGGACGTTTCCACCCGCGCCCTCTCCGACTCAGTCGCGCCCGGAGACATGAAGGCGGATTTTCAGATTAATGTTCCGGAAGACGCGGAATTGCAGATCCATAACGACGCTGGCTCGGTGAATGTCTCCAACGTCACGGGCGATATGAATGTCGAAACCGTTGCGGCCGGTGTGGACCTCGAAGATACCTCCGGATACTTGACCGTGAAAACCGTGGGTGGCTCGTTCCAGTGCTTGCGTTGCGCCGGTCGAATCGAGGTTTCCTCGATCAGCGGCAGTTTCAAGCTGATCGATTTGAAGAGTACTCATGTATGGGCCCAAACCTCGACCGGCAATATTCTGTTCAACGGTCAATTTTTGCCCAACGGAACCTATTCGTTGAAGAACTATAGCGGCGTGATCGAGGTTCGCTTCTTGCCCGCAGATTCTTTCGACATGAGCGCCACTTCCCTCAAGGGCAAAGTGAATAACGAAGCCAAGCTGACGCCCTCGACCCACGAGCATCATTTCATGCCGCGCTGGGGCAATGCGTTGTTTGGAACGTTTAATCAGGGCCGGGCAAAAGTCGAATTGACTTCCTTCGATGGAACAATCAACATCCTCAAGCGTGACTGATTTTTCACTCCACTCCGCACCGCATTGCAGAACTAATGGCAATTGAACCGCGGACTCGCGCGATCGTCTGCCTGACCGGTTTTATGGGCACCGGGAAATCCACGGTCGCCAGGCTACTCGCGCGGCAGATTGGATGGCAACACGTGGATCTCGACAAACGCATCGTCGAATTCGCCGGCCAAACCATCCCAGAAATTTTCGCTAAGCGCGGCGAGGCCGAGTTTCGCCAGATCGAGATCGAACAGCTGGCTCGCATTCTGGGGGAAGCGGTCGCGCAGCAAAAGCCGCGCCTCGTTTCGCTGGGTGGCGGAACCACCGCTCAACCCGCAAACCTGGCCTTGCTTCGGCAGGCCGGCGCGGTTTTGATCTGGCTGCACTGCCCGGTCGACGACCTGCTGAAACGCATCGCACACATCCAGGATCGCCCGCTATTCCGCGATGCCGCCAGCTTCCGAAAACTTTACGAAGAAAGATTGCCATTCTACGAACTTGCGGACCATCGCGTGGAGTCCAACGTCGAACCATTGAGGGTGGTCGAACAAATTCTAGCGCTGGGAATTTTTCCAAAGGTGGTTGCATGAGCTTGATTTTCAAGAAGCGAAAAATGCCCGAGCTGTTTCACTTATTTGGTTTGGGCGCTGTGCTAGCCACGGTGTTGGCCGGGGTTTTAATCTCCGGCAGGGCACTCCGAACTCCCTTCAGCGTCGCCGCAGCCGCCAACAAGCTTACGCCGCTCGTTGCCGACAAGGGAAAGTTCAAAATTATGGTCAACGGGCAAGTGGTGGGGAAAGAGGAATTCGAAATCACTCCGGCCGGCGCAGATTGGACCGCGCATGCGATGTCCGAGCTTCAAACTCCGCAAGGTGTCACCAAAGTGACAGGAACGTTGACCGTTCATCCCGATGGAACGCCCGTGCACTACGATTGGTCCACCCAAGGCTTAAAAAAAGCTTCGTCGACCATCGCCTTCAGCGGCACTGGCGCGAGTGTCGAATTGCACATCGAAGGCGCCCGGCCGTTCGCCCAGGATTTTACGTTCAATACACCGCTCGTCAGCGTTCTGGACAATAACCTCTACCACCAATATGAATTATTGGCGCGCCTGTACGATCGCGAGGCCAAAGGTTCGCAGACATTTTCCGTGCTGGTGCCCCAGGAGATGACGCCGGGAAGCGTAACCGTGGATTCCCTGGGTAAGCAGGATGCTGGCGGGAAGCAGCTCGAAGAATTGCGGGTGCGCACCGAAGACAATGAGATCGATTTGTACCTGGACGGACAAAAACTGATGCGGCTAGTCGCGCCTGCGGCCAATGCCGAGATCCTGCGCGAAGAAAAATAGGGTTCAAAAACAAAAAAGGCCCGGGCTGCCGGGCCTTTTTTGTTTTTGCTCGTTGATGGAATTGATCCGATCGAGCTAGACACCCGGAGATTGCAGCAACCGAATACCGCCGTTGACCGTACGCACCGAGATTTCCCCGCCGCCGGTGCCCAATTTCGTCTTAAACGAGTGCGGCGCCACGGTTCCCGCGCCGCGCGGACGGGCCAACTCAGAATAAACGTCGCCGTTCATGCTGAGCACTTTCAAGTCGGCTCTGGCTCCCGCCGGCAGGCCCAACAGCACCGAACCATTCACGGTTTCCAGGTTCATCGGCCCGCCGGCCATCAATTCACGCAGTTCAAGCCGGATGTCTCCGTTGGTGGTCTTCTCGCTGAAGCGTCCGGAACTATTTGACACTTCGACGTCGCCGTTCACCGAGCGCAATTCCCCGCCACCTTCCACCCCGCGAACGATGACGCTGCCGTTCACCGTTCCAACGCTGCCCAGCAGAACGCGATACGGAACGTGGACGTGATATTCCACTGCAACTTCCGCGCCTTCGCCTTTGGGATAGCGCGTGTGCACCGCAATCTGTCCCGGCGTGCTGTTATCGACTTCGATCTTCACTTGTTGGACGTCGCGCGCTTCGTTCGTGCCGGTCTTCACCGCGCTGACTTCCACTTCGTCGCGGTCCCAGCCGTCCACGTGCACCGAACCATTCACGTTTTCGAGCACGAAACTGCCGCCCTTGGTCAGCGGGTAGACGTGGTGGAAGGTTTCATCGTAGGCAAAGCTGCTGTTGCACGCGCCGGCAACCGCGGCCAGCAGTAGCAAGCCGCGCAGCGCCGCACGCAATATGGCTATGGTCGAAGTAGCTTGGTCTCGGCTTACCGGAGATTTCACCTGTGATCGCATGTCACGCCCCCTTCTGGTGTAGCACCCGCCTGTTGGATCTCGGCCGCTTCTAGTCGGCCGGGTTCCGTTTACTATCGGTAAGCGTTTCCAGAAAATTGGAAGCGCCTAAGGTATTAACGTTGCTGCGGCAGGTTTTGTAACTGCCGCGCGTCCTGAAACAGCTTCAATTGAAACGCCAGCTTCTGCTGCAACTGCTCCATCTGCTGCTTATACAACTCCAGTTGCTTGGCCGTGTCGCTCAGGATGACCCGAATATTGCCGCCCACCGTGCGCAGGCGGATGACTTCTCCGCCGCCGTTGAGCGAGCCTTCCGCCCTAAGTGGCCCTCCACCGGAGGAATTGTCTCGCCGGTAGGTCGTCGCGAATGCAGGATCGAAGGAAACCTGATGCTCGTCGCCGGATTGCACCTGGGCATCGATGGTTACGGGAAGTTGCCGCGGAATGTAGACCACGATGTCTCCCGCCCCCGAATGAAACTCGCACTGGCTTGGGGATTTCACCGGCGTAACAAACCAGGCGGTGATCGCGCCGCTGCTGGTCGAGGCTTCCACCGCGCTATCCACTTGAGTCAGATAAATGCTGCCGCCCACGGTTTCGAGATTGGTCGGCCCGGAGACGCGCACCACCCGAATTCCTCCGCCGCCGTTCTTGGCTTTCACCAGGCCGGAAGTCTCGCCTACTTCGATCTGGCCGCCGACGGTGTCGGCAAAGAGCTCGCTGCCGGAGTGCTCGACAAAGATGTTTCCGCCGCCGGTGGAAAGATGCGCCGGCCCGTGAATCGATTCCGCGCGAATGTGACCGCCATTCGTATGCAAAGTAGCGCCACCGGAAACCGCGCCGGCAGTGATGTGTCCGCCGCCTGAAATTGCGGTGAGGTCCCCGGTCACGTTTTTCAAGGTCAAGTGTCCGCCTGCCGTTTCGAGATGCGCCGAACCGCCGATATTCCCGGCAATAATCGTTCCTCCGGAAGTGACCAGCGAGGCGCGGCCGTTGATATCGTCAGCCTGGATATTTCCGCCGCCGGTAACTACATCTACGCTGTAGTTCTTCGGAATGTTCAATTCGACGGTGACCCACAGCCGCCCACTCGATTGGCGGCCGAAGGTCTGCCCGCGGAAGTAGACCCCTTCCGGAGTTTCCCGGGCAGTTACGGTGAACTCCCGCAGCAGCCGCTGCGCATCTTTTTCCGCGGAATTTACTTCGAGGCGAACTTTGTAATCGATCTTCCCGGAATCGGTGGTTTTTAGCACCACGTTGCCCAGGTCCAGAACAACTTTCAGCCTTTGTCCATCATGCGTCGCGACCGACCCGTTGCTCTCCGAAATCAGGCGTGAACCATCGGCGGATTGGCGCACCTGCTTTTCTTTTCCGTCAGCAGCAACCCGCGAAGGCAACGACAAGGCAATGGCGGTCAAGCTGAGGATAAATCCAGTGAGGAGCAGGAAAATAATCGCACTCGTGCAGTACCCTGCGCGAACGCCGGAGCGCGAAGCTCGTATTTCAGCGGGCATGACTAGAATTTCTGCCGTGGACCCAGATCGCGAATCACCGCCGCGCTCTGCAGGCGAATGTACATGCTGGGATCTTTCTTGATCAGCTCGCGCAGCACGGCCAGCAGGTGGTCGTCGGAACCCACTTCGCCTTTGGCCGCCATATCGCGCAATTCGTTAATCGCTTCCACGCGCACGCCGGGATTTTGATCGTCGACCAGCGCGTCCAGCAGCGTTTGGCGGACCTGATTCTGGGGCTCAGCTCCGTCCAGGGCCTCCACGGCCTTCAACCGTACCGCCGCGTTGTGATCGGTGTGCACGGCGCGGCAAAGCGCGGAGCGAACTTCGGGGTCGTTGTTGCGAATGCGCAACAGATCGATGGCATCCAGGCGCACGTCGGGATCGTTGCGTTGGCTGTCCTGCAGCACATGAATCAGCATGTGCTTCACATTATCGTTATCGACCGTTCCGGAGACCGTCATCGGCTGCTGCATATTCAACTGCAACTCAACCTGGGGCGGCTGATTGTCTCCCGCCGGGCGAACATTGATGCCGGCCACGTCGGCTCGGTGCAGATCGAGCGAACTGATCGCCGCATTCGCCACGCCACCGTCAGAGGCGGGATCGACAGGTTGTGCAGCAGAGAGAGCGCCGCCCGAATTTTGATTCGGACTAACTGTCGAAGGGTTATGACGAAGCAAGCGAGGGCCAAACAATCCAACTGCGAAACCGATAATCAGAAGAAAGGCAGCGCTCCAGGCCGGCTGAGGAGCAAGCCAACTCGCGGGAAGGAAGGATCCGGTGAGGCGGCGCAGCCAGCCTCGCTCTTCCTGCTGGTCGAGCGAATCGAACAGCTCGGCGCGGCAGCTGGCCAGAAAATTGGCATCAGGCTCCGAGCGGTTGGAAGCGAGTAGGGAGAGGACTTCGCTTTCCTGCTGGAAAGCCGTGCGGCAACCCTCACACGACTGGATGTGTTTTTGCATTTCTTCCGATTCGGGCGATTCCAGTTCGCCTGCGGCCAGCAGCGAGAGCCTGATTTCGAACTCACTACACGCCGTGCTGCTTAACCCGTCGGATTCCTCTTGATACATTCGATGTAGCCTCTTCGAACTCGATTAACGCATGCATTCCAGGCTCGCGCGTAATTTTCGCGTCGCCCGGAACAATGAATTCTTTACTGTTTCTTCAGACGTGCCCAGCATGTCGCCGATAGCACGCAATTTTAATCCTTGATAGTGCTTCATTTCAAAAACCATTCTTTCACGGGGCGAGAGCCGATTCAACGCCGTGGCGATGTGCTCGCCTAGTTCATGGCCCAGCAGATTCCGTTCAGGATTCGCCGCAGCACGCACTTCCGGCTGCCGATCGAAAAAGTCGCGCGTCGTGCTTTCCGAATCTTCCGGGACCGGCGCCTGATCTTCTTTGCGGCTGGTGCGGCGACGCAAATGATCCAGCGCCACGTTGGTCACGATTCGATATAACCAGGTATAAAAGCTGCACTCAAAACGGAAACGGTGCAGGTTCTTGTACACGCGCATGAAAGCTTCCTGGTAAATGTCGCGAGCGTCTTCCGCGCGATGCACCAAATTCAGCGCCAGACGCAGAACCTCACGATCGTAGCGCCGCACGAGCTCTTCGAACGCCAGCCGGTCGCCGGCCTGTGCGGTGCGCACGAGCCCATGCTCTTCTTGAACTTTGGCTGCCGCTGCAAGGCGCGCATCTGAATCCAGCGCGACGCTCATCCCCATGGTGTCAACCGCCGGCCGAGTTCCGCTTCCAGTTATTCCGCCATTGCCGGAAGCTTGAGTTGCCCGGTTCCCGGTACCAAATGTATCTGCAGAGTTCATGAGAATAGACGGGTCCACTGGTCGAAGGTGAGCATCGTCAGACGGTGTTTTCCCAGTATCGGACATTTGCCCTGTGCTCCACAGCATCCTGTGATGCCGATTAGCTTTAAGGCGTTGTGCCGGCTCAACTTAGCCGTACGCCACTGGAATGCTGCTCCTAATCAAATTCAAGGTAATGCACCTGCCGCGCCAAAGTAATCCAAGGGTGTTGCAGGCCGAACCGAACGGGTGTTGTTGCGTGCCCGTAGGAGCGTCTGGCGCCTAGCGATGATATAAAAGTGACGCGCCGCTGCTCCGCGCCAGAAATTCTCTTGCCTGTCGCCCTCGAAAACTCGGTGAAGTTTTTGCGTGGGGTCGGCCCCCACCGCGCCGCGATTCTGGAGGAGCGCGGTATTCTGACCGTTGGCGATTTGCTGGGATATCTTCCCTTCCGCTACGAAGATCGCATCCGCTTTACTCCCATCGACCAGCTGATTCCCGGTCAAGTTCACACCATTTTCGCTGAGGTCGCGACCGGCGGCAGCACGGTGCGGTTTGCGCGAGCGCGTAAATCCATTTTTCATGTTTCGGTTCGCGACGCGAGCGGCGTGGTCCATGCGCGGTTCTTCCACGGCGGGTATCTCGAAGGAAAATTGAAGCAAGGCCAGAAAGTCGTGCTGCACGGAAAAGTGGAGCAGGACCTCTATCGGTTTGGCCGCAGGGAAATGGTCAACCCCCAGATGGAATTGGTGGGCGATCTCGAAGGCTCGGCTGGGGATTCCACCGAAGTCGGCCGCATCGTGCCGATTTACGAAGCACTCGGCGGAATCAGCTCGCGGATGTTGCGGCGCATCATTTACGGCGTGCTCCTCAATTTCGAGGGCGACATTCCGGATGCTCTGCCGCCGGATATTCTGGAACGCTATCGCTTCCCGTCCCGCCGCGACGCGGTGATTCAGGCCCATTTCCCTTCCAAAGACGAAAATGTCGAACTCCTGAATCAATTCCGCAGCCCCGCGCAGATTCGGCTGATTTTTGAGGATTTCTTCTATTACCAGCTGGCGCTCGCGCTGCGGCGCAACAGTGCGCACCACCAACGCGGGATCGCCATGCGCATTCGCGAAGACAAAGTCCGCGAGGCTTTGAAGCGGATTCTGCCGTTCAAACCCACGGCGGCGCAGAAGCGTGTGCTGGTGGAAATCGCCAGCGATTTGGAAAAATCGTACCCCATGCACCGCTTGCTCGAGGGCGACGTCGGCAGTGGCAAAACCATTGTCGCCCTGGAAGCCGCGACCATCGCCATCGAGAACGGCTATCAGGTGGCGCTGATGGCGCCCACCGAAATCCTCGCGGCGCAGCATTATTTTTCCGCCAGCCGCATTTTCAAAGGTGTAGGCTACGGCGTCGAATTGATCGTCAGTGGCCGCAAGCAATCCGTGAAAAACGAAGCGCTGGCCCGCGTGGAAAGCGGCGAAGCGCAAATCGTGGTGGGCACGCACGCGCTGATCGAGAATCCAGTGGCGTTTAAGAAGCTCGGTCTGGTCATCATCGACGAGCAACACCGCTTCGGCGTCCTGCAACGAAAAAGACTGATGGATAAAGGCGCGTCGCCGCACGTGCTGGTCATGACCGCCACGCCCATTCCGCGCACACTGGCGCTGACGCTGTACGGCGATCTTGAAATTTCGGTGATCGACGAAATGCCGCCGGGGCGCACGCCCATCGAAACCCGCTGGGCCGACGAAAGCAAGCTCGCGGGAGTCTGGCAGTTTGTCGGCCGCGAAATCGCCGCCGGACGGCAGGCCTACGTGGTCTATCCAGTGATTGAAGAATCGAAGCAGGAGCTCAAAGCCGCCACCGCGGAATACGAGCGCCTGGCGAAAGCGGTGTTCCCTCAGCTTCGCGTGGGCTTGCTGCATGGCCGTCTGAAAACTGAAGAAAAAGAAGCGGTGATGGAAAAGTTTCGAAAAAACGAGATTCAGATTTTGGTGGCGACGACGGTAATCGAAGTAGGCGTCGACGTTCCCAACGCCACGGTGATGGTCGTCGAGCACGCCGATCGCTTCGGCTTGGCACAATTGCACCAGCTGCGTGGCAGAATCGGTCGCGGAACCGCGAAATCGTATTGCATCCTGGTCGCGCGCAAAAAAATAACCGGCGAGGCCCTCGCGCGAATCGAAACCATGGTCGCCACGTCCAACGGGTTTGAGATCGCCGAGCAGGATTTGAAGCAGCGCGGGCCCGGCGAATTTTTTGGCACCCGCCAGCATGGCGATGCGGCATTCTCGGTGGCCCAGCCGCTGCGAGATCGCGAAATCCTGGAGTTGGCCCGCCGCGAAGCGTTCACGCTGGCGGAAAAACCGGAACGCGCCGCAGAAGTGATTGCCAAGCTCGAAGCGCTCAGTCCCGCGTGGCGCAAACGCTACCATCTGGCTTCCGTGGGATAAATTATGCGGGTGATCGCCGGTAAATATCGCAGCCGCGTATTGAAAGGACCGGGTGTGCTCAAACTCCGGCCCACCAGCGACCGGTTGCGCGAAACGTTTTTCAATGTTCTTGGTCCGGCAATCGAAGGCTCGCTCTTCATCGACGCCTTCGCCGGCACCGGCGCCATGGGCATCGAAGCGCTCAGCCGCGGGGCCTCCGAAGCAATTTTTTTGGAATCGTATGGAAAAGCGGTGCAGCTCATTAACCGGAATCTCGAATCCCTCGAAATTCAGAATGCTGAACTGATCCACGCCGACGTAATCGCCGGCCTCGAGAAAATTGCCAGCCGCCAGACCGTCGCGGACTTCATCTTCGTCGACCCGCCCTACGAAAAAACCGAGGAGTACTACGCGGGTGCTGGATTTCCTCGATGGCTCGGATCTCATCGCCGCTCGCGGCGTGGTCATCGTGGAGCACTATTTCAAAACCAGACTTCCGATGAGATTTGATCGGCTGGAACGAACCCGCGTCCTCGAGCAGGGCGACGCATCTTTGAGTTTCTTTCGCCTGGCAGCCGCAGCCTAGCCTCAGCGCATCCTACTTGGTCGGGTATAATGTCGGGACCTTTATGCAACCTGTTATGCAACGTGAGCGCGAACCAGAGCCGGTTGTCGAGGAGTTCGTCGAACTGCCGTCGCATTCGCGGCTGCCTCGGCTGGATCTCGGCGTCGACTGGGGCTCGCCCTGGAACGAGTTTCGTTCGAGCCTGCGAAATTATTTCGATGGCTCGAAGGCGCCAAGTCCCGCCGAGTTGCCGGCCGATTCGGATTTGCGCGTCGAATGGATCGAAAATAAAGTTCCGGGCAAAGCTTTCGGCGGCTCCGTTCTCTGGCACGTGGCCCTGGTCGGGTTGCTCTTCCTCCCCATCTGGCATTTTCTCGAAAGCAAACCGCCTGACCTTGAGCTTCCCCGAATCGAATTGACTTGGACCAACCCGCAAGATTTGCCACCGATTTCGTTGCCGGGAAACGCGCCGAAACCAAGTCCCAAAGGCGATCCGGCGAAACCTCTGCCCCAGAAGGGAGCCGACGCATTTCATCCCCGCCAAACCATTCTTTCGGAGCCGGTGCGCGTGAACCATCCGCGGCAAACGTTGATCCAGCCGGACGCGCTTCCGACCCCTCCGAAGATTGAGACTCCTTTACCCAATATCGCGGAATGGGCCGCCGCCCCGGCGCCGCCAAAACCGAATCTCCGCATGGATTCCGCCGCGGCGCCGCAACGGCAGAATCGCGTCACTAAGGACTTGGCCGCGCCAGACGTCACCAATCAGGAAAAAATTCCGGCGGAGTTGAATATCGCCGCTGCCCCGGTGGTCAACCCTCAGCCGCGCCTGGCCATGAGCGCAACTTCCAAAGCCGCCGAACGGCAAACGAAACAGACCGACAACGTTGCCGCACCAGAAGTTGGCGCCGCCTCCGGCGACGCGAGTTTGCATCGCTTGATCGCAATCTCGGCGAATCCCGGACCACCCGCGCCGGAGATCTCCGTGCCGCAGGGAAATCTATCGGCACGCGTCGCGATTTCGCCGGACGGAAAGCAGCCGGGCAGTCCCGGCGGGGTTGATCACGGATCGAATGAAAATGGCGGAGCAGCGGGCGGAGAATCCAGCATCGGCGGCAGCGGAAAAAATTCCGCGGCGAATGGCGCAGGGTTGCCTGCCGCGGTGAGTATCAGCGGCGGCTCGCATTCGACTGGAGGCATTGCCCCAGCGGGACGTTCGAATAATAAATTTGTACTCAAGCCGGCGAACCCGGCGGATGCGCCTCCCGTCGTGCACAAAGGCCCTTCGGTGATCGGACCGATCGATCCCAACCTGGCACCGGAAAAAATCCTCTCGGGCAAAGAGGTTTACACCCTCCATATCAACATGCCGAACCTGACCAGCTTCAGCGGAAACTGGATTATGAGTTTCGCCCAACTGGACGAAGGCGATCAACCCTACAACAAGCCCAAAGGAAAGCTCTCGGGGCCCGAGCCCGAACGCAAAGTCGATCCGAAGTATCCGCAGACCCTGATCAAAGAAAAGGTCGATGGCGACGTGGTGCTCTACGCAATCATCCGCAAAGATGGAACGGTGGACAGTATTCAGCTTGTCCGTGGTATCGACCCGCAGCTGGACAAGAATTCGATGGACGCTTTATCGCGGTGGGTATTCCGGCCCGGTGCGCGAGACGGCCAGCCCGTGGACCTGGAAGCAGTGGTCCACATTCCCTTCCACTTCCGCAGACCTGATCAATAAAAACGTAGTTTTGAAACGGCGAAACTAGAAGTGGGAACGTAGTTCGCGAAAACTCGTCAGGATAAGTAGTTTGCCCGTCCCGCTTTCGAGTTCAGCGTGTTCCAGGTGCCAGGTATTCGAGTGCGGCACGAATACCGCGTTGAGGCCAATCTGTAGAGCCGGATTGATGTCGCTGCGCGGACTGTTCCCCACCATCCATCCCTGAGTTTTCACAATTTTGAATTGCTCGATCATGCGTTCGTATACCGCCGCATCTTTTTCGATGACGATTTCGATCGCATCAAAATAAGACTGCAGGCCGGAACGCTCCACCTTCGCGGCTTGCTCCGCCGCTTCTCCCTTGGTCAGCAGCACCAGCCGGTGGTGCTTGGCAAGGTACGCCAGCGTTTCGGGCACCCCATCCATGATGTGCGGAGGAGTCGCCTCGAGCTCCACGGCCAGACGCTCGATTTCTTGCACGATCTCGCGGCGGGCCGCATTGCCGGCCAGCTTCAGGTAGGTTTCTTCCAGCGACCGCCGAAAGCTGCGCACTCCGTAACCGTGCTGGCGGATGTTTCGTTTTTCGGTTTCGTTCAAGATGTGGCGGATATACTCGCGGGTGTAGCCCAGATGCTCGAGCTGCGTAACGAACTGATCGATCGATTTCTCAAAGAAAATATTATTTTCCCAGAGCGTATCGTCCGCGTCGATTAACAGGGTCTGACGTGCCATGCGTTCGGTCTGAACTCAGCCTCTTTTAGGATTTCTATGCTCTGCCGTTACTTATGGGCTGCCGGCTTTACGCGTGCCGGTGGCCAGCTTCTCCAGAATCCCCCGCGCTGTCTTCTGCACTTCGCCAAAAGCCGTCAGGTAATCCTGAAATTCACGGTTCAGTTCGAGCGCGGTGGTTGGATCAAGCTTGTTCCGCAAGATCATGTCGCGCAAGTGAACGGGATGCGGAAGTACAGCGTCATCGCGCAATTCATCGAGCGCCAGTTTCGGGTCGTAGTGGTACATGCGTCCCCCATGCGACGGAGATCAAATTTTACTCTGTTTCGGCGAGTCCGTCAGGTAGTGGCGGGCAAAAATTCGTAGCGGTCGATGCGCGCGGCGACTCCGCGATTTTTGTCCTGGGGTTCGACGCGTAAGACGCGGGCGTAACAGCGGATGTGCACGTCCCCGGCCAGAGTGATCTGCTGCGGAAGAGTAAGAACAAATTCAATGGAGGCACCCGCTTCCAGGCCGCCGTCGGTTGTGAAGTAGAGCCCCCGAAAGCTCACATCGCGAGTCTCGCCGTGTTTTTCGAGAAGATTATCGTCCTTCGAGAACCGGACCTTCAGCGGCAGCATCATCGAGAATCGCCGTGCTCCACGTCGTTCAACGGCGTTGTCCATCGACCCTCCTGCCCTCGGACTGGGTCTGCATTGGCGTCACGCTACCACTGCTACGGCCTGCGTGCAATGGGTTTAAAATCCACAGGCCGTTGCGCGAGTACAGCTTTCGCCGGTTTGACGTGGTCTGCGGGTGCGGCTACGATAGGCCGCTGTGAGTCAGCTTGCCGCCAACACGTTCGTCGAAATGCGCAAGCATCCGCGCGCCCAGTTGCAGATGCCGACTCGAATTCGCTGGCGCGGACCGCTGGGCATGCGCATGGAAATCACCCGCACGATTGACGCCTCGCGCGATGGAGTCCGCGTGCCCCGCAGCGAATCCTGCGAAGTCGGCTCCCGGGTCTGGGTGACATTCCCGTTCGACTCGAATCTTTCGGCAGCGGCACAGCCAGAAACTCCCGCGCGCGTGATGCGCGTGGAGCAGAATTCGCAGCGCGGGTATGACGTCTCGCTGCAACTGGAATTACCACCTCGAAATGGGGTACGCCCGCAGAACAAGGAACGGCGAAGTTGTTCGCGCATTACCTTCGCGATTCCCATGTTCGTGCGCGTGGCAGGGTCGCCGTGGCCCGAAGAATCGATGACGCACGACATCTCGCGTGCGGGCGCGCGCTTCGAATCGGCGCACATATACAACCGGGGAGACGCGATTCTGGCCAAGATCCCCTGGGGCGAATGGGAACGCGCCGGAGAAATGCGCGCGCGGGTCGTGAGAGTGGAAGCTGCGCCGGTCAACCCGGGCCCCGCGCCGCAGTCCGACCCAGCAGTCGGGAAAAGCGGAATGCTCAGCTTTATTTCGGTGTGCTGGGACGTCCCACCGAAGGCCTGACGATTCCACACAAGATTCGCAGGATCCTGAAACCCGTCGGTGATTTTGTGGTTGGGCTTATCCTGAATTCATGACCGAAATATTTCATCGCAACATTTTCATCGATGGACCAGCCGGTCGGCTGGAGTCGCTGCTGTGGACGACCGCGTCGGAGAATCCGCCGCTCGCAGCGGTGGTCTGCCATCCTCATCCGCTTTTCTCGGGGACCATGCACAACAAAGTTGTGTATCAGGCGGCGAAAGCCCTGCATCTACGCGGGATTCCGGTGCTGCGGTTTAATTTTCGCGGCACAGGTTTGAGCGAGGGAGTTCACGACGACGGCAAAGGCGAACGCGAGGATGTTCGGGCAGCGTTGGACTACCTGGCTGGACAGTATCCAGATAGCAATTTGCTCCTTGCGGGATTTAGCTTCGGCTCCTGGGTCGGATTGCGCGTGGGCTGCGGTGATGCGCGCGTGACCGATTTGATCGGGCTGGGAATTCCGGCGAATCGATCCGGGATGAAATATTTGGCGGAGTGCGCGAAACCGAAACTTTTCGTGCAAGGCGGCAACGACGAATTCGGCTCGCGCGAAAATATCGAAGCGCTGTTCGCGACCGTGCCGGAACCAAAGAAGTTAGTGATCGTGGACGGCGCGGATCATTTTTTTACCGGCCAGCTCGACAAAGTCGCGAGCGCGATCAACGAGTGGCTGGACGTGCGCCATCCGAGGGAAGCAGAACATTCGGGCTGAACCTTTAGTCCCACGCTAGTGTTTGGCCTCGAACAATTTCAAAAATTGCTCGCGTGACGCCGGTTCGACAGCCACGAGTTGCGCGTTCGCTTTTACGTGTGCCACGTTGCTCATGCCCACCAGCGCGGTCGTCAACCCCGGCACCGATCTGGCGAACTGCAGCGCGAGCGACGAATTATCCTGAAGGCCCAGCGCGGCGCGAATGAACGGCGGCAAATTCTTGGTCAGCTGACCTTGCAGCAATGCGGCGCTGGTGACCAGCGCGATATTCAAGGCTCGCGCCGCTTGCACCATCGGCACTAATTTCCCGTCGATCATCTGATTCGGTCGAGTTAGGGCTTCCGGCATCGCGATGTTGAAGGGCAGCTGCACAAAACGAAAATGGTGATCGTCTCCGGCGACATCCCGGGCAATGTCTGCCATCTCCTTCAACGAAAGATAACCGTTGGCCTTGGGGTCGTCGCGGAATGAATTCCAAGTGGCCAAGCCGTAAGCGCGAATCGCTTTCGAGGCTACTGCGGATTCGAGGAACAAGAACGCTTCGCGAATCCGCGCACGAAAAACTTCCAGAGAAACTTCACTGAGCTGGGTTTCGGGATTATGCAGATAGAAGACATCGATCGTCGCGACGCCCAGATTTCGGCGGCTGCGCTCCAGTTGGTCGGACAGATAACCGGGCGCCAGGCAGTGACAACCAGCCGCGATGTCGTCGGTGGTGAAAATGCCACGTTCCAGAAATTCGCGCGAGAAATAGGAATTTGGATCGGCGGGCATTTCACCGTCAGGCGTCAAGAAACCAGCTTTAGTGCACAGTACAATTTCGTCGCGCGAGTAGCCTTTGGCGAAAAGATCTTTTAACGCGGCACCGATGGCGCGTTCGCTGCGTTGAAAACGGTAATTGATGGCGGAATCGACGACATTGATTCCGCTCTCAACGGCTGCAACTACCGCGTCGGTGTAGGCGCGATCGGTGGCATCGTCGGGCTCGCCTAGATAGGTTCCAATTCCGATGGAAGAAAGAACCAGCCCGCCGCGGATCTCGCGAAAATGGCCGGCAGCGGCACGCCCTTGAAATCGCGCCGCGTAGCGCAAGGTCCCATCCGCCGTCGCGGAACCTGTTTTGCGCTCTTCACCGCTTGGTGCAGTTGACGACATACACTTCCCTCTTCGGTCACAAGATGACGAACAAACGCGGAGTATACCAGACCATACAGCGGGCGAAGCGAGGCGCGATGTTCACGAAACACCTCGCGCGGCCACTTCTTCTGGCGCTTCGGCAGCGACCAAACCCTGGGCATCGAGCAGTTGATGGGCCTCGAATCGGAGCGACGGCAAACGTCGCAGAAAATAAATTGCGCCGCCGACGGCACCGACGCCGCCGATGGCGACCGTGAGCGGCGCGCCGATCCAGTCGGCGAACAAGCCGGAAAGCAGGGACCCGATGGGGGCCATGCCCATGAACATCATGGTGTACATGGCCATGGCGCGGCCGCGCAGTTCATCCGGAACCATGGCTTGGATCAAGGTATTGGAGCTGGACATCTGGAGCATCACGCCATAGCCGACTGGCACCAATAAAATTACCGAGAGCCAGAAGATTTTCGAGAACGCGAAAAGAACTAACGAAATGCCGAACGCCATGGCCGCGTAGCCGACCACGGTGCCCAGGCCTTTAACGCCGCGGCGGCTGGCTAGAGTTAAAGCGCCGAGCAATGCTCCAACTCCGGCCGAACCCATCAGAATTCCCAGACCATGCGCGCCGCGATGCAGGATCTGGTCGGCAAAAATCGGCATGAGCACGGAATACGGAACAGCCACAAGGCTGACGATTCCGATCAGCGTGATCAAGGCCAGAATCGGCGCGGTGCGCTGAATGTAGCGGAAGCCTTCAGCAATGTGCTCGAAGGGAGAAGTGCCGGCCGGCACGGGATAATGCGGGGGCAATTTCATCATCAGCAGGCCGGCGATGACCGCGATGTAGCTCGCTCCGTTGGCGAAAAAGCACCAGCCTTCCCCGATTCTCGATACCAGAATTCCGGCGATGGCCGGGCCGATGACGCGCGCGCCATTGAACATAGAAGAATTCAGGGCGATCGCATTCATCAAATCATCGCGCGAAACCATTTCGATCAGGAATGATTGCCGGCCAGGAATATCGAAGGCGTTCACCGCTCCGAGCAGCGCGGCCAGCGTGATGATTTCCCAGGTTTTCACGATGTGCAAGAGAGTGAGCGCGGCAAGAATGAACGCGAGCAGCATGGAGGCAACTTGGGTGCCGATCACGATCTTGTGGCGGTTCCAGCGGTCGGCGGCGAGACCGCCGAGCGGCGAAAGAATAAAAATGGGAATCTGGCCGGCGAAACCGACGACGCCGAGCAGTAGCGAGGAACCGGTGATGCGGTAGACGAGCCAGGCTTGGGCGATGGTCTGCATCCAGGTACCGATCAGCGAGATCAGTTGGCCGCTGAAGAACAACTGGAAATTGCGGTGACGCAGCGACCGCACCATATCGCGAAAACGCGAGCGAGGGGAAGGATCCGGGCTATTCGCAGCGATGGGAGCGGGGGTGGCCATCGTTAGAAGTGTACGACGCAAACGGAACGAACTGGATTGGTTTTGGGGGTCATGGTTGCGGCGGCTGCGACGGGGATGGTGGAGTTAAATTTTTCTCATGTGGATTGAGGAGCCTGGCACAGGCGCGGAGAATCCGGCGATAGGGCCAGTCGCCGGTGCGAAACAGAATTTCTCCATCCCGCGGCTTCGAATAAAACCAGCGTGAGACCAGCGAGAGATGTTCGGAGATGAAACGGCGGAGCGGCGAGCAGGCCATATTGGCGGCGCAAGGTTTCAGAAAGTTCTTTTTCTGTGGCTTCGCTCAAATCTGGCTTCGGCGCATCGAACAAGCCTCGTTGCAAAACTTCACTCGAGGCCAGGCTTCCTTTGCAGGTCCTTTCTGTTCTTCCTGCTCATTCCTGGCGCGGGCGCGGATACAAAAGCATCACGAGAGGTTCGAAGGCGGCTACGCAGCGTGGCTTCGACGGAACGCGGCTCGCTGATGTCGCCGAAGTGGAGGTGAAACGGATCGATGAGAGAGCCCGCGTGCAGCGGGAAAACGGTGATCAGATTGAGGATCGGCGCCGCGCTGCAAGAATCACGGCGTCAAGATGCTCAACCCGCCGGGCAATATCCGGAATCCCGCGCAAGGCTTGTTCAACTTTTTCGAGGCGCTTGTGGAGCGCGGCGGCTCGCTCGAAATCGAGCGAATCGCTGGCCGCTTCGCGCTCGCGTTCGAGACGCGCGGTCAAGACCGCACCTTGACCGGAAAGGCCTTCGAGCAGGTGGCCGACTTCGCGGTCGTATTCCTCTTTGGTGCAGCCTGCGAAACAGGGAGCCAGACACATTTTCATTTCGGAATAAATGCAACCGGGAAAATCGGGATCGCGGCGGATTTTGATCTGGCAGCGGCGGGTTTTGAACAGGTCCAGAAAACCTTCGCTGAAGTCTTCGGCGAAACGCCGTGACGGGAACGGACCAAAGTAAAAACCTTCGTCCGCGCGAATCTGGCGGGTGACGTAGCAGCGCGGATAGGGATTGCGCAAATTCACCTTCAACATGGCAGGCGGACGGATGCGAGCGAGAGTTCGGTAGCGTTGCGGGAAGATGGCGCGAGCGTTTTCGTAGTGAAGTAAAGACTGTTCGAATTTCGAACCGGTCACGCGATAGCGAATATTTCCTACAACTTCACGAAGATTCAGGCGTTTCGATCCGGATTCGGGAGGAGAAAGCAGGCGTTCTGCCGCACGGAGAATATCCGCGGTTCGCGCCAGATACGGCTCGGCTTTGGGGGCCTTCATTTCGAGCAAGATCACGCCCGGGCGGGCCGGAAGCGCCGCGAAAAAGTCGGCGTCGAATTCCGGAAAAAACGGGAGGGAGACATCGAGCTCCAGCATGGGCTCAAGAATACAACGGTAGACTGCCGCGCAAGAAATCGGTTCGGGATGAGCGGCGAAAGCGCCAAACGGCGTTTTTGTTGCGGTTAGAAATAAAATTTCCCTTTGTTTTGAATGGTTTAGCGGTTTTTTGAATTGGGGTCTGTTGCTGTTAGAAATTCGGGCGAGGACTGTCGCGGGAGGGAAATTGAGCTTTACTGCGCCGCCCGGCGGCACTTGCAGGTGCCGGAGGCGAATTGTTCGGAGTTACACACTTTAGAAACCATAGCACAGTAGTTACTAGTATGTCAATACAATTTTAGGACCCAGGAGGCGATGATCAGGCGCTGAATCTCACTCGTGCCTTCGTAGATTTCGGTGATGCGAGCGTCGCGGTAGTTGCGTTCGACAGGATATTCGCGGCTGTAACCGTAGCCGCCGTGAATCTGGATGGCTTTGTGGGTGACGCGCGTGGACATTTCGCTCGAGAATAGTTTAGCCATGGCGGCTTCCATGGAAAACCGCTGGCCGGTGTCCTGCTTCCAGGCGGCACGGCGGGCGAGCAAGCGGGCGGCATCGATTTCGGTGGACATGTCCGCGAGCATGAACTGAATGGCCTGAAAATCGGCGATGGGATGGCCGAAGGCCTGGCGCTGCTTGGCGTAGGCGAGGGCGGCTTCGAAGGCGCCCTGGGCGATTCCGATGGCTTGGGCGGCGATGCCAATGCGGCCGCCATCGAGCGTGGCGAGCGCGATCTTGTAGCCTTCGCCTTCTTTGCCGATGCGATTTGATTCCGGAACTTCGCAATCGCTGAAGGAAAGTTCGGTGCAGGCGGTGGCGTTGATGCCCAATTTCTTTTCTTCTTTGCCGACGGAGAAACCGGGAGTTCCCTTCTCGACGACGAGCGCGGTGATGCCTTTTTCGCCTTTTTCCGGCTGGGTGTTGACGTAGACGATGGCGGCATCGGCAGCGCCGCCGTTGGTGATCCAGGCTTTGGTGCCGTTGATGACGTACTTGCCGTCTTTCAGGACTGCTTTCGTGGCGAGCGCGGCGGCGTTCGAGCCGGCTTGCGGCTCGGTGAGCGCGAAGCAGCCGATTTTTTCGCCGCGCGCGAAGGGGATGAGGAATTTTTTCTTTTGGTCTTCGGTGCCGAAATGGTGGATTGGGGCGCCGTACAGTGAATTTTGGGCGGAGAGAATCACGCCGGTGGAGGCGCAGACGCGGGAGATTTCTTCAATGACGATCGCGTAGCTGATATGGTCCATGCCCGCGCCGCCTTCGGCTTCGGGAATGGCCACGCCAGTGAGGCCAAGCTCGGCGGCTTTTTGAAAAAGTTCGCGGGGAAATTTGCCTTTTTCGTCATTTTCGCGGGCGAGGGGTTTGACCTCGGCTTCGGCGAAGTCACGGACGCTTTTTTGGAGGAGTTGTTGTTCTTCAGTGAGTTCGAGGTTCAAGGAAATCTCCGCAATCCCATGGTATCCGGAGGAACCCGAATTGAGGAAGGGCCAGGACGGACAGCTTCGGGCCCGAAAGTACCGATCTTCACCTCCTTCCTGACTTCGGTTTGGAAGTTGACCGGATCGCCTCTGCTGAATCAGACAGGAAACGCAGAACGAGAGGGGCGGCGGCCCTAGTTAGGACTGGAGGTTGCGGAGGAAGGGGTTGAGCTGGTAAGACAATGTTGGCGGCAGGACTCCGGAGGCGTGCGGGGCAGGAGGCGACCCGAAAATCGGCGAAATCTTCATCGAGAATATTGTTGTAAATGACGAATAAGCCGGCCGCGCCATCGACTCGGACGCCCGCCATAAGATTCACGAAAGCCTGGACAACGGGCACCCGGGTGAAAATTCCCGGCAAGCATGCCAGTCGGAATGGCAGCTACGAAGCTAACGATCAGGCGGATAACGAAGGTCCGCCAAGAATAGTTAAACCAAATTGGAGCGGTGCGTTGAAGGTAGGCACGAGCGATTGGGCACCCTCACCGCCGAAATTGGACAGCAGGCCGATGCGAAAATGACGAAAGTTCTTGCGAAGAATGTAATACATGACAAAGAAGGCAACGGTGTAGCTCACGAATATAAGGGAGCGACAGTCCGAAAATGGCGAAGCAACGAGCCGGAGACATAAGAGTGCTCATAGGAATAGTAGATCCAGGCGATGGCGAGAAATACGAGGACTCCGGACGCGATAGCGGAAGGCCAGAAAAACGCCCACCAAATGCGAAGACCGTGATTGAAATTAGGCTGGATGTAGCCGTTCTCGCCGGACTCTGAGGCTTGGGACCTGTGGTCGAGAATATTCAAACATCGACGGAGGTATGGACAGGCTAATGGTGCGGATTCTCGCCACGGTAACAGATAAGTCAAGTGGCAAGATTTAAGACTTCAGCGCGGCGTGGAGCTTTTCGTAGGTGGTGGATAAGTCTTCGGGTTCGACGCGCGTTTCGCCTACTACGGTCATGAAATTGGAGTCGCCGGACCAGCGCGGGAGGACGTGGAGGTGGAGGTGGCCGGTGACACCGGCGCCGGCGGCGCGGCCCAGGTTCATGCCGAGGTTGTATCCCTGAGGATGATAGGTTTTTTCGAGGGCGAGCTTGGACGCGCTGGGCCAGCACCATCATTTCGGCGAGCGTGTCGGGTTCGGTAGCCGGCAGATCGGCGGAGTGCTCATAGGGGACGACCATCACATGTCCGCAAGTGTAAGGATAGCGGTTGAGGATGATGAAGTTTTTGGCGCCGCGAAAGACGATGAGCGCTTCGGGATCGTTGTTGATGGCGACGGCGTCGCAAAACACGCAGCCTTCATCTTTGGTGGCGTCGGCGATGTAGCGGTACCGCCACGGCGTCCACAGATAATCCATGACCGCTCAGCTCTGCGGGCCGTGAGGTTCGTGCGAGCCGTGGGCGGCGGCCGCGGCGCGGATTGTTGACGTAGTCTTTCAGTTCCTTGCTGGGTTTGAAGTAGGGAATTTTCTTCGGCGGCACTTCGACTTTCGCGCCGGTCTTGGGGTTGCGGCCGGTGCGGCCGCGGCGCTGGCGCGTGCGGAAACTGCCAAAGCCGCGGATCTCGATCTTGTCGTCGGCCTGCAGCGCGCGCGATGATGCTCTCGAAAATCGTTTCGACCACCGCTTCGGATTCCTTGCGCGGCAGTTCGGTAACGCGCGTGACCTCTTCGACGAGTTCCGCCTTGGTCATGGTGTGTTCTTTGATGCGCGTGCTCTCCGGCAGCGCGTCTGCCATGGGTGAGAGTCTCCTCGTTAAGATAATCGTATGAACTGCGGTGCCGCAGTCGCGCTGGGGCGGGGCAACGCATGTCCTTGAATATCATCAATCTAGCGCAAGGTAAATGACTTTCGTGAGGAAAATCGTGCCGCCAGGCACGCGCCCGTACCGGCGAACGATCCGAAATTGTGCTGGTCTGAGATGCCGAGCCCGCTTAAGGCCGACTGCCGTTTCGCCATAATCGCGTCGCCAATCGTGGCGGTGGGCGAAGATTTCGCGAGCGAGTGACGGCGGACTTAAACGTTTCGATCTCCTGCCGCTCCGACCTGCTTCTGCGCCGCGCGATAGCTCAGGCTGATCTTGTGCTGCTCGGGCTCGAGCCGCAGAATCTTGAAATCGTATTCGTTGCCGGTCGTCAGCACGGCGGTCACGCGAGCGCCACGCGCCGCTTGCCTTGCTTCGCGTCTGTCGCGATCGCCTTGTCCGATCGCCTTCGGGCGCGTTCTTCGATTTCCGAAACGTGGCAGAGCGCCTCGATGCCCTCGGCCAGTTCGACGAACGCGCCGAAGTCCGTGGTGCGCGCAACTTTACCTTTCACCACTTCGCCGATCTTGTGCGCGCGTGAACCAATCGGCCCAGATATCTTTCACCTGCTTGATGCCGAGCGAGAGCCGCCGGTTCTGCGAGTCCACTTTCAGCACTTTCGCTTCGACCGTATCGCCCTTCTTGAATTTCTCGCTGGGATGCTTGATGCGCTCGGTCCAGCTCACGTCGCTGATGTGGATCAGGCCTTCCATGCCCTCTTCGATTTCGACGAACGCGCCGAAGTCCGCGAGGTTGCGAATGCGTCCGGTGACAATCGTGCCCACCGGATACTTTTCCGCCGCCGCTTCCCACGGATCGGGCTAGCGTTTGCTTCAGGCCCAGCGAAATGCGGCGCTGGTCGGTCTTCACTTCCAGCACGACCACGTCGACTTCGTCGCCGACCTTCACGATCTTCGACGGGATGCTTGGTGCGCTTCGACCAGCTCATTTCGCTGACGTGCACCAAGCCTTCGACGCCCGGCTCGATCTGCACGAACGCGCCGTAATCCGTGACGCCCACGACTTTCCCGTGCACGCGCGTGCCCACCGGAAAACGTTCCGGCACCGTCGCCCAGGGATCGGGCAGCAGTTGCTTGCGGCCCAGCGAAATGCGCTGCTTTTCCTTATCGAACTTCAGCATCTGCACTTCGAGATCGTCGCCGGCTTTCACGATGGAGGACGGGTGCGGAACGCGTCCCCAGACCAGATCGCTGACGTGCAGCAGGCCGTCCATGCCGCCGAGATCCACGAACACGCCGTAGTCGGTGACGTTTTTCACTTTGCCCGTGACGACCGTGCCTTCGGCCAGCGAACCCATCAGCGTGTCGCGCTTGGCTTTTTGCTCTTCTTCCAGAATCGCGCGGCGGCTCACGACCACATTGCCGCGCTTGCGATTCAGCTTCAGCACGCGCACTTCGATGTCTTGGTCTTTCCACGCGTCGAGATCGTGCACCGGACGCAATTCAATCTGCGAAGCCGGCAGGAACGAGCGCACGCCGATATCGACCACCAGGCCGCCCTTGATGCGCTCGGTGACTTTGCCCTTGATCGTCGTGTGTTCGCGGTACGCTTTCTCGATGCGCTCCCAGACGCGGCGGCGATGCGCGCGCACGTGAGACAGAAGCACGTAGCCATCTTTCTGTTCGTGCAATCGCTCGACTTCAATCGTTTGGCCTTCGCCGAATTCGATCGGGCTGCCGGAATCCAGAAATTCCTGCGCCGGGACCAGGCCTTCGAATTTTCCGCCGACGTCCACGACCACTCCCGCATCGGTAACGGCCAGGACGCGGCCGTCAAAAATTTCGCCTTCGGCAGCGACGGGCTCCGGGGCGTCGAAACTGCTTCATGCAACTGGTCCATCGTTTCGTTGGACTCGCCGGCTTCGGCGGTCGCGTCGGTGGTTACGTCAGGCGCGATCTCCGTCGCGGTAGTGTCGTTGGTAGCAATCGCGGGAGTTTCGATCGTGCTGGACGCGGCGACCGGTTCGTCGGCTACCGGAGTCAGTGCTTCGGTCGGAGCGTCGAGCGAGACGGGGAAGACGATGGGTGCGGGCGAGGCTGCCGGCGCGGCGACGGCGGACGCCTCCGCGATAGGTGCGGCGACCTGGGGAGCGGAACTTTCTGCGCTCAGCGAATCTGCAGAAGCGGGAGGAGCGTCGATCGGAGATTCGGTATGAATCTGGGGCGCGCGCGCTACGGCCGTGGCTGCGCCGGAGCTGGTTGATCCCGCCGATGCGGCAATTCGGGAATCAGCGCTCGGTGAGGAATTTTCGGCAGACGATTCGTGCTCTACAGCTTCTGCGGACGCGGTTGAATGATTTGGGTCGAGTTCGGGTGACATTGGGAGCGGCCTCCGTGCGGATTCGTGCCCTGTTTGCCGATAGTTCGATTATCGGTTACTCCACCCGCTGGGTTTGGAGCAATGAAGGGGATAGAACGCTCAGGCTCGAGCGTTTCTAACACAGGGATGATACCCGCCCGATTCGCGGGTTGTCAACCAAACCATGGCGCGAAACAATATTGTGAAAATTCGTCAGCAGCGCAGGATTTTCAAGGGAATTACATCAAGAATTGACGAACGGGCTCAGGACCGGACGCGGCCGGCGTGGCGGATTTCCTTGCGGTAGTCGGGTGCGTGGATTTCGAGAGTGCGGCACATTTCGTAGAGGCGGGAGCGAATGCGCTTGCCGACGCGTTCGGTGAGCGAATCTTCCACGGTGGGACTGCGCAGGCCAGCTACGCGCGGCGATTGCAGCGAAGGGTTGGCGCTGGGCGCGTCGGTATCGAGAAAATTGGTGGTGAGCAGGGTGACGCGTTTTTCGTTGTAGCGCGTGTTGAGGACATGGCCGACGGTTTCGAGGGCCCAGAGCGAAGGCTTGCTGGAGCCGACGTCGTCGAGGACCAGAATTTCGGTTTTCAGCACCGGTTCGAGGACGCTCATTTCGGTGGCTTGATTTTCGGGATTGTAACTGTCCTGAATCGCTTTCAGCAGTTCACGGTAATCGTAGAAGAGGCCGCTGTGGCCGCGCAGGACGATGGTTTTCAGGGCCGACACGGCGAGATGCGTTTTGCCCACGCCGCAGGGACCCATCAGCAGGATGCCGTGTTCACTCTGCATGCCGGGCACTGGAGAATATTCCTGGGCGAAACGCTGGACGAACACTTTGGCTTGCGTGAGGCTGCGGTTGTAGGCGGCGAGTTGCTCGCGCGGTGACGTTCTCGATTTCGTTGTCGGTCTCGTAATTTTCGAAATCACAATGGCGGTAGCGTTCGGGGACGCGGGCGCGCTGGAGGGCGCGTTCGGTGCGGTCGCCGGTGGTGCAATCGCAGGGTACGGCCCAGACCATTTTGGGTTCGCCCTGGGATGAAGCGCCGGGGCGGTCGGTGGCTAGTGGCTGCGCGCCTTTTGCGGTGCGCTCGACTACTTTCCATCCGCTGCCCTGACAGTGGGGACAATCTGGCTGCGCCATGAAGGAAGAATAAGCGCGGCGCGAGGAGAGCGCAAGCGTGGGGGATTGTGCATAATTTTTGGTGGTGTGGAAATTTGGGTGAGTGTGCGGAGATGCGTGCGCTGCTTGCGCTGGGTGGCGGATTTACTGGCTGAGATCCTTCGGCGCTGCGCTCCTCAGGCTGACGAGCGTCTCGGTGGAGCGGTTTGAGCCGGACTCTTTGGGCTGGAATCTCTTGAGGTGGATTATTTCTGGACGCGGATGGCTTGGCGGGGGACGGTGCGGACGATGGCGTTGCGGGATTTAAGCTGGTCGGTGGCGTTGAAGTTGCGGGCCATTTCGTTGCGCACGAAGTGGGTGAAGGCTTCCATCTGCGATTGCATCTGGGACATTTTGTCGCGCATGTTGAGAATGATTTCGATGCCGGCGAGATTGACGCCGAGTTCGCGGGTGAGGTTCAGGATCACTTCGAGGCGCTCGAGGTCTTCGTCGGTGTAGAGGCGAGTGTTGCCTTGGGAACGCGAGGGTTTCAGCAGGCCGACGCGCTCATAGAGGCGGAGCGTTTGCGGATGGAGTTTGTAGATCTCCGCGACCGCGCTGATCATGTAGCCGGCTTTGGCTTTCTTGCGTGTTTTGGCGACCATGCTGCGATTTCCTTTTGCCTTGAAACGTTAAGTCAAAATCGGCCCGGCTGAAGCCGGCCGCTACAGGTGCCATAACTGAAATCAACGCGACGGCTTAGACCGTCGCTTTCTCGAAAATTTCGCGGCGCGGATCTTCGGGATCGAGTTTGCTGAGTTCCTTCAACAGATTGCGCACGCGTTCATCTTCCGGCTTGGGGACGATGATTTGGACTTCGATAATTTGGTCGCCGCGTTTCCCAGCCTGGCGAATCGACGGCGCGCCTTTTTCACGCAGCCGAAGTTTTTTGCCGCTGTTGGTGCCGGGCGGAATGCGCACCTGCGCGCGCCCGTCGATCGTGGGGACTTCCACCTTCGCGCCGAGCGAAGCTTCGGTGACGGTGATCGGAACGACGGAATAGAGATCGTCGCCGCGGCGTTCAAAAAACGGATGCGGTTCGACTTTCATGACGATGTAGAGATCGCCCGGAGGGCCGCCATGTAAGCCGGAGTTGCCACGGGCGGCGACGCGTACGCGCGAACCGGTCTGCGCGCCGGGAGGAATGCGCACGTCGAGCGATTCCACGCGCGGCACGCGGCCTTCACCATCGCAATTCTTGCAAACGGTGTGGAGTTTGCCGGTACCGCCGCAGCGCTGGCAGGCGACCTGAAATTTCATCTTGCCGCTGACCTGGGTGACGCTGACCCGAGCCGCCGCACGTGGGGCAGGTTTTTTCATCGCCCGGGCTGCACGCCCGAGCCATGGCAAACATTGCAGGTGTCCAGGCGCGTAAAGCTGATTTTTTTCACCGCGCCTTTCATGGCCTCGGCGAAGGTGATGTCGATCTGGAACTCGAGGTCGGTGCCTTCTTCACGTTCGTGGCCCGGTTGCGCGCCGCCACCCTGGCCGCGGAAAACCTGGCTGAAGAGATCGCGGAAACTGGTGCCGCTGCCAGAGCCCGCGCCGCCGCCGAAATCAAAACCGCCGAAATCGAAGGGAACGTCATCGGGGGCGCTTCCGCCATAGCCGTAGCCGCCCGAACCAGGAGGCGGTTGTCCGCCCTGGCCGGGAGTGTTGAACCCGAACTGGTCGTACAACTGGCGCTTTTTGGTGTCGGAAAGAACTTCGTAGGCTTCCTGAATCTGTTTGAATTTTTCTTCGGCCGATTTGTCGCCGGGATTCAGGTCGGGATGATATTTGCGCGCGAGTTTGCGATAGGCGGCGCGGATGTCTTTTACCGGGGCCTTGCGGGCGACTCCGAGGAGATCGTAATAATCCTGTTTGGTCGTGGTAGCCATTAGTTAGTGTGCCGATAATTTTACGGTGTTGCCAAGCGTTACGAACGGCAGCTCGCTTCGATTTAACGGCTGGGAGAGCGCGTCATGGTTGAGATCCTTCGTGGCTGCGCTCCTCAGGATGACGGCCAAAACGAGGGGCGGATCCCAGACCCGCCCCTGATCGAAACCGCTACGCGGTTTTAGTTTGGCTTTTTGGAGTCATCAACATCCACGAACTCGGCGTCGACTACGTCGCCTTGTGGGGGAGTGTTGTTGGCAGCCTGCGCCACCGGCTTGAGGGCCGCCGTCAGCACTGGCACCTGCTGCCGCACCGGAAGCTTGCTGCGCCTTGTACATCGTCTCGGCGATGTGGTGCGAAGCCTTGGTTAAGCTATCGACGGCGGCGTTCATCTTGTCGACATCGCTGCCGCTCAGCGCGGTGCGCGCTTCGGCAATCGCGTCTTCGGCCGCTTTCACGTCCGGCTTCGGCCAGCTTGTCGCGGTTTTCCTTGACGACTTTCTCGGTCTGATAGACCAGATTATCGAGGCGGTTGCGCGCTTCGACTTCCGCCAGCTTGCGCTTTGTCTTCGGCCGCATGCGAATCGGCTTCCTTCTTCATGCGCTCGGCTTCTTCCTTGCTTAAGCCGGTGGAGGCGGTGATCGTGATCTTCTGTTCTTTCTGCGTGGCGTTATCTTTCGCCGAAACGTTCAAGATGCCGTTGGCGTCGATGTCAAACGTCACTTCGATTTGCGGCACGCCGCGCGGGGCCGGAGGAATTCCGATCGAGATGGAATTTTCCCAGCGTTCGGTTTCCGCTGGCCACCGGGCGTTCGCCCTGCAGCACGTGGATCTCGACCGAAGGTCTGATTATCCGCGGCGGTCGAGAACGTTTCCGATTTGCGCGTCGGAATCGTCGTGTTGCGTGGGATCAGCACGGTCATCACGCCGCCCAGGGTTTCGACGCCCAGCGACAGCGGCGTCACGTCGAGCAGCAGAATGTCCTTCACTTCGCCGCCCAACACGCCGCCCTGAATGGCCGCGCCAACCGCGACTACTTCGTCCGGGTTCACGCCCTTGTGCGGCTCTTTGCCGTTGAAGAGGTCCTTGACGATTTCCACGACCCGCGGAATGCGGGTCGAACCACCGACCAGAACGACTTCGTCGATCTTATCCGCCGACAATTCCGGCGTCACTCAAAGCCTGCTTCACCGGACCGACGGTCCGCTGCAGCAAGTCTTCCATCAATTGCTCAAGCTTGGCGCGGGTCAGCTTCAGGGCCAAGTGCTTCGGGCCGGAGGCATCGGCCGTGACGAAAGGAAGATTGATCTCCGTCTCCATCAATTGAGACAGCTCGACTTTGGCTTTTTCGGCCGCTTCCTTCAGGCGCTGAATGGCCATGCGATCTTTGCTGAGATCGATGCCCTGCTCTTTCTTGAATTCGGCCACGATCCATTCCATCACGCGCTGGTCGATGTCATCGCCGCCCAAGTGCGTGTCGCCGTTGGTGGACTTCACTTCGACCACGCCTTCGCCGACTTCGAGAATGGAAATGTCGAAAGTACCGCCGCCCAAGTCGTACACGGCGATGGTTTCTTCCTTTTTCTTGTCGAGTCCGTAGGCGAGAGCTGCCGCGGTGGGCTCATTAATGATGCGCAGAACTTCGAGACCCGCGATTTCGCCGGCCTGCTTGGTGGCTTGGCGCTGACTGTCGTTGAAATAAGCCGGAACGGTGATGACCGCTTTGGTTACTTTTTCGCCGAGGAAATCTTCCGCGGCGGTCTTCAGTTTTTGCAGAATCATGGCCGAGATTTCCGGCGGGCTGTAGCTCTTGCCGGCAATCTCGACGCGCGCGTCGTCGTGCGGTCCTTTCACGACTTTATAAGGTACGCGCTTGGCTTCTTCCTGCACTTCGTCGTAGCGGCGTCCCATAAACCGCTTGATCGAGTACACGGTGTTTTCGGGGTTGGTGATCGACTGGCGCTTAGCTACCTGGCCCACCAGGCGCTCGCCGCCCTTGGTGATCGCGACCACGGAAGGGGTGGTGCGGGCTCCTTCCTGATTCGGGATAACGGTCGGCTCGCCTCCCTGCATTACGGCCACGACCGAATTGGTCGTGCCCAGGTCAATACCGATAATCTTACTCATTGATAGCGCTCCTATAACGTCTAACGGGTAGTGCCGGGAGACGTCAGCGTTAAACAGGCGCCATAATACACCTTGAGCGTATCATTGTCAACATTCTTGTATATGTGCATGTCGTTTAAAAACAATGACTTACATACAACTTTCACGATCGCGTGAAAATTATGGTTTGGGGGCCGGAATCGGCCGCGAGCGGGTCAATGGCCGGCAGAGCAAACCAATATTCCGCCGTTCACGTCCTATATAGCTAACGTGGCCGCTTCAGGCGTAAGGCTGAGCCCTGTGCTGAAAGTCGCGGTACAATGTTGCGTCTTTTTTCTTACGTGAATGGTCGGGGAGGCGGGGTTGAATTCTCTAACATTATCAGGTTCTGGTCGCTTGTTGGCACTCACCCTCGGAGTGGCGGCGCTCTGTGTTCCGACAGTTCGAGCGCAAGGGACCGCAGCGCCGGTTGCAACTTCGACGGCGAAACCCAAGGCGGCGAAGCCGCACGCAGCGCCGGATGCGGCGGCATCGGCGACGCCGGTGAAAACTTTTGGGAACAAGAACGCGCCGATCACCATGGAAGTTTTCAGCGACTACCAGTGTCCGTCCTGCGGGAATTTCTACGAGCAGACGCTGAAGCCGTTGCTAGGACCAGAAGGCTATGTCGCCGCCGGGAAAGTTTATCTGGTGCACCGCGACTTCCCGCTGGAGATGCATCCATATTCAGCGATTGCGGCGCGATGGGCAAACGCGGCGGCGAAGATCGGAAGATTTCAGGACGTAGATGCGGCCCTTTTGGATAACCAGGGTTCGTGGTCCGCGGATGGCAATATTGAAAAGTTCGTGGCAGCCGCGATGAGCCCTGCAGATTTCAAGCGCGTGCAAGCTTTGCTGAAACCTTGCAGTGGTATCGCGCCAAAATCGAAGGCCGATCATTCCATGCCAGCCGCAGATCCTGGCTGCAGCGTTGATCCCTACATTGTGCAGGATATTGGGCTCGGCTATTCGGTCCCGGTTCAGGCCACGCCTACATTCGTGATTATCTACAAAGGACAGAAATATCCGGCGTCATCGGGATTCGTGACCTATCCGATTTTGAAGCAGTTTTTCGACTCGCTATTGAGCCAGTAACGAAAACCTCGATGACCACGAACACGCGCGGATCGATTGGACAAAACCTGCTGATCATGGGACGAGTGTTTCTCGCCTGTGTCTTTCTCTTCGCGGCGTACGGGAAAATGAAACCGCAGGCGGCGATGGGTTGGTCGGGCGCGTCGATCAAAACTTCCCTTTCGATGTTCGCCATGCAGGTGGATTCTTACCAAGTGCTGCCCCCGCAACTGGTCAGTCCCGCGGCGCACTTTTTGCCTCCCTTCGAATTGTTCCTTGGGCTGTGGCTGCTGAGTGGGGTTTTGTTTCGATACTCCGCGCTGATGACCTCGGTGCTGCTCGGAGCGTTTTTCGCGATGATGGTGCGGACGTACAAGATGGGATTGGAAATCAATTGCGGATGTTTCGGGCCGGGCGAACGGCTGGGCGTGGGCACGCTGCTGCGCGATGGGTCGCTGCTGGCGCTGGCGATTGGGGTAACAGTCGGAGCGTTCGTCATCAGCCGACGTAAGCGCTCTAAATCCTCGGAAACGATTTCCACTTCGCCGATTTCCACTGCGCAGCATGCCGAGTAGTTTTCTTCTCGTTCGGTTTATATCTTCCCATACCGCATTTGAGCCCTGCGATATAGAATGTCGCGCTTGTCTCCGGAGGCTGTAATGACTCGTCGGTCGCGCTTGTTCAGCATCGCGGTGCTCTTTGGCGTGGCGGGCTTGGCGACAGTGCTGAGCGCGCCCGACGCTTCAGCGCAGGCTACCGCAACGACTACGGCGAAGAAAGAACTCACGCTCGACCGGCTCTTTAGTCCTCCGTTTTTGGGCGGACGCACGACGCAAGGCATTCAATGGGCGCCAGATGGAAAACGATTCTCGTACGTCGAGCGAAAGGATGCCGCCATCGAATTGTGGACGATGAACGCGGCGACTGGGGAACGCAAAATTCTGGTCGACGCGGAAACGCTGAAGTCGGTGACGCAGCCGGAAAAGGCGAAAACCACGCAGGCGACGGGGCTTGGACGCGTGCAGGCGGACAACTATCAGTGGGCGCCGGATTCCGGGTCGCTGCTTTTTATTGGCACGAACAGCATGGTGTTGCTGGATTTGAAGACGATGCAGGCCAAGCCGGTGGTCTCGAGCGAAGTAGAAATCGAAGATCCGAAATTTTCGCCGGATGGGAAATGGATCAGTTTTTCGCGCAATGCCAACCTGTTTGCAGTGAACCTGGCGAGCGGTGAAACCAAAACGCTGACGACGGGCGGAAGCGAAGAAGTTTTGAAAGGGAAGCTCGATTGGGTGTATCCGGAGGAACTGGACACACGCACCGCGTACTGGTGGTCGCCGGATTCTTCGAAGATCGCGTACTACGAGATGGATGAGCGGCCGGTGACGCGCTATCCGATCATGGATATGAGTTCGCCGACGGGCGGAACGGAATACACGCGATATCCACAGGCGGGCGAAGCGAATCCGATTGTGCGGGTGGGAGTGGTGCCGGTAACGGGCGGCGAAACGAAATGGATGGATACGGGCACGAATACCGACGTGTATCTGGCGCGGGTGAACTGGCTGCCGGACAGCAAGCGAGTCGCAATCCAGCGATTGAACCGGGGACAAAATCAGCTCGACCTGCTTTTTTGCGATGCAGCGACCGGCGCATCAACGACGGCGCTGACCGAGACCGACAAGTATTGGATCAACATCAGCGACGATCTTTATTTTTTCTCGGACAGTAAGCGGTTTCTGTGGTCCAGCGAGCGAAGCGGCTTACCGGCATTTTTATGTGTACGACAATTCCGGCAAGCAACTGATGCAGCTGACCAGCGGCGACTGGGGGATTTCCGATCTGGGCGGTTTTGGGCCGGGCGCCGCAAATCATCCGGCGGTGGACGAAAAGCGCGGCTACGTTTATTTCATCAGCAATAAAGACGATGTACGCGAGACGAATCTCTATCGCGTCTCGCTGAATGATAAAAGCCTGACGCGCATCACGAAAGAAGCCGGTCACAACACGGCAAAAATCTCGCCAGACCTTGAGACATTCGTCAGCACCTATTCCAACGCGGCCACACCGGCGCGGCAGGATCTTTGCCGGATGGACGGGACGCGGATCGCGGTGATCAGCGACGGCAAGGTTCCAGAGCTGGCGGAATACAATCTGACTCCGGTCGAATTTGTGGAAGTGACCGCCGAGGATGGGACCAAGCTGAATGGTTCAATCATCAAGCCGGTGAATTTCGACGCCGCGAAGAAATATCCGGTGCTGATCGATGTGTACGGCGGGCCGCACGTGCAGATGGTGCAGAACGACTGGGCCGGACTGAGCTATTTGTGGCACGAAGTTCTAGCGCAGAAGGGCTACATCATTTTTACCCTGGATAATCGCGGGTCGTGGGGCCGGGGCCACGCGTTCGAGACGCCGATTTATCATCAGATGGGAAAAATTGAATTACAGGATCAACTGGCGGGCGTGAAATACCTGAGGTCGCTGGGCTACGTGGATCCGGCGCGAATCGGAATTACGGGCGGGAGCTACGGCGGATACATGACGCTCGAAGCTCTGTTCAACGCGGCGGACGCTTTCAAGATGGGGGTTTCCGACGCGCCGGTTACCGACTGGAAATTGTATGACACGATTTACACCGAACGCTACATGGGCCGGCCGCAAGACAACGCCGAAGGCTACAAGAATTCCTCGCCGGTGAATCAGGCGGCGGGACTGAAGGGCAAGCTGATGCTGGTGCACGGCACGGGAGACGATAACGTCCACTTCGCAAATTCCGTGGCATTGCTGAATGCGCTGATCGATTCGGGACAATATCCGGACAAGTTGATGGTTTTTCCAGGCCGCGGGCACGGCATCGGAGACGCGGCGGCGCGAGTGCTGGAGATTCGGCGGACGATGGAGTTCATATTCAATAATCTTTAATGCACAGGCTGAGAACCGCCGCTTGTACAGTGCACATTTCCACTATAATAGGCGGCCTGGAGCATCATGCCGGCTGGTGTCGAGCCAAGCCACGGGTACATCATGCAGAGAATAATTCGAAAATACTCATCGACATTACTGCTTACCGCGAGCGTGGCAGCGACTTTGGGGATTCTGCCGAGCGCCACGCTGGCGCAGAGTCAGTCTCCCGCAAAGTCTTCGACTCCGGTGATGGAAGCGGATACGTCGGCGAAATTGCTGGAAAGCGGATACCGGCATTTGTACGAATTGAATTTCGAAGCCGGGCGCGAACGGATTTTCGTGGCGTATCAAAAAGTGCGACCAGACGATCCGCTGGGGAAGGCGTCGGAAGCCGCGAGTTATCTGTTCGAGCAGTTCAACCAAAAAGGCGTGCTGACCTCGGAATTTTTCCTGAACGACGAGAAATTTCTGGGCGGAGTGGAAGGTTCCGCGGCGACGAACAAGAATGCGGCGATTTCTGGAAGCCAACAACGCGGCGCGCGAGCAAGCCAAGGCGCGAGTCAAGGCTAATCCGAAAGACTTGCAGGGTTTGCTGGTGCTGACGATCGCGGATGGAATGGAATCGGACTACGACGCGCTGATTATCAGGAAGCAGCTCGAGGGTTTGACGATGATGCGCCACGCCGAAGCCGAAGCGAATGCAGTTCTGGCGATTGATCCGAATCGAGCAGGACGCGAATGTCGCGTTGGGCATGAGCAATTACGTGATCGGATGTTTGCCGAGCTACAAGAGGATGTTTGTGTGGTTTGGCGGTATGCACGGCGATCGCACGCGCGGGATGGAGCAGATGCAGTCGGCGGCGGAGCACGGACATTATCTGCAGCCGTTTGCCAAGGTGATGCTGGCGCTGGCTTACGAGCGCGAGCACAAAGCCGGAACGCGCGAAGGAATTGTTGTTTGGAGCTCGCCACTCGAATTTCCCGACAATCCGGTTTTTGCGCGCGAGTTGGCGCTGGTCAACAATCCTGCCTGCTGCAAGAACTAGCTAAGTTTTGCTCGGTGCAAGCCTACCATTTCACCCGAACGCGGTAGGTCAGCTTCGACGTGCCGTCTTTCGCTACCGGAACGTCGAAACCCACCGTTCGGGCGTCGAGCTTGCTCGAGGTGAAATTCGAATTTACGATTTCCCAGTCGCCGCCGAGGGGTTCGCGGACTTCCACGGTCACGGGCGCGTCTTTGTGGTTCCGTAGCGTAATCTCGTATTCCATTTCGTAAAGATTGCTGGCGAGCTTTTTGTAGTCCGTCTGCTTGCGTTCGCAGACTACGTCGAACGCGTCGCCGACGTAGATTCTTAGCGTTTCGTCCTTTCGGCGTGTGCCGTATGTTGTCTTCGCCGATGAACTGGGTTCCGCCTTTGGAGTCGGCCTGGTAGACGCGGACAGTGCCGGCCGGCAGCGGCATGCCGAGACCGCCCTTTTCTTCATTCTTGAATTGATAGGTGACTTTCACGGGTTGAGGCGTCGGCGTTACCCAGGCTTTGCGGATTCCGGTAGTAATACGTTTGACCTTCGGTGACGAGGTGTTTTTCGACGGGAATGCCGGTGCCGGTGAGCAGGCTGATTTGTTTCGATTCGTTGTTCTGGATGGACGTGCGTCGACCGAGAGAATAGAGATGATATTCGGAGATTCCTTCCTGGGTGAATTGGGGAGCGGCCTTGGGCATATTCACCGCGCCAGCGAGCGCCATCTCCATTCTTCCATTCATTGGCGGCGACACCTGGTGAATTTCTCCGGCGACGAGTTGGAGTTTGGCGTTTTGGTACGAGGCGCCGCTGTTGTTGTTCAGCGTGACCCAACCATCGAGATCGGCGGCTTTTTCGTCGCGAGTGACGGTGAGCACGTAGTCCGCACTCCAGCTCATATTGGCGGTGAGATAGGAGGCTTCGACCTTCTGGGCGGCGGCGCCGCGATTGTCGAGGGTCCAGATCAACGTGGGGCGGCTGTAGAAATTGCCCGGCAGTTCCGGGAAGCGATACGAATCGGAATTCATGCCAGTGACGATTTCATTCCCAATTTTCCACACCGGACCATTGTTATTGGCGAGCAGGGTGGCTTTGGTTTCGACCCATTTCGTCGAACCCGCGTCCTGTTCCGCGCGGACCAGGGTAACTTCCTTGCCCACGTACTTCTGCAGCAGCTTTTGAGGATCGAGTAAATCGAATTCGTAGTTCTGCTCGACCACGCTCAGTTTGGAGTCGTCGGTGAGCGAACGAAAATGGACAGTCGCAGGGTTGATCGATGCGGCGACGTCTTCGAAGCGCAGCGGAAAGATTCCCGGCGCGAGGCGAATCTGGCGAACGTCGCGGACCAGCGCGATGTTGGAGTTGTAAACCGTGACCGCAATTTCGGTTTGATCTTTCTCGGTGGTGGTCAGCGCTTCGGTTCTTGCGGAGTCGGCGGCCTGCGGCATCTGTGCCGCTGCAGTCCGGACGTGACCGGCAGTAAGGAATGACGCGAGAGCAATTTGTAGGGCGAACTTGGTGATGAGCTTTCGTGAGTTTCGGGTCATCGGCTGGCTCCTCGGAGAGGCGATTCTCTGGATACGATACGGGTAGCCCTAAGGTTAGACACCGCCGGGGAGATTTTGTAACCCGGCCAGACGCGGATCTGGACTTCGCAGGATTCCGCGAGCCTGTGCGTTTTCGCCGACTCGCGCATCCAACTTACCGGCGCGATTGATTTTGCACTTGCGCGTCATGGTTTTCTCAAAAATCCTGCCGCTTCGTATCGCGGTGTACAATGGGGTTCGACCATGAAATTCCGATCTGCGGGCATGTTGCTGCTGGCCGCCGCGACTTCGTTAGCTTCCAGCGCCTTTGCGGCTGAGACTTCGGAATTTCCTTGCAGCCCTTCCGTCCCTTGCCCTTGCTCCGCTTCGGCATTGCTATTGAATGCTGCGATTCAATCCGTGCCGCCGCCGGCGAGTGTTCCGCAATCCATGGGCTCGATGAACATGGGTGATATGGGCGGAATGATGGATATGAATCACACCGCGACGTTCATCGATGAAATCCTGCATCACGCTAGCGCGGGAACGAGCGCGGAACCGAATTCCACCCCCCACGAAATGCTGATGACGCGAAAAGGCGCGTGGATGTTGATGTTTCATGGCGGCCTCTCGGTGAACGCGCAGCAGCAGACCGGTCCACGCGGGGCGGACAAGGTTTTCAGCACCAGCTGGTTTATGCCGATGGCGCAGCGCCAGCTGGGTCCCGGAACTTTTACGGCGCGGGCCATGTTCAGCCTGGAGCCGGCCACGATCAGCGGCGAACGCTACCCGGAGCTTTTTCAGATTGGCGAGACGGCATATGGGAAGCCGATCGTCGATGGCCAGCACCCGCACAATTTATTCATGGAACTGGCGGCGCTGTACGACATCCGGATCGGCGAGCATGCGCTGTTTTCGATCTACGCCGCACCGGTGGGCGATCCGGCCATCGGGCCGGAGGCTTTTCCGCACCGGCCGTCCGCCAGCGAAGATCCGCTGGCGCCGCTGGGGCATCATCTGCAGGATTCCACGCATATCGCATACGACGTGCTGACCATGGGACTCACTTACAAAGTCGCGCGCATCGAGGTTTCCGGTTTTCACGGCCGTGAGCCGGGAGAAAATCGTTGGACGATCGAAGCGGGCGCGCTCGATTCGTGGGCCACGCGCTTGACGATCAATCCGGCGCAGAATTGGAGCGCGCAATATTCGATCACGCGGCTGCATAGCCCGGAATCGCTATTCCCCGGTGAAGACCAACTGCGCATGACCGCGTCGGTGGCTTACAACCGGCCGCTGCGTAATGCCGAGTGGGGCAACTGGGCGACGCTGCTGCTGTGGGGGCGGAACAGCACGATTCCCGGCGGTGAAGTTTTCAATAGTTACCTGGCGGAAAGCACGTTGCGTTTCGTGCGGCACAATTTTGCGTGGACGCGGATCGAGAATGTGGATCGCACGAATTTGCTGGAGCTCGGCGAGAATCCACTGCCGCCTGGGTTTGAAGAGCATTTTCTGGCGCGGGTGCAGGCCTACACCTTCGGTTACGATCACGAATGGAGTTTTATTCCGCATGTCTCGTCAGCATTTGGCGGGCAATATACCTTGTACTCGGCGCCGGCGTTTCTGGATCCGGTGTACGGCTCGCATCCGATGGGCGTAATGCTGATCGTCCGCTTCCGTGCGATCAGTTCTGGCCGCAAGTAAGGACGCACGTGGGTGCGGTCGGGAACCGAATTCCCCGCTGTTTGCGCTCTGCTCCCGAGATTCGCAATATTGGCCGCGCAATCGTTGATGCTATACTTCTACGCGCAGGCCGCCGCAGTCACAGCCATTTGAAATTCCCGCGGAGAGGTGCTGGAGTGGCCGAACAGGGCTGCCTGCTAAGCAGTTATCCCGACAAAATCGGGATCGGGGGTTCGAATCCCCCCCTCTCCGCCATCGTTTGACTCCCCTCTAAAACCTGACGTTGACCCCCTAACATGCCGGGAACTGGCTTGAAATCTCGCGCCAAACACATCCGTTTCTTCGCTCAGTGCGTAGGTGAGGTGGGGGATGCGAGAGGGCGTGTAAACCCATTTGATGACAGGGCGCGTTCTGGTACGCACAACCCACGGACTCGACGAAATCGAGCCATCTAAATTCGAAAGACTAGAGAGGGGTGTGATGGAAAAACCAAAAGCAGGGAAGGCCTTGAGTGAATTAATGAAACGACGCTCCTTCGTGAGCAAAGCCGGATTTCTGGGGATGGGTGCGGCCGCCGCCACCCTGCTTTCGAGTTCCGTCGCGCGTGGCAGCGATTGGGGAGAGCGGGATGCCGACGACCGCGACAACGTATCCGGTGATACCGCACTCGAAATTTTTACTGCAGCGCTGATCGCCGAGGACTTAGCGACTACTTTTTACTACAACGGGTTGATCGGAAACGTGATCACCGACCCGAATCTGGCGGGAACCGGAGGAACGGCCACGCAGACCGCTGCCAACGGCAACGAAGGCAATGTTGAGTATATTCGGGCCGCGCTCAGCGAGGAAATTGCGCACGCCGACCTGCTGAGGACGTTGATTGGTGGAAGCGCAGCAGCAGGCGATCCGGTCCAGACCTTCTACTTTGCCGCCGGCACCTTCGATACCCTGGCTCCCTTTACGGCCACGCTGGATGCGCTGGAAAACGCCTTTATCGGAGCATACCTAAATGCCGTCCTGGAATTCTCGCAGATGACGTCGGATTCTGCCGCCGGTTTGCAGCACCAGAAAGACTCTGCTGGAAGGCGGATTCCCGCGACTGACCTGGAATACTACGCGCAGGTGGCCGCTTCAATTATGGGCATCGAGTGCGAGCATCGAGTATTGGGCCGGGTCATCTCGAACACCAATCCCGCGAACCAACTAAACTACGAACAAACCGACGGATTGACCACGGTGTACAACGGCAAATCTTCGGCCGTCGTGGCACTCACGCCTTTCCTGACCGCGGGCGCAGGCAAAGTGGCCTACTCGCTGGAAACCGCGCTGCAGGGCGCGGCGAGTGTTTCTTTGCCTACTTCAGGTGGGTTACCGGCCGAGTTGCCAAAACGCAAGGACCACGACCGCTAAACACGGCGCTCGTAAGTCACGGTCACAGCAATGTCTGGAAGGCGGTCGCAGATGATCGTTCAAGAGCCAAGCCGATCGAGCCTTGGGAATCCGCCTCTCAGGGCTCGATTGTTTTAGAGAGCGATTGAGGTTGTTAAACTGCGCCCGCCATTTGCCGGCGGCACTTTGTCCTGGTAACAAATGCCGCTTCTGATGGGGCAGGGCCTAAACTTTGTGCTCGAGTTTTTGGATGATTTCGCAGTAGAGCTTGGCTTCGTTCTGGTTGGTCTTGAGCAGTTTTTCGACGCTTTCGCGGGTGCAGCTTTCGAGCATGTTGAGGCCGAGGGTACATTCGAGAAGGCCGATGGTTTCCTTGACCGCCGCGTGTTTGGAACGCCAGACCCTTAGCAGATAGCCTTCAGTAGCCATAATCGCCCTCCTTGGCAAGTGGAAGAAACCGTTTCGCGGTCCTCCAAATTCTTGAACTTCACCCGTCGGACCGGGCGGGCAGACTTTGGAAATTCGGCCAAACGCCCCGATTCTGGCCTTCGGAACCGCATTTGTAAAGCGGCAGATGAACGGCGTGGCCGTTGGCACTTTCGTCGCGCTAGGGTTGGGCGAAGGCGGAATCAATGCAAGAATACGGGCGAACGGTGCGAATATGGCCCTGCGGTACGGGTGGGTTGTAGCGCTTTCGAGTCCGTGGAATTTCAAATCAGTAATCCGGGAGACGATACCCTGCGATGGCGATGCAAACTGGACGCGAAGCGGTAACTACCAACGAGCTGGCCACAACGAACTACGCGGCGATGGCGATGGTCACCACCCTGTTCTTCATGTGGGGATTGTTGACCAGCTTGAACGACATCCTGGTGCCGCACCTGAAGTTGATTTTCGATCTGAATTACGCCGAGGTGATGCTGATTCAATTCTGTTTCTTTTCGGCGTACTTCGTGTTCGCGCTGCCGTCCGGCAAACTGATCGAAAAGTTCGGGTACAAAGCGTCGATGGTCGCGGGTCTGATGACGATGGGCGCCGGCGCATTTCTTTTTATCCCGGCGGCGAGCGTTCCGGCGTTCGCGTTGTTTCTTTCCGCGCTGATCGTGCTGGCGGCGGGCATGACGATCTTGCAGGTTTCGGCGAATCCATATGTCGCGGTTTTGGGACCGGCCAAAACGGCTTCGAGCCGGTTGAATTTCGCGCAGGCGTTTAATTCCCTGGGAACAACGATCGCGCCGTTTCTGGGCGGACTGTTGATTTTGAGTGGCGCGCCACCAACGCCGGAAACGGTACGGGCCATGCCCGACGCGCAACGCGCGATTTTTCGGCTGCACGAAGCGTCTTCGGTAAAGCTTCCGTATCTCGGCCTGGGCTTATGCCTAGTGCTGTTGGCCGTAACGATATGGGTATTCAAATTGCCTGCCTTCAACTCCGCCGGCGATAAATCACACGAGCTAACCGGCCAAGAAAAAAGCATATGGAAGCACCCGCGCCTGGTGTTAGGTGCGATCGGGATTTTTGTTTACGTCGGCGCCGAGGTTTCGATCGGCAGCTTTCTTATTAGCTATCTGAGCCAGCCAGAAATTGGCGGCATGACGGTGAAGGCCGCCGCGTTTTACGTTTCGCTCTATTGGGGCGGCGCGATGCTCGGACGGTTAGTTGGATCTGGCCTGTTGCAGATAATTCGAACCGGGACGCTGCTGGGCATTGCGGCGTTGACCGCGTTTCTGCTGGTGGTCGCGACGATGCTGAGTTTCGGTTCCGTAGCGGTCTGGACCATTGTGGCGATTGGTTTGTTCAACTCCATCATGTTCCCAAGCATTTTCACTCTTTCGATCGACGGCTTAGGCCCACTGACGGGTAAGGGTTCGGGATTGCTGGTGGCGGCTATCGTCGGCGGTGCGCTGATCCCTGAGTTGCAAGGAATCGTGGCGGATCGCATCGGAATCCATCACGCGTTCTTCCTGCCGGCAATTTGCTATCTTTACATCGCCTTCTTCGCGTTTTACGGATCGCGAGACACAAACTAGCGCGGTGCGGATCGCGAATTTCGTTTCGCTGCACCACGGGTCGAACCGTGTTGCGCACCGGCGGACGAACACGCGGGAAGAAGCGTTCCGTGCCAAAGCGGCGAACCGGCGGATGTCGCGGTATCGGAGCGCGCGGAACGATACGCGCGCCGCGGCGCGTAAGTTTCCGGAACGGCACGTCGGTGCCGGTAACTCCCGTGCAAGCTCCCGCAACTCCCACATAGGTTACGAACAGCCCGCCATTGGGCAACGGATTCGCGTTTGCATCCGTATTGCTGGCCACGAACACCACCACATTGCCGGAGCTATCGGAGCCAATCGCTTCAATCACATCACCCGACGCCATGCTCGGCCCGAAGCTGGCGGCGAGCGGCGTGCCCACAGTGAGATTCGAAAAGCAGACGGCTGCGCCGTTCACCGGGCTAATCGAGCCGGTTACGTTGAAATTCCAGTCGGTCTGCAGCGCCATTTGGACGCTCGCGGGCGTGGCGACATTGGGCGTTTCGAAAGATCCGAGGTAGGAGCCGGCCACGGTGGGAAACAGCGTGGCAGTAAACGACCCGGCATCGCTGGCCATGCAAGCGCCGGCGGAGACGAATGTGCCCGAAAACTGATTCGCGTTCGAGGAACTGGCGCCGGTAAAGGTAATCGTGGCGCCGTTATCGAGCGTCATGGTGATGATTGCGGAATAGGCGCCCGTAGGCTGGTAGCCGGTAATGCCGATGGTGGTCAGGTTGCCTTGCGCCGAGCATTGCGAATTGGTAAAGGAATTCGCGAGCATGGTGGCGATGGTCCCGCCGCCGGGAATCGTTGGAACGCGCCAGTCGGTGGTGATGACCAGCGGGTTGTAGCAATTCGGATTCGCGTCGCCAATGTTGTCCGGACTTTGCCCGGAGCACGGGTACGGGATGGCCGTTGGCGTCGGTAAGCGCAGAAGCGTTTGGGGCAGATTCGCTGGTGGTGACGATGGTCCATTGCTGCGATAGCGGAACCGAGGAAACGAACGTCCACGATTCGATTTTTTGGCTGGCCGTCATGCCGCCAGTGCCGCCGGTAAATCCCGCGTAGGCCAAAGTCCGCCGACGGCTGCCGGAATATTGACGGTCCAAGTTTGCGTGAAGGTGGCGTTCACGACGGCGTCGGTAATGGTCATGGTCAGGTTCGTGCCGTCGTAGGTCACATGCACGGCCATGGTGTCGCCGCTGTGCAGATCAATGCCCGATGAGGTCAGGTCGATCGGAGGTGTCGTCGGTGCCTGGCCGTCAGTGTAAATTCCCGTCGAGTCGTCGCCTTCTCCGTTGTTGTTGTAGAGGTCGAATTTAATCGCGACGCTATTCGTAATTCCCTGCCGACACCCCGGCCGCCACCTGCCAGCGCCGAGGGCCGAAACGCCCGCCGGAGAATTCTGAATTGCGAAAGTGATGCCGTCCGCATCGGCGTCGGAAAGCTGGAAGGTGAAATCGGTGGTGAAGCCGCGGACGTCGACCTGAGTGGTGCAGAAAGCGCTGCCTGCTTCGTTGTTTCCGCCATCGGTCAGTTGCAAGCGGCTGTCGTCCAGATTGGTGCTGCCGTTGAATTGCATGCAGCCCTGATTGCTGAAGCCGAGGCCGAAATTGATCGGCGTGGTTCCGTTGGAGGCTGATGTTGTACACGCCGGAACGATTCCGCTGTCGGAAAGCCCGACGACGCGGCAAGCGGCATCGAATCGGTGGTGGTGCGGCACAGAAATCGGCGCCGGAATAAACCGGGGAGCTGTGGGTCGGAGTCGAGCCGTCGGTCGTGTAATAGATAGTCGCGCCAGCGCTGTCATCGGTCAGCGTGACCATCTGCGCTGACACATAGATCCCGGGAACGGGATTGAAATTCGGAGGCGCCGTTTGCGCCGCAAGAACGTAGGCGCGATCGAGTCCCTGCTCTGAATGAGTCCCGTGGCGACGGCGATCGCCTTTAACGTGGTAGTCACGGACAGAGGAATGGCGGTCCCGGCATACAAGAGTGGATGCGGTGGAAGGCGCGGTGCCGTCCGTCGTGTAATAAATATTAGCGTTGGGAGTCGTAGTGCTCGAGTGGTCACGGAGATGCTGCCCGCATAGGAGCCGGCCGGGGGATTGAAGGTTGGCGGAACAGCTTGATTCGCCGGATTGATCATGCCGAAGACATCCACTTCCTTTTGTGTGCCAACATAGACCTTTCCGTTGGTGACCACCGGCACGACAAATTTCACCGCCGGGCCCATCGTGTCGCGCGGCAGTAGATTCGAGGATAGAGAAGAGGCGAGACATTGGTCGCGTCGTAAGCGCGCAGAATAGCCGGATCCGTTCGAACGAGTACGCGTCGGATTCGACCGCCCAAACAATTCCGTTCGTGGTGCCGTTTGAAGAGATCGCACGGTTCGATCCGGGAAAGCCGCTCGTGTCGGCGGATTGAGAGGTCGGAGAAACGGACAATCGTCCATTCGTCAACGAAAACGCCTTCAGGTTATTGCCGTTGCCCCAGGTATACACGTTGCCATTCCAATACGAGGGCATAGACCACAGGCCGCCACTTCCGGTAACGGTCTGAATAATTTCCGGATCGCTGGTGCAGCCGTTGCAATAGTGGCTGCCGTCGTTGGTCATTTTGTCGCGATTGACGACGTAAACGATGCCTTGCTTGCCGGCTTGAATCAGAATGTCGGGAAAAGGTCCGCCCTGAGTCGGGCGGGATCAAGACGCCGCCGGAACCAACGTCGGCATCAGAGGTATCGAGGTTTGCCTGGTTATATGGCGTGAAGTAATCGGCCGGCGTCGGGATGCCGTTGGCCAGACTTATGCGAACGATGCTGTCGCCATAATCAATCGTCGTAGAAGGCGGGGGCGCTGGAACGGTAACAGTATAGTCGCCATTTCCGGTGGAGACATAAGCGTTGCCATTGGCATCGGCCGCGAGACCCGAGCCGGCGCCCCAGATTCCGTTTCCTTTTCCGTTAGGCGAAGTGTTCCACGAGCCAGTCTGCGCCAGGGTGCTGGCGTTGTAGCCAAGAATCCATCCATGCCAGCGGCCGTTATCGCCGTGCGACGCAAAGCCGATAAATAGTAATCCGTTGTACAAAAGCAAGCCCGGCCGCTGATTCTCCCATTGCACGTTAAACGGAACCATTCCGTTCGCACCATCCGGCGCCGTGCCGGGCACTGAGCCAGCTCAACATTACCGGCGTGAATTTGTCCGAGCCGGTGGTGATGTCGAGGGCGTGAAGGCGGTAGATATAAGCCGGCGCTTCTTTGGTGTTCACGACGACGTACATGGTGGTCGTGGCCGGGTCGATGGCGGGCGTTCCGGTAATTCCCATTTCTGGATGGATGTCTTGCGTGTTGCCGACGTCAGTCGTGGAAAGCGTGGTCGCGCCGTTCGAGAGGAAGGTGCGAAACCACAGCTGAGCGCCGTTGTCAGCATCGTAGGCGTAGATCGAATCGTGCTCGGTGGCAATGAAAATCACATTGTGCGTGCCTTGGCCAGGAATCGCCAGGTCCGGAACGTAGAGGGGTTGGGCGTACACGTAACCATCGGCGGTCAGAGTGAATAGTTTCCCGAACGCGGCAGAGCTTACGTTCGCCGGAGTCAGAATTGTTTCGCTGGTGTTCTGGCCGGTGCGCGCGTTGTCGTAGTGCTGGGTGAGAATGGGAGTTTGCGCGAAAATTCCGGGCGCGGTGCAAAGCACAAACACGACAAAGACCAACGAAGCTGACTTACGCATTCTGAGGTTCTCCGAGGCAGGGTCGGAATCTGATCTCTCTGCGCCGAGTGCGCAGGTCGATCCGGCGACGCCTATGGACCGCCGGCAACAGACAAAAAAACGAGCAGTACCTTCTAATTTGAATAATTGCTCGCACTGCTCCGAGCACAATAGCACGCAATCAGATGCCCAATTTGAGTTTCCCTGCGGAAAGATTTACCCAGCCAGATCGCTTATTTTCATGGACTTGCAGCGTAATAGGGTAGCGAGGAAAGTAGCAGGTAAGATCACAATGCAAATTGTTGCCGACTCTTGAGAATATCGTTGGGCGAGAAGGAAGATCCTTGGCCTAGTGGGCGGGCAATGCGGCCTGGAACTGAATTTTACGGGGCTTTCGCCGTCGGATGTTGGGTGCCGGAGAGTTCCAAATCGACATCCACAGTGGGGCTGGCCTTGAGCAGAAAATTGCTTGGATTTTTTAGGCCCCACGCGATGTACGGCACGACGAATTTTGCGGCTCCGTTCCAGTGATCGCCGGTGAATTCGACCTCCGCCGGAACGACCATTTCGTGCTGCGCTCCGTGAATTGTGAATGTGCCATGCAGCTTGATCTGTGCTTTCGACGACGGCGGTGCGGTCAAACCTTCGATCTGGCTTACGCGAAAGGCAATCTCGGGAAATTTGGGACTCTCTAGAATTTCTTGATGCATTTTTTTATCGCGCGAATCATTGTCGGTTTTGCCGCTGGTCGCATCGACCACGATCTCTCCCGTCGCGTCTCCGGTAGCAGGATCAACCTTGATTTCCCCCTGCTTGACGGCGAAGGTGCCGTGAACCAAATGCAAGGTGGTGTCGAGGGTCCAATGCAACGTGCTGTGCGCGGCATCGACCGAGAAAACGAGCTTGCCGGGCGCGGGATTGCCGGATCGAAATGCGGCGCCGGAGCGCAGGACGCCGCAGGTGGAGATGGCGATGGCCATCGCGACGAACAGGAGCGCGGTCCCGCGCCGTAACGCATTTGAACGCGGCGGTGGATCCGATGGATAAGCGGCGGTGAACGGGGATGGAATTTTCATAGTTTTCGATTAACAGGTCGCCAAGCGTAATCCGAGCCGGGTCGCGGCTAGCGCAGCCTCGGCCCGACTTCCATGTCCCAGATGCAGATTAAGGAACCGTCCGAATAGTGACGGTTCCGCCGCAAACGCACGGAAGGTGCGTTCTCTCACGAATCGCCGGCTTCCTAGAAGCGACAAGAGATTTCCCATGATGGACGGTCGAAGTTGATACCGGCGATGGAGTCTTTGATATTCGTAAAGATCGCGCGATGGGAGCAAATCGGCGAGCGCTGCAGAGTGCTGAAAGCTTAAGCAAAGACCTTCACCAGTAATCGCATCGACTGCGCCGGAAGCATCGCCGACCAGTACAACATTGTCGCGATAGATTTTGTGAAGGCGGTTGGTGGTGGTCACCGCGCCGCGCTCCGCACCTAGAATTTCGGCATTTCTTAAGTGCGCGGCAAGCTCCGGAAATTTGTCGGGGACGACCGAGGTCCGCATAGCGGCTTTTTCCGAAAGCACGACCACGCAGACTTCCTGGTCGCTGACGGGCGTGATATATGCTTGCGAATCGTTCGCCCAGTATACTTCCACGTAATTGGACCATGGTGCGAGGCGAAAATGGCTGCGAAACGCGAAGCGCCGGGTTTTGCGGTTTCCCGCTTCCAGCCCGGCCCAGCGCCGGACGCGGGAGCCGCTTCCGTCCGCCCCGACGATCCAGTCGGCGGGGAAAAATTCGCCTTGAACGCGCACGCCTTTCGTCGAAAAATCCGACACTGGTGAATTCCACAGAAGCTTCACACCGATTTTTTCGGCATGCTCAGCCATTCGAGAATGCAGAACGGTTCGACGCAGACCGATGCCTTGCGGGCCTTTGAAATTGGCTTCGATGGCGACGCCATTCGCAAAGAAACGAACTCCGCGCAGCGGGTAGCCGTCCGCAGGTTGGATTGCGACTCCCATTTTACGGAGAGCGGCGACTGTATCCGGCATGAGACCTTCGCCGCAGGCTTTGTCGACCGGTGGCTTGGCGCCGTCACCGATGGTGACGGCGAATCCCCTGCCGCGTAATTCGATTGCGGCGGCCAAACCTGCGGGACCGCCTCCGACAATGAATACTCTGTCGCCTGAATTCATATGGCTCTCAAGGAGGCTCGCTTATGAATAACCGAAATAGGGCACTGCAACAGGCACGACCGCCCGGGCAGACGGCGCAGACTCACTGAAGATATTGATGCCAATATTCCTTCCGCGGATGCATGAAAACGGTGGTGACGGTTCCGGGAGCGGGGCCAAGGATCTCGCCTGCCCTCAAGGATTCAGTTGATAGACGCGGAGTTGCGGGCGAACTATAGTCTTGGCGGCATCTTGATCATGGAGGGTTCTCATGTTCGTTCGCAAAACAAATGGCTGGATTTTGCTCGTGGTGTTTGGAATTCTTGTTCTCGGCAGTTGCGCCAGTGAAACGGACCAGCAACGGAGGGATCGCGAAGACAAGATGAGGCAGGATGCGGCGAACGCAACCGCCAAAGCGAAGCCAGCGTTGGAAGCCGCGGGAAAAGAAATCAATCAGGTCGCCGATCGTGCGGCGCAGGATGCTAAGGCTGCGGTGCAAGGTGCGAAGGAAGGTTGGTCCGGGACGCACGAACTGGTGGATCTGAACATTTCGGCCAAAGAGGATCTGGAAGGGCTACCCGGCATCAGCGACCATGATGCGCACGCGATCATCGACCACCGCCCTTATAAGGATAAGCGGGAGCTGGTCACCCGGCACATCGTCACACAATCTACCTACGACGGAATCAGCGACCGGATCACGGTGAAGTAGGAATCAGTCTGAAAATCCGAGCCCAGCGGCTCACGACTTTATCGAAGACCCGTTCTCCTCGAACGCGCGGCCAACGTGGATTTGTTTTTCCCTAGCGCAGGCTTGATTCTGGTGAGGCAGGTCCGAAGCTGGCTGCGCAGTGCGCTCTTCTGTCGCGACGATAACGGTGAAAACATCTCGCGCTCCAAAACGACAGCCCGAGCAACCGCACGGCGAAGAACTTTCAACCCGCGCGGCGTCAGTATCAGGCGCTTCACGCGGGCGCTGGTGGGATGGGTCTTCCGGAGCAAATAACCGCCGGCCGCTAGTTTCGAAACGGTAAGACTCATGTTTTGAGGGGTGACGAAGGTGAGCCGGGCGAGATCGGCGGTGGACAGCGTGCCATCATGGTTCAGTTCCGCGAGGGCCGAGAGCTGAAGTAAGGTAAGATTCGTATCCTTTACGGTCGAGGTCATCTGGTGTTCCATGGTATGGGTCAGCTGGGACATGAGGCAGGTGATGTAATCGCGCGGATTCATGCTGAAGGCCATTAACCTACACTAACAAGGACTTGCTATTATCGCAAGTGCTTGCTATTATCCGCGCCCTCGCTGCACGCGAGCGCGCAGAGAACCGGCTTGGTTTTTATTTTGCGAATTTTGCGGAATCATCGCTCCCCGTCCGAGCATCCAACCCTGATTCGAAGAGTGCTCTGCCTTTCCGGGACTCTTAGGCGCCAGCACGATACGGAAAAATCGAAAAACCGAGGGCTATTTTGGGTGAGACACCAATTATGACAAATTCCCAGATTTCGCCACGCCCGTTCCTTGCTTGCAGCGTGAGCGTGCTGATGGCTGCGGCCGGGCTGGTGCTCGCCGGCTGCGAGAAAAAGGCCGCGCCGACGATGGGTCCGCCAGCGGTGACGGTGGTGACGGTGATCGAGAAGAGCGTGCCAATCGTCAGCGACTGGGTCGCGACGATGGACGGTTTCACCAACGCGATAATTCAGCCACAGGTTTCCGGCTACATCATTAAGCAGAATTATCGAGAAGGATCCTACGTTCATAAGGACGATGTGTTGTATGAGATCGACCATCGTCCGTTTCAAGCCGTGCTGGATCAGGCCCAAGGGCAATTGGCGCAGGCCGAGGCGCAGCTCGGGCTGGCGGTGATCAATGTGAACCGCGACACGCCGGTCGCGAAGCTGCACGCCATCGCACAGAGCCAACTGGACAATGACACCCAAGCGAAATTGTCCGCCGAAGCTGCGGTGGAATCGGCCAAGGCCACGGTCGAGCAGGCACAACTGAATTTGGGTTTCACCTTCGTGCGGTCGCTGATCGATGGGATCGCGGGGCTGGCCCAGACGCAGGTTGGAAGCCTGGTGGTGACCTCCACGGTTCTGACCACGGTCTCGAAAGTTGATCCGATCAAGGTGTATTTCCCGATCAGCGAGCAAGAGTGGTTGCGAATCGCCGACAAGATTTCCGGCACGATAAATCTATTTTCCAGTGAAAATCCAGTTCCACTGACGTTGATCCTAGCCAATGGAAATGAATATCCCCAGAAAGGCAAAATCATTTTTGCCGACCGCCAGGTGGATCCGCAGACCGGAACTATCCGCATCGTTGGAGCTTTTCCCAATCACGGCAACATTTTGCGGCCTGGTCAGTTCGGGCACATTCAGGCGGTAACCGACAACCTCAAGAACGCGTTGTTGATTCCTCAAAAGGCGGTCATGGATTTGCAAGGGAGCTATCAGGTCGCCGTGGTGGGGGCCGACGATAAAGTGGAGATTCGGAAAGTCACGGTCGGCGAACGCACGGGCGAGCTGTGGGTGATCAGCAGCGGATTGAAGCTCGGCGAACGCGTCATTACGGAAGGCATACAAAAAGTCGGACCGGGTTCCCCAGTAAAACCCGTTGAGGATAGCACCTCCAGCGGGGGCAAATAATCCATGGCCAAGTTTTTTATCGACCGGCCCATCGTCGCCATCGTCATTTCGATCGTGATGGTCATCGTCGGCGTCGTTTCGATGCTCGGATTGCCTACCGCTCAATTTCCCAATATCGCGCCACCCGAAATTCAGGTCACGGCGATCTATCCCGGCGCGGATGCTCAGACGTTGGAGCAGGCGGTAGCGACGCCGATCGAACAGCAGCTGAGCGGCGTGGACAACATGAATTACATGTACTCCACGAACGCGAACAACGGCCAGACGCAGATCACGGTGGATTTCGGGATCCAGACCGATCCGAATATTGATCAGGTGTTGACGCAGTTGCGGGTGGCACAGGCCACCTCGCAGTTACCCGCGGAAGTGAACACCGCGGGCGTGACGGTGCAGAAGTCGTTTTCCGCGCCGTTGATGCTGGTGGATCTGTACTCCCCGAAGAGCAGCTACGACAACATATTTTTGGCGAACTACGCCTACATCAACCTGGTGGACCAACTCACGCGCGTGCCGGGAATCGCCAAGGTGCTGGTATTCGGCGCCGGGCAGTACGCGATGCGCATCTGGGTGCAGCCGGAGAAGCTGGCGAAACTGCAGGTGACCGTCCCGCAAATCGTGCAGGCGATTCAGATTCAGAATACGGTGAATCCGGCAGGAAAAATCGGTGGTGAACCGGTTCCGGCGGGGCAGCAATTTACCTACACGGTGCGAGCCCAAGGGCGTTTGGTATCCGCCGAAGAATTCGGCGACATTATCATTCGGGCCAACCCGGACGGATCAAATTTGCGGCTGAAGGACGTGGCGCGGCTGGAGTTGGGAGCACAAACCTACGATGTGGTGGGCCGCTACAACGGCAAGCCTTCGGCCATCATGGCGATTTATCAACTTCCCGGCGCCAACGCGGTTTCGGCGGCGAAGGGCGTGCGCGCGGCCATGGAGACCCTGAAACAGCGATTCCCCGCCGATCTTGATTACAAAGTGGGACTGGACACGACGCTGGCGGTTTCGGCCGGCATCAAGGAAATCGTCAAGACTCTGGTGGAAGCGCTGATCCTGGTCATCATTGTGGTTTACATCTTTCTGCAAGGCTGGCGCGCAACGCTGATTCCCTTGCTGGCCGTGCCGGTTTCGTTGATCGGAACCTTCGCGGTGTTTCCGCTGCTTGGATTTTCGATTAACACCTTGTCGTTATTCGGGCTGGTCTTAGCCATCGGTCTCGTCGTCGACGATGCGATCGTGGTCACGGAGGCGGTGGAACATCACATCGAAGAAGGGATGACGCCGCGGGACGCCGCGCTGAAGGCGATGGAAGAAGTATCGGGGCCGGTAGTCGCGATCGCGTTGATCCTGGTGGCGGTATTCGTTCCGACGATTTTTATTCCCGGGATCACCGGACGTTTGTATCAGCAGTTTGCGGTGACCATCGCCATCTCGGTCGTTTTCTCGGCGTTCAACGCGCTGTCGTTGAGCCCGGCGCTGTGCGCGCTTTTGCTGAAGCCCAAGGTTGAAACGCACGGGCCGCTCGCCAAGTTTTTCAAATGGTTCAACCGGGTGTTCGGGCGCGCCACGGACGGCTACGTCAATTTCAGCGGCACCTTGATTCGCAAAGCAGGATTGAGTTTTGTGTTCCTGGCGGCGGTCGCGGTTTGCACCGGCCTATTGGGAAAATCTTTGCCTACTTCGTTCTTGCCCGACGAAGACCAGGGCTATCTCTACGTGGCCATGATTCTGCCGGACGCCGCTTCCCTGCAGCGCAGCGACGCGGCCGCGAAAAAAGTGGAAGACATGCTGCTGAAGACTCCCGGAGTGGAGGGCGTAACTAGCGTCATGGGATTCAGCCTGCTGAGTTTCACGCAAAATACGTACAACACATTTTTCTTCGTGACGCTGAAGGACTGGGACTTACGCAAGGCGAAAGACGAGCAGTATCTGGCTATCCAACAAAACGTGGGCGCCAAGCTGGCTAGTTTGCAGGAAGGGATTGCGTTCTCCTTCCAGCCGCCGGCGATACCTGGCGTGGGTTCGTCGGGTGGCGCGACGTTCGTGCTGGAAGATCGTTCGGGCGGCGGACCGGAATTTCTGGCCGACAATGTGAGTAAGTTTATCGCCGCGGCACGGAAACGGCCGGAATTCGGAGCGGTGATCACCACCTACACGCCACACGTACCGCAAGTGTATGTGGACGTGGATCGCGCGAAGGTGATGCGGCAAGGCGTGAATATCGGCGACGTGTACGAGACGCTGCAAGCGTTCATGGGCGGCTATCTGGTGAATTATTTCAACCGCTTCGGCCGGCAATGGCAAGTGTACGTAGAAGCCGAGGGCGATTCGCGAACGCGGGCCGGCGACGTGGGGCAGTATTACGTAAACAGCGCGAATGGCGCTCCGGTGCCGTTGAGCGCAGTGACTTATAACAAGAACATAACCGGCCCGGAATTCACGCTGCGCTACAACGAATATGAATCGGCGCAGATTAACACCAGCGGCAAGCCGGGTTACAGCGCGGGACAAGTATCCGCAGCGCTGGTGGACGTCTTCAACCAAACCATGCCCAAGGAAATGGGTTACGACTGGATCGCCATGTCGTATCAGGAGGCGGCGGCTGCGAAAGGCGTTTCGGCCACGGCAATTTTCGGCTTGTCGCTGCTGTTCGTGTTCCTGATTCTGGCGGCACAGTACGAAAGCTGGTCGCTGCCGTTCAGCGTGCTCTTGGGCACGCCGATTGCGGTATTTGGCGCTTACCTGGCGCTGCATGTGCGTGGATTTGAAAACGACGTGTACGCGCAAATCGGGTTGATCATGTTGATCGGTTTGGCCGCGAAGAATGCAATTTTGATTGTGGAATTCGCGAAGGACCAGTACGAAGAGGGTGGCAAGAGCATTGAAGAAGCTGCGCTGGCTGGCGCTCGGCTGCGCTTGCGTCCGATTCTGATGACGGCGTTCGCGTTTATTTTGGGATGCGTGCCATTGTGGATTGCGACCGGTTCGGGAGCGGCAGCACGGCGAATTTTGGGGACAGTGGTCATTGGCGGAATGGTGGCCGCTTCGATTATCGCGATATTTTTGATTCCGGTAACATTCGACGTGGTGGAGAAATTCGCCATCCGCGGAAAGGCTGCTCCGGTCCAAAAGAAAGCGTCGGCGCCTGGCGAGCCGGAAACGGGAGCCGTCTGATGCTCCGCTGGCGTGGGTTTGTCGCGGCTGTTCTCGTGCTTTCGATTTCCGGCTGCACCGTGGGTCCGAATTACAAACGGCCGGATCTCGATGTCCCCACGACCTATCGAGCCGCGCCAGTCGGCGACGCGGCAGCAAATCCGTCGCCCGCATTGGGTGAAGCAAAATGGTTCGACGTTTTTCAAGATGAACAACTGCAGATTCTGATCCGCGTCGCGCTGCAGCAGAATTTCGACCTACGAATCGCGGCGACGCGGGTACTGCAGGCACAGGCGCAACTTGGAATTACTCGTGCGGATCAATTCCCTAACCTTTCCGCGGGAGCCGGGATCGGAACCCAGCGCCAGGCGGCTACCGTGCTGTTTCATGGATTCGAAGAAACGACCGGCCAAGTTAGTCTCTCGGCCTCCTGGGAACTCGATTTTTGGGGAAAGTATCGGCGCGCCACGGAAGCGGCGCGAGCGAATTTGCTGGCGAGCGAATGGGGCCGGCGTGCGGTGGTGAACACAGTAATCTCGAATGTCGCGACTACGTATTTTGAGCTTCGTGCTCTCGATCTTCAGCTGGAGATTTCGAAACAGACTCTGGCTTCGCGCCAGGATTCGTTGAAGTTGGAACAAGCTCTGGAACAGAACGGATCGACGTCGTTGGTCGATGTGCGGCAATCGGAACAGTTGGTTTATACCGCTGCGGAGACGATCCCGAATGTCGAGCGGCAGATCGCACAGGACGAGAACCTGATTAATATTTTGCTGGGACGAAATCCGGGCCCGGTCGAACGTGGCCGCCAGCTGACCGATCAGCCGCATCCTCCTTCGATTCCTCCGGGGCTGCCCTCGGCATTGCTGGAGCGCCGTCCGGATATTCAGCAGGCGGAGGCGCAGCTGATCGCAGCGAACGCGCAAATCGGGGTGGCGAAGGCCGCGTTCTACCCTGATATTTCGCTTACGGGAACTGCCGGCTTTCAAAGCCTGTCGCTCTCAAAGCTGTTCACCGGGCCTTCCTCGTTCTGGAATGTGGGCCCAACGCTTACGGTACCCATTTTCACGGCGGGGAAACTCCGTTCTAACGTGCATTTGACGGAAGCGCAGCAGCAACAAGCTTTGCTGACTTACCAGCAGACGATTCAGCAGGCGTTTCGCGATGTTTCGGATTCGCTGATCGCCTATCAGAAGAACCGGGAATTTCGCGAGCAGCAGGAATTACTCACGGCATCCGCGGAGGATTCCGCGAAACTGGCGCAGATTCGATATCAAGCGGGCGTCGCGAGCTATCTGGAAGTTCTGACCAACGACACCAATTTTTTTGCGGCGCAGCTAAACCTGGCGTCGGCACAGCAAAATGAACTGACGGCCCTGGTTCAGGTGTACAACGCGCTGGGCGGCGGTTGGGTTCAGTAGTTCGCGGCTGCCGCGATATTTCGGCGAGCTTTGGGTTTGCCTCGTATTGTCGTCCGCGCATGACGCGCGCGTTACGCTATACTCCCGTCGCTTTCAATTTCCTAATCCTAAGTTCTGCAGGTGAATCGACGCGATGTCGGAGAAAGACACAGCGCGGGTCGAAGCGTTCAGCGATGGCGTATTTGCGATTGCGTTGACGTTATTGATTCTCGAAATCCACGTGCCGCACCTCGCTGGCGACGCTTCGAATCGCGAACTGGGGACCGCACTTCTCGCCCTTTGGCCTTCCTACCTGGCATTTCTGCTGAGCTTCGGCGTAGTGCTGACCATGTGGATCAACCATCACGAATTCATGCGCTGCGTGCAGCGGGTTGATTCGCACTTTTTATTCGCGAATGGCTTTCTGCTGTTGATGATTACCTTTGTGCCGTTTCCCACCGCTTTGCTGGCCCAATACTTGGGAGAGCCGGCGGCCAACGCGGCGGTGGCTTTTTATTGCGGGACTTTTGTCATTACAAATGTCGCATTCAACACTCTTTTGTATTCGGTGGCGCACAACCGACGGCTGGTGCTTCGCGAAATGTCCGATACGGCCTTACAGAAAGTGCGGAAGTCTTACCAACTCGCTTTTCTGGTGTATCTGCTGTCGTTCGTGGTGGCGCTATTCCATGCCGTCGCGGGGCTGGTCATCTGTTCGTCTCTATGGATTTTGTGGGCCAGCCTCGGATACAGGTCGGAAAAGACCTGAATCCGAGGCTCCCACGCCGCTCTGCCCGCAGTCCGCTTAACGGACCGCGAATTTCTCCGTCCACTGCACCCGGGCGGTGGTTTGCATCACGATGAAAAGCGTGAGAATCGCGCCGATGGTGATCGCCAGCCCAGTGTAGCCATCGAAAAAGAAGGCGTAGGAGAACAGCACCAGGTACACGAATTGCGCGAGACCGGCTTCCACTGCCGCAAATTTCAGGCCCACCACCAGCCGCAAGTAACTCACCAGGAGAAAAACCGAAACGCTGGAACAGATGATAAAGGCCAGGTGGATCGAGATGTGATCCACCAGATAAGCCATCAGCAGATGAAACGAGAAAAACGAGCAAGCCATGAAGAAATAATTCATGGGATGAAGGTCGATACCCTGCACCGTGGTGAACACAAAAATCACAAAGAAGAAAAACAGAAGTGATACGGGGGCAAAGTAGCTGATGCGCCCGGCCAACGGTCCGGGCTGAAGTTTCTGAGGGAGTGCGATGCCGATGCGATAGCCGGAAAGCAGATTGTCATATTTCCACGCGAGATCCCAGCCCGGGCCTTCTCGCGTTTCCGTGGTTGGAGAGAGTGCGCTCTCGAGAATGTCGAAATCCTTGAAATCCGTGTGGGTGCGAAGCTCGAAGTCCTTCACTTCAGTGACGCCTTCACCAAAATCGTAACTCCAACGGTCCAGGCCTTGGGAGTTGTAAGCAACGTTGAGCACCGCCGTTTCGCCCGGCTTCATCGGAAAAATGGCGTAGGCGTCGCTTTTCGAATGCTGTACCGGGACCTGGTTCCCGTTGATCGAAAAGCTCAGGCCATCATAGACCGCCTGATCCGCGGGCAAATGCAGCGTGAAGGTCACGTCGCGCGTGGCGTCGCTGGAGTTCCTGAAATCGTAAGCTCCGGCGAATTTCACCTTGTAGGTGCTATACCAAAGCAGGCCTTTCCGCCGGTAGTCGATAGCCAGGTTCGCGTTGACCCGGCTTTTCTCGATTGGAAATGAGATCCATTTTCGACTTTTTTGATGCTGAATCACGGTAGTGCCGGAACTATCGGTGCTCGCGGTTTCTTCGGATACCTGGTTATAGCCGGCCGAAGGCGGGGCCTGGCCTTGGGGTGAGCCCCAGGAAGACGCCACGCGGTCTTTCAAGAGCGAGTCGGAGGAATAGGTGCGCATAAAAATGGTGCTGCCGAGGATGGCCCAGGCGATGGAAGTACAGAAAAAGATCAAAGCAATGGCGGCAATGCGTTTAAACATGTCGTTCGCTCCGTGATGAGGTGGCCCGCCGCGAGGTAAAATTACACAGATTAGTTCTTTGCGTCAAGTACTTTGTATTGTGAAGTACGTCGAATCGGGATCCCCGCTCTGTCTGGAAAGATACGAAGCTTCTACGACGAAGACTAGAACGGCATCCTCAGTGCGGTACGTAATTTGCCGCTCTGCGCGCAAATCCTCTATAATCTTGGGGTAATTGCATTTCTAAGAATGGAGTGGTCTTCAATCACCTTGACGGGCGCCTCACATGACTGATTTTGCGGCCAAAATTAAGAAGAAGTTACAAGACGAAATCGACGTTTTGTCGCACGAGCTGCACACCGATCTGCCCAAAGAGATCAGCGTCGCGCGGGCGCACGGCGACCTTTCCGAGAACGCTGAGTACAAGTACGCAAAAGAGCGCCAGAGATTCGTAGAAGCCCGCCTCAGCCAGCTGCACAAACGCATGGGCGATCTTTCCATGCTGAACCTGCAAAACCTGCCTAAGGACCGCGCTGCTTATGGGTCGCGGCTCACGGTGCTGGACGTTGCGAAGTCGGCGAAAATCGAGTACAAACTGGTGACGGTGGAAGAGGCTGACGCGGCCCAGGGCTTGATTTCGACCAGTTCGCCGATCGGCCGGGCGCTGCTGGGAAAAAAGGTCGGAGACGAGGTTCAAGTAACCACCCCCTCCGGCGTAAAAGACTACGAAGTGGTGAAGCTGTCCACGATTTACGAAGAGGAATAACGGGTGGGATTGATTTCATGCTGACCCGGACCATCGGCCGGTTTTTTGTGTGGCCTATCGACCGACTCGCGGCGCTGCTCGCACCCACGGGAATACCTCCTAACGTCATCACCTGGCTGGCTCTGATACTGAATCTGTGGGGCGGGATCCTTTTTGCGGCGGGGCGCTTCGCGGCCGCCGGTGGCATGATGCTGCTGGCCGGGTTGTGTGATCTGCTGGATGGTCCGGTGGCCCGCCGGCAGAATCGCGTTTCCCTGTTCGGCGCCTTCCTCGATTCGATCCTGGATCGTTACGCGGACTTGATTCTCTTCCTCGGCCTGCTGGTGTACTACTCCCACGTGAATCGTTTCGGTTACGCCATGTTGGCGGGCGCGGCGATGGCCGGTTCGGTGATGGTCAGCTACGCCAAGGCCCGCGCGGAATCGCTGGTGCCGACTGCGGAAGTGGGATTCTGGGAGCGGCCCGAGCGACTGGTTTTAATGATTTTGGGAGCGCTGACTAATCGCATGGATGTGGTTCTGTGGATTCTGGCGATTGGCCCGAATATCACGGTTATCCACCGGATTTTGCACACGTGGAAGGAAACGAAGGATGTCGATCCCTCGGTAGTATCGACGAAACGAAACAACCAAGCTCCCCGCGAGAATATTTCGGACCTCTCCAAGCCCGCTGGTGCGTCACTGCGCAGCAGTGTGGGATCGCAAGAGCAGCAGCGCCCCAATGTGCTGACCCGGACAGCGCGCCGAGGCAGTTAGACGGCACCACAGCCAGCCGGCCAGACGGCGCGGAACGGCAAATCTTTAACCTCCCATTTATATTTGTGATATATGTTGCGCATCGATTCCCGCTAATTCAAGTCTCGACAAAAAAATAGAACCAATAAGTGCTGGTTTCCGCCCAGCGTGCTTTCTCGATGAGTGCAAATTTGAAATCAAGGAGGAAACTTGGCTGCATCGAAGACTCCGTTGTCCGACGGTAACAACACATGGAGCCGCGTGGCGAACAGCAGTGATTTCCGAAAGCTGCTGGCCTCCAAGAAGGCTTTCGTCCTGCCCGCAACGATATTTTTCGTGGTGTACTACTTCGCTTTGCCGGTTCTGGTGGGATACGCGCCGGGGTTGATGCAAAAGAAGATTATCGGGCCGGTGAATTTGGCCTACCTTTTCGCCCTGTCGCAATTCGCGGTGGTTTTTATCATTACGTACCTGTACGTGCGCGCCGCGCGGCGCTTTGATGAAGCGAGTGCGCAAATCCTGGCGGAAGCCGGCCAAGCCTCCGGGAAGGACAACTAGCCGATGACATTTACACTGGTTCTTTTTCTCGCGTTCATCGCGGTCACGCTGGGAATTACGGCGTGGGCGTCGCGTCGCTCGGGCTCCTCGGCTTCCTACTTCGCGGCCAATCGCCGGATCAGCGCCTGGCAAAACGGCGTGGCGGTGGCGGGCGACTACATGTCCGCGGCTTCGTTTCTGGGCATCGCCGGCTTAATCGCATTTTTTGGCTTTGACGGGTTCATGTACTCGGTGGGCTTTCTGGTTGCTTATCTGACCGTGCTGCTGGTGGTCGCGGAGCCTTTGCGTAACATCGGCAAGTACACCATGGCCGACGTGCTGGCCTACCGGCTGCATCCGCGCCCGGTGCGCGCGATGGCTTCGCTGAGCACGCTGGTGGTCAGCACCATTTACATGATCGCGCAGATGGTCGGGGCGGGCGCGCTGGTTGCGCTGCTGCTGAAAGGTTCGGGGATCAATTACCAGACGGCGGTGGTGGGCGTAGGCATATTGATGATCGTGTATGTGGTCTTCGGCGGCATGATCGCCACAACCTGGGTGCAAATCATCAAGGCGATTTTGCTGATGGCCGGAACGGTGCTGCTCAGCACGATCGTATTGGCGCACTACGGGTTCAGCCTCGAGCCAGTTTTTCAACGACGTCTCGCAGGTTCACTATCACACGCCGGATGGCAAGGAAGTGGTGAAAGATTTCTTCACCCCAGGCCTGCGCTACAAGCCGCCTTACGGCGCGCTTGATTTGTTATCGCTGGGCATGGCACTGATTTTTGGCACAGCGGGCCTGCCGCATATTCTGGTGCGTTTCTATACCGTTCCGGATGCACGCACCGCGCGCTACTCCGTGGTATGGGCGATTGGACTGATTGGATGCTTTTATATCCTGACTACGTTCCTCGGTTTCGGCGCCGCGACGATTGTCGGGCGTGATTTCATCGTGAAAAATGGCGGCAACAACATGAGCGCGCCATTGCTGGCGCAGGCGCTGGGCGGAAGCGTTTTCTTCGCCTTTATCTGCGCGATCGCGTTTGCGACTATTCTCGCGGTCGTGGCTGGCTTGACCATCAGCGCGTCTACTTCCTTCGCGCATGATGTCTGGACGAATATCGTGCGCCACGGAAAAGAGCATGATGCCGGCGAAGAGCGGCGCGTGGCGCGTATTTCGGCGTTCGTAGTCGGAGCGGTCGCGATCGGGATCGCGATATTGTTGGGCCCCACGGCGAACGTGGCGTTCCTGGTGGGCTTAGCGTTCGCGGTGGCGGCTTCCGCCAATCTGCCGGTGATTCTGTTTTCAATTTTCTGGAAACGTTTCAACACCGGCGGCGCAGTCATTGGCCTGGCCAGCGGCCTGATCGGCGCGGTCGTGCTGATTTCGCTCGGGCCGGCGATCATGGCGGTCGATCCTCCGACTGTAGTGGGAGCCGCGCGACATTTGATTCAGCGCCCGGCAATATTTCCGTTGGAGAATCCCGGAATCATCAGTATTCCGCTGGGATTTCTTGGCGCAATTTTAGGCACCCTGCTGACTGCGCGGGATCCTGAGGCTGAAGAGAAATTCACCGAACTGGAAGTGCGCGCCAACACCGGGCTGGGGTCGGAAAAAGCAGTCGCGCACTAGACCGGCTGCTGCGCAGCGAAGCAAGCGTCCTGCTCGCCGGTACGCTCACACCCATCTTCGTTTGTACTTCCGAACAGCGCGTCGCGGTTGGGCATTTCACGTCAGCGCCTTGCGGTATCATATTCGTGGAACATCCAACTCTTGAAACCTTCTTTCATCATCCACGGTGGCGCATGGGACATCCCTGAGGAAGCGGTCGAGGATTGTCGAGCCGGCATTCGTCGCGCGTTGGAAAATGGCTGGAAAATTCTGCGATCGGGCGGCGCGGCGATCGATGCGGTGCAGGCCGCCATCATCATTTTGGAGGACGATCCGGCGTTTGACGCCGGATTCGGCGCGCACCTGAACCTGGACGGCCAGGTGCAACTCGATGCGATCATCATGGATGGCGCATCGCTGAAAGCCGGAGCGATCGCCGCGGTCGAGCACGTCAAAAATCCGATCCTGCTGGCCCGCGCAGTATTGGAAAAAAGCGAACACATGATGCTGGTCGGCACCGGGGCCGAAAAATTTGCAGAGGAGCACGGTGTTCCGCTCTGCTTGGCCGAGACATTGATCCACGAGCGTGAACGCGCGGCCTGGTCGCGCTGCCGCGAGGATTCGCACGCTGCGGAACATCACGTAGGCCACGAATCCGGCACCGTTGGCGCCGTGGCCCTTGATAGTCAGGGCAGCCTGTTTGCCGCGACGTCCACCGGTGGCACCTGCTGCAAATTTCCCGGCCGCGTGGGCGATTCCCCGCTGATCGGCTGCGGCTGCTACGCTGATGCGGAGGCGGGCGGAGTCTCCTGTACCGGGCACGGCGAAGGCATCATGAAAATCGTGATGGCCAAACTGGCTACCGATCTACTGCACGATCATCGGGCGTTGATTCCGCATCGCGAAAAAAACGAGCAGCCGCTTTCGCTGGCGCAAGCCGTAGCGGACGCCTGCGTGCGCAAACTGGCGCTACGCGCCCATACTACCGGCGGATTGATTCTGCTGGACCACGAAGGAAATCCTGCTGCTGCGTTTAATACGCCGCGCATGGCCTACGGTTACGTCGAGCCTGGCGGCGCATTCCGGATCGCGCCCTAGACAATCCATTCCGTTCACCGTTACTTTTTGTATCTTTGGTGCGTTGTAAATACGAGGAGTAAGATAGTCCCGAGCAAATCCATCGACCTAGTGGAGGAATTATGGCAATACGAGATGCACTCTTGTCTGAATTCGACCATGAAATGATCAGCACCCGCCAGACGCTCGAGCGCGTTCCGGAAAGCAAGGGCGATTGGGCCCCGCATCCCAAGTCCATGAAAATGGGAAGGCTGGCTGGCCATTTGGCCGAGCTTTCCGGCTGGTCCGCGGCCATCATCGGTCAAGATTCCCTGGACTTCCGTCCGCCGGGCGCGCCACCGATGGAACCTATGGTCATGACCTCACGCGGACAAATCATGGAGGTCTTCGACAAAAAAGTAGCAGAGGCGCGCAAACATCTGTCGGGCGCGAGCGATGAAACTCTGATGAAGAACTGGACCTTGCTGAGCGGCGGCAAGCCGATCATGACAATGCCGCGTGTCGCATTCTTGCGCGGCTTTGTGATGAACCACATCGTTCATCATCGGGCGCAACTTGGGGTGTATCTGAGAATGAATGACGTGCCGGTGCCGTCAGTTTACGGACCTTCGGCCGACGAAGGGAAGCTTGGCTAGCAGGCGGCTGGCGGCGGAACTGGGCGCCGGCTGCTGGGCTGGCGCTGAATTCTGAGCGGGCGCTGTGTTTTGTGCGCCTGTTGGATTCGGTGCGGCTGACGCGATCGGCGCCGGCGTTCCTGGCTGAGTAATCTGCGGCGCGGCGGTCGCGGTAGCGGCCTTGGGGCCTTGGCCTAGCTTATATTGGCCGTTTTGGCCGATGGTGCGAGCAGGACATCCGGTTCCGAAACACGGACCGGTGGGTCGGAAGTAGGAACAGCCGGCCAGGCACGACGCAGCCGCCGCCAGAATTAACCCATACGCGAGCTTGCTCCGCATTTCCCGCCTCCAACGATGTGCAAAATGTGGTGCGCCAGAACAACGGTGACTTTCGCTTGCTTCCATGATGTCACAGCGTTGGGAAAATGCCGGGAATTCGCAGTTTCAATTGTCCGAAAACACAGCAAAGACCAGGCGAAACTCGGCATGTTGGTGGCTTTTTTATGAGAATCGAGGCAGGAAAAAACCGGTGTGACGCTTGTGTTCGTCAAACGCCGGGCCGAATTGGGCAGCAAGAAACGCTTCCTCTTTCTTCGCCTTTCGGGCGAAACCGAGGAAAATCACGATAAGGCCCAGGATGGCGCGGTACTCGCCGACGGCCAGGGCGGTGCCACCCACGGCGAGAAGAATTCCAGTGTAAATCGGATGCCGGATATGGGCGTAAGGGCCCGAGCGGATCAACTGATGGTCTTGCTTGATTTGCACCTCGGCGCTCCAATTTTTCCCAATCGTGGCGCGAGCCCAAATGGCGAGCATTATTCCGGCAAGCGAAACCCACGCTCCCGTCCAGCGGATCCACTGATCCGTGGAAATGAATCGGTGATTGAGAAAATCCAGAATGGGCGGCGCAAAATCGTAAACCAGAAAAAAGCCAACTACCATGTAGGCAATGTAGGCAAGCCGCGCGCCGACCGGTTCCGTTTTTGATGATTTTTTCGCGCCGAACGCCGCGATCAACCAATACGCGGCGAAGAGCAGCCATGAGAAATCAATGAGTAGGCCGGGCGACCAGCGCAGCCATTGAGACCACTCCACGGCGATGGATTCGATCGCGGAAGACACGCGGGCATTATACTGCCCGATCCCAAATTGGCGCTTGTGATTCCCTGCCGGCTTGCGGCAAGCTGACCGCATGAAAAATTCGAAAAAAACCCGACGCTTGGCCGATTCCACGATTGCAATTCATGCTGGTGAAGGAAAATTCCAGAAGAGCGAGCCGGTCGGCACGGTGATCGCGCGCACGGCCAGCTTTACGTTCTCCAGCTCCGAAGAAATGAGGCTCTGGGCTGAAGGAAAAAGCTCGGCGTACATGTACACGCGCTACGCCAACCCCACGCTAGCGGTGGCGGAAGAAAAGATCGCGCGTCTGGAAGGCGGCGAGGCGGCGCTGGTTACCGCGTCGGGAATGGCGGCGATTTCGAGCGCGCTTTTGTCGGTGTTGAAGGCGGGCGACGAAGTGATTGTGACGCAGGCGCTGTACGGCGGGTCGTACCGGCTGATGCGCGACATTTTTCCGCGGATGGGAATTGTGGTCCGTCACGTGGATACCGATCTGGCCGGGATCGAGCGCCTGGTCAATCCGCGCACAAAGGCTCTGTACATCGAGACGCCGACGAATCCCACGTTGCGCCTGGTCGATCTGCGCAAGGCCGTCGCGTTCGCGAAAGAATGGGATTTGATTTCGCTGATCGACAATACTTTCGCGAGTCCGGTGCTGCAGAAGCCGCTCGCAGATGGGATTCGACCTGGTCATGCACAGCGCGACGAAATATTTGGCGGGCCACTCGGATGTGATTGCCGGAGCGATTGTGGGGCGCAGCAGTTTGATTAAGGCCGCTCGCGAAATGGTGATTTATCTCGGCGGGTCGATGGACCCGGAAGCAGCGTTCTTGCTGATTCGCGGAATGAAAACGCTGGAAGTGCGCATGAAGCGGCAATGCGCGACGGCGATGATTGTCGCCAAATTTCTGGAGAAGCATCCGAAGGTAGCCCGGGTGCACTTCCCCGGCCTAGCGTCGCATCCGGATCACACGCTGGCGAAGAAACAGATGAAGGGCTTCGGCGCGATGATGGCGTTTGATATGAAAGGGGGGCTGCCGGCGGCGAGGCGCCTGTGCGATCGAACGCGAATTTTTCTGCTGGCCGCGAGCCTGGGCGGCGTGGAATCGCTGGTGCTGCTCCCGGCCTACTCCTCGCACTATCGCATGTCAGAAAAAGAGTTGATTGCGGCCGGGGTCGCGGCGGGTACAGTTCGCGCTTCGATCGGCCTGGAAGACCCTGAAGATCTAATCGAAGACCTGCGCCAGGCGCTGACGTAATTCCAAGGAATCTCACCTTCTGTGTCCTCGCCGCGGCCCGGCAAGTTTTCATGGATCCTGGCGTAGTCCAAGTTCACCCTCTTCGGTTCACGGAAGCAAAAAAAGCCCCTTCCCGACCGAAGCCGGAAAGGGGCGGGGTGAATCGGTGGATCTTGGTTTTGCGGAGCTAGAAGTCTAACTTGGCTCCGATTTGAACCTGACGTGCACCGGTGCTTCCGTCGTTTTGCCCAACCTGCGACGTGGAGTAGCCAAAGTTCGGATCGCCGATGATGTTGTCAGGCTTGGTGAATTGAGTTCGGTTGAACATGTTGTAGAACTCGAAGCGCAACTGGAATTTAACCCGTTCGGTAATTGAAGTGGTTTTAGCCAGATTGAAATCCCAGTTGTTGATACCCGGTCCATACCAGTGGTTGCGGCCAATGTTAGAAGGAACACCAAAAGGAATCGGCTGCAGAACTCCGTCGTCCTGGTTGAACGCGCCAGGATTTTCGCCGGTGAAGACTGCAGTACTGGGGACCACGCGGCCCATCCCAGGGATGGTTTTCAATGTCGAAAAGTCGACCACCGTCGCACGATCATTGATCGAGGTATGTTGGGTGTCGGCGATTCCGATAATGTCGTAGGGTAGGCCGGTCTGGAAAGAAGCAATTCAGCAATACGTTGCCGCAGCCGGGCGGCCGGGCGGCCATGGAGAGAGAGAGAGAGAGAGAGAGAGAGAGAGAGAGAGAGAGAGAGAGAGAGAGAGAGAGAGAGAGAGAGAGAGAGAGAGAGAGAGAGAGAGAGAGAGAGAGAGAGAGAGAGAGAGAGAGAGAGAGAGAGAGAGAGAGAGAGAGAGAGAGAGAGAGAGAGAGAGAGAGAGAGAGAGAGAGAGAGAGAGAGAGAGAGAGAGAGAGAGAGAGAGAGAGAGAGAGAGAGAGAGAGAGAGAGAGAGAGAGAGAGAGA
>CAVTTY010000009.1:0-72252 GCA_963737765.1 uncultured Acidobacteriota bacterium
GCCCCCCGCCACAGTTGAATCGCTTCTCGGTCATCCGCTGCTGCCCCCGGTCACTGACGAAGTTGGCATCGGTACTCCCGCGGATCGCGCCGGACTCCACGATGGCGACAAAATCATCTCGATGGACGGCACGCCCATCGTCACCTGGGGCCAGCTCGTTGATCGCGTCCGCCATTCCGACGGCAAACCAATTCACTTCACCGTGCAGCGCGGCGCGCAAACGGTGCCCATCGAGATCGCGCCGGTGCAAGCCATGGGCGGCGACGGCAACACCGTCTGGCAAGTCGGCGTGTCCCCGAAAATCAAAGAAGACTTCGAGCGCCAGGGATTCTTGCCCTCGGTCAAACTGGCCGGCCTGCAAACCGCGATCGGCATCAAACAAATTGGCACGGTTCTCGGCGGTCTGTTCACTGGCAAAGTAAAAATTCGCGAATTGCAAAGCGTCGTCGGCATCGCCCGCGCCTCCGGCCGGGCCGCCAAGCGCGGCCCGCTCGACCTGGTTTTCTTCATGGCCGTGATCAGCCTGAACCTGGGCCTGCTCAACCTGCTGCCTATCCCGATTCTCGACGGCGGCCACGTCCTGCTGCTGGCCATCGAAGGCATCCTGCGCCGCGACCTGAGCCTCGCCGTAAAAGAACGCTTCGTCCAGGTCGGCTTGGTCTTCCTGTTAGGAATTTCCGCCTTCGTCATCTACAGCGACATCTTCAAACTGGTCCAAAGCCACTGACCTAGCCAAAATCACGTTGGACCAAAAATTATTAGTCGTGTCATCCCGAGCGCAGCGAGGGATCTGCTTCAAAAGCCTTGAGCGTTTTTGCAGTTGTGGTTCCGCAGTTACCTCGGTTTTGCAGTTGCCTCGGTTCACGTTGTCATCCCGACAGAGGGCCAGCCTTTGGCCCGACGAGGGATCTCTGTTCGATTCAAACCTCAACGAAGCCTTAACGCAATCCGGTCAAAGTCTCCGTGACCTCCGCCTTTCTCAGTGTCCTCTGTGTTAAATCTTTACTCGCCCATAACACACCCTCCACCAACCCACGCAAAAATTCCGCCGACCATCGCAAAGCGCCTCTCACTCCACATTTGCTATACTCTAAATGGACCCCATGGCCGCCACACCCGAACATCGCGTATCCACCGGCGAACGCATCAACCACGAAGCCCCGGGCCACCTGCAACAAGCACTCGGCGCCCGCGGCATTCGCCTGACCAAACAACGCCGCGTCCTGCTGCAAGTGATGGAAACTGCCCGCCGCCACCTCGACGCCGCCGAAATTCTGGAACGCGCGCAGAAAATCGATCCAGCCGTCACCCGCGTCACCGTCTATCGCACGCTCGACCTGCTGAAGCGCCAGGGTCTGATCGACGAACTCGACCTGCTGCACCTGCGCGGCGACCGCCATTACTACGAAAGCCACGGCCCGCGCGACCACATCCACGTAGCCTGCATGAAATGCGGCAAAGTCCGCGAATTCGAAAGTGAATTGTACGAGGAAATAAAGCGCCAGATTTCGCGCGATTGTGGAATCGAAATCACCGTCTGCCGCACCGAAGTAGGCGGTGTCTGCGACGACTGCAGGAAAAAACAAGCAGGGAACTGAGAGTTCGAAGTTTTCTTAAGGTTTTGCGTTAAGCCAACAGTTCGCAGCCCAAAAACACCGCACCGCAAAATCCGCCCGCACCACCTGTAGCGGCCGGCTTCAGCCGGGCCATTTGCTTTTGCAGTTGGCGTTAGGCCGTCATCCTGAGCCCCGCGAAGGATCTGCCGTTTCGATCCGGCTCTGCCTCCGCTGATCCCGGCGCGCCACCCGCCTTTGGCCGTCATCCAGAGGAGCGGTTTTTGCGACGAAGGATCTCTCTTCGATTGCTGCGTCTCGCGCAACCTCAGCACCGGAGGTGCGGCACCAGCTCCAAACCGCCACCGAACCGTTACGCCTTCATCGTCCCGATCACCGCTTCCGTAAACTCCGTCGTCGACGACTTCCCGCCCACATCGCGCGTCAAATGCTTGCCTGTCTTGTAAACCGTGAACAACGAGTCCTCAATCCGCTTCGCCGCCGCCAACCTCGTTCACATGCCGCAACATCAAAATCGCACTCATCAGCAGCGCCGTAGGATTCGCAATGTCTTTCCCCGCAATATCCGGAGCCGTCCCATGCACCGCCTCAAACACCGCCACGGTCTCGCCCATGTTCCCGCTGGGCACCACGCCCAGCCCGCCGACTAACCCCGCCGCCAGATCACTCATGATGTCGCCGTACAAATTGGTCAGAACCAGCATGTCGAACTGATGCGGATCCAAAACCATCTGCATGCAGGCGTTATCGATAATCAGTTCCTTGTACTCGATGTCTTTATATTCTTCCGCAACCTTCCGGCAGCAGGTCAGAAACAACCCGTCCGAAAGTTTCATAATGTTCGCCTTATGCACCGCGTGAATCTTTTTGCGCCCATACTTCCGCGCAAACTCAAACGCAAACCGCGCAATCCGCGTCGACGCCTTCTCCGTAATGATCTTCAAGCTCTCGACCACGCCCGGCACCACGGTATGTTCCAGCCCCGAATACAAATCCTCGGTGTTTTCGCGAATCAAAACCAAATCAACGCCCAAAAAACGAGATTGCACGCCCTCCAGATTTTTTACCGGCCGCACGTTGGCATATAAGATCCAACGCCTTGCGCAACGCCACATTAATGCTGGGCGGCCCGCCGACCACCGCCGTCGCCAGCGGCCCTTTCAGCGCCACTTTATTTTTGCGGATGGATTCCAGCACGCCGGCCTGCATGAAATCCAGGCCGCGCCGCTCGATCTCCGCCCGCGCCGCAATCTCGTCCCACACAATATCCACGCCTGCTGCACTGATGATTTTCTTAACTGCTGTGGAAACTTCCGGGCCAATCCCGTCGCCGGGAATCAAAGTTATGGTGTGTTTCATCGTAGGCAATTATTTTAGGGGATTCCTCCAGCGTTGTACACGCCGCCGAACCAGGAAATTTCAGAACTACTTCCTCACGCAATCGTCACCACCCACAGCCCCGCGCTCGATTCGGTTTGAGAAGCGCACCCTCTACCAAATCGATCCTCTTCTCCTAGCCGCTCGCCCCGGCACTGACCCGTACTTGGCCGTCATCCAGAGGAGCGTTTTTGCGACGAAGGATCTCTCTTCGATTGAAAATCGGCCCAGCCCGTTGTGGAATGCGGCGGCGCCTTGCCCTGAAGAATGAAGGCTGCCACCGCCTTTCCAAAGCAGCCCGCGCCAGAAACGCATCCGACGCGAAGCGCCAAGATCGCAGTCTCCGTGCCCTCCTGCGTTTCTCCGTGTCCTCTGTGTTAAATCTTTGATCCCACCCCTCCACCAAATCGATTCCTTTCTCCCAGCCGCTCCGTCCGGCACTCAACCACACTTGGCCGTCAAACAGCCGGTAGGCACTCGAACCGCTTTACGGCTTCGCAGCGCCACTCGCCGACGATTGGCTCTTCAGAAATTCCTCGACGCTTGCGCCTTGCTGCGCTGCAGGCGGATCAACCCGCATCGTTTTCTTCAGCCAATCGATATACCCCGCACGCCCGGCTTGCGGCGCGGCATTGGCCAGCTGTAGCTCTATGCTGTACACATCCGACCGAATCCACGGCTCCGGGTCCCTGCCCAGCTGTGGCAATAGCTTCATCGTCTCGGCCGCCGGCACCAATCCGCGATTGGTCAAACTTTGCAGGTCTGCGATCAATGCCATTTGCTCCGGCTCCTCCAGTTGCTGGTAGCCCGAGCCCACCACCGCGTCCCACATATCGGCGCTGAGCAGCGACCGGTAATACCCACTGCCATACGCGTTGGTCCAGATCCAAATCGGCAATGCCGTCAGCTGAATCTCACCATGCGTCGAGCTGACCACTTCACAGCGCCGGGCAGCACCCGGCTGATGAATGCATACCGGAACCGCCCACGGGTTTGCATCCTGCTCGATTTCCAGTTTCGGTCCCGGTCCGCCCGGCACCATGGAAAAACGCAGCACTGGCGCGCCCGGGCGATCCAAAAAACCAAAAAGTACCGGCCCCACATCTACGCCGGATTCTTGTTGGATGGCTTTTACCAGGTCGCCCGTCGTCGCGTTGCCGAATTGATGATCAATCAAGTAGCGGTGCAGCGCGCGCTGAAAAACTTCCGCGCCCAGCCAATCCTCCAGCATTTTCAGAATGCTGGCCCCTTTCACATAAATGATGAGGTCGTAGACCGTATACGGGCCCAGGTCTTCGCGCGAACGGGCCGGCACCCGCACCGGACGTTTCTCGCCCGAATCCGTTTCCAATGTTTGGTCCCGCGTGTCGGTCGCGGTCAGGTGCCGTTCGAATTCCGGCCGTTCCAGGTCGGAGACTTTCATTTCCAGCCAGGTCGCGAATCCTTCGCTCAGCCACACATCGTCCCACCACGCCTGCGTCACCAGATTGCCGAACCACTGATGCGCGATCTCATGCGTCATCACCGACCGCATGAATTGCTGCCGCCGCTGCGTGTCCTGCTGCGGGTCGGCCAGCAGCAAGCTGGCGTCATACGTAATCAGCCCCGGATTTTCGGTCGCGCCAAACGGCGTAGCCAGCACCGCGATATGGTCCAGCTTGTCCCAGGGGTAAGGAATTCCAGTGTATTGTTCGAGGCGCTCCAGCATCAGCGGAGTCGCCGTCCGTGCCGCGGCCGCTTCGGCCGCCCGCCCGCGCGGTGTAATAATTCGCACCGGGATTTTTTTCTGGCCCGCCACACCCGCGTCCACCACGTCAAAAGGCCCCACCGCGAACGCCACCACTTCCGCTGGCAAGGGCTGCGTCGGCGCAAACGCCACGCGCTTCATGCCGTCCGGCTCGTCTGTCGACGAGATCTCCGGCGCATTCGCCACCGCGACTTGATCGCGCTTCACGTGCATCACCATTTCCCAAGGCGTTTTGTACGCCGGCTCATCGAAGCAGGGAAACGCCCTCCGCGCATCGATCGCGGTGAACGACGTAAACACATACCAGTCGTCCCCGGATTTCCTTCGGTACGCGCCTACGTCACTTTTTTCGTCCAGCTTTCCGGTGTATCGAATTTCAAGTTCCGCTGCGCCCGGTCCAACGGGATGACCGAGTTGGATCGCCAGCATTTCGTCCGTCGTCCGCCAGCGCGCCGCCGAACTCGCGCCGCCGGCCGTCACCTTGATCCCGGAAATAGTCAGATCCTTGGCATTCAGCCAAATCGTGTCGGTGCGCTCCTTCAGCTCCACACGGATGGTCGCAATACCCTGAAACGTCGGCTGGTCCGGCAGGATCGTCAAATCCAGCTGATATCGCGTCGGCCGCGCCGTATCCGGCAGCCGGAATCCTGGTTCCTGCGCCGCCCCCAAAGGCTGTCCCGCCGCCACGAATAGCGCCACGACAAGCATCAACGCGAAGAAACGGGCCGGGAACGGTATCCACTTGGAAGTTTTCATGCGCGGGAATATAACACGCCGCGCACGGCTTGCCGTTTCGGAATACCATGTACGCGAGGCGGGCGGGATTCGAGCAGCCGTGGTCTCGAATTCCGGTGTCCAATCAAAGTATGCGTATTCGATGGAGCATCATCCTGCCGATCATCGGCCTCTGTTGGTTCGCGGCCGTCACTTACCAGTCGGCCCGCAGCGACCGCGGCGATAGCAGGTTCCGTAATCACTTCGTCTGGTCTACGTTCCGACTCGATTCTGATCCTCTAGCTTGGAAGACCGCATGCGCGGGCCAACCCGAACCCTGCGTGGCTTGGGGAGATCCGTCAACGATGGACTCATGGGCAAAGCCAACTCCGCTGGCAAGATTCTTGGTGCTGTTCGCCTTGCCGGCTTTCCTTCTTTCCTTGCTTGCTGTCGGTTTTGCCGGCAGTCATGGCGCGAATCAGATCACTCTGTTTTTCGCCCTCACGCCGCCCCTCATCGCAGCCTGGTTCTATTTCCTCGGCCGAGTCGTGGACCGAATTTATCGACGCCACAAGAAGCAGTAGCCCCCTGAAACGATTGTCCTTAGGGCACTTTATTTCGCCTTTTCTTTGAAGCCATCTTGCCTTTCCCTGAATCTGATATACTGTGAACGAGATTCGGGCCTGCCTCTCCGGCCGATTTTGTGGAGGAATTACAGAATGGTTCAATTGACCCCGGTAGCGATTACGAAGGTGAAAGAGATCCTGACGCAGCAGAACCCCGTCGCCGACGGGCTTGCGCGTCGCGGTCGTGGGCGGCGGCTGCTCCGGCTTCAGCTACCACATGGCCTTCGAAAACGCCGTCAACGAAAACAGCGACAGTGTCTATGAATTTGACGGCCTGAAGGTTCTCGTTGACCAGATGAGCGAGATGTATCTCGACGGCGTCCAGATCGACTACATCGAGACCGTCGAAGGTTCGGGTTTCAAGTTCAACAACCCGAACGTCAAGAGCACCTGCGGCTGCGGCAGCTCCTTCAGCGTCTAATCGCGCTGGCAAGATCGAATCGCCGCCCGACCGTTCATGCGCGCGCGGATTCGATGAAGGCTGACCACGTTGTCTCCATCCCAACATTTCGGCTCCCGGAGCGCAAAATCCTCCGGGAGTTTTTTTGTGCCCAGAACTTCGTCGGGGCACGGCTTCAGCCGTGCCGAACGCCATCACCGCCACGCGGCTTTAGCCGCTGAGGGAATGCACGCAACAATCACCGCGACCCGCACACGCCCATGAAAATCGCCCTCGCCCAATTCAACCCGACCATCGGCGATTTCGACGGCAACGTCGCCCGCATCCTCGAACTCGCCGCCGAAGCCAAGAAAGGCGGCGCCGATCTCGCCGTCTTTTCCGAACTCTGCATCTGCGGCTACCCGCCGCAGGACCTCGTCGAGCGCCCATCTTTCGCCGAGCGCAACCAGCAGGAACTCGTCCGCCTCGCCAAAAAAATCCCGCTGCCATCGCTCGTCGGCTTCGTCGGCGACGCCATGGACACCACCGGCAAGCCCGTGGCGAACTCCGCCGCGCTCATCGCCCAGGGAAAAATTCTTTTCGAGCAGCGCAAAATGCTGCTGCCCACCTACGACGTCTTCGACGAGTCGCGCTACTTCCAGCCCGCGCACACCCAGCACGTGTTTCCGTTTCAATCCGAGCAGCTCGGCATCACCATCTGCGAAGATTCCTGGAACGACAAAAGTTTCTGGCCCCAGCAGCTCTACGATCGCGATCCCGTCTCGGAAATCGTCGGGAAGGGAAGCAGCCTGCTGCTGAATATTTCCTCGTCGCCCTACACCATCGACAAGCGTTCGCTGCGCCACGACATGCTGCAGAACTATCGCCAGGGAATATCGCGTCCCGGTGGTCTACGTGAACCAGGTCGGCGGCAACGACAGCCTGATTTTCGATGGCTCCAGCGTAGCCTTCATGCCCGACGGCCGCGTCGCCGCCCGCGCCAAATCCTTCGAAGAAGATTTGATCTTCTTCGATACCGTCACCGGCGCAGGCGACGTCCGCCCGCTGATCGAGGACGAACTCGAAGCCGCCTTCCGCGCCCTGGTCATGGGCACCCGCGATTACGTGCGCAAATGCGGATTCAAAAAAGTGGTCATCGGCCTCAGTGGCGGCGTTGACTCCGCGCTCGTCGCCGCCATCGCGACGGAAGCTTTAGGAAAAGAAAACGTCCTCGGTGCCGGCATGCCCGGCCCTTATTCCTCCGAAGGCAGTCTGCGCGACGCACGCCAGCTCGCCCACAATCTCGGCATCGAATTCGTCACCCTGCCGATCTCCGACACCTTCAATTGTTATCGCAAAACTCTCGCGCCGGTTTTCGCCGGCAAGCCCGAAGACACCACGGAAGAAAACATCCAGGCCCGCATCCGCGGCAACCTGCTCATGGCGCTCTCCAACAAACTCGGCTCGCATGGTGCTCAGCACCGGAAACAAATCCGAAATGGCCGTCGGGTATTGCACGCTCTACGGCGACATGGCCGGCGGCCTCGCCGTCATTTCCGACGTCCCCAAATCGATGGTCTACGCCCTCGCCGAATTCATCAATCGCAAAAGGGAAGTCATCCCGCAGGAAACCATCACCAAGCCGCCCTCCGCCGAGCTCCGCCCCAACCAGCGCGACCAGGACACGCTCCCCGATTACAGCGTCCTCGACCGCATCCTCAAAGCCTACGTCGAAGACCTGCGCAGCCCCGAAGAAATCGCCGACCATTTTGATTTTCCCCTCGACCTGGTCCGCAGCGTCGCCATGCTGGTCGACACCAACGAATACAAACGCAAGCAAGCCCCTCCAGGCCTGAAACTAACCAGCAAAGCCTTCAGCGTAGGCCGTCGCTTCCCCCTGGCCCAGAAATTCTCTAACTAATCTTCGCAACGCGAAGTGCCTTCGCTCTGCCTTAGGTAGCGGCCACCTTCAGGTGGGCCAGTTGCCGTTGATTTTGATTTTCGCCTCTGGTTTTACGTTGTCATCCCGAGCGCAGCGAGGGACCTGCTTGAATCGCCGTGGCAGGTGAAGGTGCCTTTCCGGGTGTCGCACTCTCTGCGCTCCCCAGCAAGGGTGCGGGTTTAGACGATCCTCTTCTCCTAGCCGCCCAGTCCTACGACCCAAACCGTTTTTCGCCGTCATCCAGAGGAGCGCCTTCCGCGACGAAGGATCTCTCTTCGATCTCAACGCGTCCGCGAATTCTCCGTGCCCTCATCTTTCGCCGTTCTCTGTGTTCTCCGTGTTAAATCTTTCCCTGCACAAATGCTAAAGTCCCCAAGAACCTGCGGCGACGACCAAAACGCCGGCGAACGAAAGCGAGGCGTAGCGGACAAATATCTAACGCTGAGGCCCTCAACCACGGGTTTCATTTTCTTGTAGAACGGAACAATGCTCGTAGACCGTTGAAGCGAGCGACTGGAGGCATGCAAACGACAAACTTAAACCCTGACAAATTGAATGGCTTCAGCTGCACTCGCCTCAAACCCTCGCATACGCCCTAACCGGAAACGATCCCATCCCCTTGACCTTCACCGGCGCCGCCGTAAACGTAAACCCACTCAGCGGCAGCATCTCCAAATTGCACATATGCTCCACAATCGGAATTCCCGCGCCCAACAAAATTGTATGCACCGGACGCGCCCCATCCGCCGTATCGTCAATGTTGTACGAATCGATCCCCACCAGCGCCGCGCCGGCATCCCGCAAATATTCCGCTGCGTCCCGCGTCAGAAACACATGCCCCTCGAAATACTGGTCAGTGGCCCAATGCCGCGACCAACCCGTCTCCACCAGCACCGCCTTGCCGCGCACCTCCAAGCTCGTAAACACCTCGCGATCGACCGCTCGCCCCGCCAATCGCGTCGCTCGCACCACCACGCCATCTAACTCCGCCAGGGAACTCAGCTCCACCTCCGCCAAATCTTTCCCCTCCTCAAACCGGTGAAACGGCGTATCGATATACGTCCCCGTATTCGCGATCATGTCGATGCGCCCAATCTGAAAGCTGGTCCCTTCGCGATAAAATTTCCGCGACGCCTCCCGGCTCAAAAAATCGCAAATGATCGGCGCCGGAAAGCCCTTGTACGTAATCAACCCGTCGTAAACTGTATGGCTCAAATCCACAAACGCCCGTCCCATCGTCCATCCTCCCCAGCCCCAACCAAGACACTACCAAACTCCAAGCGCGCCCCAGCCTTTGACTTTTCGGGTGGCCCATCCTTCTCGCTGTTGGAAGGGTGGGGCCTTTGACTCGCGCTCCTGCTAAAATCCCGCGCAATGCCCAAACCAAAACGCCTTCGGTTCGAAGCCCAGCCCGGCAGGGAAGTCTCAGCGCTGCTGGTGACGCCGCCGAAACCGAAATTTCTCCTCGTCCTCGGCCACGGAGCCGGTGCCGGAATGAATCACCCCTTCATGGCCTCGCTCGCCGACGCCCTCGCCCTCGCCGACGTAGCCTCCTTCCGCTACCAATTTCCCTACATGGAAGAGGGCCGCCACGTCCCCGACCGTCCGCCAGTATTGACCGCGACGGTCGCCGCTGCCGTTCGCGCGGCGTCCCAAGCCGCACCGAAGCTCCCCGTATTCGCCGGAGGCAAATCCATGGGCGGCCGCATGACCGCGCAAGCCGCCGCCCAAGGTCTGCTGCCCGACGTGCGCGGCCTCGTTTTCTTCGGCTTCCCGCTGCATCAACCGAATCGTCCAGACACTAAGCGCGCCGAGCACCTCGCCGAAGTGAAAATCCCGATGCTGTTTCTCCAGGGCACCCGCGATACCCTCGCCGACCTCAAACTCCTTCGACCCATCGTCAAAACATTATCCAAGCGCGCCACCCTCCACATAATCGACACCGCCGACCACTCCTTCCATGTCCTGAAAAGCACAAAAAAGACCGACGCCGAGATCCTGCAAGAATTAGCGGCAACCGCCGCCAACTGGATGCAAGCCATTGCCTCTCGATCGAAGACTCCCTGATTTACTTCAAAGTTTTGCCAGATTGGTACTTCTCGCTTGACACAAGCTAAGTGTCGAACTATGCGCCTCTGCGTCCCAGTACATCTGAGGCTGATGCGGACCTTGCGCTTTGCCCTCGCTGGCTTTTTCCTTTCTACTTTTGTCTTTCTCGCGCTACCCGCAAGTGCCCAGACTGATCCAACCTCCGAGCTGGCGACTACCACCCTAAGCGGTACGGCGGCTACCCTGACGTCAACGGTTCAAGCCGCCTATAACACCGCAACCAAGATCGCCGTACAAATCGACACATTGAAACCAAGTGGCGGGGCTATCAAGGCAGCCGCAGATTTTGTCCAAGGCGTTACCTCTCGGACTAGCCCCGTCACAAACCCTTACAACGGCGCAGGTAGGGCATTTAAGATTGGGTTACGAGTACGAGAAAAAGCTTTTCTAGGAAGGGTATGGTCTCTCGATACCTTAAGAAATGTCCCGCATGTGCGAGGCTTATAAAACCTTCCGAGATCCCGGCTTGGGAAGCCACAGGATTTGACTGCCCCGGATGCGGGGCGCGATTGCGAAACTCTGATACGGTAATAAAGCTACTGGCTGTAATAGCGGCCGTCGTTTCTTTGAGCGTTTTTCGATTTGTGGAGTATCGAGGGGTGGCTCGCATTGCAGTCGCCGTGTTCGCATTTCTGCTCATACTTTTTGTCCTGGGGGTTGTCATAGTGCTAATTTACCCGCAGCGCTTGGTGTTATACCGGAAACCGGAGACGCGAAATTTTCCAACCTCAAAACGAACTGACTCGGAAAGCTCGGAGTAGGGCGCAGTCCCGCCCGTGTCCCAGAAGGGTTAGGCGGGTGGCGCACCCTTCAACGACGATCCGCGTTTGATTAGCTTTTACGGGTGCCGCATCCTTCGCTTTTTGAAGGGTGCGGATTTTGACTCACCGCCATTGACTTGCGGCTTTCGCTTGTCGAAGGGTTAGAGCCTAGAATCACCTTTCCTTCGTCCATCCCATATCTCGGTTCCCGATCCGGAGTGCACACGTTTTTTTCCCCGTACTGATAAAACCGGTAGCTGCTCCACAGCCACAACTTCGGATCACTCACCAAGCCCCGCTTCACCGGATTCATGTGCATATAATTCAGCTTCTCGATCCGCTTCCTCGCGGTCCACACGTTGAAATCGTAGAACCGCCGCTGCCAGAAATGTTTCGCGCCGGAGTCGGAAACCGTCTTCCACAGCCGTAGTTGGCCCGCGTTTCCAGTTCGCCTTTTCCTCCGCAGCGCTCGCGAAACCCGCTGCTTGAACACCTGCAGCACCGTCCCGGGCGATCCAATCCTCGGTTCGGAAATCAAAATATGGATGTGCTCGGGCATAACCACGTAGCCGACCAACGAAACTCATATTTCTCACGCACGACGTTGAGAATTTGTAGCAGGCGGTCACGCTTAGGGGCTTTGCCAGGAACGGAAGTCGACGGTGGCAACTGCACGTAATAAAATGAAGATGCCGCTGCCCGTAACGTCTCTCGAGTTTGTGGCGCAGGGCGATGAAGTGTACGCTGCGCACCCTTTGCCCAAACCGCAAAGGATGCGGCACCCGAAAAAGAAAAGTCAAAACAGAGTCAACTGCAACAACAACTGCTGCAGTGGTATCATCCGAAAATCAGGCGTTCGTGATTATCTGGAAAAATAGTGGCTGCAAGGCGGCAGAGATCGGCGGGAAACCACGCTAACCAGGCGGGTGGCGCATCCTTCAAGGTCGGATCGTCTTTGACTGGCCTTTTCGGATGGCGGGTGGCGCACCCTTCAGCGACGTCCCCTTTTGACTAGCCTTTTCGGGCGCCGCACTCTTCGCTTTCTAAAGGGTGCTGGTTTTGACCGCCTTTGACTTGCGACTTTCGCTGGTCGAAGAGTTGGAACCTAGAATCGCCTTTCCTTCATCCATCCCATATCGTGGTTCCCGATTCGAAGCGCATACGTTCTTCTCGCCCTACTGATAAAACCGGTAACTGCTCTACCTCCTACACAGGACACTCAAAAAGTCTTCCCAAATTTGTCTACGCTTTCTCCCCCCGCTTCTTTACAATTCCGAACTTCCGTTCCGTCCGCACCAAGGAAGGGAACTGAGCGATCTTCGCGGAGGCCCTGCATGCCCCAACTGAGATTTCACGTCACGCTAACACTCGCCCTCATCCTAACCGCGCTCAGCGCACTCGCCCAACAATCCTCTCCCGCCGCGGCACCAGCGACCTCGCCTGCCGACGCCCAACTCCTCAAGAACACCGAGGCCTTCGTCCGCAACCTATTCGCCTGGGGCCCTGACTTCGCCGTCAAACTCGGCCCGCTGGCCCCGTCGCCCTCGCCTGACTTCTACCTCGTCCCGCTGACCGTCACCGTCCACGATCAGACTGACACCGGCACCGTCTTCGTCAGCAAGGACGGCAAGACCTTCCTCCGTGGCGAGATGTACGATACTTCCCTCAATCCCTACGCCGACAATCTCAAGAAAATCCAACTCACCGGCGATCCCTCCGTCGGCCTCGCCACCGCCAAAATAATGTTCGTCGTCTTCAGCGATTTCGAGTGTCCGCACTGCCGCGAACTCCACGAAACTCTCAAGACCCTCATCCCCGAACACCCCGAAGTCCGCTTTATCTTCAAGGACTACCCACTGACCCAGATCCACCCCTGGGCCGAAACCGCCGCCATCGGCGCCCGCTGCGCCTTCATCCAGGACCCCGCCACCTACTTCAAACTTGCCGACCAGATCTTCGACAACCAGGACGTAATCTCCGCTGAAAATGCCTGGGACAAACTCAACCAATTCGCCGCCCAAGCCGGCCTCGACCCCGGCACCTTCAAATCCTGCCTAACCTCCAAAGAACCCAAAGACGCAGTAGAAAACAACCTCCGCGAAGGCCAATCCCTGAACGTCAACAGCACCCCCACAGCCTTCATCAACGGCCGCCCAGCCCCCGGCGCCGACAAATCCACCCTAACCCAATACCTAACCTACGAATCCTCCACCTCCCACCAACCCAAAACCCAACCCTAACCCCCACCCAAAATCCAACCCAAAACCGAACCCAAAACCCAACCCAAAACCCAACCCCAACCCGCCCCCCCCAACATCCACGCAACCCTCACAGCGACCCACACATCAACATAATATTCATTCCCGGAAGTCAAGGTGCGTTTTTAGCATGGCCGTTTTGTCGCGTCGGGGCTGGACACTGCGGCGCGGGTTGCGGTGAGGATTGGCTCGATTTTAGTAGGTGGAGTGCGCGTCCGGCTCGATCTTGGGGCGTGGGGTTTTGGGCTTGGGGCTTGGGGTTGAATCCGGGTGGCGGCGGGAGTTGTGCGAGTCCTAGCGGCAATGAGCTGAGCGGCAGACGACTGCGGAGCCCGCGGCGCCGGCGGCTGCGCCCAGGGCGAACCACTCCACGTTACGGCGAAACCGGCGCCAAAATGAGCCGCCTTTTGCGGCGGTGACCGCCGCGTCGCGCTCGCGGGTCATCGCCGTCAGCTTGGCGACATCGTCGGTGCGGTTTTGCTGGGCGGCGGCGAGTTGGGCCTGGCACGAGCGGCAGTCCTGCACGTAGTCGTACAGGGGCTTTAGATCTGAGGCGGGAATCTGCACCGATGAAGGTGCCGAGGCGTTCTGACCGGCGGGCGGACTTTTGTGTTCGATCGAGGAGGTAGCCCGAGCGCTATTGGCCGCGTCCGGCAGTTCGACCGCGGCGCCAACGATCGGCAATGACTTGACCTCATTTTGACCGTCTATCGAACCAGTGGTTTGTCGCGGTGGCATGGAACGCAGCGGTTTGGTTCTGATTTTGTGATCGATCGCGGCCGGCACCTTCGTTTGACTCCGAGTCGATGCCCGAGTTCGCGGTGGCACTAGACAGGGAATTCTTCGCGGTCGACGATGCTCGCTCGCCGTCAGCCGAGGTGGTCTTGCGTGCGAGCCAATGCTTCCCGAACAATCGGAAGCCAGTTCCCTTTTCGTTTTTTCCGAACTTAGCCGCGGATGTGGCGGCTGCCTGCGGATCGTCATCGGCCGGCGGTTGCGAGTTCAGCGTGATGGGCTGCGGGAGATTTAAGTATTGGGGCAGCTGCTTGAGAATTTCTTCCGGTGTCTGCGTGTCGCGTTTCAGTTTTTGGATCTGCGCTAGTGTTTGGTCCAGCGCCGTGGCGCGGGCGCGTTCGCGCATATCGGCCGCGTCGAGTTGCTGCTTCTGGGAGGCGATGGTGGCCTGCATGCGGAGTTGTTCGTCATGGGAAACCAGCCAGGCGTGGAACGCCATGGCGATGAGAATTGCTGCGGCGATGACGGCCAAAACCTCGAGTGTGCGGCGCATGGTGGATTGCCTCGCAATGGCCTCGATTGGCTGTTTGAGGCGAAGCAGGGATTTTGGGTCGGCAGATAAAGAGGCAGCGGCGAGTGGCTAGTGATTCGTGCTTGTGGCTGCCATCGATGGGTTCCGAATGTCTGGTGAGTGCCGCCGTCGAACGGCTAGCGCCTCTGCCAATCGAGTGAGCCGCCGCGCCATTGCCCTTAACTTGTACCTTCGTCCAGTTGTTTGCTGCGCTTCAGGACGGGATGATGAAGTGAAGACATTCGCCCGCGACCCTTAGGCCCCACTGGAGATTCCGTTGTCGAAACGCGCGTCGGCATCCTGCGCTTTTATCTTGACCCTTCTGCTACTGGAAGTGGGGTGCGCCGGAACGGGTACGAAACAGAATTCCCCGCCACCGCCTCCCCCGCCGCCGCAACTGAGCATCACCATCAGCCCGACGAGCGCCAATGTTCGCGCCGGCGCGTCGCAGGCGTTCACCGCGCAATTGACCAACGCCACAAATCAAAACGTAACCTGGGCGGTCAATGGCATCAGCGGTGGCAACTCGACGATCGGAACGATCAGCTCGACCGGATCGTACGTGGCGCCGGCTATGTTGCCGAATCCAAACACGGTCAACGTAGGGGTCGCGTCCGTGCAGGATTCGAGCATTAAAGCCTCAAGCGCGGTCACACTCTGGAACGTCACGCCAAACCTAACCAGTGTGACGCCAACCAGCTTCAACACCGGCTCGTACACTCTCACGCTGAATGGCAGTCAATTTGTCAGCGGCGCGCAGGTCACCTTTGGCGGCTCCGTTCTGCCTACCGCCTATGTTTCTGCGACGAAACTGACCGCGACCGGCTCCGAAACGACCGCCGGAATATATGCGGTCAAAGTGACCAATCCCAGCCCGGGCAGCAGCGCGTCGGGTTCGTTGAACGTAACCGTCACCACTCCGTCGGGCGGGAATCCTCCACCACCGCCTCCCCCACCAAGCGCGTGCAGCGGAATCAGTACGGGCCAGGGCGGCAGCTTGAATGGCTTTCTTCCCTTCCCGGCCGACAATTTATGGAACCTGAATATCTCCAGCGCGCCGGTGGATCCGAATTCCGCCGCGATCATAAATTTCATCGGTGGCACTGCCGCGGTGCATCCGGATTTCGGTTCGGGTCAATACGCTGGATCGATCATCGGAATTCCCTATATCGTGGTGAACTCGTCGCAAGCTCCGGTGACAATTAACCTGACGGATTTTGCCGACGAAAGCGATCCGGGGCCCATGCCATTTCCGGCCAACGCGTTGGTGGAAGGCGATCCGAATCCCGGGAATGGCGATCGCCACTCGCTGGTCATCGACAACAGTTCGTGCTGGCTCTACGAACTCTACAACGCGGTTCCGCAAAGTGATGGCAGTTGGACTGCCGCCTCGAGCGCGGTGTGGGATTTGCAAGCGGATGGCCAGCGTCCGCTGACCTGGACTTCCACGGACGCCGCCGGCCTTTCGGTTTTCGCCGGCCTGGCGCGCTACGACGAAGTCGCCGCGGGCCAAATCAAACATGCCTTGCGCTTCACCTTGCAGAATAGCCGGGCAGCGTTCGTGCCGCCCGCTTCGCACTGGGCCGCGAATTCATCAAATGCGAATGCGGCGCCGATGGGCATGCGCCTGAGGCTGAAGGCCACTTTCAATATTTCTGGATATTCGGCGGCGAATCAGGTGCTTTTGAAAGCCATGCAGCAATACGGCATCATCATGGCCGACAACGGTTCGAACATGTACATCAGCGGCGCGCCCGACGATCGCTGGGACAACGACGACCTGCACAATCTCGGCCAGCTCACCGCTGCGGATTTCGACGTGGTGCAGATGAGCACTATTTACACGCAAGCGAATTTGCCCACGGGTAACGCGCCGGCGATTGCCAGTTTCACGGCGAGCGCGTCGACGGTCTCGTCTGGCGCGCCGGTCACATTGAATTGGAACGTAACCGGCGCGTCGTATTTCATCGTGACCCCGCAGATCGGCGCGATTCGCGGAACCAGCGTCGTCGTCAATCCGACCCAAACCACTACCTACACGCTAGACGCCACCAACGAATTCAGCCGCAGCACCAAGACCATCACCATCACCGTGCAGTGATTTGTTCCGGCCAGCGCTGAAGAGCTACTTCACGGTCACCGTAAGGTTGCTTGGCGCCGCGGGCGTGATCTGCACGGACGATGCCAGAGCGGGCGTGGAGAAAACCGTGTTTCCGTTGCCATCGAGTCCTGAAGTGCGTGCGTAGTACACCACCGCGCCATACGGAGGTCCTTGAGTAAATTGCACGCTGACGCTGGTCGCGGTGTTGCCGCTGGCGGGCGCGGGATTCGGCGCGACTCCGATTTTCACCAGGGTTTTGCCGGCATCCGGCGTGGTGCCGTATTCGAAGCCGTTGACGCAATTGGTGGTCACCGTCGTGCTGCACACCGGATCGACGGAATAATTGAAGGTCCACGACAGCGTGATGGAAGCGGCTTCCGCGGCGCTGGCCATCAAGAGGCTCAGCGCCAACGCGACCGACAAAACGCATGCAGACACTTTTCTACCTGCCAGGTATTTCTTGATGTTCATTTGTTACTCCTTGAAATGAAATGCGGGGGTTGGGAAGCGATGGAGCAGGAATGCTGCGTGCGATGGGGCGAATAGCTTGGTCGCTGTGGCGGTCGAAGATCTTTAACGCAGATCGCCGAAATTGGTCAGGTCCCGCGGCCTGGCGCCGTGAAGAACGCGAACCCAGCGCCGCCGTGCCGCCGAATCCCACCAGGCGCGCAGATCAATAAGATCCCAGTGTAGTTTCATTTGTAGGAACTCACGCGAGCGAGGACCTGCGCGGCGTACTCCGAGTTGGCTCCGCCATTCCAAAGTTGCAGGCCACGCGAAACATCTCCCGCCGATCGGGCCAGTTTCGCAGCTAAAACGCGGCAACCAATTTCAATTCCCATCGTCGGGTCACACAGCGCACTCAGAAACTTGCCAATGAATTCGTGTTCGCGCGCCACTTGCCCCATCACCTGCATCAATCCCCAGGAAATCGAACGCGCAATTTCCTCCGACGGAGGCAGCCGCAGCGGCGCGACGTAGCGCAATCGAAATCCCGGCTCGTAACGCATGGCGTGCGGGTCCCACGCCGATTCCTGCTCGATTACGGCGCAGACCAAGGCGGGATCGAGCGAATGGCGCGCCGCAGCATCCCGCGCCAAACCCGTTAACGCAGAGGGAATTTCCAACACAGAGTCCTACACAGCCGAACCCGAAACGCCGTTCGCTTCCCACCCCGCGCGACAAAACCGGGTGATCGTCACCAGCCAAACATCTCTGCGACCCCCGCCGTGCTATTTTCAACTTTCCAATTTCACTTTTCCGATTCTCTCGAAGTCCATCCAGCGTATCGGCGGGTCGTCTTCGCGTTCAATTCCCTTCTCTTCGCAGATTTTGGCCAGGAGTTCGTAAATGTGTGGCAAATGGCAGGTAGCCATTTCTTCGACGAACATGCGCATGATTTCATCGTTGCGCACCCGGCGGTAAATCCAGCGCACGAACAAGATGAACTGTACGAAGGCGGTGATCGCGAAGGTGGACCAGTGCGGATCGATAAAGTCCCGGATCATTTTGAGTGTCCCCAAAGCGTTCACCGTCTCCCATCCATTTCTTCCGGCACGTCGGATTTTCGCTTTCGCCGCTGATCGCGTGAGGATGGATTCTGGTTTTAACCAAACAACGACGCGATGCTGCTCCCCGCGCCAAACAAGCCGCTCAGCCCCGCCGTGGATGAACCCGTCGACGCCCGTTGCCGCACGCCGAGCAGTTCCGACGGCACACCCATGGCCTTGCCCAGCAAATTCGTATCGACGCCGTAGGTCTGCCCCAACGCGCTTAGTCCCGCGAGATTTTCTTTCAACTTTTGATTGGCGAAGGCCACTTGATTTTGCTGGGCCTGCGAAGCGTCGGTTTGGGCCTGCTCGCGACCGAGCTGCGCCGTCAGATCGCCGAAGCCCGCGGAATTATTGGTGGCCGCCACCCGGTTGGCCGCGCGCTGACGCAGCGCATCGAAAGCGGTGTTCGACGCGCCCAGACTCTGCTGCGTGATGTCCGATTGTTGTTGCGGCGTGTAACCCTGGCTATTCAGCAGGCCCTGAATGGTTGGCACCAGCAAAGAGCGATCCTGCTGGCCGGATTGATTGGCCTGAGAGATCAGCTGATTTTGCTGGCCGAGCTGCTGATCAGTGAGATTCCGCGTGCTCTGTTCTGCTCCACGAGACATGTAATCCTCCGTAAGGTTTCTTTTACCGGAATGATTTATTTCGAAAGGAATCGTTTGCAGTAGGGCGTCCAGGCGTCGTCGCGCATCCAGCCCAGCGCCGTCAGCCGCCGCCCGAATCGTTTGGCGATTCGCGGAGGCAGCCAGGCGTGCGCGTCGTCCAGTCCGCGCCGCGATTAAATCGCGCGCTCCTGCATCATGCAGCGCCAGCAGCTGCGCGTAGCGTTGGCGCGGCGATGACCCATCCGTGCCTTCCGCGTCGCGATCCACCAGCAAATACATTTCGCACGTCAGCCGCGCCAGCGAGGCCATCGCCGGCCGCCCCGCGTCATCTTCCAGCACCAGCCTCGAGATGAAAATCGGATCGCGCAGGTCCGGAAACGGGTACGCGAATCCCTGGCTCGCGTGCATGCGCCGCAGCGCCGCGAGGTCCGCGTCGCCATATTCCCGAATCTTCATAGCTGACGACGCAACTAGAAAACGCGATGCCGCAACAGCGGATGGATCCGGGCCACGGCTTCGGCCGCGTCGAACGTGCTGGCGCCGCCCGCAACGCCCTGCGCCGCGAGCGCCGCCTGCGCCGCTTCCGAGATGGGCTTCTGCGCCAGCGGATGCGGCAGCGCCTCGAACGCAGGATCGTCTTCGAGCGCCAAATGCGCGCCCTCGTCCGCGTCCACCAGCAGCAGAATCGCCGGCGCCGGTTCCAGCGCGATCCAATGCGAATGCACGAACCGCGCAGCGTGCCGCTGCCAGCCTTCCACCGTCGCAATGTAGTAGCGTTTTCCAGTCATGGATTGGCTCGCCTGGTGCGTCTTGGCTGTGAGTTTCGCCTCGCTTGGTCGAGTGTGCGGGCGCTGCGGTAGGCGTACTGTCGTCGTTGCTTTTGACTTTTTTGCTTCGGTTTCCGTTGTCATCCCGACAGAGGCGCGCGTCTTTCGCGCCGACGAGGGATCTCTCTTCGATCGTCACTCTGCCGACCCCGCCAGCATCTGCCAGCCGTCGCGCCAGGATTACGAACTGAACGTATAGTTATGCGTCAGAATCGTCGCCGCATGCTTCCCCGCGAAAAACTGATGCACCGGCTCGCAACTCACCGTTACCTTCCGCGAGTCCTCGAAAATCGCTTCGATTTTCTTCAGCGTGACCCGCCCAAACCGCCCGGCGAAAATATCCGCGAGGCACAACCGTTCCGCGCGCATCGGCGAACCATCCGCCAAAGTAAAAATATGGTGCGGCGTCACATCCAGCGACTCCGCATTAGAAAAATGCAGCCGGATAAAAGTATCCGCATCGCGCACTTCCAGCCGCGTGATTTTCGTCCAACCCTCGCCGTACGTCCCGCCCGGGCAGCGCAAGACTTCACCCGGCTTGCACGATTCGATTTCCACCGTCCCGCGTTCGCGCGACAGCACCATGGTCCCCACGCGCAGACAGCTCCCGCTGCCGCCACCCGACCCACCGCCGGTCCCCGAAGTCGTCGTCGCGGCAATCATCGCGCCCTGCGACAACGGAATCCTTCCCTGCAGCGCCTGCTGCTGCGCCGCGGCGTTGGTCTTCGCCGTAAAGCCATTGGCCGGTGTGCCGGCGCTCAGCGCAATTCCGCCCACCCAGCCGATCGCCGTCGCCGTTTCGTCCCAGTACGGATAAAAATTGTAAGCCGTGCCCGGCGCCAAGCCGCTCACCGCGAGCGAGCCATTCGCGACCACCGTGGTCGTCCCGTCCGCGCGCGCAATCGTCAGCGAACTCCACGACCAGGTGATCGACGACGTCGTCGAGACGTACGTAAACGCGCCGGACCAGGTCGGCGCGACCGAACCTCTCATCAGCACTCCGGTTTTCGTCGGGTCGATCTTCCCCGCCGTCGTCGCTCCAGTCGAAACCCGCGCGTACTGCACGCCGTCAGTCACCTGCTCGTCCAGGTTCCACCCCTGGTTCGGCCCCAGCGCCGCATTCGCCACGCGTTTCAGCGCCTCATACAGCTGCGGATTGGTCTGCCGCAGCGCCTCAATTTGCGGAACATTCAACATTCACAATCCCTCGTAGTGTACGGATGGCTCGCCGAGAGTTTTCTCGGCGCGACCTGCCACAACGAATCATCCGAAACACGAATCGCGCCAACAAGAACTCTTGGAGTGCGGTGGCTCTGCCACCGCTTTGCCCAAATCCAACGTCATCGTCCAAGCCGCCAGCGCGAAGTGCCGTTGCAATTCCAACCCAGCCACTCACCCGCAATTGGCCGTCATCCAGAGGAGCGCAGCGACGAAGGATCTCTCTTCGATTGCGGCCCGCTGACCGCTCTACAACGCAGTTGCAACCCGTCGATCAATTCGTCCCGCGCACCACCGCAAACGGATCCGCCTTGGCCCACGGCACCAGCTTGGTCAACGAAAACCACGACCCCACCGCGTTCGTTCCAAACTGATACGACACCCGCTCCGACAGCACATTGGTAAATTGCTCCATATCGCGCGTCCCCGGAGACACCAGCGTCCACGCGCCCAGCGCAACCTGCGTCACCGCGCCCGGCCACAGCGCCGTCAGCGCCAACGAACCCGCGCCCTGCACGTATCCCGTCAAATACCCGAACAAGTTTCGCCCACTCAATCCCGTTGCCGCCAGAAACGCTGTGGAGTAAAACGAATTGATCGCCGCGCCATCGTCGGACAACTGCCCCTCGACCGGCGCATAAATTTTCCCCGACGAATTGTTCGACCCCAGGAAAATCTGCGCTACGCCGTTCGCGCGTTCAATCAGGCCGCACGAATTCGCCGCGATATTCCATGGCGCCCATTTGCGCCCGCGTTCCGGAACGCCAGGCAACGCCGCCAGCGGGTCCTGCAATCCCTCGGTGTAATCCAGCACCAGAATCTGGTTCGGCTCGGTCGCGCTGCCCATCGGCACGCCGACCAGAATTCGTTTGTGTTGAGTATCGACCTGCACCCATAGCCGCTGCCCGAATTCCCAGTTGATGTTGTCCCAGGTCGGCTGAATTTCCTGCGACAACTTGATCGGCGCGCTGCCGTCGAAATAATAAAGTCCGGAGCGCCCCGCGATCGCCACCCATTCTTCGCCGAATCCCACGCCGTGCGCCGACGGCGTCCCCACCTGGTTCGAAACTTCCTCCACTTGCCACCGCGCCGGCTCGTTTACGCCGTCGTCCGCGGTCACGTACAGCGACCGTTCCTTCACGAAATACAAATTATTCCGCAGCGTGAATGCCGCGCGAATTCCCTGTCCGTTATTTTCGGCGATGCTCTGAATCCCGGTCACGCCGTCGTAGCTTTCCGGCATTTCGGTGGACGAAGCCCGCACCAGCGAAGCGTTTTGCACCGCATTGGTCTGAAATATTTCGATGCTGTCGACTAAAAACGATTCGCCGCTCGGCGCCGGCACCCCGTCAGCGTAAACTCTCAGCGTCAAATCCGTGGGCAAGGTCGCCTGCGCTGGAAACAAATCCGCCGTGATTTCCACATACGCCGTTCCCGCTTGCGCCGCCGTCAACGCCAGTCCCACGCCCACCTGGCCCAGCGTCGGGCTGAAGGCGTTGATGCGCAGCGTTCCGGCCGTAAGATTCGCGCTGCGCGAGATATGCGCGCGCACCGAATAATCCGTATTGATCACCAGCAGCGGATTTCCCGCCGCATCCGTAATCGCATTCTGCGAAATATATCCGCGTTCGGCGGTCACGCCGTCCGCGGTGATGCGATACGCGTCGCCCCACACCACGTTGCCCGGTTCGCGGCTGCCCCCCGCCCCAAACGCCGGATCGAGACGCCATCCCAGCGGACGCCCATCGCCTGACGCATCCCACCCGCCGTCGAACGAAACATTCCGCCAGTTATCCATCTTCGAGCGCTCGCCCCACCAGAACAGCCGCTCGGAATACGCGACGACTCCCAGTTGATCGGGCAGTTCGATCTCGCCGAACAAATAATCCATGCTGGTGCCGCTCAGCAAAATCGTGTCGCTGAAATCCACTTCGAGCGAAGTGGTGGTGTTGTCGTTGATGGTCATGGTCGCCGGGACTTGGTAGAACGTCGCACCGCCGCTGGCCGTAAACGCCAGCAGCCGGGCGATCACATTCGCCGGCCCCGTGGGAATATTGGTCACATTCACTTTCAACGACCCCGCCGCGGTCCACGAAACTGGCGGCGACGGTGCCGTGAAATAACCTTGCCGCGTTACAAAAATCACCGAACACTGATGCACGCCCGGCGAAATATTTCCGGCGTCCACCGCGTCGGCCAGCGCCGGGCCTTCCCCCGGTCCGGTCTGGCTCACTCGATCGAGAAACGAATCGTCATACTGCCGCGGCATGTCCTGGCCCAGTAACCCGTCGGAGAAGGCCATATACTCGCGGCCAAACTGCGTCGCCGACGCCAGATACATGTTGAGCGCCACGCCCGAAACAGCGAGGGTCAAAGCTCCCGGTGACGTTTCCTTGTAAATATTCCCCAAAGAATCCAGCGCCAGGAAACGCTGCACCAGGTTGGTGGTCGCGTAAGTTTTTACCCCATTAATTTGCGGCGCGCCCGCCACCGGAGAAAATTGCGTCGCGAGACCCGCCCGAGTCCGCACGCCGCCGGGGAAAAATTCCACGTCACCTAAACTCGGAGACATGCCCGCCGGTACATCCGAAGGGTCAAGCAAAGTCACCCAGGTACTGAAAATATTCAGCGGCAGCGGCGAGAAGGATTCGATGGACATGCGCGAAAGAATCTCCTGGGCGAATTTGCCTACTGCAGCTTCTTGAAAATCCCGTAAAACGTGATGGTGTCCGCGGTGATCGCGCCGGGATAGGCGCCTGCCGTCAATTCCGGAAAAGCCGCCTGCGCCGCGCCCGCCGACGCAAATATTTTTACTTTGTTGGAATTCATCGCCGCCCCGGGAATAAAAACGTAATCGTATCCGGCCAGCCCATCCATCCATGCCGTGCCCTGAATCGGCGGCTGCGCCGATGCAATCACCGGAACCTGCGACAGATCGACCGTATCGCCGCCGGTTGCGTAACTACCCGTCGCCGCAACCGTCCCACTCACGTGAATTCGCTTGCCGTCGTCCCACGTATCCACCAAAGAAAATGCCAGCGCCATGTGCCCTCCTCCTCAAATTTGTCTGCGTGCCTGAAAAACGGAACGGCCCAGGCGATGCCCACTCGCCCTTTTCACTTCGTGCGAATGACTGTTATGATGTTCAGTCCTTGACGCAACCCGAACGCCTGCAGGTGAATCCAACTGCGTCGAACCAGCAAATTATGGGTTTGCGAAGTGCTCTAAGAATTGCCTTCAGAAGTGCTGTGCCAAGTGCACGTTAGGGGGAGATGAGTGCGGCGATTGAGAATTGTGGGTGTGTTGGTGGTGACCATCTTTGCCGCGCTGGCGCTCAGCATCGCCCTCGAAAATCCCGGTTCAAGCGCGAACGCGCAAAATCACTCACCGTCTTCAACCGCCGAGCCTGGCGCGAGTGCCGCAGCTACGGCCGCACCTGCCTCCGCTGCTTCGGCTCTCGTTGCCTGGAATAAAATTCCGCCCACCATCGTCGCCTCAAATATCGGCGTGCGCACCCTCGCCACCGCGCCGCAACCCAATGAAACGCTTTCGAAACTTAGTTCCGGGTCCGCAGCCACCGGCGCGGCAGACCGGTTGCTGCTGACCTCTGTAGACCAACCCAACAAACTCTTTTCGTTTTCGGTTCCGGTCGCGTCGAATGCCACTCTCGCCGCCGCAGCCAGCGCGGCCAATCGTCTGACCGCGATTGCCGGCCTCGGCGCAATCGGGTCAGTCGGCGATGGCGGCGCAGCCACTGCCGCGCAGTTCGACTTGAATTTCGACGACCTCACGGTGCGTAGCGGCGTCGCGGTCGCGCCCGATGGCACGGTCTATATCGCCGACTCGGGCAACGCCACGATTCGCATGGTGGCCGGGCCGGCCAGCAGCGAACCTGGGATTATTCGCAGCGTCGCGGGGCGCTGGGCGCCGCCGCAAAATGTTCAGCTCTCCGAACCGCTGGGCCTCGCGCTCGATCGCGCTGGGAATTTATTTATCGCCGATTCCGGCGCAAACGCGATCGACGTTCTTTACGGCGCTGCGTCGCCGAAAGCCGGCCAGCTCGAAACTCTGGCTCACCTGGTCGCGCCGGCCAGCGTCGCGGTGACGCTCGATGGCGGCACCGTATTCGCCTCGTCCGCGCAAACCGGCGTGATTCTCGCCATCAACACCAAAACTCGCGCGATCCGCACCCTGGCCATCGATCCCGCGGCGATCTTCGCCGCAACCCAGCAACGTTCCTCCGCCAGCTCCGCCCGCATCATTCCCACCGGACTTGCCGTCGACGGCGGCAGCAATCTTTTCATCGCCTACACCGATCCCGGCGCGGCCTACGATGAAATTCTCCGCCTCGACGCTTTTTCGGCAAAAGTTACGCTCGCGGCGCGCGGTCTCAGCAGCCCCGGCGACATCTCGTTCGACGCCAAGGGCAATCTCTTCGTCGCTAACCAGGGAATGCGCAACGTGGTGCGCTTCAATGCGCTCGGTGTCGCGGCCCTCGGCGTCACCCTGACCGCGCCGGTCGGCGCCTGCACCGATTCGGCCACCCTCTTTTGCGATCAGCTGATTGGCGGCACTTCGCCCACCCAATCCTTTGAATTGACCAACAACACCGCCGCCGAAATTTCCGGAATTGCCGCCAGCTTTCTCACCGGCGACACCACGGACTTCACCGTGGCGAGTTCCTCGTGCGGCACCACGCTCGCGGCCAATTCCAATTGCGCCTTAAACCTCGCTTTTGCGCCCACGGCCAACGCGCCGGCCTTTCAAACCAACGACGGCGTAACGTGCGCCGCTTCCGCGACCGCCAATTCACGCTGCTCCGCGTTCACCGTAGCCTACGCCGGAGCTACTGCCCCGTTGGTTTCGGCCGTCACCGGAATTGCCGATGACTTCCAGATCTCCTGCGTAGTGTCCACCACCACGTCCTGCGTCGATTTGCCGGACAGCAATTTCGATCAAACTACAATTTTGCAGGGCGGTTTCGCCACGTTTCAGTTGCAGATTGTTCCGGACAACACCTTCAGCGGCCCGGTGAATCTGGTGTGCCCTTCGAACTTGCCGGTCTCCCCTGCCGGAACCGTGGGCAGCCCCACCACCTGCGGACTTTCGTTGGGCACCAATGTTGCGGAGCCGCTGCAGCCGACTCTCATGGTGAATGTGGTCGCCGGAACTCCGCTGGCCTTCAACATGACCATTCAAACCACCACCAGCCTCGGCACCCAAACTCCGCCTCCCGCAACCACGCCTCCGGCAGCCCGTCGCGGATTTTCGCCGGCGAGTTTGCTGGCGGGCCGTTCGAGCGGTGGCGGAAAAGGTCCTGGGCCGTCGAATCGCGGTGCAGTCACGCCCGCCGCGCATGCGCCAACTTCGATCGCCATCCGCTTTATTGCGCTGCTCGCGGTTTGCTCATTTTTCATTTTCAGCCTGAGCCGGCGCGAAACATTCTGGCGCAAGCATCCGGCAGTAGCCATCTTCGCGCTGGCGGTGGCCCTCGGCACGGTGGCGGGTTGCGGCAGCAGCTCGAAATCGAAAGGTACGATTCCCTTCACGCCCGTCGGAACCTACACCCTCACGGTGCAAGGCTCCGCGCAAGGCGGCGCGCGAGGCTACACCTGCACGCTCATCGTGGCCTCCGGGACCTAGAATTGCCCCGCAAATCGCTCTCGATTTGATTATCGCGGCCCAGTTACAAGTAAATTGTTCGCCTGCGGTACCCGTAGGGTTTTCGTCGTCGCCCCTTGGTCTGCTCCGGTCGAATATAGCGGTTGATTAATTCCTCAATCGCGGTCTGCGCGGTGCCCAGCAGATCGATCGCTAGCGCCCGCGCCCCTCGCGAGCGCGCCGCCAGCGCCGCCGTCGCAAATCCTAAGGCGTCTGTCGCGGACCGGATCTGGATCGGGTCGGTTCCCAGCGTCAGTATCGGCAAAACTTTTTCGTAGCGCACCCGCACCGTCATCGCTTGCGTCGCGCCAATCAGATTGATTTTATCTTCGCGCCATTCCCACAGTTGCAGGAACGAACCGGGTTGCAGATTCAGCATTCCGCCGCCGCTGGTGAATTTCTCCATGGGCATGAACACGTCGCCGGTGTTGGCCGCCACCCGCTCCCACAACATGTGCGGCATCAGGCAGTCGGTGGGCAGTTGCGGGCTCGAGACATCGCTCAGTTCCGTATTCGTCACGCCCGTCCCGGAATTTACATCCAGCTCAATATCCTGCTGCTCCACCAGCACGCTCACGCCGTTTTCCGCCAGTTCCCGCTGCAAACCGCGGTACGCCGAATTCAGTAGCGGCATCAACAGCGCATCGGTGAAGACCACTCCGGCCGTATCGTTTACCAGCGCGCGCGCCAGCGTCAGCGCGTCTTCCGCTTGCGCATACGCCGTGGTCAGGATGACAGGCATGATTCCTCCGGTGGAATTGGTGCCCTACGCTGAGCTGAACCGCTGCACGCCACATTGGCTGGTTGGGTCGACCTGCGGCGCAGCGCAAAGCACGCCGTCCGTGCCGCCGCTGCGTTAGGATCAAGCTGAAAATATTTTCAGGAGAACAATTATGCCCGCAGCGGAGAAGCGCCAGTACATTGCCACGCCCGGAAGTTTCGGCGACATGCCCTTCAGCAACGCGGTGGTCACCGGAAATACCCTTTATCTCTCCGGCCACCTGGGTTTCGAACCAGGCGCCATGAAGGTTCCCGACGATCCCGAGCGCGAAGCGCAGCTGCTGCTCGAAGGCATCCGCGACACCCTAACCCGCGCCAATTTCACCCTGCAGGACGTCGTCTCGCTCACCATTTACTGTACCGATGTCAATTTGTTCGGCGCCTTCAACAAGGTCTACCGCACCTTTTTTCGCACGCCTTTTCCCGCCCGCGCCTTCATCGGCTCCGGCCCGCTGCTGATGGGCGCGCGTTTCGAAATTCAAGGCATCGCGGTGAAAGAGACTGCGTAATTCAAGCCAGCGACGATGAATGGCCGCCGCTAGACCTTTCGCTACGTCGTGGTCTGGTCGATCGCCGGAATCTCTTTTTGCAGAAACGGCACCTTCGCCGCTGCCCAATCCACCAGGCTGTCGCCCGACAGCCCAAACATCGCGGCCGTCGCTTTCCCCGGCTCCAAAGTAAGATTCGCCGCGATTCCCACCGAACTGATCGCATGCGTCGCCGCCGCCGGATGCGCCAGCCAGTACGAAAACGCCGCGGCATTCACGAACAGCCGGATCACCAGCCCCAGCGCGTTGGTCCGCATCCACTCGATCCGCGTCTTCGTCCCAGACAGCGTCGATCCCGCCGAAAGGCTGGCCCGCTTCATCACGTGGAGTCCGTGCCCGCCAATAAATAAGGCCCACAAATGCGCGGATTCAGGAATGTGCATGGATAAGTTCAAACGAATTACAAGTCGATGAGTAGGGGCCGGTCTCAGACCGGCCCGATTTAGATTCCACAATTGTGCAGAGACTGAAAGCGGTAAGAACCTCACCGGTGTCACATCGGGAATTCGTTTAATTCGGATTCCCCACGCACATGTACATAACCGTGTCCGTCCCACTCGATTGCGTCAGCGTCAACGTCGTCGCGGAAGTCTGCACCCGCACCGTCGCAATCGCCGACGTATCGTTCGCCGTACACACCGGCGCCGAAGTATAAGCCGTCGGAAAAGTCACAGTCGCCGTGCCGGACGCCAGCGCGATGCTTCCCGCAAAGGTATTCGCGGCACCCTGATTCAAATGTTGCGAAATTCCCAGCGAGCCATACACCTGCGGGTTTTGCGAATCATGCAACGGCGCCAGGCGCAGATCCGGCGTCACCGGCCCTTGCGACAGAATCACGTCGTCAAAATAAACGTAGTTGTTCGCCGCCGCCGTATTCTCCAGCAGAAACACGCGCATCGAATGCGCCACCGTCGTACTCAGCGAATATCCATTCGGCACTCGGAAAATCAACCCAAAGTTCCGGCTGGCCGTCCAGGAACTCGCCGTGCTCACCTGCCAATCCGCTCCGGTAACGTTGCATCCGCACGAAATGCCATTGTTGTAGGTCAGCGACGCGTTGGTCGACTGGTAGTTCCCCGTCGCCGTCGAAGTCCCGGCGTAATTCGCTGGCGAAAGCACGCGTGCGTTGGTCGCAACCGTGGATATCACATCGGCTGTGCTGCAATTCGAATCGTAGTAAAACCGAATGCCGGGCCGGAAGGTATTCGTGGTCAATCCCGACGCCACGCGAAACATCAGCGTGTACTCCCGGGTCGAATCCACCTGAATGCATCCGGAGTTCACGCCCAGCCCCGCCGTCGCGCCGTCGCCCACCCGCACGTTGTACGCGCCCTGGGTAAACGCATCCACCGCCGGCGTCGAACCGGACGACGCATTTTGCAGATAAATTCCACTCCCCGGCTGATTAATCGTTCCGGTGGCCGTCACTCCACCCCAGTAATACAGCGACGTCGTGTTCTGCCAGCCTTCGAAACTGCCATTCCCCAATAAATTGTCGCCGGCTAAATCGTTCATGCCGTAATGCATCGACGGCGTCCAGTTGTGCCCGTTATTGTCGATGGCCACCATCGCCGTCGCTGGTTCGTTCGGCTTGATTTGCGTGTTGTTGGTGATCGAAAGATACGGATCCAGCACATGAATGCCGGTGGCCGAACCATCGCTCGGAAACTGATAGCAGTTATAAACATTTTCGCAACGATTGTTAGGCCCGAACGTGATCGACGTCACGCCCACGATGTTGAAGCAGATCTGATTGAACGCCTGCGACGCGGTCTCGCAATCGTTGCCATACACTTCGTCATTGTTCGGATAGTTTCCGCTGCTGTCCTTGGCGAACGTGAATCCCGTCGAAGCGCCGGGAGGCAGAACGCACGCATTTTGTTCCAGCACCACCGCGTTATACGTGCCGGCTAACGAAAAACAGGTATCTCCCGTCGATTCCGGCTGAAAATTGTTGTGCTTGAAAATCGTGTTGGACCCGTCAAACCCGCCAATCGACGAGCTGCCGAAGACTCCGAAAGAATTTCCTCCCGTTCCCAGTTGCAGGTTGTTGTTTTCGATGTCGGAATGGCCGATGGCCGTCATGTCGATGACCTTCGAATTCGCGCCGTTGGCCTGCAGATACATCCCCTCGATGTGCACGAAATTGATCTTCGCCGTCGCCTGGCTCGGATTTTTCACCACGGTGCACGCCGCAATTCCGCAAGCGATTATTCCGGACGTATCGGGATGCGCTACGGTGCCAATCCCGCTTTCCTGATACCCGATTACCGACGAGCCATCGCCGGTCAATTCGATCGCATCATTCGAGGTCGAATCGCTGATGGTCAATTCCGCGCTGCCCCACAGCAGTACCGTGCCCGCCGGAATCGAAATGTGATGCGTCGCGGTCAACGTTCCTTTCAGCCCGCGCGCGTCGCACAGACTCGAACTCGCCGCTGCCGCCGTCAGGCAAGCATTGATCTGCACCCCCGCATCGGAACCGGCAAAGCGCTCCGCCTTCTGCACCTGGTTCAGCGAATTCACTGCCGCCGCACCGTTCACATCTAGATTAAATTGCGGATTGGTTGTGTTGATCCCCAGCGAACTCGGCGTGAACCGGTGCGCCGCCGCCAGAATGGAAGAAACCATCAGCGTTTGCCCGGTTGGCAGCGCCGTCATGGTCGCGCTGGTAGTTGTCGCACCAGAAACAAAGGTCGATCCCGATTGCTGCGGCTGCCAGTAAGCCGCATTATGCAGGTCCGGTGAAGTGGAAATGTTGACGCAGTAACCAGCCACCGGAACCAGCCCGGCCGTAGGAGGAGTCCAACTGACCGTCACCGCGTTGTTACTGCCCGAAAGGGCCACGCCCGCGCTTTGCAGCGATTGCGGCGATTGACGCGTGCAATTATCCGACGTCGCCGTCACCGTCGCGTAGTACGTCGCGGCGGCCAGCGACCCGCCGGTAGCCGCCGTCGCCGTCACCCCAGTCGGTGCATACAGATTGGCAAACTCCACGTCGATCGTCCCGGTGGAATTCTCAATCAGTGACAGCCCCGAAGCCGAATGCGTTTCCCGTGTTGAACATGTAGCCCATGGCCGGATCAATCGCCACCGAGGCAAAGCGGCTCCCCGAAGCGGCGGCGCGAAACGCCGGACCGTTGGTATCGCCCGCGGTGAAAAGATCGCTGCGTAGCCGATCGACATTCGAAGTTCCCACCACATAGTCGAATCCGTTGGAATTCTGCATCGAGCAACCGCCAATCGGCATGCCGTTGCCATCGATGACCGATACCACCGCCTGCGCCCCTCCGAACACATGACAATTTTGCAGCGTGCCGGCGTCGATCTTGACCGCCGCTCCCTGGCCGCCGTTTCCCGCGAATCCGTTCAATACGTAAACTCCACTTAAGTTCGTTCCGCTGGAATTCAATTCCAGCAAAGCGTTGGTGGCGTTGGTCGCGTCCGAAGTGGTTGCGTTGTCAAAAGTAATCTCCGAAATTTGCGGCAGCGCCGCGCTTCCGGGATTGCCCGTGGCGTTGGTGAAGGTTATGAAACTGGTTCCCGACGTTTCCATCGCCGGCATATTACGGAAAACGATGTTGCCGGGGCCGCTGCCGGCGCTGTTCACCCGCTGGATGTATTGGAAGCCGCCGCCCGCGCCCTGCACTCCGGTGAAATACATCAGGCCATCCAGCGCCGCTTCGCCATGCAGCGACGTTTCGCCGCTGAAAATTGCCATCGGTAAGGTGCTGCTGGTGGTCTGCAGGCATCCGCCGTCCATATAAAACCAGAACGTGTTGGTGATCTTGAGCGGCGTGTTGTCCGTCTGTCCGGTGGCAGCGGACGTCAAACAGACGTTGCGCAGCACGTTCTCGTTCGCCGTGTACATACTGATCGCCTGGTTGAACCCGTTGATCGTCAAATTCTCCCAGGTGGTTTCTCCGGTGACCGGCCAGGTCGTGGAGAAAACCGCTCCACCATTCGGGCTCGAACCGGGATTGCCAATGATCAGCCTGGCCTGCGGCGTTCGATTGAATTGCGCGCCACCCACTGCTCGCCCCGACCCGTTTCCGCCGATCAAATGCAGTCCGGCGCATGGCAACGCGAAAATTGCCGAAGTCGAAGGAAGTTGCGGCTGCGACAAACTGTATATGCCCGGCGGGAAATAAATACTGCCGCCTCCCGTGTTGCTAAGAGTTCCATTGCACACCGAAGTGATCGCCGCCTGAATCGCGGCCGTGTCATCGGTCACGCCATCGCCTTTCGCGCCGAAAGCGGTCACGTCCACGCGCGGCCGCGGCCCACCGACCGATTCGTTTCCCAATACCCCGAGCGTCGTGGGAGTCAAAACTCCTGGATTGAAGCCGGTCGAAGACAGTGTCCCGGTGATCGTCGCGTTCCCTGCGACCGTCAAATTTCCGCCGAGGGTCAACCCAAACGCGGAGATGTTGTTCCCGGCGCCGGAAGATGAAACGTCGGCGGGAAGAATCACGTCGGGATAGGTGATGGCCGTCGGAATCTGCGTCCCGCTGACCTGCACCACGTACCGTCCAGCTGGCGCATAAAAATGATAGTTCCCAATGCCATCGGCCTGGAACGGATTAGCCGCCGGGACCGTCATGGTTGCGTCGGTGTAAATGGTCGCCAACGGCGTGCAGGGAACGCCCGTCGCAGTGGGTTGGCACACCCTTACGGTGGCGCCGGCAATCGGGTGCCCCGACGGCCCGAACACAATGTCGTCTTTCCTCGATCCCTGCGCGCTTGCTGGATCTGCCCAGCAGACCAGCGCCGCCATCGAAAGTACGACCATGAATATTGCTTTCTTCATTATATTCGTCGCACCGTTTTCTTTTTCAAGTCCGGCCGTCGTTTTCATTCCATCCCGCCGCATCCTGAGATTTATGTTCAAATCGCCGCATCGATTCTAAGTCTGTTGCCAACCCCTGGGGAACGCAAAGCGAACCGGGTCCGCCTGCCTTCCGGCCAAACGTGCCTCGACTTCGGCCCGGCGGCGATCCGTGCCCAACAAGGCGTCCGGATGGGCGAATCCTTCGCCTCAAAAAAGCAGCAAAGTTACTTTCAAACCCTCTCCCGTGACGCGTCTCAAAACTGCGACTGAATCGCTCGCGCCGGCCGTAAAACCCGATAAACCATTATTGTTCAGAGCGATAGCGCCAAGCTGACCAGCTTATGGATACACCGCCCGGTGACGTTCCGTTTTGGCACCCCGGTTGCATTGCTCCTGCTGACGGTATTTGCGGTGTCTTTTTTCCGCCGATCGAGCCTCAATTCGTCACTGGAGCCTGAATGTCCGATTCAACCGAACCCCTGATCGCTACCCGCCTCGGGACAATTTCCCGCTTTCTCGCGATGGCTCTACTCGCCGCCGCCTTCGTATTGCTGCCCAATATCGCCCGCGCCGATTCCACCGCGACCTACGACATCTCCGGTTCGCTAGCTTCCGGCGGCACCTTCAGTGGCACACTCGAGTTCGATCAATCCGGCTCCACGTTGCAGCTCATCAATACCTCACTCACTTTCGATGGGCTACTGTTCTCCTGCAACGGCGCCACCTCCAACCAATGCACGGTCTACGATCCCTTCGGGACCAGTTTCGTCAACATCCCGGGATCCAGCGCCACTGTTGTTCTCCAATGGCTCGACAGCAATTTTAATATTTCGAATCCGCCCGCTTCATTCCCTTTCTTGGGCGGCTATTGCATGGGCTGCTTGGCATCCGGTGCGGATATGATCATGAGCGGGACCGCGAACAATGTCACCGCCCCTGAACCCGGACAGTGGGCTCTTCTGGCTCTGGGACTCGGCGGGCTCGCTCTGTTTTCGCGCCGCCGCTCGAATTCACTCAACCGGCTGGAATAATCCCCGGCAAAAAAGTTTTCGATGGAGGAACGGGCAGGCTCTCGAGCCTGCCTTTTTTTTGCGCGCGGAATTAAGCCCGAGATTTCTTTTCAGTGGACGGCGCGCCGTTCGCGTTCAAGCGCGTTGCCCGCGCCGCCGCCGCGCCCGCGCCCAGTCCATGTTTCGCCGCTTTTTCCTCATCCAAGATCGCGCTGCAATGCCGGCAGACCGCCACCCCGACCTTCACTTTTTCCCCGCACGCTGGGCATTCGCTCATCCGCATCGGCACGTACGCCCATTCGCGCTCGATTCCGAGCCCGATCGCCGCGCGCCGGTGCAGATCCGAAATCTCGCGGAACGAATGCCCTCGGGCCCACATCGTGTCGCCTTCCGTAATCAGTTTCTGGTAGAAGCCTTCGCGCCGTGCCGTCGCAACCGCCAGTTCCGCGCTGCTCGGCCGCGCGCCCTCGCAAATGAAAATTCCATGGTCGTGCAGATCCTGCAGCAAATCCTCGGCAATCTGCCGCGCCGTGATCGTAAACGGAAACCGCCGGTTATCTCCCAGATCCAGCGCATCGCCGCGCGCCGTAATGATCAGCAGCGCGTACGCCTCGCCTTTCGCGCATCCCGGAATGTGGTAGACCCCGTGCGTGCGCGAAATGTACCAGTCTTGCTCTGAGATCGACCCAATCGAAACCGTTGCAGCCGCGTCCCCGCGCACCGCCGTATCCACCAAAATATCCCGCCGTTGCCCAGCCGTGCCCGCCTGTGCCGTATTCAAGTTCATGTCCTTCGTCGCCTCGATTTTATTCTGCACACCCTTCTCGTTTCAGTTAAAGCTCAGCCATTTCATTCTCGTCAACAAGTAAGGCACCTGTCATCCCGAGCGCAGCGAGCGACCCGCTTCTTCTGTGCCGTGTGGGCGTGATGCCGCTACCCTGCGCAACCCACAAACGGCGCGCCATGAAACGCCGGCACCGCATCGTCCAGCATGTCGTCCGCGTCACGATTCCAATCCCGATCGCGCCGCGCCTCTCGCGCCGCAATCGCGCCGCCCTGCTCGCGGCGCGGCTGCCTTTTCGCCCAGGCCACGGCCCGGACGATCCAATCGCACGCCGCGGGCGAAAGTGGCAGGAATTCTCCCTGCGCGCTGGCCAGCGTAAAACAGTGTTCGTATTCCCCGCGCGCCGGATACGGCCCCAGCGCCAGGATCCGAATTCCATCTTCCACTTCGGTGGTCTGCGCTTCCCACTGTTCCGGCGAGCCGTACGATTCCGCCGGCATCCAGCGCTCGATGTGCCAGCGCTCCACCGGCAAATATTTCGGCACTCGCCGCGTTTCGATCGTTTCTCGAATCACGTTCCCGTTCTCGTCGCGGTCCGTCCAGCGCCCGCCCATCCAGGTCAGCCGCGACCCGCCCCACACCACTCGAAAATTTGCCTCGCCATATAAATTCGTGCCGCCGGCGGCCAGCAACCGTTCGCTGATTCCCGCAGGAGTGTCATGTGTTTCGCGTGTAACTCGAATTTCGGAGGATGCCTTCACTCTGACCCACAGTCGTTCAATATTTCGCGCCAGCAAAAGAAAAAGGGCGGCATCGCTGCCGCCCTCCCTTTTCCATTTTCTGTTTTTCAGCTCTCGCCCTAGTAGCCGGTCGGAATCGCCAGATTATTGATGTACGACCCGCTGCGCGGCGATTCGTTCCAGACCTGGAACCCGGTGACGAAATAAAAGATATATGCCGCCGCCAGTCCGCCGCTGGTCCCGTAAATCGGAAACACGGTTTGACCGCCAACATCGTAGAAATCGATGTCCTGCATCACTGCCCGTCCCCAGTGCGACAGATCCAGGAAATCCACGCGCGTCTGATTCGCATTGATCGACGACTTAATCGGCACGCCGGCCATGGTCTTTTCGCCGGTGAAAAGCAGGTCGAGATCGCTGGCGCGTCCCCCCGCCCCTTCCTTGATGATCTGCGAAATCGTCACGCCCAACTGCTCCCATTGATGTTCTTGCTCCAGCGCGGTGTAGGCGATCAGCTTGGACACTTGGTTCGAGCCCAACGATTTCCGCACCTTGTTGATCGCCAGCCGCACCGCTCCCGGCGTGATCGCCGAATTGTTTCCGTTCACCGCCGGCGTGGCCAATTCCACCGGATACGTCGCCCGGTTCAGGTTCAACCACGTCCCGGTCGTCGCATTCGTCTGGTGATACAGGATTCCGAACAGTGACGTGGGTTGCGCGCCGGTCAGGCCGTCGTGCACCACCACGTCGTTCACGCTGGTGCCGGTGGGCAATGCATCCACCTGGATCAGCGAATTAAACGGATCGACCAGCAACACGTTCGCCGAACCACGGTTCGTGGTCAGCGTGGGATCGTAAACTTGCACCGTCTGGTTGTAATAAAAAAGCTGCGCTCCGGGCGGCTTGGCCATGGTGAATTGCGCCGCGACGCCGCTCGGCAGGCCGGCAGTGGCAATCGATCCGATGGTACCCAGCACGCCGTTCCCGTTGGTCTGCATCACCTTGTCCAGGAACGCCCGGAACTGCGCCATCGCATTTTTCACTTCGCGTTTTGCCGTGTTCTCGATCGCTTTCTCCGGCGAATTCGAGGCGTACTCCACCAGCTTGGTGATTTCCACCGCGTGCCGGAAAAATATCGGTGACACTTGGGCCACGTCGTACACCGTTCCGGAGCCGCGCCCCAGATCGCCGCCATCCATATTGGCCAAGCCGGCTTTGCCTCCCGGACGAATCTGCAGCGGCAGCCGCATGTTGCGTGAGCTGACCCGTTCGACGTCGCCGCGTTGTTGGATCATGGTCAATAAAATATCGTCGCGTTCGTACAACAGCGGCAATTTGTCGCGTACTTTTTCCAGTTGCAGCGCAACCGATTGGGCATTCTGCATTTGTGTCATGTGAGAAATTTCTCCCTTGGAATGGATTTCGTCAGGCGCCTGACTATTTCAGCGCGTGTGCATCTGCCGCTTCGTTATGCGGCCTTGCGTTGTTACGGGGTGTCCTTCACGGACGCTTGCGGGAAATGAATTCATGAACCAGCGATTACATTTGGCGCCTGCACTCCACACTGTCCCTCGACTACTCTCCGAGCCAGTTGTCATCTACGACTACAAAGTTTCAACTGGACGCAAATCGCTATAAAACTGCGCCGCGATTACAGATTCAAGATGTCGCCGTCGGTCATCCGCCCGTAATCGATATCTCGCGACGAAATCGCCCGTCGTCCATCATTCCCGCCGCTGGATCCGCTGATGTCCACGCGCCGTTCGGCGTTGCGCTGCCGCGTCCGCCGGTCCTGGTTCGCCGAGACAATTGTGTTGGTCCATTCGTTCAGCACGCGTTTCGCCACTCCCGGCAGCGCCTGCCGCGCGCGCCCCGTGACCAGCGAAACAATCGCCCGTCGGTGCGCGTCATCCTGCGCTCCGGAACGAAATGCGTCGCGCATTTGTTGCCCCAACGCGCGATTCCCCTGCAAAGTCGCATCCAACTCCCGATAAATCTCGCCTGCCACCCGGTTCCGCGCCGATTTTGCAATCCCCTCCGGCAGCAGCCGGTCGACTTGGGCCTCGATCGCTTCCATCACGCCCTGCACCGCCGCCGCATTCGTCGCCTGAAAAAATTCGGACTGCGCCGCACTCAGACCGGGAGTCGTGGCCGGTTCGGGATTCTTGGTTGAAACTCCATCTCGCTGTGGAGCAGTTGCCGCCGGGAATTTCGCCGGCCCCGCCGCGCTAGTCGCCAGTGACGACATGGCTCGCGCCAGGGACGCAAACGCCTGCGGATCAAGTTGCGCCACCGATCGCGCCAGTTCCGCATGATCCTCGGGGCGCTGCGAGTAAAACAGCGCGTCCATTCGATTCAAATCGCCCAGCAATTTCGTCGCAGCCTGCGCTTCCGCCGGTGTCGCAAAAACTTCGCGGTATGCCTGCGCATCGCGCCACGCATCCCGTAACTCCGGATTCGCTTCGAGCACTCCGTTCAGCTTTTCATGATCGGCCGGCCCGTTCGAATTTCGCATTTCGTTCGCATCCCCGTCCGTGTCGCTCGTCAGCTCGCCGCCCGCACCCCGCTGATCGCCCAGGTCCGCAAAAAAAGCATCTACACTCGCGGGCGAAACTGTATTCGCCTGCGTGCTCTCGACTACTTTCCCTGCATTGTTGCGGCCGGACTTTCGCGCGGTGTTCGTACTCAGCCCGAGAATCTCATCGTCGCTCGCGCGGCCCGCCGGAACAGCGGGCACAACTATACTTGTCGACATTTTTCCTTCTCCAGAAATGAAAGGTTAATTCCGCCCGCCGGAGGCCAGAATACTTCGAAAAACGAGGCGTAACTGGCCGCAGGCCAAGGGCTTAGGGGGCTGCCGCAAAACGGCATCCAAAAGTTTGCTGGTTTGACCCGTCAGTACTATAGGTTCCCGCGCAGCCTTCTTATAAAAATCTAATTACAGCGGGAAAACTGTTACGACGTCCTGGGGGACGCACACAGCCTGCCGAAAATCTGAGGTCATTCATGAGCACTTCGCCACTCGCCTCCGCAGAGGCTAAACCGAATTCGCCAGCCGCCGCCGGCCATCAAGTCGCCACCGATCGCCGCCGCCGCAAGCGCGCCAAAATTACCGCGCAGGTTCATGTCCGCGGCGTGAATTGCCCGGAGCCTTTCGAAGAAGTCGGCAAGAGCATCGATGTATCGCGCTTTGGTTTGCTCTTTAGCGTCGCCGCGCGCCGGCTACTGGAAAGGCCAGCGCCTCGATGTTGTCTTCCCTTATTCGTCCGCCGCCGCCGCGCTGAATTCCGCCCAGCAAGCCGAAGTGGTCCGCGTCACCGAACAGAATGGCCATTACTCCGTCGCCGTGCAGTTCATTAACGCTAAAGACTTCGCGGCCGTGAATCCGCGCGAAGCCGATCCATCCCTCGCCGGCGTCGCCGCCTCACCCACCGCCACTCACACCAAGCCGCAATCCGTGGTCCTGATCGTGGAAGCGGATCCGAAAACCGCGGACATCATGCGCAACGTGCTGGGCAACGACGGCTACACCGTCATCATTGTGCCCACCGCGCAGCAAGCTCTCGAAATTCTCAAGACCACCGTGCCCGTCGTGTTCCTCGCCGAAGTGGAAGGCACCGACATGACCGGCCACGATCTTTGCCTGATCATCAAACGCAACGACCGCCTGCAGCGCGTTCCGGTAATCCTGCTCACCAAGTCCGCGCAGCCCGCCGATTATTCCGCCAGCCACCAGCTCGGCGCCGTCGTCTGCATGGCCAAGCCCTTCAAACCCGAACGCCTGCTCCACGTCGTCCGCCTGGTCGCTCCGCCGCCATCCCTGAAAAGCGCCTACGGCACCGCCCGCGCCACCAACGGCTCCGTCGAACGCTCGCTATAGAATCGCTAGCGAAAACTCGGCCACTACGCCTACCGGTGCGCACATCGCCAAGGTGTCTCCGTGTCCTCCGGGTTCTCTCTGTGTCCTCTGTGTTAAATCTATTGCTTTTCGTTACGGCCGACGGGCAGATCCAGTCGCCGGTGTTGAAACAGCCCCAGCCTGCGCCTGCTGCTTCCGCAAATAATCCCGATGAAACAGCGCATGCGCCCGCACATTCGCGTACCCCAACGGCGCCTCGATCTTCGCCACCTGCCCCGCATCCGACGAAAACCACCTCATGCAAATCTCCAGCTCCACCGCATGATTGTCCGCAAACTCATCCGGCAAAATACTCGGCAGAATAATCTCCGCGTCGATTCCCGCGTCGCTCCCCGCCGCCGCTGCATTCGCCGCCAGATCCGGCGCCACCGCCGCCGTCACATCCTGCCGGTGCACCAGCGGGTGCTCCGCCACCAGTTGCGAGATCTCGCGATACTGTTTGGTTCGCGATTCCTCATCCGGAATCACGAACTCCTCGAGCCCGATCAGCCGCTTGATCAGCGCCGTATTTTCCGGATGCGCCAGCACCGCCTGCATCTGCGGATCGGGACTGCCCAGCAACTGCAGCAGCACCGCGCGTTGCTGTGACCACAACGTCGGATATTGCTCGTCCGTTTCCGGGTAACTGAACAAATTCCCTTTCAGGTCCGCCAGCCGGATCCATTTCGATTCGAATGCCGCGCCGGCCCCCAGCAAAGTCACTTCCACGTCGTGCGGCCGGTTGCGCCGGAAACAATCCACCGCCAGCAGCATGATGTCCGCATGAAAGAATTTCATGCGCCGCCACACCAGCCCGATGCGTCCCATGGCCTGGTCCCGGGCCATCGAATATCCCGACGCCGTGTCGTTCCCCGCCATCGCCCCGCCAAACAGCGCCGGAAACGCGCCAGTCAGAAACTGCGATACCGGTCCCATCAAATTCGCCGCATGCTCTGCCAAATCGGGCGGAACTTCCGCCGGCTCCGGCTGGAAAAATCCCGCGGCCAACGACTGCCCCGGCTTCGCCCGCGCCGGATAATGCACGCCCGGCTCGGCCGTCTGGCTCTGTAGCGCATCAAAATCCAATACTTCGCTGTCCGCGTAAATCGGCGGAATGCCGTACTCATACGTTTCCATCTGCATATTCGAAAGCGTATTGAACCGTTCCTGCACGCTGATCAGCGAATCGCCCAGCGCTGGACGCCCGCTCGACCCATCGCCGGGCAGCGCGTGCAACACGCGCCAGTGATCGTCCATATTTTCGTTGCGCGATTCGCAATACACATCACCGGCAAAAGCGATCTGCGCGCCATCCGGGAATAATTCCAGCAGCTCGTCGCGCAGCGCTTTGTCATCCAGGGCGAAAAACGCCCACGGCCGCAGCCAGGTCCGCTGGAACGTAATCAGGTTGATGTTGATGTCGCCGCCTTCGGTCAGCGGCCCGCCCTGCGATTGCCCCAACCGCGCCAGCCGTTCATATTCCTGCCCGCCCGTCGCCACCGGCGCTCCAATTTTTTCCGCCGCGTGCGGATACGCCGCGCGCAAACGCGCCTGGTGCACTTCCATGTTCCACTGCAAGTACGGATACTCATGCATTTCATTGGCCCACGGCGGCGTCTTCAATTCCAGCCCGCCCACCATGGTCACCACTTCCTGCCCGTTCGCCACGCGCATCCGCGTCTCCGCCGCCGGCACCGTAACCGTCTCCGCCGCCACGAAATCTTCGTCCGTCAGCAGCGCCCCGCACAAATCACAATTCACAGTTGCGGAATCTTGAACGCCCGCCCCGTCAGTCGCTCCGCCGGTCTCGCTGTTTTGTGTTTCGTCGCCCACGCGGTTTTGGCCGTCATCCAGAGGAGCGGAGCGACGAAGGGCCTCTCTTCGATTGCCGCTGACGCCCGGCCCTTCAGCCGCATCGCGTGTTCCTTGACCAGCGTCTAGCTTCTTTTCCGCCCCACAATCCGGGCAAACGTACACATCATCCCCGACCCGAACCTCCCGCGCCCCAATCTCCGTCTCCGGATGAAATCCGAACCGCTGCCCATCCACCACGAACCGCACGTAGGCCCCCACCTTCCCGTCGGTCCAGAGACTGAACGCTTCCTCCACGATCAAATTCCCCACACGATTATTCCGCTCGACCAGCTGCGCCACTTCCGTCGCCGCCTTGGCCGCCGCCACATCTTCCTCGGCCTGCGCCGACGACGGGAAAAATCGCACCCGCGGCACATCCTGCGACAGCACCGACACCAGCGACAATCCGAACGCCTGGTAAATATTCGTCACGAACTCATAGCGCGGTAAATCTTCCAGCGAACTGCCATCCGCCAATTTTTGCTCAAAAGGCAAATGCCAGTTCTGATCCCGCTCGTTCCACCACAAATATTGCAAGCCGCGCCAAAACTGGTGCGCCTGCTTGATCCGCCGCACTTCCTGCCGCCGCGTCGATTCCGATTCCACCGAATATTGCTGCACCAGCCGCCGCAAAGCCGCCTGCAACCGCTCCGGCAGCTGCTCATTATTCCCGCCGTACGGATTTTTCCCGGCATTCACCGCGCGCGCGTCCCCACCAGGGTTCACGGCCGCTGGCACCGGTCCTTCGACCGGCACAAACGCAGAATTTGCCTTCGGAGCGGAATTCTCAATGGGCATGCTTATCTCGCTTTTTAAGAGGAACGTCTTACGGGTGGTAGGAAATTCGAAAAGCTCTTAATCTCGCAACTGCAACCCACTCACTGAATCTCGATCGATTTCTGCCCCAGCGCAATGGCGTCCGCTAATCGCGCGCCCCGCTCGTCCGTGTTGAATCCAAACCGGCAGCGGATGAATTTCACGTTTTGCAGCGAAATCTGTCCGCCTTCGTACCGCAGCCGCGCTCCGATAAACGTCACGTTTTTCCAGCGCACGCCATCCAGCGTTTGCGATGCGCCCTCGATCGTCAATCCTTCCACCTGCACGTCGTCGCCCAGATTGCGGCTCGACGGCGGCAGCAGAACCTCCGACGTTTCCGGCATCAGCGTCGCGTCCAAATAATCCCCGCCCATGCTGCCGGGATCCAGCACGCTCTGCGCGCTCATCGCATGCGGAGACGCCAACACCACGTGCCCCGGCGTAGTCACCGTGTGCGGGGCCTGCGCCCCGGGCCCCACATTCAGCAGCGGAGTTTCCGTCGCGCCTGGATACGTATTCAGGCTCGGCGCCTGATCCTTGTTCCCCGCCGCTTCCGTCACCGAATCGCCGCCCGGTTGCGCCGATCGCAAGTCCGCCAGTTCAATCCGTGCCTGCGTGACGTGCTCCAGCAATCGCGAACTATCCAACTGCGTCTTCAGCACCCCGTCGAGGCTCTTAAGACTCCGTGCGTAAAAATCTGCTGACACGTTCTGCCGTTGCATCCGCGCCGACATCACGATCGACGCCGCTCGATCCACTTCCACTTCCGCTACGGTAACGTTCCCCGCCGCCCCCTGCGCCGTTGCCGTTTGCAGCGCGGCCATTACATCGGATTCCCATACACCAGCCGCCCCGCCGCGCGCCGCGTAGTTCGCGTTACCGGGAGGGAGGATCGTAGAAAATTTCGGCGCCGGATGCAGCACCGCTTGAATTCCCTGCCAGCCCAGCGTTCCCACCAGCGTCGCAGCCAGCAAAATAATTACAATCCGCACGTAACTCGGCGCCGGCGCGTATGCGTCTCTCCGCTTCGTCCACCGCCGATCACGCCCACTCGGCGTGTCCCACAACGATCGCGCCACGCATCCCTCAGCAAAATCTCGTCACTGCCGTATTCTAGACTACGCCCCATCGACTAGCCACTAGTCACTCGTCACGAGCCACTGCCATTGGTGCCAGTCGTTCCGCCGAGAACCTTTGGAGTGCGGTGGCTCTGCCACCGCCTTGCCTCCAAGCCAAAATCTCCCAGTCGAAGCCTCGTTGGCCAAAAGTGTCGGCGTCTGGCGCGAGTTTAACCCGCGGACTGGTTTTGCAATTCGTTCTTCAGAAAATCCAGCAAATCGCCGTGCCCGGCGAAAACGTGTGTTTCCGGCTTCGCTGCATAGCCTCGCGACGGCAACTGCCCCGGCGCAGGCGCTCGCCCGCCGCCCGACGCATCCCCGGCCGCTGCCGTATCGCGATGTACCCGCGCCACAAATCCGCGCTGCGCGCGTCCGCTGTGCGCCGGCACCAGCTCCGCCGCCTCAATCTCCACGCGATGAACTGGGGCTTTGCCCTCGCCAGCCGCGGTTGCCGATTCGTCTTGGTCCCCGCCGTCGGCGTCCGCATCACTCCCGGTAGCAGCATCGGCATTTGTCTTGCTCTTATTTTTCTGTTTCAACGCCAGCAAAGCCGCTTCGGCCTCCCGCGCCGCTTCGATCGCGTGCCCGGCTAATGCATTCGCATAATATCGTCCGCCGATGAATGGCATGTTGCCTCCGTCAGATAATTTCGCCAGCCTCTTTCTTCCGCGCTGAATTTATTTCCAGCATCCGGTAAATCTGCGGCCATGATCGCCGCCGCATGGGCGTCGCCTTCTGATCTACGGCTGAAGCCATACGATTTCGCGGTGCACCGTTTTTCATCGGAACTTTGACGCGGACGCCGTTCGTTGTCGCCGTAGCGCTCGAGACACTCGGTTTCAATCCGGCAGCCGGCGATACGTCGTTGTCGGCTACCACCACCGGCGGAACGCCCGCGATGCCCAGAATCGAATTCAGCAGCGCGCGATTTTCCGCGCGCAACCGCGCCACATCCGCCTCCAGTAACCGCGTGTACTTCGTACTGCTTACCCGCCGAATCCATTCCGTTATCGTCGTCATTTTGTATGTCTTTCGATCCCTACGCAGCTCGGAAATCGCTGCTCCAAGTCTTTGCGTCTGTAGCCGCCGGCTTCAGCCGGGCCATTTGACGTTGCGTTTGTTTTTGCTTTTGCCGTTCGTCGTCATTCTGAGCGCAGCGAAGAATCTCACCCAGCAGAGCGTCGCCGAGCCTACCACGCGAAAGGCGGTGCCTTCCTCCAACCCCTTACGGCCCCCGCCGTCGCCCGAACGAAACCGGAAACACCCGTTTCGACTCCGCCGCCTGTGCCTTGCGCGCCTGCATCGCCCGAATCGTCGGATCGGCAGACGTCACCTGCTCCGCCAACCGCTGTTCCCTCGGAGCGCGAATCGCCCCGTTCCGTCGCGCCGCGTAGCGCGACTTTAATCCGTAGCGCGCCGCGTCCGCCGGGTCGTCGCCATCCATTTTTTCCGCGTCTTCCACTCTCGCCGGATCCCGAATCAGCGTCGGCAGCACCCGAATCAATTCAACACAGTTCTCCGTAATCAGCCATTCGCCCGCCTCCAGCATCTGGTACATCAGCATCCAGCCGCCGATGCGGTCATCGTCCGCCGGAACCGGCCGCGGCAACCCCGACGCCGCAAAAACATCGCCCATTTGCTCCGCAATCGAAGCTTCGTCCGTGCGTCGCGCAAACGCGTCCGGCGAGAGGTAAATCGCTTCGATTTTCTCCCGCGATTCGTCCGCCTCGAGCCTGCTGTCCCGGCTTCGCGCGATAATTTCCCGCGCCAAATCCCGCGGCGCTGTGCGATGCGTCACGTACTCGCGGTAGGTCACCACCCGCGTGTCGGCGCGCCTACTCGCCGTCACCTTCAATTCGGCAAACTCCCGGGCCTGCTCGCACATCCCTCGTCGCCCGTCATTCTTAAAACCATCGAACCCGAAATCCGCCACCGACTGGCTTTCGCTGGATCCTCCGCCACCCGTCGAGCCGCCGTCTGGCGCTCCCGCCGCTGGCGCCTGCGCGTGCCAATACGTCGCCGCCGGATGTTCGAATCCCCAATCGATGGAAATCCACCGCGGCCACCACCGCTTCCATTCAATTTCTTCCGCACGACCCACATGCCGGCGCAAATCAAAACGATCGAAATACTGCCCCGCGATCACATCCCAGTCGCCGTCCAAAAATGCCCGCTTCAGATGCGTCGGTAGCGCCGTCAACGTGGCCTTATAGCTTTCGTCCGCCACGAAGATCGGATTGTCGGAAAACCGCGCTGGGATGAATTCGTATTCCCGCCCGTTGTATTCGTCCGGGCGCTCCATCCCTGCCGCCGGCTGCGCATCCACCCATAACGATTTCACCCAGGCGTGACCGATGTTGCCGGGATTCGTCGCGCCGGCCATACCTGGAAAGCTTCCCGATACCGCGCAACGGTTCCGGCTGGTTAAAAATTGCCATTGCCGCAAAGTGAAATGCGTCAGCTCATCTACGCCAATGAAAAGATATTCGCCGCCCTGGTACTGGTAGACATCGCTTTCGTTCGCGCAATATCCAAACCGCGTGATCGATCCGTTCAGCCATTCCACTTGATGTTTCGATTCCGAAAAGCTGCGGTAGGCAGAGCGTGGCACGTCGCGCCGGAAATACTGCAGCAACGAGCCTTCCAGTTCCGGAAACGTCCGCCGCAACAACAGCGTATTGACGCCGGCGTGGTCGTGCGCCTGCGCGATCGCTTCCATCAACAGCGCTTTGGTTTTTCCCGGCCCCGCCGCGCCGCCAAACAACCGGTACTTCGCCGTTGACACATGAAAAGCGCGCTGGCGCGGGAACGCTGCGTACTTGATCCCCAGATTGAATATCCGCACGAAGGAAGCTTCTCGACGTGCGATCTGGGCTGCGCTCGCCGCGCTCGGTGAATTGTCCGGGCCGTTCAATGATGTCTTCTGCGGATCTAAAGTAGCGAACGCCGGAACCGCTCTCGATCCGCTTCCGCCGGCCACTTTTCCGGGCCTAGCTCAACGTGCGGATTTTCTCGCCCACATAAAACGCCGCGGCTCCGCCCAGCAGCGCTGCCGCAATAGCGATGTGATGCGCGCTCAAAACCGCGCCCAGAACCAACGCCCCAATTCCACCAAGTTGCACTGCGTAACCGATCGTCGTCTTGCTTGTGCTCATCTGCTCGTTCCTCCCAGAGAATTTTTCAGCAAATGTTTCTGACACCTGGCTGCGCTCTCTCGCGGTTACTGTTTTGCGCCAAACCCAGCAATGGGCGAGCGTGACGGCCGCGGAATGTCATGCACCAGCTGCACCACCGTCGTCGCGTCACTTTCAAAGCTCGGCCCCGAGTTCGCCGAACCCGTCGGTTCCAGTATTCGCCCCAGTTCCTTCAGCACATCCAGCGTCAACTTGTCACTCGAATTGCCCTCGGTGCTCTCCAGCAGTTTTTGCAGCAGCTTGGTGTAAGCCCGCCCCACGGCGCACTCATCCAATCCAACTTCGCGCACCGCCTCGGCCATTCGCGTGGTTTTCTCGCGCTGGCGCGGTTTGCTGAGGATCACAGCTTCAAACAGTTCACCTTGCTGCACCGTCGGTCTCGCTTCACGTTTCCCGGGATCTTTCACCATCCGCGAAAAATGCCTCGCGTCCCGCGGCGGTCTCACCACCCGCTCGTTGCGTCTGCTCAAAACCCGCTCCTTCATTCCGTTCTAACCCTTCACCGCCAATAGGGAGCGGGACACGCTCCAGCCGGGTCCGGTTCGAGCCACTCGGGCGTCGAGATTTGCCGCCACAGCTTTTCGCGTGTCCCACACAGGGTGAACTCTTTCTCGCGATGCGTTTTTCAGCCATCGCACGTTGGTCCAGCTCCAGAATTCCCAGTAGCGCCGAATCGATGGCGTCGCGATGACTGGCGCAGAGCTGATCCCCACCTAACGGCCGCCGGCCGCAACGCTTCCAAGCGCGCGCTTCAACACGTGCACGCACGAATCCCGCACAGGTTTTCATCGGAAATCAACTCGAGGAAGAAACGGAAACTCAGCTGCAAACTATGAACGGTGGAAACGCCCGAAAAACTTAAATCTGTGGCAAATCAATGCGCCGCAGCGGGCTCGGAATTCGGGCCGATTTCGACGATCGTATCGCAGGCGATTGGCGGAGATTCCTTGCCGCTCGCAGACACCGCAGAAACGCCAATGCGATGCCTCCCGACCCCGAACAACATTCGCGGGCTGGTGGCCGTGATGCCCTTCATCATTCCCTTGGCATTGGCCGGAGCGGGAATCGAGAACAGCTTGTAGGCCTTCGGCCCAGAAATGTCGTAGACCGTAAAGGTGCTGACGCAGGAATCTTTGATTTTTCCGCCGCAAAGCGGCGTCCGCGTGAAATCGTAATCAAATTTCACCGTCACGGTGTGCATCGCGCTGCCCGCAGGCTCGCCCCTCTTCGGTTCCTTCTCTTGCGCCTGCTGCACGCAATCATCGATGGCCCCGATGGCCCCGGTCGCCGCCACCGCCGCCAGTTCGCCTTCGCAGGTCAAAATTCTCCGCGACCGCGCGCTGGGGTCTTCCGCACCCATCGAGAAAAGTCCTCCATGGAAAGCCGCCACCCCACCCGTCAACAATAGCGCCGCCAGAATTCCGGTTCCCACGTACATTTTTTTGGCCTGTGCTTCCAAGCACCACTCCCGCTTCGCGATCGCAATCCGGTCCGGCGCAATGGCCGGCCCACAGACGGTATCACTGGCCAGTCTCTCGATGCCAGTGTTGCCTGCGAGTGTCGCGTGCGAGTGTTGCGTGCCAGTGTTGCGATGAACTGCGATGGAAGCGGGAATAGGCCCTGACGATTCTAACCCAGTATTTGCACGGTCACGCCGGAGCCACCGGTGATGGACGTCACCTTCGCGCGCACAAAATTAGCGCGCACCCCGGATGCCACCAGGTTATCGCCGGCGGTCAGGCTGGTCGTCATGTTCGTCGCCCCCGTGGGAATCGCGTACTGCGCGTCCACGTCATTCATCGCGGTCTGCAACTGAATGGTCACCGCGCTGGGCGCCGTCGCGAAGCTCACCTGCCAGCGAATCGTGCGGCCGTTCTCGGGAAATCCAGCGTAACTCGGCAACGCGAATTGCTGGCTGGCCTGCCCCGCCCCCGGCGCCTCGTTATTAAAGGCCAGCGCCACGTCACCCGGAAAAATCGAGTACGGCGGATTCTGCGCGTTATAGTTCGGCATAGGTATTCACCTCCAGAAAGAATATGCGAGTCAAATCAAGCTGCACCCAGCGCTCACCGGCCAAGTCGAATCGCCTCGCGAGACCTGCCGCGAGTGAGCGTGTCATTGCCAAGATTTAAGAATTGCGATAGCGCTGCTGCCGAAGCGAATCCAGCCGCGTTGCACGGCTGCTACTTCATCGCCTCGTACACTTTTCGAGGTTAACGAATAAATTTATACGCGCACTCCCGGATTTTGTCAAATCGTGTGGTGTGTACACGAAACTCATCCAAGTCGAATTCCGCTGGTCCACGATAATTTCAGCCGCTTCGATCGCGCAAAAAAACAAGTTCAAACAAAAAGGGTGATTGCCGCCTGCGCCATCGGCAATCACCCTGATTAAAAACGCAATCCGAAATGCTTTACTGCGGCACCACCACCGCCCCGCCAGAAACCACCGGCCCGGGACGCAGCGTAAACGTCAAACCCTGCGCGGCGTTCTCGTCCACCGTTTTCTGCAAATCCAGGTCTTTTTGGTCGACCGCATTCTCCCCGCCATACGAAGTGAGGTAATGCAGCTTGCCATCCGCCAGCCAGTAATTGGTCACCGCGTAGCTCGACCCGTCCTTGAAGTAGAGCACCGCTGTCACCGGTTTCTTCGCCGGACCACTCGTCGCACTCTGTTCCTCTTGCGAAGTTTCCGGCGCCGACGCGTACAAACTCGGATTCTGCTCCTGCGACGGAGTGTTGTCCTGGCTGCCCGAATAATTCAGATCCCCGCCATATCCATTGTCCGACGAATAACCTCCGCCGTAATATCCGTATCCAATTCCGCTGCCGCCATATCCAAAGCCATTGCATCCGCCCCAGAACGGATCACACGGTCCAAACGCGCCATATCCAAATCCCAATCCACCAAATCCGAAACCATATCCAAATCCGCCGTAAGGATAAAACGGATTGTATGGATAAAACGGTGCGACACCTACCGGACGCCGCGGCACCGGCACGTGCGGCGGACTTGCGATCGCCGCGCGCGGCGCAGTCGTACTTCCTTTCAGCGCATTCGCCGTTCCCGCACCACGGGCACCCGCCGCCGGCGGTTCCTGCCAGGTGTTGTTACCTCCCGCGAATCGCTCAGTCGTCGAGCCAGCTTTCGAACCTGATGCGTTCGTGCTGCCACCGTGAAACGGATTCCACCAATGGCTCGATCCCGTTGATGTTGCTGGAGTCGTAGCTCCGGAATGTCCGGCGCTTGCACCCGCCGGCGCGCTCGCTGCGTGCGACCCCGAAGAACCGCTGCTCGCGTGCGACCCTCCGCCACCCACACCGCCGCCGTGCGAACCGCCTCCGCCTCCCCCACCATGGGAACCACCACCTCCCCCGCCGCCATGTTGCGCAAACGTGGAAAGTGGCGATAGTGCCAGCGTCGCCGCAAACACCAGCGCCGCAAAAATCCTTGCGCGCGAAAAGCTTTCTTCTTGGTTACTTCCTGAGTCTTTTACGCGAACTGAAGAGGTGAATTTCATCCTTGTATCCCTCCACCCGACCGGGCGACTGAAGGGCTCGCCTGCCAATCTGCAACGAGTCTAACGGATTGGACGTGCTCTGGCACGTTTAAGTTGCAAGCTTCGCACGTGCCTGAAACTAGACCTTCCCGGGTCGACGCGTCCCCGACGTTCCGGCAAAAAGAGCCAAAACGGATATAATCCTTAAGAGATGATTTTGCCCTCATGATCCCCTTCCTGCACCTTGGCCCCCTCACCATCCCCACCTTCGGTCTTTCTGTCGCCTGCGCCATGCTCGTCGCCTACTTCGTGTTGCGGACCGATCTCGCGCGCCGCGGCATCGCCGACGCCAAATCCGGAGAAGCCGAAACCTTGGTCGCCGCGCCCTGTCTCGCCGGGTTCATCGGCGCGAAGCTTTACCATCTACTGGAAACCCCATCGGAGTTTTTTGCCGACCCGCTTGGCTTGCTGATCAGCCCCTACGGCTTTGCCTGGTTCGGAGGGCTGCTCGCTGGATTTGCCACCTTCGCCTTCGTCGCCTCGCGCCTCGTCAAACGCCGCGCCGCCGAAGGAAAATCCTTTTCGTTTCTCAGCATCCTCGACGCCGGCTCGCCCGCCGCCGCGCTCGGCTACGGTATCGGTCGCATCGGCTGTTTTCTTTCCGGTGACGGCGACTACGGAATTCCTACTTCGCTGCCTTGGGGCATGGCTTTCCCCAACGGCCTCGTGCCCACCACCGCGCGCGTCCACCCCACCCCAATTTACGAATTGATCGTGGCTTGCGCCATCGCCTGGATCCTGTGGCGCATGGGTTCAGGCTCTACCGTGGTTCAAACGCAAAAAAATGGGAAGGTGATCGTCGAGGATTTTGCCGGCGTGCGGCCTGGCGAAGTTTTTGCGATGTATTTAATTCTTACCGGCGTCGCCCGGTTCCTGGTCGAGTTCATCCGCATCAATCCGCGCTCGTTCTTTGGATTGTCGAACGCGCAAGCGGCCGGCGGCTTTTCAGCATTGGTGGGAATTGCGTTCTATCTCGCGCTTCGCAAAAAGCCAAATCACCAGGTGCTCGCCTAACCAGCTGCCTGGGCCGGACCCGTTACGCCTGACTGGCGTTCTTCCGTTTCAGCTTCGGCATCCGAATCGCGATCACCCCATCGGACAGCACCGCCGTGCAGCGCCGCACGTCGACTTCCGCTGGCAGCTCAACCACACAGAACGGGCGGCATTTCGCCCGATCACTTTCTTCCGATGTTTCCGCTGAAGTCTCCGCAACTACGAAGTCGCCGGCCCCGCCCGCCTGAGTTAAGACACTGTACAAATCGTCCCAATCGATCCAGGTTCTGGCTCCATGGCATTCTTTCCGTCCGCTCGCCGGCGATTCCGCCAGCGGTTCGACGTGGCCCGAAATCAGCAGCCACTTGTCTTCAATCGCCACCGCGATTTGGGCGCCACTGGCCACGCTCACCGTCGCCAGCGCGTACAAGGTCTCTTCTGTGTCTTGCAAATCTACCGCGACGGCCTCGAACAACTCGGTCTCCGCCGCTCGCCAGTCGGCGTGCTCGTTGCCTCCCACCGAACCGCGTGCCACAAAGCGCTCGAAGGCCCGATGCGAAACTCCGTCATACGCCGCCAGCAGGCAGTCCGGCAAATTACGCAGCGCAATTTGTTCGCGGCTGGCCAGTTTTTGTTTGGCCTCTCAGCGAGAGTGCCGGCGGCGCGATCGATCGTGGTGGACTCGTGGATTTCATGGCGGCCGCTACCCGCGCCAGTGCTTTCCGGCCATCCCGGTCAGCGGTTTCACATCTCGGACCGGCGAGGACAAGAGGTGTTTGCTCCCCGCGGCGGATTCACCGAATCTCCGGCGCGGTGGCATCGGCGCTCGGCCGCGCCCGCGTTCACGTAGCACCGAATTGTCTTGAATCACGCCCGCCAGCAGATCCGCCTTCAGCGGTTCGGTCGCAAACCCCACCGGCCGCCGTTGCGCGTCGGCCTCCAAGTCCGGCTCCCATTCGACGCCGGAATCTCGGGTCGGTCGCAACAGTTGTCCGACTTCGGCTTCCAGCATCGTCGGATTCATCGCCCGCCGGCCCAGCGTCCGCGATCCTTTTTCCACCACTGGCAACCAAAGACACGTCTCCGACAGCGACACCCCGATAAAAAGTGTCCCCGCCTGCCGCCCAATCAGAGGCGCCAGCTCATACCCGGTTCCGTCCGGCAGTTTTTCGGCGGAAAGTACAACTTTGAATCGGATCGTCTTCAGGACGGTTTCCGCTTCACCCACGGTCGCTACTGAATGGGACCCCCAGCCGGCGCCGGTCAGCTTTTTCACGATTCCGTCCGTTCCTGAAGTAGGGGCCCAACGATGAGGATTCGGATTAGCGCAGTGGACATACTTTCCCCTTTTGGGAAGGGGAACGTGCGAGCCTGATTTCGGGGCCGGTCTTTCAGCCCTTCCAAATGCTTCCTGAACCACATTCTCATCCGTTGGCTTGCCGTACATCCCGTCAACGCTCAACGCTTCGAATTTGGTTGCTGCGCCTGAACCTTGGAAACAACCGGGCGCTCTGTCCTTGAGAGGGACCGCCCCGAAATGAAACAACTTCGGATTAATTCGGTTTTGTTACCTCGCGCGAGCCACTGACCAAGCCTTTCAGGGCGTGCGGTAAGGCCAACGGCGCTGCGGCCCGCGCAAGGTAACCTTCCCCGTCAAATCCCGTTTTCCTTATCGGGAGATGCCGTGTACTTCTTTAGCAACTTCCCCCTTCCAGCTAGATGTTGCAAATGTAGCGCCCGGCCTAAGTCTTGACAATTCGCAACAGTACGCGATTTTCTTGGCGGCTATTACGCAACACCCGCAGGTCTTCCCGCTTTCTCTCTTGACACGCTATTAGCGTCACAGTAACCTATTACTACAATTATTTAACCGGCAGTTTCTTGGGTCGTAAAGGCGCCCGTCTCTCAACCACCCGAGGGGCATTTTCGAACAGTTTTCGCGCGAAAGGCCAAATGTCACCCAAAGCAGCCGCGCACCATCATAAATATCGCGCTCGCCAGTCTCCCGCTTTGCGCCAGCCACCGGACTCTTCACCACCCTCCAAAACTTTCGACGATTTTTCCGCCGATTCGAATCCCACCTCGCCCGGCCACTCAGCCCTCACTCTCGCCAAGATCCACCAGCGTTCTTGGGCCTCGATCATTCGTCGCTTTCACGAATTTATTTTCGAATTCGATCCCGCCGGCAAAATTCTTAGCATGTGGAGTTCCAACTCTGCTTTGTCGTTCGAATTTCGCCGCCGTCGCCTCGGCTCTCCTCTCCACAAATTATTGGGTTCTGCGCCCTGGCTCTTCCTTCGCCGTGCGCTTCGCCGCCTCTCCCAAAAAGCAGCTCCCCTGCATTTTCAACTTCCCCTGTTGCTGGCTTGCGAGTCTCGCTGGTTTGAACTGACCCTGGCCCGCTCCGGCCAGTCCGCCGCCGCATCCCCACACTTCGTCTTACGCTCCAAGGACGTCACTCCTCGCCGGGCTTTGGCGGAACGTTTGCGCAACGCCGAAATCATGTTGGAACATGCCGAAGAAATCGCCCAGATCGGCACTTGGGAGCTCGACCTCAAGACCGGCAAAGTCCTCTGGTCCCGGCAACTCTTTAAGCTTCACGGCATCGACCCGGTGCAGCATCCTCCCCGCCTCGACGACATTTGGCGAACTCTAAAATTCAAAAATATCGAAAAGCTCCGCCGGGATTTCGAATCGTCGGTCCATACCGGTTCCCTGTTCCGCTTTTCCGAACCCTACACCTTGCCGGATGGTTCCCTCCGTATGCTGGAGGGGCTCGCCGCACCGGTTGCTGACTCGACTGGGAAAGTTGTCCGCTTCGTGGGCGTAACTCGCGACGTCACCACCCAATCTCGCACCCAGGCGAATCTCCGCTGGCTCTCGCACCAATTACTCACCATTCGCAACGAAGAGCAGCGCCGCGTGAGCCGCGAACTTCACGAAACCACCGCGCAAACCTTGGCCGCCTTAAAAATGACCCTCGGCCAAATCGGCCGCTCCGTCCCCCGCCGCAACAGCAAGGTTCACAAACTGGTGAAAACCTCCGCCAGCTTTGGCCAGTGACGCGGTTCGCGAAGTCCGCTTCGTTTCCTCCTTCTTGCATCCACCGATGCTGGAGGAGACCGGACTGGTTACCGCCCTTCGCTCCTACACCAAACTATTCGCCGAACGCGGAGGGGTCCCGGTGAAGGCTGAAATCGCCAATGACTTTGGCCGCCTCGAGCAGGGCCTCGAGCTCACGATTTTTCGCATCGTGCAGGAATCGCTTACCAACGTGCACCGCCATGCCCGCGCCACTTCCGCCAGCGTGCGCGTCGAACGCGACGCGAATTCCGTGCTGGTCGAAGTTAAAGATGACGGCATTGGAATCTACCACGTGATTCCCGACGCTCCCGCGCAGGTCTCGCTGGGCGTGGGTATCGCCGGTATGCGCGAGCGCATCGACCAGCTGCACGGTCAGTTTGACATCATCAGCGCCGCCGGCGCTGGCACTACCATTCGCGCCCTGCTTCCCATCGTCTCCAAGGAGGTCCAACATGATGACCAAGCTAGCCCCAAAAGAGAACGCCGAGCCCAAACCTTATCGGATTCTCGTCGCCGACGATCACGCCATCGTGCGCCGCGGCATTCGCGCCTTACTCGAAACTGAGCCGGGCATCGAAATCTGCCATGAAGCCGGCGACGGCCTCGAAGCCCTCGAATACGTCAAAAAACATAAGCCCGATATGGTCCTGCTCGACCTGACCATGCCGGAGATGAACGGCCTCGAAGCCGTGCGCCAAATCCGCGAGTCCTCGCCCGAAACCAACGTGCTGATCCTGACCATGCATTTTTCCGAGGATGTCGCTCGCGAAGCGCTGCGTAGCGGAGCTCATGGGTACGTACTCAAGTCCGACGCCGATGCCGAACTGCTCAGCGCCGTGCGCCAGGTGCAAAGGAACCGGCCTTACTTCACCGGCAAGCTGGCGCTTTCCTTGGTCGACACCTTCATCCAGAACCCCGCCGAAGGCGAGGCTACCGACGAGCATCCCCTTCCCGGAACGCCGCTGACCGCTCGCGAAGTCGAGGTCCTGCAGATGCTGGCCAGCGGCATGAGCAACAAGCAAATCGCCCCGGCGATCGGCCTTTCCATCCGCACCGTCGAAAGCCATCGCAATCACATCATGCATAAAATGAAATTCGAAAGTTTCAGCGACTTGATGCGCTTCGCCATTCGCAATCGCATCGTCGAAGCCTAATCGCTCGCGCCAATTTTTCGCCGCGCAGAACCGGCGCAGCGGGAAGCCGCCCACACCACCTGTAGCGGCCAGCTTTAGCTGGGCCAGTTGCCGTTGCCTTGTTTTGCCTTTTCCGTTGCAATTTATGTCGTGATTCTTCTCACCCCGACGCAGGACGGCAGCACCGCGAAAAATCGCAAAAACCGGAATGGTTAACATCGAGGAATGTCTGGCGCGGCTTATTCGTGTTTGTTATGCAACGTGGCGATAACCTTCACGAGGTCTGGCTGGCCGGGTCCGCGTTTGTTAGATTCAACACGGAGGGCAATGCCTTCTGCACCAGCTTTTTGCCTTTACGGCGAGAGCAGTGGACTTCTCCATATCCATAGCTCCACGGCGGGGCCTGAAAGTTTTCTCGCATCAAATTTAGTGTAGCCCCAACTTCGGTCAATCCCGATCTGCACCCATTTTTACGCGTTCGCCGAATTTACCCGCCGCCTCTACCGTTAAGTTCAAATATTTCAACCTCGGCCTTTGGGACATCGGTTTGCACCCTCCTTTCTGTACGGTCTTTACGGTTTATCACTAGGAGGAAACCATGACCGAGCAATCTCATCGACGGGCCTGGGCCCTACTCATCGTTCTCGGCAGCTTCGTCGCCGCCGCGGCCGTGTGGAGCTTGCCGGAAGATTTCGAAAATCTGCGTCACGTCGAAACACGCCGCGTTGCGCCGCCTTTCGAGGATCCATAGAGAATCGCCGGATTCGCATTCTCATTCTCTCACTACCACCGCGACATTCTCTTCTTCTTCCGGCCGCAATGTTTCGGTCTTCCGCAGTGCCGGGAACAGCCAAGCCCACAAGCCAGTCACCAGCAGTGTGCCGATGCCGCCCAACACGACCGAAGGCACCGTGCCGAACCAGTGTGCGGTCAGGCCCGACTCGAACTGCCCCAGCTCGTTCGATGCCCCAATAAAAATCATATCCACCGCGTTCACTCGCCCGCGCATCGCGTCCGGCGTGGCGATCTGCACCAGCGTCGACCGAATCACCACGCTGACCATGTCCGCAGCTCCCACGAAAATCAGCGCCACCAGCGAAAGGATCAAGCTGCGCGACAACCCAAAGAGAATCGTGAACGCCCCGAAAGCTCCCACGCACCCCAGCATCGTGACGCCCACTCGGCTCTTCAACGGCTTGTGCGCGATCAGAACCGCCATCGTCGCCGCGCCCACCGCCGGCGCGCTGCGCAGTACCCCTAAGCCCCATGGACCGGTATGCAGAATCTCGCGCGCATAAACCGGCAGTAAAGCCACCGCGCCGCCCAGCAGCACCGCGAATAAATCCAGCGAAATCGACCCCAGCACGATTTTGTGATTCCAGATGTATGAAATTCCGGCCAGCACCGTTTTCAGATTGATCGGCTCCCGGCTGCGCGCTGTAGGCTGCAGCTGGACTTGCAGGGTGCAAAATGCCGCAATCGACGCGCATACCAGCGAGCTCGCGTATACCGCCGAAGGTCCGTGAAACACCGCGTAGATGATTCCGCCCAATGACGGCCCTAAAATCGTCGCCGCCTGAAATATCGTCGAATGCCAAGCCACCGCATTTTGAAAATGTTCTTCGCGCACCAATTGCGGCAGCAAGGCGCGCCCCACCGGCCCGTTAAATGAACGCACCACGCCCAGCAGCACAATCACCGCATAAATCGGTCCAATCGTTTGGTAATCGCGCAGCGAGGAAATCAATAGCAGCAGCGAGCACAGCGCGAATCCCACCAGGCAGGCGATCATCAGTTTCAGCCGGTTGAATTTATCCGCGACGTGCCCCGAAACCAGGAATAACAAAATCCCCGGAAGAAACTGCGCCAGCCCCACATAACCCAGATCCAGCGCCCGGTGCGTGATCGAATAAATCTGCCAGCCCACCGCCACCGTCTGCATTTCCAGCCCGGCCACAATAAAAAACCGCGCCACCTCATACAACGTGAACGCCGGGTAAGTGAACGCCACGCGTCCGCTATCCGCGCCCCCTGGATTCACCGTCGCCAACCGTCCCCGCCCCTCCGCCATCGCGCGAAAACGAAAAACAGCCGCTGCGGAGCCAGCGATTATAACCGAAACAAAAAACAAAACGCCCTGGCCCACCAGGGCCGCCACCTTTACGACTCATGCCCTGCGTTTGGCCTCACGCGGCGTCTGCACGTTGACTTCGCTGGACGCGAACCATACCATGCGGCTCAGGTCTTCGAACTTGATCGGTCAAAAAATACAGCACTACTTGATCCTCAGCCAGTTGGGCGCCGGTGGCATGGGCGTGGTCTACTGCGCTTTGGACGAGCAGCTCGACCGCAAAGTCGCTCTTAAAGTCCTTTCTACGGGCCTCCTGGCGGACGACGAGGCCAGAAAGCAGTTTCGTCGGGAAGCACTGGCGCTCGCTAAGCTCAATCATCCCAATATCGAAACGGTCTATGCCTTCAGCAGCCAGGACGGCCTCGATTTCCTGGCCATGGAATTAATTCCTGGTGTGCCGCTGAATGAAAAGTTGAAAGCCGGCCCGCTTTCGGAACGGGAAGTTATGCGACTCGGCGTTCAAATGTGCGAAGGGCTCGCCGCCGCCCACGACCAGGGCGTAATCCATCGTGATTTGAAACCAGCGAACCTTTTCGTTACCCCGGAAAATCGCCTAAAACTTCTGGATTTCGGCCTCGCCATACTTTTGCGCACGGGCGAAGAAGTCGACATAACGCGCAGCCTCTCCGAGATCCCGGGCCGCGTCACCGGCACTCTGCCCTACATGTCTCCGGAGCAACTGCGCGGCGAAACCATCGATGCCCGCAGTGACATCTATTCCGCCGGCGCCGTGATGTACGAAATGGCCACCGGCAAGCGCGCTTTTCCGCAAAGTCAAACCGTCCAGCTGATGGGTGCCATCCTCCACCAGCAGCCCGCCCCGCCCCGCTCGCTGAACGAAAGCTTTTCGCCGGGACTCCAGGCCGTAATTCTAAAAGCGCTCGATAAAGATCCTGCGGAGCGCTATCAAACGGCGCGCGAGCTGCGGATTGCTCTCGAAACGCTCACCACTTCGTACTCCGCTCAAAGCGCCCAAAATGCAATAGCCGCCCAACCTTCCTCAACCGTAACCAACACCTCGACGGTTGTCCCGGCTCGCTCTCGCAATTTCTGGCTTGTTGGTGTCATCGCTGCGGGATTGGCCGTAGCTTTAGGGTTATTCGCCTTCCGCCAAAAACTTGGAATTTCTGCAGGGAAAGATTCCGCCGCGAACCCAACTCTTCCATCCGCTCAACGCCCGTCCCGGCGTCGCGCCGCGCCATCGCCGTCCTCGCCTTCGTCAACGCTTCCAAGCAGCCCAGTCAAGCGTGGCTTTCCACCACGCTTCCCGAAATGTTGACCACCGAACTTGGCGCGGGCGGCAACCTGCGCACCATTTCAGGCGAAGACGTCGCTCGCATGCAATCGGATCTCGGCTTGCGCGACGCCGACAGTTACGGCGCCGAAACCCTGCAACGTATCGGCGGAATTTTAGGCGCCGATGACATCGTCACCGGTTCCTACATCTCTCCGGGCAACGGCCCCATCCAGCTTGATCTCCGCCTGCAAAACGCCCGCACCGGCGAAACGGTCGATTCCTTCCCCGTTCGCGCCCCCAGTTCCCAAGTGACCGACTTGGTGCAATTGATCGGCAGCGCCGGCGTGCAACTCCGCCAAAAACTAGGACTCGAAGGCCGGCCTCCATCGGCCGAATCCGTTCTGAAAGCCTCTCTCCCCTCGACGTCGCTCGCCGCGCAGTTTTATTCCGACGGCATCGACAAGTTGCGCCGCATGGACGCCAAAGGTTCCATCGAGCCGCTGCAAAAAGCGATCAAGGATTCTCCCGACTTCGCGCTCGCGCATTCCGCGTTGGCCGAAGCTTGGTCCGTTCTCGGCTACGACGATCGCGCCAGGGACGAAGAACAAAAAGCTCTCGCTCTGGCTGGTTCGCTCACCGCTGAAGAAAAAGGTTTGATCCAGGGTCGCCTGTACGAGTTTTCTTCCGAATGGGACAAAGCCGCGACCTACTATCTTTCCCTCCGCACCCTGTATCAGGACGACCTCGATTACGGGCTGCGCCAGGCCAACGCCCAGGTGCGCGGTGGCAAGCCGAAGGACGCCCTCGCCACCATTTCCGATTTGCGCGCGCTCCCCGGCTCCATTGGCGAAGATCCCCGCATCGATCTTCGCGCCGCCGAAGCTGCGGAAATGCTCGGCGATTATAAAGGCCAGGAATTGGCGGCTTCGCGGGCTGCCGAGAAAGCCGAACGCCAGGGCTCGCGCCGCCTCGCCGCCAGCGCTGACTGGCACCGCTGCAACGCGCTCGTGAATTTGGGCGATGCCGCGGCGGCCAAAACATCGTGCGAAAAAGCGCGCGACGCCGCCAAAGCCGTCGACGACCCGCTCCTGCAGGCCCGCAGCCTCACCGGCTTGGGCTACGCCTTGAGCGATCAAGGCGATACCGCTCAGGCACTCGAGTGCCATCGCAGCGCGCTGAAACTCGTCCGCGAAATCGGCGCTCAGCGCGACATCGCCGGCGCGCTCTTGAACATTGCCAATCTACTGTCTTCTTCCGGAGACGTAAAAGGCGCCCACGCCTCGTATCAGGAGTCGCTCGAAATATCCCGCGCCATCAACAACAAACAAGGAATCGTGGACGCCGAGGGTGGTCTCGCCGAAAGTCTGTATACCTCGGGAGATTATGGCGCTGCGCGAAATATCTACGAGGACATGCTGAAAACGGCGAAGGAAGTGGGAGACCAGAAAAATGTCGCCCTCGCGCTGAACGCCATCGGTTTGATTCTTTTCGAACAAGCCGATATTCCCAACGCGCGCAAACGTTTCGATGAGTCTCTGAAAGTGAGCCACGCTGCCGGAATGAAGGCCGACTCCGCAGCAACGCTCATTGCCGTCGGCGATTTGAATCTAGCGCAAGGCCAGTTCGATGCTGCCGCGAAATACTACAATGACGCACTGCAAGTGAATAAGGACCTGGCCGATTCGCTCGGCACCGCCCAAAGCACCTCCGCACTCGCCCTTTTGGCACTCGAACAGGGCCGCCTGGCCGATTCCGAGAATCTGGCGCGCCAGGCTGCGGACGCTCTTCATCAGCAGAATAACGGTGACCTCGAAACGGACGCGCTCGCCACTCTGGCTCGAGCGCTGGTGGACGACAACAAAACTTCCGATGCCCGCGCCGCCATCAATCGCGCCAAGGCTTTGCCCGCACAAGACCAGGGCATTCGTTTGCGGCTTGCGATCTCCGAAGCTTACGTGCTGGCCAAAGAAGGCAAGCTCCCGGACGCATTGCGCAGCATAACCGAGACGATTCAGAAGACGGTTGATTTGAAACTGAAGCGACTCGAATGGGAAGCTCGCCTCGCCAAGGCCGAAGTCGACATGTCCGCAGGTTCGAACGCGGCAGGAAAAGCCGCCTCAAAACAAATTGCCACCGAAGCCACCGCCGCAGGCTACCTGCTGATCGCCCGCAGGGCTAGCAGCGCAAAATAAAAACGGGAGTCTGCACGCACTGCGCAGACTCCCGGAATTTCTTTCCTTTATCCCAACTAAACGAAAGCGCTTTCTCTTATGCGCGCCGGCGCCGGGCAAAACCCAGCAGACCAACAAGTCCCGAACCGAGCAACATCAGCGAACTAGGTTCAGGCATTGGGGCCACCGTGCCAGTCAACGTTACCACCGGCTTGAGTAGTGTCGGAAGATCCGCACTCGTGCAAGATGCTGTGCCGCCCTTGTAACAAAAGAAACCGCTATTCGTGTTGTTGTTATCCACCAGATCCATGTAAAGCGTCAGCCCGGTGCCCGCCCCTGGAATTGAAAGAGGTGACAGTAGCGTGAACGTCGGATTTCCTGAACCATCCGTGCCCAGCGTGGCCGAGAAAAGCGCTGCGTCAGCAATAGAAAATGGAGAAAACGGCAGAATCGGATTCGTAGGGTCCGTAATCGGGCTGTCGTTGGTTAGAAAACCTACCGGAATACCCGAAGTCGTATCTAGACTGGCGCCCGCCGGAATCGGCAAGTCGATCGTAATTCCCGTGGTCCCGGCGGGAATCGCCGAGGTGATTTCGAACGCGATGCTCGCCTGGCAGGTCCCTGCTCCCTGCGAATCGAGCGTGGCGTCCGAACAGAACAAGATGCTATCGATCGTTACTCCATCAGACGTGCTCGACTGTGAGGATTGCACTGGCGACCCGTCACTCCCGTACGCCGACCGGGTTTTCGTCGGCACCCCGTTCGCCGATGCCGTCAAAGCCATCGCCAAAAGCGCGGCGCCGCCTCCCATCACTTTCAAAATTCTCATGTGGCCCCCAAGATTTAGACAAGAATGCCTAGAGCTTCCCCAGCATTTCCATGTCCAGCCGAAGAAATAAATCGCTTCGAACCCAAAAAGCTAAGTCCCATCGAAGTATCTACATGTGCCGTGGGCCGCGCCGCCGCATGTTACCGTACCGTTCTCGCGGCGCACTACAGTGCAACAAATTTCACAGAAAGCCCGATTCAGATGACAATCAACTGCACACATACAGTGTTCACCGTATGCTTCGAGACTCATGGTTTGTTCGCAATTCCAGCCAAACTAGAATCGTACTTGCGGCGTCGGCGGCGGCAACGGTTTCCGCGGCATCATGTCCGGTCGGTTCGCGGTCATGTACACAAACGACGCCACGATCACCGCCATCTGCTTCATGTCCGCTTCCTGCACCCGCTCGTACAAATCCATGTTCGAATGGTGCGTGCGCGTGTCGTAATCCATCGGGTCCTGAATAAACTGAAATCCCGGCAAGCCCACCGAATTGAACGACAAGTGATCGGTGCCGCCGGTATTGCGAATACTCAGCGTAGTCATCCCCAAATTGTGGAACGGCTCCATCCACGCATTGAAAATCGGCGCCACCGCTTCGTTGCCCTGCAGATACACGCCGCGAATCTTTCCGGTGCCGTTGTCGATGTTGTAGTACGCATCAAGTTTGGCGTGTTCCGGCGTCAGCTTCATCGTCTCCGGATCGCCGAAATGTTCTTTCACGTATGCGCGCGAGCCCAGCAGTCCCTCTTCTTCGCCGGTCCACAATCCGACGCGCACCGTCCGCCGCATTTTCAGGCCACTCGCCTTCAGAATACGAATCGCCTCCAGCATCACCGCCGATCCCGCGCCGTTATCCGTCGCGCCGGTTCCGGCTTGCCACGAATCGAAATGACCGCCCAGCATCACCACTTCGTCGGCCTTGTCCGTCCCCGGAATTTCGCCGGTGATGTTGAACGACTTCAAATCCTCATCGTAAAACTTATTCTCAATGTCCAGCGTGACCGACACCGGGATCTTCTTTTCCAGCAGCCGGTAAATCCGCCCGTAGTGCTCCGCGGCCAAGGCCACGCGCGTGATCGCCGGCGGATCCTTCGGATCGCGTGAACCGCCCTGCTGCGCGAACACCGTCCCATCGTCTCCGCGCTGATCTTCCAGCCACGCCACCGCGCCTTCCTCCAGGAGGAATTTCATGATCTTGTTTTGCAGGTCGCGTTGCGCGCGGAACTGCGCGATGCGCGCCTCGCGTTCCTTGTCGCCGCCGCCGGTAATTTGAAAATTCGCCAGATCGGCCAGCTCCGCATCCGTATAGCGCTTCGCGTCCGCCTCAAAATGCGGCAGCACCGGATCCGGTACCTGCGTCATCACCAGCTTGCCCTTCAGCTGCCCCTTATACTTCGACATATCCTCTTCTTTGGTGATCGCCGCGTAGACCACATCCGCGGTCACCGGCCCATTGGTGCCCGGCGTCCACGCCTTCGGATAACCAATCAGAATGAACGGCCGCGGCCCCACCATCTCCGCAAAAAACTTTTCATTCGACCAGCCGCGCCCGAAAGGCTCCCACGGTTCCGTTTTCACATTGGCCAGTTGCCACTCGCCCATCTTCTTCGTCGTCCACTCCGCAGCCGCCTTGATGTTCGGCGAATTGGTCAGCCGCGGCCCGTACACGTCAGTCAGGTAGCTTTCGATTTCCATCACTTGCGAATGGTTGAACCCTTCATCCTTCAACTTGTAGATCGCGTCATAATCCGGCTTGTCCGGAACGCCCGATGGCCCCGCGTCGGGCGCGGCTGCTTGTTTCGCCGCGGCGCGCTTCGCGTGCCGGTCTGTCGTCTTATCCGTCGACGTGATCGACGCGCTCGTGCTCGCCGAACTCCCGGCTCCCGCCGGCGTCGCCGTCGAACTCTGTCCGAACACTGGCAGCCTCAGCGGTGCCGCCACCGCAACGCACGCCACCATCGCTATACAAATTCCTAGTCTTCGCACCATCCCCTCCCCGTTCATTTTGGACTTGGTCGAGATTTGCCGGAAAGATACTACGCGGTCAGACGCCGGCGGCGCATCGCGCGTTTCAATATTCGTGTCCAAAACCAATCCTGGCCGGGAAGCGGCGCAAACTCAGCGCACCCTCAACGGGAGCCGCTCAAAGCATCTGTATGCATATAATAATACACATCAGACTGTGTGTATTGTCATATCGTGACATATCTTACGTTCCGTCCTATTATATATAGACTTACCCAACCATTTGTACTACCATATCCACCCAGAACTCCAAGAGGCCATCCATGAAAACCGAATTCCGACAATTGCGATTACATCAGCTCACCCAGGCCCTCGTCCCCTTCCGCGACGCCGAATCCGCGGTGCGGCCCTCCCGCGGATGGCTGCGGGCCATTCGGGAATCCCTGGGCCTGACTCTCGAGCAAGTCGGCCGGGCCATGGATCGCACCCGGCAGGACACGCTGGCCTTCGAGCGCTCCGAAGCGGAAGACCGCATTACTCTCAAAAGCCTGCGCCGGGTCGCCGAGGCCATGGGCTGTGAGTTGGTCTACGCCGTCATTCCCAAATCCGGCACCCTGCGTGAATTGGCCGAACGCAACGCCCGGCAGGAAGCCGTCCAACGCGTCCTGGCCGTCGAACACACCATGGCCCTCGAGGCTCAAGCCGTCGGCGGCGTGGACGACCGGATCGAACAGGAGACCCGGCGGATCCTCAAAAAATCCTGACGCCAGGTGTGCGCGACGCCATGAACGAGCTGCCCGGAAACACTCCCATCACTCCCGAAGAACTGGGTGGCCTGATTCCCAGCCTGGCCACTCAGCACGAGTTGAATGAGTGGGAACGTGAAAACATTTTGGCGGCTCGGTCCTGGGCGCTCGCCCGCCGGCAGATCAAGCAGGCCAACCCGTTCGCCGAAGCCTACGTCCGCGAACTGCACCGCCGCATGTTCAGCGAAACCTGGAAATGGGCCGGCAGCTATCGCCGCAGCGCCAAAAATCTCGGGGTCCCGGCGCATGAAATACGCGAGCGCCTCGCCACCCTGCTCGGCGACGCCCGCTACTGGGTCGAGCACCAGACCTACCCCGCCGACGAAATTGCGGTACGCTGTCACCATCAACTCGTGCTGGTCCATCCCTTCCCCAATGGCAACGGCCGGCACGCCCGGCTCTACGCCGATGCGCTGGCCGTCCATCTGGGCCGCTCGGAATTCAGCTGGGGGCGCCAGACCATGATCGCGGCCGGGCCCACCCGGGCCGCGTACCTGCAAGCGCTGCGCGCCGCCGACGGCCACGACCTCGAGCCCTTGCTCCGCTTCTCCCGTTCCTGAGTCCAGCGCCGGCGCGCGCTCGCGAATTTCAAGTCCAGCTCCGCCAGCCGTGGTATAGATATCACCTTCGAACCCGCCCGGGAGGCCGCAATGAAAAGCAAAACTCGTGCCGCCGCTGGAATTCTGGCCGCGTTGCTAATCGCCATCGTTGCCGCGTCCCAGCATTCCGCGGGCTCGGCCAAAAGTATTGCAGCAAGCGACGGCGCCGCCCCATCGTTCAGCGCCGCAACTCAGGCCGCCATCTCCGCCGCCGTAAATAAAGAACTCGCCGCTTTCGGCGGCAACACGCCCGTTCCCGGCGCGGTCGTCGGCGTCTGGGCCCCCGGCAAAGGAACCTTCGTCCAGCCCTTCGGCTCCTCCAATCTCGATCCCAAAACCCGCCTGACGCTCGACGACAAATTCCGCATCGGCAGCAATACCAAAACTTTCGTCATCACCGTCCTGCTGCAGCTCGTCGACGAAAAGAAGCTCTCCCTCGACGATCCCGTCAGCAAATTCGACCTCGGCGTGAAAATTCCCAACGGCGAAAACATCACCGTCCGCGAACTCTGCCAGATGCGCAGCGGCCTGCTCGACGCTTACAACGCCCCGCAATTCGACAGCGTCACCTTCACCCCGCAGACCGCCTACACTCCGCAGCAACTCATCGCCACCGCCGTCGCCAATCCGCCGCTCTTCCCGCCTGGCTCCAAATGGAATTACAGCAACACCAATTACCTGCTGCTCGGCCTGATCATCGAAGCCGTCACTCACCACCCGATCCAGGATGAAATCCATACGCGCTTGCTCGTTCCGCTGCGTCTGAAAAACACCACCTTCCCCATCACCAATCCCGACATGCCGCTGCCGTTCACTCACGGCTACGCTCTCGATCCCCAGAAAAACTGGACCGACGTGACCATCAACCTCTCGCCCAGCATCACCTGGGCCGCCGGCGTCATGATCTCCGACCTGGCCGACATGAAAACCTGGGTGAAAGCCTACGTCACCGGCAGTACCAACAGCGCCGCCACCCAAAAAGAACGCCTGAACTGCCTGCCCACCGGCGGCTACGAACTTTCCTTCGGCCTCGGCATCGGCTGCTCCAACGGCTGGTACGGCTACACCGGCGGAATCCCGGGCTACAACACCGCCGCCTATTATTTCCCGGCACAGGACGCCACCATCATCGCCCTCGTCACTTCGCAACAGGAAAAACCGGACCCCGGCGTGGCCAACGCCATCTTCCGCGACCTCACCCAAATCCTGTACCCCAACAACGTCGCCTTCCCCACAGACCCCAACGCCAAACCCACTCCCACCACAAAATAATCTCGAATCGACATCGTCGCCACGCGCCGTGAAACTCGTCATCCCGAGCGGCGCGAGGGATTTGCTTTTTACGCTCCCGAACCCGCGCTCACTAGCGACCACAATTTCAATAACATTCGCCTTTCGTCAGGGCACGGCTTTAGCCGTGCCGATCGCGACCAAAAAAAGCGGCTTCAGCCGCTGAGGTCCGTCGTCCAAGCCGGGCAATCAACCGTCACAACGCGCAAACCGCGCTCCCTACCTCGCCGAATGATTAAACAAGCTATACAGCAACAACCCCAGCACCACCGCCGTCACCCCGACGTACATCCAGTCGCGCTCCAGCGCAAATCCCAGCATCGAAAATAAAACCCGCGCCACCGGCGTCGCGATCAGCACCAGAATCCCCAACTGAATCACCGCCAGCGGCTGCCATTCCACCGCGCCATGAAAAATCGCCGGGGCCTGACTCAATTCTGCCGGCACGCCCCGAAATGTTCTGTAATCCTGCCGCGCCCCATGCGCCTGCGCCAAAAACCAAACTCCGCCCGCCAGCACGATCAACGCCGCAATCACCACACCCGTCCGTAGCAAGCGCCCCAGAAAAATCTCAAACTGCTGATCCGTAGCCTTCATGAGCCCTCATCCGTACGCTAAATCGTTGATCTCGCCCACCAGGCGAACGCTCCGTTTCTCCTACCTTCCAGTCCAACATCCAAACCGCTCTTGGCCGTCATCCAGAGGAGCGCTTTTCGCGACGAAGGATCTCCTTCTTGCCCAGTCCCCAACCGAAGTACTTCCCCATTACAACTTCCCCCGCACCCCCTCCAAAATCATCTGCACTCCCAACGCCGCGATCACCGTCCCAAACACCATCCGCAAGGTCTTCACCTTCGCCCCCGGCAAAATCAGCGCCCCGGTCAACGCCCCGCCCAAAACTCCCAGCACCACCGGCAACGCCAATCCCGGATCAATATATCCTCGCCGTAAATAAATTCCCGCGCTCGCCGCCGCCGTCACTCCAATCATGAAATTGCTGGTCGTCGTCGAAACCTTGAACGGAATCTTCATCGCCTGATCCATCGCCAAAACTTTCACCGCCCCCGACCCAATCCCCAGCAATCCCGACAGCAGTCCCGCCAGATACATCAGCCCAAATCCCGCCGGAACATTCCGCACGTGATACGACTCGCGTGCGCGAATCGCACCGCCCGACTCTCCCGCATTTCCGCCAACTCGATCCGCCGGAAAATCGCCATCGAGCCGCAAAAAAGTCGCCACCCGGTCCGGCGCCAATCCCTTCTCCGGCTCTTTCGGTCCGCCGAAAGACGTGTACGCCGAATACAGCAGCACCACTCCAAAAATAATCGCAATCGCCGACGTCGAAACGTATCCCGCAATAAACGCCCCGCTCAGCGCCCCCACCGTCGTCGCCACTTCCAAAAACATCCCCACCCGCATATTCGAATACCCTTCCCGCAAATACGCCGCCGCCGCGCCCGAAGAAGTCGCAATCACCGACACCAGCGACGCCCCAATCGCGTACCGAATATCCACGCCAAACACCAGCGTCAGCAGCGGTACGATCACCACCCCGCCGCCCAGCCCGGTCAGCGACCCCAGCATCCCGGCGAAAAACGAGCCGATCGCCACCACCAATGTGAATTCAATCGTATTCAAGCCGCCACTTCCTCGCTGACCAACGTATCCGCCGCGCCAGTATCCAGAATCATCGCGTATGTCCGTGACCCATTCACGCTCACCGGCAGGTAAACGCGGTTGTGATACAGCTCGAACGGAATAATTGCGACGAGTTTTACCGGGGTCCAACTGGCTGACACTTTATCTGGAACACCCTGCGAGCGCGCCCCGCAAGGAAACGAAATGAAGCCGGAAAGTAGCAGAAAACAAAACAATGAAATGCGCCTGCGCACGAATTCCCTCCGCGCCCTTGTCGCAGAATAATTCCGCACGATGGTCGCATGTTCACCAGCGCAGGTCGAATCGAAATTGTCCGTGGACTCAGTTTTCTGGTGACGAGGAGGAGGAAGAAGAGGACGACGAACTCGACGATGATGACGAAGAGGAGGACGACGAAGGCGAAGCCGCTTTCGGCGCCGGATCCGTCGGCCTCAACGCCGGAGCGGAATTGGACCGCAGTGGCGCGTTCCCCGGCACCTTGTCATACACATACCGAATATCCAGCGCATCGTGCGACCGGGTCCGCTCCAGATGCACCGTTTCAATCAGCTTTTCCCCGCCTGGCGCCGGCTCGAACGACCGCGTGGCCCGCGCATCATGCGCGCCCTCTACGTCCCCCACCAGCCGGTAATCTTCCCAGTGCGAATTGTATTCCTCATATTTTTCTTCTTTTGATTTGGTGATCTTGCGCCCGTCGGTATAGAAAACGCGCTCGCGGTTCAGATCGTCCACCAGATTCACCGCTGCGTCTTTATCGTCCTTCGTGTCCTTCGCGCTCAACGTAATCGTTGAAGCCGGAGTGGTCAGCTCCTGCATCTGTGCCCGCGTAAAATCGTCGTCGCTCGCGCCGGTGTTGCGCGGCGCCCGCCCGCTGCTGCTCCCCGGAAAAGGCGACGTCGGCCCGCCCATGTGAATCCCCGTATTATTTCCCGTCGGCGATCCGTTGCCGGTTCCCCCGCCGCTCCGCGGGCCTCCCCCCGAGCCGCCGGTCGTCTTCGCGTCCTTAATCTGCTGCATCGCGTCGTCGCTCTGCGCGATATCCAGCTTCCAGGTGCCCCAAAGTTCCTTGCGGTCGGGCGGCTTGGGCTCATCCGCCGCCAGCCGCGGCGCTCCGGTTGCATCTCCCTGGGTCCCAGGCGCCGGACGAATGGGGCCTGGTCCCGCCTGGGCTCGAGCCGTGCTCGGCCCAGCCACCAGCATCAGCGCGCACAGCGCACCAAATGCCACACCTCTCGTTGGTTGATTTCCGCTGAAGTTCTTCACAATCTTTATTCTCTCCAAAACTCGCCACGGTTCCAAAAATTCTCGGCAAGGTCTCCGCCAAGTTTCGTCCCACTACACCAATACTTTACAGATGCACCATATTTGCAAAGAGATGTCGGCCGGGCCCCTCCCTACGCCGGTATCCCTTCCACAATCGATTCCGGCACGCCCGTCGGGATGATCCGGTTCAATTTCCAACCCGCCGCCGCGAACAATTCGCTGAACTGTTTCTCCGTCCGCTCGCATCCTCCCGGGAAAATCAGCATCTGCAAGTCCAGAAATTTTCCCGGCGCGAAATCGTTTCCCGGACGAATCACATGATCCACCACCAGCAGCTTCCCGCCGGGATTCACGCCCTTCCGGCAAGCCTTCAGAATCCGGATGCAGCCCTCATCCGGCCAGTCATGAATAATGTGTTTCATGATGTACGCATCGGTCCCGCCCGGCACCGACGCAAAAATGTCACACGCCGCCATCGCCGTGCGATCCATCATCGGCTTCAGTGGTCCATTTTTCGCTCCCTCCACCACGTACGCCAGATCGCACAGCGTTCCCTTCAGCTGCGGATTCCGCTCCAGAATCGTCGCCAGCAATTGCCCGTGACCGCCGGCCACATCCGCAATCGTTTTGATCCCGCTGAAATCGTAAGCCTCGGCCACCGCCGGCCCTTCCACCGCGGATAGCTCGCTCATCGTCTCATTGAAAATCTGCGCCTCTTCCGGGCGCTGCTCCAGAAACTTGAATACCGGCTCGCCGTAGATTTTCTCCATCGCCTGCTTCCCGGTCCGCACGCAATATTCCAGTTCCGACCACCCGCGCCCGTGCCATTCTCTCCCGCTCATCATGGCGAAGGCGCGCAAGCTCGGGTTCGCCCTGCTCCGCAGCACTCCCGACATGGGCGTCTGCGAAAATTTTCCGTCGGCGCCTTCGCTCAGCACGCCCACGCTGGCCGTCGCCCGCATCAAACGGTACAGCGCGCGCGGCTGCGCTCCGCTCTCACGCGCCAATTCCTCCGCCGACTTCGGCCCCTCCTCCAGCAGATCCGGAATACCCATCTGCGCCAGACACGAAACTGCGCCCGCAATGTGCACTCCGCCCAAGATCTGAAAAATTCCCACATGCGGCGGTGCTGCCGGAGCTTTCCCGCTGTCTGCGCTCATCGTCGATCCACCTTGAATTGAGATTTTCGTAGCGAGCGCCGGCCATTGTACACTCACCTGCGAACAGGCCCGTGCCCGACTCTACCAGCGAGATCATTCTCTCCCTTTTCCCGACCTCCGACCGGGACAACGGTTCCCTGCGCGAACTCGCTTTTCGTGCCGACCGCTTCACCTCCGCCGAGCCCCTCTCGCTGCGTCTCGATGCCCTCGTCGCGCTTTTCAAATTCCTGCGCAAATCCGACCGCGTCATCCCCGAGCCGTTGCCGGGCCATGAAGTCTCCACCGGAAAAACCGTCACCCACTTCACCGATCCGAATCTGAAACGAGAACTGGTCTGGGTCTCGATTCTCGAGTCGTCCGCGACCATTCGCGATCGGTATCACGCCGGCATCGCCACCATCCTGAAAGAAACCAACGGCATCTCGCTTTTCGCCCAATCCGGCCTGCCCACCGACCGCGGCCTCTTCACCGAAATGACCGACCGCTTCTTCGGTCACATCCTCCCCGCGCCGCGCGAAGACAAAGACTTGGCCAAACTCTTTCTGCGTCTGTTCCCCTCCGAAAAAGAAGTCGATCGCTTTTTCAGCCTCCCCTCCTCCCTGCTCGATCACATCGCGCATCTCACCGCCCCGCCTGAGGATTCCGACGCCTGGCATCCCGTCGTGGAATGTATGCTCGGCGCGTTTTGCTTGATCGGCGCCCGCGTGCAAGGGCTGGGCCTGTCCGAAAATTTGCGCGTTCGCAGTGAGCAGGCCCCCATTCAGCATCTGGCCTTCTATCGTTTGCCCCGCGCGGCCGATTCTCTGGTGCTCGCCATTCGCACCCGTGACGGTGTTCCCGAAGCGGTACAGACCTGGCATTCGACCCTCGGCGATTGCCACCGGGAACTCCGGACCATCGTGGCCCATCTCGATTCGAGCGGCGTGAATCTCGACGTGGTCTACGCCCTCGACGTCATCCATCGCAGCCTGATCCGCATGGAAGCGATCATCTCCGTCTTGATCGCGCCGGCCGGCCCACCGCGTTATGCCGCCGGAAAAAGTTTGCTCCGCGAAGTGGTGCGTGGGCGCATCGCCGATCGCAGCGTGCGCGGCGTGGCCAGCAACAGTTTCCGCTTGCTGGCACGCAAAATTGTCGAATGGGCCGGAAAAACCGGCGAGCACTACATCACCAACAACCGCGCCGAATATTTGCAGATGTGGCGTTCCGCGCTCGGCGGCGGCTTGCTCACCGTCGGCACCGCCGCCATCAAGCTCATCGCCACCCACGGGCGCCTGCCGCTGTTCGTCGAAGGCTTTTTAGTCGGCCTCGACTACGCCGTCAGTTTCGTGCTCATGCAGAACTACCATCTCGCACTCGCCACCAAGCAGCCCTCGATGACCGGCGCGGCCCTCGCGCGCATCATTCAGGATTGCCGCGGCGCCGCGCGCAATGACGAACTTTTCAAATATGTCTCGCGGATTTTTCGTTCGCAGCTTGCCGCCGCTCTCGGCAATATCGTCGCGGTCTGCGCCGGCTCGCTGGTCTTAATGATGCTCTGGCACCGTTTCATCGGCCATTCGTTCCTCTCCGACGAAACTTCCTGGTACACCATCACTTCACTGAACCCGCTGCACAGCGGAACGGTTTTCTATGCCGACCTCACCGGCATAATCCTGTGCTCTCTCTCTCTCTCTCTCTCTCTCTCTCTCTCTCTCTCTCTCTCTCTCTCTCTCTCTCTCTCTCTCTCTCTCTCTCTCTCTCTCTCTCTCTCTCTCTCTCTCTCTCTCTCTCTCTCTCTCTCTCTCTCTCTCTCTCTCTCTCTCTCTCTCTCTCTCTCTCTCTCTCTCTCTCTCTCTCTCTCTCTCTCTCTCTCTCTCTCTCTCTCTCTCTCTCTCTCTCTCTCTCTCTCTCTCTCTCTCTCTCTCTCTCTCTCTCTCTCTCTCTCTCTCTCTCTCTCTCTCTCTCTCTCTCTCTCTCTCTCTCTCTCTCTCTCTCTCTCTCTCTCTCTCTCTCTCTCTCTCTCTCTCTCTCTCTCTCTCTCTCTCTCTCT
>CAVTTY010000010.1:0-235851 GCA_963737765.1 uncultured Acidobacteriota bacterium
GAACCGACGCCTCGGCCAGTTCTTCGCCTCGCCGCCCAGGAAGTAAAAAAAATCGTCACCCATGTCGATCCTGCACCTCCTCATTCGACATATAGGTGGAGCAGCCATTAAGCTCTGAACTTGAACGTCAGACCAACTCAACCCGAAAGGACAAACAAAATGCGATTCATGGTCATCGTCAAAGTCGCGGAAGGCCCTGAAAACGAAGTTCTCATGCCGTCTGACCAGTTCATGGCCGACCTGAACAAATTCAACGACGAGCTCTTAGAAGCCGGAGTCTTGTCAGGCTACGACGGTCTTCACCCCTCCTCCAAAGGCGCCCGCGTCCACTTCTCCGGCAAGAATTGCACCGTCACCGACGGCCCCTTCGCCGAAAGCAAGGAAGTCATCGCCAGCTTCTGGTTCTGGCAGGTCAAGTCTCTCGCAGAGGCGATCGCGTGGGTCAAGCGCTGCCCCAACGAAGGGGAGACCGACATAGAGATCCGCCAGGTCTTCGAGCCCGAAGACTTCGCATCTGCCTTCACCGACGAAGAAATTCAGCAGGAAAAAAACTTTCGCGCTCGAATGGCAGCGAATGCAGCCAAGAAATAGTCCCGCTTGCACTGACGTATCCAAACTGCTGTGATCGGTAGCCCGCTAAGTGTTCGAAAAATGTAGATTCGGCCGAAGTGTGAACGGATTACTTCCGGTTGGCCCGTTATCCGACCCTGGCAAATTTCCGACACACGTCGCCGCTAGCCGAGCAGCGCCTCATGCAGCGGCGCCTTATTTGTGCGGCCCGGCGGTCCGCCCTGTCAGCTGCTCCCACAATCCGCGCGCCGCCAGGATGACCGAGAACAGCGCGGTAACGCCCAGCGCCAGCAGTGTCCAGATAAAGAAGAAGCCCCCGCTGGACGCGGCGATCGCCCCGCCCACTCCCGCCCCCTTCATGTGAATGACCGGGACCACCAACCCCAGCAGCGACCCCAGCAGGATGATGACGTACCCCGATCGCTTTCCGGCCAGCACCAGCGTTCCATACAGCCAAACCGCCAGGATGGGCACCACGATCAGGTCGAAAAGCGTTCCGGGCTCCATCCCGCGAACGATGTCGTCCGCCGTGTGCCACGTCACCAAGACGATCGAGAGCAGAGACGCGATGGTCAACACCACGTTTTGTTTCATTCTATATTCTCCAGGTTAGACCGCAGCGCCCTGCCTTTGCATGGCGCGGTGCATCTCCGGGTTGCCCGTCGCTGACCAGTTCCACGCCTGCCAGATGATTACTGCGGTGCACACCGTCTCGATCGTCGCGAAGAACACGTACGCTGGAAAAGTGGGATCGCGAAAGTCACCATTCGTCAGCGGCAGCACGAAAGTCAGGAAACCGTTGATCAGGGTCATCACCAGACCCGCGCTGATATTCGCCAGCCGGTTCGCCCGAAACGGCAGCAGTCGACACGCCACAATCATGGCGATGGGTATCTCCATCAAGACCGCTGAACCCAGCATCGCCCATTGGGGCAGGTGTGGGGCTGAATTCGGCGAGCCCACGAAAGCGAACAGGGCCAGCACGTCCGCATACAGGTAGTTTAATAACGCGAAGATCCAGAATAGAGACAACCGCTCCTGGGTGTCATGCATGTCATCCTCCTACGGAATAGCAATGCAGGTTCTGAGCTGCGCTCCCGCCACGGTCCGGCGATTCCTTTTTCCCTCATGAGGGGGAACCCCCGAGACTTCGATACCGAGCTATACGGGGAGGCCACCAAAAAAGATTCATGGACCCCGCTTCCCCTCTGGCCGACCCCTCCATTTCGGGTCGAAAGAAAATTTAGAATCTCCTGTTGCTTTCCAAAAGGAAGCGTGTCATTATTCCTGTTGGAAACCTAAAGGTCGATTCGCCATGAAAGAAAAACCGGACGTCTTGCAGGGAACTCTGGCGCTGATGGTCCTGAAGACTCTCGACGTGATGGGGCCGCAGCACGGCTGGGGCATCGCCCGGCGCATCGAGCAGATCAGCGGCGACCTGCTGGCCGTCAACCAGGGCTCGCTTTATCCCTTGCTGCTCAAGCTCGAACAGGAAGGCTCGATTGCCTCCGGATGGGGCGCATCGGAAAACAACCGCCGCGCCCGCTTCTACCGGCTCACCGGGGCCGGTCGCAAGCAACTCCAGGCGGAAACCCGCGGGTGGGAGCAAACCGCGGCCATCATCGCGCGCTTCTTCAAAGTGAAAGCGGAGGATTTACCGTGAAATTTCTGCGACGCTTTTTCACCCGCCTTTCAAATTTCGCCGCTGGACGCCGCGCCGACCAGCGCCTTCACGAAGAGCTCGCCGAACATCTCGCGTTCCAGACGGAAGAGAATCTGCGCACCGGTATGTCGCCCGGCGAAGCGCGGCGCCAGGCCGTGCTCAAGCTGGGCGCGGCCGCAAGCGATCCGCGAAGACCATCACGCCGAGCAAAGCCTTCCTTTCCTCGAGAATTTGTCCTTCGACCTTAAGTACGCGGTTCGCATGCTTTGCGGTCTCCGGGATTCGCTTCATTGCGATCGCCACCATGGCGCTGGGAGTCGGCGCCACCACCGCGATCTACAGCGTCATCGACGCCACCCTGCTGCATCCTTTGCCCTACCCCCAGCCCAGCGAACTGGTGCGCATTGAGGACGATCTTCCGGGTGTGGGCGCACAGGATGTCAGCGTTTCCGTTCCCGAGTGGAAGGACCTGGAGAACTCGGGGATTTTTCAATACGTGGCCCTCGACTATTTCGCCTCAATGAATCTTACCGGCAGCGCACAGCCCACGCGTGTCGCGTACAAAGGGGTGACGCCGAATTACTTTGCCATGCTGGGTGTGGGCGCGCAGTTGGGGCGCACGTTCGATCCGGGCGACAACACGCCGGGCGTCATCCAGGAGGTGGTGCTCAGCGACGGGCTCTGGAAGAGGGCGTTTGGAGCGGACCCACGCATTCTGGGGAAAACGGTGCGGCTGGATCACGATGTGTATCAGGTAGTGGGCGTGATGCCGCCTGGTTTTCGCGACCAGGGAGAGACCAGCGAGGAGCGGAACATGGAGCTGTGGGTGGCAGGCGGTTTTGCCGCTTTTCCGTTTCCACCTCCGCTGCGCAACTCGCGGTTTGGGACGGCCTTCGCCCGTTTGAAACCGGGTCTGTCGGTGGCCTCGGCACAGGCCCGCATCGATGCGCTGGTTGCCTCGCTGAAGAAGCAATATCCGGAGGATTATCCGGCGCAAGCCGCATGGAACATCCGGCTGATTCCCCTCGCCCAGACTCTGCTCGGCAACCTCCGCCAGTCCCTCATTCTGCTGTTCGGCGCGGTGGGTCTGGTCCTGCTGATCAGCTGCGTCAACGTCGCCAATCTGCTGCTGGCTCGCGCTAGCGCTCGCGGCCGCGAGATCGCGGTTCGCCAGGCATTGGGAGCCGCACGCCTGCGCCTCATTCGTCAGCTGCTCACCGAGAGCTTGTTGCTCTTCCTGCTGGGCGGCATCACCGGTTGCGCGGTTCTCTTCTGCGCCCGGAAATTCCTGCTGCAATTTATTCCCGAAAGCCTGCCGCGCCTCAACGACATATCCATCAGCTGGGGCGTGCTGGCGTTTGCCATGGTCGTCTCCGTCGCCGCCGGCACCATCTTCGGGCTGGCTCCCGCGTGGCTCACCAGCGGCCTCAATTTGACGGAGACGCTCCGGCGGGAAGGTCGTGGCTCCAGCGGTTCCCGGCAGCGCTCGCGCTTGCGCCATGCTCTGGTGATTGGTGAATTAGCCCTCTCCCTGGTGCTGATGATCGCCGCCGGGCTTCTGCTGCGCAGCTTCTCGGATTTGTTCCAGGTGCCGCTCGGCTTCAATCCCAGCCGCGTGATGGCCATCGAAACCTGGCTGCCGTTCCCCAACGATCCCAAAGCCAACATCTACAGCACTCCCACGCAGCAAGCCGTGATGCTGCGGGAAGTTCTCCGCCGTAATCGGACGCTTCCCGGTGTGGAAGAAACCGCCGTCGGCGATCTGGCGGCTCTTCCCCTCGGCCATGGTCAAGGACGATCGCAACATGTTCCCCTTGATTCGCGAAGGCCAGGACCTGCCGAGCCGTCAGCCTCCGCTGATCGATACGTCGCTGGTCTCGCCCGAATACTTTCACCTGCTCGGCATGACGCTCCTGCGCGGACGCCTCTTCGTCGACCAGGACCTTGAAGCCACGCCTTCGATCGCGGTCATCAATCAGGCTGCCGCGCGCTCCTACTGGCCCAACCAGGACCCGGTCGGCAAGCGCGTCCGGTTGAGTGCTTCCAAGCCGGACTGGACCACCATCGTCGGCGTCATTGCCGATGCGCGCACCGAATCGCTTGCGGACGCCGGGATTCCGCAGGTTTACCTCGACATCTACCAGCGCCTCTCGAACGATATAGCTTTCTTTCTGCGTGGACCGGTTGATCCCGCCACCATCTCCGCGCAGGTGCGCACCCAGATCCAGGCCGTCGATCCGGACCTTCCCGTCTTCCGCGCGGAGACTTTGAACGACGTGCTCTCCTCTTCGCTTTCTGTGCGGCGGTTCTCCATGGAAATGGTGGCGCTGTTTGCCGCCACCGCCCTGCTGCTCGCGGGCCTGGGAATTTATGGAACCATCTCCTATCTCGTCAACGAGCAATCGCGCGAGATCGCCATTCGCCTCGCGCTGGGCGCACAAAGGAGCGATATCCTCAGGATGGTTTTACGCCAGGGCCTCGCTCTGGCCGCCGCCGGCGCCGGCTGGGCGTGGCCGGCGCGCTGATTGTTTCTCATCTCATGGCCGGCCTGCTTTTCGGTGTATCGCCCTACGATCTCTCCACCTTCGTCGGCGTAACCGCCGTGCTCACTGCCGTCGCCATCGCCGCCAGCTACGTCCCGGCGCGGCGTGCCATGCGCCTCGATCCCATGACGATGCTGCACTCCGAGTAACTTCGTGGGGTTGCTGTGCCGGGTCCAGATCGATCGCCGGACTTATACGCCGCCTCGATTTTGGCGCACCTGCTGGCGTGTTTTTCTGCACGGCGAGCCAATTGGAATGTACGATTGGCGACGCAGGGGTCGGCCGGCTGGCACCGGAACCTAATCCCCTGCACGGACACGATGCCCCAACTCCTTAGGGCGAAGACTTCATGACCATCCTCGCCCGCTTGGAGCAGATGGAAGGAGCAAGGCGAGATATCGCCGGAGCAGCACGCGCATTTGGCGGGCCTCTCCCGTGGAGAACCCTTCTCCCTATTTCTTGAGCTGAACGTTCTGCTCTATGCCGGTGTGCTGGCATTCGTTGCCGGACTTGGCTGGACGGTCACCACCTGGTCGCAGCAACTCGGTGACGTCCTTGTCCTGACCGTTCTCTCCGCCATCCTCGCCGCCTGTTTTTGGTACTGCTTTTCCCGCGCGCCCGCCTGGTCCCCCGCGGAAACGCCTGCACCGAGTCGCGGTCTTCGACTACGTGCTTTACCTCGGCAGCCTCGTCTGGTGCGTAGAACTCGCTTATCTGGAGAACCGTTTCCACGTGCTCTCCGGACAATGGGATCTCTATCTCTTGGCGACCGCCGGCTTCTTCTTCTTCCTCGCTTATCGTTTCGACAATCGCTTCGTGCTGTCGCTCGCTTTGTCCTCACTCGCCGGATGGTTCGGGCTCACCATCTCGCACTGGCCGACGCATCAGGACGCGGCGTATCGCCAATATGCCCTTCTCTACTGCCTGCTGGTCGGCGTCGGCGGAGCGCTTCTTCAGCGCCGCGGCCTGAAACCGCATTTCTTCGCCACTTATCTGAACATCGTGGCCAACGTTCTGTTTTGGGCAGTTGCTCTCCGGCGTGTTCGAGCGGCAAGGCTACGGGGTATGGTTTCTCGGCTCTGCTGATCGCCTGTGGCGCGTCTCTCGCCTGGGGCCTGGCGCGCCGGCAGTTTGCCTTCGTTGCTTATGCCGCCGTCTACGGCTACGTGGGCGTTAGCTCGATCCTCCTCCGCAACGTCAATGACGACACGGCTGTCCTGGGCTATTTCGTGGTTACCGGAGTCGCCATGCTCGTGGTGCTGGTCGCTGATCGCGCGCCGCTTCGGGAGGCCGGCATGAGACTCTACACTGCATCCAGCGAAGAGACTCTGCGCGCCCGCAAACTCCTGAAGGACTGGGCCGGCGAGGGCTTCCTCACCAAGGAGCAGTACCAGCGTCTGGAGCAGGAAACGGTCTCTGAGCTGCGCACCACCAACATTTTCCTGCGGCTGGTCTTGTTCCTCTTCACCCTGATCAGCGTGGGCGCCGCCGCCGCGCTGTTCTTCGTGGTTTTTCTTTCGCGGCCATCGGAGCAAACCATCGGCATTTTCTCCTGATCTTCGCTGCCGTCTGCTACGCCGCCGCCGAGGTCGCCGTTTCCCAAGCCCGTCTGTATCGCTATGGGATCGAGGAAGCGCTCGCCGTCTGCTCGGTTGGTTTTCTCTGCGCGGGAATGCAGCCGCGCTTTTCAGCGGCAGCCGTATTCGCCGAAGCCGACGCAGTGCAGTCCCTGGTTCCCGCCGCCGGCGCCGTCTTTTCGCTCTGGATCTGGCGCCGCTTCGGGCTCTGGTATGCATTTCTCGCCGCAATGATCTTCGCCGTCTTTCTGCCAGGCTACTGGACCTCGTCTCACTCGGCGCAGCATGTGATCGTCGCCGTGTTCTATGCAGCTGGGCTGATATGTGTAGCCGCGGTACGCTCCCGCCACCGCTTCGATTACCTCGAGGACGCCTATTCGCTCGCCGAAGCGTTCCTCTGGCTCGGCATCTACCTGGCCATCAACCTCCAGCTTTCGTCGTTGAACTTGCCCGCGCAGTGGTGGGGCGGCGGCACGCCAGCCGCCTGCTGAATTCGCGAGGCCGTTCTACTGGACCACGTGGGTACTGATCTGGTGCCTGCCGCCCGTCGTACTCGCGCGCGGCATTCGCCAGAAGGACCGCTTCGTCATCGCGGTGGGCGCGATTGTCGCCGTCCTGACCTTCGTCTCCAATAAACCTTATCTCGGCTGGCCGCGGCATACCTGGGACCCGATGCTTCTGGGCATATTGTTGACCGGTGTTGCGTTGTTCATTCGACGCTGGCTTGCCCGTGGCCCGGGCGGAGTTCGCCACGGCTTTACCGCCGCGCGCCTATCGGGAAAAGACAAGCACTGGATGAACGCCGGCTCCGCCGTACTCGGCCTGGTATCACCCCAGTCCATAACGCCAAGCCCGCAAACCAGCAGTCCAGACTTCCGCTTCGGTGGGGGAGCTTCGGGAGGCGGAGGTGCCGGCGGCGATTATTAAAGGGCCCGCACCCATGTTGTGTACCTTTGCTTTATATATACCGATGCGTTATCATGCATCGCTGTCATGCGCGGGAACACCAAGGCCCGCGCCAGGAGAGGACCGGTGCAACGGTAGCAACACTCGCGCGCGATCCCGAAATCCCCAAACCGCCGAACCCTATCCTCCCACCCGCACTTCAAGCGGCTGCGCGAATTTCTAATCGACAAATGACGCGATTAGAAACCACCTCCAACCCCCTGAAAACAAAAGTCCGCCATGATTTCTAATCGACAGTGTTTCTTGCGTTTTGGACGCCAGCATTCGTCGTCATCGACGCTCCGCGCCTCTCGGATCCTGGCCACCCGCCAACCGCAATTTCTAATCCGCTACCAGCAATTAGAATTCAACGTAAACCACTCAAAACAAAGCCCAGGTGCAATTTCTAATCCGCAAATACGACGGGAATATGCCAGCCGAAAACGCCCCGAAATCCACCACCCACCCGGCCCCATTTTCCATTTTCAACGCTCCGTTTACCGCCTCCGCTCAGCCATTTTGGAGGTTGACCGCACCCCCGCCTTTTCGCCAGACTGGTGCTTCCAAAGTCTCTAGCGCCCAAGCCCGCCGCCGCTCCGCGAACTCGTCGCGGCCCCGGCCTGCCAGGCGTATGATTCACTGCGAGGAACCTCATCATGACGGAACACTTCGGCGAACTCCTTCCCCCCGCGCGGCTGATGCTCACTCCCGGCCCGTCCAACATGGACCCGCGGGTCTACCGCGCCTTGGCCACTCCGCTGGTCGGCCACATGGATCCCTGGTTCACCGAAATGATGGGCGACGTGCAGGTCATGCTGCGCCGCGTCTTCCAAACCCAGAACCGCATCACCTATCCCATTTCCGCGTCCGGCTCGGGCGGCATCGAAGCCTCGGTCATGAACGTTCTCGAGCCCGGCGACGAATGTATCGTCTGCTCCAACGGCTGGTTCTCCGAACGCATGGCCGTCGTCGCCGATCGCGCCCCCGGCGCGAAAGTGATTCGCGTCGAAGCGCCCTACGGCCGCATCGTCGATCCCGAAGACGTCCGCCGCGCCGGAAAAGGCAAGAAAATCAAATTCGTCGGCTTGGCTCATGGCGAGACCTCCAGCGGCGTGGTCCAGAATCTCGACCACTACCGCAAAGTCGCCGACGAACTCGGCGCTCTCCTCGTCGTCGACGCCGTCGCCACCCTGGCTGGCATTCCGCTCAACGTCGAAAAACAGAAAATCGACATTTGCTTCAGCGGTTCGCAAAAAGCGCTGAGCGCGCCTCCGGGCATGGCGCCCATCACCGTCAACGCCCGCGTCGAAGAAGTCATCAAAGCCCGCAAAACCCCCGTGGCCAGTTGGTATTTCGATTTCATGCCGATCATGACCATGTGGGGCAGCGAGCGCACCTATCACCACACCCCGCCCATCTCGCTGATTTTCGCCATGCGCGAAGCGCTGCGCCTCGCGCTCGAAGAGGGCCTCGAAGCGCGCTGGGACCGCCACCGAACCAATCAGCAAGCCCTCGTCGCCGGACTCGAAGGAATGGGCCTCGAACTTTTCGTCACCGATCCCGCTGATCGCCTCGTCACCGTGACCAGCGTCAACATTCCCGCCGGCATTGACGATCGCAAAGTGCGCCAGCAACTGCTCGACGAATTCAACATTGAGATCGCCGGCGGCTTCGGCGCGGTGAAAGGCAAAATCTGGCGGGTCGGCCTGATGGGCTATTCGAACCAGAACACCAACGTCCTGCTTTTCCTCGCCGCCTTCGAAAAAGTTTTGCTCGATCAGGGCCTGCGCGTCCCCGCCGGTGGCGGAGTCGCCGCCGCCGTCGAAAGCTACCGCCATGCCGGACAAACCGCCACCATGGCGGGCGCCCGGAAGTAGCACTATGATTTCGTTTCACGAAATCGAAATGACGAGGTAAGGAGCGGCATGGCTAAGACCGAAGTCGCCTGGATTCCTAACGTAGGCGCGATGAGCGATTTCATCGGAGCTTTCGACGTCCCGTCGAAAGTCACCGACTACGTCTACCGCTGCCGCTTCTCCCATTGCTGGAACGGCACCGCTACCCGCCACAGCGACACCATGGATTGCAAATTCTACGTCGACGGCAAAGGCGTAATCACCGGCCTGTCGCATCCCGGTTTTGTCGATTTCCGCACCCGCATCGGCCGCAACTTGACCGACCGCGAAGCCAGCTACATCGGCGCCGAATATTTGCGCGAACGCCTCGAACAGGAAGACGAGCACGCCCTCTACGACGTCTCCACCGCCGACGTCATCCGCATCATCGAAAAAATCGGCATTCGTTAGACGACTCGCCGCCTTTCCATTACGAGTCGTTTGACTTGCCCGAACCCGCAAACTAAAATCACCGTCCATGCCCGAGCCCGCCGCTCCTCTGATTGGCCAAACTATCTCGCACTACCGCATCGTAGAAAAATTAGGTGGCGGCGGAATGGGTGTTGTCTATAAAGCCGAAGACACGCGCCTGAAGCGCTTCGTCGCCCTCAAGTTTCTTCCCGACGAAGTCGCCCGCGACCCGCTCGCTCTCGGCCGCTTCCAGCGCGAGGCGCAAGCCGCATCAGCCCTGAACCACCCCAGCATCTGCACCATCTACGATATCGGCGAGGACCACGGCAAAGCTTTCATCGCCATGGAATTCCTCGACGGCAGCACCCTGAAACATTCCATCAACGGCCGGCCGATGGAACTCGATCGCCTGCTCGATATCGCCATCGAGATTGCCGACGCGCTCGATGCCGCCCACTCGCAAGGCATCATTCACCGCGACATCAAGCCCGCCAACCTGTTCGTCACCCGCCGCGGCCACGCCAAGATCCTCGACTTCGGCTTAGCCAAGTTAATCCCGGCACGGGCCGGAACCGTCGGCGTCGGCGAGAGCATGGGCACCATGGCCCACGCCACGCTCGACTCCGCCGAGATGTTCACCAGCCCCGGCACCGCCGTAGGCACTGTGGCCTATATGTCTCCCGAGCAGGTCCGCGGCAAGGAACTCGACGCCCGCAGCGATCTTTTTTCATTCGGCACCGTGCTGTACGAAATGTCCACCGGTGTGCTGCCGTTTAAGGGCGAAACCACCGGCGTCATTTTTGAAGCGGTCCTGAATCGCGTGCCGCCACCGGCTTCGCGCCTCAATCCTGAAATTCCACCCAAGCTCGATGAAATTCTGCAGAAGGCGCTCGAGAAAGATCGCGAGATGCGTTACCAGGTCGCTGCGGAAATTCGCGCGGATCTGAAGCGCCTGCGCCGCGAAGCCGATTCTTCCGGGCGAATTTCATCCAGCAGTTCTGCGCAGGTTTCCGGCAGCACCGCGATTCCCGCGGCGGAATCGTCAGGAACGCAAGCCGCGCAGGCTTCTTCGCAGTCGGTGCCAGCCAGTTCCCATTCCGGCTCTACTTCGACCGTGCTACAGGTTGCTGGACAACACAAAATCGGAACAGCGTTGACCGCGCTCATCGTTCTCGCTCTCGTTGGCGCGGCGGCGTTCGGTATTTATTCGTTTGTTGCGCGCAGCAAGACTCCAGCCTTCGAAACTTTCTCGGTAAACCGCATCACCGAAACCGGAAAGGCCTCGCTCGCGGCGATATCTCCGGACGCGAACTTCATCCTGAACGTGCAGCGCGAAAACGGGCAGCAAAGCCTGTGGCTCCGCAACGTCCCCACCAACAGCAACACCCAGATCGTTCCGCCGTCGGACGATCGCTACCAGGCGGTCAGTTTTTCGCGGGACGGCAATTCGATCTTCTTCATCAAGGATGAAAAGGCCGAAAAAGGCGTGTATAGCCTGTATCGCGCGCCGGTTTTGGGCGGCAACCCGGAGCGAATCGTGCACGACATCGGCAGCGCTCCCAGTTTTTCGCCGGACCGCGCCCGATTCGTTTTCATGCGTTACAAACGCAATGAAGGCGAAGGTGATCTGATGATCGCCAACGCCGACGGTTCGGACGAAAAATTATTGTCCAAGCAAAATACCCGCGTGTTTCAACCGGCCTGGTCTCCGGACGGGAAAATGATTGTCGCCTCCGAATTCATCGCCAGCGAAGCCGGGGTATCGGCGCTCGATATTTTTGACGCCAAGAGCGGAGACAAAAAAACCTTCAAGACGTCGGATCTGAATTTGGGCTCGCCGGTGTGGCTGCCCGATCAAAGTGCAATTCTGGTGGCGGCCTCCGGGCGGGACTCGAATTTCAATCGTGCGCAAATTGGCGAATTTTCCTATCCTGGCGGCGTCTACCGCGCGATTACGAACGATACGAATTCCTATCCCTCGATCAGCCTCTCCGCCGATGGCCAGACGATCGCCACCGTGCAATCGCAATACTTCGGAGACATTCGAACCGCGCCATACGATTCCAAGCAGGCGGGAAAGGTCAGCACCATCAGCAGCCGCCCGCCGACGAATTGGTTCGCCTGGACCCCGGATGGAAAGCTATTGGTCGAGCAGGAAAATGGCATTTTTAAGATGGATGCCGACGGCAGCAATCGCGCGCCGCTGTTGCACGACGATTACCCGAACTATGGCCCGATCTCCTGCGATCACGGACGCTATATCATGTTCGCTTCGGCGTTTCGGTCTGGAAACAGCGCATCGAATGTTTGGCGAATGGACGCCAGCGGTGGAAATTTGAAACAAATTACCACCGGCTCGGACGATCAGCCGGCGATGTGTTCGCCGGACGGGAAATGGCTGATTTACGCCAGCTATGACGGTGGAAAATTTTTGGCCAAGAAAATTTCAGTGGATGGCGGCGCTTCGACCAAAGTGTCCGAGGCCCTGCTCACTTGCGGATGCGTCAATATTTCGCCCGACGGAAAAAATATCGCGTTCCAAACCCAGCCGGTCACCGGCGGCCCGGTGGTCATCCGCATTCTCGATTTCGACACGCTGCAGCCGGTCAAAGAGATTCCGCGCGATCCGCGGGGGGGCGGCGAAATTCGCTACACTTTGGATGGAAAGACCATCGGCTACCCGATTCGTGAAAATGGTTTGTACGCCCTGTGGGTTTCACCGGTCGATGGCAGCGCGGGCCATCGCGTCACGGAATTTGAATCGGATTTCATCCCCGACTTTCACTGGAGCGCCGACAACAAAACTCTCGGCTTGATCCGGGCTCACAACGACAGCGACGTGGTGCTGCTGCGCCAAACTGCGGCGTCCCGGTAGGTTCGCGCCACCCGCGAAGCTCCGTCGTGCTAATGCTACGAGCAGGACTACGGAGTGGAAGCCTTTGGTTTCGCCGCAGAATTTTTCGAGAAGGACCGGACGTAGTTAACCAGGTTCCAGATTTCATCGGACTTCAGTCGATCGCTCTCGCCGGTCATCTCGCCTTTTCCGTTCTTGATGATGTAGAACAATTCGCCATCGGTCTTGTCCTTCAGCGCGGCGGGATCGGTGTAGTCCAGCAATTTTACTTTCATGTCGTTGGCCAGATCGCCCTTGCCGTCGCCGTCTTTTCCGTGGCACATCGCGCAATCATATCCGTAGGTTTTCTTCCCGGCGGCCAGTGACGCCGCGGTCGGCTTCACCGGATTCGGAACCTTCGCTGCTTCCGGCGGCATCTTGGATTCCGCTGCTGGCGCGGCGGGCTTTTGATCCTGCGCATAGGCGGGTAAGCACGCAACCGCAACCAGCGAGACGAGGCAGAGGACGATTCGCATAGAACCTCCCAGGAGCGAGAAACTTGGCTGCGGTTTCGACGGATTTTACTCCCAGAGCAGGAAGGGCGGGAAGAAAACTTTAAGTGGCTTGCTGGGTGGGAAGCAATCCTCAGCGGGGCGAGCGCTTCAGGCGTCCGAGAGCGACTCGTTGAATTCGCTTTTGTCTGGGAGTTCGCCCACTTCGAGAATCTCGCCACAATCGAGACACTCGATGTACTGGGCGTCGTCATCCTTGGCGATGACCTGGGTTCGCTGGTGCCGGCACTTGGCTTCGGGGGTTGACATGGGCGCTCCAGGGCGCAAAGTAAATGATAGCACCGGGAGGTTTCGCGCGACGAAGCGTGGTTGACAAACTTCCCGATAAACACTATCAGTCTGTGGGACACGAATCAGGGGCGGGAAAATTGAGCACTGAAGTAAGTTCACAGCGACGTTTAGGCACCATGTTGTTCTACGGGATCGTCGCGATCCTGGCTTATCTGGTTTTCCTGGTTTTTCAGCCGTTCCTGCCGGCCTTGGCCTGGGCGGTGGTCATTGTGGTGGTGTCCTATCCCTGGTACGAACGCGTCCGGCGGAGATTCAGCCCAACGGTTGCCGCGATCATCTGCACGCTGGGAGTCACCTTAATATTGATCGTTCCTACGATTTTGGTGGCGGGTGCGTTTGTGCGCCAAGGTGTGCAAGCGGTGCAGACCGTGCAGGCGCAGGTTGCCAGCGGCCACTTCGAATGGGTCAACCGGTTGTGGATGGAAGTCGAATCGAAATTTCCGGATGCGAATCAAGCGAACCTGGCCACGATCCTCAGCCGCTACACCGATCAAGGCGCGACATTCGTCGCCACCAAGTTAGGGACCGTGCTGCGCAATACCGCCTCGTTTCTTTTTCATCTGAGCGTGACCCTGCTGGCGATGTTTTACCTTTATCGCGATGGAGAAGTGTTCATGGAACGGGTGCGGGCGCTCTTGCCTTTCGAGGCCCAGCATCGCGACCGAATGATTAAGGAATCGCACGACCTGATTTTTGCCAGCGTGGTTTCCAGCGCGGTGGCGGCCGCGGCACACGGCATTCTGGGCGGACTGGCATTTGGCCTGGCGGGAATCACCGCGCCGATTTTCTGGGGCGTGATGATGGGATTCTTTTCGTTGATTCCCCTGGTCGGCTCGGCGCTGATCTGGCTGCCGGCGTCGATCAGCCTGATTACGGAAGGGCACGTCGGCGCGGGGATCGCACTGGCGATTTTCTGCAGCGTGGTGGTGGGGTTGGTCGACAACGTCGTGCGGCCGTGGGTGATTAGCGGGCGCGCCGAAATGGGCGGCCTGGTGGTTTTCATCAGCGTGCTGGGCGGGATCGCCGTTTTTGGATTGCTCGGCGTAATCGTCGGGCCGATTATCGTGGCGACCGGCGCGAGCCTGCTGGACCTGTACGTGCCGGAAGCGCGGGCTGGAAACAATTCAGGCGAAGCCGCTGCGGATCAAAACCGCGTCGTGCTAGAGTAGCGCGCTTCGGAAACTGCGGATGAGCAAGAACTCCAAACCAAAAAAGATCGAAGTGAAACGCAGCGGGCCGCAACACGCGGGATTGCCGCCGGAGAAACTGCGCTGGCGCTGCGATCCATCGCAAATTCCGTTTGAAACCACCGCCGAAGTTTCTCCGTCCACCGGCGATCCCGGGCAGGAGCGCGCTTTGCGCGCTTTGCGCATGGGCGTGGAGATGACCGCGCCGGGCTACAACCTTTTCGTCTGCGGCCTTTCCGGAACGAGTCGCGGCGGGATGATTGTGCGCATGATCGAAGGCATGCGTCCGGAAAGCGAACTGGCGCCGGATCGCGCCTACGTGAACAATTTCAAGAATGCGGATCGTCCTCGATTGCTTACCCTGCCACGCGGGCAGGCCAACGCGTTCAAGAAGGAAGTGGAATCGGGCATCGATTTTCTGCGCCGCCGCATTCCGCAGGTTTTCGAAGGCGAACCATTTCAACGGCAAAAAACGCGCATCGTGGAGCGGTTCACGCAGCGCGAAAAAGAATTGATGGACGATTTCACGCGGCGCATTGCGCGCGAACAGTTCGCGCTGGGCCGAATGCAAGTGGGCGCGGTGGCGCTTGCCGGAGATTTTCCCGCGTGATCGAAGGGCAAATGGTGCCCATCGAGGAAATCCCCAAGATGGTGCAGGAAGGGAAACTCGAAAGCGCCGCGGCGGAAGAGCTCGAACGCAAGTACGACCAGTTCCGGCAGGAATTCACGGTGGTCTACCGCAAGACGCTTTCGCTTTCGCGCGAGCTGGCCAGCGAAATGAGCTATCTGGAGCAGGAAGCGGCCTCGGTGCTGGTCGACGGCGTGATCGAAGAATTAAAGGAGAAATATCCGAGTACGCAGATCGCGGAATACCTGGAAGAGGTGCGCCACCACATTCTGGATAATCTCGAGCCGTTCAAGGAGCGCGAAGGCGAAGAAGACCAGCCGCCCTCGGAAGGTGGCGGCGGCCGCGAAGCCGGAGCGAGCGGAACGCGATCCGTTCCGCGTCTATGGCGTGAACGTGATTCTGGCGCACGGCGAGAAGGAAAAATGCCCAGTGATTTTCGAGACGATTCCGACCTACGCGAATTTTTCGGCACGATTCATCGCAGCTACGACACTCGCGGCGGCTGGAATTCGGATTTCATGGATCTGCGCGGCGGTTCGATGCTGCGCGCCGACGGCGGGTTTCTGGTGATGTACGCGCTGGATACGCTGACCGAAACCGGAGTGTGGCGCACGCTGAAGCGCACGCTGAATCACGGGAAGCTGGAAATTCAGCCGGTGGATGTGTTTTTCCCGTTCAGCACGGCGGCGCATGAAGCCGGAACCGATCGACGTGCACGTGAAGATCATCCTGATCGGCGACCGCGACATGTACGAGCTGCTTTACGATTTCGAGGAAGACTTCAAAAAGATTTTCAAGGTGCGCGTCGAATTCGACGAGGAAATGAAGTGGAGCGAAGCGGTGATCGGCCAATACGCCGGGCGCCTGCGTAAAATCTGCGACGACGAAAAGCTGCTGCCGTTCGACCGCGACGCGTTTGCGGCGATTCTGGAGCATGGGGTGCGGCTGGCGGGGCGGCGCGGGAAAATTACCACGCGCTTTTTCGATCTGGCGGATCTGGCTCGCGAATCTTCCTACGTCGCGAGGAACGACAAACGCGACGTGGTTACCGCCAAAGCATATTCGCGAAGCGCTCGATTCCAAAATCGAGCGCCACAACCTGATGGAAACGAAAATCCGCGAAATGATCGAGCAGAATCTGCTTTTCATCGATACGACCGGATCGCGCATCGGCCAGGTGAACGGGTTGAGCGTGATGGAGATCGGCGGATACGCGTTCGGCAAGCCGGTACGCATCACCGCGGCGGCGTCGCCGGGGAAAATCGGGATCATCAATATCGAACGGGAAGCGAACCTGAGCGGACGCTTTCACGATAAGGGCGTGCACATTATCTCGGGCTACATGCGGCGGACTTTCGCGCAGGATAAGCCGCTGGCGCTTTCGGCCAGCCTTTGTTTCGAGCAATCGTATTCGGGCGTGGACGGCGACAGCGCCAGTTCAACCGAAATTTATGCGCTGCTTGTCCGCGCTTTCCGGAATCCCGATTCGCCAGGAGCTGGCCGTAACCGGCTCGGTGAATCAGCAGGGAGACATTCAGCCGATCGGCGGCGTGAACCAGAAAATCGAAGGGTTCTACGACGTTTGCAAGTTGAAGGGCTTGACCGGGAAGCAGGGCGTGCTGATTCCGGCCGAGAATGTGGACGATTTAATGCTGCGCGACGAAGTGGTCGAGGCCGTCGCGAAGGGGCGTTTTCATTTATACCCGGTGGCGACGGTGGAGCAGGGAATTGAGATTCTTACCGGCACCCATGCGGGAAAACGATTGGCAAACGGCAAACACGAACCCGACACGGTATTTTCCAAGGTCGACAAGCGGCTGCACGAAATGGCCATGACCATTCGTGATTTTGAACACTAATTCGAATGCGGTCGAGTGATTTAGACCAGCCTGCGCATTTTTATGGTGATGGGCAAGGATTGGCCGTGACGGTCGATCAGTAATTTATATTCGTGTCCCACCTGACGGAATAGATCGCGAATCGCCGAGAGGGTGAGATCCGCCGCAGGTTCTTCGTCGATTCCGGCGATGACGTCGCCTTCCTTCAATCCCGCATCAGACCCCGGAGTTCCGGAGCGCACCTGCACGATTTCGAAAGTCTTCAGGTTGACGCCTTTGGCCAGGATGGACAGGCCGCTCATATCTTCCTGCGCGGTGTGATTGATCTGCAGGTTGGGGTCGAGATACACGCGCTGATGGGACAAGTCAAAAACCACCGAGAAACGCCGCAAGAAATCGCCGCCGATGGCGCCGGCGATTTTCGCGCTCGCTCCCGTTTTTGAGTTCGATTGCGAAAATAGCGCGACCGGTTCCTGGACATTGTAAGCGCCGATTTGAAATTCCTTGATGCGACCGACCTGGATTTTTGAGCCTTCATCCAATTCGGGATAGGAGGCGCTGATGGCTTTGAAGTGGGCGGCGGAGATTTTCTTGGAATCCAAAAACGACGAATAGAAGACGATGGCGGAATCGAGCGCGGTGTCGATTTCGAAATCAGCTTCGAAACTCTTGTGGCCGGAGATGTCGCCTTTGGCGCGAATCAGCGGCGCGCCGCCGGTTCCGATGGCGGGGAAAGCTTTGCCCTGGCCGGCGTAGGTGTAGGTGGCCGGGTCGAATACCTGCACGGTCTGGCGAATGTAATCCACCACGATCACCGTATGGTCGAAAAAATCCCGGCCGAGAATGCCATGGGCCGGCTGTCCGGTGGTTTCGGCGAAATTTTTCTGGGCGATGACCGGAAGGGCGGGGATGCGCAACTGCAGCCCGGGCATGGTCAATTCGACGCGAGCTACCGTGCCGGTGGGGCTGACTGCCAAGCCCAATTCTTTGGCGCGGGCGGGTTCGATCGAAGTGTACTGGGCGGAGGAATCCAATTCGAACATGGAGGCAGTTCCGCCGTTAATGCGCACCGGAATAAAAATCAGATTGTGGGCGAACACTGCCGGGATTTGCGCGGCATACGAGAATTGCGCTTCGGCGCCGGATTGCGGACTTCGCGTGGCCGGGGCCTGGGCGCGCGCGGGTGATTCGAAGAAAAACGATCCAGCGAACATGGCGACCAGTGACCAAGCAAGTAGGGCGATGCCGATTCATTCGGACTCCTGCGTGAAATTCAACCGCTGCGAGCGCCTTAGATTATACGACCTAGGGGGCTGGTGCCAGATATCCCTGACGGACAAAAATTTTGCGGGAACTGCTCTTGCCGGCGGGGAGGTAGGGCGTGCCGGCGTCGTCCAGAACCTGGACGGTGAGCGGGTGAAATTGGCCGTCATGCGCGGGGGCGATTCCCAGAACGTACTGGTGGCGCAGGGTGGCTGCGATTTCGTGATAGGCGGGGACAAAATCGGCGGCGGATTCCGGGAAAAACGCGCGGCCGCCGGTGATTTCCGCGAGCGACCGCAAGTTTTTGTCGGCTTCGGCGAAGACTCCGGGCTTGTTCTCGGCGAGAGACTTGCTTTTGGTTTTGTTCTTTTTGACTGGGGTGCGCAGCGCGGCGCCGAGGGCTACGGGAAAAATCACGACGTCGGTCGCGCGCAGTTTCTGCTCGAGGGCTTGCCACCGTGAAGCCGGAGACGAATCGAGGCCGGTGGTCAGAAGCACGAGGGCTTTTTTTCCGGCGGCGGGCGCCAGGGAATCGAGAACGGCGGAGATCGAGTCGAAAAGATTCAATGCGCCGAAGCCCAGGGTGTATTGAATTTGGCCGAGCGCCGAGGTCAGGGAAGAACGGTCGCGAGTGAAGGGGAGAACCGTGCGCGGGGCTTCGTTATAGGCGACCAGCGCAATTTCATCATCGGGAGGGAGGCCGGCGGCGAGGGCATCGAGCGCGGCGATGTGATCGTTTTGAATCAGGTAAACGGCAGGGCCGGTTTCGATCATCACCAGAATTTGCGCCGGCGAATCGGTGGGCGCAAAAAAAGCAATAGACTGTTCCGTGCCGGCATCAAGAATCCTGAAATTTTTCAGCTGCAGGCCGTTGACGAATTCGCCGCGCTCATCGATGACGGAGGCGTCGAGCTTTACGATTTCAGTGGTGACCTGTAACGGATGTGGCGAGGCGGAAGCAGGCGATTGTTGTCCTGAACTCGCCGTATGAGGTGCGTTCAGGCTAGCGGAAGCGAAAAACAGGACCGCCACCAAAAGGGAGTTCATCAAGGCTGGCTTCACGGGAGAGCTCCGAGGCTCGCATCCAAAAAAAATGCGTGGCGGCCTGCCAAAGAATCAGGACGCCACGCGATTACTTCGAACCATTGCTCCGAGCGAGACTAATTACCCGGCGCCGGGCTGGCGGGCGGAGCCGCGCCGGCCGACTTGGGAGTGCTCAAGTATCCCTTGGCCTGATCCTTGGAGAGATCGAACACGACGATCTCGTAGGGAGCGCGCGCGCCCTTGCACGTAAAACTGGATGGGCTCGCCAACGGTCTTGTCCTTCTTTTCGATGGTCTTGTCGTCGGCGACCACGTTGACGGTGTAGCGATAGTGCTTGGTGTCAACTTTCTTCAGCTGCACCTGAATCGGACCGACGTGCTGCGGACCGGCATTGGATTTGGTGAGATCGAATTCGAAGATGTCGCGCTCGCCGCGGCGTTTGAGCTCTTCCACTTCATCGTGGTTGCGCGCAATCAAGCCGCTCTGCACGCCGAGGTCGCCGACGGTGCTCTGCAATTTTGTCTTGGTGACTTCGAGGTCGGCCTTAGTGGCGTCGGCTTCACTCTTGGTGCCGCTCAGCTCAGTGGTGACTTCGCCAATCTTGGTGGAAGTGTCGGCTTGCACGCCGGCGATTTCCGAACGCAGTTTCGCGTCACTCTTCTGCTGATCCTTCTTGATGGTTTGCGCCAGGCTGCGGGCTTGCGCCAGTTCGTCCTGAGTCAGGCCGAGTTTTTGCGAGGTGACATCGAGTTGGCCTTTCAGATCGGCGATCCGTGAATTTGTTTTGTCCAACTCCGTGGCCAGAGCTTGCGTCTTGCGCTCGGCGTCATCCATGCCCTTGCGGGCGGCTTGGCGATCAGCGTAGCCGGCGTACAGCAAATAGGCGACTAGCGCGAAGGCGACTACAAAAAGCAAAGTGACCCAGCGCGGCAGAGACGAGGCTGCGGTCTCGACATAAGTAGTCGTCGATTCGCCGGGCGTGTTCGGGGTCGAACTCATCGATACCTCCTAGGACGGGCCAATTGCCGCGTCATCAGTGCGGAATTATGGCTGAGGCACGGCGGGATGTCTACGATTGATGAAGATGATGTTCCAAGCTGGAGCACCAGGGAAGCGAAGGGTAGTTCGCCGGCCATAGGCTTGCCGACAACTGCCATTTTCGCTATCCTGCGCAGGCTGTAGTTCAGGGAACCTGGAGTCCGATGATTTGTCCGCAATGCCGTAGTGTGGATTGCTTTCGATCGCATCGCGACGGCGCATTAGATTTTGTAAATACGATGAGCGGTTTGAGGCCGTGGCGCTGCCACGCCTGCGACCGGCGATTCTACGCCTGGCGTGTCGCCACCCGGTTTCAGGGTTATGCGCACTGCCCGCGGTGCGGTAACTTTGACCTCGAGCACATCTCGCGCGAGCGAGTAGAAGCCGGCACACTAATTACTCTGAAGCGCTGGCTGGGTTTTCCGGCCTATCGTTGCGACCCCTGCCGCCATCGATTTTTCAGCATTCGCCGGTATCGACGTATATTGCCGGTGTTATTGGAGTCACCCACCCCAGGGAAGGCCATCGCCAGCTAGAGCTGGGCTCTCGGGCCGAATTGTTACAGCCTATCAGGACCTCTTCGGCCTAGACGTAAGTTCTTCATAATCATTCAACTACGCTGTAACACACAATTAACATTGTAGTCACGGGTGGTTCAAGCGGCGCGAATAAGGTGCCAACTTCGCCACGCGTGTCGGCTCCTTCATGACGGGCCAGCCGCGGAAAAATCGCAGCGTAATTACTGAATTTAAATCCCTTTGCATGGACGACGTCGGTGGTCGAAGTGGAATTCCGGGCTACCGAAGTGCCGTCCCGCAAGATGAGATGTGTTCGGAAGAATTTGGTGGGGGAGCGGTTCGATCTCAAGTACGGTGGTTCATTTTAAGGAGGAAGGAATGCGAGGATTAGCAGCATCTTTGCTGGCCTTTGGGCTGATCGTGACTCCGGTCATGGCCAGGACAAGCGGACCGGGAGATAACGACAAGGACACGCCGAAATCGGCTACTGCGGAGAGGCGAGGAAACGAGCGATAAGGCCGGCGACGCGAAGTCGACGACCACAACTTCGACCACCGCGGCTTCGACCAGCGCAACCCCGGCGACGCCGGGCACCACGGCGGTTGAAAGCGAATTGCAGCAGGTTCGCGAACTGCTGGCGGCGCAGGCCCGCGAGATTCAGATGCAGAACGATCTGATGAAAGCGCAACAGCAGAAAATGGAAATGATGGAAGAAGAGTTGAAGGCCGCCAGCACTCCGGTCGACACCTCTTCCGCGGCTGCGCCTCCGAGCCGTGCGTTTGGAAACGGAATCATCGGCACCGCCGATGGTCAGGCGCCGAACGCGGACAATCCGGTCGCGATTCGCTTCAAGGGAATCACGATCACCCCGGGCGGTTTCCTGGCGGCTGAAACCGTGTTCCGCAACAAGGCGACGGGTAGCGACATCAATACGGCGCTCAACAACGTTCCGCTTTCCAGGGCAGCCGGGAGCGCAAACGACGGAGTGGAACGGCAGCGCCCGACAGTCGCGTTTGAGCATGTTGGCGGAGGGGAAGCTGGAGCACGTTACGATCAGCGGTTACGTCGAAAGCGACTTCCTCGGAGCCGGCATCACTTCCAACGACAACGAAAGCAACAGCTACGTTTTGCGCATCCGCCAAGGTTGGGGACAAGCGCGCTTCGATAATGGCTTTCAGATCACCGGCGGACAGATGTGGAGCCTGGTTACCGAAACAAAGAAGGGCACCGACAACCGCTCCGAGGCTTTGCCGATGACGATCGACCCACAATATACCGTGGGCTTCAGCTGGGCGCGGCAGGAAGCTCTCCGCGTTTCGAAAACCTTCGGCGAAGAAGTGAAACTCACACTGGCGGCCTCGGTGGAAGCTTCCAACACCACGTTGACGGTTCACGGTAACCCGACAAGCGTGATACCGGCTACCACGAACACCGTTATTACCGATGGCGTTACGACCGTCAACGTTCCGGTGACTTCGACCACGACCTTCAATAACTTCCTGGTCGGCGCGCCCGGCAACGGCGGCGGTCTTTACAATCCGGTCGGAACCTATGCCTACAACAAGACGCCTGACTTCGTATTTAAGGCGGCACTCGATCCGAAGTTCGGGCACTTCGAGGTCTTCGGTATCGTAAGCAATTTCCGCGACCGAGTTTATCCTTGCTTCGCGGCACACGGCGCCATCACCTGATATTCCCGGCGGGCGACGGCACCAATCTGCCGACAGTGGTCGCGCCAGCGGTAACCTGCGCACTGACCGGTTCGACGTTGCGACTTCGGGAGCATTTAACGATTCGCGCACCGGCGGTGGAATCGGTGCCAACGGGCGCGTCTCTATCGCGAAGAAGGTTGACTTGGGTTTCACGTTCCTGGGTGGCAATGGCATCGGGCGCTACGGCACAGCAGGCTTGGCGGACGCAACGGCCCGCCCAGACGGCACGCTGGCTCTGATCCGGAGCTACCAAGCCCTCGGGACGGTGGAATTCCACGCCACGCCTAAGCTGGATATCTACTTCAACGTCGGTGGCGAATACGCCGGCCGAACAACCTACAACTCCGGCAAAACAGGCTACGGAAACTTCGCACGCCGAGATGATGGTTGCTCGGTGGAGACGCTTCCGATCGCTGCGCCTGGGGCGGCTGTGAACACCACGGCGGTCCTCGGAGCCAAGGGTTTATTCCGGGAGCACTGTCGAACTGCGACGGAGACACCAGAGTAATTCTCGAAGGCACGGACGGCTTCTGGTATCGGTTTTACCAGGGTCCGAAGGGTCGGGTTCAGTTTGGAGCGCAGTATTCCTACGTGGACCGCAACACGTGGTCGGGCGCCGGCGCAACGTCGGGCACGACCGTGGACCCGCACGGGCTCGACAACATGCTGTTCACGTCGTTCCGTTACTACTTGCCCTAGGCGATTGCAGAGGGCGGCGGATGACGTCGCGCTCTGAAATTCGACGGGTAGCAAACCAGGGGCGTCCTGAAAAAGGACGCCCCTTTTTTTTGCGATGGAAGGAGACGGAAGGCGCTGCGCGAAATCGAAAATAGGATTACCATGAGCGCAACCGGCGGTGGCCGCCTATGAAACCAACTACACTTTTACTCCCGCGCGAGGCTGCCAAGGTTCTGGGAGTCAGCTATCCGACCTTGAAGCAGTGGATCTACAAGAAAAAGATTCGGACGATCAAGACCGCGGGAGGACATCACCGCGTTCCGGAATCAGAACTCGATAAATTTCTGCATGTGAAGTCCGCGCGCCGGCCGGTGAGCGAACGCCGCGATAATTACCGGCGCATCAGCGGGCGAAACCAACTGGTCGGGCGGGTGACGGAAATCAAGATCGACGGGCTAATGGCGCAGATCCGGCTGTCGATTGGCGGGCAGCACATCACCTCGATCATTACCGCCGATGCGGTACGGGAGATGCGGTTGAAAGTCGGCGACACCGCGGCCGCGCTGATCAAATCCACCGAAATCATGATCATCAAAAGCTGAGAAACGAGGCCTACCTCGCACGATCCACAGATTGTCATCACGCGTGACGTTCCAGTCCATTTTTCGTCGCTATTCGGTTTGACTTAGTCACCTCAAACGTATTAAAACGTATGGCCTCTGCGAATGCGCCTCGCGGCAAACACCGTGCGTGCATTGTTTTGAATCCATCGAAGGGAGCTGAGCATGCGTCCTAATTCCTCGGGATGTTCCTCGCGTTGCCGATCGCTTTTGATGCGCGGTGTAACCGGTCGCGGTCTGGCTCTGGTGGCGGTCTTTCTATTTTTGGTGCCCACCGCTTTTGCGCAGGTTTCCGCCAGCCTCAGCGGAACGATCACCGATCCTTCCAGCGCCGCCGTTGCAGGCGCGGACGTGGCTGTAACCAACCTGGAGACCGGAAACATTCGCAACACCGAAACAGATAGCGCCGGCCGTTATCAGATTTATGCGCTACCGGTGGGCCAGTACGAAGTGCGGGTGAAGAAGCAAGGATTCGCAGAACAGATCAGGACCGGCATTCACCTGGTCGTGGGTCAGGTGGCGGTGGCCGATTTGCAATTGCAGGTCGGAGCGGTAACGCAGCAGATCAAGGTCGAATCGGACGCAGATATCGTGGCATTGACCACGGCTGATATATCGGGAGTGGTCGGCGAGCAGCAGGTGAAGGACCTGCCGTTGAATGGAAGAAGTTACGATTTGCTGCTGCCGTTGAATCCGGGCATTGTGAACTTTACGTCGCAAAAGGCCGGGGGAACGGGTGTCTCGAATTCGACCACGGCAAACAACTTCGCAGTGTCCGGCAACCGGCCGCAGCAGAATCTGTTTCTGCTGAATGGCATCGAGTTTGACGGCGCGGCCGAGAACAACATGACGCCGGGTGGCGCGAGCGGGGAATTGCTGGGAGTGGAGGCGGTGCGCGAATTCAACGTGCTGCGGGACTCGTACAGCGCCGAGTACGGTAAGAAGCCGGGCGGCCAGGTAATCATCGCCACGCAGGGCGGGACCAATCAGTGGCACGGCTCCCTCTACGAATTCGTGCGGAACAACGCGCTCGATGCGCCGAACTTTTTCGATCAGGGATCGGCGCCGCCGTTCGAGCGGAACCAGTTTGGCGGGGCGATCGGCGCGCCAATCAAACGCGACAAGACATTTTTCTTCGCGAACTATGAAGGGCTGCGGCAAAGCCTGAATCAAACGTCGGAGGCGTTTGTGCCGAGCCTGACGTCGCGGGCCAGTGCCGTACCCAGTGTAGTTCCGCTGTTGAGCTTGTGGCCCACGCCGCCGGCGAGCGCGCCGGTTTTCAACGGAATATCTCCATTTTTCAGCAGCCCGCTGCAAACGATTTCGGAAGATTTCGGCACGCTACGGGTCGATCATATTTTTTCGCCGAAGGATTCGCTGGCGGCGGTGTACACCATCGATGACGGCCGCGACGTGACCGCGACGATCGCGAACCCGTTCAGCAGCGACATACTGAACTTGCGCGAGCAGGTTTTCAGCCTGGAATGGACGCACGTTTTCTCGCCAACGCTTTTGAATACGGCGCGAGTGGGATATACGCGGGCGGGATATTTCTTTACGGGCGAGCCGACGCCGGGAACGCCTGCGGCGGACGTGCCGGGCTTTCTGCTGGGCCTGCCCGTAGGGGCGGTGGTGGTAGGCGGCAGCGCGGCTTCGAATCCGCAGGCACAGGTGGGTTTGGCCGGAAGCAATAACGGAAGCGATCTGCACATCGCACGAAACCTGTACACCTATGAAGATCATGTGACCATGACGCGAGGGCGGCACCAGATCAGCCTGGGCGCCTGGTTCCAGCAATTCCAGTCGAACGAGACCATTGCGCTGAGCCAATTCGGGCAGGCGACGTTTGCGAGCCTGACGACGTTCCTGGCGGGAAATACTTCGAGCTTTCTGTTCGATCCGGCGCCGACGGAAATGAACTGGAGATCGCTTTTTGGAGCGTGGTACGCGGAAGACGTGATTCGAGTGAGCCCAAAGTTCACATTGTCGCTGGGCTTTCGCGATGAATTCTCGACCGGCTGGAACGAAGCGCACGGCCGCGCCGCGAATTACACCTTTACCAACGGGGTGATTTCAACCGATCCGCGCGTCAGCCACAATCTTTTCACCACAAACAACGCAAAGTTTCTGCCTCAACCGAGAATTGGGATCGCCTGGAGCCCGTTCAACCAGAAGACAGTGATCCGCGCGGGATTCGGGATGTACAACGATTTACAGGACGCGCTGGGTTACCGCACGGATCAGAACGCGCCGTTCAATCCGACCTACAGCATCGCGAATGAGCCGGTTTCGAATTTGCCCATCGACCCGGCGGCGCCGGTGCCGGCTGGCGCCAGGCTGGTGCCGGGCGGGGTGCAGCCGAACATGAAAACTCCGACGTTGATTTCCTGGTCGATGCGCGTGCAACAAGAACTATCACCCAACACGTTGCTGACCGTTGGATATGTCGGCTCGCATGGTTATCACCAATTGATCGGGGAAGACGCGAATGAGCCGATCCCGACGATTTGTCCGGCGGCGGCGTGCCCCGCGGTGTATCCCACGTATGACGCGAGCATGCCGATTACGGCCACGAATGGCCCGACACTGGGATTTCCGATCAACGTGCCCGGCAAGCCGGATTCGCCCCTGGCGGGTGCTCCGGTTCCGGCTGGAAGCTTCTTCATTCCGGCCGGAACTCCGAAGGCCAATCCAAGCTCCGTATTGACCAATACCTGGACCTGGTTTTCAGCGGGAACCAGCAATTACAACGCGCTGCAAATCGACGTGAACCGCCGATTCAGCCAGGGCTTTTCGGTGCGGGGCGTTTATACCTTTTCGAAGGCGCTGGATGATGGCGATTCGCTGAACCAGACGACGGCGAATAATGCGCCAGGGCTGGTATCGAATCCATTCGATCTGCACGCGGATTACGGGCCGGCAACCTTCGATGTGCGGCACATCGGCGTGATCAACGCGATCTACGATCTGCCCATCGGAAGCGGAAAGCGGTACATGACCGATGCGAGTGGGTTCACCAACAAGATCGTCGGAGGCTGGGCCGTAACCAGCATCGTCACGATCCAGTCGGGATTCCCGTTCACTCCGCAGTTGAGCTACAACCCTTCAAACAACGGCGACACGCGAAATCCGGTGCGGCCATTCCTGAATCCCAATTTCAGCGGACCAGTGGTGCTGGGCAAGCCGGCGCAGTGGTTTAATCCCGCCGCGTTTATCGCGCCACCTTCGGTTATCGGCTTCTACGGCAACGTGGGCCGCGACGCCTACACCGGACCCGGCCTCGCGACTTGGGATTTTTCGGTGCTGAAAAACACGTCGATCAGCGAGCGCTTTAACCTGCAATTCCGCGCGGAAATTTTCAATCTGCTAAACCGCGCCAATTTCAACACGCCGAACCTAATCGTGTTTACGCCGCCTTCGGCGACGAATACGACGGGCGTGTCGGGTACGGCCGGAGCGATCAACAACACCACGACGTCGTCGCGGCAGGTTCAATTCGCGTTGAAACTGCTGTTCTAAAGAAGAGTGGCCCGGAGAGTCTTGCGTGAAGATTTCGGACGTGCGAAACTCTTTGGGCTGCTTTTGCTTGTCCACCGGCGGTATCGTCTAGGGGTCTAGGACGTCAGGTTCTCAACCTGAAAACCCGGGTTCGATTCCCGGTACCGCTACCAGTAATTCCCGCGTGGTTTTCCTTGGAAGACATTCCGTTTAGGTAAGTTTTTTGCCGGCTCCCTGACGCATCAGGTCGGCCAGTGAGGGAAAGGATGTTGGGATGGTCAAGACCTGCTCGAGAGGATTTTTCCCTTGGCCGAGAGCAGCGACCAGCATTTCGAGAGCGGGCGCGGTATTCGGCGGGACCACGACTGTGGCCGCGAGCGTGCCGGCGCGAACCGCTTTTTGTCCGCTGTTGATCAGGCCGTCGCAGCCGGTGAAGGGTAGACTCAACCACTTCTCGCGGACGCTGGCGTCGGGGCGTTCCTGCATGGCTTTGCGGGCGCCCATGGCCATGGAATCGTCCTGCGCGGCGACCAGGTCCACGGCTTGCTTGGCGGACGTCGGCAGGCGCATCCAGGATAAGACTGCTTTGTAGGCGCTTTCTTCGGTCCACTGGCCCTTCAACATATTGACGCGGATATTCGCGGGCTTGGTCTGCTGCATTCCGGTGGTGCGATCTTTTGCCGCGGAATTCTCGGATGGCCCTTGAATGTAGATAATCGAGCCGCCCTCGGGGCAGCAGCGCGGCGAATTGCAGGCCCTGGATCCGGCCAATTTCGAGGTGATCGGAGCTCACCGAAAAGGCGGGGATGCGGCTGGCGCGGCGCAGTTCGGGAAGATATTCGGCAAAGCGATTGAGCACGACCCAGCCAATGCCGGCGCTGGCTGCGGCGCGGGCCACTTGAGGCAACGCGGTCGCGCCCAGCGGCTCGAAAAGAATGGCGTTGGGGCGATTTTCGGGAGCGGCTTGAATCGCTTTCAGAATTTGGTCGCTCTGCTTGATGGCGTCGTTATCGGCTTGCGCAACTTCCAGATCGAAACCGAGGCGCTGGGCGGTTTCCCGCGCGGCCGCCGCTTGTTCCTGCTGGTAGTCGTTATCGTCGGTGGGGACGGAGAGGAAGAATTTGAACTTGGGCATGGTCGAGGAGCTTTCTGATCCCCCATCTGAAGAGTACACAAAGAGGATTGCGGGAGGGCGCAAAAGTCGGAAGACGGTGCCACAACCGTGACTAAACGCTGTATTCCGAGTGCCCCCGAGGGCGTTAATGTTTCGTTCGGGATACGTAATCTTTCGTGTATGAGTCGCGTCCAATATGTGAGTATGTTGAATTGCCAAACTGCCAAGAGGACCAACCAGCCGAATGAGACGCCTGCCACCGTTTGCTTTGAGCTGTACCGTCGTACTGCTTTCGTTAATTAGCTTAATTCCGGTAGCGGCATTTCCGGCCGGCGACACGCCGGACGTGGTGCTGGCGACCATGCAGCGGGAACTGAAGCGCGCGTTCACCGCGCTGGCCAAGACCGATCCGGCGCCGTATTTCATGAGCTACGCGACGTCGGACATCGACGCCACCGCCATGCTGGCCACGAACGGCGGCATTATTTTTTCGACCAGCGTGGGGCGGCGGCAAGGCGACGTGATGATGCACGTCGGCTCGCTGGCGCTGGACAATACGCACAATCAGAACCGGCCGTCGGGAATTCTCTCCAGCACCTTGCCCGTGAATAACGACAGCGACGCCATCGCGCGGGTGTTGTGGCAAATGACCGACCGCGAATACGAGCAGGCTTCCGCCGCCTTCGCCAAAGTGAAAACCAGCACCGCAGTGCAGGCGGACGAAGAAGACAAGTCGCCCGATTTTTCCACGGAGGCGCCCGTCACCCACATCGATTCCACGGAATACCCGGCATTTACCGGGCAGAAAATGTGGGAAGAGCGGATCCGGAAGATTTCCGCGCTGTTTCTGAAATATCCGGAGGTGTACACATCGGCGGTACTTTTTACGGCGACGCGCGACCGGTCGTATCTGGCGACCAGCGAAGGTACGGCGCTGGTGCGTCCGGCGGCGATGATGCGGCTGGTGATCCAGGCGGAAACGCGCGCGGATGACGGCACAGAATTGTTGCGCGTGGAGTCGTATCAAGGGCCAACCACCGAGCAATTGCCGGGCGACGCGGAACTGGAAATGAAAGTGGCGAAGATGTCCGCCGATTTGAAAGCGTTGCGGGCGGCGCCTTCGGCCGATCCGTACGCCGGGCCGGCGATGCTTTCGGGGCGGGCCGCGGCGGTTTTCTTCCACGAAGTGCTGGGGCACCGGTTGGAAGGGCATCGACAACGTGATGAGAATGAAGGCCAGACGTTCACCAAGAAAGTGAATCAGCTGGTTCTGCCGGCGTTTCTGAGCGTGACCGACGATCCGACGCTGAAGGAATTGAATGGCACGAAGCTGGCGGGTTATTACGATTACGACGATGAAGGCGTTCCGGCGCAGAAAGTGGTGGCGGTGGAAAACGGCATACTGAAAAATTTCCTGATGTCGCGCATGCCGATCAAGGGCTTCGATCATTCCAACGGGCACGGACGCCGGCAGCCGGGGTTGATGGCCACGGGACGCCAAGGAAATCTGATCGTGACCTCGACCAACATGGTGAAGGATTCCGAGGTGCGGCAGAAATTCATCGAAGAGATCAAGAAGCAGGGCAAACCGTACGGATTGTATTTCGACGATATTCAAGGTGGATTCACGCTGACGCAGCGGGCGTTGCCGCAGGCGTTTCAGGTGCTGCCGGTGATGGTCTATCGGGTCTACGCGGATGGGCGGCCGGACGAACTGGTGCGCGGCGTGGATATTGTGGGTACGCCGCTGCTTTCGCTGAACAATATTATGGTGACGGGAGATACGTTGCAGGTTTTCAACGGGGTGTGCGGCGCGGAATCGGGGCAAGTGCCGGTCTCGGCGGCGGCGCCAGCGATGCTGTTCAGCACGATCGAAGTGCAGAAGCGGAAGCGCGGAACGGAACGGCCGCCCATCTTGCCGCCTCCGGATGCGGGTGGCGCTGCGGCGAAGGCTAGCGCGCAGGGAGGGAAGTCATGAGCGCAGCCCTGCGAACGAACTTGTTGTTCCCGGTTATTTTAGGGCTCGCTACCGTGGCGAGCATCGCGCCCGCGGGTGGCCGCGCAGGAAAAGCCGGCTGCGGTGCCATCGACCAAGGCGGTTTCCGCGGAAGTAGCGGCCGATCCGCTGCTGAAGGCGATGCGCGAGGAACTGGATCGATCGAAGTCGCAACTGAAAATGGATAATGTCGCCGCGCCGTACTACATCGAGTACCGGATCGCGGATGTCGAGGAGTGGACGGCGGAAGCGGCGTTTGGTTCGCTGCGGCAGGACCAGCGGATCCATGCGCGCAGCGTGCGAGTGGTGGTGCGCGTTGGAGATTACAAGCTGGATAGTTATTACGGGCCGGGGTTGGGCATCGTGGATTTCGCGCCGCTCGATAACGATCCGATCGCGATCCGCCGCGAATTGTGGCTGGCGACCGACGCCGCGTACAAGGCCGCGAACGAAGCGTTGGCTTCGAAGAAAGCATTGTTGAGCCAATACACCGCCGATCAGCCTTTTGACGATTTTGCGAAAGCGACGCCGCTGGAGTATGTGGGTCCGCCGGCGAAACTCGATTTTTCTCCGGCCCCGTGGAAAGAAACAATCGAGAAGGCGACCAACCTGTACCGCACCAATTTGAAAATCCAGTCGCTGAATGGATTCTTGCGTTTTCGGGCAGTGAACGAATATTTCGTGAACACGGAAGGGACCAGCACGCGCCAGGGTTACACGATATATACGATGCAGATTGGCGCGGAGACCCAGTCGGCCGATGGGATGAAAGTCGGACGGACACCGTTCTTTGTGGAACGCACGGCAAACGAATTGCCGTCGCAGGCAAAATTCCTGGCCGACGCGGGGAAGACCTTGGCGACGTTGCAAGCTTTGGCCGATGCGCCGATGGTGGAAGAGGACTACCGCGGACCGGTGTTGTTTTCCAACGATGCCGCGAGCGACGTTTTCGAGCAGTTGGTGGCGCAAAATGTTCTGGGAATTCGGCCGAAACCCGGCGAATCGGCGCGGACGACGGGAGAATATTCGTCGAACTACAAAGGGCGGGTGCTGCCGACGTTCATCTCGGTGACGGATGATCCGACGGTGAAAATCTTCGAGGGGCGGCAATTGGTAGGGAGCTACGAAATCGATCAGGAAGGCGTGAAAGCTTCGGCGGTACCGCTGATTACGGATGGGATCCTGGTCGACTATCTTATTGGACGGATGCCGATTCGCGATTTTCCGGCGTCGAATGGGCACGGACGGGCGGCGCCGGGCCAGCCGCCATCCCCGAACATCGGAAATTTTTTCGTGAAGATCAAAGATCCGGTGGCGAAGGACGAGTTGAAGAAGAAATTGATCGAAATGTGCAAGCAGCAAGGCAAACCCTATGGCTACTACGTGGAAACCATGGCCGGGGATAATCCTCGTCTGCTTTACCGCGTATACGTCAGCGACGGGCACGAAGAACTGGTGCGCGGCGCAGTCTTCAACGAACTCGATACCCGTACGTTGCGCAATAATCTGATCGCCGCCGGAAGCGATCCGCTGGTGAGTAATCGCGGCGGAAACGTTCCGACCACGGTGATTTGTCCTTCGGTGTTGTTCGACGAACTGGAAGTGAAGCGAACCGACCGCAAGAATGCCAAGCTGCCGGAATATCCATCACCGGAATTAACCACCCACTAGAACTAGCGCTTCGGAAATTGGTAGCGAAAGCCGAAACGGGCGGCGATGGGCAGGCCCAGCTGCGGCACCGGCGTCGCGGCGGTTTCGTATTGGACGTTGAAGAGATTTTCCACCGCGGCAAATAATTCCACGCCGTGCCCGATGGCCCGCGACGCCGAGGCATCCAGAACGAAATACCTGCCCAGCGGAAAAGAATTCAGGTCGTCGTCAAACTGTTTGCCGACCATGCGGCCGAAAACAGAAATCGTCGCGACGCGCGGGTTCGAATAAATCCCCTGAAAGGTCAGCACGTTGTGCGGAACCTGGGCGACCCAGAGTCCGACCAGCGCGGGGCTGGCGGGGAAGCTGATCACGTGGGAATCGACGTACTGATAGGCCACGGAGAGTTCGAAATCGCGAGTGATATGACCGGTGGCTCCAAGTTCAAATCCCGGCGCGCTGGTGCGCCCCAGATTGTCGCGAACGCGCACGATGGTGTTGGGAATCGGGCCGGGACAAATTGGAATCGGAGTGGCGAGGGCGGTGCAGGTTACGTTGGCTACCGGATCCACGATCTGGTTGTAGAAAAACGTTCCGTGAAACACGAGACGGCGCTGGAAGGTGGTTACGGAAATGCCCGTCTCTCCGCCGGTGAGATGCTCCGCAGTCAAAGCCGCGTTCGAATTGGTAACGGTGTTGCCCTGACGGAACGAGCGGTACAGTTCGTTAAGCGAGGGCGCGCGGAAGGCGCGGTACACCGCAGCGTCCCAGGAAATGTTGGCGTTGATCTGGTACCGCAGAGTGGCGCGCGGGCTGAACGCATTCTGCGAGCGATCGACGAATTCGATATCGGTGGGAGTTCCCATGCCGATGGGGATGCGCACGGTCGAGGCGTCGAAATTGCTCCAGTGATCCACGCGGCCACTGAGCGAAAGAGACCAACGCGGAGTGATCTGGATTAGGTCTTCGCCGAAAAAACCCACGGTACGCTGGCGTCCCCCGGAGGACTGGTTCGCGGACGGAACGCCGGCGGTGAATTGAATATCGTGGCTCGCGCCGATTTCTTCGTGGTCGTCAAAACCGGCGACAATGGTTTGCCGTTTCCCTACCTGCTTGGACCAAACGCCCGAGCCGCCGACTCCCTGTGCGGGAACCGTCTGCAAGTCGGTTTGGGTTTCGGTGTCGCGAGTGGTGAGCACCGAGGTGACGGACGAAAATCCTTGATGGTAGGTTTGAACGTCGGCGTAGAAGCGCAGCGTTAAGGCTCCATAAGAGCCGAGCTGCAGGTTAGCTCCGAGAACGCCCTGGCCCAGTTTGGTGTCGTTGGTTTGCAGCCGCGTGCCGTTCTCGCGGGTTTCGTCGAGATACGAGCCGCGCGCGAAAATCAGGCTGTCCCGGCCGATTTTTCTTCCGATCATTAAATCCGCAGTGCCGTGTTCGGAGCCTGCCTGGGTGTCGACCGGCCCGCGATCGTCGGCGGGGATCAGCACGTAGCCATCGGTGCGAAATACTTCGCCGGCGAAAGTGGAGATCCATCCGCCTTTTTCTCCGCCGGCCCACAGCGAAAGATCCGGAGTGCTTTGGTTTCCGTACGATGTTTCCAGCGAAATTCCCGCAGGTTCCGCGGGACGGGAAATAAACTGCACTACGCCGCCCAGCGCTTCGCTGCCGTAAAGGCTGGAAGCGCCTTCCTGGGCGATCTCGACGGTCGCGACCGATTCGGTCGGGACGCGATCCCAGAAAACCCAGCCGCCGAAAGGATCATTCAGCGGAATTCCATCCTGCAGCACCAGCGCGCGGCTGGAGCCGTTGGCACCGAGGCCGCGCAGCGAAATTCCCTGCGTGGTGGGATTGGCGACCCGGCTGCTCGATCGGCGGTACAAGCTAAAGCCCGGGACCTGGCGTAGCGCGTCATCGAGAGTGAGCGCCGGAGTATTCTGCAGGTCGTCGCGCGTCAATTCGATATCGCTGACCGGGACATCGGTGAGAAGCGTGGCGGCGCGATTGGCGGTGACTTGGACCTGTTGGCTTACGCTGGCCGGCTTCAGCGTGATTTCGACGCGCGCCTGACGATCGGCGGAGGCGTTCCAAGGTTGGGTGACGACCCCGAACCCGGAGGCGGAAACGGTGAGGGTTCCCGATGCATCGGGAATATTTTCGAAAACGAAGGTGCCGGAAGAATCGGAGGTGGTAGATGCGGAATAGGATTTCGTGGTCAGTTGAACCTTAGCGCCGGAAACCGATGCGCCGGTGGCATCGTGCACGACCCCTTCGAGGCGTGAAATTTGCGCCCGCACGGCCGCCACGTCGATATACGCCAAGGCAAAAAGCAGAAGGAGCCAGCGCATCCCGTGACTGAGGATCCGTCGTTGGACAGCGCTCACAGACATAGATACATGCAGTGACGTCAGGACCAGTCTCCAGGGGGAATCAGGGTTAAACGATGATAACCCGTCGGAGTGAAAGTTAGCGATTGAAGAACGCGGGGATGGCCAGAAGCCAACGGGCGACGGCAGTGTGATATCTTGGCTTCCGGGGCATCTCAGCTTCTTAGCCGGAGGAATTGCATGGCAAGCGCCGCGCAGCGTCGCAGCGATCGAGTCTCCTTGACTCTGCTGTTGGAGGCGTCAGGGAAGGACATCAACGAGCAGGAATTCACCGGTCCGGCGCGGACCATGCAGATCAACCGCACCGGGGCGGTAATCCTGCTGGACCGCGATCTGCGGCCCGACCAGCGCATCGAAATTCGCCGGATGGCTCCGCTGGAAGCGCACCGGCACACGCAAGTGCGCATCGTGGGGCAATTCGGGCTGCAGAAGGAAGGTTTTGTGTACGGCGTGGAGATTCTGGAGCCGCAAAGCGACATCTGGAATATTGAATTTCCGCCGATCGCCGAATCGGAAGAGGCCGTGGCGCGGATGCTGCTGGAGTGCACCTACTGCCGCAGCCGGGAAGTTGTTTATCTGAATGAACTGGAACTGCGGGGATTCGAAACCACGCGCGGCATTGCGCGGCTATGCAAGACCTGCGGCGTGCCCAGCACTTGGACCCAGGCTCCCCACGAAAATGAGAAGAAGCTGGCATCGCGGGCGGGTCGCGGAAGGCGCAGCACCGAAGAAGCGGAGCAGATTCCAGCCGGAGGCGAGCAGCGGGAAAGGACACGCTTGCGGATGAAAACGCGGCTCACGGCGTGCATCCGGCAGTCGAACTCGGACGATGAATTGGCGGTGTGCGAAGATATTTCGCCGGTGGGCATGTGTTTCCGGAGCAAGAGACGGTATGACGCAGGGACAAAAATCGATGTAGCGGTGCCGTATTCGCCGGAGGCGGCGAATATTTTTCTGCCATCGAGCGTGGTGTATTCGGAAGAAATCCCCAAGGCGGGATTATTTCGCCACGGCGTGGAATACCGCCGGCCCGGGCTTCCTGAAAAATAAATCCGCAGCGTTCGCTGCGATAATTCTCCGCGTAGATCTTAAACGACAGCGACGGGCAGGCGTTCGTTGGCGCGGCGCTGGTGATATTGCATGGCGATGTTCAGATGCACGTTGCCGCTGGGAGTCTCGAAGCAGAGGATCGTGGCTTCGGAATCCTGGCCGGCTTTTTCGCACTGTTCCTGGGTGACGCGTTCCGGCGGCAAAACTTTAAATTCGAATCCCGCATCGTTTAGCTGGGTGACGGCGTTGCCGATGACCATGTTGGCCAGTTCGCAGACGGCTTCCTGCACCAGCGGCTCGGCGGGGTCCACTTCGCCTTCCGATAGAATGCTGGCGACGTGTGCTGCGCGGCGCGCGGCTCCATATCCAGAATGACGCGGCCTTCGATCTGGCCGCGGAAGCAAACCAGCGCCGCCGCGCCCTTCTTGCGGTAGCCGTCTTCCTCCATGGTGAGGTCCACAATTTTCGCGGGCGCCTTCATCATTTCGGCCAGCACGGTATCGAGCGAACCAATGAAAGGCTGAATCAGATCCATCCTCATCGCGATTGCTCCCCGGCGCCCACCGTGGCGGTGACGCCGTCGTCATTCAACACGTAGCGAATAATTTCGTAAAGCGCGTCGGGCTTGACCGGCTTCTGCACGAAATGACGCGCGCCCTTTTGCAGCGCGGCGAGAATGTTGTCCTGATAGCCGACCGAAGAGACCATCACGATGCGCGCGTCGGGATGCTCGTTGCACGATGCGCTCGACGGCTTCGATGCCTTCCATCTGCGGCATGGTGATGTCCATCAGACGATGTCCGGCTGGGTGCGCGCGTATTCGGTGATGGCGGTGCAACCGTCGCCGGCTTCGCCGACCACTTTCCCGCCGAAGGATTCGACCATCTTCGCCAGGCTTTTGCGGGCGAAGACGGAATCGTCCACGATCAGGTAACGGACCGCCTGGTTGTCCTTTTTTCGCGTGAGTGCTTCGAACTGTTTCATAACTATCTCCTTGATACGGAACTCGGGTCACCGGCGACGGCGGGCGCGGTAGAATTTGCGTCGGCCGGTTCGATCCTGGGCCGGTCCGTCGAGCACACGGTCTGCAGGAAGCTCGCCATGATTGGGCAATGTGACAACGTGCGAGACGAAGCCGCGTTCGATAGCGGAGCGCGGCATGCTGTCCACGACGCAGGTATCCGGGCTTTGCGCGGCGGTGAGGCCGCCGGCGGCCTGCAATGCGCCCAAGCCCGCAGCGCCGTCTTCGCCCATGCCCGTCATCAAAACCCCGACGGCATTGCTGCCAAATTCCTGCGCGACGGAATTGAAACAGGACGTCCGCCGAGGGGCGGTGGCCGTTTACACGCGGCTGGTCGACGAGGATCGCGATGTTGCCGTGTTCCATCTTGCGGACTTTGATGTGGCGATTGCCGGGACAAATCAGGGCGCGGCCGGCGAGAAGCAAATCTCCGGACTGCGCTTCCTTCACTTCCATCGCGGAAGATTCATCCAGGCGCTTGGCGAACATCTCGGTAAAGCCTTCGGGCATGTGCTGCACCACGACGATGCACCCCGGAAAATTCTGCGGGCAGTCTGCGAGAAAACATACTGGAGCGCGTTGGGACCGCCGGTGGAAATGCCGATCGCGACGATGACGCGAAGGGCCGGAGGGCATGGTGGTGCGCCGCGGCGTCTTCGATTTGATCGTGGGGACGGTGATGATCATCTTCGGGGGACCCGAAGCCGCCGCTGCTTTGATTTTCTGCGCCAGTTCCGTGGCGATTTGATCGAGCCGGCCCAATCGCCGCGTCCTGGGGTTTGGTGACGAAGTCGAACGCGCCGAAAGCCAGAGCGCGCAAGGTGATGGAAGCGCTGGCGTCGGTCTGGGCGCTGACCACGATGACCGGAACGCGATGCTTGCGGGTGATCTGCCGCAGCATTTCGATGCCGTCCATGCGCGGCATGTCGATATCGAGGGTGACCACGTGCGGGTGCAGTTCGTCGATTTTCTTCAGCCCGATGGCCCCGTCCATGGCGGTGCCGACGACTTCGATGGACGGATCGCGCTGCAACACCTGCGGGATCAGCTTGCGCATCAACGCCGAATCGTCGACCACCAGCACGCGGATTTTCTTGCTCATGCGATGGCTCCCACAGCAGGGATACGCGAGAGATGCGAGACCACGGCGGAGACGTTCAGAATCAAGACGACGGTGCCGTCGCCCAGGATCGAAGCGCCGCTGACCATCGGCGAAGTGATCAGTTCGTCTTCGAGCGCCTTGATGACCAGTTCTTCTTCGCCCATCAGGCTGTCGACGGCGAGACCGAAGCGACGGGCGCCCGCGCCGATGACGACTACAAACGTGCGTTTTGCTCGTTCGGTGACCTGACGTTTGGATTCGAGGCGTTCGAGGCGCACCAGCGTGAGGACCTGTTCGCGAAGTTGGAAGACTTCATGATCGTCCACGCGGTGCACATCGCCTTCGGACATGCGGGTGATCTCCACCACGGAAGCAATCGGCACGGCATAGAGGCGGCCGGCCACGTGGAACAAGAGCGCTTGAATGCTGGCGAGCGTGAGCGGAACCATCAGGCGGAAGGTGGTGCCTTTGCCGATTTCGCTTTCGATCTCGATGTTGCCCTTCAGATTGTCGAGCGCTGCCTTGACCACATCGAGTCCGACGCCGCGGCCGGAAATTTCAGTGACCTCGTCGGCGGTGCTGAAGCCGGGAGTAAAGAGCAAACTGTGCGCTTCGGATTCGTTGAGCCGGGCACGATCTTCTTCTTTTAGCAGGCCGCGTTTGATTGCGCGCGCGAATCACTTTTTCGCGATCGATGCCGCGGCCGTCGTCCACGACTTCGATCACGACCTGATCGCCCTCGTGGTAGGCGTCCAGCGAAACGGTGCCACGCGCGGATTTTCCTGCGGCGGCGCGTTCGGCGGCCGATTCGATGCCGTGGTCGGCCGCATTGCGGATCAAATGCGCGAGCGGCTCGGCGAGTGCGTCCAGAATGCTTTTATCGAGATCGGTGTTCTGCCCGGCAATTTCCAGGGCGATATCCTTGTTGCGCAGCTTGGCCACATCCCGAACGACCCGCGGGAAGCGGCGGAATAATTGCTCCACGGGGACCATGCGGATCTTCATCACCGATTTTTGCAGTTCGTTCAGAATGCGCGATTGCAAACCCAGCGCGTCGGCAAACTTCGGCGACAGTGCGATCCTTGGCGAAGCGCCGGTCGAATTCGGCGATGGCGCGTTGCAGCATGGATTTTCCGATGATCAGCTCGCCGACCAGATTCATCACGGTGTCGATGCGGCTAGCGTCTACGCGAATGGTATTCTCGGCGGCGGCATGGGCGATGCCGATGGCCGCGGCCGGATCCTGCGCGCTTTCGTCGTGGCGCTCATCGTCCGAGAGATGTCCGGTGACTTCCGCGGCGACGGCGGCGGCTTCGGATTCGACGAGAATGTCGAGCACGTCGCGCGGAGCGGTTTCGCCCTGCACCAGCGGTGAAACGGCAATGCGCGCGACCACGGAAGGAACCTGGCAACGCTGTTGGATCCAGTCGGATGATTTGGGGCTGGAGATCGCGGCTTCAATCAGCCCACCCTCTACGATTTCGTCGCCCGTTTCTGGGCGCAGCGCCAGAACCTTGCCCGCGCCTTCCAGGGCTTTCTTTACCAGTTGGAATGCAGCCGCGGGAAGCAGCGATTCCTTGGCGAGATGCAGCGCAACCTGAAAGACTTTTTCTTTGCGCCGGAAAGCTTCGGAAATCAGGAGGCGTTCGTATTCGGTCCAGGCAAAAGTGGCCACTGCGGCCGCAGGGGCTTCTTCCTGCCGTCCGGTAGCCGGCTTGCGCAGCAGGCGCCGGATGTATTCGCGGAGAGCGCCGCCATCGGGCGGCTGGAGGTTATTGCGATACGCCGCGAGCATTTCGTGGAAAGTGTCGGCGGCGGTCAAGACCACTTCGGCGATGAGCCCGGAATTATCGCGGACGAGCGCGGGACTCAATACGTCTTCGAGCTCGTGAGCCAGCTCGCTGAGCTCGCGATAGCCGCAGGCCGCGGAATCGCCTTTCAGGGTGTGCACCGCGCGCCGGACACTGCGCAGACTCCCGGCATCGCCCGGATGGCCTTCGAGCGCCAGGCCGGCTTCGTTCATGGCCTGCAGAATTTCGGCGGCGCTCTCAAAGAAGAGGTCGCGAAGTTCGTCGGCGCGATCGTCGGGCAAAAATGTCACTGAGCCGCCTCGAGCTTCTGGTACACGGTGGCGTTGTTCTGATGAACCATTTGATATTTCTTGGTCAGGCCGAACAGGCTCTCGGCGTGACCGACAAACAAACAGCCATCCGGATTCAGGCAACTGTGGAATTTTTCGATCAGCCGCTTCTGCTCGGCTTCGTCGAAATAGATCATGACGTTGCGGCAGAAAATCACGTCGTTGCGCTGCGGCAGGTATTCGGCTTTGAGATTGTGAAAGTCGAATTGCACCAGGCTCTTCAGCGCGGCTTTGACGGCATACTTGTCGCCGACTTTGTCGAAATAGCGCAGGCGGCAGGTGTAATCCACCGTGTCCATTTGCGATTCGGTGTACACGCCCTGCTGGGCGGTGAGTAATGCCGAGTAGTTAATGTCCGAGGCGATGATTTCCACTTTCCAGGGCGGCGGAATCAACGGTTTCGGCGAAGGCATCTCGAAGGGCAGCGGATTCCGGAGGTAGTAGTAGGCCAGCGCGTCGCTGATCAGAATCGCCAGGGTGTAAGGTTCCTGGCCGGTCGAGCAGCCGGCGCTCCAGATGCGCAGAGTGAAGTCGCGCCGCTCCTGCTTGCGTTTCAGAATCGCCTCCAACACGTATTTCTGGAAGAGTTCGAGCTGCGGACGGATGCGAAAAAAACTAGTTTCGTTAACGGTTAGGTTTTCGAGCAGTGCGACCAGTTCCTGCTTGCCTTCGCGGCTGGTGAGCAGCCGGTAATAGGAATAGAACGAGTCCATCTGGCAGGTTTTGAGGCGGCGCTGCAGCCGGTCGCGCAGGAAGTGCGTGCGCCGCTCATCGAAGTACATGCCGCATTCTTGATAGACGAGAGTCTGCAGCAGCTTGAGTTCGGGCTCAGTCAGTGGGACTGGAGTGGTCAGTGTGGACATTCTTCCTCGTTGTCGGGCTCGTGGTCTGGCGCTTGCATCTGTTTTTTTATCGTTTTGACGTGGCGCCAACCGGCACGGGCGCCGCGGTTTCGGCCACTTCATCCAGCCGCCGCAATTCGCCGCGCTGCAGAATCCGGCTCAAATCGAGCAGAATCACCAGACGGCCGCGGATCTTGCCGACTCCGGTGATGTAGTTCAACTCGCCTTCCTGAAATACGGCGTGCGGCGCTTCGATTTCCGAAGGCGGAATTTTCAGAACTTCCGACGCGGAATTCACGATCAGCCCGATGGGCCGACCGTCCAGTTCCACCACCACAATCCGGTTTTTCTTGTTGGGCGCCGCGACGACTTCGCGGAAGCGCTTGCGCAAGTCCACCACCGGAACGATGCGGCCGCGCAGATTGATGACGCCCTCGATGTAGTCGGGCGCGTTCGGCACGGACGTAATCTCCGGCACGCGCACGATTTCGCGCACCATGCCGATCGGGATTCCGAATGTTTCGCGGCCGATGCGCAGGCCGACGACTTGAATATCCTTGTCCATGTCGCTCGTTATTCCTTAGGCCCGGACGAGTTCGGCGTAATCATGCGCTCCGCGTTCGGAATCGGAAGAGTTGCCGGAATGGCGGCGGCCAAAGTTTCGGCGCCCTTCCGACGATCCTTCGTCCAGGACGAAGCGGTCCATCGATTCGAGCAGGACGCGTGACAGTTTCGACATCTGTTCGGCGGTAGCAGCCAGTTCGGTGGAACTGGAAGTGGATTGCTGCACGAGTTCGCGCATTTTTTCCATGGCCCGGACCACCGCTTGCGATCCGGAGGCTTGCTCCTCGACCGAAGAATTGATTTCCTGGGTGATTTCAGTGAGCCGGTTGGTGGCCTTGGCAATCTGCGACGAGCCGCTGGACTGCTCCATGGTGGCGGCGCCGATTTCCTGGGAGAACTTGTAGACTTCGGAGACGACGTTGGAGATTTTCTCCAGCGCGACGCTCAGGTCCTTGTTCAGCAGCAAGCCTTCCTGAACCATGGAAGTGCTCTTTTCCATGTTGTCCACGGCTTCGCGCGCTTCTTTCTGGATGCCCAGGATTAGTTCGGAAATTTCCTTGGTGGATTGCGTCGATTTTTCGGCCAGCTTGCGGACTTCTTCGGCGACGACGGCAAAACCGAGTCCGTGTTCACCGGCGCGCGCCGCTTCAATCGCGGCGTTCAAGGCCAGCAAGTTGGTTTGTTCGGCGAGATCGTCGATGACTTCGACGATCTTGCCGATATCGTCCGCGCGGCGACCGAGCACGTCGATGATCTCGGAGGACGATTGAATCGCATGGCTGGTGCGGTTCAGCCCGGCAGTGGCTTTATCCATGGTGACCATGCCGGTTTGAACTTCTTCGCGAGACCGGTGCGAAATGTCGACCAGCAATTTCGCCGTATCGGCGACGCGTTGAATCGAGGTAACCATCTGATCGATCGACGCCGAAGTTTCGGCAACGCTGGAAGCCTGCACCTGCGTGTTCTTGACGACGTTCTGCACGTTGATGCTCATTTCGTGCATCGTAGAGGTCACTTCATCGATTGCCGAAGCCGCCTGGACGCTGACTTTGGCGGATTCGTCCGACGCGCCGGCCATTTGTCCCGAGCCGCTGGCGACTTGCGCCGCGCTGTCGCGAACCTGACGGACCATTTCGCGAAGGCCGCGGGTCATTTGCGCGAAAGCTCGCGCCATGGTGTCTTGCTGCGAACGCGGTTGGACGGTCACGGACAACTGGCCCTCGGCAATGGCCGCGGAAACGGCAGCCATATCCTTAAGATGGACCACCATTTTGTTGAAGTTTTGGGCCAGCAGACCCACCTCGTCGGTGCGGCTGATATCGATGGTTTGCTCGAGATCGCCCGTTTCGCCGATTCGCTGGGCCACTTCGATCAGGTGAGACAGCGGTTCCTTGATGGTCTGGGCGGTGCGGAAGGCGATAAAAATTCCCATGATGATGGCGAGCAAAGTGCCGGCGGTAGTAATTCCGGTGCTCCACGAAGTCGCGCTCTGCGCCAAGGTGTTGGAATCCTCGAGAGATTTGCGCACGGCTTTGTCGGCTTCGTCGAGCGCGGTAGACGATTTGGTGACCCAGGAAGCGGGATCGTGCTGCAAATAGTAAATCTGCAAATCGGAAACGGTGGCGTCGCCCGAATCCACCTGGTGACGTTTGGCCATCATGGGCTTGGCAAAATTTTCGGACCAGCCGCGTTCGTTTTCGTCTACTTGAGTCAGGGCCGCGCGCAGGCTGGCATCGGTGACTTTGCTTTCGGCATCTTTCAGCGTGACCAGCAAGTCGTTTACGCCTTTATTGGTGCGGTCTTCATCCCGCAAATCTCCGCTGAGGAGATAATTTCCGAGAAAAAGCCGGTTGGCCATCATCTGCAGGCGGACGGCCTCGATGGTCTGCACGTTGGCCAGGGTGTCGCGGACCGCGGCCCGCGCGTTGTATTCGCGGCGCACCGTGAAAATATTCACGATGAATAACACCAACATAATCGCCAGAATGGCGCCGAAACCAAGATAGAGCTTCTTACCGATCGTCATGAAAGCGCCTCCACTCCCCAATCATCTGATCCGCTGGGCATGCCACCAGCGGAACCCATTCAGTTTTTGTCAGAAAAATTGAATTCCACGATCTCGGTCGATTCTTTCGACCCGGGCTCGTAGCGCCATTTCTTTACGGCGTCGGTGGCGGCGCCGACCAGCAACGGGCTGCCCCCAATCGTTCGTGCGCTGACGACGTGACCGTCTGCCGCGATAGTCACTTCGAGCTTCACCTTACCGCTGACGTTGAGCTGTCGCGCCAGCGCCGGATATTCGGGCGTGACTTTCGATTTTGGTTTTCTGCTGGTGGCGGCAGCGGCACCAGCCTCCTGACCTCGCGCGACCGATGCGCACAACGTCGCGCTGACCAACGCCAGAAACATCACGACCGTGAAAACTGACGGCTTCGATCTCATGCGGGCCTCACCTCTTTTGAGAGAACTCCCCGAGCACGAAATTGCACGGTGAATGCCACGGAGATAGCTATATTTTGGAGTGAGTCGAGCTGAAGGGATTTAGCTGCATCTGATTGATACTATGAGCGTTACGTTGCTAGGTGGGCTTGGAGCTTCCGATGCGCGCGAGCTGGATTTGTCTCAAACCAAGGGCGGCCCGCAGCAGGGCGTCTCAGGTTGCGACGGTTTGAGATTGCTGGATAGGGCACCTACCGTCTCAAAAGCATTGGCTCATTTTGAGATGCCGCCGTAAGTTCATTGCAGTACAGGCAACAAAGGCGCGCAAGCCCCCTAGACCTCCGTGCGTGCATTGAAACGAACTCGTGAAGTCGTGGCTCGTCCCGATGGCTCGTTCGAGTCATTGCTGGCGCAGTTCTCCGCCACGACCCTGGAATTGAATCCTTCGCTCGGGAACTCCGGAATTTTCACAACGCCTCACGGTGCGGGCGTCGGAAATGCTCGGAGCGCGCGCGGCGGTTCTCGCCTTGCGCCACGAAAATAATTGGGAGATTGCGGCACTGGAAGGACCGGCGCAGCGCTGGGATCCGATGACCCAACATCGCCTGGCGACAGTGCTCGCGGAGCGCGCCGATGCGCCCGGAGCGGACCTAGCGGAAGGGCCAGCCGGAATTCTGTTGGGTCGCGGCTTGGCGGAGACGTTGGGCTGGGGCCAGATGGTAATCGCCCGCTTGAGCGGCGGTGAAAACGAAGTGCTGGGTATGCTTTGCCTGATCGATCTGGCGCGGCCGCTGGCGGATATCGAACGGCAGATGCTGGAAGCGCTGGCCGGGCACGCGGCGGTGGCCCTGGAAAATATTCGGCTTTTCTCGCGAGTGGAACAATCGCGCAAGCAGTGGGTGGAGGATTTCGACGCGATTTCGGATTTTATTATCGTGCACGACGCGAATAATCGGGTGCTGCGCCTGAATCAGGCCCTGGCCGACGTGCTGGGCCACAAGCCGGCGGAGCTCGTGGGCCAGGAAATGAGCGGACTGACCATTCTGGCGGCGGCGAGTAAAGACGGGCGCTGCATGTTCTGCCGGAATCCCAAGGAATTTCACGAAGAGTTCGTGCACGAGAGCGAGGATCGAACTTTTTTGGTGTCTTCGTCCCGCATCCAGGATGCGCGGCCCAACGATTTGCGCACGATCCACGTGATGAAGGACATCACCGACCGGCGCGTGGCGGAAAGGCGCTACCGGCGCGAGCGCGACTTCAACAAGAACATCCTCAATAACACGCAGAGCATGATTCTGGTGCTCGATACGGCCGGGCTGATCAGTTACGCCAATCGGCGATGCTTCGAATCGGGCTACCGGGAAGAGGATTTGCTGGGGCGACCGCTGGTGGAGATGGTTCCTGCCGCGCGACGGCCCTTACTGGTGGAGGCGCTGGAGCGGACCCTGCATGGCGCGGCGCTGGACAATCTGGAAATTCCATTTTTTCGCGGGGGAGGCGGGCCGGCTCGGCAATTTTCGGTGAGTGTGAGCCCGATGCGCGACGAATTGGGCGACATCAACAGCATTGTGGTGGTGATGACCGACATCACCGATGCTTCCGATCTGCAATCGAAGCTGATGCACACGGAAAAAATGGCGGCGTTGGGTCAGTTGGTGTCCGGCGTGGCGCATGAAGTGAATAATCCGCTGGCGGCGATCGTGGGCTTCACCGATCTGCTGCTCGAAAATCCGGAAATTCCCGGCGAGGCCAAGGAAGAGCTGCGGGTGATTCTGCAGGAGGCGCAACGAACGCGGGTCATCGTGCAGAATTTGTTAAGTTTCGCGCGGCAGATGCCGGCGCAGCGCGAGCCCTTGCAGGTTAATTCCGTCTTGCGCCAGACCATGAAGCTGCGCGCGTACGATTTTTCGAATCACGGCGTGGAGCTCACCGAAGAATATGTGCGAAGAGTTGCCCACGGTGATTGGCGATCCCAGCCAACTGCAGCAGGTGTTTCTGAACATCATTAACAACGCCTATGACGCGGTACAGGAAACGCGGCGCGCCGGGAAAATTAAAATTTCCACGAGCCATCGAAATGGCCAGGTGGAAGTGAGTTTCCGCGACAATGGCCCCGGAATTTCGAAGATGGATCGGATTTTCGATCCTTTTTTTACGACCAAAGAAGTCGGGCAAGGGCACCGGGCTCGGATTGAGCATCTGCTACGGAATCATTCGCGCCCACAGCGGCGAAATTATCGCGCGCAACAATACGGACGGATTCGGTTCGACGTTCGTGGTGCGCCTGCCGATGGCCGAGACGGCGACGATTTTACATTCGGCGGCAATGCTGGAGCGGGCCAACGAATGACTCGGGACTCGCAGACCGCGACGCGCCGCGAAATGAGCTCGAGCAGCGCATCGCCCTCGACCCATGCGCACATTCTGGTGATCGAGGATGAATCGTCGGTGGCGGCCTTCGTGCGGCTGGCGCTGGAACGCCACGGGTATCAGGTCACTTCGTCTTCGTCCGGCGTAGAAGGGTTGCAATTACTGGCGCGGCAGGATTTTCGCGGCGTGATTTCGGATTTTCGCACGCCGGGCGGAATTACCGGAGCGGACGTCCACGATTGGCTGCGCCGTCACCGGCCGGAGATGGCCTCGCGCGTGATTTTTATTACGGGCGATACCGCGAGCGACGAAACGATTGCGATGCTGGCGGCGGCCGGCACGCCGTGCGTGGAAAAACCATTCCGCCTTCATCAGCTGATGGACGCGGTGGAAAAAACCATTGGGAAACCATGACTGACGAAATGAAACTTCGATTCTTGATTGTGGATGACGAGCAAAGCATCCGGCGGCTGTGCATGACCGTGGGCCAGGGGCTCGGCTACATTTGCTCCGAGGCGGAAACGGCGGAATCGGCGCTGGAAGCGATGGAGATGAGTCCGCCCGATCTCGTGGTGACGGACCTGAAGCTGCCGAGCCTGTCCGGTACCGATTTGCTGCGCAAGACCAAGGAGATGTTGCCCCGGGCGGAAATCGCGATCATGACCGGGCACGGGTCGATCGAGACCGCCGTGGACGCCATGCGCCAGGGCGCCTACGACTACATCGAGAAACCGTTTCGCGTCGAGCGCCTGCGCCAACTTCTGCAGCGCATGGCCGAAAAAGTCCGGCTGGTCACCGAAAATCAGTTTCTGCGCGAGCGAGTCAATACGGAAACGCAATTCGAGGGGATCGTCGGCACCTCCGCGAAAATTCAGGACGTGGTGCGGATGATTTCGCGGCTGAAAGAGACGCGGACCCCGGTGCTCATTACCGGAGAAAGCGGAACCGGCAAGGAGCTGGTAGCGCACGCGATTCATTATCGCGGGCCACTTGGCGCAAATGCCTTTCGTCGCGGTCGATTGCGGATCGCTGGTGCCCACGCTGATGGAAAGCGAGCTATTCGGCCACGAAAAGGGATCGTTTACCGGCGCGCTGAAGACCAAGGCGGGGTTATTCCAGGCCGCAAACGGCGGCACGATTTTCCTCGACGAGATCGGCGAGTTGCCGCTCGAATTGCAGGCCAAGCTGCTGCGCGTGTTGCAGGAAAAAGAAGTGCGTCCGGTGGGCAGCAACGAAAAAGTTGCCGGTGGATGTACGCGTGATCGCCGCCACCAACCGCGATCTGGAAACCAGCTACCGCGAAGGATTGTTTCGCAAGGATTTATATTTCCGGCTGAATGTCGTGGCCGTGAATGTTCCCAGCCTGCGGGAGCGACGTTCCGATATTCCGCAGCTGGCGCATTGCTTTCTGGATCGTTACGCGCCGGGCGAAGGAATTCAGATCACGCCGGCGGCGATGAAGAGCTTTTTGCAATATGACTGGCCGGGCAACGTGCGCGAGCTGGAAAATTGCATCGCGCGCGCGGTCGCGCTCGGCGATCATCACACTGATCGACGTCCAGCGACCTGCCGCCCGCGCTGCGCGACCTGCAGGATAAGAACGGCGAAGGATCGGACGCGGCGGCGGTCTCCACCACGGCGCTGGCCGACCTGGAACGGATGACGATTCTGCGCGTTTTTGAGAAAGCCGGTGGCGACAAGGCGTTGACCGGCCGGATGTTGGGCATCAGCCGCGCCACTTTGTATCGCAAGCTGAAGCAATACAACATTCCGTTGCGACACAGCGACAAACGCCACGATATTCAGATCGCTTCGTAGTGCGATAGCGGCGGTGTGAGACAACGTGAGAATTCCCGAGTTTGAGTTGTAGGGCTCAAGGCGCAAACGCGAATGAGACGAATCTGTATCATCCTGATACACCTCCAAGATTTTTCCCGACGGCGTAGTTAGCTAAATCCAGCAATCAGAGCCGCTTGGCTTTCACTCACCTGTCTCACGCTTTGGCCGTCCTCGTGCAATCCATCTCCTGACTAAATCCCTGTCTCGGCAACGATTGCTTCGTGGTCTTTCGCCGATTATTTGTTTGAAGGGTGCCAACCAATCCACAGCAGCAGAGGACCGGGCCGATTTGCTTAGCGAATTGAAAGTGGCAGAGGCGGGCGGAAATCGAAACCTGCGTGGAGAAATTGGCGCATCTTTTTCCAAATGCATCAGCAGTGCGGATTCCGGTGAAGGTGACCACGCTCGCGACGGCGATGCGGCCGTTGCAGGAGCAAACCGTGATCGAATTCGGGACCGCGAACGAAGTGCTGTTTTCTTCGGGCTTGCCGCTGGAATTTGAGGATGGAGTACGCGTCGTAAATTCAGATGGATCGCTGGACGCGAGCGCGGTGGTGGTGGCGGTGCGGTATCACCAAGGCCGCAAGGCAGTCGCAGCGCGTTTTGTGGGGGAAGTCAGCAACTGGATCATAAAACCATGAGCCTAAAATCGGATATGACGACACTAAAAATTCCAGCAAGTTCCGGTCCAGCCGAATTCACCACGCAGTGGACTGAAGCACGCCACGCCTACCCGCTATACGCGGCGCTGGCCACGCAGTTCAATTTGGCCCCGCTGCCGCACGCGCACGGGGAACTGCCGCCGGTGCGTCCACCACGCGAGACGTTCGACACCGATTTGAAATGGCTCGACGAAGTAGACGGCAAGGTGATGGCCTATCAGATCCGCCAGTTGCCATCGGAGATTCTGAACGCCAGCGAAGAGACGCTGCGCGCCGTGCTGCATCGCCAATTGCGCAAGGAAACCAAGACGCCGCCGGACCGCGACAAGATCGACTTGCTGCTGGTGCAGTATTTCGCGTTATGCGCGCCCGAAGAGTTGTATCGCAAAGAAATTCGCCTCCAGGATGCGGCGCAAGTTTTGCAGCCGGTGCTGGGCGCGACCGACGTATCGCGGGTGGAATGGGCCGCGCCGCTCGACCAGATTCTGGAAAAAGTCGCGGACTGCGAAAGCCTGCGGGACATGATGGAGCACGGCCTGCTGGAACAGGGCCGCCTGCTGAAGGAATCGGTGGGCGCGGCATTTCTACGAACCGCCGGCGCTCGTGGCATTTTGCCGGTTCAATTTTCTGCTGCGCCGCGCGTTCATTCGCATGCTGCACGCGGATTTGAGCGCGGTACGGCAAGCCGTGGAAGCGCTGGACGCGAGCGGAGTAAAGACCGTGGACTGCCGCCGCGCCGGATTTTCGGCGGCGGAAACGACGATCCAGCTGCGCTACTACTGCGAAAACTGGAAGCAGCCGTTTCACAAGGACTACACCGAAACCTCGGTCAGCCGGGCCTTCGAGCAGCTTCTTGCTCTGCGCGCTGACCTGGAAGAAGCCGTGGCGCGGCATCCAACCCGGCGAAATCAACCGCGCGAAACCGCCGCTGCGCCAAAAGCCAGTGCGGAGAAGACCAACGCGCGAAGCGGTGCACCTCGCCGCGAAACAAGTTTCGCAGCAGCACAGCGCACCGCACCTCCGGCATCCGTGCAAGTCTCACCCTCGAATGGCGGCAAGGCGGCAAAGGTCGACGCCGCCGAACCGGCCGCGGCGACAGCGCACTGGCGACTGACAAGTGCCTGGAAGCGATTTGGGAGCAATTGATCGCGGCGCCGCCGTCGCGCGGCCGCTCGATGTCCACGGTCGTGCTGCACGATACGAAAGTTTTGCTGTCGTCGTGGGAAGTGGCCGCGTTCGTGGCCGAAGGCGATCAGGAAGCGGAAGACTTGCGCCGCGCCGTGGTGGCGCGGGCTTTGCTCGCGGTGGCGATGGACCAGCGCAAACGCTCCGGCGATTTGAACGCGGCTGGCGTTCCGCTTTGACGCACGCGAAGGCGGAAGTTTCGTATTTCCAGGGCCGGGTGGAAGCGGCCAAGCGCGCGAAGAACACCGAAGCGGCCGTGAATTTGGGGATCAGCACAAAACGGCTGCTGTCGTTCATCGAAGAAGCGGAAAAGCTTCAGCCCTGATCAGGCCGAAACTTGGGAGCAGGCCTTGAGTCACAGCAACGTCCTGATCATTTCGGACGATACGGAATTCGCGCGCGCGGTCGTGGCCCGCTGGCAAGCCGAACGCCGTCTTCCGGAAATCACGGTCTCCACCAGCGACCTGTGGCGCGCGCAATCGGCGGCAAACTACAACCTGGTCATCGTCGGCCCGCTGCAAACCGTCAGTCCGTCTTCCATCCTCCGTCGTTGAGCGTTGGTCCCGCCACGGCGGCGATTTACGTTTCGCACGAAGCCTCCGCCGACTCGCGTTTGGTGGCCGAAAATCCGCACGCGCTATTTCTGTCTCGCGAGGATGGTTGGATCGCGACGCTGATTCTGATTGCAACCGAAGCCTTGCGGCGCAGCGAAGCGGTGGCGCGCGCGCAACGCGCCGAGAGAATCGGCATCGAAAGCCATCGGCACGCGTCGCTGGGGCGCTACATGCTCGAAATGCGGCCGAGCGTGAACAACGCGCTGACCTCGGTGCTGGGCAATGCGGATCTGCTTCTACTCGAACCCGACAAAGTTTCGACCGAGTGCCACGAACAAATTCGCACGATCCAGACCATGGCGCTGCGTCTCAACGAGATCATGCAGAGATTCTCATCGCTCGCGGCAGAGATGCGGAGCGGTGAGAAAGAGTCTCAGGCTGAGACGTCGTCCGGGCTGCGGGTGGTCGGCGGCAAATTCTAGCGGCGCGAGCCGCGCGCTAAACGATTGCATTTAAACGATTTTGCGATCGCAGCAAAAATCGGAAAGAACTATGGACATGGCTGCGGACTTGCAATTGTTCGCTAGGCTACTCATGTGGAGGTGCGCAATGTCGAAGAAAGTGTTGATCGTCGACGATTCGCAAGCCGAAGTTCACCTGATGCAGTCCATGCTGCAGCAGGGCGGATTTCATTCCGTGGGAATTTCCGATTCCACGAAAATCGAAGAAGCGATCGAAGAAGAGCGGCCGAACGTGATTTTGCTCGACGTGGTGATGCCGCAGCCGCAACGGATTCCAGGCCTGCCGCGATCTGAAGAGCCAGCGACGCCTACTCGAACATTCCGGTGATTTTGGTCACTTCCAAAACCGCGCCGAGCGACCGCTATTGGGGCGAGCAGCAAGGCGCGAACGGATACGTGGCCAAGCCGTTCACTCCGGATGAATTGTTGAACGCGGTGAAAAGGTTCGCTTAATGCACTGCGGCAGCGCGCAAAACGCGGCGAATGCCGCTGGAACTCGACGGCGGAGCAGTTCCTGGAAGAGCGAGATTTTTTCAGAGCAGCGCTCGCCCGAGCGGCAGTACTGCGTTTTCCGCGCCGGCCGCGAACGGTTTTGTTTTTCGGTGCTGGAAGTGGAGGAAGTGGTGGATTGGCCGGTCGGTCACGCGGATTCCGCTGACGCCGGCGTTTCTGATGGGCGTGTTCAATCTGCGCGGGACGATCGTGCCGCTGATCGATATCGCGTTTACCGAAGGCCGCCGCCCGGGGTTGCTGCCGAAGCACGTGGTGGTGGCGCTGCTGAAAGGCGACGGCGCAGCGCGAGGACCTGCGGTTGGGGATCGCGTCGGACGAAGTGATCGGCACGTTTTCCGCGACCGAAGATGCGCTGCTCGATCAAGCGCCGGCAGACGTGCCGCATTGCCGCGGGATGTTGCGGCACGAAGATCGGCTGGCGCTGGTAGTGGATTTGCGGCGGCTGGCGGACGTGTTTCCGGTGCCCGTGATTTAGGCCAATGCGGCGAAGATTTTGGTTCAGGCGAAATTCTAGTTTCGAAGTGGGCCTTGAGGCCGCGTTTCTTCCTCGGCGATTTTCTGGCCGCGGAAGATAAACAGGCAACGCGCGAAAGTTCTTGGGAGGAAGTCATGAAATCTCGTTTGAGTTCCACAATCTGGATGCTGGTCTTCTTTGTCGGACTGGCTCTATTCGGCGTCCTGGGGCTTGCCTACTACGCCGGCTCGCACTTCCGCAGTCGGCGGATGGCGGCGCGATTCCCGGCGGCGCCAACGGCGCGCTGGTGCGGCGCAGCCGGGCTCGCGCTGGTCGCGGCCATCTCGCTGGTGACGTGCTCAGCAAGCGCGTGCTCACGCCGCGTGGACGAACTCGCGAAATTCTCCGAGCGAGTCGTTTCGGGAGACGTCCGCGCGCGCGTGGAAATCCAGTCGGACGATGAATTCGGCTTCATCGCCGAGAATTTCAACCGCAGCGCGGCGAAGGTCGCGCACGCGGTCACCAACCAGCAGGCGCAGGAATCGCTGCAGCGCAGCATCACCGACCTGCTGAACACCATCAACCAGGTGGCGCGCGGCGACTTGACCATCCGCGGCAAAGTCACCAACGATGCGCTGGGCAACGTGGTCGATTCGGTGAACTTCATGCTCGACAACTTCACCAAGGTTCTGGAACGCGTGCGCAAAGCGGCCGTCGACGTGAGCGGCAGCGCCAACCAGATTCTGGACGCGGCGGACGATATGACCGCCGGCGCCACGCAGCAAGACCAGGAAATCACCAACACTTCGTCCGCCGTGGAAGAGCTGACGGTTTCGATGAAGCAGGTTTCCAACAACGCCGAAGCCAGCGCCGAAGCCGCGCGCCGCGCTCTCGACGCCGCGGAACAGGGCAACCGCGCCGTGCGCGATACGCTGGAAGGAATGCAGCGCATCCGCTCCTCGGTGCAGGCCACCGCCAAGAAAATCAAATCGCTCGGCGATCGTTCACTCGAAATTTCGGAAATCATCAACGTGATTAACGACATCACCGAGCAGACCAACTTGCTGGCGCTAAACGCGGCGATCGAAGCGGCCCGCGCCGGAGATGCCGGCCGCGGTTTCGCGGTCGTCGCCGACGAAGTTCGCAAGCTCGCCGAACACTCCCGCAGCGCCACGAAAGATATCGCCGCGCTGATCAAGGCGATTCAGGCCGAGACCAACGAAGCCGTGGTCGTGATGGAAGAAGGCACGCGCGAAGTGGAAGTCGGAGCGGGCCTCGCCGATCAAGCCGGTAAAGCGCTCGAAGCGATTTCGAGCGTCGTGCGGCAGTCGGCCGAACTGGTCCAGGAAATTTCACTCGCTTCGAAGCAGCAGGTGCGCGGCACGGAAGGCGTGGCCAACGCGATGCAGATTATTTCCGGCATCACGCGCCAGACCACGCAGGGCGCGCGGCAAACCGCTTCGACCGTCGGCAACATGGTGAAGCTCTCCGAACAATTGAACGAAGCGCTCGCGCAATTCCGTTCAGGGCGCGACGCGCGGATAACGTGGAAGAAATCGCGGCCGGCGGCTCCGGTGGGTGCGAATCGGTAAGGCGAGCTGCTTCTCTGCGCTGCGGCGAAGCTGCCGCCGCTGACGTGCGCCGAACATGACACCAAATCCAGCCACGACGGTAAGGCTCAGCGAGTCCGAACTCGATGAGATTCGCACGCTGATCGAGCAGCGCTCCGCGATTCTGTTCGATGCGTCGCGCGAGCGCTTTTTCTCGACGCGCGTCTGCTGGAATACATCGAAGAAAAAGCATTTGGCCGGCGGCACCGAACTGTTGCGGCAGTATCAAGAGCTCCAGCATCGAGTACGAATCTCTGCTCGAACGACTGCTGACCCAGGAAACTTCGTTCTTCCGTTATCCGGCGGTGTACGAAGCGCTGGAAAAGCAAATTGTGCCGGAAGTCGAGGAACGCAAATTCTGGCAGAATCCGCGCGTGCTGCGGATCTGGAGCGCGGGCTGCTCCACGGGTGAAGAGCCGTATTCGATCGCGATCACTTTGTGCGAAGCGCTGAAATTCGGCGAAGCCTGGGAAATCGAAGTTCTGGCCACCGACATCAGCCGCCGCGCCTTGCGCCACGCCGAACGCGGCTTATTCCGCAAGCCGCAGCGCTGCAGAATCTGGACCCGCGACAGGTGGACGCTTATTTTTCGAGTACCAAGCACGGATACCAGGTGCGCCCGCGCATTCGAAAAATGATTTCGTTCGCGCAAATGAATCTGATCGAGCCGGTTTACGTCGGCAAGCTGGACTGCATTTTCTGCATGAACGTCCTGATGTATTTCTCGGAGGAGCGGCGCCGCGCGATTCTTGCAGCGCTTTTACGATGCGCTGGAACCGGGCGGGTATTTTCTTCCTGGGACATTCCGAGACGCTTTCCAACTGCGCCGATGAAATTTGAATCGGTGGTGCGCGGCGATTGCCGCATTTACCGCAAGCCAGCTGCGGCAGCGGCGCAAATTGTGTCGAAGTCTCTCGCGGGAGGCAGCTTGTGAACGGCCCAAGCTCCGAATCCGTCGAACTCTTCCTGCAGGAAGCGTCGGAGAACCTGCAATATTTGCGGGAATACTCCGGCATTTTGCAGGAGCCGCAGACTCGCCCAGACGACCTGGAAAAACTCTACATCGCCGCGCACACGCTGGCCGGCACCTCCGCCAGCTATGGATTTCCGCAATTTTCCGAAGTGGGCGCGAAGATGGCGCACATTTTTCATTACGCCATGCATGCCACGCTGACGCCGGACATGCACGGGCCGCTGACCGAATTTATTTCCGACGCGATTTCGGTTCTCGAATTCGATCTGCTGCAGATCAGCTCGAACGGCGAAGAAACCGACCGGCGACATCGCCGCGTTCAAGCAGCGCTACTCTTTCGCGTTTCCGCGCGCGCTCCGGCCAGCGAAAGCAGAACTTCGCGAACAGACTGCGCAGGCGGAAGCGCGGCGAGCCGCTCGCCGACGAGCCGGCTCGCTTATTCGCTACGTCGACCGTTTGCCGGAAGACGGCGAAGTGCCGGCGACGAAGTTCTGGAATTTTTCGTTCCGGAAGCCGAGGAGCATCTACAAGCCGTCACCGAATGTCTGCTCGCGCTCGAAGCGCAGTCCGAACCCCGAAGAGATCAATCGCCTGTTCCGCTCGATGCACACGATCAAAGGTTCGGCGGCGCAGGTCGGATTGCACCGGCTATCGGCGGTCGCGCATCGCGTCGAGGATCTGATCGGCCAGCTTCGCGACGGCGCGCTGCATCCCAGCGCCGAAATCGTGGACATCTGCCTCGAGTCGGTGGACGTTTTGAAGAAATTCCTGCACCGCCAATGGGCGGGCGACTGGAAATGCGCGCGGCGGTGGATCCGTTGCTCGCGCGCATCGCCGAGATATGTTCCGGAAGGAGCGCCGAAGACGCTGTCTCCGAAGGCGCAGCCTCGAGCTGCCGGCGATTCCGGTGTCTCGGAACGCTGCTGCTGCCCGTCGCTGCGCGCAGAAACGTCTCGCAGCAGGCGCGCGCTGCCGCAAGCCAAGTCCGTGCGCATCTCGCTCGACCGCCTGGACCGCATGATGAATGCCGTCGGCGAGCTGGTCATCAACCGCACGCGCATGGTTGGCCGTCTGGCGGAATTGGCCAAGCTGGTCGAAGTACTGAATTTCTCGAAGAGCCGCCTGTCTGGAAAAGTTTCCGAGTTCCAGGAAAAGCACGAATTCAGCCGAATCCGTCCGTCGCTCTTTGTCGGAGCCCGTTCGCGCCGCAGATGGATACGTTCCGGCCGCCTTTCACCAGCATGCCGTCAGATGATTTCCGAGCGACTCGCTGGAATTCAGCGAACTCGAAATGGACCGCTACGACGATTTCAACATTTTGTCGCGCTCGCTGACCGAAATTTCGGCGGACGTGAATGTGGTCCTGACCCAGCTCGAAGGCTTCATGGGCCGCGTCGATTCCGACATCGATGAATTCACCAAGCTCGCGCACCACTTGCAGGACGAAATTACCGCCGCGCGCATGGTGCCCATCGGGAATTTGTACACGCGGCTTTCGCGCACGGTGCGCGATGCGGCCAATGCCACCGGCAAGCCGATCGAGCTTTCGTTGGAAGGCTCCAACACCGAACTCGACAACAATATTATTCAGCACGTTTCCGATCCACTGATTCATCTGGTGCGCAATGCGGTGGCGCACGGCGTGGAAGATCCGCGGACGCGCCAGCGCGCGGGCAAATCCGAAAAAGGCCACATCTCCGTACGCGCTTATCATCGCGGCAATCACATTTTCATCGAAGTGGAAGACGATGGCCGCGGCATCGATTACGACGGCGTCCGCCAACGCGTCGTGGAAATGGGGGCAATGTCGCCCGTCGCTGCCGCGGAATTGTCCGAGCGCGAACTGCGCGAATTTCTGTTCCGTCCGGGCTTTACTACGGCTTCGTCGATGTCCGAACTCGCGGGACGTGGCGTGGGGCTCGATGTAGTGCGCGCCAACGTGCATGCACTGAACGGCGAAATCGAAGTGCGCAGCGAGCCCGGGCACGGCGCATGCTTCACTGTAAAAGTTCCGCTGACGCTGATCATCTCGCAGGCGCTCTTCGTGCGCTGCGGCAAGTCGACCTTCGCGCTGCCCCTGGCGGTGGTCGAAGAAATTCGCCGGCTGAAGCCTGCCGAAATTGAAGACGTCGGCGGAAAACTGCTGACCCGCGTGCGCGACGTGGTCACCGAAGTGGTGCGGCTCGACGTGCAGCTGGGGCTTTCGCAGTTGGAGCCGATCAACGGCTACTTCCACATGGTCATCGTAAAAGTGGCGGGGCGCCAGGTGGGCGTGGTGGTGGAAGAGGTTCTGGGCAAGGACGAAATCGTCATCAAGAATCTCGGCGACTATCTGCGCAGCGTGAAGCTTTTCCCCGGCACGACGATTGCGCCGGACGGCAGTTTGATTCTGCTGATCGATTTGAACCGGCTGGCTTCCGCCGAAACGGCGGAACGCAATGCTTTGCTCAGTTCTTCTCCGGCAGCGCGCGTTTTCGCGCCCGGCGCAGAAGCGGTAGCTGCGGGCAGCATTCCCTCAGAAGCGGTCGATGCGGTGGTCGACGAACGCGTAGTGGTGGTGGCGGACGATTCCATCAGCGTGCGCAAATTCGTGGGGCGCATGCTGGAAAAAGCGGGTTATCGCGTGAAGCTGGCCTCCGACGGTCTGGAAGCTTCGGAAATCGTGGCGCAGATCGGTTGCCACCTGGTGGTAACCGATCTGGAAATGCCGCGCATGAACGGTTACGAGCTGATGTCGCACCTGCGGCAAGATCCCGTGCTGCGAAAAATTCCGGTGTTGGTGGTCACCTCGCGCGCCGGCGCCAAACATCGCGATCGCGCCATGAAAGAAGGCGCGTCGGCGTTCCTCACCAAGCCCGTGCAAGAAGATCAGTTGATTGCGACGGTGGAGAGTCTGATCGGCGCCGAACGGCCATTGGGACGCCCGGCTTCCGGCGTGACGGTGCGCCAGGGCTGACATGCCGCCAGTGAAAAAAAATTCGGGTGCTGGTCGCTGATGATTCCGCTTTCATGTGCAAAGTGCTGAAGGAAATCATCAATTCCGATCCGCAGCTGGAAGTGGCGGGTCAGGCGCGCGATGGGCGCGAAGCGGTGGCTCTGGCCGAAACGTTGAAGCCGGACGTGATCACCATGGACATCAACATGCCGCATCTGGACGGCCTGCAAGCGACGGAACTGATCATGTCGCAAAATCCGCGGCCGATCGTGATCGTCAGTTCGGAATCGCGCGAAGGCGCGGCCGAAACGTTGCGCGCACTGGAACTGGGAGCGATCGATTTCGTGCCCAAGCCTTCCAGCGGCATCGATCTGGACATGCGTAATGTGCGCGAAGAGCTCACGCGCAAATTGAAAATGGCCGCGAAAGTTCGAGTGGTGCGCACCGCCACTCGCGCGAAGGTTGAGCTGCCAGCGGCGCGTCCAGTGGCGCCGGCCGCTCCGGTTTCATCGCGGCGCAGCGTCATCCACCGATCAAAATGGAAATCGAATTCCGGTGGTCGTCATCGCTGCGTCTACGGGCGGTCCGGCGGCGGTGATGCGCGTGGTTTCTGGCTTGCCCAAGAATTTGCCGGCGGCGGTGTTGCTGGTCCTGCATATGCCGGCTGCTTTCACGCAGCCATTTACCACGCAGCTCGCAGAAATATCGCAACTGCCGGTGAAAGAGGCGGAGCACAACGAAACCATGCAGCCCGGCACGATTTATCTTTGCCCCGGCTCGCACCACTTGCGAATTTCGTTCACCGGAAGGCTCAACCTCGATCCCGGCGACCGCGATCGACGGGTATCGTCCGTGCGCGGACGTGGCCCTGGAATCGCGTCGCGGCGCATACGCGGCCGGCGACGGTGGCGGTGGTTCTGACCGGCATGGGCAACGATGCTGCGAAGGGCGTGAAAGTTCGCCAAAGCCGCCGGCGGCTATGTGATCGCGCAGGATGAAGCGACGTCCATGATTTTCGGCATGCCCGCCGAGGCTATCAAGACCGGCGCCGTGGACGAAGTTCTGCCGCTCGATGAAATCAGCGCGGCGATCGAGAAGCGGGTGATGCAGAATCTCGCGGCTGGTGCCGGCAGGTGCGCGATGAAGATCGCGACGCACCGATGCGGCCAAACCGCGGCGCGCGCGGGCCAGCGAAGCGGTAATTCTATTTTGCATCGCGAACCAAACTTTCGCGATTGCGGCGGACGCGGTGCAGGAAATTCGCAGCACGGACAGCCTGGGCGGCGCGGCGATTGAAATTGAGCAGGCCGAAGTTCCCAAGGTGCGGCACCTGGTGGAACGCGGCGCGGCGCACGTACTACGTGGTCAGCGGCTGCGCGCATTTCGGTTTGCGCGTCACGCGGCCCACGCTGGTGCTGATTTTGCGGCAGATTCGCGCGGCGGTACTGGTGGATTCGATCGAGCGCATGGCGGACGTTGCCACCGTACATCGCGCTCCCGCGCGGATTTGAAGGCGATGAGCGCAAATGGTATCGCGGCCTGACTTACCTCGAGGATCGCGTGATTCCGGTAATCAATCCAGGCGGTTTTCTGACGGCGGAAGAATTTTCGCGGCTGGATCAAGCCGCGGCGGTCAGCATCGCGACCCAGCAACTCGAAGGAGCGGTGCAAGGATGACGGGCGCCGCAATGAACGGAGCGGATCTGCGAGCAAACATTCTTACGTGCTGCTGCACGTAGGGAATCGCCGGTTTGCGCTGCGTTCGGAGCTGGTGGAGGAATTGGCGCCGCCGGTGCGGCTGCATCATTTTCCGAACACCACCGCGCTGATCGCGGGAGTCATCGTGCGCCGGGGCCGCATCGTTCCGGTGTATGACGTCGCGCGCGTGCTGTGTGGCCGGGAATCATCGGTGCATCGATTTTATCTGGTGGCGCGCCGCGAATTCGGAAACGAAAGCGAGGCCAGCGCGATTCCCGTCAATGGCGAATGTGAGCTGGCCAATTCGGAATTGATGCCGGCGCGGGATGGGGAAGCGGCGCTATTTCGCGGGTTCAGCTCGATGTCGACGACGAGAAAATTCAGGTGCTCGAACCTTGAAGCATTGGTGTGCGGCCGCGCCGAATCGGCGCAACGCTGCGGCTCACGCGGAGGTGCGGCCATGAACGCGCTTCGCCAATCTTCCGCGCATCCTGCTGATCGACAGCAACGTGTATTTCTCGAAGCGGGTCGGCGAAGCGTTGCGCCAACTCGGTTTCGAAGTCGATCCAGTGCGCGCAGGCTGTCCTACGCCCTGACCATGCTCGAATGGAATGCGCCCTCGGCGATCTTGTGCGCCACAAATCTGCGCGAAATGGGCGCGCTGGAAATGGCGCCGATTCTGCGCGCCGATCCCAAGACCGCGCAACATTCCGCTGATCGCGATCGGCGGTGGACGGACAGCGACCAGGCGCTGCTCGAAGCGTATCGCGCGGGCTGCGACGATTTCGTGGACCGCCGCAAATCGCCTTCGGATATCGCCGCGCACGTCCGCAGTTTTCTGATCAGCCGCCAGGAAGGTTTTCAGCCAACGCAAATGCTACTCAGCGCGGAAACCGATTTGAGCGGAAGCCTTTCGCATCTCGATCTCCCGGGCGTGATTCAGATGCTGGGCCAGGCGCGCCAGACCGGCGCGCTGCACATCAATGCCACCGATGCCGACGGAATTATTTTCTTCGAAGCCGGCGAAATCGTGCACGCGGAATGCGATGCGCTCTTCGGCGATGAAGCGGTGACGCAAATCATTCAGCACCTGCCAGGGCGCGGAGAAAGGCGTTTACAAATTCGTGTACGGAGCCACCGCGGCGCAGCGCACCGTGCTGCGCTCGGCCACCGATCTGCTGCTGGACGCCATGCGCGAAATCGACGAAGAGCAAAACGCAAGCCAGGAAGTACGAATCAGCGTGACGGGCAACACGAAGGCCAGCACGACGGCCAGCACGGCGGTCTTCACGACGGTCTTCACGAAAATGCGGAAAAGGAACTGTCATGACCGAAACGCAAACGCTCATCGCAGCCCGGGTCCCGACCGTTTATTTCATCGACGACAGCGCCACCATGCGCGAAGTGATCAAGATCGCTTTCCGCAAGGAAAATATTCACGTCATCACTTGCGCGGACGCTTCGTCGGCGCTCGCGCAATTCGGCGACAACGCTCCCGACGCCGTGATCACCGACGTGATCATGCCGGACAAAGACGGCTACGAAGTCTGCGAATTCATCAAGGAGCACGAACAGTTCGGAAAAATTCCGGTGATTCTCGATGTCCGGCGTGGTGAATCGCGGCGTGGCCGAAAAAGCGATGGCGGTGAAAGCCGATGAGCTGGTGCGCAAGCCGTTCCAGCCGCAGGATCTGATTGCGCGGGTGAAAAGTTTGCTGAATCCGGCCGGCTTGCCGGGCACGTCCTTGCGCGATGAAGAAGCCAACGCGGCGGAAGCATCGCGAGTCTTAGGTGGATTGTTCTCGGCGGCACCGGCGCTCGATCAGCCGGCCGCTCCGCCCGTGTATCGCGCCGCGCCGGTTGCACCGCCGCCGTTTCAGTCCCGCATAAATTCGCAGCCGGCGCCGGTGGCCGCCGCGCGGTACTGCGCTGCGCCGTCCAGCTCCGCCGCGCGGAGACCCAGAAGCTGCGCAACGAAATTCGCCGGCTGGAATTGTTCGTGAAGAAATTGCAATCCGAACTCGACGCGCAGCGGCAGTATTGCATCGCGCTCGAGGCTCATTTCAAGACGCTGCAGGATGCCGAGTAGTCTTCCGAAGCGAAGCGCATAGCCGCATAGCCGAAATCAGTCCAGCCCCTTCGCATGCAGAAAATCGCGAGCGACGTCTGCCGCGTCGCGATGTTCGCCATCCACGGCGTAATTCATCTTGCGCATTTCTTCGTCATTGATTTTTCCAGCCAAATCCAATAACGCCGCACGCGCTTCGGGATAGCGTGCCAGAGTTTCCGGACGCGCGACCGGAACCGCGTCGTACGGCGGGAAATAATGTTTGTCATCTTCGAGTTGCACCAGATCGCGTGCGGCAAGCAATCCGTCGGTGGAGTTGCCGGCCACGATATCCACCTGCTTTTCGAGCAGCGCGCGATACAGCAGTCCAAGGTCGAGAATGCGCGGCGGTTCCGCAAAGGTCAGCCCGTAGACGCGAGACAAACCGGGATAACCGTCCGGGCGTTCCATGAACTCAAATCCGAAACCAGCGCGCCAATCGTGGGCGTTAGGGGCAGCATCAGAAATAGTTTTCAGGTTCAGTCGGCGCGCGTCTTCTCCGCGAACGACGATGGCGAAGGTGTTGTTGAAGCCTAGCGACGGCAGTACCTCGAGACCAAAACGTTTCTTGTATTCCGATTGCACCCGCGCAAACACAGCTGAAGAACTCGATTCGAGCGGATCGCGCAGTACCGCGGTGAGCGCGGTGCCGGTGTATTCGACATACATATCAATGCGGCCGGCGAGCAGGGCTTGCTGGCAAATATATGTGCCGGCAAGATAGAAGCGGCGGGTGACGGGCTTATGGGTGCGGGCTTCGATGTGCTGCGCGAGGATTTCCCCCAGTAACGCCTGTTCCGAGAAGTTTTTGGAGCCGACTACGATGTCGTCGTGCCGATCCGGGCTGCACGAAGAAAATGAGCAAGCGATGGCGGCCGCGGCAACAACCATCAGCCAGGCGCGGCGCATCACGCGCGCACGGGGCGCAGTCGGCGTTCCAGCAAACTCAGGACAGCGTCAGCTCCGAGCGCCAGCAGCGCCGCGGGAATTGCGCCCGCCAGAATGAGTTGGTTATTGACCATCGCCAATCCACGAAAAATAAATTCGCCGAGTCCGCCGGCGCCGACCGCCGCCGCAATCGTGGCGATGCCAATGGTCAGCACTGTGGCAATGCGGATGCCCGCGAGAATGGTGGAAAACGAGAGCGGCAACTCCACTTGCAGCAAAATCTGGCGCTCCGTCATGCCCATGCCGCGCGCGGCATCGCGCACCGCATGTTGCACGCCGGTAATTCCCGCTGACGTGTTGCGAATGATCGGCAGCAGCGCGTAGAGCGCGAGCGCGGCAATCGCCAGGCGGTCCGCGCGTCGCACCGAGCCAGGGAACCGGCAGCAAGAAACCAAACAGCGCCAGGCTGGGAATCGTCTCCGCGATATTCGCGCCGCCGAGGATCGGTTTCGAAAGCCAGGGGCGCTGCGCCACGACGATCCCGAGCGGCACGCCGACTCGCCACCGCGAGCAGCATGGCGATTCCGACCAGCCAAATATGTTCGAGCGTGCCCTGCAGGATTTCGCGATGATGTCGCGCAAAAAACTGCAACAATGTCATAAGTCGCCCTCCGCGTTCTGATACATCCGCAGATTGGCCACGTAGCCCGCGGCCACCGGTTCGGTGGCGGCGCGAAATTCCTTCGGAGTATAGAGGCCAACCAGCTTTCCAGCTTCGATGACGCCAATGCGCGTGCCCAGCAGCAGCGCTTCGCCCACATGGTGAGTCACGATCACGATGGTTTTGCGGATCAGCTGCTCGAGTCCCTGGAATTCGCGCTGCAGTTCGCCGCGGGTGAGCGGATCAAGCGCGCCGAACGGCTCGTCCATCAACAGAATGGGCGGATCCGCGGCGAGCGCGCGCGCAATGCCAATGCGTTGGCGCTGGCCGCCCGAAAGTTCGTGCGGATAACGATGCAAAAAATTCCCGGGGTCCAAACCAACCAGCTTCATTAATTCCGTCACCCGCGCGCGGGTCCGATCCTCTGGCCATTTTTCCAGGCGCGGAACCAGCGAAATATTCTGCTCGACCGTGTAGTGCGGGAACAGGCCAATTTCCTGAATGACGTACCCGATGTGGCGCCGCAGTGCGATCGGATCCCAATCGATCGTCGATTGGCCCTCGACCCGAATTTCGCCGCCGCTCAATTCCAACATGCGGTTGATCAGCTTCAGCGCCGTGGATTTTCCGGCGCCGCTGCGGCCCAGCAGTACCAGTGTTTCGCCATTTTTTACGGTCAGGCTGAGATCGTGCAGCAGGGAACGCCCGTTGGGCAGGCGGTAGGAAACATCGCGCAACTCGATGGCGATCCCATCCGCGGCAGCAGCATGGGCAGCGTTCGCGTTGTCTGAGGAATTGTTGGGCATGCGAAACGTGACGCTTCCGTCTGCGTCGCTCGAAGGCTAACAACCGCGGCGGCGCAGTGTCAAACATGGTCGCGCCCAGAAAAGCATTGCTCCGGCGCGAAGCGAGAGGTATAAGCGGCGCAACTCATTCGCTGCGAATTGAGGCCGAGGACGCGAGAGACATGATCGAATCGGGCAAAACCGGCGAAGACCTATCCGCGCCAGGCGGCCGAATCTCCAGCCAGCTGTGGAATAAGGATCTGGCGCCGATCCCGCGCGACCGGCGCACCTGGGGCACCTACAATTACGCGGCGCTGTGGGTGGCGATGAGCGTCAACATCCCCACCTACATGCTGGCCAGCGCGATGATCGCCGGGGGAATGAACTGGAAACAGGCGCTGGTCACGGTTTTTCTGGGCAACGTAATTGTGCTGATCCCGATGCTGTTGAATGCGCATGCCGGGGCGGAATACGGAATTCCATTCCCGGTTTTCGCGCGCTCTTCGTTTGGCGTGCTGGGCGCGAACGTTCCGGCGATCCTGCGCGCGCTGGTAGCCTGCGGCTGGTTCGGGATTCAAACCTGGATTGGCGGCGAAGCGATCAACACGTTGCTGGCGGCGGTGCGGCCCGGGTGGGATCACCCCTGGCTGTGCTTCTTGCTTTTCTGGTTGCTGAACTTGGTAGTCGTTCTGCGCGGGATTGAAACCATCCGATATTTGCAGGGAGTTACCGCACCGGCGTTGCTGATGCTCGGCTTCGCGATGCTCGGCTGGGCCTACGTGAAAGCGGGCGGCCTGGGTCCCATGCTCTCGACGCCGTCGAAATTTCATTCGTTTCCGGAATTTTTCGCGTTTTTCGTGCCGTCGCTCACCGGCGTGGTGGCCTTTTGGGCCACGGTCGCGCTGAACATTCCGGATTTCACGCGTTACGCGAAAGGGCAGCGCGAGCAAATGCTGGGGCAAGCGCTGGGCCTGCCGACGACGATGACGTTTTATTCCTTCATCGGCATCGCGGTGACTTCGGCAACGGTCGTGGTGTTCGGCGCTGCGATTTGGGATCCGGTAGTGGTGCTCAGCCGGCTGGGAAATCCCATCGCGGTGGTCGTCGCCATGCTGGCGCTGCTGCTGGCCACGCTGAACGTGAACGTTGCGGCCAACGTGGTCTCGCCCGCGAATGATTTTTCGAATCTGTGGCCGCGGCGAATCAGTTTCAAGATCGGAGGCGTCATCACCTGCTTCATCGGCCTGCTGATGCAGCCGTGGAGGTGGCTGGCGAACCACGGCAGCTACGTAATGGGGTGGCTGGTCGGCTATTCCAGCTTTCTCGGTCCGATCGCCGGCGTGATGATCGCGGATTATTATTTGTTGCGGAAACGCGTGCTGCATACCGACGCGATGTTCGAGCGCGGCGGCGAATATGAATATTCGCGCGGGTTCAACTGGCGGGCGATTGGGGCGCTGTGCGCTGGTGCAGCCGTGGCGCTCATCGGGCTCGAGGTTCCGGCGCTTACGAGGTTTGTATCCGTACGCGTGGTTCGTCGGATTTCGGGGTTTCGTTTTTTACCTACCTGCTAATCATGCCGCGGCCGAAACCGCCCGCGCTGTAAATTGTAGTGTGGTTCACGGTTGGTCGATATATTTACGGATATCGCGAAAAACTTTCAGCAGCATCCGCTCCGTGAGTTTTCCGGTGAATGTGTTCTGCTGGCTGGGATGGTACGAGGCAAAAAGCCGGGGTAATGGGGCAGGCAACGGGTACACCGCACCGTGGCCAAAGGGGTACGCGGCGAAATTCGCGATGTGCCGCTGCTGCTTCAATAATTCCAGGTAAGACCGCAGGGCGATGCCGCCGAGCACCAGAATCGCGCGAGGCTGCAACACTTCCAGTTCGCGCACAAAATATGGCTGGCAATTGTGAAGTTCGGATGGCAGCGGCTTGTTCGCCGGCGGCGCGCAGCGCGCGGTGGCGGCGATGTACGCATCGGTGAGGACGAGACCGTCGCCGATGCGCACCGACGTGGGTTGATTGGCGAAGCCCGCCGCGTACATCGCCTGGTACAGGAAATCGCCGGAGCGGTCGCCGGTGAACATTCGTCCAGTGCGATTCGCGCCGTGGGCCGCTGGAGCGAGGCCGAGAATCATCAGGCGGGCGCGCGGGTCGCCGAATCCCGGAACCGGCTTGCCCCAATACTCCCAATCGCGAAACGCACGCCGTTTTTCGCGAGCGACGGCTTCGCGATAGCGCACCAGGCGCGGGCATTTGCGGCACGCCACGATTTCTGCATTGATTTGGGTCAGTGAATCCACGCTTTACGCTTCCTTCACAAAATGGAATGAATCGAACCGTTCCGGCCGCGCGTCTATTCTAGCGAGTTTGAAGCTTGGCGTACTTTCTTCTAGGATAGGAATCAAGAATCAGCCCGCGGAGCAAAACGAACCAAATGGACATCGCGCCCGAGAAGATAATCGTCATCGATCCCGACCCGGCCACCAGCGCGGAGATCCAGGACGCCCTGCGCACCGCGGGCTATGACGTGGCCTCTTTTGCGACGACCCGTGAAGGCCTCGACGCGATTCATCAGCACGGTGCAGCGATCCTGATACTCGATTCGCGTCTGGATAATCCGAGCGCCCGGGAAACAATCGCCATCATCCGGGGGACGGCCACCACCGAGGCGATGCGCGTTCTTTTGTTAGTTGGCAACAGTTCAGACGAACGGGCGGACGCGCTCGATCTGGGCGCTAACGACGCGATCTCGCGGCCGTTCAGCATTCGCGAGGTTGTGGCGCATGTACGCGCGCGCCTTCGGGTGCAGCGCCTCGAGAATCAGCTGCGCGACAAAATGCGCATCGCGGACGAAGGTCAACAGATTGCCCACACCGCGTTTGAAGCTCTGGCCGTCACCGAAGCGATGGCCAGTAATGCAGTTTCGCTCGACCGCAAACTCAAAACCGGTTTTGGCGCCGTGCTGGCGCTGGCGCTGGTTATGGCTGGCATCTATTTTCTTTTTGCGCGCAGCGCGCAAAAGGAAACCGCGCGCTCGAATTCTTTGCTCGCCAAGCTGGAGGGTGGCTTCGTTCGCCAGCAGGATCTGATCGCGCAAGCGCGCAAATTGCGCACGGCGCAAGATTCCGATACCGCCCCGATCGCCGCGAGGGGCGAGCTGCAGCAAAAAGCCGCGGACCTGAAAGCCCAGATGGCTACGGCGAATCCGAATGATGCCGCGGGATTACAAAAGCAGCTCGCCGATACCAATTCGCGTTTGCAGAAACTCGAAGCGCAAGGCAGCGTGGCGCAGACCATTATTCCCGCCGACGTGCAATCCGTTTGCCTGCTGCACATCGCCGTGGCGTTCAGCGACCAGTCGTCCGGGAAACGGCTGCGCTACGGGGGCTTGAACCAGGATGGCGATCCGTTGCAGGACAGTGCGGGAAATCCGATCCTGACGCTCGACGGCACCGGACCGGAAGTGAAGATGGATGTATTCGGCACCGGATTTGTCGCGGGACCGAATGGCCGGATCATCACCAACCGCCACGTGGCCGAACCGTGGTGGAAAAATGAGGAGATTGCGGCAATCACGAAGCAGGGCTTGCAGCCGCAGATCTCCACCATCCGAGCGTATTTCCCGGGCGACCCGCGCGCGTTCCACGCGGAGATCAACGACATTTCGCAGGAAACCGATCTGGCCTCGGTGCGCGTGGACATGCAGGATTTGAAACGCTCGGTTCTGGCGCTGGATTCGACCAACCAATCGATCGTGAGCGGCCAGTCGGTGATCCTGATGGGTTACGCTACGGGGCTCGCCGCAATTTTGGCGCGGACCGACGAGGATACGGCGCAACAGATTCTGAAAGATAGCGGCAACGACGTTTCGGCGATGTTGAAGGAGCTGGCGAAGCGCAATCTGATTCGCCCGATCATCACCCAGGGGCACGTCGGCGATGTGCTGCCGGACAAAATCGTGTTTGACGCGCAAACAACTTCCGGCGGCTCCGGCGGGCCGCTTTTCAATCATCAGGGCAAGGTGGTGGGAGTGACGGTGGCCATCCTGAAGGGCTTTGGCGGGTCAAATTTCGGGATTCCCATTCGATATTCGCAGCCCCTTCTGAAGTAACTCGCGTACGTCTGCCCCGGAAATTGACAGCGCTGCCGCTCGACGCTTAGCATAGGTGTAGCGATTCTTCCTTCGGTACTCATCCGAGGGTGTGCCTTCCAGCGTCTTTCGACGCCTGAACTACTTATGGAAATCAGCGCACGGCCGAAAAATATATTGGATACGATTGTCGAAGCTCGCCGAGTTTCGGTGGCGCATCGCAAGCGGGTGCTGCCCGAAGTGGCGCTGAAGATCGCAATTGAAAAGAAAATTCCGCCGCCTCGCGATTTTCCAGGCGCGCTGGCGCGGCCTGGATTGAACGTCATTTCAGAATTGAAGAAAGCTTCTCCGTCGCTGGGTGTGATTCGCACGGAATATTCGCCGTCGACCCTCGCCGCGGGATTGGAAGGTGCGGGCGCTGCGGCGCTGTCCGTGCTGACCGAAGAGGATTTTTTTTCCGGTTCGTTGGGCGATCTGAAAGAAGCGAGCAAAGCGGCCAAGATTCCAATCCTGCGCAAGGATTTTATTATCGATCCCTGGCAGGTGTGGGAGACGCGGGCGGCCGGCGCCGACTCGTTCCTGCTCATTGCGGCGGTGTTGGATGATGAGACTCTGCGCGAGCTGTTGGAACTTGGGCGGGAACTCAAGATGGAACCGCTGGTGGAAGTTCATTCCGGCGAGGAACTCGCGCGGGTTCTGGATGCCGGAGCGCGCATCGTGGGAGTGAACAATCGCGACCTGCGCGATTTTCGGGTTCATCTGGAAACTTCGCTGGAACTGGTGGAGTCGATCCCGGAGGATTGCATCGCGGTGAGCGAATCCGGCCTCCATTCGTACGACGATCTGGTCCGGTTGCGCAGCGCGGGATTTGACGCATTTCTGATCGGCGAGCATCTGATGAAACGGGACGATCCGGGCGCGGCGCTGGCCAGTTTGCTGCGGCCCCATGACTCGGCGGAATAACGCGGCAATGGTGAAGGTGAAAATCTGCGGGATCACGAATTGGACGGATGCGCGAACGGCGGTGGAACACGGAGCCGATTTTTTGGGGTTCAATTTTTACCCCAAGAGTCCGCGCTATATTGCGCCGGCGGCGGCGGCGCGGATCGTTAAGCGCCTGCCGAAGCGCGTAAAAGCTGTCGGTGTTTTTGTGAATGAGCCGGAAGCTGACGTTCTTCGCATCGCGCGCCGGGTCAAATTGAATCAGCTCCAGTTGCACGGAGATGAATCGCCGGAAATCGTGGAACGATTGCAGCGTGAATTTCCGGTGATCAAGGCGATTCAGGTGCGGGGCAGCGCACTTTCTTCGCGATTGAATGGATTTGCGAAGGCGGATGCGCTGCTGCTCGACGGTTTTGACCGGAAGCAGTATGGCGGCACCGGAAAAACTTTCGATTGGCAGGTGCTTCGGCGCGCGACGCTGCGTCAAAATGTTTTTCTGGCCGGTGGCCTGACGGCGGAGAACGTGGCCGAAGCCATTCGCGTCGGCGGCCCTTACGCAGTTGACGTTTGCGGCGGCGTCGAAGCGCGGCCCGGAAAGAAAGAGCCGAAGCGGCTCGCGGCGTTTTTGCATGCTGCTAAATCGCCTTTGAAATCAGTCGCCGCGTCGAACGCGAAACGCCGGACGAAAAGTAAGGTCAGGAAAAAATCATGAGCGCGACGACACAACATCGGTGACACCGGATGCGCGGGGCCGCTACGGCCCATTCGGCGGCCGCTACGTGCCGGAAACGCTGGTCGCGCCGCTCGAAGAGCTCGAGAGCGCCTACGCCGCGGCGCAGGCCGATCCAAAATTTCACGCCGAACTGGACGCGCTGCTGCGCGATTTTGCCGGCCGCCCCACGCCGCTGCAATTCGCTTCGCGCCTGAGCCGAGCATCTGCGGCCCGCGGATTTACCTGAAGCGCGAAGACTTGCTGCACACCGGCGCGCACAAAATTAATAATGCGCTCGGCCAGGGTTTGCTCGCCGTGCGCATGGGCAAGAAACGCGTGATCGCGGAAACCGGCGCGGGGCAGCACGGCGTGGCCACCGCAACCGTCGCGGCGCGGCTTGGGCCTGGAGTGCACGGTGTACATGGGCACCGAGGACATGGAGCGCCAGAAGCTGAATGTGTTTCGGATGCGGCTGCTGGGCGCGGAAGTGGTCGGCGTCGATTCCGGCAGCCGAACGCTGAAAGACGCGATCAACGAAGCGATGCGCGACTGGGTCACCAACGTCGCGAGTTCGCATTACCTGCTCGGTTCGGTGCTCGGCGCGCACCCGTATCCGCAGATGGTTCGCGATTTTCAGAAGGTTATCGGCGAAGAGGCCAGCGCGCAGATTCTTGAAGCCGAAGGCCGATTGCCGGACATTTTAATCGCGTGCGTGGGCGGCGGTTCCAATGCCATCGGACTTTTTTACGCGTTCATTCCAGATCCGTCGGTGAAAATGTTGGGCGTCGAAGCGGGCGGCCGGGGGAAGGGCCTCGGCGAGCATGCGGCGCGCCTGGCGGCTGAAAGTGGCTTTGGCGGTGCGCGTCCCGGCGTGCTGCAAGGCACCTACACCTATGTTTTGCAGAGCCTCGACGGCCAAGTCGCGGCGACCCATTCGATTTCCGCCGGGCTCGACTATCCCGGCGTCGGCCCGGAACATGCTTGGCTGGCGCAGCAGGGCCGCGCCGAATATACGGCGATTGGGGACGACGAAGCGATTGCCGCGGCAAAAACTTTGGCGCGCACGGAGGGAATTATTCCGGCGCTCGAATCCGCGCACGCGCTGGCGGAATTGATTCGCCGCGCGCCACAAATGAAAAAGATGAACTGGTGATCCTGAATGTTTCCGGGCGCGGCGACAAAGACATGGAGATCGCTGTCGCGCTATGTCTGAGCGGCCTCGCCGCATCCGCACATCACTCCGGCATCGAAATCTTCGCGCCGAATCGCGCGCGCGGTTCGCGGAGCTGTCGCGCGAACGGCGAACTCGGCATTGTCGCTTACATCACCGCGGGCGATCCTTCGCTCGAAGCCAGCGAGAAGATCGTGCTGGCTGCGGCGGAAGCCGGCGCCGACGTGATCGAGCTGGGCGTTCCGTTCAGCGATCCCGGTTGCTGACGGCCCAGTGATTCAGCGCGCCAGCGAACGCGCGCTGCGCAGCGGCACCACTCTCGCGGGCGTTCTCGAACTGGTCACGCGCCTGCGCGCGAAATCCGCAGGTTCCGCTGGTGCTTTTCAGCTACTTCAATCCGATTCTGCAGATGGGCCTCGAGAAATTTGCGGACGCCGCCGCCGAAGCCGGCGCCGACGGCGTGCTCGTTACTGATTTGACGCCCGAAGAAGCCGCCGAATATCGCGCGGTACTTCAGAGCTCGCGGCCTCGACACGATTTTCCTGGCGGCGCCCACATCCACCGACGCGCGGCTGGCGCAGATTGCCGCGGCGTCGACCGGATTTCTGTATCTGATCTCGCGAACCGGCGTGACCGGAACGCGCGATGCGCTGCCCGCCGAGTTGCCGGCGCTGGTGCGCCGCGCCCGAAAATTCACGGCGTTGCCGATCGCGGTGGGATTTGGCATTTCGTTGCCGACGCATGTGACGGTGCTCGGCGGAATTGCGGACGCGGCGGTGGTCGGCTCGGCGCTGATGGCCGAAGTGGAAAAAGCGGCGATCGCCGGATGCAGCCGCGACGGCCGTCGGCGGACATGGTGCGCGCGCTGAAGAACGCGGCGCGCGCCGGCGTCAGCTAACGTCGCCGCGACGCACCGTGAAACCTGAACTGCACGTGCCAGGCGCCTTAGCAAAGTTTTCCTGGTTTGCAGTAAACTCATACGCAATCGCATCGCAATCTTGAAATCGAGAGGGGCATTCGTTGGATAAGCGAATAGCCAATGCCGACGCAGCCGTCGCGCGCATCAGATGGCGCGACGATTCTGATGGGCGGCTTCGGCTTGTGCGGCATTCCCGAAAATCTCATCGCCGCGCTGCGCCGAAAGGGCACCAAAGACCTCACCGTCGTTTCCAACAACGCGGGCGTCGACGATTTCGGCATCGGCCTGCTGCTGCAGAACAAGCAAGTGAAGAAAATGATCGCCAGCTACGTTGGCGAAAATAAAACCTTCGAGCAGCTCGCGCTGAAAAAAGAAATCGAAGTGGAACTGAATCCGCAGGGGACGCTGGCCGAGCGCATTCGCTGCGGCGGCGCGGGAATTCCGGCGTTCTTTACTCCCACGGGCTACGGAACGCTCGCCGCCGAAGGCAAAGAAATCCGCGAATTCAACGGCCGCCCGCACGTCCTGGTTCCCGCGCTGCGCGGCGATTTCGCGTTCGTCAAAGCCTGGAAGGGCGATCGCTGGGGCAATCTCGTCTACCGCAAGACGGCGCGCAATTACAACGCGGTGATGGCCACGGCCGCGACTCACGTGATCGCCGAGGTGGAAGAGATCGTCGAACTCGGCGCAGCTCGATCCGAACTACATCCACACGCCCGGAATTTTCGTCGACGCGATTTTTCAGGGCGAGCGATTACGCAAAAGCGAATCGAACGTCGCACCGTGCGCAAAGCGCGGGAGCCAGCGATGCCATCTGAAATCGACAAGCGCGAAATCATCGCCCGCCGCGTGGCGCAGGAAATGCGCGACGGCTTCTACGTGAACCTGGGCATCGGCCTGCCCACGCTGATTCCGAATTACCTGCCGCCGGGCATGGAAGTGGTCCTGCAATCCGAAAACGGAATGCTGGGCATCGGCCCGTATCCGTTCGAAGGCGAAGAAGACGCCGACCTGATCAACGCCGGAAAAGAAACCATCACCGAAATTCCCGGCTGCAGCTATTTTTCCAGCGCCGATTCTTTCGGAATGATTCGCAGCGGCCGCATTAACGTCACCGTGCTCGGGCGCTTTGCAGGTCGACGAAAAAGGCAACCTCGCCAACTGGGCCATCCCGGGAAAAATGTTGAAAGGCATGGGCGGCGCGATGGATCTGGTCGCCGGCGCCAAGCGCGTGATCATCGCCATGGAGCACACCACCAAGGACGGCGAGCCGAAAATCGTGAAAAGGTGCAGCCTGCCGCTCACCGGCGTGGGCGTGGTTATCCTGATCGTCACCGAACTCGGCGGTGATCGAGGTTACGTCCCGAGGGTCTGGTGCTTGCGGGAAGTGGCGCCAGGAGTAACCCCGGAAGACGTGCAGAAAGCCACCGAACCCGCGCTGCATCTGGCGCCGACTCTGAAGACGATGGCGCTCTAGGCAGCGTCACGGAAGATAACTTTTGCGCGGCTTGCCGCCAATCCGCACCCGACCTGCGATAACATGGGCGCACGAGGTTCGTCAGGAGAGGCCATGCAGCCGCATTCGATCGTCGTGGTGAGCCTGCACACGCCCGAAAGAAAAACTTTGGGGCGAACTGCTGGATATTTCGAACGCCGGCGTGACCATTCGCGGCATCGACCTGAGTTCGTTCGATCGATTTTGTCAGCCAGGTGCTCCATCCGGAAGGGCGACCGCATGGGCTTGCCGACGCTTTTTTTTCCCGATGCTGCGCATCGAACGCATTGCGCTCGACGAATCGCGCGGCTCGATTCCTTCGATGGCCGAATTGTTCGAGCGAAAGACCGGCCGCTCGCTGGCGGATTATCTGGCGCAGTTCGCCTAGGCGAGCGTTTACCCAGTCAGTACAAAACCAATCATGAAAAGCCGAATCTTCACCGTTCCCAATCAGCTCACGTTCCTGCGCCTGGTGTTCCTGCCGTTTTTTATCATGGCGATTCATTACGAACGCTATGGCTGGGCCCTGGTCATTTTCATGGTGGCCGGCGTCAGCGACGCGCTGGACGGGTTGCTGGCGCGCGGGCTGAATCAGAGCACGCCGCTCGGCGCCTACCTCGATCCCATCGCCGACAAGCTGTTGCTGTCCGCGTCGTATTTCGAACTGGCGCTGCACGGGAAAATTTCGTGGTGGCTGGCGATTCTGGTTCTGGGGCGCGACGCGCTGCTGCTGATTGCCAGCGCGGTGATCATCGTGACCGTCGGTTATATGTCGTTGCCGCCCAGCATCTACGGCAAGGCCACGACCTTCTTCGAAATTCTGATGGTGTTTCTGGTGCTGGTTCTGGCGATCCGCGAGAACCCGGCGCTCATCGACGGTGAAAGATATTTGCGCGTATTGCGTGGCGGCGTTCGTGTGCATTTCAGGCGCGCATTACAGCATTGTCGTGTCGAGGCGATTGCACGCTGGCGCTTAAATTCGCAGACGGCGTTTAGTTCGCGATGATGATTCCCAGCGCGACCATCCCCAGGCTGGCGGCTACCAGAATTCCTGACGTCCAGCCCAACAATGTGGCTCGAGTTTTCTCCTGGTCCGACATCGGGGGGCGCGCGACCATGACCTTGCCGAGCAGGAATCCGCTGATCAGACCGCCGGCATGCGCCCAATTGTCGGTGCCACTCATCAGAAGTCCCAACACGCCGATGTAAACGAGCCACCGAATCAATTGGCTGCGCAACATTTGCATGGCCGCGCTTCTGTGTCCCATGGTCATCGCCAGCATCACGCCGATCAAGCCCAGCAACGCGCCAGAGCCGCCGATGCTGACGTGCCGGCCGATTAAACCGCTGACGATGTAGCGCGCCGATTCCGGTCAGCACATAAATGAACAAGTAGCGCGCCGATCCGTAGAGTTCTTCGATCTGCGGGCCGACGTCCATCAGGACCCACATGTTGAAAGCGATGTGCAGCAGGCTGCCGTGCAGAAACGTGGCCATGATCAGCCGCCACGGCTGCACCAGATCGTAGGGCCACGGGACGGAGGCGCCAAACCTGACCAAGGTGTTGATGTTGATTCCGCCCAGGCTCATGAGTGCGCCCAGCCCGTTTCCTTGTGGAGCCTGCAATCCGCTGGTTCGAATGGTGGCAATCAGAGTTGCGGCATAGAGCAGGCAACTCAGCGTGAGAATTCCGTAGGTCACGGGCGATTCGGTCGGCATCAGGCGGCTCAAGGAGCGCGTCGCCGCCGCCATGCCGAAGGTAAGGCTTGCGCCGCATTGATGGCAGGTCGTCGCAGTGGAACCGACCAGCGTGCCGCACGCCGGGCACAGCTGCGGCCGGCGTGGTTCTTTCGCGCCGCCGCCGAACAGGCCGCTCATTTGTTCGCGAAAACGATCGAGTTTCCAGCGCAGACGAGGAGAGAGGTCCAATAGGGTTCCTTGCGAGAAGGTAAGTGCGTTCTTATAATACACGGAGAAAATGAGAGCAATCCAGTCAATCGGGAAGCTGCGTGGGATCTGATCGTTCGCCGCGGAAATCCTCCATGAGCAATGTTTCGTTAACGACTTCAATTTCCATCGAGCAACAAATTTTCATCTCGCCCAAGATTTCCTGCCTCGCGCGGGTGGCTCTGTTTGGCGTTCTCGCACTTGCAGGTTGCTCCCACCACAATGTGGTGAGCCGCTCCCCCGCGCCGGTTCCGGCCCCTTCGACCTCACCAACGCAGCCGGGTTCGGCGTCCCCGGCTTCTGGCCCGCCGCCCGCCAATGAAAGGCAACCCGCCATTCCGGGCGAGTACGTCGAAGAAGGCGTCGCGTCGTGGTATGGCGTGCCGTTCAACGGCCGGCGCACTTCGAACGGCGAAATCTACGACATGCACACATTTACCGCGGCGCATCGTACGCTGCCTTTCAACTCCGTGGTGCGCGTGACGAATCTGACCAACGGCAAGCAAACCGAAGTGCGTATCAACGATCGTGGCCCGTTCGTGGCCAATCGAGTCATCGATCTTTCTTTGGCGGCGGCGCAGGCCATCGAAATGTGGGGGCCGGGCACCGCGAACGTGCGCCTGGAGATTCTCTCGGGGCCGAATCCGACCAAGGGATTCTTTGGCGTGCAGGTAGGAGCATTCAAGGTTCAGGAAAATGCCGAACGCTTTCGCGCGGAAATGGATGCGGCCTATCCTCCGGCCACGATTCAAACCTACGGGGCGGCTGACGGCATGTTTTACCGCGTGCGCGTGGGCAAGTTGCCCAGCGAAGACGCCGCGCAGAAATTGGCGGATAAGTTGAAAAGCGAAGGCCGACCGGCGCGGTCGTCGTGCGCATCGACGACTGAAAATTACAGAAGGTAATCGGCCGGCAGGTTTACTTGTGCTTCATCTCGTAAACACCGTCCCAACCAACGGCCGGCTTCTCCGCCAGGTATTCCTCGCAGCGTGCAGCGAAAATCTGCGCCGGCGTATCGTCGGGCCAGCGGACCAGGACCTCTTCAAATAGAGATTTCGCCGCTGCGCCAATCCTGCAGCTTGTAGGCTTCGCGCGCGCGTCCAAACAGTTCGGCGAGTTCCTTGCCGCCATTGGCACTGGCGTCGGCGCTGAAAACTTCGTAAATCGTTACGGGCTGCTGCTTGCCTTTCACCCGGATCAGATCCAGTTCGCGAAAAATCAAATCGATCGTTCATGAATTTCCCGGCGCGTGGATTCACTGATCACGATGCGCGTTCCGTATTCCTTATTCAGTCCCTCCAGGCGCGAAGCCAGATTCACCGAATCGCCCATCGCGGTGTACCCGTAACGCAGCGTCGAGCCCATGTTTCCCACTGAAGCGACGCCGGTATTGATTCCAATGCCGATTTCGAGTTCCGGGAATCCGCGCGCCCGCCAGTCTTTTTGCATTTCGCGAAAGTCTGTACCAGCATGTCCACGGCGCGCGGCGCAGCATTTCTCGGCATGATCCGGCTCGTCGAACGGCGCGCCCCAGATGGCCATCACCGCGTCACCGATATATTTATCGAGCGTGCCCTGATGGCGGAAAATAATTTGGGTCATGTCCGTCAGGTAGCCATTGAGCAGCGCGGCGAGTTCCTGCGCGTCCAGGTTTTCGGAGATGGAAGTGAAACCGCGAATGTCGCTGAACAGCACGGTCACTTCGGTCTTGCGGGGTTTGACGCGTTCCGGATCGCTCAGCAAACGGCGGATGACTTCCGGGCTGACGTATTGCTGAAACGCGCCGCGAATTTTCCGTTTTTCCTGCTCTTCGAAGAACACGCGATACAGCGCGACCAGGCTGACGTTGGGCACCAGCGTAAACAGCGCCGGCACGATGAAATTCAGCCACCAGCCATGCAGGAAAGCCCAATACACGACGGCGCCGAAGGGCACCAGCAGCAGCAGACCCAGCGCCATCCAGCGCGGCTGCACGACGGCCAGCCACATGCCGAGCGGAAGGCCAAAAAGCACGATAAATCCTAGGTCGGTGAGAACCTGCGGCGCGTGCCGCACCAGGAATTGCTGGTTCAAGATGTTGTCGATCAGGTTGGCGTGAATTTCAACTCCGGGGAAATCGATGCCGCCAAACGGAGTGGCCCGCAAATCGCCGATACCCGTAGCCGAAGCGCCGATCAGCACGATTTTGTCCTTGAATGTTCCGCGCGGAAATTTATTCAGCGCCACGTCGGCGAACGAAACGTAAGGATAGGTCCGTGATGGCCCGTGGAAATTCACCAGAAGGCGGCTCAAATCGTCGGGATGGACCACGAGCTTGGGACCAAATTCCAGACTGGCGATTCCGGCGTCTCCATAAATAAGCACCGGTTGGTCGCTGCTGAGGTCGAGATACTGGCGGACGGTCTGCACGTCGAGCGACGGATAGAAATCCCAGTTTTTGCGATCTTCATCGCGGCCGTAAGGAATCGCCAGAAGAATGCGGCGAACGACGGTATCGGCATCGACGGCGACATTGAAAAATCCGGCGCCGCCTTTTTCCGCGGCGATCGCTCCGGCGAAGACGTCCGCGTTCGCTTCTGCTCCGCGCGGCACCAGGTATTGATTCTCGTAAATTTGAATCACCTTCAGCCGCTCCTGGTCCCGATTTTCACGCGTAGGTGCCGGACGCGACGGCCGGACCTGGGTATAAGGAAAAAAGGAAATCAAGGCGGCGTATTTGTCGAGCGCCTCGTTCGAGACCCCGGCCAAATCGGTTTTGGTGTATAGGAAATAATTTCCGAGAACGACGTGGCCGAAACGCGTGATGGAATCGGCGAGTTGTTGATCATAGTTGTATTGCTTTTCCTTTTCGGCGATGGCCAGCTGGACCGTTGGATTTAGGCCGGCTGCTCCTTTTTTGCCGGAAGCGAGGTCCGCGGAAAGCTCCTGCAGCGGCCGGGCGGTTTCATCCGCTTTGCTGAAGGTGATATCGAAAGCGACCACCTTGGCGCCGTCTTCGCGGAGGGCGTCCAGGGCGTGCGCAAAATTGATTCGCGGGAACGGCCAGCGGCCCAGCTGCTCCTGCGAATGCTGATCGATATCCACAATCACGATCCGCGGATCGGGCGTAACGCGGCCGCGGAATTGGAACCGGGCGTCGAGGGTGTTGAGTTCCAGGCGGTCGATCGAATCGAAGGTCGGCATGGGCCGCTCGCCCACGAACGTGGCGAAATACACGCAGAGGGCAAAAACCATTACGGCGAAACTGATGCCCAGCGAGCCGCGGTGGCCCCACCATTCACGAAGAAGTTTTGCTACCGTACCTGTTTTAGCTTCGGCCATTAAGGGAATGTGAATCGCGGCGCTTCGAGCCAGTCCGCCGGCGAGCGAGCCGCGGTTGGTTTTAGCGATTCAAATCTGCGCAAGGCTAACAAACGGTTCGCGGTGATTCAAGGCGCCAAACCGCGTCGGGCCCATCGCGCCAACGCGCTGCGCGGCACCGCCATTCTGGGATTTGAGGTAGAATCACCGCCGGTCCAACCTGCGTTCGCTATACTTACATTTGGTGCGGCGTAACTTACGCATGTCGAGAAAAAAACAAATCTGGTATCGCCACGGGTCGGCGGCTGCGCTGCTGGCCGAGTCGTTGAAAGATTTGTACGAACTGCGGCCGATTTCGGCGGGCGATTCTAAAGATACCTCAGGACCGAAAGAATCGGACGGCCTTCGCGTTTTTCTTCTGGATATTGAAAAGGAAAGCGCGGAGTCGTTGCGGCACATACGAAACACCGGCCCGCATGCCCGCATCGTCGGCGTGATCGCGGGGCCGACTTCAACTTCGAAATTATCCGCGGACGATTCAGCGGTTTTTGCGTACTCGTCTGCCGCGGCGCCCCGGCGGGAACTCGAAAAGACCATCGCCATCGCCTTCGAAAATATGGAACTCGTCGAGCGCGCTAGGGCGGCGGCCGAAGGCCTGGAAATTGCCGAGCGCGAGCGGCAGCAGCTTAACGAGATCGGCGTGGCGCTCTCTTCCGAGCGCGATGTCAATGCCTTGCTGACTCTGATTCTAAGGAAGGCCCGGGAAATCACCGGCGCGGATGCGGGTTCCTTGTATCTGGTGGATGAAGTCGGGCGCGAGCGCCACCTTCGGTTCATGCTCACTCAGAACGACAGCGTGGATTTTCCCTTCAAAGAATTTACGCTGCCGCTCGCGGAAGATTCGATGGCGGGGTACACGGCGCTCCACGGCGAAGTTTTGAATTTTGCCGACGCCCATCATCTGCCGCAGGATTTGCCGTTTCATTTCAACGATCGCTACGACCGTGAATCCGGCTACCGGACCAAATCGCTGCTCACCCTGCCGATGCGCAACCCCAAAGGCGAAGTGCTGGGCGTGCTGCAGCTCATCAATTCCAAGCGCGATTCCACGGCGCGTCTGTCGAATGAAGCCACGGTCGCGGAGCAGGTTCAATCTTTTCCGGAACGATCCGTGCAGCTCGCGCTCTCCTTGGCGTCGCAAGCCGCGGTTTCCTACGAAAACCGCAAGCTTTATCAGGAAATCGAGACGCTATTCGAAGGCTTCGTTCAGGCGGCGGTCACGGCGATTGAACAGCGCGACCCCACGACCTCCGGCCACTCGCTGCGGGTGGCCACCTATACCGAAGCGTTCGCCGAAACGCTGGACTCCGTTTCCACCGGAAAATACAGCGGCACTCATTTCGATGCCGAGCAGATGAAAGAAATCCGCTACGCGGCTTTGCTGCACGATTTCGGCAAAGTTGGCGTGCGCGAGGACGTGCTGGTCAAGGCCAAGAAACTTTACCCGGGCCAGATGGATCTCTTGAAGCAGCGCTTCGACTACATTCGCAAGGACCTGGAAGCCGGCATGGTGCGGCGCAAACTTCAGATGTTTATCGAACGCGATCGCGGCGACGCGCTGGCCGAAATCGCGCGGCTCACCGAGGATTTCGACCAGCGCCTGACGCGGCTGGAAGATTATTTTCAATTTATTATCGAAACAAACGAGCCCACGCTGCTGGAAGAAGGGAAGTTTCGCCAGTTGCGCGACATCGCCCGCCAGTCGTACATCGATACCAAAGGGATTGAGCGGCCCTACATCAATCCGGATGAAGTTCGGTTGCTCTCCATTCCCAAGGGGAGTCTGGACGCGGCCGAGCGGCAGCAGATCGAATCCCACGTGGTTCACACTTTCAATTTCCTGAATCAGATTCCGTGGACCAAAGAGCTGCGCCGGATTCCGGATATCGCCCGCGCCCATCATGAAAAATTAAATGGCACCGGCTATCCTTACAAACTGCGCGGTGACGAGATCCCGCTGCCGACGAAGCTGATGACCATCTGCGACATTTTTGATGCTTTGACCGCCTCCGACCGTCCCTATAAACGCGCCGTGCCGGTCGACCGTGCATTGAGCATTCTGGAATCCTCCGTACGCGCCGACGAGATCGACGGCGAGCTCTTCAATATTTTTCGCGATGCCAAAGTATATGAGCGGGTGATCGCCCCCGCTCCCAAAAATAATGGTGCGTCTCTCCGTACGCCCATCCCCGGTCAGCGGCTACGCTCGGAGAATGAACCCTCTCGTTCTATGGTTGCTGATGGCCTTGATCGGCTGCGTTACTCCGCTCGAAAGCTACGTACACGCGCAGTCCAATGCGCTCACCACCTGGGCCGTTTCGATTGTGCTGCCGCCCCGATTAGTCGCCGGCAAAATGGCTACGCTTGCGGTTCTTGGGGTGGACGGCCGGCTGGCGGATGGAATTACCGTAACGATCGGAGATACGCTGAAGTTGAAGACGGACAAAACGGGCCGAGCGTCGTTCACTGTGCCGCTCGATAGGTCGGTGATCATTGCCAGCGGGTCCGGCAATAGTTCCGCGGCGCTGGTTGATGGGTCCGCCGCGCCCGGCGGAAAACTGTCGCTCGTCGTGGCTCCCGTCGTTTCGCTGGTCGATCAGTTTTCGATCTGTGGCGCGGATTTTCTGGAACCAGCCGACGCGAACCGCGTGAATATCAATGGTGAGCGGGCCTTCGTGCTCGCCGCGTCCCCGGAATGTGTGGTGGTGCTCGCCAACCCTCGAGCGCTTCCTGGGCCCGCAAAAATTACGATCGAGAATTCGGCGGGAAAATGGGAAGCGGCCACCACTCTGGTCAGCCTGCATTTCGACCCGCCGATTCCGCCGCTGGTTCCGGGCAAGAAGAGCAAACTCGCTCTGCACGTTCAGGGGTCCGAGCAGCCATTGCGCGTGCTGGTGGAGAATCGAACTCCAGGAGTGCTGCGTTTTTTGCGCGGAGACTCGCAGAGTCTGCTGACTTCGGGAGAGGGCAACGGAAACTCCGGCGAGGTGAGCGTCGAAGCCGTCAGCGCCGGCGATTTTTCGTTTCGGGCCCGGATACTGCCCGCGGCCGATCCGGCCTCGGCGCGTCGATATCTATTGGCCGCCGCCCCGGTGGCTCCCAAGGAATGGAAATCCCGCATCAACGGCTACGCGCACGACCTCGAGCGGCATCCCCACGACACCGGAAAAATTTCGCACGACCTGCAAGTGATGGCGACCGCGACCGTAGCGGGCGACTTCAAGACGCTGCTCGAAGCGGCTCGCACCGCCCTGCAATAATATTGCAGCGCTCGATTCCGAATTCGGGGATGCCGGGGATCAGAACAGTTTTTCGTCGGCGATGGGATTCAGCGATTTGATTTCAGGCTCAGCCAGCGCGCCCTGAGTCAATTGTTCCAGCGAATTGCGGGTGCGGCTCAGGCGGCTGTCGGCTTCTTCGTAACTTTGCTGCGCGTTGCGCAGATGTTTGCCGAGTTTTTCGTACACGTCGTCGAAAACCTCAAACTGCTTTTTCAAGCCCGACATTCCCGCGAGAATTTGATGAGCGTTTTCTTCGATTTTTTGTCCCTGGAGACTCATAACGACCGCGCTCAGGCACATGTAGAAAGTGTTGGGTGAAACAGGGAAGACTTTTTTGGTGCGGCAATATTCGTCGAGCGGGCCGCCCTTCGCATCCTCGGTCATCAACAATTCGTAGTACACGCCTTCGGAGGGCACGAACATCAGCGCGTAGTCGAAGGTGTGCTCGTGAGGCAGGATGTACTTCTCGGCGATGCTGTCGGCGTGTTTGCGCACCGCGAGCGAGAAATCCTTGCGCGCGCCCTCCACGTTTTCGGCCAGGCGTCGATACGATTCTAAGGGAAACTTGGAATCCACGCAGAGGATCCGTTCGCCGATATGAACCACCGCGTCCACAATTGCGCCGGTCGAGTCAAATCGATGCTGGGCATCATAGGCGCTCTGTGGCAGCGCGTCCTGCAGCAGCCTCTCCAGGGCTACTTCCCCCAGGGTCCCGCGCGTCTTCGCTCCGCTCAGCACCTGTTGCAGAGTTTGCGTCGCTTGCGAGAACTCTCGGCCCGCCTGCTGAACCTCACCCAACTGGTGACTCATCTTCGCGGATCGTCTCGTTGGAGGTGTGCATTTGCTGGGCGATGGCGATTTGGGCGTCGCTGGCGAGTTTGCCGGAAGATGCTACGCCGGCGTGTAATTCCTGGCGGACCTGACCGAGCTGGGTCGTCACGGTTTGGGTCAGATGATTGATTTGCGAGCTGACGGATTGGTTCTGCGCGACGAGCGAGTGTTGCATTTCCTGGCGGACCGCAGACAATTGCGCGTCGGCGCGGCGGCCGGCATTCCAGACCATCGCGCCAATCACCAAAATAGCCAGCACGCCAATCGCCAGCCATACGACGGGACTCATCAATTCGATCCTTTAAATGGTGTGAACTTGCGCCCTAACTTTCGGCATGAGGATGTAACCCGCACGGGCGTTTTCGCTTTCGCAAACTTTCTTTCGAAATCTAATCCCGCGACGTGGATCCGGTCAGTTGCACCAGTCCCTGGGCCGGGGCCGCTGAGCCGTGGTCGAAGGTCTGCGGACTGCGCCAGGAATCCATGGCCGAAGTCTGATGCACGCAGGAAACGGTGCAGCGCGGCGCGCAGCCTTTTTTGGTCAAAAATTCGCGCTGGCGCTGTTCATCGGTGTATTCGAGCAGCGGCACACCGGGATACCCTCGCTGTTGCGAGCAGTAGTGCACCAAACCGTCTTCGCAGATGTAGAGGTAGCGCGCGCCGGCGCGGCACCGCCAATCGTTTTCGAGACCCTTGGCGATATTGTGTTGAAATTTGTTGATGCGGGTGAACGAGCGCTTTCCGAGCGAGATGATTTCTTCAAAGATTTCCTGTTCGCGTGGCCCCAGCGGCTCCAACTGTCCGTTGTGATCGTGCAGAATTCCCACGGTGGAAGTGAAGCCCAGCTCGACCGCGCGATGCGCGACGGTCAGCGCATCTTCCGGGTCGGCGACGCCGCTGCCCAGCACCGAATTGATGTTCACCTGAAACTCGGCGTGCTTGGCCAGCAATTCCAGCTTCTGGTCCAGTACCTTCAAACTTTTCTTCGAGACTTCGTCCGGCTTCACGTTGTCGATGCTGATTTGCAGATATTCCAGTCCCGCGCGGTTCAGCTTCTCGATGCGATCGGCGACCAGCAGATAACCGTTGGTGATCATCCCGGCCATGATTCCGTTTTTGCGGATCCGCGCGATGATCGCGTCCAGGTCGGGATGCAGCAAGGGCTCGCCGCCGCTGATGGTGATGATCGACGTGCCCATCGCGCCCAGGCGGTCGATGCGCGCGAACATTTCTTCCGTCGGCACCGGCTTCGAGAAATCGTCGTACTCGTTGCAGTAAGTGCAGGCCAGATTGCAGCGCCGGATGGGAATAATGTGCACCAGCACGGGATGGCGCGTGGAGAGGAGGCCCTTCACCAGCATGCGGGCCTCGCGCAGTTTGCGATGCACCGCGAGCAGTTTCTTCCGAATTGTTTTCCGGGCGTTCATCGAATCAGCAACGGACCAAATGCGGCTCGGCCCGTGATGGCAAGTATCCTAATGCACCCCACGTAAGCGAATTCGCGGCGTGTCTAATAAGTATGCCACATCCCGCAGCTCTTCTCTCGCGCGCCTGCCAGCGTGTGCGATGGCCGTGGGCCGCCAACCGATCCCAAATTCGAGGTTCAGGACGCGGTGCTTTTCTGGCAGACTCGACGCTCGGAGTATTCATGATCAAGCGACTCTGGTTGGTTGTGGCAGTATTTTTCCTTTGTGCTACCGCGCAAGCGCAGCAATCCACGAGCGCCACCGATTTCGCGATTGTCGATGGCGACCGGGTCGTTTTTTACGGCGACAGCATCACGGAGCAACGGCTGTACACCAGCGACATCGAGACCTTTGTGCTAACCCGGTTTCCGGTGCCGCAAGGTCTTGTTTTTCCACTCCGGCGTCGGCGGCGACAAAGTCAGCGGCGGCAAGTATGGACCCATCGATCTGCGGCTGCATCGCGACGTTTTCGATCACCAGCCGACGGTCGTGACCATCATGCTCGGCATGAATGACGGTTTTTATCAGGCGTATGATCCCAAAATTTTCACGAGCTATCAGACCGGCTATGTTTCGATCGTCGATGCGATTCAAAAGAATTGTCCGCAGGCGCGCCTGACGCTGATCAAACCCTCAGCGTACGATGATGTGACGCGCCCCGAAATGCTCGTCGGCGGCTATAACAAAGTCTTGCAGCGCTTTGGTGAATTCGTAGGCGACTTGGCGGCAGAAAAGCATTTGGGCGTGGCCGATCTCAATGCGCCCGTGGTGCAGGCTCTGGAAAACGCCCAAGCGAAAAAAGCCGCACTCGACACGCTGCTGATTCCCGATCGCATCCATCCCGGTCCGGCGATTCATTGGATCATGGCCGAGAATCTGCTGAAATCGTGGGGCGCCAAGCCGGAAGTGACATTTGTGCACGTCGACGCGGGAACCAAGCCGACGGCCCAGGTTTCAAATACGGAAGTGACCGAACTGGCGAAGAACGCCAATCATTTGCGCTGGACCCAGATGGATAAATCGTTGCCGCTTCCGCTTGGTCCGCTGGACACCGATCCGATCCTGCAGCTCGCGCTTTCTTCTTCCGATCTGATCACTGCGCTGGATATGGAAACGCTGCGAGTCAGCGCACTTCCGCACGGCTCTTATCAGTTGCGTATTGACGGTCAGGAGGTGGGAATTTTTCCCGCGGAACAACTGGCCGCCGGCGTGAATCTGGCGCTGCTCGAAACGCCGATGCTCCAGCAGGCGCGGCGCGTGGGGATCGACACGCAAATCAAAGGCACCCTCGACCTGCAGATCTACGATCTGATGGTCAAGCCCGCGGATCAAGTCACCCCGGAAACCATCAAAGAGCTGGCGGCGGCTTCCGACCGGGCGCTGGCTCGTCAGCGTGCCGATTCTCAGCCGGTCCCACATCACTACGAGCTTACGCCGAGCGAAACTGCGATGGTGCCGAAGCCCACGAAATAGTTGGCCCAGTGGTGACGGCGGACTAGTCGGCCCAAGGCTTCGGAACGCGATCCCAGCGGTGCTTCTTCAATTCGGCGAGCAGCGCTTGGTCGAGCGGCCCCGCGTCGCTCGCGGCAAAATTTTCCTTCACGTGATTCAAATTGCGCATGCCGATGATGGTGGTGCTCACGTCCGGATTCGAGAGAATGAAACGCAGCGACATTTCGGGCAACGTCATGCCCGCCGGCACGATTTTCTTCAGTGCTTCGACGCGCTCGATCGTCGGCTTCAAATTCTCCGGCCCGAAATAGCTTGCGCGCCAGTCGTCGGCTGGAAATCTCGTCTCCAAGGTCATCTTGCCGCCCAGGCTGCCTTCGTCCAGCGGCACGCGCGCGATTACTCCAATGTTGAGTTCCCGACAAACCGGAAGCAATTCGTCCTCCGGCGCCTGATCGAAAATGTTGTAGATCACCTGCACGGCGTCAACCAGCCCCGTGCGGATCGCGGCGATTCCGTTCGCCGGCTCCCAGCGGTTCAGACTCAATCCGAACCAGCGAATCAATTTGGAAGATTTCAATTCTTCCACCGTCTCGCGAAACTCGGCCTCGTCCGTCCAACTGTCGTCCCACACATGGAATTGCAGCACGTCGATCGAATCGACCCGTAGTTTTCGCGGATGTTCTTCGCGTATTTCATTACATGGTCGTGGGGAAAAACGTCCTGGTAGGCGTACTCCGGCTTGGCCGGCCAGCGATCGTTCTTTGGCGGAATTTTCGACGCGCTGAAGAGACGTTTATTTTTATTGCGCGCCAGAGTTTCGCCCAGCAGCCCGTCGCTCTTGCCGTTTCCGTAGGCCCAGGCGGTGTCGAAAAAATTGCAGCCCAGATCGACCGAGGCCTGCAGCGATTGCAGCGAGCCCGCATCGTCGGAGCCGCTCCACCCGCTCATGCCCCACAGGCCATACGATAGGTCGCTGGCTGCAATGCCGGTCCGTCCCAATTTCCGATATTTCATTTGAGCCCTCGCGCTTGCCGCCGTCGACAGTTGGAATCCGTCCTTGAGGATACGGAAAAGGAAAGGAAACACAAGCGGCCATCGGCCCTGGCGCCAGAGTAACGGGCCATCGCGCATAAACGGTGGACAGGCGCATGCTCGGGGAGTAAATTGAAGGCGGAAGGGGACAGCGATGAACGGAACACGTAAGACGATTGTGAAACGGTCCGCACAGATTTTGGCCGCGCTGGCGTTCATCGCCAGCCCCGCGTCGCTGGGCGCGCAAAGCTGCGCCATGTGCTATCAGAACGCCGCCGCTTCCGGCCCGCGTACCATCCACGCCATCAACAGCGGAATCCTGATCTTGATGTTTCCGCCGGCAGTGATCACCTTCGGCCTTTTTTATCTCGCCTACAAGAAGCGCGACACCTTTAACGAAGCCGCCTAACTCATCCGCCAATCGTCCGAAGCGCCTGTCCTCAATTCTGCTAAAATGTCCCGCGCGGGGCTGTAGCTCAGTTGGATAGAGCGGAGGTTTCCTAAACCTTAGGTCGGGAGTTCGACTCTCCCCAGCCCCACCATCTTTTCAACGACTTAGCGGGATTGAGAACCATCGACTTCCTTCACTGTGGGGACTTCTGCGGGAGTCCGACGCCCGTTTCGGCAAATCGATCTAGATAGGAGCGCGCGGTGTTTCTGACTTTTCCGGGTAAAGCCGTTCAAACTCCGGGTCTCCATGGAGGAGAACGAGGTCAGGGTCGCGGCGCGTCCACACGGCGTCCTTCGAACCCGCTTCCCAGGCTTTACGCAGGGCGTCCATGGCTTCTGTCTTTTTTTTCAACAAGCAATACACGCAAGCTGCGTTGTAGAGGATCGACGCCTCGTTTGCACGCAGCGTAACGGCCAGGTTCAGTTCGCGGATAGCATCGTCCGGTCGTCCCAAGTCGGCGTAGTTGCCGCCCAGCAGAATGCGCGCTCTCGCGTCTTCCGGCACTTGTCGCAAATGGTTTTCGAGCGCAACGCAGAATCTCTGCGTCATTTTAAGCTTAGCTGGTTCGTTCCCCATGGCGCCCAGACAGTTTCTGATGGGCACGTAAACGTTGTAGTCCTCGCCGCTTGCCTTGGTGGCGGCTTCTGCAATGTCCATAACTTCCTGATACCGCCCAGCGGCGAAAAGCGCGCGGCAGTACAAATAATAGGCGCCATCGCAGTCATGTTTGCGCTCAATCGCTTTTTTCACCATGCGCACGGCCTCGTCGTACAATCCCGCGGCGTAGAGTACCCAAGCCTGGCTGAGGTGCGTCTCGGGCAAGTCCCAACGCAGAGCCACGGCCCTGCCGGAAGCCTCCCGGGCGCGCTCGATCCACACCGCATCGCGGCTGAAGAGTGAGTAGTACATGGCGCACGCGTTGGCGCAGGCGGCGTACGCGAGGGCGAAGCTGGCATCCAAGGACACCGCGTTTTCGAACATCTGCAGGGCGAACTCCACGTCCTGCCGGGTCAATCGACGCGCGTAACGTTTACCGCGCAAGTAGAGATCGTAAGCTTGCGGATTTTCCGTCGGCTTGTCGGCCAAGGCCTCCAATTCCTGCGGCGAAAGTGTTACACGCAGAGCCTCGGCGATCTTGCGCGCCATTTCGTCCTGAACCTCGAAAACGTCCTTCATCTCCCGGTCGAAGCGATCAGACCAAAGCGGAAAATCGGTGTGTGTGTCCACGAGTTGCGCGCTGATTCGCACTCGAGCGCCGGCGCGTCGCAGGGTGCCCGTTAGAACGTAGGCCGCTCCGAGCTGTTGTCCAATCTGCGCGGGAGTTACCGCCTTGTCCCGAAACGCCAAAACGGTAGGGCGCGAAAAGGTGTTCAGTCCGCGGATTTTGGATAGTTCGGTGATCACGTCTTCCGTGATCCCGTCGCGCAAGTATTCATCTTCCTTCGCGCCGCTCTGATTCTCGAAATACAGGACGGCAACCGACTTCTTCGCGGCGGTGGCGCCGGATGCCTGCGCATTTGATACCTCGCTCTTTTCGGCCGACGGTCGGCGGCTGGAATCCAGGTCTCGTTTCATCCGCTTCAGGTCCGCACGAAGTTCGGCGGCGGTCTGGTAACGAAGATCGGCATCTTTCTCCAACGTCTTCTCGAATATATTTTCCAACGCCGCAGGGATACGCGGGTTCAGTTGCTTCGCGGGAACGGGAGCAGAGCGCAGAATTCCATCGAAAATAACGGCCGAGGTTGCGCCCGGAAACGGAACAGAGCCAGTCGCCATCTCATAGAGCACAACGCCCAGCGAAAATAAATCCGAGCGCGCATCCAACTCTTCCCCGCGGGCCTGTTCCGGTGACATGTAGGCCACCGTGCCCAGCGCGCTTCCCGGGCTGGTGAGTTGATCATCGTGCAGTACACGCGTTTGCGTATGCATGGCTGCAGCGCCCGCCGATTCGGCGGCATGCGGTGTCGCGCCCAGTTTGGCCAAGCCAAAATCGAGAATCTTCGCCTGTCCGCGCTCCACCAGGAAAATATTCGCCGGTTTGATGTCGCGGTGCACGATTCCTTTCGAATTCGCCGCGTCGAGCCCATTGGCAATTTGAATCGCAATCTCCAGGAGTTCGGATATTTCAATAGGCTTTCCGGAGATGCGGTGCTTCAGCGTTTTTCCTTCCAGCAGTTCCATGGCGATAAACGGCCGGCCTTCGAATTCTCCAATATCGTAAATCGTGCAGATATTGGGATGATTCAGTGCGGAGGCAGCGCGCGCTTCGCGCCGGAATCGCTCGGTCGCTTGCGGGTCGTGGGAAATGTCGTCGGGGAGAAATTTGAGCGCAACATTCCGTCCCAGGCGTGTGTCCTTGGCCTTGTAGACCACGCCCATTCCACCACCGCCTAATTTTTCCAAGACGCTGTAGTGGGAGACGGTGCGAGGTTCTATGGAGGGAGTATCCGGCACAGGGTGTGCATCTTACCCTAGCGTCTTAATGCAGGCAATCGCCCGATAGGCTACTCGGCCACGCAGTTTAATTCCCGTTATCGGAGACCATGTCTGAAAGATCGGCGGGAACGTCGCGGTTCCGATGGGTGTAAGTAAATCCGTTTATCACCGGCTAATTTGATGAGGAAGTTGGGATGTGGGACTTTTGTGGGTGCCTCGTACACAATTCCGAAAAAAGAAAGAAAGCGTTGACGAGTGTTGGTCCACCCACGCGACGACGGATCAGATCAGCAGGGCGGTGTCGGTGTAGCCGGGCTGCACGGTCACGTAACTTTGTTCGCGGAGTTCGGCGAGGTATTCGCGGATGCGCGGCTGCATTTTCTGGGCGGAGAGCGTGTTGCGAATTGCGGTTTCGACCTGCTCCATGGGCTGCAACGTGGACGGAAGATGATCTTCGACTTTGAAAAATTCGAAGCCTGTGCGGGTTTGGATCACGTCGCTGAGCTGGCCTTTGCCCAACTGGAAGACAATCGCTTCGATCTGCGGCGCGAGTTGGCCTTTAGCGAAGGTGCCCAGGTTGCCGCCGTCTTTCGCGGTGCTGCCCTGGGAATACATCGCGGCCACTTGATGGAAATCGTCGCCGTTGAGGACGCTGGAGCGCAGACCTTCGACTTTTTTGCGCACGGCCTCCAATTCGTCGGGATTCTTGCCTTCGGTGCTGAGTGAAATTTCGGAGAGAATCACGCGCTCGGGCGGGGTGAATTCCTGCGGATGCGATTCATAGTATTGCTTCACTTCGTCGCTGGAAACGTCGAGATGCGAGCCGACTTCGCGGCGTACCACTTCTTTCTGTAACATCGCATTGCGCAGGGTAGTTTTGTAATCCTCCCAACGGAGGCCGGAAGATTCGACGCCCTTTTGCAAATCCGCCAGGCTGGCCAGGCCGTTCTCCTTACGGACTTCGTCGAGGCGCTTGTTCAGGTCCGATTCGACGCTGATGCCCATGTCTTTGGCGCGCTGGACCATCAGCACCTGATCGATCAAGCCGCGCAGCAGATCTTTTTGCTGGGCTTTGAACTGGGCCTCAATTTTTTCCGGCGGGCAGCCCTGACAATCCTGGGCCGCTTCGTCGCGCAATTGCTGCTCGGCCTTCTGATACTCGGCGAGCGTGATGACCTGGTCGTTCACCCGCGCGACGATTTCGCCGGTCGGTGTGGGCTTGGTTTGTGCGGACGCGCTGCCAGGAACCATTGTCCCGAGGGCTAGGAGCGTGACGAAAAGCACGAGACGGGGGTTTTTCATTGGCTGCACCACTGCCTATCCTGCAAACAACATTGTAACTGGAATTTTCGCAAACCAAAAAAAACTGGCTCGGGCGAATACCGCGCCCGAGCCAGTTTGAGTTTTCGGCGTTTGCGGCTTTTACTTGCCGCCTTTTGCGTCGGCCGTCTCGGGAACCACCTGCCCCGTCGACGGGTTCAGCATCAACGTCTTGTTGGGCGGGTTGTTGAAATTAAACATATTGAAAAGCGTGCCGGCGAACTGATCAAACGATCCGTTGCCAATCTGCGGCAGCGCCCAGTTCTCTTCGATAAAGCGAACCACCGAGCTTTGATCGGTGAGGGTGCTGTCCACGTAGTTCGATCGGGCATACGGTGACACGACCAACAACGGCAGACGCGGGCCGTAGCCGCAACGGCCTTGAATTCCTTCCAGGGCGCTGGCGCCGTTGCCGCAGGCACTGGTGGCGGTCAAAGCGTCCTGCGCGGAGTTGGACTGGTCCAGGATCGGGCTCATGGCGTGGTCGTACCAGCCATCGGAGTCGTCGTAGGTAATGATCACGGCCGTGCTGCTCCAATCCGGCAGGGTCTGCAGGAAGTTGATGATGGTCGTGATGAAAACCTGCTCGTCCAGCGGCGAAGAGTTTCCGGGATGGCCATCCTGCGCGCGGTTGGCCTTGAGGTAGCTCACCGCCGGCAATTTTCCGGCAGCGGCGGCCTTCATGAACCAGCTGAGGTCGTACTGGTGATTCGCCTGGCCCGCGTTACCGATTTCCGCCAGATTCTTCGGGGCGGTGTGATGCTGGTTGGAAGTCGCCAGGTAATAGTTGAACGGATTGTGGTGCGCGCTGTAGGCGGTTTCGGGCGTGCCATCGATGCGGTTGGTGGTGGTGGCGCAGACCGCTTTGCCGTTGACCACGGACGATGGTGTGAATCCGCCCTGGAACCATCCCCAGGAAATACCACGCGCGCTGAGCAAGGTGCCGATGTTCTGGTTGGTGCTCTTCATGCCCACTACGTCGGTGCTGCTGCAATCGTCGAACGCCCCGTCAGGGTCGCCGATCACGCTGCCAGCGATCACTTCATCGTTCGCGTTGTTCTTGCTGGTCGTCGGGTCCACTCCGCCGGTCATGCCGGAGACCACGTTGATGGCTCCAACCGTGGAAGGCCCGAAATTGGTTCCGTGGAAGTTGTCGCTCATCGCGAAATTCTGAGCGTAGTTCCATAGGCCGGTGACGGTGTTGCCGTCGAAATACCCCATCACGACGCCGGTGTTCAGATTCTGTACGTCGGGATATGCGGAGCCGCAGGACGCGCCGGTGAATTCGGGGAACTTGTCCATCAAGCCGCTATCGAAGGCTTGCTGTTCCGGCATGTAATCGTGATCCTGACTGCAGGTGTAGTTTTGGCTTACGTCGAGGCGGAAAGGTTGGATGGAATTGGGGTTGTGTTCGAGCAGGCCCTGGCTCAAGCCGTCCACGGCAGGAGTAGCGTTCTTGGCTTTGAATTTGAGTTCGCCTTCGGGATTTTCGGCGTTGGGATATGTTGCGAAATAGTGGTCGAAAGAAACGTTTTCCTGGAAGATGACCACCACATGCTTGATTGGCGTGGTGGTGGGGGCAGCGGCGGCAGCGGCGTTGCCATTGGCTCCTCCATTAGCACCCGGAGCGGCGAGCGTAACGGATGGCGTAATGGCCAGGCTCGCGGCCATGGTCAAAGCAGCCATCCAGCGTAGATTTTTACAAATCATGAATTCTCCTCAATTGGTCAATTTCGGGCCCAATCCCAGAACTTCGCAGGCAAAACGCAGCAATCCGAGCTGCTCACTCGTTTGGGGATCGAACGCGTTCTATGTGGATACGCGGCGCGTGTTTAAATTGTGTGAATGAGCAATAAAAACTCGGTGCGCGGCCGCGATTACGGCTGCTGGGTCGCGGAACCCACCGTATTTTGCGGATTTTGGATGGTGGCCCCCATCGCTTCGGAAGGTTCCACTCGTACTAAACCCATCATCCCGCCATCTTCATGTTCCAGCAGGTGGCAGTGATACGGAAACACGCCGACGATCGCCGGATCGCGGAAATCCATGCGGAGCTTTACGCTCGGATATTTCTTGGTCTTCCCATCCCAGAAGGGCACGTTGATTACGTCGCGCAGGAAAGGTTCGTTGACGGTGACGCCAAACCATTCCGTCAGCATGAAATGAATCTGGTGAATGTGAAACGCGTGCAGCTCCTGCGTGCGGTTCTCGATATACCAGTCTTCCACGTCTCCCTGACGCACGACGATATTCGGTGTCGAGGAATTAGGATCGAAGGCAACCGGCTGCTGTCCTTCAACCGTAATATAGAAAGTGGTAGGGCTGTTCGGATCGTTGGGATCCTGCAATTTCTCAGTGAAATAGAGACGCCGTTCGTGCGCGGGCTGAACGCTGCCGAGCCACGGCAGATTCGATTTCGGCAGCGGTTCGGGCGCAGCGGCAAGCTTGGATTGAAGCGCGGGAGCGTTCTTCGATCCTACAATCGAAGCCAGCGGCCGGACTGGATCGTTTTCGCCGCCAGCTCCGGTGTTTACGCTGCGCGTCAGTAGCTCCGCCTTTACGCCTTCCGCTGGAAGTGTAACCACGAATTCTGCCCGGCCTCCGGGAGGAACGCCCGCATGGTTTTCGTAAACGATTCCCCGGCCCTGGCCATTGGCATTGATCGGCACGCCGTCCAGCGCTACCACTCCGAAATCCTGAGGCAAACCGTTCCAAAGCATTTGCAGATTCAAATAGGTGATTGCGGAAGCGTTCAAGATGCGCCAGAGCTGCTTTTCGCCGGCTTTTCCCTGGATTAACGCATGCTCATAGTTTGGGTACGGCACCGGGACAAAATTTACGGAAAGGTCTTTCGCCGGTTTGCCGGTGCCCGAGCCGGTGTTTCGCGCATCGCCATCCGGATCGAGGACAATCGCTGGCGCTGCCTCGCCGGTCTGCGCTGGCGCGGCGTTTGGATTCAGTAAGTCCTGATCGCGAATGACGATGACGCGTTCCGGCAAGCCCGCCAGTGCCGGATTCGCACGTTCAATTCCTTCGATGATCAGCGCGCCTGACGCGCCACCCAGTACTTGGACCTTGCTGAATCCATGCAGATGCGGGTGATACCAATACAGACCCGGGGGCTGATTCGCCGGAATTTGCACGCGATATTCGTACGGAGCGTCGGACGCCAGAACCGACGTGGTCAGCACCTCGTCCTGATGGCACTTCGGAGGAATGGCCAGCCCATGAAAATGGAGATTGGTGGCAAATGCGGCCATCACGCCGCCGCCCGCGCAGCTCCCGGCGGCTTCGTGGTGGGTCATGCTTGGCATCGTTGCGCCGGCGCCCTGGGCACTGGCGTTCGATTCTTTTTCTTCCGCAGCCATTTCGTTCTTCAATGAAATGACCAACGTGTCGCCTGGATGGACCCGCAGCGTGGGCGATTCTTCGCCGTTCTGCGCTACATAGCAGTAGCGGGTGGCGCCAGACGCCTCCACTTCGCGGCGGAACGAAAAGTGCACATTCAATTCGCCATGCACGCTGCGCAGATCCGCCGGTTCGGCGACGATCGCTCCGGGTGCGGGGCGCGGGCATGCGTCTTGGGCCGCGATCTGCGCTCGCAATGAGCGCGGCGCTAGCCCGGCGACAGCGATCGCTAGAAGTGCAAATTTCAAACAGCGCATAGGTTCGGCGGCTTCAGCGGAGTGCGCAGTCCTGAGGCGTCAACGCACACAACGATACGGAATCATTTCTAAACGCACCGTGTTACGCTTCGATGACTGGACGGTGAATTCGTATCGAGCGCGGTCGATTTTTTATTTCAATTGAAGCGAACGTATTCGAAGTTCAACGGTTGGCGGTTAATTCCGCGAATGGGCGGGGCAATCCAGTTGGCGAATTTACCGGGTTCGATCACCCGGCCGCGCATCAGGGATTGCACGAACTGCTGGTCTTCCGCGCTGGGCAGCCAGTTGTTCTGGTGGTTCTCCCACGCTTCCTTGGTCAGAACTTCTCCGTTCGGGCTGATGTGTTTCCCTGCGAAGTTTCCAATCTGGCGGTGAAATCCTTTGTGTGGCAGCACCAGCCGGAAGGGAATTCCGGCATTTTCGATGATTTTGTTCCAGCGGTCGACGCCGGCCTGAATCTCGGCGATATAGTCATCGCGCAGACGTTCGTTCAGCGCCGTCAGGGCCGGAACCTGGCGCGAGACAATTTTGTTTCCGGAAACTTCGAACACCGGATATTCCGCGTTGGTCAAAACGTGATCGTCGTCGATCTTCGTCTCGTCGTAGCGGCCCTTCAGTCCGGTCGTGTAGTAGCTCGCGGCGTTCGATGATGCATCTGAGCCAAACAAGTCGATCGTCACGCTGAAGTGGAAATTCAAATACTTCTGCATGGTTTCGAGGTCGATCACTCCCAGCGCCCGCACGTCGGCCGGGGCTGAGACTTTGTGCTCGCTCATCACTTCGCAGGTCCGTTGCAAAATCCGGCTCACTCCCGTTTCGCCGACGAACATGTGATGGGCTTCTTCGGTCAGCATGAAACGGCAGGTGCGCGCGAGCGGATCGAAACCGGATTCGGCCAGCGCCGAAAGCTGGAACTTTCCGTCGCGGTCGGTAAAAAACGTGAACATATAGAATGCGAGCCAGTCCGGCGTCGGCTCATTGAACGCGCCGAGGATGCGCGGATTGTCCGCGTCTCCGGAGCGGCGATCGAGCAGTGCTTCGGCTTCTTCGCGGCCATCGCGGCCGAAATAGCGGTGCAGCAGATAAACCATGGCCCACAGATGGCGGCCTTCTTCGACGTTCACTTGGAAAATATTTCGCAGATCGTAGAGCGAAGGGCAGCACATTCCGAGTAGACGCTGTTGCTCCACCGAAGCTGGCTCGGTGTCTCCTTGAGTGACGATCACCCGCCGCAGCGTCGAGCGATATTCACCCGGAACTTCCTGCCACGCGGCTTGGCCTTTGTGCACCCCAAAATTGACCTGCCGGCTCGCATCACGGGGCTGCAAAAATATGCCCCAGCGGTATTCGGGCATGCGCACGTAGCCAAATTGGGCCCAGCCGTCCGGTTCCACGCTCATCGCCGTGCGCAGATACACTTCCAGCGCGTGGCTCTCGCTGGGACCCATGTCGTACCACCAATTCATATACGCCGGCTGCCAATGTTCCAGTGCGCGCTGCAATACCCGGTCGCGTCCCAGATCGACGTTGTTCGGAATTTTTTCGGTGTAATCGATCATGCCCGTCTCCTGATTCCGAAATTATGAATACGACAGACTTAAACCCGCTCCCACTTGAACTTCACTGGCGCGCCAGTTCCGTAGACTTTTAACGCGCCGCTTTCTCCCACGGCGTTGGGTCGAACGAAAACCCAGTTTTGCCAGGCCGAAAGTCTCGCGAAAATTCGGGTCTCCAAAGTTTCCGGCAGTCCAAACCGCAGGTTCGCTTCCATGCCGGTCAAGGCATCGGGCGATAGCGCAGTGCGTGATTCGATCGCCTGGCGCACTTCATCTTGCCAGTCGAGTTCGTCCAACGCCGCAGTTACCAGGCCCGCTCCGAGCGCGTCTTGCGCGCCTAACGCTTGCCCCTTCATGGCGCGCAGCTTTTCCAGTTGCGCATCATCGCCATAAAAGCGCGCGGCGAGCCTCGGCAGGTGATTCACCATCGGCAAGGCGCCGAAGTTCATCGCCGAAAGCTTCATCGCGGTTTTTTCCGATCCTTCCGGCGTGTCCAGCATGTACACGCGATCAGCAGCCAGCGCAAATTCCAGCAACGTCCCCGCGAAGCATGATCCCGGTTCCACCAGGGCGAACATCGACCGTGAAGTCACATCCAGGCGCGCGAATGTCCGGCGCATCATGCCCAGAACTTCCCGCACGAACCAATTTCCCTGATTGGCGAGAATGAATTCGTCCATTTTCACCACGGCGTCGGCGCTTCCGGCCGTTTTCAGAATCCACAAGCCCAGATCCGCTTCGCTGGTGCGCAATCCGAGAATCGCGTCGTCCAATTCCCGCGCCATTTGCAGTGGCCACCATTGCGCGCCCGCAGCCAACGCGGCATCGAGGGTCATCGGTTCGCAAGATTCTGGCGCGTGAACCGTGAGGGTCACGGTCCGCGCTTCGCGGTCGAGCTTCGCGTCCACATATTTATAGTGCCGGCCGGATTCATCCACGGTTCGGCTGATTGGCGCCAATTCAATACCCTTCGCGCCGGCCGGACGATCGCTCAACTCGGCCAATTTTGCCGCTCGTTGCTTGATGTGTTCCGCGAATGCTTGCGTCTTGATCGAGTCGTCCACCAGACCCCAATCCTTGGCGCGCTGTCCCTTTACTCCATCGGCGTTGGTGCAAAAAATATCGGCGTGATCGCGGCGCACTTTTCGTTTGTCGGTCAGGCGGGTCAAACCACCGGTTCCGGGCAGGACGCCGAGCAGGGGCACTTCGGGAAGGCTCACTGCCGACGAACGGTCGTCGACCAATACAATCTCGTCGCAGGCCAGCGCCAGTTCGTATCCGCCGCCCGCCGTAGTTCCGTTCAAGGCCGCGAGAAACTTCAAACCGGAATGCGCGCTGGAATCCTCAATACCATTGCGGGTTTCGTTGGTGAATTTGCAGAAATTGACTTTCCAGGCGTGGGAGGAAAGACCCAGCATGTAAATGTTCGCCCCGGAACAGAACACCCGATTCTTCGCGCTGGTCAGGACCACCGTGCGAATCTCCGGATGTTCGAAGCGCACGCGCTGCAGGATGTCGTGGAGTTCGATATCCACGCCCAGATCGTAAGAATTCAATTTCAACTTGTAACCGGGACGCAGCCCGCCTTCTTCGTTCACATCCATGGTCAGCGTCGCCACCGGCGCCTCGTAGGAGATGCGCCAGTGTTTATATTTCGATGGATCGGTTTGATAGTCGACCGGAACAAATTCCTGCTGGGTTTGCTGCGTTGTGGCCACGTCCACGCGTCCTCCTACTTTCCAAAAGATTGCACGGCCTGTTTCAATTTCAAAAAACTCTGGACCACGGTCTCGCGCGAGGTTTCCAGTTCCACATCCGCGCGGCGGTACAGCGGTTCGCGCGCCTCGAGAATCCGGCGAAGATCTTCCATGGCCTCGGCGTTATCCGCCATCGCGCGAAAATCGCCTTGAGCCACCACGCGCGACATATGTTCCTCTGGATGGGCCTTGATCCAGACGGTGAAGCAGTTGGACAGCAGTTGATCGTAGGTTTCTTTTTCGGAAACCACCCCGCCGCCAATTGATATCACCGCGCGCGCGTGTTCCCGCAAAACGCGGTCGAGCGTTTTCTGCTCGATGCGCCGGTAGCCCGTCTGCCCGTACAGGGAAAAAATCTCCGCCAAGTCCATCCCTGCGTCTTTTTCGATTTCCTGGTCGAGTTCGACGAACGGAATTCCGAGCTCTTCCGCCAGTTTTGAGCCGAGCGTCGATTTTCCCGCCCCGCGCAAGCCGATCAAAGCGATTCGTCCGCGTCGCGCCAGGTCATTCTCTCCAAACTCGCGGCGCAGGCGCGATACGACCGATTCGAGCTGCGCGCCTGGAATCCGTTCCAGAATCCGGCGAAGCGCATCTTCGGCCTCTGCGTTGGGCCTCGCGGTCGTGAAAACCTCGGCGATCGGGATGTTCAATGCCGTGGTGATTCGTCGCAGCAGCACGATCGACACGTTGCCTTCGCCCAGTTCGAGTTGAGCCAGATGCCGCTCCGAGACCTCCGCCTCGTGGGCTAACATTTTCCGAGTCATTCCGCGGCGGCTGCGTGCTTCGCGGACTTTGTGGCCCACGAACAGTAGAAATTCGGCATCGTGCAAAGCTCCGACCGGCTCCGTGGGGGCTAACGGCCGAGCAGGAAGGGAGAGGCGGCTCATATGGGCAAGATGCAGTATAATACACGCTGCTTTCCACGGCAAGCGTGCATTCCATGGCCTTGATACTATGTCTAAGTGCCTACATTCATTACGGTTAATAAGAAATCCAAGCATCTCGCAAATCGAGATGCAGTATTGTGCTCTTACGGGCGATTGCGCTGGCATCGAAAAAAGTCGATCGCCAGCGAACCGCAGATTAGCCTCTTCGTACCATAGCCACCTGCGCGAGCCAGGACCATAGTTGTCCCATGCGCGCCCGATGCCCCCACTGTGCCGCTCAAATCGAACTCGATGATTCGCGGAACGCAGGCCGCAGGATGGCTCAAGTTCGCTGCTGGATGTGCGCCCAGAGCTCGGTGGTGGATTTGACGCCCCCGGATCAAAACTCTTCAACCATCGAATTCAATCCCATCCTGGATGCCGAGCGCCAGTTCGGCGCCACCCGCGTGGAGCGTTCGGATGAATCGCGAGCGGCTGGTCTCGACTTGCCGGACCATAAATCGATCCAGATTTCGGTGATCCAGGGCATGTCCCGCGGCGTGGAATGCGATATGACCGTCCCGCTCGTCACAATTGGGCGACTGCGTGGCGGAGCCGATATCGAAGTCGACGATCCCAAGGTCTCCCGGCTGCATTGCGCTATCGAAGTAAAAAACGATTCGGTCCTATTACGCGATTTAAGATCCACCAACGGGACCTACATCGGCGAAAAACGGGTCCTGGCTGCCCGCTTGAACGAATGCGCCGAATTTCGCATCGGCGAAACCAAGATTCGCGTCGCGGTTGCCGCGCATTAGGTTTTTTCCACTCTTATCACTCGTAGAAAACCCGCCAGAATTTGCTCCCCCGTCACCTCATCGCGTTGAGGTATGCTCATTATCTAAAATCTAAAGCCGGGCCGCTGCTGCGCGGCAGCGTTTGCCCGGTGGTCAAAATCTCTGGGGGAGAGTGTGCATCGTGAAAAGCGCGAAAAAGACCTGGGCCTGGGACGTCCGATTGCCCGGCGTGATTTTCTTAACGGATTTGGTATTGCGGTGGGTGGCTCGTTAGCATTTCAGAACTCTCAATGGCTCGATCTGTTTGGCCTTCCTCGTTCTCCTTTTTCTTCGGCCTCTTCGAATGAGTATTACCCCCCGGCCCTCACCGGCATGCGCGGCACCACCGACGCGGTCATGGAAGTCGGCCACGCCCTGCGCGACGGCAACACCTGGGGCGCTCCGACGCAGGACGCCGAAACCTATGATCTGATCATTGTGGGTGGCGGTCTCAGTGGTCTCTCCGCCGCGTACTTCTACCGAAAAACCGCCGGTCCCGACGCCAAGATTCTGATCCTCGAAAACCATGACGATTTCGGCGGCCACGCGCGCCGCAATGAATTCCACACCGAAAAGGGCACGTTACTCGGTTATGGCGGCACCCAATCGATCGCCGGGCCGAAACTTTACAGCGCCCAGGCGAAAGCACTGTTTCAGGAATTGGGCATCGACGTTCAGAAGTTTCAAAAATATTACGATCAGGGTTTCAACAAGTCGCACGGCCTGCAGCACGGCATCTTCTTCGACCAAAAGACATTCGGCGTCGACAAGCTGGTGGTCGGATCCGGCAAAAAAACCGACGACCTCGACGAGGAGGGAGGCAAAACCGATCGAGCCGAATTCCTGGCCCAAACGCCGCTATCCGCCGCGGCGAAAGCCGATCTCAAGCGCCTCTATGCGGATAAGGAAGACTATCTTCCGGGCATGTCCTCCTGGGACCGCAAAGTTTTGCTGGCTAAGACCAGTTACAAAGATTTTTTGCTGAAATACGCAAAACTGAGCCCGGACGTAATTCCGTTTTTGCAAACCGAAACATACGGGCTGTATGGCATCGGCATAGACGCAGTTCCGGCCGGAGACATGGCGGGTCTGGGCTACCCGGGATTTGGCGGCATGGATTTGTCCGGCCCTCCTGGCCCCGGCCTGGGAGTGGAAATCACCAAACAAGCAACGGACGAGCCGTACATTTGCCATTTTCCCGACGGCAACGCTTCGATCGCGCGGCTGCTGGTGCGTTCGCTGATTCCCGCGTCGGCGCCAGGCAGCACCATGGAAGACATTGTCACCGCGAAATTAAACTATGCGACTCTCGACCAGGGCTCGTCGCCGGTGCGCCTCCGGCTGAACAGCACGGTGATTCACGCGCGCAACCTTGGAGATCCCGGCGCGTCCACCGAAGTGGAAATCACCTACGTGCGCGACGGAAAACCGCGCGCCGTTCGCGGGGCAACCTGCATCCTGGCCTGCTGGAATATGGTGATTCCGTTCATGTGCCCGGAACTTCCTGAAGCGCAAAAAACGGCGTTGGCCTATGGCGTGAAAGTTCCCATCGTCTACACCAACGTGCAGATTGCGAACTGGCAATCCTTCAAAAAGCTGGGCGTCAGCGGAATGCGCTGCCCGGGAAGTTATTTCGATTCGGTCACGCTCGATTTTCCGGTCAGCATGGGCGCGTACAAATTCCCCGGCAATCCCGACGAATCCTGTTTGCTGCACCTGGAGCGCGTTCCGTGCAAAGCGGGTCTGCCGGCGCGCGACCAGCAGCGCGCGGGGCGCATGGAGCTTTACACCACGCCGTTCTCCACGTTCGAGCGGCACGTTCGGGAGCAACTTGGCGCGATGCTTGCCCCGGGCGGATTCGATCCGGCGCGCGATATTCAGGCCATCACCGTCAATCGTTGGCCGCATGGCTACGCCTACGAATACAACTCGCTCTTTGATCCGGATTGGCCGGAAGATCAGCAGCCCTGCGTCATCGGCCGGCAGCCCTCTGGCCGGATATCGATCGCGAATTCCGACGCCGAAGCCTTGGCCTACACCAATGCGGCCATCGATCAGGCCTATCGCGCGGTGAAGGAAGTGTCGCGGTTCAGCAAGGTCTCCGCCGGCTAGAAAATCTCCCGCGCGAAGGTTTCCGCTTGGACATGGAGCGTTTTCCGTGGAATGCTACGGCTCGCACGGGAGCTCCGCCGAACGATGCGATTACTCGATCCACTATTCACCACTGACCGGATGCGCGAAATTTTCTCCGACGCCAACCGTTTGCAGCGGATGCTTGATTTCGAAGCGGCGCTGGCGCGAACTCTGGCCCAGGCCGGAGTTGCTCCGGCGGCATCGGCTGCCGCCATCCAGGCAAAATGCCACGCCAACTTGTATTCGCACGAGGCGCTGGCTAAATCCGCCGCGCTTGCCGGTAATCTCGCGATTCCGCTGGTCCAGGAACTCACGGCGCTGGTCGCCAAATCGGATCCGGCGGCTGCGGGATTCGTCCATCTTGGCGCGACCAGCCAGGACGCGATCGATACTGCGCTGATTTTGCAATTGCGCCAGGCGTTCGACGATGCCGCAGAAAACCTCGCGCGCGTGTCGGCGGCGCTGCAGCGCCTCACGATCGCTCACCGCGATACGTTGCTCGCCGGGCGCACCTGGCTGCAGCAGGCGTCGCCCATCACGCTGGGTCTGAAATTCGCGAACTGGCTGGACGCGATCGAACGCCATCGCCAGCGTTTGGCTCAGACCCGCCAGCGCGTCGAAGTTTTGCAATTTGGCGGCGCGGTGGGCACGCTCGCTGCGCTGGGAAAAGATGGGCCGCGCGTGGCCGCGGCGCTGGCCGCCGAATTGAAATTGGCCTTGCCCGAAATTCCGTGGCACGCGCAGCGCGACCGCGTAGCGGAAGTTGCCACTACGTTTGGATTGCTCACCGGAACGCTGGGCAAAATCGCGCGCGATATTTCACTGATGTCGCAGACCGAAGTCGGCGAATTGGCCGAGCCGTCGGCGGCGGGCCGCGGCGGCTCCTCGACGCTGCCGCACAAACGAAATCCGGTCGGCTGCGGCGTCATTCTGGCTGCGGCGATTCGCGTGCCGCCGCTGGTCTCGACGATGCTGGCGGCGATGGTTCAGGAGCACGAGCGGGGCCTCGGCGGATGGCATGCCGAATGGGAAACGCTGCCCGAGATTTGCCTGCTCACTGCGGGAGCGCTGTCGCACCTGAGGCAAATTCTTGATGGCCTTCAAATTCACCAAGCCGCCATGACCGCAAATCTGGACGCTGCCCATGGTTTGCTCCTGGCGGAATCTGTCGCCATCGCCTTGGCCACGAAAATCGGAAGAATGCCGGCACATGAAATGGTCGAGCGCGCCGCGCGTCAGGCCAGCGATACGGGTAAATCGTTTCGCGAGGTGTTGCTCGGCGATGCGGAAATCTCCAAACATTTTTCGGCGGTGGATATCGATCGGTTGCTGGATCCCCAACAATATACCGGCGCCGCGCGCGACCTGATCGATCGGGTCCTGGCTTCGAGCAAGAAGACTTCGTCCTAATCCAGATCGGAAAGGAACCGAGCATGCCGCACACAAAAATCAACGGCGCATCGCTTTACTACCAGTTTGACGGCCCAAACGACGCTCCAGTCGTGTTGCTTTGCAATTCGCTGGGCACCAACCTGCACATGTGGGACGCACAAATGCCCGCGCTATCGAAAACGTATCGGATGCTGCGCTACGACTCGCGGGGCCATGGCCAATCCGACGTCACGCCGGGTCCGTATACGATTGAAATGCTGGGCCAAGACGCCATTGGGCTGCTCGACGCGCTAGACATCCGTCGAGTGCTGTTCTGCGGGCTTTCGCTCGGCGGAGTAATTGCGCAGTGGCTGGGAATACATGGCCGGGATCGCCTGAACGCGATCGTCATCAGCAATTCGGCGGCAAAAATCGGAAACGATGATTTTTGGAACAAGCGCATCGAGAAATTGCGCGAAGGCGGTATTGCGCCGGTGGCGGAGGCGCAGGTATCGCGTTGGTTCACCGCAAAATATATCGCAGCCAATCCTCAGGTTATCGAGAAGATGAAACAGATGTTCGTGGGTACGTCCGTGGATGGCTACATCGCCACCTGCGAAGCAATTCGCGATAACGACTTGCGCGGCTCGATCAATCATATCCAAACTCCGGCGTTGGTCATCGCCGGCACCCACGACGTCGTGACTCCGCCGGCCGACGGAAAATTTATGGCCGTGGGCATACCCGGTGCGCAATATGCGGAAATGAACGCGTCGCACCTTTCTAACATGGAAGACGCCTCCGAATTTCACCTCGACAGTTATCGATTTCTTCTCGCATCAGGAGGTTCGCTGATGGACGATCGCGAACGGCACAGCGCCGGCATGAAAGTACGGCGCGAAGTTCTCGGCGCAGCCCACGTGGACCAGGCGGAAAGCCGCGAAGACGCCGTTCACCGAGCCGTTTCAGGATTTGATTACGCGCTACGCCTGGGGCGAAATCTGGGCGCGGCCCGGCTTGCCTCGTCCGACGCGGAGTCTCATTACTTTGGCGATGATGATCGCGCTGAATCGCAGCGACGAATTTCGCATGCACGTGCGCGCCGCGCTGAACAATAAAGTCTCGCGCGAAGAAATTCAGGAAGTCCTGCTGCAGTCCGCCATTTATTGCGGCGTGCCGGCGGCCAATACGGCGTTTCACGTGGCGCAGGAAGTCTTTGCCGAGATTGACGCTGCGTCGTGATTACGTTTCTGCGTTAAGATAGTGCTTCACATGGTCCTCGCGACAGCTGCCGTCCTGCGGTTCGCAATAATTCTTCGGAGGAATAATCGATGGCGATCGAAAAAGTAGGAGTGGTTGGGTGCGGCCTGATGGGCTCCGGGATCGCGCAAATTGCCGCGGCCGCCGGTTGCCAGGTCACCGTGCGCGAAGTGAACGCGGCGGTGCTGGAAAAAGGGTTGCAGTCCATCGACAAGAATCTGCAGCGCCTGGTCGACAAAGGCACGCTTCCTGCCGCGGAACGCGATCAGCTGCGCGGCCGCCTGCACGGCACCACCAATCTCGAAGACCTGAAAGACTGCGACCTCATTATTGAAGCGATCATCGAACAACTACCGGCCAAACGCGAACTCTGGACCGCGCTCGACAAAATCTGCCCGAAGCATACGATTTTCGCCAGCAACACGTCATCCTTATCCATCACCGAAATGGCTACATTCACCCAGCGGCCCGACCGCTTTCTCGGTCTCCACTTCTTCAATCCCGGTTCCGGTGATGAAACTGGTTGAAGTGATCCGCACCATCGCCACGGACAGAAAAGTCGAAGAAGACGCGGTCGCCTTCGCGATTCGCGTGGGCAAAACTCCAGTGCGCACCACCGACCGCACCGGGTTCATCGTCAACCGCCTGCTCGTGCCGTTTCTGCTCGATGCCATTCGCGCGCTCGAAGAAGGCGTCGGCTCCATCGAAGATATCGACAATTCGATGAAACTCGGCTGCGGCCATCCCATGGGCCCGCTCACGCTGCTCGATTTCGTCGGCAACGACACCACCTATTACATCGCCAACATCATGTTCGACGAATTCAAAGAAAAGCGTTTCGCCCCGCCACCGCTGCTCAAACGCATGGTCCTGATGGGTTGGAATGGCCGCAAAGCAGGTAAAGGCTTTTATGATTACAGCGATCCGGCCAAGCCCAAACCGATCTCGCTCGCCTAAAACCCGCTTCCTTAAAAGACGCCAAAAGGCCCAGTGAAATGAGCCTTTCGCCCTCCTTCGTCGCCGGACTTTGGTACCAGCGAATTGAGAACTCCGGCCCATAGCCCAAAATTCATCCCCCGCGATACCTTCTGTTCAGCGCGAATCGGCCGAAGCTACTCACGATTTGCACGGTCGCTTACCTACTGGGGGAATTGCATGAAGTCTGAGGGTTTTCTAATGTTTCTCCGCTCCGCTCTGCTGGTCGCCGCAGCGACCGTGATGAGCCAGCCGCTTTTGGCCCAACAGCCACTTTTCCTATACCAGCTTCCAGCGAGCGAACACGGACCCGACCCGATTGCATTTATGCGCCCGCACTTTTTCGTGCATCAGGCGGCGGGCGCGTCGCTCTCGAATCCTCCTTCTTCCGCCTTCGTTCCGTCGCAGATCCGCCATGCTTACGGTTTTGATCAGGTCGCAAATCAGGGCGCCGGCCAAATCATCGGAATTGTCGACGCCTACGACGACGCGAACGCCGAAGCGGACCTGGGTGTCTTCAGCGCGAAATTTGGGTTGCCCGCCTGCACCACCGCCAACGGTTGCTTCACCAAACTTTATGAAACCAGCCGCAAGCCTGCCGCCAACGCGAATTGGGCCATCGAAATTTCGCTCGACCTGCAGTGGGCGCACGCCATTGCGCCGCAGGCCAAAATTATTCTCGTCGAAGCTTCCACCAACAATCTTAGCGATCTCATCGCCAGCGTTGATGTTGCGGTGAAGCATGGCGCTTCCGCCGTCTCGATGAGCTGGACCTCCGGAGAAATTTCCTCCGAGCGCAATCTGGATAATCATTTTGTGGCGAGTGGCGTGACTTTCCTCGCGGCTTCCGGCGACACCGGTTTTGGCGTGGCTTATCCGGCCGCATCTCCGGACGTGGTCGCGGTGGGCGGCACTTCGCTGGCGCTCGACGCCCGTGGCAACTATGCCTCCGAAACCGCGTGGAGCGGCAGCGGCGGTGGCCAAAGCGCCTACGAATATGAACCGCTGGTTCAATCCCAGTTTCCGATTCCGGACGATTCGCGCGGAAAACGCGGCTTGCCCGACGTCTCCTACAACGCGAATCCCGGAACCGGATATGCCATCTACGATTCGATCGGCATCAGCGGCGCGAGCGGTTGGTTTCAGGTCGGCGGCACCAGCGCTGCTACCCCGCAGTGGGCCGCGCTGGTGGCGATCGCGAACTCCATGCGCGTGGCGCAACGCAAAGCGCATCTGACCAGCACGAACGGCGCTCTCTACACGACGGCAAAAACTGGAATGATTGCGAATTTTCACCCCGTCACCGTCGGCAACAATGGTTCGTGCGGACAGCTTTGTAGCGCGCTCACTGGGTACGATTACGTTTCTGGCTTGGGCACGCCGCAAGCCGTCGCGCTCATTCAGGCGCTCGTCGCCAGGCCCTAAGAAATTGAACTCCCGCCCGGCCCGCCGCCACGGGCCGCCCCTGTTGAATCGTTTGGAAACAACCCGCGTGACCCCGTTCTTCGGAATCTCCCTCGCTGGTGTATAGTTTTTTTAGGCGCGGCCTGCGAACGCCAGGGTATTTAGCGGCTCTTTCGAATCGTCCCCGCCAGGCCCTCATTCCAATGAAAAAGCATCTGCAAGTCATGAAATTTGGCGGCACCTCTGTAGGCGATGCATCGTGCATTTCGCGGGTGTGCGAAATCGTGAAGGATGCCTCGCGCGACTACTCCGTTTTGGTGGTGGTCTCGGCGATGAGCGGCGTCACCAATCGCCTGATCGAAGCGGCCACTCGCGCGGAAGCCGGCGAGCGGGACAATGCGGCCCTGCTGATCGATAGCCTGCGCAAACAGCACGAAATCGCGCTGAACGCTCTGATTCATAACGCGGACACTCGCAAACGCCTGAGCGCCCGCATCGAAGAGCTGTTGCAAGAAGCCACGCGTCTGTGCGACGGCACGGCCCTGATTCGCGAGCTGACTCCGCGCACGCTGGATTCGGTTTCAAGCCTGGGCGAGCGTCTATCCGCACCGCTGGTCGCGGCGGCGCTGAAGGAATGCGGTGTAGAGACCGAAGCGATCGAGGCCACCGAGTTGATCGTCACCGACGGCTATCACGGCGCCGCCGAACCGGCGATCGACCGTACCCGCGAACGTTGCGAGGCCCGCTTGCGCCCTTTGCTGCAGCAGGGAATCGTGCCGGTCGTCACCGGTTTCATCGGAGCCACTCCGGAAGGAGTTCTTACCACCCTGGGCCGCGGCGGTTCCGATTATTCCGCCACGATTCTGGGCGCGGCGATCGTCGCGGATGAAATCATTATCTGGACCGACGTGAACGGTGTACTCAGCGCCGATCCCCGGCTGGTCCCCGAAGCCCGCACCATTCCCGAAATTTCGTATCGCGAAGCCGCTGAACTCGCCTACTTCGGCGCCAAAGTTCTGCATCCCAAGACTTTGCGCGCAGTAATCGCCGCGGAAATTCCGGTTTGGATTCGCAACACCTTCGAACCCAGGAATCCGGGAACGAAAATCACCCTGCAAGGCAGTGGCTTCACTGTCGGAGTGAAGGCGCTCACGGCGATCAAGGATGTTTCCCTGATCGCGGTCGGCGGCCCCGGAATTGTTGGTTTGCCCGACGTGGTGGGTCGCACCTTCTCGACTACCGCGAGTGTGCGCGCGAACGTCCTGTTGATTTCGCAGTCCTCGTCGCAGAACGACATTTGCTTCATCGTGGCCTCGACCGACGCGAAGCGCACCGTCGAGGCGCTGCGCCAGCAATTCGCGCAAGACCTGGCACATCACAAAGTCGAACACATCACGCTCGATCCGAACATCGCCATCGTCGCGGTCGTGGGGGAGAACATGCGCGGCACCGTGGGTGTGGCCGGCCGCACCTTCAGCGCGCTGGGCCGCGAAGAGGTCAACATCATCGCCATCGCCCAGGGCTCTTCGGAATCGAATATTTCTTTCGTTGTCGCCAGCCAGCACATGAGTAGGGCGCTGGCGGCGGTGCACCGCGAATTCTCGCTCGACCTGCGCAACGCGAACGAGTCCGCTCCAGCCGCAAAATGAACGCCCCGCACAAAACAGGGCATCAACAATCGGCAACTGCCGTACAAAAATGTATCTCGCCGGAGTGCGCCACCGAATTCACTCTCCATGAACGGATTTACGTTTGCCGCGCTTGTGGCCAGCCCCTCGAAATCGATTGCGGCGTGGAAAAGCTGGCGGACCCCCAATCGTTAAAATCGCGGTGGGCCGCGCGGGCCACTTCACCCGATGCGCGCGATCGTAGCGGCGTCTGGCGTTACCGCGAAGTTCTTCCTTTCGATGAGCGCGCGCCGATGGTGACGCTCTTCGAGGGAAACACTCCGATTTACGACGCCCCAAAATGCGCGCAATACGCCGGCCTGGCGACGCTGAACTTGAAACATCAGGGTGCTAATCCGACCGGCTCGTTCAAAGATACCGGGATGACCGCAGCCGTCACCCAGGCTGTCATTTCGGGCGCTCGCGCAGTGGTCTGCGCCAGCACCGGCAATACGGCGGCGAGCCTGGCCGCCTATGCTGCGCGCGCCAATCTGAAATGCGTGGTCTTGCTGCCGGAAGGGCAGGTCAGCACCGCGAAGCTGGCCCAGAGCATGGACTACGGCGCAACGATTCTTGAAATTGCGGGCAACTTCGACGACTGCATGCGCCTTACCCAGGAACTTGCGGACGTCGACTGGATTTACATCGCGAATTCGGTGAACCCATTTCGCATCGAGGGGCAAAAAACCGTCGCCTATGAATTGATGATGCAGCGGGACTGGCAAGTACCCGACCACGTGGTCGTGCCCGGTGGCAACATGGGCAACAGCTCGGCGCTCGGCAAGGGTTTTGAGGAAATGAAGAAGATGGGCCTGATCGATCGGGTACCGAAACTCAGCATTATTCAGGCGGAGGGGGCGTCGCCGCTCGCTCGTCTCTTTTCAAAAATGGGGCAATCGAACCGCACCGGGGAAATTGAAAAAGTGAGTGATCCCAAAACTCTGGCCACGGCCATAAAAATTGGCGCTCCCATTTCCTGGAAGAAAGCGCTGCGCGCCGTTTTGCAGTCCGGCGGGAATGTGATTTCCGTGACCGAACAGGAATTGGCCGACGCCAAAGCAATGATCGGCCGGGAAGGAATCGGCTGCGAGCCCGCCTCGGCGGCCACGGTGGCGGGGATACAAAAACTGACGGCGGCAGGAAAAATCGGCAGGAGTGATTCCGTCGTGGCTGTTCTTACCGGGCATGTGCTGAAAGATCCGGACTACGTGGCGCACTATCATCGCGGCACGTTGTCACTCGAAACCGGCGCCCAGACGGATGGCGTTAGGTCTCAACCGATCTTGGGAACGTTTCGGAATGCACCGATGCGTGTTACCGCGACCAAAGAGGCGATCATCGAAAGTTTGGAGCGCTCGCAGTAGTTCGAATCTTTGCTTCCGCGAAAATGGCGCGCTCTGGCAGCACCTAGGTTTTAAAAAGTCATGACCCGCTCGAATCGAATTTCATTTGAAGTTCGCGTCCCGGCCTCGACCGCGAATCTCGGTTCGGGATTCGACTGTCTGGGCCTCGCCCTGGACCTGTATCTGACCGCGCGGGTAACCGTATCGCCTGATTCGGCCGCAGGATCCACAGCGCGCAGCCGCGGCGTCCCCGGTAGCGCGGGACTTCCGACCAGTCCTCAAGAGAACCTCATCCTCCGAGCCATGAAGCATGCCGCGGATAGAGCAGGCGCAATTCTTCCGCCGGTGCGGCTCGCCGTGCAGAATGAAATTCCGATTGCGGGCGGCCTGGGTAGCAGCGCGGCAGCGATCGTGGCCGGCATTGCGCTCGGCTACGCCGTCTGCGGGAAGAAATTTACCGAAGATGCCGCGCTGCGCTGCGCCACCTGGTTTGAAAGCCACGTCGACAACATCGGGGCCGCGCTACTTGGTCAATTGGTCGTCTCCATGGTTCGAAGCGACGGCAGTGTGGTCGCCTTGCGCCGAAGCTGGCCCGCGGAAGTCCGTGTGGTCGCGGTCACGCCGGAAATTTCGCTCAAGACGGACGCTTCGCGTGCGGCGCTGCCGAAATCGGTTTCCCATGCCGACGCAGTTTTCAATTTGCAACGCTCCGCCTTGTTTCTCGCCGCCCTCGATGCGCGCCGCTACGATTTGCTCGCGGACGCGATGCAGGACCGGCTCCATCAGCCGTATCGCATGGGATTGATTCCGGGTCTGGCCGAGGTTCTCGCAATGCCGCGGATTCCGGGAATGTTGGCAGTCGCCTTGAGCGGCTCAGGTCCCACGGTGATCGCCCTGGCCACCGAAAACTTCGCCGAGATTGGCGCAACCATCGCGAGTTATTTCAAATCGAACGGCCTGCCCGCAACGATTCGCGATCTCTCGGTCGCCGCAGAGGGAATGCGTCTCCACGAAAAAATCGCGCAGCACAAATAGTTGCAACGCCCGCAGCAGCGGCCCTATCGTGATTTCTTGAGCAGGAAAATTCCAGCGAGGCCGGCTGCGAGCATGAACAATTCTGCCGGTTCAGCCGCAGAAATTGGCGGCGTAGATGGCCCAGGAGGAGGCACCGATCGCGGAGGTCCCGAGGGTGGCGGTGGCGTCGCCGGGGTTCCGGGCGTCACCGGGCCGGAACCTCCCGGAGTCGATGGCGTTCCCCCGCCGCCGACCGTGAATGGCACTCCGGGGAAGAAAAATCCAAGGGGCGGCGCACTCGAAATTGGTGTCGCCGGCGGCGTCTCGATTGAGGTCATTGGTGGAGGCGCAATCGGTAATTCGACAGGCGATTCGTTGTTCGCCAGCAGCACGGCCGGATTGGCGGCTCCCATCGCTTCGGCCGCCGGTTCGGTTTTGGAGATGGGTGCCACGGGCGCGAGCGACAAACGATTGCCGCAACGAGTGCGCGCCATATGTGGGCCATCGCTCAAAACCGTTTCGCCAGCCGGAATCAGCACTGCGTTCTTGGTCCAAAAAATGTTGTTTCCGATCCGATACGAAACGTAGAACGCTTGAGGCTTCTGCAGCCGTGCGACTCGCGTGTTAGCCACCACGAAATCGGCATAGTGGGCCCGCACGGTCGAATCGCGCTCGACCGCATTACGCAGCTCACCGGACGTCCGGGCTCCGCCGGGAATCACCGAATAGGGATAGAGAGCTTGGACCGCGGCAGAATCGTGGGGAGAGGAACTGTCACGGATGGTGTCAAACGGCAGATCAAGCGGTTCGGTGGCAGAGTAGAAAGGGAGTGGAGTAATGCTATCCGCCGGACGAACCCCGGCGGGTGCCAGAAAAGCGGCCAAAAGAAGCGCATCCACGAGCAGCACCGCGATCGCTCCCAAGCGACCGCGGACATTGGTGCCGGCCGTATTCGCCCAAAATGCCTGAACCTTCCCCATTGCCCTTTATGCGCTGGCTACCCTGTGGCCAGCACATCCCCAACCGTGCTACGGCAAGGCGAGGGCCACATTTCTTCGCCCGAATTCTCCGTCCCGGTGGGGCGCGATCCTCTCGCAAGTACATGAAAGGCAAACGATTCGCCGGTCGCTCGCTCCAGGACGCGCCGGAACGGACGGCCTGAACGAGGCTTGAAAAGGGAATTAGTTTTCCAGTATATGGTACGAAAGTCCTAAGGGTGGGAAACTCCGAAGTGAGAAGGTATCAGCACTTCTACGGAGAAAATGCGCGTCCCAATGCGGGTGTTGCGCATGCCGCATGCGGTAACCGGACTACTAGCCTCGCGCCACGTTGCCTGAAATCCCGCCGGGGTGGCGATGGCCTGAGCTTCGATTGTTCTTCCACAACGCCCAGCCCAAGCCCACAAAGGGCCCAAGCAGAACCACCAAAAACGCCGTCAGGAAAAGGATCAGAAACGAGAGAACGATCACGATTGCTGGCATCGCACGTTCCTTTGATCAAGATTGCGGCCTTCGTCGAAACCGAAGCCGCCGAACCTGGCCTGTGTCTCTCTTACTCTTTCAAACACCGGAAACCGAAAAAAGTTACGGCCAATTTGGCTGCCGTTTCGGCTCCCGCCGGCGTGGACAGTCAAGTATGTGACGCTGGAAACTAGGTATAAGTTGCGGACTAAATCGTGGCCTCGACTGAAAACAAAAAATCTTTTGAGGCAGCGGTGATCGAAAACGGATGCGATGAAATTCCGTTGCCGGGAATTTGCGGTCGGTGGGGACCGGCGGGAACGCTAAGTTTTACGGGCGCTGAAACTTCCACCAGACCGCCGGCGGCGCCGATGGCCGACATTCAAATTTAAGTTGAATCCTGATTCCTTCCGCAACCGTCTATTCTTTGAAGGCTAATTCCGCGCGGAGTACTCTTAAAAGTACGTTTCAGCGCCGCATCCTGTAGGCTTCTACACTAGACGCCTCGTGGGACGAAGTAACTTCAAGAGTGAGTTCGGGAGTCATTGATCGATGTGGATTGTCCGACTTGCTCTTCGCCGACCCTACACCTTCGTGGTCATGTCTATTCTTCTGCTCATCCTGGGGCCGGTTTCCATTCTGCGCACTCCGACCGACATTTTTCCGAACATCGATATCCCGGTGGTCAGCGTCATCTGGAATTACACCGGCCTTTCTCCCGAAGAAATGTCGAACCGCATTATTTACCAGTATGAACGGGTGCTCACCACCACGGTCAACGACATCGAGCACATCGAATCGCAGTCGCTGAATGGCATCGCCATCGTCAAGATTTTCTTTCATCCCGGCGTGCAGATCGGCAACGCGATCGCGCAGGTCACCGCCGTGTCCCAGACGCTTCTCCGCCAATTGCCGCCGGGCACCACGCCGCCGCTGGTCATTCAGTACAACGCGTCCAGCGTTCCAATTCTGCAGCTGGCGCTTATCCGGTGAGGGCCTTTCCGAGCAGCAACTCGGTGACATCGGTTTGAACTTCGTCCGCACCGGGCTGGTCAGCGTCCCGGGCGCGGCGATTCCTTATCCCTACGGCGGCAAGCAGCGCCAGGTTCAGGTCGATTTGGATACCAACGCGCTTGCAGGCCAAAGGCCTCTCGCCGCTCGACGTGGTCAACGCAATCAGCGCCCAAAATCTGATTCTGCCCGCCGGCACCGCGAAGATCGGCCCCTACGAATATGAAGTCGATATGAACGGCGCGCCGTCCACGGTGGCCGAGCTAAACGACTTGCCGATTAAGGACGTCGGAACTTCCACGATCTATATTCACGACGTGGCCAACGTGCGCGACGGCTTTCCGCCGCAGACCAATATCGTTCGCGTGAATGGCCAGCGCTCCTCGCTGATGACGATTTTGAAAGCCGGCGACGTCTTCGACCCTGGACATCATTTCCAGCGGTGAAGAGCCTGCTTGCCGACGATCAAAGCCGGCTTGCCGCCTGACCTGAAGATTGAGCCGCTCTCCGATCAGTCGATCTTCGTGAAAGCGTCGATCACGGCGTGATCCGCGAAGGCGTGATCGCCGCCTGCCTCACCGGCTTGATGATCCTGGTGTTCCTGGGCAGCTGGCGCAGCACGCTGATCATCGCGGTCTCGATCCCGCTTTCGATCCTGACTTCGATCATCGTGCTGAGCGCACTCGGCGAAACGATCAACATCATGACTCTCGGCGGCCTGGCGCTCGCCGTCGGCATTCTGGTGGACGACGCCACGGTCGAAATCGAAAACATCAACCGCAACATCGACCAGGGCAAGGAAATCGTCCAGGCCATTCTGGACGGCGCTTCGCAGATCGCCGTGCCCGCGTTGGTTTCCACGCTTTCGATCTGCATCGTGTTCGTGCCGATGTTTTTTCTTACCGGCGTGGCGCGCTACCTGTTCGTTCCGCTCGCCGAAGCGGTGTCGTTTCGCCATGCTGGCGTCGTACCTTCTTTCGCGAACGCATCGTGCCGACGATGGCGCGCTACTTGCTCGCAGTCAGACCGCAGGCCGAAGGCAATCCACCGAAGAAGGCTCACATCTGCAATCCGCTCGTGCAGTGCAGCAGCGGTTCGAGCACGGTTTCGAGGATTGCGCGACCGCTATCACGGCGTGCTCGGAGATCTGCATGCGCCACAACAAACTGTTCGCCATCTGCTTTCTTGGCGGCCTGCATTCTTTCGTTCGCGCTGCTGCCGCTGCTCGGCCAGGATTTTTTCCCGGCCGTCGATAGCGGCGAATTCAAGCTGCACATGCGCGCTCCCACCGGCACGCGCATCGAAGAAACCGCCGCGCTGTGCGACCAGGTGGAAGCCGCGATCCGCAAGCAGATTCCCCAAGACGAACTCGTCAGCGTCATCGACAACATCGGGCTGCCCTACAGCGGCATCAATCTGTCCTACAGCAACTCCGCGCCGATCGGTCCCGGCGATGCCGACATCCTCGTCGACCTGACCAAAGATCACCATCCCGACCGCGGAATACGTGCACGACCTGCGCCTCGAGCTCGACCAGGAATTTCCCGGGCGTCACGTTCTACTTCCTGCCCGCGGACATCGTCAGCCAGATTCTGAATTTCGGCTTGCCCGCGCCCATCGACATGCAAATCGTAGGCCGCAATCTCGACGCCAATCGCGTCTTCGCCGACCACTCTGCTGAATAAACTGAAGTTCGTTCCGGGCATCGTGGATCTGCGCATCCAGCAGGCCTTCAATCAGCCGAAGCTGCACATCGAAGTGGATCGCACCAAGGCGCAGCAAGTCGGCTTCAGCGCGCGCGACGTCGCGCAGAATCTGCTGATTTCGCTGAGCGGCAGCTTTCAGACCACGCCCACCTTCTGGCTGGATCCGAAAACCGGCGTCAGCTACAGCATCGCGACTCAAACGCCGCAGTACCGCATGGACTCGCTGCAGGACCTGGAGAACATCCCGATCACCGGCGCCGGCACACCGGCAGAGCCGCAGATTTTGGCCGGCGTCGCGTCGTTCAGCCGCGGCGCCGAAATGGCGGTGGTCTCGCACTACAACATCCAGCCGGTGATCGATATTTTCGGAGCGGTGCAGGGCCGCGATCTCGGCGGCGTGGCCCGCGAGATTCAGCCGATCATCAATAACAGCAAGAAGGATCTGCCGCGCGGCTCGCAGCTCATTGTTCGCGGGCAGATTCTCACCATGAACTCTTCGTTTTCCGGCTTGCTCTGGGGGCTGGCGTTCTCGATCGTGCTGGTCTACCTGCTGATCGTGGTGAATTTCCAATCGTGGCTCGATCCTTTCATTATCTTGATGGCGCTGCCTGCCGCGCTGGCCGGCATCGTCTGGTTCTTTTCATCACCCGCACCACCGTCAGCGTTCCGGCCCTGACCGGCGCGATCATGTGCATGGGCGTGGCCACGGCGAACAGCATCCTGGTGGTGAGCTTCTCGAAGGAGCGGCTGGAAGAAGGGAAGACGGCTGACGGAGGCGGCGCTGGAATCAGGCTTCACGCGTTTCCGCCCCGTGCTGATGACCGCTCTGGCCATGATCATCGGCATGTTGCCGATGGCCCTTGGGCTCGGCGAAGGCGGCGAGCAGAACGCGCCGCTGGGCCGCGCGGTGATCGGTGGCCTGATGCTTCGCCACCGTCGCGACGCTGTTTTTCGTGCCGGTGTTTTTCAGCATCTGATTCACGGCGCGCGCGAGCAAAAGGCGCAGCCCGCCGTAGAATGAAGCGCGTCGAAACTAGTTGCAGTGGGCTCAATATCGTCAACTAGACTCGCGAAGGTCGAAGAGGAAGCAATGAGCGACCAGTCGCAGAACAAATCAGCGCAGCCCGAAGCGGAATACCCGGCAAAACCGGCGCCACCCAGCGCCGGACACGGGTTTCTACTGCTGATCGTGGCCATCATCGTCGTGATCGTGCGTGGTGATCGCCGGCATGGTCCCGCGCATGCGGGCCAAGGCGGCGCTGAAAAGGAGACGGACAAATCCGCCGTGCCGACCGTGGACGTGATTCAGCCGAAGCCGGGCGCGCCGCACCAGGAAATCGTCCTGCCCGGCAACATGCAGGCCTTCACCGACGCCCCGATCTACGCCCGCACCAACGGCTATCTTAAAAAGTGGTATGTACGACATCGGCGCCCGCGTGAAAGCGGGTCAATTGCTCGCCGTAATCGATACGCCGGAAGTCGATCAGCAGCTGCTGCAAGCTCGCGCGGATCTGAATACTGCGGAAGCCAACAGCAATTTGTCGCAGATCACCGGGAAGCGCTACGAGGACCTCAAAAACACGGACTCCGTATCGAAGCAGGACGTCGACAACGCCCACGGCGACTTCGCAGGCCAAGAAAGCGACGGAAGCGTCTTCCGCGCAGCCAACGTGAAGCGCCTCGAGGAACTGCAAGCCTTCCAAAACATTTATGCGCCGTTCGACGGCGTGATCACCGCGCGCAACACCGACATCGGCCAATTGATCGACTCCGGCTCCGGCACGCACCCAGAAGGAACTCTTCCACATCGCCGCGATCAAAACCTTGCGCGTGTTCATCAACGTTCCGCAGCAATATTCCATCGCCGCAAAACCCGGCCTGACCGCGGACCTGACGCTGGCGCGAATTTCCCGGCCGCACGTTTCCAGGGCAACTTGGTGCGCACCGCGAACGCGATCGACTCGCCTCGCGCACGCTGCTGGTTGAAGTGGACGTGGACAACGCCACCGGCGAACTGCTCCCCGGCGCTTACACCCAAGTGCACCTGAAAATTGCCGAACGACATACCCGCTTTTGTCCTTCCCGTCAGCGCGCTGATTTTTCGCGCCCAGGGCTTGCAGGTCGCCACCGTCGATTCCGACAATAAAACCAAGCTCGTCGCCATCACCCTCGGACGTGACTTTGGTTCGCAGGTCGAAGTCGTTTCCGGGCTGAATGCCGATGACCAGGTCATCGTCAATCCGTCGGATTCGCCATCGATGGCGAGCAAGTGAATCCGCAGGCGCTCAAAGATGCGCAGCAAAATCAGCAAAACCAATCTCAGCCGAAGCCGGGAGGGCCTAGCAGTGAGTCGCGCCCTTCCAAGTAGGGATTCGTTGCGGCCGGCACGGCCACGACTCGCAAGCATTTCGTCGCCCGCCATTGCGGCGTTCATGCCGCGTTCATTGCCGCGTGCTTTGCGGGCTGCACCGTGGGCCCGAACTATTCGAAGCCCAAGGCGGAAGTGCCCGCCGCCTTTGTCGAAACTCCGGCGAATTGAAGCAGGCCCAGCCCAGCGACGCCATCGCCAAAGGGAAGTGGTGGGAGATTTATCGGGACCAGCAGCTCAACGGACTCGAAGAGCAAATCAACATTTCGAACCAATCGTTGAAGTCCGCCGAAGCGCAATTTGCCGAAGCGCGCGCGGCCTTGCGCGTCACTCGTGCGCAGAACTTATATCCCACGATCGGCGTCGGATCCCGGTGCCTGCCGCGACGGATCTCCGCGAACCGGCCGCTCTTCAACAGCGCCAGCAACGCCAAACGCGAATACAACGACTTCACCATTCCGTCTCGATGTTTCCTACGAGCCGATTTGTGGGGCCGCGTGCGCAAGCCGGTGGAAGCGAGCCGCTCCGAAGCGCAAGCCAGCGCCGCCGATCTCGCCAACGTCAGTCTCAGCCTGCACGCCGAACTCGCTACCGATTATTTTCAGCTGCGCGGACTCGACGCGCAGAAGAAACTTCTCGATGTCAACGGTCGATTCGTATCAAAAAGCCTTGGAGCTGACCCAAAACCGCGTTTCAGGGCGGGCATCGCGTCGGCCGTTGACGTCGCGCAGGCGCAGACCACGCTCGAAACCACGCGTGCGCAAGTCGATCGATGTCGGAAGTGCAGCGCGCCGCGTTCGAACACGCGATCGCTGTGCTGATTGGCAAGCCCGCTTCCGCGTTTTCGCATCGCCCCGCTGCCGCTCGATATGCGCCGCCCGCCGTAATTCCGCCGGGATTGCCGTCGGATCTTGCTCGAGCGCCGTCCCGATATTTCCGCCGCCGAACGCCGCGTGCAGGAAGCGAACGCCAACATCGGCGTCGCGCAAGCGCCGCTTACTATCCGCTGGTGACGCTGAGCGGAGTAGCGGCGGCTTTGAGAGCGCGGTCATTCACCACGCTGATCCAAGGCCCGAGCGGATTGTGGATTCGCTCGGCGGCCAGGCTGCGCAGACGATTTTCGATGGTGGCTTGCGCCGCGGAACCTGCGAGCAGGCCCGCGCCGCGTACGACAATCCGTGGATCAGACTATCCGCCAGCGATTCTGATTGCGTTTCAGGAAGTGGAGGACAATCTCGCGGCGCTGCGCATTCTGGAAGATGAAGCCGCGACCCAGGCTCGCGCCGTGGCCGCCGCCGCAACATTCCGCTGTCGCTTTCCGAGACGCGCTACAGCGGCGGCGTCACCAACTATCTCGAAGTCACCACAGCGCAAAGCGCGGCGCTCTCCGACGAAGTGACCGCCGTGAACATTCTCACCCGCCGCATGGCCGCCAGCGTCCTGCTGATCAAGGCCATCGGCGGCGGCTGGAACACCTCGCAGATTCCCCACGTCTAACGCGTATCAGGACCGCGCTGCGCAAGCCTTTGCGCGATCTTCGCCTGTGATAAAGTGTGTCCGCCCTTTCTCCACTCCGCGCACTGTGATGCACATGTGACCGTCCGTCAGGAGCTCGCTCTTCCGCGAACCACGGTTCCGCTGGAAAAATCGCCCCGCAAAAGATCCAAGTCTTCCGCGGTCACTCTGCGCGACGTGGCGCTCGAAAGCGGCGTCTCCCCCGCCACAGTTTCCATCGTCCTGAACAACGCGCCACTCTCCCGCTACATTCCGCCTTCGACCAAAGATCGCATCGAGCGCGCTGCGAAAAAACTCGCCTACCGCCCGAAAGTCGTCTCGCGCTACCTCAGCGCCAAACGCAATCGCACCGTGGGCGTGATGGTGTTCGACATCACCGATCCGTTCTGCACGCTGATCCTTGCGCGGCATCGAAAATTCGCTGTACCAGGCCTCCTACCTGCCGATCCTCACCGACGTGCACAATCAGCGCGGCCGCTTCGAGCGCTATCTCGAAATGCTGCTCGCGCGTCCCGGTCGAAGGCTGATCTTCGTCGCCAACTGGCTCTTCGTCGATATCGACCTGCTCGCCGACATGGAAAAACGAAATATTCCCGCCGTGATGATCGGCCGCACACTCGGCTCCGGCGCCATCAGCTCGGTGATGGTCGGACAACGAAGCCGGCGCGCATCTCGCCATGGAACATCTTTACTCGCTCGGCCATCGCAAAATCGCCTACATCCGCGGCCCCAAAATGCTCGCGGACAGTGGGCCGCGCTGGCGCGGCGTTCGTTCTTTCGCGCGCTCGGTCGGCTTGGAAATCGATCCGAATCTGGTTGTGGATCTTCCCGATTCGCTCGATCCCAATTCCGGTTACGAAGGCGGCCTGCGGCTCACCGAAGAATTCTGAAGCACAAAAAGAAATTCACCGCGATTGATGGCCTTCGACGACATGACCGCCTTCGGCGCGATTCGCGCGTTGGCTCGCGCCGGCCTGAAGGTTCCCGAAGATTGCTCCGTGATCGGATTTGACGATGTGCATCCCCGCCGGCCTCGTCGGTTCCCTCGCTCACCACCGTGCGCCAGCCCATGGAAGCACTCGGCAGCGCCGCCGTGGGCATCGTGATGGAAGGCATCAACGCCGCCATCGAAGAACGCGAATCGCCGGCCGTCCACCGCCTGCTTGCGCCGGAACTGGTCGTCCGCGAATCCACCCGCGCCGATCTGAGCTGCATTGCTGCGGCGGATTGAGAGCGCTTTGCGCTTGACAGGGCGCGCCGGGCAGGCAATAATACTTGATTGCGTTTAATAAAGTTTAATAAAATTGGCGCGAGCGCGCCGGATTTGCGCCATCGCGCGTCTTGGTAGCCCCCGTTGCTCTTCCGAATGCGAGGTCACTGTGAACAGACGTTCATTTCACAGGCTCATCTCTTCCGCGTCATCGCTCTTCTCGCGATCCTCGCGCTGCGGTTCTCGCTGGCATCGCTCCGTTTGCGCCTCGCATCCGCTCGCGCCGACGGTCCCCAGGAATGCCAGAAAGTCCCGCTGCACTCCGGCTGGAGCCTGCAGTCCGCTTGCCAATTCACGGCGCACGCCGGAGCAAATCTCCACCCCGGCTTCAGCACCGAAGGCTGGCATTCCACGATGTGCCGTCCACGGTCGTGGCCGCGCTGGTCGCCGACAAAACCTACCCCGATCCGTACTACGCGTAAAAATCTTCGCGACATTCCCGGGGCCACCTATCCCATCGGCAAGAATTTCTCGCTGCTGCCGATGCCGAAAGACAGCCCCTTCCGTTGCTCCTGGTGGTATCGCACCGAATTCACGCTCGCGCCGAATTTCGATGGCCGCCACGTCTGGCTGTATTTCGGCGGCATCAACAATCGCGCCAACATCTGGCTCAACGGCCATCAGATCGCCAATTCACAAGATGTCGCCGGAGCCTACCAGCACCTACGAATACGACATTTCGCCATATGTCGCATTCGCGGCCGGCAAAACGCCCTGGCCGTGGAAACCATCGCGCAGACCGACAAAGACCTCGGCATCAACTGGGTCGACTGGAATCCCGCGCCTCCGGATAAGGACATGGGCCTGTGGCGCGAAGTGTACCTGCAGGACAGCGGCGCCGTCGCGATTCGGCTACCCGCAGGTCATCACTCATTTTCCGACGCATCGCTCGAGCAAGCGAATCTCACCGTCGAAACGGAATTGCACAACGCGACGGATCTCCAGATCACCGGAGTGCTGAACGGGCGCATTGGCGACGTTAAATTCAACCAGACCTACATCCTGAAGCCGCACGAAACCGCACCGTACGTTTCACGCCCGAGGAATTTCCGCAGCTGCAGGTCAAGAATCCGAAAGTATGGTGGCCTTACCGCATGGGCGACCAGAATCTTGCAAACTCTCGCGCTGCGATTTCACGTAGGCAACGAACGAATCGGACGCGCAGATCGCTACGCTTCGGCATCCGCGAAATCACCGTCGCGAACTGAATGCGCAAAGCGCGCGCCAGTTTTACATCAACGGCAAAAAAATCCTGATCCGCGGCGGCGGCTGGTCGCCCGACATGCTGCTCCGCCAAGATCTCGACCGCCTGCGCACTGAATTCCGCTACGTCCGCGAATGAACCTCAATACCATCCGCCTGGAAGGGAAGCTCGAGACCGACGACTTCTACAATCTGGCCGATCAGCAGCGGCGTGCTGATCATGGCCGGCTGGTGCTGCTGCGATCATTGGGAATAGTGGAAGCAGTGGAAGCCCGGCGACCTGGAGATCGCTACCGCCTCGCTGCACTCGCAAATCCTGCGCATGCGCAGCCATCCCAGCATGCTGGTCTGGCTCAATGGCAGCGACAATCCGCCGCCCGGCCAACGTCGAAACCGCCTACATCAAAGTGCTGAAAGATCACGACTGGCCGAATCCGTTCATTTCTTCCGCGTCGCAGGCTCCGACCACCGTCACCGGACAATCCGGCGTGAAAATGACCGGCCCGTACGATTACGTTCCGCCCGAGCTATTGGCTGGTCGATACCAGCCACTACGGCGGCGCGTTCGGCTTCAACACCGAAACCAGCCCCGGCCCCGCCGTCCCGGTGGAGAGTTGCCTGCGAAAATTTCTACCCGCCGATCAGCTGTGGCCGCAGAACGCCTTCTGGAATTTTCACGCCGGCTCCGAAGGTTTCAAAGATCTCAGCCACTTCAATTCCGCGATGGACGCGCATGTACGGCGCGCCGACAAATCTCGACGACTACGAACTGAAATCGCAAGCCATGGCCTACGAAGGCGAACGCGCCATGTTCGAAGCCTACTCCCGCAACAAATACACCACCTCCACCGGCGTCATTCAGTGGATGCTCAACAACGCCTGGCCTTCCACCATCTGGCATCTCTTCGATTTTTATCTCCAGCCCGCCGGCGGATATTTCGGCACCAAAAAAGCCTGCGAGCCGCTGCACGTGCAGTATTCCTACGACGACAACAGCATCAACGTCATCAACAGCCTGTATCAGAAATTTTCCGGCCTCACCGTGACCGCCAAACTTTACGATCCCGATCTTCAAGCGAGCGATTCTCGAAAGAGATTCAGACCGACGTGGACGCTGATGCCGTCGAAGAAAGTTCTGACGTTGCCGGCGGAGGCGTTCACTCCCGCGGTTCCGGCGCGTACTTCGTCCAGTCTGCAACTGCAGTCGAGCGACGGCAAAGTGGTCAGCTCGAATTTTTACTGGCTCTCCGCCAAGAAAAATACCTACGACTGGACCAAGACCACCTACCGCTTCACTCCCGTCTCTTCCTACGAGGATCTGACCGCGCTGCAATCGCTGCCCAAAGCGCAGGTTGAAACCGTGGGCAGCATTCAGCCCGGCCCCGATGGCGCCGTCGCGCACGTGCAGATCAAAAATCCCAGCGACCATCTCGCTTTCCAGATGCGCCTCGGCATCCACAAAATCGGGCCAGGCTGACGAAATCCTTCCCGTATTTGTGGGAAGATAATTACATTGAGCTGATGCCCGGCGAGACCCGCGAACTCACCGCGCAATATCTGCCCGGCACCGCCGTATTCGGCGGCGTGGAACTAACCGTCTCCGGCTGGAACGTGGACTCCGCCACGATTCATCTAAAAGAGGGCAGGGGCCTGCCGCTGCGTCAGCCAGGCCGTTGCGGGCCACTGATGCCCACCGACGCCGGACCAAACCACCGACGCATCGCCTCCGCGACGCGAATTTCCGAATGCCATGCTCAGTGAAATCTACGAGCAGCCGCAGCGCCATTCGCGAAACCATCCGCCAGAATGTGCGACGGCGATGTTATTTTCGGCAAAGTCGCTCCAGCCCATCGAGAACGCGCTCTTCGCCTTCAAGAAAATCATCATCGCCGCCAGCGGTTCCAGCCGCCACGCCGGCCTCGCCGGCGAAATCATGATGGAAGATCTGGCCGGCGATCGCCGTGGACGTGGAATACGCCAGCGAATATTGCTATCGCTCCACGCACGCGGGCACCGATCCGATCGTGGTCGTCATCACCCAATCCGGCGAAACAGCGGACACCACCGCCGCGCAGCGCGAAGCCCTCAATCGCGGCGCGAAAACCGTCGCCATCTCCAACGTCGCCGATTCCACCATTTCCCGCGAAGCCAGCGCCAAACTGAAAACCTGCGCTGGCCTGGAAAAAGCGATTCCCGCGACGAAAAGTTTCACCTCGCAGCTCACGCATGCTCTATCTGCTGGCGCTTGTTTCTGGCGCGCAAGCGCGGCCGCATGACCTCCGAAGTCGACGCGCACGCATCTGAATCGACCTCGACGCGAATTCCCGGCGAAATCGAAAAAGCGTTGCCCGCCATGGGACACGCAAGCCGCCGGCTGCGCCCGCGCATTTCAGCACGCGCAGCGCCTTCCTGTTCCTCGGCCGCGGAGTCCACTACGCTATCGCGCGCGAAGGCGGCTCTGAAGCTCAAGGAAATTTCCTACGTGCAAGCCGAAGGCCTGCCCGCCGGCGAACTGCGTCACGGCCCCAACGCACTCGTCGACGAAAACTTCCCGATCATCGTGCTCGCGACGCGCGACGCCGCCGATCCCGATTCCAGTCCTGCGCTACCACAAAACGCTGGCAGTCCTCGAATACATTAAAAGCCACGGCGGCAAAACCATCGCCATCGCCACCGAAGGCGACCGCGAAATCGCCGACATCGCCGAACCAGCGTGATTTTCGTCCCGCCGGCGCCAGAACTGCTTTTGCCGATTCTGGAAGTCGTGCCGCTTCAACTTTTCGCCTATCACTTCGCGATTCTCAACGGCTGCAACGTGGATGCTCCGCGCAACCTGGTCAAGGCCGTCGTCACCGAATGACCACGCCCACCACGCCGTCCAGCGGCTCGCCCGCCAAACTGCGTCGCGTCCTCGGCCTCTGGGATCTGATCATCATCGGCATCGTGATCATTCAGCCCATCGCCCCGATGGGCATTTACGGCGTCATCAGCAACGACGCGCGCGGCCACGTCGTCACCACCATTCTGATCGCCATGGTCGCCATGCTCTTCACCGCGATCAGCTACGGAAAAATGGCTCGCGCCTATCCCTCCGCCGGCTCCGCCTACACCTACGTCGGCCAGGAATTGAATCCCGCGCTGGGCTACGTCACCGGCTGGGCCATCGTGATGGATTACATTCTCAATCCGCTGATCTGCACCATCATCTGCAGCCAGCTCACTCAGAATATTCTTCCGTTCTTGCCCTACTGGATTCTGGTGGTCTTTTACGCCGGAGCATTCACCCTGCTCAATATCCGCGGCATTAAGACTTCCGCGCGCATCAATGACGTGATGGCCGCCGGAATGAGCATCGTCGTCGTCATTTTTTTCGTCTTCGTGATTCGCTTTCTCTGGAATCTTCACGAATTCGGCCAGGGATTCTTCACTCATCCGTTCTACAATCCCGCCACCTTCAGTTTCAAGAGCGTCTTCCACGGCACTTCCGTCGCCGTGCTCACCTACATCGGGTTTGACGCCATCTCCACCTTTTCCGAAGAAGTCGAAAATCCTCGCCGCAACATCATGCTCGCCACTGTTCTGGTCTGCCTCATCACCGGCGTGCTGGCTTCGCTCGAGGTTTACGCCGCGCAGTTGGTCTGGCGCGACCAGCCCTTCCCGGCGGACAAGATCACCTCCGCCTTTCCCCTCGTCGCCCAGACCGCCGGCGGCTATTTTCTCTTTCAGCTGATCAACTTCACGATTCTTGATTGCCAACATCGGCTCGGGGATGGGGTCGCAGCTGGGCGCTGCGCGCTTGCTCTACGGCATGGGCCGCAGCAACGGGATTCCCAAAAAGTTCTTTGGCGCGATCGATCCCCACAGCCACGTCCCACGCAACAACGTCATCTTTGTCGGCGCTGATCGCCCTGGTCGGCTCATTTCTCATCACCTACGATCAGGGCGCGGATCTCCTGAATTTCGGCGCGCTGCTCGCGTTCATGGGCGTCAACATCGCCGCGCTGGTCCGCTACTACCTCCGCGCCGAAGAAAAAAGTATTCTCAATCTCCTTTCGCCACTTCTCGGTTTCCTGATTTGCGCCTTCATTTGGAGCCAGCTCAGCGGACCGGCTCTGAAATTGGGCGCGGTCTGGATGGTCGTCGGCATCGCCTACGGCGCCATCAAAACCAAGGGGTTCCAGAGCGAATTGGTGAATTTTGATATCCCCCCGGACGAATCTTAACCTCCATCCCTGAACCCGCTTTTTGCCTCTCGTTGATCCCGGTTTCAGCTCGGTTCTTCAACTAAACCTTTTCTCACCAATGGACGATTGTTGACCTAGGAGACGATTCTGTCCCTAATGCCGCTCCGTAGCTCGTCAACATTATGAGCGTTAAGATTCTTAAGATTCTTTTCATCATTGCCGACCCGCAAGGCGACGCCGACGTCCGCCAGAAGCTGGCCGACGTCCGCGCCGCGGCTTTTGCGATTACGACCGTCGGAACCTTGGCCCAAGCCTTGGCCTTGTTGCCGAGCAGCTCGTTCGACGTCTTGCTGGTAAACCTCGCGGTTCCGGATTACCGGCGGCATCGATAGCCTTCGCCATCTGATCCTGGCCGCCAAAGAAGCTCCGGTCATCGTGGTCAGCAGTTCGTACGACGAAGTACAAGCGCTGGAAGCCGTCCGCGCTGGCGCCGAAGACTACACCGTAGGCAGTCGCATGAATGCCGCGGCATTCGAGCGCGTCATTCTATATTCCGTCGAAAGGCATTTGGCCCACCAGAAAACCGCGCTGCAATTTTCCGTCTCGCGGGTTCTCGCCGAATCCACCGGCCTGCACGATGCTGCTGACGGAATCCTCGGCGCTCTCTGTGAATTCGCAAAATTCGAACGAGGCGAAATCTGGCATATGGATGCGTCACCAAGCCGGGTCGTCCTGCTGACCTCCTGGCCACGACCTTCCCCGCAAAAGCCATCCGCCGGACTGTCTCCGCCTTTGCCAGCCAGCGAAGATCTCGTTGGCCAGGTCCTGCGATCGTGCGCGCCGGCCAAGCTCCCGGAGCCGCATGCTGCCGTCGCCATTCCTCTTAGCGTGGGAGCCGGAGCACTCGGCGTCCTGGCGCTCTTTGGTCCCGGAAACCAGGGTGCCGACGAAGACTTTGCCAAGTTGTTGACCAGCGTGGGCGGCCAGCTGGGGCAGTTCATGGCCAGAAAAACGGCGGAAGAGGAACGCGAAAGCCTCGGCACCGAGCGCCTGATTATTCTCGACTCCACTTCGGAAGGCATCTACGGTCTGGATCGCAGTGGCTGCATCACCTTCATCAATAAATCCGCGGCCCGAATCCTCGGCTGCGCCCCGCTACAGGTCCTCGGAAAAAAGTCTCACGCGTTATTTCATCACACTCATCCGGACGGTACCGCTTACGCCGAGTCGGATTGCGCGGTTACGCGAGCAATCAACAATGGGGAGAGCTACCGCACCGATCGGGAATATTTCTGGAAGCTCGACGGCTCACACGTTGCCGTCGACTACTCCGCCAAACCCGTATTCAAAGACGGTCAAATCACCGGAGCGGTGATCAGCTTTTCCGACATTTCGGACAAGCGGGAAATGGAAGTGGAATTGCGCCACGCCCAAAAGCTCGAAGCCGTCGGTCGGCTGGCTGCCGGCATCGCCCACGAAATCAACACGCCAATCCAATTCATCGGTGACAACACCCGTTTCATGCAGGACTCGTTTCGGCAAGGCCTCGAAATGATCGGCAAGTACGAACAGATTGCGGAGGAAGCCAGGCGTGCTTCGTTCCGGCCCGACCTGGTGCAGGAACTCGATGACATTCTCCTAAAAATCGAATGGAACTACCTGCGCGCCGAAATCCCCAAAGCCATGGAGCAGGCGCTCGACGGAGTGAATCGCGTCGCCACCATCGTTCGGGCCATGAAGGAATTTTCGCATGTGGATCGCAGCTCGGAGAAAGCCGCCGCGGACTTGAACAAAGCCATCGAGAGCACCCTGATCGTGGCTCGCAACGAAGTCAAATACGTGGCCGACGTCGAAACCGAATTTGTCGCGCTTCCTCCGGTGGTTTGCCACCTCGGCGATCTCAATCAGGTATTTCTCAATCTGCTGGTCAACGCCGCCCATGCCATCGCCGAGGCCAACGCCGGCACGGACCACAGAGGACGCATCGTCGTGCATACCTGCTGCGAAGGTGACTTCGTGGTGGTATCCATTGCCGACACCGGCACCGGCATTCCCGAAGCCGTGCGCGGGAAAGTGTTCGATCCTTTTTTTACCACCAAGGAAGTCGGCAAGGGTACCGGCCAGGGTCTGGCGCTGGCGCGCAACATCGTCGTCGATAAACACGGCGGAACGCTGACCTTTGAAACGCGGATGGGTAAGGGAACTACCTTTTACGTTCGACTTCCGGTGAATGGCGTGCCAACAACTCCCGAGGCGGTGCTCGCGTGAAACGAATACTTTTTGTGGACGACGAATCGAAAATTCTGGAAGGCCTGCAGCGCATGCTGCGGCCCGAACGTCACCGCTGGGATATGGCCTTCGCCCCGGGCGGTGCGGCGGCCCTTAGCCTGCTGGAGGCGGCGCCCTTTGACGTCATTATTTCGGACATGCGCATGCCCGGCATGGACGGCGCGGCGCTCCTGAAAATCGTCCGCGCAAAATATCCCAATGTTCTCCGCATCATTCTCTCCGGCTATTCCGAACAAGCCGCCGCCTTCAATGCCGTCTCGGTCGCGCACCAGTTTCTGCTCAAGCCTTGCGGCCAGGATACCTTGCGGCTCGCCATTGAACGCGCCACCAGCCTCAACGAGCTGCTGAATAGCAAGATGCTGGCCGGGTTAGTCGGTTCCGTGGAGCAGCTCCCCTCGATGTCCCAAACCTTCCTTGAAATGCACGATGCGTTTAACGATTTGAATACTTCGATCGGCCGCGTTACCGAAATCGTCGAACGCGATCCGGCCATGTGCGCCAAAATCCTGCAACTGGTAAATTCCGCGTTTTTCGGCGTGGTCCGCAATGTTTCGGATATTCGCACCGCCATCAGTTGCCTCGGCATGAATGTGCTGCAGAGTCTGGTCCTTTCGGTGGAAATTTTTCGGGTATTTCATCCCCCCAAACGCGTGGCCGGCTTTTCCATGGATGCCGTCAATGCTCACTCGCTGTTGGTTTCCCGCCTCACCGCTAAAATCGGCGGCGCCAACTTGCTCCCCGGCATCGGATTGTTTGCAGGCTTGTTGCACGACGTCGGCAAGTTGGTTTTAGCCGAGGCGGCGCCCGATCACCTGGCTCGGGCCATCGAAGGCTCGCATATCGATAATTGCCCGCTATATGTTGCGGAAGAAAACCTCATCGGCGTGTCGCACGCGGAAGTGGGCGCTTACCTGCTCTCGATGTGGGGCATTCCGCACGTGATTGTGGAAGCCGTGGCCTATCACCATCATCCGGAGCGGATCCCGCACGGAAATCTGGATCTCGTTTCCAGCCTTTACCTCGCGAACTGGATTGCCAACGATCGCGAATCCCAGACGGCGGCCACCAATCCTCAGGTATGCGCGCCGCTGAATGAAGAAGTCGTCGCCAAGCTCGGCCTCTCGGAGAAAATCGAGGAATGGCGGTCGCTCGCCGATACCCTCGCGCCTCAACTGCAAGGAGTCTAGTATGCCGCCGGAAAATCTTCCTCGCGTTCTGTGCGTTGACGACGACTCCAATTTGCTCGACGGGCTGGCCCGCAGCCTGCGTGGCCACTATAAAATCGAAACCGCCACGGATGCCACGGTCGCTCTCGAAAGCCTCAAAACGGTCGAGCCCTACGCCGTCGTAATATCCGATCAACGCATGCCGCGCATGGATGGCGTGACTTTCCTGGCTAACATTCGTGGGCTGGCGCCCGCTACCGTGCGCGTGTTGCTTACCGGCCAGGCGGACATGGAATCCGCCATCGCCGCCGTCAACGAAGGCAATATTTTTCGCTTCCTCACCAAACCTTGCTCCACCACCGTCATGCTGAAGACGCTCAGCGCCTGCATCGAACAGCATCGGCTGATCCTGGCCGAAAAGGTTTTGCTCGAACAGACTTTGCGCGGCAGCATCAAGGCGCTCATCGATATTTTGTCGCTGGCGAATCCTATCGCCTTCGGGCGCGCCACCCGCGTGCGCCATTCCGTCGAGCAGCTCTTGACCCATTTCGAAATTCGCGAACGCTGGCCCGTGGAAGTCGCGGCCATGCTTTCGCAGATTGGCTGCGTCACGCTCCCTCCCGCCACCGTCGAAAAACTCTATAAGTCGCACCCCCTAAGCCCTTCCGAACAGGAAATGGTCGACCGCATGCCCACCTTCGTCGACAAGTGCCTTGCGAATATTCCGCGCATCGAACCGGTGCGGGAAATTCTGCGCCTCTATCCCCGCCCATTTACCAATCACCCGAATGGTTCGGCATCCGGCCCGGCGTCCGAGCTGCCCTGGGGCGCGCGGGCCTTGCGTTTGGCTCTCGATCTCGACTCTCTCGAGTCCGGAGAAAATCGCGCCGACCATCCACTGGCTATCCTGCGTGGCCGCACCGGCTCCTACGATGTCGTCATCCTGGACGCCTTCGCCAAGCTGCGCGGCGATTCGCAGGACGTTCGCATGCTTGAGCTGCAAATTAAGGATCTTACGATTGGCATGGTGTTTGGCGAGGATTTGAAATCGGGGTCAGGCGTGCTCCTGGTCGCGCGCGGCCAGGAAGTGACCACCGGATTGCTGGAACGCCTGCGCAATTTTCCGGCGGATGTCGCCAACCGGCAGGTGGTTCGTATGATCTCGCAAAAAGCCCCCGCCCACCCGGTACCGGCGGGCGCCGTTCGCTGAACGACTCCGCGAGTAAACCTACTCCGCCTCTTGCGTCACGATATGTACATCCACGGCGGGCGCTTCGCTCAAAAATCGGTTGATTCCGTTCATGTACAGAAGTTTTTTCCACCCATCCGTCGGCGATCTTCCAAAAATGACCTGGGTGATGTGCTTTTCCCGCACAAACTGCGCGGTCGCCACCGCGATGCTCTCTCCTTTCAGCCGCACCGGTTTGGCGCCCAGATTTTCGGCGAATTGCAAATTCGACTGCAGCGCTTTTTCTTCATCCGCGTCCCGGTCGCCATCCAGGTCCACGTGCACCGCGAACAGTTCCGCATCCATCCGTCGCGCCATCCGCGCCGCCCGGGCCACCAGATACTGCGCCTTGGGATTCACGCTGATGCAGACCGCAATCCGCTCGCGCACGCCCCAGCTTTCCTGAATATCCTTTTCTTCCATGTACGATTCCAGGCTGCGGTCCACCTGTTCCGCCACCTGGCGCAGCGCCAGCTCGCGCAAGGCGATCAGATTTCCGCGCCGAAAAAAATTCTTCAGTGCCTGCTCGATTTTGTCCGTGCCGTAGACATCGCCGCGGCGCATGCGATTCTGCAGCGCCTCGGGAGTCAGGTCGACCATCACCGTTTCGTCGGATACCTGCAGCACCCAATCCGGCACCGTCTCGCGCACCGGCACGCCGGTGATGGCCCGGACGGTCGGCGCGATGCTCTCGATGTGTTGGATGTTCACCGTTGAAATCACGTCGATCTTGTGTTTCCAGGATTTCCAGCACATCCTCATATCGCTTGCGGTTCTTGCTGCCGGGAATATTGGTATGGGCCAGTTCGTCCACCAGCACCACCAGCGGCTTGCGCTCCAAAATCGCGTCGAGATCCATTTCCGCAAACAGCGTTCCTTTGTAGTCCATCATCCGCCGTGGAATTGTTTCCATCTGCGACGCCAGTTCGGCGATTCCCTTGCGTCCATGCGTCTCCACCACGCCGATCACCACATCCTGGCCGCGGCTGTGCCGCCGGATCGCTTCGCTGAGCATGCTGAAAGTCTTGCCCACGCCCGGCGCGTAGCCCAGAAACAGCTTCAGCGAGCCCTTGGTCCGCTCGGCGGGATTCGATTCAGCCAGCCATTCCTCTGGAGTTTTCATCTTCGATTCATTCTCTTTTTCGGGGCCCGGAGCAAGCTACGATAGAATGTCTACGTGCGCACTTCCATCCTGATGCGATTCGTTCGTTTTCTCAGCGCGTTCGTGGTCGTGATGGGCATTTGCATTTTCTATCGATACCTTCTGCCGGTTAATCCCACCACCGTTGCGCTGACTTTGCTGCTGGCTATTCTAGCCGTTTCCACCGTTTGGGGCATTGCCGTTGCGGTCTTCATGTCCGTCGTGGCCATGCTGGCCTTCAATTACAACTTCCTGCCGCCCGTTGGCCGATTCACCGTTGCGGATCCCCAGAATTGGGTCGCCCTTTTTGCCTTTCTCGTCGTTTCGGTTCTCGCGAGCCATTTATCTTCGCGCGCTCGCCAGAAGGCCGAAGACGCCTCGGCTCGCCGTCGCGAAATTGAAAAGCTCTATTCTTTCAGCCAGGGCCTGCTCGAGTCCGGCAACGTGATTCAATTGCTGAATCGCATTCCCACCCAGATCGTGAATATCTTCGAAGTGGGCGCCGCCGCCCTCCTGCTCGCCGAAAAACAAAAAGTCTACCGCTCCGGCCCGGTGATTCCGAAGCTCGATCTCGAAACCCTGAAAGCCGTCGTCGCCCGTGATGAGCCGCTTCTGGACGTCGCCAATAGCATTTGCTTGGTTCCGCTTCGCCTCGGCGTCCGCCCCATCGGCAGTTTGGGTGTCTCCGGGCACCATGCTTTCGCGCCAGACCCTCGAAGCGGTCGGCACGCTGGTTGCCGTGGCCATCGAGCGCGCTCGAGCCATCGAACAGTTGGGCCTTACCGAAGCCGCCCGCGAAAGTGAACGTCTGCGCACCGCGTTGCTCGATTCCGTCACCCACGCGTTGCGCACTCCGCTGACCTCGATCAAAGCCTCCGTCACCAATTTGCTCTCGACTCAAACATTCACCGATCGCCAGCGCCACGAACTGCTCACCATCATCAATGAAGAATCCGACCGCCTGAACCGCCTCGTCGGCGAAGCCGGAGAAATGGCCCGCCTCGATGCCGGCGAAGTCGAACTCCGCATTGAAAGTCTGCCCATCGAAGATGTGGTCCAGGCCGCGTTGGCCCAATGCAAGCTTTCCCTCTGCGGACATGAGGTTCGCGTCCAAATTCCCGCGGGGCTGCCCCATGTGCGCGTCGACCTCGGCCGCATCCGCGAAGCGCTCGTGCACCTGATCGAAAACGCGAATCAGTATTCTCCCGCCGATCAGCCCATTACCATCACGGCCGAAGCGAATCAGGATTTTGTAGTCACCAGCGTTGCCGATCGCGGCGCCGGTATCGACGATATGGAGCAATCCCTGATCTTCGAAAAATTTTATCGCGGCAAAGACCAGCGTTACCTGGTGCAGGGCACCGGCATGGGCCTGCCCATCGCCAAAGCCATTATCGAAGCCCACGGCGGCACCATCAGCCTGACCAGCCAGCGCGGCCAGGGCTCCGTTTTTTCTTTTACGTTGCCCATCGATCGCAGCGTTCGCTCCGGAGACTGATGCCCGACCAAACCATTCTCATCGTCGACGACGAGCCCCAAATCCGCCGGGTGATGCGCACCACTCTGTCTTCGCATGGCTATCCCGTCATCGAAGCCAAATCGGGCGAGGAAGCGCTAAGCCTCATCCGCACCGAGCACGCCGACTTGATCGTTCTCGATGTAAATTTGCCCGGCATTTCCGGCCTGGAGACCTGTCGCGAAATTCGCGCATCGAGCGACGTTCCCATCATCATGCTCACCGTGCGCAATAGCGAGCGCGACAAAGTGCAGGCACTGGACGCCGGAGCCGACGACTACGTCGTCAAGCCCTTTGGCGTGGAAGAATTGATGGCGCGCATCCGCGCCGCCCTGCGCCGCGCCGGACCCGGCGATGCCATCCCGGCCTTTGTTTCCGACGACCTGACGATTGATTTTGAAAAGCGCGCCGTCACGGTGAAAGGTGCTCCGGTAAAATTGACGCCCAAGGAATTCGAGCTGCTTCGCCAGCTCGTCGCCAACACCGGAAAATCGCAGGCCCACCGCCGCCTCTTGCAAGCCGTCTGGGGCCCGGACTACGGCGACGAAACCGAATACCTCCGCGTCTTCATCAATCAGCTGCGCAAAAAAATCGAACCCGATCCCCAGCATCCGCGTTACATCCACACCGAACCGTGGATCGGCTACCGTTTCGAACCGCCCGCCGCCAAACCTCGCGCTCCCCGTTCTGCCAAGTAGTTCTATTTCTCCAGGTAATACTGCAGCGAACTCACCACGCGCACCGTCTTCATCAGGCTGCTTTCCGCGCCAGAACTATCCATTCCCGGCTGATCTTCGCTCGCGCTCCCCGAATTGGCCGCCAGAATCGAAAAGACTCCCTGGTTCGCCTGCCGAATCGAGCCCACCCGGCTGCCTGAATCCGCCGCGAAGCGATCGGCCGAAGCGCGTGCGTTTCGCGTCGCTTCGGTAATCATGTCCGGCTTGATCGAATTCAGTCCCGTAAATTTGTAAATCAATCCCTGTCCCGGGTCGCTGTTCAAGACGATTCCCGCCTGCAGCAATTCCATGGTTTTTTGCGACGCAGCGGCCACTTGATCCACTCGCGGCGTCCTCACCGTGATTTGCTGTTGCACGATGTATCGTCGTGGCGCTCGGCCGGAGCCGCCGTATTCGTTTGCCTGCGTATCGATGACTCGCACCAGTCCCAGTTCGATTTCAGTCGGCTGGACGCCTTGCTTGCTCAGAAAATCCAGTATCGCTTTCTTGTCGGTCTCGCTTTTCGCGTACACCCCGGTCAAATCGTCTCCGGCGTCTTTGTACCCGATCGGCCAAATGGCCAGATCCGATTTGACGTTGCGCTCCGCCAAACCCTTCACCGTCACGTAACGGTCGCCCAGCCGCGTTTCCTTGATCTGCGCGCCAAGAATCCAGCCACCCACAATCAGCCCTACCGCCAGCATCACTCCCAGCAGCGCAGTCCCGCCGCGCTGGGTTGAATTCGCACCGTCCATATGCGCGCGCCTCCTGGCCCGCTGGCTGCATTATGGCATTCGGTGGACCACTGCGGTGTGCAGCGCCGAATTCGGGTCATCGCGCTAATTCCAATCTATTTAGCGGCGCCGCACCAGCGACGGTAGTTCTGAATGCCTCTTACGGTTGTGGCCGAAGTTCCGCACTGTGTCGAAATCGCCCCTTATTCATCGGCCCGCAACCCGCCAGTAACATCGCGCCGAAATCGTTTGATACTATCCCGTTACCAAACGCTATCGCGCCAACCACTGGCGCAAAGGAAGCCACCAATCATGCTGCCTCCAAAGCTCATTCTCGCTCCCATCGATTTCAGCGATCCCTCGCATGCCGCGATGAACGTGGCCGCCGACCTGGCTTCGCGCTTCGGCGCCGACTTATTGCTGGTCCACGTGGTTCCGGCCATCCCCGACCTGCCCGCTCGACGTGTCGATCCTGAAAGAACGTGCCTACGACGAAGGCCTCACCACGGAAGCCGCGCAGCGCCTGACCGATCTGGCTGCCACCCTCGCGCCCAAAAATATTAAGGTGCGCACGGAAATCGGCACGGCCAACGACGTAGGTATGGAGCTGGTTCGCTCCGCTGAACACAACAACGTTGATATGGTCGTCATCGCCACCCACGGCATGACCGGCTGGCGCAAATTTGCCTTCGGCTCAGTCGCGGAAATTGTGGTGAAGCAGGCGTCCTGCCCGGTTCTGGTGTTGCGCGCCAGTCCTGCCGCGCAAGCTGGCTCGGACGGTAAGTCCGCCTCCGCCGTCGCAAGCTAAATTTGTAAAAAAGATTCGAGATCGTAGTTCGTGCGGCGATTGCGTCTAGCGCAACGGATGGACGGCGTTCAGTTCCAAATTCAATTCCAACACGTTGACCCGCGCCTCGCCCAAAAATCCCAACTGACGGCCTTCCGTGTGTTTTTGCACCACCGCGCGAACGTCCTGCTCGCTCATTCCACGCTCCTTCGCAACGCGCGGAACCTGAAACTCCGCCGACCCCGGCGAAATGTGCGGATCGAGGCCCGATCCCGAGGTGGTCACCAGGTCTGCGGGAATTGCGGCCCCAGGATTTTCCGCCTCGGCATGTTCCACGTCGGCCTTCACCCGCGTGATCAACGCCGCATTCGTGGGCCCCAGATTCGAGGCGCCTCCGCTGGAAGAGTTCGGATCGTATCCGGCGGGACCTGCCGCCGAAGGCCGCGGATGGAAATATCCCGGCGAACTGAAGGCCTGCCCGATCAGGCTCGAGCCCACCGCAGTTCCGTTCGCGCTGATCATTTCTCCGTTAGCCTGCCGCGGAAATATCCGTTGCGCCAGGGCGGTCGCCACCAGCGGATAAATGACGCCCAGCAGCACCGTCGTCACCACCGTCATCCAGATCGAAATCAAGAAATTCCGTTTCATGTTTGATCCTTACGCCAGTCCGATGTGCGTGATCACTACGTCAATGATTTTGATTCCGATAAAGGGCGCGATAATCCCGCCCAGCCCATACACCAGCAAATTTCGTCGCAGCAGCGCTTCGGCTCCCAGCGGCCGGTACTTCACCCCGCGCAGCGCCAGTGGCACCAGCGCAATAATGATCAGCGCGTTGAAAATCACCGCCGAAAGAATCGCCGATTCCGGCGTCTTCAGATTCATCACGTTCAGTACCCCGAGCTGGGGCAAGGCTGCCGCGAACATCGCCGGGATGATCGCGAAGTATTTCGCCACGTCGTTCGCCACCGAAAACGTAGTGAGCGCGCCGCGCGTAATCAGCAACTGTTTTCCAATCTCGACAATCTCGATCAGCTTGGTGGGATTCGAATCCAGGTCCACCATGTTGCCGGCTTCTTTCGCCGCCTGTGTTCCGGCGTTCATCGCCACGCCGACGTCCGCCTGCGCCAGCGCTGGAGCGTCATTCGTGCCGTCGCCGGTCATCGCCACCAGTTTGCCCTTGGCCTGCTCGCTGCGAATCAGCGCCAACTTATCTTCCGGCCGCGCCTCGGCCAGAAAATCGTCCAACCCCGCTTCACGCGCAATGGCTGCCGCCGTCAGCGGGTTATCGCCGGTAATCATCACCGTGCGGATGCCCATCGCGCGCAAATGTTCGAAACGCTCGCGCATCCCGCCTTTGACGATGTCCTTCAAGTGCACGATGCCCAGCGCGCGATTATCTTCGGCGACCAGCAGCGGAGTGGCCCCGGAATTGGCCACGCGCTCGATCGCTTCCTTGATCGCGGCCGGAATCGTTCCGCCGGCGTCCTTGATGTACTTAATGATCGCGTCGGGCGCGCCTTTGCGGATTTTGCGCCCGTCCATATCCACGCCGGACATCCGCGTCATCGCTGAAAAGGGAATGAACGTCGCCGCCGAAGCGGCCAGCTCTCTCCCGCGCAATCCGTATTTCTCTTTGGCCAACACCACGATCGAACGCCCTTCCGGCGTTTCATCCGCCAGCGACGCGAGTTGCGCCGCATCGGCCACCTCCGCGTCGGTCACGCCCGGCGCCGGAATAAATTCCGTCGCGTGCCGGTTGCCCAGCGTGATCGTTCCGGTCTTATCCAGCAGCAACGTATCCACGTCGCCCGCCGCTTCCACCGCGCGCCCGGACATCGCCAGCACGTTCTTCTGCAGCACCCGGTCCATTCCGGCGATGCCAATCGCCGAAAGCAATCCGCCAATCGTCGTCGGGATCAAGCACACCAGCAAAGCCACCAGCACAAAAACCGACTGCGGCGCTCCGGAATAAATCGCCATCGGCTGCAGCGTAGCCACGGCGAGCAGAAAGATAATCGTCAACCCAGCCAGCAAAATATTCAGCGCGATCTCATTCGGCGTCTTTTGCCGCGACGCGCCTTCCACCAGCTTGATCATCCGGTCCAGGAACGTTTCGCCCGGATTCGAAGTGATGCGCACTTTGATTTCATCGGACAGTACCCGCGTCCCGCCCGTCACCGCCGAGCGATCGCCGCCCGATTCGCGAATCACCGGCGCCGACTCTCCGGTAATCGCCGATTCGTCCACCGACGCGACTCCCTCAATCACCTCGCCGTCCCCGGGAATGAATTCCGTCGCGGCTACCATGACCACATCGCCCAGCCGCAGCTTCGATCCCGGCACCGATTCGATCGAGCCATTCGCGCATACTCGCCGCGCAATGGTTTCCGACCTCGCCCGCCGCAACGCCTCGGCCTGAGCTTTCCCGCGCCCCTCCGCCATCGCTTCCGCAAAATTCGCGAACAGCACGGTGAACCACAGCCACACCGTAATTTGCAGCGAGAACCCGAACCCCTGCGAATGGTGGATCAGCCCGCGCACCAGATCCATCGAGGTCAGCACCGCGCCGACCTCCACCACGAACATCACCGGGTTCTTCGCCAGGGTCCGCGGGTTCAGCTTCACCAGCGACGACCCCAGCGCCGGCACCACAATGTCCTGGCCCCAGCGCGATTTTTCGCGCTTACTGCTTTTCGTGTGAAGTGACCATGGTTTCTTAGAACACCTTTCCCGCATGCATCAGCAGATGCTCCAGAATTGCACCCAGACTCAGCGCCGGAAAAAACGTCAAAGCGCTGACAATCAGCACCACAAAAACCAGCAGGGAACTGAATAGCGGCGTCGTCACCGGAAAGGTTCCGGCCGATTCCGGCACGAATTTCTTGCGCGCCAGGCTTCCCGCAATCGCCAGAATCGGTATCACCGCAAAAAATCGCCCGAACAGCGTCGCCAATCCGATCGTCGTGTTGTACCAGAGCGTATTTCCGTTGAATCCGCCAAACGCCGAACCGTTGTTTCCCGTGCCGGACGTGTACGCGTACAAAACTTGCGACAGGCCGTGCGGCCCCGGATTCGAAATGGAAGGCGTTCCGAATTTCGCCGAGACCACCGAAATCGCCGTGAACGTCAGAATCACCAGCGGGAAAATCAGCACCGACAGCATGGCCATCTTCACGTCGTACGCCTCGATCTTTTTTCCCAGGTATTCCGGCGTGCGTCCGACCATCAGCCCCGCGATGAACACCGAAAGAATCACGAACACGATCATGCCGTATAGCCCCGAGCCCACGCCGCCAAACACCACCTCGCCCAGCATGATGTTGACCAGCGGCACCATGCCGCCCAGCGGCGTAAACGAATCGTGCATCGCATTCACCGCGCCACAACTCGCGTCGGTCGTCACCGTGGCGTACAACGCCGAATTCGTGATGCCAAAGCGTACTTCCTTGCCTTCCATGTTTCCGCCCGGCTGCCGCGCGCTGGCGGTCTGGTCCACGCCAAGCAGCAAAGGATTCCCCCGCGCCTCCGCGGAATAAGCGAAGAACACCCCCGCTGCGAACAGCACGGCCATCGCGCCCCACACCGCCCACCCGTGCTTCTGCGAACCAGTCATGCGCCCCAGCGTGTAGGTCAGCCCCGCCGGAATCGCGAAAATCATCACCAGCTGCAGAAAATTGGTCAGCGGCGTCGGGTTCTCGTAAGGATGTGCGCTGTTGGCGTTGAAAAATCCGCCGCCGTTCGTTCCGAAAATCTTGATAGCTTCCTGCGACGCGACCGGCCCCTGCGGGATCACCTGTTCCTTGACCACCTGCGTGGTCGTCTTGCCATCGGCGCCGGTAACCTGCACCGTCTGCGCGTCCACCATTTCGGTGGTGACGTAGGGCTTCAAATTTTGAATCACGCCCTGCGACACAAACACCATGGAAATGACCAGGCACGCCGGCAGCAGAACCCACAGCAGCGTCCGCGTCATATCCACCCAGAAATTCCCGATCGTGTCCTGTTCCCGCCGCGCGATTCCGCGAATCACCGCAATCGCCAGCGCAATCCCCACCGCCGCGGACGTGAAGTTGTGATACGCCAGCCCGGCCATCTGGGTGAAATAGCTCATCGTGGCTTCCGGCGTACGTAGGCTTGCCAGTTCGTATTGGTCGTAAACGAAGCCGCCGTGTTGAACGCCAGATCCGCCGGCACCGCGCCCAAGCTTCTGCGGATTCCACGGCAGCCATTGCTGCACGCGCTCGATCGCGTACAGCACGCATCATCGGCACCACGCTGAAGCACAGCATCGCGAACGCGTATTCCGTCCAGCGCATTTCGCGCTTTTCATCCACGCCGGTGAGTTTGTAAATCAGCCGCTCGACCGGCCTCAGCACCGGATCCAGAAACGTTTTCTTGCGCTCGAACACCCGCGCCATGAAAACCCCGAGCGGTTTGGTGACCAGAAAAACCGCGGCGAAGAAAACAAATATCTGCAGCCAGCCGTTCGCTGTCATTTCTACTAGAACCTCTCCGGCCACAGCAGCGCCGCGAACAAATACCCCAGCATCAACACACAAACTCCCAATAAAACAATATTCCCAATCATTCCCGCTCCCTTACTTCAGGCGATCGCACCCGCGCACATACGCCATCGCCACCGCAAAGAATCCAATCGTCACCAAAATAAAAACGATATCTTGCATCTTGCTCTCCGTAACGCGATCGATCCCGCTCCGTAGCCGCTTACCGCCAACGCGTCATGCTGTTCTAGAAAAAGAAGATGGCATCGCCGGCAAAAGTCAGCTGGTTCTTCTTGGTGCCCGGGCATCCCAACGGCAAACAGGGCGAATCGTACGCCGGGCGATCGTACGAATGGTCGTAGCGCAATTCCGGCCGCAGCAGGATCGTGGTTCCCACCCAGTGGCCCCAACCAACCAAATGCTCGGAATACTGCGTCTTGGTCCCGGTGCGCTGGCCCTTGCTGTCGTTGACGTACTCGTTGCGAATCGAAATGTAATTCTTGGTGGAAAGCTCTTTCTCCACGTAGTTCAGCACCGCCCACTCCGGCGCGTAACAGGTCAGCTCCGTTGTACGGTTGCAATACGCTCCATTCGCGCCCACTTCCAGCAACGGGGCCGCCGCTGGATTGCGCACGTTGGGAACGTCTTTTTCCCACATGTACCAGCCTTCGGTATCGGTATGCAGCGAAGGATGTGTACGAAATTTGTGATACCAGGTCAGGTAAAAGGAATTCAAATTGTTGTAGGCATATTTCCCATCATTCAGGGCGTTGATCATCGGATACAGCGAGTCGTTCCCATCGTTCCACAGGTATTCCGCGCCGAAATTCACGGTTGGTTTCGCATCCTTGGTGTTCCATGGCGGAGTTTCGCAGCCGGCCGAAATTCCGGCCTGCACCAGCCAGTGATCGTTCAACTTCACCGTTCCATTGATGCCGGTCTGGGTGTAGCAATCGGCGGTGTACAGGATGGAGTGGCTGTAGGTGTAGTTGTTCGGCGCCAGTTGCGCTTCGATGTCCGGCAACGAAATATAACGTCCGATGCGGACGTCCAGGCCCTGCGCGATCTGCCCCCAGTACAAATCCGCGTAGAACATGACCGGGTCATACCCGTATTCCAGATTTTTCCCCAGCAATTGGTTGCTGAAAATTCCCTTCGCGGTCGTAAACCGGTAGTCCAGCCCGTAGAGCTGCGCGATCCGAAATCCCCAATCGAAGTGATCCGTCTGCACCGTGTCCGGTTGCCGTTCGATATAGAGAACTTCCTGGTCGGGCTGAATCGAATTCGCGACCTCGTCATAGGCCACTGGATAGTTGGCGTAGCGGCTCTTGTCCGACGTGCTCACGTTGAATCCCGCATCCAGCCAGCCGTAAATTTGAATTCCGCTGCGCTTCCAGGCCTCGCCGTGCGCACCGCTCCAGATCGCCTGCATCAACGGGCTCGATTGCGTCCATGGCGTTCCAATCGTAGGCGAACCGCCATACGGCCAATCGGAAAACGGAAATGGAGGATTGGTCACCGGAGCCGGGAACCCGCGCCGCGCCGGCGCGGGTTCGCTGGAACTGGCATTCGACGCCGGAGGATTCCAGTCTTGTTTGTAGGCATGAATCAACCGCGAGAAAAAATTGCCTTGCGCCGCGTTACCGTCACCGGCTTGACCCGCGGAGTTCGAGGATGGTGAGCCGTTTCCCGGTTCTTGGCCCCAGACAATTTGCGGCGCCAGCAACACCATGACTACCGCCGTAGCCTGCAATCCGCGTGTATTCCTACCGGCCACAAAACCTCACGAGGTCCGCCTGAAGAAACGGAATGCCAATAAATGAAAGGGTCCTGCTATCCCTGATGTTTTGCAGTCTTATTCCCACCGGCTAACGAAACGATTCGACCAGCCGATTCAATACTCCGATTTCCGCAAATACGCCGACCAGCCCGCCGATCGCTACCCCCACCTGGATCAAGGTCTCGTGCCGCGCATGCTTCGCGAACTTCCTGGGAAAATCTGGCCCAGGTTCATATCCCGAATCCATTGCAATCAGGTGGTCGCGCAATCGCTTTCCCAATGCGCCAACCCGCCGGTGCTCGCGATAGAGCTGCAAAAATACGTACCCGTAGAATCCCAGGACCAGAACACCACCAATTGCGAACCCGGCGATGGCCAGCATGTTCGACTCCCTTCACCCTTTCCGTTGTGGTGATGAAACCCAGCGAATTGGGAACAGCTCTACCTTAATCATTCGCGCATGAGGAACGCATAAGGGAGTTGTAAGGGTTTTATAAAGCATTCTCGTTCGCTCGGCAGCGCACCAACTTCCGATCAGGTGCGCCGCCGATACGTCCGATCCTGCGGCTAGAACTTCACCAGGATGGATAGGTCGATAAACGACTCGTCCTTGCGCAGGTCCGGGAAATATACGCCCGAGGTGCTATTGGGCGTGCCGCAGGCCATTTCTGCGGGACCCAGCGAGGCTTGACCGGACGAAGAGCCATTGGCGCACGCGAAAAATTGCGGGAATCCATTGTTCCCGCCCGGCGGCGTAATGCCTCCGGGTCCACTCCAATACGGGACGTTGGCGTGACGGTAGTCATACTCCGCGCGGAAGGTGATGTATTGCTTCGGCATGTAGTCGAAAGTGATCGACGAATCCCACGCCTTGTACGGATCGCCGGGATTTTCCGTAAAATACGGAGAATTGGTCGATGCGGTCACTGCTGTTTCTCCGTTGATCGGCGGCAACAACACCAGATACCGCCCCGGATTGTTGATCTTCCCGCCGCCCAGGGTTACCCCAAACAAATCTCGGTGAAACCAGAAGCGGTTGTAGAGCATGAAGCCCGCGAAGCTCTGCTTCGGGCCGCCTTTGCGGTCTCCGTAGCAGCTCACTCCTCCGCCGAACTCGCAACCCAGATCTCCGGTCAAAGAGAACGCCATTTTGTCGAGAGCTCGATCCGGCCGGTCGAAATATTTGAGCTCAATGCTGTTGTCGGTGTGGATGCGTGAGCGGTTGTTGTTGAACAGATCGTCGTGTCCCAGACCGTAATTATTGGAAATGACTTCGAGCCACGGCTTCGGGGTCCATTTGATCTGGCCGCCCAGGCCGGGACGGTGGTTGGCCGAAGCGTACGATTGCCATCCGTTGATGAACCACGGTTCGATCTTCAAGTGCGCCGTGGGAAAGATCTGTACCCGCACGCCTTCAAAGAACCACGGCGTATTCGAGGACACATACGAAGGCTGGTAAGCCCAATTGTCGAAATTGTAGTAACTGAACAATCCGATGTACGACAAAAAGATTCCCGCATCCACGTTCACGCCATGCAGCACGTTGAAGTGGTAGCCGCCGTAGGCTTCCGACAAGTAGCGGTACGCGCTGACCAGATCCCACTGGCCGTGGCCCACACTCGGGTCATTTCGCGGCGTGGTCGCTGAATACATTCCGAACTGGGTCATGAACCGTGCCCGCACATTGTCGTAATGGAAATCTCCGCCGACCCCGAATTGTTCCAGCTGAACTTCGAAGGACCGGAATAGTTCGCTCGATCCTCCGATGGAATGGTCGGTCGGGTGATTGAAATCGGCGACGTAGTTGACGTCCGCGCGGATTTCCGGAGTGAAGAATTTCGTGTCCCAAAAAATATCCTTGGTGCGCGGATTGCCGTTCAGCCAGGTCCAATCCGCGTCCGAAAAAGGCTCGATTTTCTTGGGTGGCTCCTTGGGGCTTGCGATATTCGTCGAGGATGCCACTTCGGGCGTGCTCGCGCTCGTGCTCGTACTCGTACTCGTACTCGTCATACTCGTACTCGTGGAAACAGCCGATGCTGCCGGCGCAGCGTTAGTGGTTGGACCCGTCGCCCCGGGAGCAGTCGCGCTGATCGCGGCTGTAGCCGGATGTTGCTGCGCTCGCAGGCTCTTCAGTTGGGTTTCCAATTCGTCGATACGCTTTCGCATCGCGTCCAGTTCATTCACAATCTCGCCAGAGAGTTGCTCTTCACTGCTGGCCGTTTGCTGGGCCGGGATCTTGGCGTTCCCCTCGGTGGTGGCCGCTCGCTCCTGGCCTCGGGTGGTCCAGGAAAACAGCAACATGGTCGCCGCTGCCACCGCCGTCCGCAGTTGTCCTAATTTTTGATTCGACATTAGACTTGCCTCTTTTGGGTTTCACTCTCGCTCGCACTTCGAGGATTTATTGGGACCGGCGTCCTATCGGATCCGCCGGCGAAGTTGAAACGCACCACCACCCATGAATAGAAAAAATACTCGGCCGGTATCAGGAACCCGTAAGTAATTCGTAAGGATTTTCTAAGGGTGTCGCCTCGAGGATTCCCGGGGCCCGCTGGTCCCTGGACGGCTTCGGCTCAGAGACATCAGGCCCGCAATTTAGATACCGGAGGCTCGACGGAAGGTGCATTTCGGGGATGCAGAATGCTGGCAATACCCACGGCGACAAGTACTGCCAGCGCCGGATCAATGGGATGGCGATAGCGTAGTGAGGGGTGCGTGGCGTAGTACAAGATGGGGTGAATCAGCGGAAGCGCCGCCAACGGAAACGCATAAATATTGCGTCGGACCAGCAGCATCACCATCCCGAGGACCGTGCCGATCGCGGCCAGCAAATTTGTGACCAGCACCACCCGGACCAGCAGGGTCTCCGCCTCCGCAAAACTTTTCAGCGGCGTCTCCGAACCCATCCATGTCGCCAGAAATCTCCGCCACCACAGCACGGCCTCCAGTCGCGGATGAGTCCGGATGAACAGGGTCGCTGCCCGCAGCTTCTCCGCCATATACGCGGTCTCGCCCACGCGAAGGTATTCGTGCAACTCGGCTCTGGCCGGGTCGGGTGCCGGCACGATTTCCAGCGTTTCGTCGTAGCTGTCGTTGTTGCCAACCCACAATTCCAAACCGAAATTCGAACGTAACGGAATCAATTTGTGGAAAATGACGTAATTGCGAATGGTCCACGGAACGCAGCACAAAAAAGCGACGCCCAACGCCAGCGCGGGCCGCGATAGATTCACGGAGTGGTATCGCGACCCGCGATAAGCGGCCCACGCCAGCAAAAACGGCAACATCGATCCCAGCGAAGGGTTGGTCATCAGCGCGAAGCCCCACAGCACCCCATACCAGGCCCAGTCGCGCCACCGCGCCGATTCCGCCAGCTCCAAGGTCGCCCACAAAATCACCGCCATCAGCAACGCCGACAGCGACGTGTCCCAGATCCACTCGTACGGAATTATTATCGCATTGGGGAAAATAGCCCACAGCCATGCCGCGCCGCTGGCTACGCCACCACCCGCCAGTTTTTTGCCAATGAAATAAATCGGCACACCCGTGGCGCAGGAAAAAATAATATTCAGCAAAACTGCCGCGTAGAACGCATGCGGAGTATGAATTCCAAAAATCCGGTAGATCACGGTCACGATCCACGGATACACCGGTGTCAACCAGGCCGTCGGTCCGGTCTCCTGCCACCACGGCGAACTGAACCCGTGGCCCTTGGCCAGCGAGAACGCAATGTTCCCCGCCTCATTCAGGAAGGGCACCAGTCCCACCAGGTTCGCCGGCATCTGCCTCGCTTGACTGATCGCAAATGCGACCCGGATCACCAGGCTTACGCTGATGATCAGCGGCAGATTTGTTGCAATCCTTAGGGCTCGTGCTTTCATCTAATTTGTATCGGGAATAGCATGCTAGCCTGTTTCCAGGAATTTCTGACGCATGGATACGCATAAAGTGGTGATTCTGGGTGGCGGTTTCGGCGGCCTCACTGCCGCGTTGAAACTCAAAAACGCGCCGGTCCAGGTCACCCTGATCGACCGTTGCAACTATCACCTTTTTCAGCCGCTGCTCTATCAAGTGGCTACTGGTTCGCTTTCGCCGGCGAACGTCGCTGGCCCGCTGCGCCAGGTGCTGCGCAAACAAAAAAATACCCAGGTTCTGCTCGGCGAAGCCGTCGACATTGACACCGCTAAGCGCCAGGTGATTCTCAGCGACGGCGTCGTCGATTACGACACCCTCATCGTCGCCACCGGTTCCACTCATCAATACTTTGGCCATGATGAATGGGAGCAGTTTGCTCCCGGCCTGAAAAATCTCAACGACGCCACCGCCATGCGCGGCCGCATCCTGCTCGCCTTCGAAGCTGCCGAACGCGAACGAGACCCCGAAAAACTGCGCGCCTGGATGACTTTCGTGATCGTCGGTGCTGGCCCCACCGGCGCGGAACTCGCCGGCGCCCTGGGCGAAATCGCGCACGACACCTTGAAGCACGATTTCCGCGATATCGATCCCTCCAACACCCGCATCGTCCTGGTCGAAGGCACCGACCGGCCGCTTCCCACCTATCCGCCGAAGCTGTCGGAAGATGCGCGAAAAATGCTGGAAAGGTTGGGCGTCACGGTACGCACCGGCGCCATGGTCGTCGGAATCGATGCCGAATGCGTCACCATAAAAGAAGGGGATCGTACCGAAAAGATTCCCACGCGTACCGTTCTGTGGGCCGCCGGCGTTTTGGCCTCACCTCTCGGCAAAATTCTCAATCAGCATGCCGGCGCGCCCCTCGACAAAGCCAGCCGCGTCCTGGTTGAACCGGATCTGACCGTGCCCGGCCATCCGGAGATTTTTGTCATCGGCGACCTGGCGAATTTCAGCCATCAGACCGGCCAGCCGCTGCCTGGCGTGGCGCAGCCCGCCATCCAGGAGGGCGCCTACGTCGCGAAAGTGATTCGCGCGCGCTTCCGCGGCGAAAAGGTCAAACCCTTTCATTATTTCGATAAGGGAAATCTCGCCACCATCGGCCGCTTCGCCGCCGTCGCCGATTTGAATTGGCTGCAAATCTCCGGCCTGCCGGCCTGGCTGATCTGGATCTTTATCCACCTTCTTTACATCGTGCAATTTCAAAATCGGCTGCTGGTGATGACCCAATGGGCCTGGCTCTATTTAACTTTCGACCGCTCCGCGCGCCTCATCACCGGAAAAAATCCGCTGCCGCTGGATCTGTGATTTACGCCGCGTCCCGCTGAGCGGGCAGCCGGCCCGCGCGAATCGCCTTCACCAGCAACTCGTAGTCGCGTTCGGTCTGGTCCGCATACGCGATGGCGAATTTTTCGATCGCCGCGTCAAACGCGTCGCTTTTCCCCATGTATCCGCCGATTCTCGCCGAGGATCCCGTGCGGGCGTGGGCCCGCGCCAGGGTCCAACCGCAAATCTCCACGTATTCCACCCATTCGGTTCTGGTCATCTTGGTCAAATCCAATTTCATCTTCATGTCCCGGAGCTGCCGGAAATAATAATCGTGCCCGCGATCGTCGCGCGCCCATCCCAAAAAAACGTCGGTGGCTGCTTGCAACATCCGCTGCCCGGTGACCACCCGTTCCCCGTGATTCTTGTAGCGGCTCTTTCCCGCGTACGGATCCAGCGCGGAAGGCAGCGCCTGCTTCAGTTGCAGGAACAGCGGATCGTTTTCGCTGGCCATCAGCAAGGCCACGTCGCAGCGCGTGCCCACGCTCCCGACGCCCACCACCTTCCTCGCGATATCGATGACGTGGTAACGATCCAGGATCACCCGGCGTTCTTCGGGCAAAGTTTCCCGGTAACGGTGAAACAATTCGCGCACGTGAATCCCAATCTTCCCGATATCGTGCGGATGGTAAACCAGCGGCGGGTTGTCCACGAATCGCCGTTTCCCATTCTTTTCCTTGGTGAGCTTCGGGAACATGCGCATATCGGTTTGCATTTCCGCGCTCTCGATCACGCCTCTCCAATATTTTTTGCTTTCGGGACTCTGCGCTTCCTCGATGAGCAACCCGGCCTCCAGATGCGAATACCAGGCATCCAGCGCCCGCATGTGCGCGTACTCGCGCATGTGCTCCCGGTAAGACGCGACCGTCGCCCGCGTGGCATCGCAACACTGGCCGTCTTTGAATCCCAAGTCGCGTCCGGAGAGCACCACGCTGGTAGCCAGCCGCTTTACGTCCCATTCCCACGGCCCGTTCAGCGTCTCGTCGAAATCATTGATGTCAAAAACAATTCGCCGCTCCGGCGAGCCATAGCCTCCAAAATTCATCAGGTGGCAATCGCCACACAGCTGCGCGCGCAGTCCCGTGGCCGGCGTCGTCGCCAAATCGGCGGCCATGATCGCTGCCGCTCCGCGGAAAAACGCAAAAGGCGATTGCCGCATCCGGCCATAACGAATCGGCAGCAGATCGTGAATGCGGCCTTCATTCGACCGCCTCAACAACTCCACCGGATTCTCGCGGTTCTTCGCCGGCTCCCATTTTCCCTGCGCCGTTCGCGGCACTTTCTCGCGGATCGCCTTTCCTATTTCGATGCGCTCTTCCACCGTGGGCCCGAACACGGATGGTTGGGCTTTGGGGCCGCCGGCTGATTTTCGGGCCTGGTGTGCCGCCGCTTTCCTGGCCTTGGTCTTCATCGAGACGCCTCTCCATGGAACGATTCCCGCGACGTGCGCACGGGTCATTCTCGTCAGGCCCAAAAGATTTTCCCGGGGATAGTGCGGAGCGGTTGCTAAACCAGACGCTCGCCTTGGATTCCAGGTCCGGACCGCGCTGCCGGCATATTACAATTGCTGCTTAGGCGGATTCCAATGAAAACCTTCGAGAAAATCGTCCTCACCGCTCTCCTGGTCTTGCTGATCGCGGCGCTGGCCGCGACCATCTACACCCACGATTGGGCCGATTCGCCTCGCCGGCTCCACGTGGACGCGGTTCGCAACGAACATAAAGAACAACTCGTCGATACCCGCGCGCTCGAAACCGCCCAGCAGTTGGCTCCTCTGGCGGTCACCCACTGGGAGCAACAGTACGCCCAGGAAGCTTTGCGCCTCGCCGATCACTCCGTCGACCTCGCTTTTGCCGCGGCCCTCGAAGACGCCAAGGAAAATCCTCCGCCCGAAACCGCTGAAACTCGCGAGTTGAATCAGCGTCTGGTGGATTTGGAAGCGCGGGTCAGCGCCGAGACTGCCCGCGTCGCACAACTCACTGCGCAGGTCGCCAAGGCGACCGCCAGCACCAAAGACGCCTTGCAGGAAGACCTGGATTTGGTCAACGCCCAACTCGCTCTCGATCAAGACGAGCTCGATGATGCCCATCAGGACCTGACCCGTGCAGGCGGCGACAAACGCGCTGTGATTCAACAACAACTCGACGAGCACGAAGCCTCGCAAGCGCGTGCGGCCAAGCAAGCCGAAAGCGCCAACCCGGCCGCCTCCCCCGAAGCGTCTCATGCCAAAAACCTCCTCACGCAGGTGGAGGCCGTCTGGTCGCTCCGCACCAAGATCAGCCTGCTGCAGCAGGCGCGGCAGAATGCCCTGGATCGCGCGGCCACGGACTCCGCCGCGCACGACGCCCTCGAGAAAGATTTAGGCGACGAGAAATCGCAAAAAAAAGTAGTTCGGCGGAATTCCAAAACTGCAAATCTCGCCCACCCTACTCCACCACCCGCACCCGCCGGCTCCCCGGCCAGCCCGGTAGACGCCAAGGGCCAGCCCATCTCCCAGATTACTTTCCTCAAGCATCTCGGCGTGGACCAGAAAAACATCGCGGCCTACGACAAGCGTCTGGAAGATGAGCAATCCCTGGCAGCGGTATACGCCGGCTGGCTGGCGCTTGGCCCAGGCCCGCCACAACGCTTTTGTCCACGGGATTCTGTTGTGCGCCGTTTGGATCGTCCTGATCGGTTTGTTCATATTCGCCGCCAATTCTCGTGGTGCAACGCTTCCTCTCCGACTTGTCCATCGACCGCCGCGAGATGCATGCGATTCGCGCCATCGTGCTCTTTGCGGTCCAAGCTCTGGGAATCGTACTGATCCTCCTCGTGATTTTTGGGATTTCCCAACAATTTCGCGACCATCGCAGCGCTCGCCGGCGCCGGTATCACGGTCGCCATGAAAGATTTCATCGTCGGCTTCTTTGGCTGGTTTATTTTGATGGGCCCGAATGGTATTAAGCCCGGCGACTGGGTCGAGATCAACGGAGTGGGCGGGGAAGTGCTCAGCGTCGGCTTGCTGCACACCGTAATTCTGGAGACGGGCAGTTGGAGTGACGCGGGACATCCCACCGGCCGCAAAGTCACTTTCGTCAACAGCTTCGCGATCGAAGGGCACTACTTCAACTTTTCCACCTCCGGCCAGTGGCTGTGGGACGAAATCCAGGTGCAAGTGCCCGGCGACAAGGATCCCTACAAAATCGCGGAGAGTATTCAGAAGATCGCCGCCGACGACACCGCCGCGAATGCCCAAACGGCGGAAGACGAGTGGAATCGGGTGGCGACCGGCGACGCGAAAAAGTCCTTCTCCGCGGTTCCGTCGATGAACGTGCGGCCGACCGGCTCAGGCGTCGATGTCCGTGTCCGCTACCTTACCCGCGCCAACGAACGGCACGAAGTCAGGGCGCGATTGTATCGCGCAGTCGTGGACCTGCTGCACTCCACCAACATTCCGGAAAGCGCCGCGGCCAAACCCGCCACTTAGATTTCATTTGCGCGAAGATGCGCACCAACTCCGCCCGCCGCCCTGCCTTGTTCCAATTTGCACGCTGCAGCCTCGGCCGCTCGTGGCGCATCGCTATAAAACCGCGAAAACGTGATAGCTGAAGTATCCCAGCAGGATCCCGATCGCGGAGCCGGCGAGCACGTCACTGAGGAAATGCATGCCGAGGATGATTCGCGAAGAGGCGATCAGCAGCGCCACCGCCAGCAGCACAATCTTGCAGATCGGGATAGAACATCCCGATGGAAAGCGCGATGGCAAATGACGTAATCGAGTGTCCCGAAGGGAACGAATATTTGTCCGGGGGCAGGATCGACGACCAGCAATGCGGCTCGATTTCGCAAGGCCGCTTGCGCCGGCTGGCATGTTTCAGCGTCCGGAACAAGAAAGATTCCCGCCGCGGCCGCCGCCGTGGCCGCGCCGATGGCCAAAAACTTCTGCGAGCCGCCAAATACCAGCAGAATCAAACCAATCGAATACCACAGCCAGCCATCGCCCAGCCGCGTCATCATGATCATCAAAATGCGAAACCAGCGCGGCGCGCGCCAGCGGTGAATCTTGCGCATCAGCCGGTGATCGTTCGATTGAATGTGACCCCACACCGTTTGTGCCACCGTCATAGGTACTCCTCGGCCATGGTTTGCGGCTCAGAGATCCAGCGGAGACGTTTGATTTTTTTCGGGCTGGCCCAATACTTCCGGGCCCCAGCGCCGGATGAACATCCCTTCGTGGCAATAATTCCAGAAGGTGAATCCGGGAATCAGAATCGCCAGCGGCGATAGCAGCGCGGTCCACATCTTCTCGCGCATCATTTCGTAAACGATCACGTACACGTCGCGCGTCAGCTTCGTAAAACAGCCGGACTCGCCAGCCACTCGCCCCAGTCCGTTGCGCAACCCTTCAAAGAATTCATCCTTGTCTCGCGCGCCCAGCACTTCGGTGTAGGCGGAGCCCACCGAAGGCAAAGCATGCGCGTCGCTGCCGCCAATCCCGATCTTGCCCCACTGTTTGGCCAGCTTAGCCGCCTCATCGTTGGCTCGCTCCAGCATGTGGCTGTTCTTAATTTCAAACGCCGGGAAGTATTCGTTGAACCACTTGAAGTCTTCCAGTTCGCGACGCCCGGTGACGCTGGAGAACACGTGGTTGATGCTGAAGAAGATCCTTTTCTCGCTCAGGTACATCAGCAGCGCCACCAGATCGTTGCGGCGCTGCAGCAATTGCCCGTGCTGCTTTTCGCTGACGTCGTACACGCCGATGTGCACTTCGGTGCCGCTCGGCATTCGGCAGGTCAGCTCTTCGCTGACGAAGAAATTCGGCCGGCTTGCGCAGCTTTTCGGCGCCCTCGATCGAGTCGTGGTCGGTCAGCGTGAACAGATCCATCCCGCGGCGCTGCAGGGCGGCGTAGATTTTCTGGGGATCGCTATAACTTTCGCGGCAAATACTCTTCGACAACCGGGGTTGTGGTGGGCCCGGAGTAGTAGGAGTGGACATGCAGGTCGCATTTCACGAATACCAAATATGAACCCGCTCTATTACTCCCGGATGACAATGACGCTAAAGTTCTGAAAACACGGGTACTTAACTGATTGGATATCGTTCACACTCTTTTAACCAAATTTTAGCAATGCATGGCCCTCGCACTGCCAGACTCGCGCCCGATGCCTAAAATCGAGTTTTGCTTTTTCGACGCCGGCGGCGGCCACCGCGCCGCCGCCACCGCCCTGGATATGTCCATCAAGGCGCCAGAACCTACCCTGGAACGTCCAACTCGCCAATATTCAGGAAATAATGGAAGAGCTCGATATCCTCAAGAAATACGCAGGGATACGCATCGAGGATTATTACAACTGGATGCTCCGCAGCGGCTGGACGCTGGGCAGCATCCAGCTCATGAAGGTTCTGCAGTTCGCCATTCGTTCGCGGCACCAGGCCACCGTTCGCCTGCTGGCGAAATACTGGGCCGAATCGAAACCGGATCTGCTTGTGTCTTTCGTCCCCCATTTTAACCGGGCTCTGTACGAGAGTTTTGTGAACGCGTGCCCAGGACGCCCATTCCTGACGGTACTCACCGATCTCGCCGATTATCCGCCGCATTTTTGGATCGAAAATCAGCCTCAATATTTCGTGTGCGGCTCGGATCGCGCCGTTGCTCAGGCGCACGCCGCCGGGCACACCGCCGATCGAATATTTCGCGCGTCGGGCATGATTTTGCATCCGCGCTTTTACGAACCGCAATTGGAAGATCGCGTAGCCGGCCGCGCGCGCCTGGGCCTGCGTCCCGATTTGCCCACGGCTCTCGTTTTGTTCGGCGGCTATGGTTCGCAGACGATGCTCAAAATCGCCACCGCGCTGGAGGAGTCGAACCTCGAGCTCCAGATGATTTTCATCTGTGGCCGGAATGAGAAATTAGCGAATGCCCTGCGCGCCCAAAAATCGCGCCTTCCCCGATTCGTCGAAGGCTTCACCAAAAATGTAAACGCCTACATGCACCTCGCCGACTTCTTCATCGGCAAGCCCGGGCCCGGCAGCGTCTGCGAAGCACTCCACATGAAATTACCGGTAATCGTCGAATGCAATGCCTGGACTCTGCCGCAGGAGCGCTACAACACCACCTGGGTTCTGGAGAAAGAAGTAGGAATCGTACTGCACAGTTTTCGCGAAATTGTAAAAGCGGTCGCCGAGATCATCGAGCCGGCCACCCTCGCGCGCTATCGAGCCAACACCGCGGCCCTGAACAATCGAGCGGTCTTCGAAATCCCCGGAATGATGAACGAAATACTTCAGAAATCCGGTCGCGCGATAGCGGCCGATTAGCCGCACCGGGCGCAGCTATTCTTTATGGCCATCGCCGGAGATTGCTATTTCGGCGATCCCCGCCTTCTGCAAACTTTGGTTCAGCTTGGCGATATCCAATTTGAGATGCTCCCAGGAAACCACCGTTTCGGTCAGTTGGCCGGTCGAGCGTTCAAATGCTTTTTGAGCTTGGGCCGTCGGCGCGCTATCGGCGGTCCCCGCGCTCACGGCAATCGCCGTAAACATTTGCTCCACCGACTCCAAGCCCGACGCCGGAATCGGATATTGGCTTTCGCCGCCTTGGATGGTGCCGGCTGCGCGATCGATCTTCTTCAACTCGGACACGACGTCGTCAGCCCCGGCGCGGCCGGCCGCATCCGCGACCCGCGCTTTGAGCTGCGTTCGAACATTCGTCAGCGTAAGGCTTAAGCTGCCGGCCTCCGCAATCGCTCCACGAACTTTAAGCAACAGCTCGAGCTGTTTTTTTAGATCCTCGGACGAAACATCCACGCGCGGGTCCATTTCTACCGTCAGCGGCTGCTTCAGGGTCACCCCGCCCGCCACCAGCCACACCTCGTAATGGCCAGGCAAGGCCAGCGGTCCTTGCGGTTCGGCCACAGTTCCTTTTCCGATGATCGCCGCCATCGAGTATTCCTGGCGCTTTACCATCGGCGGCGCGTACCGCAAATCCCAAACGAAGCGATGAACGCCGGGCGCCGCAGACAACGGCAGAAATTGCGGCAGCCAGTACTTCGGAAATTCGGAGTTTTCGTCCGCCGCCGGCGCCAAATCCGCGCTCGAATATTTTCTTACCAGATTTCCTTGCGCGTCGTGGATTTCCAGATGCACTTCGCCCGTACCCTGCGCTGGCAAACGGTAGTCGATGATCGCGCCGGCCGGCGGATTCGCTCCTGCAGGTATTTCCGGAGGCAGTGGAGTATCCCGGTTTTCGCTGCGGCGGATTCGTATGGCTTTCGCCGGACGGTAGAGCTGCGCCTCGCGCGCGGCCATCGTGTCTGCGCCCGCCAATTCCCGCAGCGGCTCGATGTCATCCAGAATCCAGAACGCGCGTCCGTGCGTGGCCACGATCAAATCGTCACCGTGAATCGCGATATCCCGGATCGAACTCGCCGGCAGATTTTGCTGCAGCGGATGCCAGTGATCGCCGTCGTCCAGCGAGAAGTAAACGCCGAGTTCCGTCCCGGCGAATAGCAGGCCCTTGGTTTCTGGATCCTCGCGCACCACGTTGACGTACGTTCCCGCCGGCAGGCCGGCCACGGCGTTCTCCCAGGTTTTTCCAAAATCGCGCGTCCGGTAAATGTACGGCCGGTAATCGTCCATTTCGTGCCGGTTCACCGCCGCATAGGCCGTGCCCGCTGCTGAATGCGAAGCTTCAATCAGATTCACCTTGCTCCACTCGGTGATGTCCGGCGGCGTGACGTCGGTCCAATGCGCTCCTTCGTCGGTGGTCAATTGGATCAGCCCGGTGTCCGTTCCTACCCAAAGTTGCCGCGCGCCCACCGGCGAAGGAGCGATCGTATAAATCACTCCTCGCTCCGGCGATTTCTCGCCGCCTGCGCCGGCTTTTCTTTCCGCCCTGCGCGTGGTCAAATCGGGGCTGATCGCTTCCCAGCTCTTGCCGCCAGTTTCGGAAACCAGCACAAACTGCGTCCCGAAATAAAGCCTGCGCGGATTTTGCGGCGAAAAAATCAGCGGCGACGTCCAGGTCGATCGGTTCGTCTCCCCGTTCGGAGCGTGCGCTCCCGGAGAAACATCCAGCGATTGCGCCGTGCTCCAATTGAATCGCATCACCACGCCGTACGGGCCGCCTCCATAAACGATGCCTGGCTCGGCGGGACTGATCGCGATGTACCCGCTTTCCTCGCCGCCAATCGGTGACCAATCGCGATACGTAATTTGTCCGTAGTCGCTGCGGCTGCTCACCGCCGCCGTGCCGCTATCCTGTTGCGAGCCGTACACCCAATACGGGAAACGATTATCGGTAGTCACGTGATAGAACTGCGCTGTCGGCTGGTTGAACCACGAACTCCAAGTGGCTCCGCCGTCGACGCTGATTCCCGCGCCTTGATCGCTGCCAAAAATCATGCGCTGCGGATCGTCCGGCGCGATCCATAGGGTGTGGTAATCGTCGCCGCCGGGTGCGCCCTTGAACGCCGCAAAATGTTCGCCACCGTCCACCGAACGGTACAGCGAGGTGTCCATCACGTAAACGACATCCGCATTTCGGGGATCCACCGTCACGCCGCCGAAATACCATCCTCGCTGCCAGATTCGCGCGTCGCCGGAAACCCGCCGCCAATTTTCTCCGGCATCGTCCGACCGGTATAAGCCGCCTTCGCGCGCATCGACAATCGCGTAAACCCGCCGTCCCTGCTCGCTGGGCGCCACCGCAATTCCGATCCGCCCGAGGTTTTCGGCAGGGAACCCGTGCCCGAGAATCGGATTCCAGGTCACGCCACCGTCAGTCGATTTGTAGAGTCCACTACCGGGCCCGCTGATTGGTGCGTACGCCGATCCCGGAAATCGGCGCACTTGCCACAGTGCTGCGTAAATGATTTTCGGATCGGAAGGATCGGCGCAAAGATCGATCGCGCCGGTATCGTCGTTCTTGCCCAGCACTTTATTCCAGGTGGCTCCGCCATCCACCGTTCGATACACTCCGCGCTCACCATTGGGCCCGTACGCGTGACCTAGTGCCGCGACCAGCACCATGTTCGGATCGCGTGGATCGACCACGATGCTTCCAATCTGCTGCGAGTCTCGCAAGCCGATATTTCGCCAGGTCGCACCCGCATCCACCGACTTGTACATTCCGTCCCCGTACGAAATGTCGGAGCGCATATCCGCTTCGCCGCTTCCCACATAAATTATCTTCGGGTCCGAAGGCGCAGCCGCGATCGCCCCAATGGAAGCAATCGCCTGCGAATCAAAAATCGGCTGCCAGGTGTTTCCGTCATTGGTCGTCCGCCAGACCCCGCCGCCCACCGCTCCGCTCAGATATTCATGCGCGTTGCCAGCCACCCCCGTGACCGGCAGCACCCGCCCTCCGCGGAACGGCCCGATCATCCGCCATTGCAGTTCGGGGAAAGCCGGTGTCGAAGCCTGTTGAGCGCGGATGCTCGCTGTTGCGAGCAGGCTCGCGCCAATTAGCGCAGCAATTAGAAAAAATCTGTGGAGTTGGGCCGGCGTGCTCATAGGTTTTCGGATGCGGAGTATACACCAGCCGAACCGCAAAATTGCCGGCCGTCACCACGCTCGCGGGCGCGCCTGTGCACCCGGAAACAAACGAGGATCTAAACTTTGGACGGATTACTCCAAAAGAAAAAACTGTGTGTTGAGAAATTGGAATACAACAAAAGTGGAAATATCTATCTGGGGATCGACGGGCTTTCCGAAACTTCGCGGAAAATGAAGTAGCTTCCAATTCCCGCTCCGGCCAGAACGATCAAATCGAAGACCAGGTGCCGGTGCCGCGGTGACTTAATGTCGTTGTCCCTGCCGCCCACGCCCGCTGCTTCCTGCGCCACCGGCGTCGTTGCGGCCGGTTCCAGATCCATGGTCACCCGGTAAGACTTGCCGGCTGGAATCGTGTGCAATTCGCCGTCATTGTTCAGAACCAGCGTGCCGCGATACGCCGAAATCACCACCTCGAGCGGTCCGGTAATCGTCACTTGACCGTACGCGGGCTGCCCGTTTGCTGCACTCACGATGCCTTCAGGAATTTCCAATCCGACCTGATCGGTGCCATTCGAGGAAAATCCAACTGTGCCGCGCGACACCAGCGCATGCACCATATCGGACTTCTGCGATAGCGTGGCCGCGCTCGAAGCCAGCAAATAAACCTGGCTGCCGCCGACTTTCATCCGCAGCGTTCCGCCTTCTTGGGTCTCGACTGTGTCACCGGGGTACACCGTCGTACCTACTGCCACCAGCGCCGTTCCAATCACCGCTTCCTGCGCCTGCGTGACCAACCCCAGCGGCTTATCATTCGCTGCAAACGCGGGAATGTTTAGGAGTGACGCGACTAAAATGGCGATGAATAAAGACTTGCACAGAGATCGCACGGAAACCTCCTAAAAATTGCAACTCCAATTTAGGCGCTTAAAACCCAAGTGTCAATAGGCCTCAATACCTATCCCATCGGCCTCAATCCGCGCCACTTGAAGCGCTTCTTGCACCGCATCTGAACCAAATCTGAACCAAGCAGTTGCCGGGCCAATGCGCCCTGCCCCTCCCGCACTTATGCGTTAGAATATCCTGCCCGTTGGAGGCCATTCGTGATTCATCATTTCGTCTTCCACAATGACCGCGTTCTGCCGGTCGAAAGTGTGCGCCTCTCGCCCGGTCAGGCCGGCCTGTTAAACGGCTGGGGCCTCTTCACCACCATTCGCATCCACGACGGCATCCCCTTCGCCTTCGAACGCCACTGGAGCCGCCTGGAACGCGACGCCGAACGCACCCGTTGCCCGTTCCCCTTCGTGGCCGAAACCGTTCGCGAGCAACTCGCCATGCTGCTCCAAGCCAACACGGTTCAGGAAGGCGCGGCCCGAATTTACGCGATCTACAATCAAGTCGGCTTCTGGCGCAGCGACGAAAATTTCCCACGAGTCGATCTGCTTTTGTGTTCCGCCGATCTTCCTTCGTACCGCGAGCCTTCCCGTCTCGGCCTGCGCGAATTTGGCCGCTACGCCGCGTCTCCACTCGCCGGCGTGAAAGTTTTATCCTGGCTCGACAATGTCTGGAATTACTACGAAGCGCAGCAGGCCGGATTCGATGAAGTCGTGCTGCTGAACGAACGTGGCGAAGTGGCGGAATGTACCGCCGCGAATATTTTCTGCGTGCGCAGCGGCCGCGTCACCACGCCGCCCCTGAATTCCGGCTGCCTCTCCGGCATCACCCGCAGCGTCCTGCTCGAAATCGGCGCATCCGTCGGCGTGGAAGTCAAAGAAGCCGTGCTGCGGCCGGATGATCTCTATGCCGCCGACGAAGTTTTCATCTCGTCGACCAATCGCAGCATGTTGGGCGTCAGCGAAATCAACGGCCACCAAATCGCTTCCGCGCCCGGCCCCGTCACCTTGAAAATGGAAAATGCTTTTGGCGAGTATGTGAAGCGCTACATCGCCGGGAAGTCCGCAGCGGCTCGCGGCCGTTAACTATTCCTCGTCGCCGCGCTTGCACCGCTGGCCTTAGTGAATCATCCAACCCATAATTCCCGTAACGATTCCGGCCAACCCCAGCACCATCCCGAAATACCAGAAAATTTTCTTCCGGGTCAGCAGCGTAATCGAACAAATCACCAGCGCCGCTTCCAGCAAAACTTCACCTAGGTCGTAGCGGTCGGCTCGTCTCTCTTCCACCTTCACTTCGTCTTCAGCCTTCTTCGCTTCGGCCTGAATCTCCTTGGTCTCTTCCTTATAGCGCTCGACTTCCTTGGTGTATTTTTCCTTGCTGGCCTCCGCTAGCGCCGGATTTTGCAAAGAAAAGATCGAAAGCTCATCGATCACCACCTCGTAGGCCCGGCGGCGAACTTCTTTGGCTTGAAAGTAAGCCCACTGATCCGCGGCGCGGGACTGCAGCAGCACCTCTTCGGTGTGCGCGCGATGACCCAGCAGCGTGATGCTCGCCACCAGTACCGCCAGTATCGCCATGGTCAACGTGACCGGCGCCAGATTGTGTTCTTCCGATCCGTGCTCCGCGTGTTCCTTCAACTCCATAATGTCTTCGGCCATTCTTCCACGCCTCCCCTCTTTCGTATTCCTTCCTGCGGTGGGCCAAAGAGTACCAGACGCTCGCGCAACCGCGCCACGGCCTTTCCGCTGGCACGCGGCAAGCCATGGAAGTAAACTCGGCCTTCACTGGGGTTGAGGAGTGCGCCAACGATGAGCGATCTGGCCGAAAAAAACTGTGTTCCGTGTAAAGGCGGCGTGCCGCCTCTCGCCGGAAGGGAATTAGAAGCTCTGGCGAAACAAGTGCCGCAGTGGAAAGTCGTGGACGGCCATCACATCACCCGCGCCTTCAAGTTTCCCGATTTCGAGCAGGCCCTCGCCTTCGTGAATAAAGTCGGCGCCATCGCCGAAGAGCAAGGCCATCATCCCGATATTCTGCTCGCCTGGGGAAAAGCGGAAGTCACCACCTGGACCCACAAAATCAACGGCCTCACCGAAAGCGATTTCATCCTCGCCGCGAAAATCGACAAAATCTGATGCGGTCCCCGCGCCGCGAATCGCTGGCTTGCCATTTCGCGGCGCTCGAATCGTCTAGGGCTCGTCTTCGCCGCCCGTTTCCTCCAGCGGCGCCACTTTCGCCGCCAAATTGATCGCCGGCAGTTGGGCGCGTTTCAGTTTTTCATCGAGCGCCGGAATGTCCGTCGACTTTACGCTGTTCCATTTCGTGGCCAGCTCTCCCAGCGACTGGTCCAGAGTCGTCAGCGTTTCCTGCGCCACCTGAGTTGGCGCAGCATCGGCGCCCTCCACCACTCTCAGCAATTGCCCATAACGCCCGTTGAGCTGCGCGAACGACGGCGGCATGGCGCCCCCACCAAACGATGGCGCCGCCCCTTCGAACGCGGCCGCCTTTTGCTCCAACGCCGCGATCGCTTCGCTCAACTCGCCCTTCGGCGCCTTGCTCGCCGCGGTCTTCAACTGGGCGCGCAGCGCGCGAACTTCTTCCAGTCCCGAATAGCTCGAATCCATCGCCTCGCAAATCCGCACGCCCAGTTGGTACTGCACTGCCAGGTCCGCCGCAGATGTAGTCACCCGCGGATCCATTTTCACTTCGAATTTCTGGCTCAACGTCTGCCCCGCGACTTCCAATTTCACGGTGTAAACTCCGGCCAACACCGCCGCACCCCCCGGCTCGCGCGGCGTATCGTGCACGATCGCCGAAATCGGATACTCGTGCTGCACCGAGCCCGGCGTCGGCGTGCGCAAATCCCAGATAAACCGGTGCATCCCGCCCTTGGCCGACAAAATTTGTGGCGGGCGAATCCAGTACAGCGGCACGTTCAACGTCTTTCCCAGTTCCTCCATCGTCACGTCCGGTTTGTCGTCGCTCGAAAAACGTCTCACCAGTTTTCCATTCGCGTCCACCACTTCCAGCGTCACTGGTGCGGCCGCATCCGCCGCCAGGTAGTAATCAAAAATCGCGCCAGTCGGCGGATTTTCCCCGGCGGGCTCTTCCGGCGGCAGCGGGGTATCCGGGTTCACGTTGCGCCGGATACGGTACGCCAGCGCCGGCTGAAACAGGAATGTCTTGGCGCTCGCCACTCGTTCGCTCATTTGCCGCAGCGGCGTCATATCGTCCAGAATCCAGAACGACCGGCCATGCGTGCCCACCACCAGGTCGTCCCCGTGTACCACTAAATCGCGCACTGAGGTTGCCGGCAAATTCAGCTGCAGCGGTTGCCACCAATCGCCATCGTTGAACGAAACGTACACGGTGTGTTCCGTCCCGGCGAAAAGCAATCCCTGCCGCAACGGATCCTCGCGCACGACATTCACCGGCGCATCATCCGGCAATCCGTTGGTGATTTTTTGCCAGGTCCGGCCGCCATCGTGCGTGCGGTAGATGTAGGCCTGCAGATCGTCGAGCCGCAGACGGTTGATCGCGGCGTACACCGTGTTCGCCATCGAAATGCGAGCCATCCAACTGCGCCACCTTGCTCCACGGCGTAAGCTCCGGTGGCGTCACTTGCAGCCAGTTCTTCCCGGCATCGCGGGTCAGCCAGATCAAACCATCGTCCGTGCCGGCCCAGATCAAATTCGCGTCAATCGGCGAAGGCGCCAGCGAATAAATCACTCCGCGATGTTTGCCTTTCGCCGCATCGCTCACGATCAGGCCGCCCAGATTCGCCGGAACCCCCGGATCGTCCCGCGTCAAATCCGGGCTGATAATCTGCCAGCTATGCGCGCCGTCGGTGGTCTTGAACACCACGTTCGATCCCAGATACAGCGTGTGCGGATCGGCCTGTGAGAACAAAAGCGGCGCGGTCCGGTTGAACCGGTATTTCCCGGTGCGCAAAATAACCGGCGAAACATCCTGCGTCTGGCTCGTCGTCGAATCGAAGCGCTCGACCTTCCCGCCATAAATTAAATTGGGATGGATCGGGTCCGGCGCAACGTATCCGTATTCCTCGGCCCCCACCGGATGCCATTCTCGGAATGTAATCGCTCCCCAATCGCTGCGGCTCGCCGTCCCCGCCGAACCGCTTTCCTGTTGGCCACCATAAACCCAGTAGGGAAATTGATTGTCCGCAATCACGTGATAAAACTGCGCGGTCGGCTGGTTGTACCACGAACTCCAGGTCGTGCCGCCGTTGACGCTGATCGTCGCGCCCTGGTCGCTGGCCAGCAAAATAATCTGCGGATTCTCCGGATTGATCCACACCGAGTGGTAATCGTCCCCGCCCGGCGCGCCTTTGATCGCCGTGAAATTTGCTCCGGCATCCGTCGACCGGTAGGTCGACGTGTTGCAGATATAAATCGTGTCCTTGTTGTCCGGCGCCACCCGCACCCAGGCGAAATCGAACCCGCGACCCCAGATCCGATCTTCGTTATTCACCTTGCGCCAGCTTTCGCCGGCGTCATCGGAACGGTACAATCCGCCGGCCTCCGGGTTCGCATCCACCAGCGCGTACAAGCGATTCGGATCGCTAGGCGCGATTCCAAACCCGATGCGCCCGAGGCCCTGTTCGTTGGTCGGCAGACCCGTAGTCAAAGGTTTCCAGCTGTCGCCGCCATCCACCGACTTGAAGAGTCCGCCCGCATGTCCTTCCAGCGGCCCGCCAGTGGTCCACGGTGGCCGCCGCGCCGACCACATATCCGCGTACAGGATTTGCGAGTTCGCCGGATCGAAAGCCAGGTCGGTCGCTCCGGTATTCTCATCCTGGTACAGAATCTTCTTCCACGTTTCACCACCGTCCGTGGAACGAAATACTCCGCGCTCCGCGTTCGGCCCGTAAGGATGCCCCAGCACCGCCACAAAAACGCGATTGCGGTCGTGCGGGTCGACCACGATGTTCGTGATCTGCTGCCCGTCGCGCAATCCCAGATGCTTCCACGTTTTTCCCGCGTCTTCCGATTTGTAAATCCCGTCCCCGGTGGAAAGGTCCGGCCGCAACAAGCCTTCGCCGCTGCCCACATAAATGGTATTGGGATCCGACGGCGCCACCGCCAGCGCGCCCACTGATCCCGTGTCCTGCCCGTCAAAAATCGGATTCCAGGTACGCCCGTAGTCCGTGCTTTCCCACACGCCGCCATTATTTGCGGCAATGTAGAACTGGTTTGGTTTGCCCGGCACGCCGCTCGCCGCCACCGTCCTTCCTCCGCGGAACGGACCAATGCAGCGCCATCGCAAATTCTGGAAAAGCCGTCCGTCGAATGGGTGACCCACGGTCGCACCAGCGGCCGGGTTCGCGGTTTTTTGCGCGGAAGCGCCACCCACCCCTGCGAACAGCGCCAGGACCAGCGCAAGAATTCGAACGACCGACGCAAAACGCCCGCGCGATGCCATGAATGCCTCCCCAAAACGACTCGCTATATTACCCGATGCGCAAACCGAATAACTCCTCTTCACCGGGGGCGGCGCTCACCGCCCTCGGCGCTGGGGCCAAACCAACCCAAATCACCACTACATTTCCACTACAGCGATAGCACTTTGATAACAACCCCGCCCCAGCTTCGTTGACGGATTTTCCCGCAACGCCTACGGTCGTTTTATACCCTCTTGGGAGGCTGTCGTGCGCTTAGCCCGTTCTTTTATGGCCATTCTGCTGGTGTTGGCCCTGCTCGATATTCCCGCGCTTGCCGCCACCGCCAAACCGCTCGGTCTCGTGGTTCAAGCCCGCGAAGCGATGCTCGATAATACGAGCCTCGCAGTCGGCACCACCGTCTATCCCGGCGACACCGTGCAAACCGACGAAGGCGGAGCCCTTAGGTTGAAAGTGGGCGCCACCCAGCTGTATCTCCTGGCTTCCAGCGCCGCCAGCTTCTCGCAGCGAGAAAATGTCATACGCGCCACCGTGGGCCGCGGCACCGTGGGCTTTTCATCTCCGGCCTCCGGCGAAGTCGAACTCGAAATCCCGCAGGGAATTGTGCGCGCCGCGAATGGCCAGCCGGCTTACGGCCAGGTCACCATTGTCAGTCCCCTCGAAGTGATTATCTCCGCCTATCGCGGCTCGCTGGTCCTCGATAACGACGGCGAACTCCACACCATTCCGGCCGGCAAGACCTACCGCGTCGACATGGATCTCGAACCGGCGGCGCAACCAGCTCCAGCGGCCCGCCGCGACCAGGACCCAACTAAGGATGCCGGTGTGGTTCCGACCAAGCGCCGGCGCCTCAAATTTGCGCTCATTTTCCTCGGCGCAGTCGCGGTCGCCACTTGGCAGATTTTTGACGAAATCTCCGAAAGTCCCTCGATTCCCAAATAACTTCCCTAACCCAAATAAATCTGCCTCTCCTCAACTCCGTAATCACGTGTGCCTTCAGCACGGTCTGAAGAATTGTCCACGCCCCGATTCGTCCTCGATTTGTTTCACAATTCCATGGCGGATATAATATTGTTCTGGTTTTAGCCGAGCAGCACCGGAGGACGGGAATGCCGAGGGGAAGTCGAGAAGCTGGCCATAAAGCCCTCCGCAGCACGCGCCTGTTCGATTTCTACAAGCGCACGGCGTTTGTGGGCGAGTACGCCTGGTGGCGGATGCTCGGCCGGCCCCGCCCCCGGGTCCCGCACCTGGTCAAGCAGCGCACCGTTACCGAATTCGCCCAGAATTTTAAGCTGCAGGTTTTGGTCGAGACCGGCACCAACCTCGGTAACATGGTCGGCGTCCAAAAGGATCGCTTCCGGGAAATTTATTCGATTGAACTGGACGAGTGGCTGGTCGCGCGCGCCAAACGCAAGTTTGCCGATCGCCCGAATATCCATTTGTATCAGGGTGACAGCGGCACGGTCCTCCCGACCATCGTGCCGCTGCTGCAAGAACGCTGCCTGTTCTGGCTCGATGCCCATTGGGGCGACGAAGCTGCGCCCATCAAGCAGGAGCTCGAATGCATCTACCGTCATCCCATTCGCGATCACGTGCTGCTGATCGATGACGCCCGCTGGTTCGATGGCCGCGGCGACTATCTTTCGATTGAGGATCTGCGCCAGCACGCCGCGCGCGAATATCCCGGCAGCGTCCTCGAAGTGCAGGACGACATCATCCGCATCTACAATCCCGCGTCCCGGCGCTAATCCGCTCTTGCCGCGACGCGGCCCGACAAAAATCGGGCGCTTCGCGTCCGATAACGCCCGCGCCATCCCCCAAGCGGTATAAAATGAATGCAGGTCTCGGGCGTCGCTTCGGAACCGCCTTCGCTCTTGGTTTCTTAGAGTGAATTCGAATCGCTCGTTCCATCATCATGCTGAAACGCCTCTTCCTCCACTACATCGCCGACGAAGCGCGCCCCATGCTGCGTCTGGCCATTCCGCTCGTCCTGGCCGAACTCGGTTGGATGACCATGGCCATCGTCGACACCATGATGGTCGGCCGCCAGGCGCACAGCGCCGAAGCCATCGGAGCGGTCAGCCTGGGCAGCATTCTCTTCGCTTCCGCCGCGATCTTCGGCACCGGCTTGATGCTCGGTCTCGACACTCTGGTTTCGCATTCCTATGGTTCCGGTGACATCGAGGATTGCCACCGTTCCATGGTCAACGGCCTGTACCTTTGCCTCGCCATCTCGCCGGTGCTGATGGGCGTGATTTATTTATTCGAGCCCGTGCTGCGTCATTTGAATATTCCCGAACCGGTCCTGACCCAGGCCATCCCGTATCTCCGCACTCTGAACTGGGGCACCTTCCCGCTTCTCGCCTTTTTCGTTTTTCGGCGTTATCTGCAAGGAATGAATCTGGCGAAGCCGGTAATGTTTGCGTTGATTTCTGCGAACCTGGTGAACCTGCTGGGAAATTGGGCGCTGATTTACGGCCATCTCGGCTTTCCGGCCATGGGCACCGTCGGGTCCGGCTGGTCCACCTGCTTCTCCCGCATTTACATGATGCTCGTGTTGTTGGCCTACGCCCTGTATTACGACCACCGCAATAAAACAGGTTTGCGTAATGCCGCGCGCCTGCCCAATTCCGTGCGCTTCCGGAAACTGGTCAGTCTCGGACTGCCTGCCGCAACGCAGTTCGGTCTCGAGGTGGGAGTCTTCGCCGTCGCCACCGCCCTGATCGCTCGTCTCGGCGCCGTTCCGCTCGCCAGTCATCAGGTCGCCCTGAATACCGTCAGCTTCACCTACATGGTTCCGCTGGGCATCAGCGCTGCCGCCGCGGTCCGCGTGGGACAGGGCCTTGGCCGCCGCGATGCCGCTGCCGCCAGCCGCGCCGGCTGGACCGCCATGCTGCTGGGCACCGGCTTTATGGCCTGCATGGCGCTCCTCCTGTTTCTGATTCCCGGCCCGATCGTCCGCATTTACACCTCGGACCGCACCCTGATTCCTCCTACGGTCACTCTGCTTTTTGTCGCCGCGTTTTTTCAGCTGTTCGACGGCATGCAAACCGTCGCCACCGGCGCCCTGCGCGGCGCCGGCGATACCCGCACGCCGATGTTCTGCCATCTATTTTTTTACTGGCTGGTCGGACTGCCGCTGGGCTCCTATCTCTGCTTTCGCCTCGGCTGGGGCGCGCCCGGCTTGTGGACCGGACTCAGCGTTGCGCTGATTCTCATCGGCAGCGCTTTGCTTTATTTCTGGCGCAGAAAAGAAAAATCGTTCGCGACCATGGATTTTCAGGTCCCAGAAGATTTGCCTCCCGCAAACGATCCAACGTTTTCCGTCTAACCATCCGATGACCGCCGCCGCGCACAAAACGAAGAAGGCCGCCACACTCCTGCCCAGCGTCTTCATGGCCCGCGCCATCGAACTTTCGATCGAAAATGTGCGCATGGGCGGTGGTCCATTCGCCGCCGTCGTGGTCCGCAACGGAAAAATCGTCGCGGAAGGCGTCAACTCCGTCACCACCGAGAACGATCCCACCGCCCACGCCGAAGTGGTGGCCATCCGCGCCGCCTGCAAAAAACTGGGCATCTTCGAACTTACCGGTTGCGAAATTTACAGCAGTTGTGAGCCTTGCCCCATGTGCCTCGGCGCCATTTACTGGGCCCGGCCCGTTTGCGTTTTCTTCGCCAATCGCGCCGCCGACGCCGCGAAATTCGGCTTCGACGACGCCTTCATCTACGGCGAAATACAGCTCGCTCACGCCGATCGCAAAATCCCCATGATCCAACTCATGCGCAAAGAAGCCCTGGCCGCCTTTCGCGCCTGGAAACAGCATCCGACCAGGCTTCACTACTAAACACCGGGCCAATCCGAGGTTGTCGAAAACAGCCCTACGCTGTTACATTTGTAAGGTCCATTGATTCAAAGAATGCTGTCGATTTCGAACTGCCTTTGGCTTGCCCTGGCAAGCAACGACGTACCGCCAGCCTCGAACCAGCTCGATTCTATTGCTTTGCGGATACGCGACGGAGTTTCGACGCTCGTTCATGCGTGAAAAAATTCTAATCGTTGACGACGAAATGGGCGCCCGCGCCGCGCTGGAGTTCCTGCTCCGTCGCGAGGGTTTCGAAGTCCGCGACGCTCCCGATGGCCGCACCGCCATCACCGAATGCGCCACCTTCCGCCCCGACTTGATTCTGCTCGACATTATGATGCCGGGCATGGACGGCTTCGAAGTCTGCCGCCGCATCAAAGCCGCCCCCGAAACGCGCCTCACTCCCGTGGTTTTGATCACCGGCCTCACGGCCACCGAAGACCGCATCAAGGGAATTAATGCCGGCGCCGACGATTTTCTGTGCAAGCCCATCGACCTGAACGAACTTTTGGCGCGCACCCGCTCGCTGCTGCGCCTGAAACAAATCACCGACGAACTGGAAAACGCCGAAGCCGTGTTGTTCAGCCTGGCCTACAGCATTGAGGCCCGCGACCCCTACACGCGCGGCCACTGCGAACGTCTGGCGGAAATGTCCGCGCGCATGGGTGAACGCCTCGGAGTTCCCGAAGATCAAATTAAAGCTCTGCGCCGCGCCGGCGTAGTTCACGATATCGGCAAGGTCGCCGTTCCCGATGCCATCTTGCTGAAGCCCGGCCCGCTGACCGCCGAAGAGCTCACTATCATTCAGAAGCATCCGGTCGTCGGCGAAAGAATCTGTGCGCCGCTGAAAACCTTTCGCCTGGTGCTGCCCATCATTCGCCATCATCATGAAAAATACGATGGCTCGGGTTATCCCGATGGCCTGGTCGGCGATGCCATCCCGCTGACCGCTCGCGTTCTGCAGCTTTCGGATGTGTACGACGCCCTCACCACCGACCGTCCCTACAAAGTCGCCTTTGCCCCGGAAGTCGCTCTCGATTTGATGGACGAGGAATGTGAGCGTGGTTGGTGGGATCGCCAGCTGCTGACCGTGTTTCGTCAAATGATTCTGGAGGGCCAGGCTGAACTGGCTCCGACTATTTATCGCAAAGCCGTGAATTAATTTCGTTTCAGGCTGCCTAATCTTTTAAGCGAATCCCGCCACGCGTTCCTCGCCGGAATAAATAACGAATCGTCGTCCGCGCAGAAATCCCACCAGCGTCATGCGTAGCTCCCGCGCCAACTGCACCGCCAAACTCGAAGGTGCCGAAACCGAAGCCAGTACCGGCACTCCCGCCACCAGTGCCTTCTGCACGATTTCAAATCCTCCCCGCCCGCTGACCAGCAGCACCGAATTTCCCAGCGGCACCCGATGATCCAGCAACGCCCAACCGATCACTTTGTCCACCGCGTTGTGCCGCCCGATGTCTTCGCGCACCACCAGCAGACCCGCCTGAAGAATCGAACAGCGCCGCCGCGTGCAATCCTCCGGTCCGTTGAAATACATCTTGCGAGGCCCGCAGCACCTCCGGCAGGCTCAGCAGCAATTCCGCCTCAACTCGAAAATCCGGATTCGGCGGATTCAGCAATCGCGAACGCACCGCATCAATCGACGCCTTCCCGCAAATCCCGCAGCTCGACGACGCAAAAAAATGCCGCTTCATTTTCGCGAAATCCGGAGCCGCTTCCTCCACCAGCGTCGCCTGGATCACATTGCCGCGCTTCAACCCGTCGTCCGTGACCGGTTCAATATTCTCCAGCGCGACCATCTGCTCCCGGTTTTGAATCAATCCTTCGGTGAACAGAAAGCCGGCCGCCAATTCCACATCGTGGCCCGGCGTGCGCATGGTCACGCTGAGCGGATCGTCGCCCACCCGTATCTCCAGCGGCTCTTCCGCCGCCAGATAATCGTCCTTGCGGCCAATGTTTCCGTCGTCCCACTCCGACACGCGGGTGAGATTCACGCTGCGCTGTTTTTCCGGCACGTTTGGGGTGCCTCCGTCCGAACATTATGCGCGAGCCTGCCCATTTCGGGAACTCGCCACGCGGATGGAGGCAAGCCCCCTCGCCGAACCCGGACCCCTGGGTCCCAAACTGGCATTTGCAGGTAACACGGCGTTAATATACTTGTCCCTCGGCGGTGCCGCGCTCTACGCACTGCCCTGGGCTTGGAAATGGCTCACAGCCTGCATCTTCGCGAAACCGAACCCCCGAAACGCATCGGCCTGGACGACTGGATGTCCCGCGTCGCCGAACTCGCCCCCAAGGTCCACGACGGCTGGGATGCCGATGATATTCACGATCTGCGCACCGCCATGCGCCGCTGCCGGTCCATGGCCGAAGGTCTTAGCGAGGTAAACCCCGATCCCGGCTGGCGCAAGCTCAAGAAATCAACCCGCAAACTTTTCCGCGCGCTCGGCGAGCTCCGCGATTCCCATGTCAAGCTGGAGTGGATCAAGAAACTGGCGCCCGCTTCCGATCCGCTGCGCAAGCTGCTGACCCAATCCATCACCCAAAGAATGGCCGCCCAGCAGGAAACTTGCCAAAAAGCTCTCGCCAGGTTCGATCTCAAGGAATGGCGCCGGCTCTCGAAAAAGCTCAGCGAAAGGGCTCAATTCTTCCCGCCCGAAAGCGTCGTCTACCAGCGGCTCGCGTTGACCCGCCTCAACGAAGCCGCGCTGCAGCATCAAGTCGCGCGCAAAGGCCGCAGCCGCATCGCCTGGCATCGTCTGCGCATGGCCCTGAAACATTTTCGCTATACGCTGGAGAATTTTGTTCCACAACACGGTGAGCCCTGGATGGAGAATTTGAAGCGCATGCAGGATCTGCTCGGAGACGTCCACGATCTGGATGTGCTGCGCCGCGAAATCTGGCGCCACAAAACAAAAACGGATTTGTCGCAAATCGAACGCTGGCTGGAACTGATGCAGAAGCGCCGCGCCCGCCGCCTCGCCGACTTTGCCGTGTTAGTATCGGGGAATCCGCCCGTCTGGCAGGTGTGGAGAAGCGGCTTTCGTTCGGTCCCGACTCTGCAATTCGTTTCAGCGCCGGCTGCGGCTACCCCAGCCGTTCACTCCGCCAGCTGACGCAGCATTTTCGGCGTTACGATCCAGACTAAATCCCACTTGCCGCGCGAAGCGCTGTGTTCCAGGCAGCCGATCCCGGCCTTCTTCAGCGCCGTAAACACACTCGGCGCTCCCACCAGGTGCGCGATCATCAGGTCCAGTTGCGGCGCGTGCCCGAAGCACATCAATTCCTTGGCCCGCAGCCGCACAATCTCTTTCGTAATTTCCGCCGGGCTTCCCGCAGGCTTGAGCGCGTCATGCGTCCGAATTTTTTGCTGCGGAAATCCCAAGGCTTCCGCGAAAATCTCCGCGGTTTGCGCCGCGCGAACGTACGGGCTGGTAATCAATACGTCCGGTTTTACCCCTAATTCATGCAGCCCCAGCGCCGCCGCCCGCGTCTTCTGCACCCCCTTCGCCGTCAACGGCCGTTCCGGTTCCGGCGGCGATTTCGGATCATTGGGATCCACCGCAATGCCATGGCGTACCAGATAAAGAATCATTTACGCGACCTTTTCTTTCCCCTGTGCCCGCCTGAACTCAGCGGTCAAACGGAATTCCTTCTCGAACATATCAGACTTCCGCTTCAATCCGGCCAGGTCCAGCCGGGTGCCATCCGTCGCCCGAATCACAAAAATCGCCTTGCGCCCCGAAATCTGCACGTCGACGCCCGCGATGCGCTCGGCGTGTTCCGACTCCAGCTTTTCCGCGATGCGCAGCAAACTGGTCAGCACCCGCGTCTGTCTTTGCCGCAGATTGTCCATCGCCGCATACGACGCATGATCGAACTGCGGCTCCGATTTCGAATTGTGATAGCGCACCAGCGCCGCCACCATGTCTTGCCGCCAGCCGCGCAGCCCGGGAATTTCCGCATTGCGCACCAAATATTCGCCGTGCCGATGGTGCGCCTTGCGGTTCACGAAATGTCCCACGTCGTGCAACAGCGCCGCAATTTCCAGCACCAGCCGCAGGTCCGCGCCCATTTCATGAATCGGACGCAGCTGATCGAACAGCGCCAGCGCCAGTTTCGTCACTTGCTCGGCGTGCTGCGGGTTGTAATCGAGTCGCCGCGCGAACCAGCGCGCGCTGGCCAGCAATTCATCGGCGCGTCCGCGCTCTTCCTCCGAGGTGATCCGCACCGAATACTGCTCCGCCACCAGGTCGAGCAGAATCCCTTCGCGCACGCCCACGCCCGGCACCAGCATCGACCGCAGGTCCAGCCATTTCGCCAGCGTGGTGAAAATAATCGCGGCGATGCCCATCACTTCCGCGCGATCCTTGCGCACCCGGTACACGCGCATCCGTCCCGGCACGTCCAGCGCCAGCATCCGCCAGGTCTGGTCGCGCAACAGGCTGGTGTTAATCGTCGGTATGCTATCCAGCAGCGGTCCCGCCGCCAGGCGCACCAGCGCCTCGGCATTTCCTCCGCAGGCCACCGAAACGGCTCGGGTCAGTCTCGGCGCCGAAGGCATCGCGCTGCGCAGCAGCGCCAGAATGTGATGGCGCAAACGTTCCGTCTGATCTTCATCGATTGCGCCATCCAGCTTGAAAGTTTCCATCAGCCGGATGGTTCCCAGCGGCAGCCCGATGCGATGCTCCAAAACTCCGCGCTGGTAAAAATTCAGCTCCAGGCTGCCGCCGCCGAGATCGAAAATCACCCGCGGTTGAGCGCGATCTCCCAAGGCCCATTGCACCGCCTGGCAAACCAGCCGCGCTTCTTCCTCGCCGCTGATCACTTCCAGCTCGATGCCCGCCTTCCGCCGCACCCGATCCATCAGTCGCCGGTGATTGCGCGCCTCGCGTGCCGCCGCCGTCGCTACCGCCCGATACGCGCCCACGTTGTACTGATCCATGCGATCGCGGAATTGCCGGAATGCCCGCGTGGCGCGGTCGATCGTATCGCTGCCGATGATGTGCCGCGTGAAAGCGTTGTGGCCCAGACGCACCGAGGCGCGTTCGTTATCCAGAATTTCAATATGTTTTGGAGATGTGGCGCGCGCGATGACCAGCCGGATGGCATTCGAGCCGGCGTCAATCGCTGCCAGTTGGACGGGCGCGGCCATGGTTTACCGCCAGAGGTGCGTCAAGGCGTGCGAAGGCGTGTAGTGCGTGCTGCGGATCCCCAGATGCGAAGCGATTCGCTTCCGCAAGATCCGGTTCACGTCGGCCACGCTGCTTTCGCCGTCCATTTCGATAAAGCCGTGCCGCTTCGACAGATATTCGAACTCGCGCTTGATCATCGACTGGTAACGAATGAACGACTGAAACAAATCGTTCGAAAGTGACATGTCGCGCCCCGATTCCCAATAGCTGATCGTCTGCGATTTTTTGAATTCACGGTCGAACGCAACCTCCGGTCGCACGTTCAGCCAGAAGGTCAGATCCGGCCGCAGCGACGTTTCATAAATCCCGTGCAGGTAATCGCGTCCAATCCCGCGCACCGCCGCCCGCGCAATCAGCGTAAAAATATAGCGGTCCGCCAGAACAATCAATCCGGAACGCAGCGCCGGAAGAATCCGGCGTTCCAGCTGGTCGAAGAAATCGGTGCTGTACATCAGCGCCAGCGTCATGCGCGTCACCGTATTTTCCGCCAGCAGGCCGTCGATGTCTTCGCCCACCAGATACGACCGGCGCAGCCCCATCGTCTGCACCGCGAAGCCTTCCGATTCCAGCCACTCCGTCAGCAAGGAAATCTGCGTCGAACGCCCCGAGCCGTCGGTGCCTTCGATCACCACCAGCGTTCCGCTCAGTTCTTCGGGTTTAACTCCGGGCAACGGTGATCCATAGAAACGCGAGGGCAGCTCCGCCGCCGCTTTTTTGCCGTTCTTCTTTTTCGTGGCCGCGGCCTTCGGCGTTCTGGCTTTCAGCGCGGTTTTTCCGGCTTTCGTCATCGTTTCTTCGGCGCAAATTGTTGCAGCGAAATTCGCTCGCCCACAATTTGCCGCATCAATTTTTGCAGCTTGTTCACCCGCACCGTGCCATCCATCAGCACGAAATTGTCGCTATCGACCATCGCGTCGTAATTATTCAGGATGCGCTCCTGAAAAATGCGGAAGCTTTCCGCGCGATCCAGCGAAATCCCCAAATCCATGCCCGCTTCGTAATACTTCAATTTTGGGCGCCCGGCCACGATGCGGTTCACCGCCACATCCAGCGGCGCGCGAAAATAAAACGTGATGTCCGGCGTGGGAGCAAAGCTGTACAGGTTGCGCAGCCAGTGCGGCGAGCACCCGCGCGCGGCATCGCGCGCGAACGCGGTGTAAATATAGCGATCGGCCAGCACCAGATAACCGCCGTGCAGCAGCGGCATGATCTGCCGTTCGCAGCGGTCCGCGAAATCGGCGGCATGCAGCAACGAAAAAGTCGTGGGGGTCAGCAGCCGGCGCTGCTTGCCGCGCCGCGTCGCCGATTTCACCAGCGGCGAGGAATTCCATTCTGTGAAGTGAATCCGATATCCGCCGATTTCCAGCCAGCGCTTCAGCAAATACAGCTGCGTGCTTTTTCCCGACCCGTCGATCCCTTCCACCACCACCAGCGCGCCTGGATACTCGCGCTTGGTGGCCGGTGCTGGAGCCGTAGCCGCCGCTTCTGCGCGCGCCATTTCTGTCGTAATTGTCGCCATGCTCTCCTGGTTTGCTTGCGAATACGTATGATACGTCGGAACCATCAATCGAATATGAAAAATGTGTTACATGCGCAGGTTCGTGATGGGAGTGAAACGCTCCACCGCCTGCTCGCTCTTCCGCACCGGCCGCCTGGCGGTTTCCTCATCCGCTAGGTTGCGGTTTCGGGTCACTCGGCTTCTCGTCCCCGCAATTTCTGCTAGAATCACTCGACTTTACGCCCCTTGCGCGAGTTCCCGTCGCGACTCGGCGCTAAGCGCTGGCGGTCTCCTGGCGGCCCATGACGGACGAAGCCGTTTTTCCCAGAAATTTTCTCAAAGCCTATCCCCAGGCCGTGCGCGGCGATGGCTGCTTCATTTACACCGCGGAAGGCCAGCGTTATCTCGATGCCTCGGGCGGCGCTGCCGTCGTCACCATCGGCCACGGAGTCGCTGAAGTTGCCAACGCCATGGCCGCGCAAGCCGCCCGCCTCGCTTACGTTCACTCTTCGCAATACCAAACCGCCGTCGCCGAAAAACTTGCCGAACGCATCCTCGCCCTCGCTCCACGCGAGATGCATAAAGGCGGCCGCGTCTATTTCACTTCCGGCGGCTCGGAGGCCACCGAGACCGCGCTAAAGCTCGCCCGCCAATATTGGATCGAGCGCGGCCAACCCAAACGATTCCGCGTACTCTCCCGCCTGCAGAGCTACCACGGCAGCACCCTCGGCGCGCTTTCGGTTTCTGGAAACGTCCGCCGCCGCGAACCATTCGCGCCCATGCTCGCCGAGTGGGGCCACATCCCGCCGTGCTATTGCTACCGCTGTCCCTTCGGCCTGAAATATCCGGAATGTAACGTCGATTGCGCCGACGAACTCGACCGCCTCTTAACTCGCGACGGTTCCCAGGACGTCGCCGCGTTTATTTTCGAGCCGGTCGTCGGCGCCACGCTCGGCGCCGTCTCCCCGCCCGAAGGCTACGTGCAACGCATCGCGGAAATCTGCCGCCGTCACGGCATTTTGCTGATCGCCGACGAGATCATGTCCGGCATGGGCCGCACCGGAAAACCTTTCGCCGTCGAACACTGGGGCGTGTCTCCCGACCTGATTCTAGTGGGGAAGGGAATCGCCAGTGGCTACGCGCCGCTCGGCGCGGTCATCGCTGCCGGAAATGTCGTCGACGCGCTTTCCCGCGGCTCCGGAACTTTTCTCCACGGGTTTACCTACAGTTCGCATCCGGTCTCCGCCGCGGCCGGCAATGCCGTCCTCGATGTCCTCGAGCGTGAAAAATTATTTGCTCGCGTCGAGCCCCTCGGCGCCGAGCTGTGCGCGGCCCTCGAACCGCTGAAGAAATTTTCGGTGGTCGGCGATATTCGCGGCAAAGGCCTGCTCTACGGAATCGAATTCATTCGCGACCCAAAAACCCGCGAACCTTTTCCCGCCGACGCCCGCATCGGCGCGCGCCTCCAGGCCGACGCCCTCGAAGCCGGCGTGATGACCTATCCCACCCAGGGCTGCGTCGACGGCCAGCGCGGCGATCATCTCCTCCTCGCTCCGCCTTTCACCATCACTACGCCAATGATTCAGATGATCGCCCACGCCCTCGAAGTCGCCATCGCCGATCTCGAGAAATCGCACCTCGCCGCGCTTGGAGGATCGTCTGCGCAAAATTAAGCGGCCCGGATTGGTCTTTTGCTCGATGGTCGCCGCACTGGCTGCCGCGTTCGCATTCGCCACACCACTTGGATCGGCATCCGATGCCCCGCGCCAGATGGCCGGTTTCTCGCCCAGTTCCGCCACGAAAGAATCAGCGCTGGAAAATCAGCTCCGCGCCCTCGCCTCTCCGGATCAGATTTCTAAATTCCATCGCTACCTCACCGCCGAGCCGCATCCCGCCGGCTCGCCACGCAACAACCAACTCGCGCAGTGGGTGGCCCAACAATGGCGCGAGCAGGGCCTCGAAGACGTCACCATCCACCAATACGACGTTTTCCATTCTTCCCCACGCCAGATTTCACTCGAAATGGTCAAGCCCAAACGCTACGTCGCCACCCTGCGCGAAGATCCCTACGACGCCGATCCCGACACCAAAAATCCCCAAGCGGACGGCGCCTACCTCGGATATTCGGCTTCGGGAGAAATAACTGCGCCGGTGGTCTACGCCCACAGCGGCAATCCGGAAGATTACGATTACCTCCGCCAGCACGGCATCGACGTCCGCGGCAAAATTGTTCTGGTCCGCTATTCCAATCCCTACAGCTACCGCGGATTCAAAGCGCTCACCGCCGAACGCCTCGGTGCCGCCGCCATCCTGATTTATTCCGATCCCGCCGAAGACGGCTACAAAAAAGGCCCGGTCTATCCCAACGGCCCCTGGGGCCCGGAAAGTCACATTCAACGCGGCGCTATCACCTACGACTTTATTCAGCCCGGCGATCCGCTCACGCCTGGCTATGCCTCCATTCCCGGCGCGAAAAGAATTCGCCCGGAAGACGCCGTATCGCTTCCCAAAATAATGGGTGTTCCGCTTTCCTGGCATGACGCCAAGCCGCTGCTCGAAAAAATGGATGGTCCCGAAGCTCCGGATTCCTGGCAGGGTGGCTTGCCGTTGAAATACAAACTCGGCGGCAAGCGTGTCGTCGTTCACCTGAAAGTCGACATGGACAACAGCACGCGCCCTTACTACGTCACCGAAGCTCGCATCCGTGGCAGCGAATCTCCCGACGAGTGGGTCATTCTCGGAAATCATCGCGACGCCTGGGTCTATGGCGCGGTCGATCCTTCCAGCGGCACCGCGGCGATGCTGGAGCTCACGCGCGATCTGGGCCAGCTGTTGCAGCAGGGAATTCGCCCCAAACGTACTCTCGTTTTTTGCAGCTGGGACGGCGAAGAATACGCGCTGACCGGCTCAACCGAATGGGGCGAGCAATACGCGGATGAGTTGAAACAAAAAGCTGTCGCCTACCTGAACGTTGACGAAGCCACCTCCGGCTCGAATTTCCAGGGCGATGCGGTCGGCTCGCTCGCGCCTCTGCTCGTCGAGGTCAGCCACACTCTTCCCGCTCCGTCCGGGAAGACTCTCTACGACGAGTGGAAGGTCTCGCGCCAAACCGAATTGGGCGACGACCAGCCCATCCCCGATGGAAAACTCGCCAACACCCGCATCGGCAGCGGCTCCGACCACACCGTTTTTCTGAATTTTCTGGGTATCCCCACCATGGGCCTTACTTTCGTCGGTCCCTACGGCGTCTACCACTCGCTCTACGACGATTATTTTTGGATGAATCATTTCGGCGATCCCGGCTATCGCTACCACACGCTGATGACCCAGCTCTGGGGTGTGCTGGCCCTGCGCCTCGCCAATGCCGACGTTCTGCCTTTCGATTTCGAATCCTACGGCGAAAATATCCGCCAGTTCGTCGTCGATCTGAATCTCGCCAACCGCGTCGCCGGCCACCTCGATCTCGCCGGCCTCCAACGTCAAATTGCCGACTTCCAATCGGCCGGCCGCGAATTGAATCAATCGATCGCCGCCGCCATCGCCAGCGGCCGGCTCGACGCTCCCGCCGCCGCACAGGTCAACGCCCAACTCATGCAGGTCGAACGCAACTGGTGCAACCCGAACGGCATTCCCGGCCGCCCCTGGTTCAAGCATTCGCTCTACGCCGCGCGCTACACCTACGCGCACCTCGAATTGCCGGGCCTCACCGAGGCTTCCGAGGCTGGCGATTGGAAGCGCGCCAATGAGCAGGAAAAAATCCTCGAAACGCAACTCGCCGAAAACACGGCGTTGTTGAAAAAGATCAATCAGGAATTAAATTCCGTGCGATAGGCCACTGATGAAAATGAAAGCTCTGGTTTTGCTGGCTGCATTGTTCCTGGTGTCCTCCTCGGCCCCCGCTCAAACGACTCCGCGGGCCCGCGACTTGGGCGTGCCGTTCGAAGGCACGCCCGGCCCGCTCAATTCCATCACCGACGTGAAAGGCGTCGAAGTCGGCTACCGCACCCTGATTTCCGGCGAAGGAAAACTGGAAGTGGGCAAGGGCCCGGTGCGCACCGGCGTTACCGCCATTTTTCCGCGAGGCCAGGCGTCCGTCGATCCGGTTTTTGCCGGATGGTTCACCGAAAACGGCAATGGCGAAATGACTGGCACCACCTGGGTCGACGAATCCGGCTTTCTTTACGGTCCGGTGATGATCACCAACACCCACAGTGTGGGGGTCGTGCGCGACACGGTTATCGCCTGGCAATTGAAGCACGGCACCTCGCTGCCCTTGGAGGATTGGTGGTCGCTCCCGGTCGTCGCCGAAACCTGGGATGGCTACTTGAACGACATCAATGGCTTCCACGTAAAGCCCGAAGACGCCCAGGCCGCTATGACCGACGCTCACGGAGGTGCCATCGCCGAAGGCAATGTCGGCGGCGGCACCGGAATGATTTGCTTCGAATGGAAAGGCGGAACCGGCACCGCCTCGCGAAAGCTGCAACCAAAGGATGGGGGCTACACGGTCGGTGTGCTGGTCCAATGTAATTTCGGAGTGCATCGCCTGCTGCGGATTGCCGGCACGCCCGTAGGCTACGACATTCCCGGCAAGAGCGTGTGGGACTCGGATACCGGTTCGATCATCGTAGTGGTGGCTACCGATGCTCCGCTTTTGCCCAGCCAGATGAAACGCATCGCCAAACGAGTGACTCTGGGCCTCGGACGGTTGGGCAGCATCTCCGGCGATGGCTCCGGCGATATTTTCATCGCTTTCTCCACCGCCAACCCCGGCGCCGGCATGGAGCAGGACAAGCCAGCTCTCGTTCAAATGCTTCCGAACGATCGGATGGACCCACTCTTCGAAGCGACCGTGCAGGCCACCGAAGAAGCCGTGGTCAATGCCTTGGTCGCCGCGAAAACCATGACCGGATTCGATGGCCACACGGTCGAAGCCCTGCCCCACGACAAGCTCCGTGAAGTTTTGAAAAAGTACAACCGGTTGGCCGACCTAAAGTAACATTCATTCGTAACCTCGTTCGATCTCCGGGAGGTTTTTTCTATGCGGTCATTCCTGCTCGGCATCATAACGACCATCGTTGCTTTGTTCGTCATCGCCTGGATCGCCCTGAAAACCGGCCGGATCGATTTCAGCGCCGACCAGCCGCCCAGCCCGACCGAAACCCATCTGGCCATGTCCGCCGTCGATGCCTCCACCGACCGCCACGCCCCGGACCTGAAAAATCCGCTGCAAGCCACCGAGGCAAATCTAGTCAGCGGCGCCGACCTCTACATGAACCACTGCGCCGGCTGCCACGGCCTGCCCTCCAACAAAGACAGCGTTTTCGCCGGATTCCTTCAATCCGCCGGTGCCGGTCTTTTTCAAAGACGCCCCCGACATGGCCGAGAACCAAAACTTCTACATCATTCAGCATGGCGTCCGTTGGACCGGCATGCCCGCCTGGAACAAAACGCTGAATGACGTCCAGATCTGGCAACTCGTCACTTTCCTCAGCAACATCGAAAAATTGCCGCCCGCCGCGACCAAAAAACTCGAATTGCAACCATGGCCCGCGACTCCCTAAGCCGCCCAAAAATCGTCGAGCGTCGGCGCACCCAGTCCTGCTAGAATTTGATGTTTCGCGCGGCGTGGTATAGGCTTGTTTCATCCACGAGGGAAGTAATTAGCTCGTACCGTAATGCGCGCGGATTTTCGCGCTGGCCGCGGCAACAAGTACTGGGGACGGAGGAAAGCTAGATGGCTGATGCAGTCGCAGAGACGGTGATTTCCACACTCGCGTCCGTGAAGCGTATCCCGGCCGATACCATCAAGCTGGACACCAGCCTGCAAGACCTCGGTATCGATTCGCTCGACGTCTTCACCCTCCTTTTCGAGCTCGAAAACGCCTTCAAGATTTCTATCCCCGACGACGACGTCCGCTCCCTCAAAACCGTCAACGATATCGTCGACGGCATGAAGAAGATCATCGCCGCCACCCCGCCCCCGCCTCCGCTCGATTCCGCGACGCCGGCCACCTGACGCATGGCCCCGCGCCGCGTCGCCATCACGGGCTTGGGCATCATTTCCCCGCTCGGTCTGGACGTTCCCGCTTCCTGGGCCTCGCTCAGTGCCGGTCGTCCCGCCATCGGACCCATTACCAGCACCGATACCTCCACTCTCCGGTTCAAGAATGGCGCCGAAGTTCGCGGCTACGATCCGCTCAAATATTTCGCCGGCGGCAAGGACGCCCACCTTGACCGTTTCGCGCAGTTCTCGCTCATTGCGGCCCGCGAAGCCCTGCAGAATTCCGGCGTCGAGCTGAATCCCGAGCTTCGGGAGCGCTCGGCCATTGTCTGCGGCTCCTCGGTGGGCGGGCAGTCCACCATTGAAGCTGGATTTGAGGATCTGTGGGTCCAGGGCCGTGGCCGCGTCCATCCTCTGACCATTGCCAAGACCATGGCCAACGCCGGCGCCAGCCACATCGCCATGGAGCTGGGCCTCAGCGGTCCTACGTATACCGTTTCTACGGCCTGCTCCTCCGCCAACCACGCCATCGGCCAGGCCTTTCGCCTGGTGCGTGATGGCTATGCCGACCTCGCTATGACCGGCGGCGCCGAAGCCGTCTTCACCGTCGGCATACTGAAAGCCTGGGAAGCGATGCGCGTAGTCGCTCCCGACACCTGCCGCCCCTTCAGCAAGGATCGCCGCGGCCTGATTTTAGGCGAAGGCGGCGCGATGATGGTCCTCGAGCCCATGGATGTCGCTAAAGCGCGCGGAGCTAGAATTTATGCGGAGATTTGCGGATTTGGCATGACCGCCGACGCCCATCATTTAACCCAGCCGACCGTGCAGGGGCCAGCCCGCGCTATGCGCGGCGCGCTCCAGGAGGCCGGCCTCGCTCCCCAGGACGTCGGCTACATCAACGCCCACGGCACCGGCACCTCCGGCAACGATCCAGTGGAAAGCAGTGCCATCCGCGATGTCTTCGGCGCGCACGCCGACAAAATCGGCGTCAGCTCCACGAAATCGATGCACGGCCACGCCCTCGGCGCCGCCGGCGCGCTCGAGGCCATTGCCACCATACTCGCGCTGCATCACGGCATTCTGCCGCCCACCGCGAATTACAACGAACCGGATCCCGAATGTGACCTCGATTACATCCCCAATCAAGCGCGCGCCCTGCGCGTCGAAGCCGCGCTCTCCAATTCCTTCGCCTTTGGTGGATTGAACGCCGTCGTCGCCTTCCGCGCCTTCCCGCAGTAATTTTTCTCGGCCATTCGCAATAGGGTAAACTCCACCCATCAACCTCGCAGCAAGTGGGAGGAATTCCATGGACGAAATTATCGACGACCGTACCGCCTTGGAACGTCGCTCCGCCGAGCCCGACAATCTCGAACAGCGCGCCGAAATCGACGTCTCCGAAAAAATCTTCACCAACGGTCCCAATATGCTGGTGCTCTGCCTCACCGTCATCGGCCTGATCAAGATCTATACGCGCTTCGAGAAAATCACCACGCTGGCCGACAATTTTCTGGCGTTCATTTCGATCGGCTACCTGGTCGCCACCATCGTGGCCTACGTGGCGATTCGCTCGCGAAACGCCCAGACGCGCTTGAAATTATCCCGCATCGCCGACCTTACCTTTTTGATTTCCTTGGGATTGACCGCCGCGGTCGCGCTCTTTATGACCTTCGCGCTGGAGGGTTAGGCGAACCAGTAGGGAGTGCGGGGAACTCAGAAGAGGAATATCGAAGATTTAATTTAGCGCGGACTATGCGTGACCGCAGCAGCCGTGCTCCAGTCCAGAGCCCTGCGGCGACCAGTTGCGCGTCAATTCATCCGCCAGCGTGAACGCCACCAGCAGCGACAAAAAGAAAAATCCCGCCACCACCACCATCTTGGTCAGCTTCGGGCTGTATTTCACGTGCATGAAGAACAAGACCACCAGCAGCATCTTCACCACGGCAATCGCCAGCGCCGCCGGCGTATTCCAGGCATGCAGATCGATGAAGGCCACCCCAGTGGTAAGCCCGGTGAGCACCATGAGCGCCAGAAATACCAACACGTAGGTTTTTACTGGAACGACGTGACCGGACATCACTGCCCTCCGTGTTGAAGATAGCGTCCGCCGACCAGATACAGCAGCGGGAACAGAAAAATCCACACAATGTCGACGAAGTGCCAGTACAGGCCGACCATCTCCAGCGGCGCGTAGTACACCTCGTCAAACCGGTTGCGCCAGGCCATAACCGCGATGACCAGAATAATCGGAATTCCGATGATCATGTGCAGTGCGTGCAGCCCGGTCATAAAAAAGTAAAAGCAGAAAAACAGCGGCACGTGGATGCCCGCTCCGCCCCAGGCATTGCGAATCACAAACCCGAAACCGGGGATCAGGTGTTCGTGGTAGTCGGCGGTCCACTCGAACGCTGAATTTCAGCGTCAAGAAGATCACGCCCAGCAGCACGGTCAGCAGCAGGTACATGACCTGCGTTTTGCCTTTCTTCCCCGCCTGCGCCGAGTGAATCGCCATGGCCATGGTCAAACTGCTGGCGATCAGCACGATGGTGTTAATCGCGCCGAATTTTACGTTCAGCAGATTGCTGCCGATCTCAAACGCGTCATGAAACAGCATCCGATACACGATATAAGCGCCAAAGATCCCGCCGAAGAACATGATTTCCTGCGCCAGGAAAACCCACATGCCGAACGTGCCGGCATCGCGCTGTTGCTCCATGTCTTCAAACTGGTGTTGGAACGCGTCGTGCTGCGCGTGGTGCGCGTTATGCGCGGCCATATCAGCCATGGGCCGACTCCGATGTGCCCGCGTAGTTGTATGCCTGTTCGGTCACGATGGGAACTTCCTCGAAATTTTCAGTCGGCGGTGGCGAAGGCGTGGTCCATTCCAGTCCCTTCGCGCCCCACGGATTCGGTCCCGCCAGCGGGCCGTAGTTTGAATGACCAGATGAAATAAATCAGCGGAATGATGTAACCCACGCCCAGAATCGACGCGCCCGCGGAAGACATCACATTCAGCACCTGGAATTCGCCGGGATACACCGCGTACCGTCGCGGCATGCCCAGATAACCCAGCACGAATTGCGGGAAGAACGTCAGGTTGAATCCCACGAAAATCACCAGCGCCGCAAATCGCGCCCAGGCGTCGGGATACAGACGCCCGGTAATTTTCGGCCACCAGAAATGCAGTCCGCCCAGGTACGCCATCACCGCGCCGCCCACCATGATGTAGTGAAAGTGCGCGACGATGAAATACGTGCCGTTCAAATGCACGTCGGTCGCGAGCGAAGCCAGAAACAATCCGGTCAGGCCGCCCATGGTGAACAGGCCGATAAAGCCCAGCGCGTACAGCATCGGCGCTTCGTACGAAATCGAACCCTTGTAGAGCGTCGCGGTCCAGTTGAACACTTTGATCGCCGAAGGAATCGCCACCAGGAAGCTCAGCACCGAGAAGATCAGCCCGGCATACACCGACTGGCCGGTGACGAACATGTGGTGGCCCCAGACCAGAAAGCTGATGATCGCAATCGCCAGGCTCGAAAACGCCACGAAGGTGTACCCGAAAATCCGCTTTCGCGAGAACGCCGTGATCAGTTCGCTCATCACTCCCATCCCCGGCAGAATCATGATGTACACGGCCGGATGCGAGTAGAACCAGAACATGTGCTGGAACAGAATCGGATCGCCGCCGATGGCCGGGTCGAAAATGCCGATATGCAGCAGCCGTTCCAGGCCCAGCAAAAACAGAGTGATCGCGATCACCGGCGTGCCCAGAATGAAGATCACGCTGGTCGCGTACATCGCCCAGATAAAGAGCGGCAGCCGGAACCAGGTCAAGCCCGGCGCGCGCATCTTGTGAATCGTGACGATGAAATTCAATCCGGTCAGAATCGAAGAGAAACCGGTGATGAAGACGCCCGAGCGCCGTCGGAATCACCTGCAGTATGCGAAAAGCTGCTGCTGTACGGCGTGTAGAACGTCCAGCCGGTATCCACGCCGCCCGAAATCACCGCATACAGCGTGAACGCCGCGCCGATGATGTAAATGTACCAGCTCAGCAGGTTGAGCGCGGAAACGCCAGATCCCGCGCGCCAATCATCATCGGCACCAGGAAGTTCCCCAGCGTCGCCGGAATCGATGGCACCAGGAAGAAAAACACCATGATCACGCCGTGCATGGTGAATAGCTTGTTGTAGGTCTCCGGCGCCACCAGGCGCCGTGCGGCTCGATCAGGTTCAACCGCATCAGCACCGCAAAAAAGCCGCCGACAAAAAACATCAGGGTGATCGAGATCAGGTACAGCAGCGCGATGCGCTTGTGGTCGTGCGTCAGCAGCCACGACTTCACGCTGTGGTCGACGTTCAGATAATTCACGCGCTCTTCCGACGGCAGCTCGTGTCCCGGGATTTCGGCGATAACCGTGGTGCTCATTTTCGACCTGCTATCCTTTCTTCCGGTCCCAGCGACTTGACGTAGGCAATCAATCTGCAGCACCTGCTCCTCGTTGACCTGGCCCTGGAAGGTGGGCATGATCGGCGCATAATTCGGGAGCATGATGGAATTGGATTCACGATCGCGCTGGCGAATCAAGCGCCTCATCCACCGTTTCCGAATTGCCATCGCGCAGTCTTTTGGGTCGTGCCATAAATCCCCGCCAGCGACGGGCCGCGTCCCGAATTATCCGACGAATGGCAGCTCGCGCAGCCCAGCTGCGATAAAGAGCCGCCCGCCCATCTGCGCCATCGATTCGTTTTTCGCGCCGCCGGCCAGCCACGCCGCGTAATCCGTGCGGTGACATGACGTACACCCAGCCGATCATCTCGCGAATGGTCCGTGCCGCAATACTGTGCGCAGAAAAGGTGAAACGTGCCGGTCTCGGTGGCTTGAAACCACAGCGACGAATACCGGCCCGGCGTCACATCCTTCTTCACGCGGAACGCCGGAATGTAGAAATCGTGGATCACGTCTTCCGAGGTCATGGTCAGCTTGACCGGCGCGCCCACCGGCACGTGCATTTCGTTGATTTCGCGCACGCCCTCCGGATGCTGGATGTGCCACATCCACTGCTTGCCGACCACGAACATTTCGGTCGAAGACGCGGGCGGCCGCGAATTCCGCACATAGAGCAGCGAGGCCCAGACGAAAATCACACACGCAGATCAGCGTCGGGATAATCGTCCAGGTCAGCTCCAGCGCCAGATGCGTGCGGGTGTCCGGCGGAATTTCATCCGCCGACCGCCGCCGGTACTTGATCATGAAGAAGAAAATCGTCCCGAAGATCAGCGCGGTGAAGAACAGCGTCAGCGCCGTCAAGAAATAATAGAGCAGGTCGACGTCTGCCGGCGATCGACGAAGCCGTCGGCGGATGCAGCGGAATGGCCAGCGCCGCCGTGCGCCATGCATTCCCAGCCCGAATTCGATCAACCCCGTCATATCCAATCGAAAAAATCCTCAGCGACGCCGGCCCTTGCCTCTGCCGCGTTCGCGTTACGACTTGTAGCTCGGCAGCGAGTACCGCTCGCGCCGGAACAAAATCAACATCGTCGCGCCAATCCCCAGCACGGTCAGCAGCCCGCCGATCTGGATCAGCCGCGAAATCAACAAGCCGTATTTTCCGGTGTGCGGATCGTAGTGGTAGCAGAACAGCAGAATCGAATCCACCGGCGTGCCGATTTTCCGCGCCGACGCTTCCACCAGTCCCAGCCGCAAATCCCGCGGCGAATATTGAATCCCGTAAAAATATTTCGAAAGTTTGCCTTCCGGCGTCAGCACCATGATCGCGCTGGCGTGCGCGAATTGCTTCGAATCCGGATCGTAGGCGTAGCGGAATCCCACCGCGTTGGCCAGTTTCTTGATCTGGGCTTCGTCGCCGGTCAGGAAATGCCAGCCCTGCGCCGCCGTTGGGCCGTCCGTACATGCCCACGTACATTTGCTGCTTCACCGCCGCCAGCACCGGCTTGTCGCTGGGGTCGATGCTCACGCTGATCGCATTGAACTCGTTGCCCGCATCCATCGGCAGGCCCTTCATGCTCGCTTCCATCCCGTTCAGCACTTGCGTGCACAGCATCGGGCAGTTGAAATACACCAGCGAAAGCAACACCGGCTTTTGCGCCGAAATACTGGCGGAGCTGTACCGTCTTGCCGGTCTCGTCGCGAAACGTCAAATCCAGCGGCACCTGCTGGTTCAACTTCTGATCGATGCCTACTTCCTTCAGCAAATCCGGCCGCACCCCCACGCTTTGCACCGGGTCGGACAATTGCGCCGCCACCGGACGCGCCTGCAACGCCAGGCCGCCGGCCACCGCCAGCAACGCCATCGTGATGCGTGCCGTGTCGAATTTTAGAACGCGTAGCACTGACTCACCTGCCTCATCGCTAAAAAATCTAAACCGGTGCAACGCCAAAAAATCTCAACCGCCAATCGCCGGTCTACTTGCCGCTTTCTTCTTTTCCTTCTTCCTCGGCCGCGGCCTTGGCTTCGTCACGCGCCGTCACATAGCCGCACTGTCCGGACACATCCGCCACGGGCGGAATCATCGAGGGCTGCGGATTCACGCCCGACGGCACATCCCCGCCCGCCCGCGCCGGCAGCGGATGTTCGACCATCAGCTCGATCGCGCGGTCCACCGGAATCTGCACGATTCCCGCCTTCGAATCTTTCCAGCCGTAGCTATTCAAACTCGCTGCTTGCGTCGCACAGTAATCGCTGATTTCTTTTTGCGGGTCCACCTGCAATCGCGGCGCCGGCGGCATCTGCCGCGAATCCACGAAAGGCGAAGCCGCCGCGCCCATCGGCTCCATCTCGCTCATCTTGTTAAACGTCCAGCGCATCGACACAAACACCACGATCAGCAGCACGGCCAGCCAGATCGCGGATTTGCCGATGCCGCGCACATCGGCGTCGCTGTGCTCGTAGTTCTCCTCGGGCGTGCGCTGCCCCTCCGGCCCGGGCCGCTTAGTCTCCATGCTCATGATGGAGCGCTCCTTCAAAGCGCGGGTCATGCAGCGGCAGCAGCGGCATCCTCTTCACTTGCCAGAAATAGAATGGGACCCAGATCGCGCCAATCAGCGCCAGGAAAACCAGATCCAGCAGCAACGGTCCCAGCTGAATCGAGTCCGGTTCATACGCCGGAACAATCAGCCAGTACACGTCAACCATGCTCAGCACCAGCATCATCGCCGCCACCCGGCCCAGCCGCTCCACCCGCCGCTTCACGTTGCGCTGCAACAGCAGCAGGAACGGCAACGCAAAATGAAAGACAATCAGGATCAAGGCCACTTTGGCCCCAGGGCCCAAACGCGCGCGACATGTACCAGGGAATTTCGTCGTTGAATATTTCCCGCCCAGATGATCAAGAATTGCGAAAAGTTCAAATAGGCCCACAGCATCGTGAAGGCCAGCATCAAATTGCCCAGGTCGTTGTAATGCTGCGGCGTGATCGTTTCCAGGTACGGCGATTCGTTCGCTTTCCGCCGCAGATTGAAAATCATGAAGGACATGGTGGTCAGGCATGCCCACGATCATGAAAATCATGCCGTAAATGGTCGAAAACCATTTCGGCTCGAGCGACATGACCCAATCGACCATCGCAAAGGTCATCACCAGGCCCCACAGGATGATTCCCGGCCCGCTCATGGCTTCCAGGCGGTTCTTCATTTCGCACATCGTGGTCCGCGCTGGCGTCCTGCTCCCGCGACCATTTGTTCAGGAAAAACGCCAGGGTCATCAGCACCACGAAATAAATCACCGCGCGAACGGTGAAACATTGCGGCGTCAGATAGGACATCTTGAATCGGTAATTCGGATTGGCCAGCAGTTCCGCGCGCGGCTCGTCAAAGGTCCAGGGGTACAGCACCTTCATCCACATCCCGGCTAGAATGGGCAGGAACAGTACCGCCATCAGCCCGAACGTCCGCGAACCCGCTTCCAGCATGCGCCGGATCGGATAGCCCCACCAGCCGCCGGTCAGGCTGTGCAGCATCAACAGCGCCGTGCAGCCCATGGGAATCATGAACCAGTAGATATATCCCACCAGGTAGGCGTGCAGAATTCCTTGGAGCGTCAGACTCATCGCGATCCCGCCGCCGCTGCGTTCAATTTTTGCCGGTCCGCTTCCGGCACGTCGTCAATCGTCGCGTGCTGGCTCAATTGCAGCACGCGAATGTACGCCGCGATGCTCCAGCGGTCTTCCGGCTCCACGCGCGCCGCGTAGCTGTACATCGAGCCGTACCCATCGGTCATCACCTGATAGAAATGGCCCACCGGCGCTTCCCGCAGGCGGTGGATGTGAAACGACGGCGGCGCCGGAAATCCGCGCTGCACGATCATGCCGTTGCCGTTGCCGGTATAGTCGTGGCACGGCGTGCAATAGATGTTGTAGCGCTGCCGGCCGCGCTCCAGATCCTCGCGGTCATCGGGAAAGGGAACTTGTCCGCCACTTCGCCGTTTTCTTTGCCGGTGTAGAGCAATTCGTCCAGGCGCAAATGCCCGCGCGCCACCGTTCCGGGCACCACCGGGCGCTCGGCGCGGCCATCGGCGAAAAACGGTCGGCTCGATACGGCAGATATTTCGGCTGGACGTGCATGTCCTGCCGGCAGCCGCCCAGCGAAAATGCGCCAGCGCCGCAATACCCAGCAGCCCGCGCCAACGCGCGCCGTTTCAGCCCCAACGAGTTGCCATCCCGCAAACTATTCTTCAACTTCAAACACTCCGTACGGTTTCAAACTGTCCAGAAACACTTTGGTCTTGTCCAAATCGAAATTCTTGTCCCGCGCCTTGATCACCAGAAAGAACCGGTCTTCCGAAGCCAGCGCGAAACGCGGCACGTTGAACACCGGATGGTACGGCTTGGGCAATCCGTTCAGCGCGAGCATCCCGAACACCGCGCACAGCGCCGCGCCCAGAACGGTCAGCTCAAACGTGATCGGAATGAAATGCGGCCAGCTGTTGTACGGCTTGCCGCCCACATTCAGCGGGTAGCTCAGCACGTTCGCGTACCACTGCATGGCAAATCCGGTCAGCCCGCCCAGCAGCCCGCCGGTAAAGACGATCGCCGGCAGTATCGTGCCGGTGAATCCCACCGCCTCGGCCAGCCCATCGAATCGGGAACGGCGCATACGCGTCGATTTTCCGGTAGCCCGCGTCGTGCGTGCGTTGCGCCGCCACCAGAATCTGTTCCGGCGTCTCGAACTCGGCCAGCAATCCGTAGAGTGGCTTCTGCTTCATGGCTAGTCGCGAATCTCCGGATTCGGATTCAGCACCCGCGCCAGATACGTGGTGCGCGGCCGCGTGTTCAAATCATCCAGCAAACTGTAATTCCGCGAATTGCGCTTTCATCTTCGCGACGCGGCTGTTCTTGTCGTTGATGTTGCCGAAGACGATCGCGTCCGCCGGGCACGCGCTCTGGCAGGCGGTGACGATTTCGCCGTCCGCGCACCGCGCGGTTCTGCTCTTCCGACGAGATCTTCGCCGCATTGATGCGCTGCACGCAGTAGGTGCACTTTTCCATCACGCCGCGGCTGCGCACCGTCACGTTCGGGTTGCGCATGCCGAACAGGCTCGGCGTGGTGTAGTCCGAATACAGCAGGAAATTGAACCGCCGCACTTTGTACGGGCAGTTGTTCGAGCAATACCGCGTGCCCACGCAGCGGTTGTAGACCATCTCGTTCAGGCCTTCGGGGCTGTGCACCGTCGCGCCCACCGGGCAAACCACTTCGCACGGCGCGTTTTCGCACTGCATGCACGGCACCGGCTCGTAATACATCTCCGGCGCGTCCAGGTTCGCCGCGGAAATAGGTGTCCACGCGGATCCAGTGCATCGCGCGGCCCTTCATCACCTGTTCTTTGCCGACCACCGGCGTGTTGTTTTCCGCCACGCAGGCCACCACGCAGGCGTTGCAGCCCACGCACTTGTTCAGGTCGATGGTCATGCCCCACGCATAGCCTTCGTACTTGAACCGCGGGTACAGCGTCTGATCCATTTCCTTCGCGTCCATTTTGGCCTGCGGCGAAATCGGGATCTTTGCGGTATTCGTCCAGCGTCGCGATGCGCACCAGGTCGCGCCGCACCGCCTCGACCCCTTCCTGCGAAGCCTGGTGCCCGTCCTGATCGATGGCGTATTGATGCTGGGTCACTGCGAAATAATATTTCTCGCCGGTCTTTTCGATGCGCAAGTCCATTGGCGATCCACGGCGCGTCGTCGTACGAATCAAATTGGCGTTGAATCCCGGCCCGGTGCCCACCGCGCCCGCTTTGCTGCGTCCGTAGCCCAGATGCAGCGTGACGGAATTGTCCGCGTGCCCCGGAACCAGCACGATTCCCGCTTTCACTTCGCGCCCCGCCAGCTGCAGCTTGACGTAATCGCCGTCCTTCAGCCCCAGCTTCTGCGCCGTCTGCGGGCTGATCATCGCCGCGTTGTCCCAGGTCAGCTTGGTGTTCGGCTTGGGCAGTTCCTGCAGCCAGCCGTTATTCGCGAACCGGCCATCGAAAACCGTCGGATCGGGTCTGAATACGATTTCGATATCGTCGCCGCCCCGCGCGCTCGAGGTCGACGCCACCGCGCCAGCGTGCGCGCGTCACCGCAATCGGCGGCAAGCGCGGTGCCGGCCATAACGCCGTCATGCAGCGACGTTTCCCAGAAGGCCTCGTAGGCTTTGTCTTTTTCCGGACGCTGGCTCTTCCAGTAATCGCGCACGATTTCGTAGCCGGTCTTGTCCGCCTCGTTCGTAAAGCTGGCCAGAATTTCGTGGGCCGAATGTCCGTCGTAGAGCGGCTGGATCAGCGGCTGCATCACGCTCGACGGTGCCGTCGTAGCCGCGCCCATCGCCCCACGATTCCAGGAAATGCGTGGCCGGAACGTGCCATTGGCACCATTCGCCGGTTTCGTCGTAATACAAGCCCGAATGAATGCGCAGCGGCACCTTCAGCAGCGTCTTGACCAAATCGAAATCCGCGGGCGCGTCGTACACCGGATTTCCGCCCAGAATCAGCAGCATCTGCACTTTGCCGCGCGTTAATATCGTTAACCAGATGCGCGCAACGATTCGATTCCGTTGATCGGGTTCGCTTCGAGCGGCTCGGTGTAATAAACCGTTTTGCCGACGTTGCCCAGCGCGGCATTCATCGCGTGCGCCAAGTGCGTGCACGGCCGGCGGTTGTTCTTCCCCGGCGATCACCAGCGAACGTTCCGCGGTGTGCGGCCAGATCTTTCGCCACCGCCTGGGTCCACTCCGCCGGAATTCCGCTCGCGCCCGCTCCGCCGCCCACGCCGGAACGTCCCGCCGCTGCCGCCAGCTCCCGCGCGAACGCTTCCACGTCCGAGGCCCGCAACGCTTTGCGATGATCGGCCATCGCGCCGGTGCTGGTGGGCATGCTCTCGACCACGTACAGGCGGTTGAATTTTGAATCCGGACTTTCCGCCACGCGCCGCGACGAAAATTCGCGCGCGTAGCGCACGTGGCCCGGGCCGCAGGTAATGAAATCCGCGTCGAGCGAGACGATCACATCCGCCTGATCGAGTTTGTAAACCGTATTCACCGGCTTGCCGAACGCCAGCTGCGCGCCTTCGCGCGCATTGTCGCGCCCGCACGGCTCATATTGATGCCACTTCGGCCCGGGAACTGCTTCAGCAATCCTTGAATCTGCGCCGCCAGCGAAGGCGACGTCACCATTTCGGTGAGAATCCGCAGGCCCGCGCCGCCATTGCGAGCGAACTGCGTCTTGGCGTTGCCCATCGCGGCTTGGAACGACGCCCAGTTGCTGATGCGCCCGTCGTGCATCACCGTCTGCGAACGGTCCGGATCGTACAATCCCAGCGTCGCGGCCTGCGCGAACACGTCCGTGCCGCCCAGGCTGCCGGGATGTTCGCGGTTGCCTTCGATCTTGGTCGGCCGGCCCATGTGGCTTTCCACCAGCAGGCCCGTCGCGACGCCCGCCAAGAGGCATCGACGTGGCATAAAACAGCGGCCGGCCCGGAATGATTTCTTCCGGCGGCTTCACGTACGGCACGATTTTTTGCGTCGGCAGCTTGGTGCAGGCGCTCAGCCCCGCCAGCGCCGCCGAGGCCGCCGCGAATTTCAGCACGTCGCGGCGGTTGATTCCCGCCTGCTCGATCCGTCTCCGGATCGTGCGGGAATTCATTCTCCAGAAATTCGGCGGTATTCCTTGGTTTCCGACAGCTGCTCGAGGCTCTGCCAGAAACGCTTGCCGTCTTCCTGCGCGAGCTTCGCGCGCACGCGCGTGCCAGATCCAGCGCGTTCGGCAATTTCGGATTGAGGTCAGAACTCATTTTTTTAGTTCACTTTTCCCGTCAAACTTTCGATTACCGGTGGCACGTCGAACAGCTTTGCAAGTGTCGCGTGTCTTGAATCTTGTATTCCTTCACCAACTTCGCGCCCAGTTCCAGCTGATTCGGGCGGCGCCACGTAATTCGGATTGAAAACTTCGATCTCGGGCCGCACATATTTTTCCGGCTGGCGGTGGCAATCGAGGCACCAACGCCATGTACAGCGTTTGCGCCCGGTAGGTCAGCGGCATCTGCGCGATCGGCCCGTGGCAGGTGGTGCAGCCCACGCCTTTGCTGACGTGAATGCTGTGATCGAAATACACGAAATCCGGCAGCGCGTTCACCCGCGTCCAGGCAATCGATTTGTCCGTCGCGGTAGCTCGCGCGCACCGGCTCGAGCATCGGCGAATTGGTCCAGATCTGCGAATGGCAGGTCATGCAGGTCTGCGTCGGCGGCACGCCCGCGAACGAAGACTTTTCCACCGTGGTGTGGCAATAGCGGCAGTCGATGTCCCAGTTCGCCCGCATGGTGCTTGTGGCTGAACGGCACCGGCTGCTCGCGCGTCACATTCACACTTGGTGTAGAACGGCGACAGTCCGATTGCGTACAGCACGCCGCCCAGCACCGCTACCAGGATCAACGCGCCAAAGATGCTGACCCTGGCGACGATGTTGCGTAGCGGGATGAAAAATCTGTGCCATCGAACTCTTTGGCCGTCCTTATTTGCTCGTGCTTCTTGCCCGATGTTTCTTCCACCAATGCCCGCATTTCGTAAATCGAAATCGACCGGCAGGAACCGCACAAACAGGAACATCAAAGTCAAGAACAAACCAATCGTTCCGGTATAGGTCGCCCAGTCCCAGCGCGTCGGGTAATACATGCCCCACGACGACGGCAGGAAATCGCGGTGCAGGCTGATCACCACGATGACGAAGCGCTCCAGCCACATGCCCACATTCACGACCAGTGAAATCAAAAACAGGATGGTCACATTCTGCCGGATCGAACGGGCCCACAACGCTTGCGGAATCACGATGTTGCAGGCAATCAAAAGGTAGTAGAAGAATGCGTATGGACCCTGCAAGCGGTTGATAATCAAGAACTTGTCGTACTGGTTGCCGCTGTAGAACCCCATGAAGAACTCGACGCCGTACCCGTAGGCCACGATCAGGCCGGTGGCCAGCATCACTTTCGCCATCGTATTCAGATGGCGCATGGTGATGAAGTCCTCTAGATGGTAGAACTTACGGATAGGGATGGCCAGCGTCAGCACCATCGCGAAGCCCGAATAAATCGCGCCGGCCACGAAGTACGGCGGGAAAATAGTCGTATGCCAGCCGGCCAGCTGGCCGACCGAGAAATCGAAGCTCACTACGGTGTGCACCGAAACCACCAGCGGCGTGGCCAGCCCAGCCAGCAGCAGGGAAGCCGTTTCATACCGCGACCAATGAACCGCCGAATTTCTCCATCCCAGCGACAGCACCCCGTAAATGACTTTCGAAACCTTGTTTGTCGACTTATCCCGCAGCGTAGCCAAATCCGGCACAAGTCCAACAAACCAAAAGAGTAACGACACGGTCGCATAGGTGGAAACTGCAAAAACGTCCCACACCAGCGGGCTGCGAAACTGCGGCCACAGCCACATCGTATTGGGGTAGGGCATCAGCCAGAAAAACAGCCAGGGTCGGCCCATGTGCAGCAAGGGGAACATGCCCGCGCAAGCCACCGCGAAAAGCGTCATCGCCTCGGCAAAGCGGTTGATCGAGGTGCGCCATTGCTGGTGCAAGAGCAACAAAATCGCGGAGATCAGCGTCCCGGCGTGGCCAATTCCGATCCACCAGACGAAGTTGACGATCGCGAAGCCCCAGCCAATGGGAATATTGATGCCCCAGATCCCGACGCCCTTGGTCAGCAACAACCCGATCATCAAGTTGAGCAGCATCAACAACGAAAACGATATCGCCAGCCCGAACAACCACCCCGGCCGGTAACCTTTGCCTAAAACTAATGCGGTAATGCGGTCGGTGACCGATGTAATGGATTGCCCCGGCCCGATAATCGGACCGGATGACGACGTTGCTTCAGTAGTTTTTCGAGAAGCAGAATCCACGCGTGGTCCCCAGGATCTCGTCACGGCTACCGCAGCTTCGAATTCGGGCCGAGTGCGGCGCTCAGCTTTAGTATCACGAAATCGGCCCGCAACAACCGTTTTCGTCGAACGCTTTCGCTATAACTTTGCTGTTGGTTGATCTAAGACCGCATAGCATAAAACCTGAGAGTCACTTACGCAAGATGAAACCCAATATTTTTTTGTCCGAATATTTTGAACAAAATGGTGAGTATGTTTCAACGCAAAGAATTTCGGTTGGATGTTTCAAATCATTCAACCGCTTCATTATTATTTTAATTTTCTAATCTCAGTTCGTGGTGCACAACACCGTTAATCGTGGGTCAATGACCACCTTCGTCGGCCGCACCCGAGTCCCAAAATGGAATCGCGTTTCCCGCCCGCTCGTCACTACCGTCCCCAATCGTTCCGCCTTTCCCCCAATCCTCGTTCCATAAATCGGCACCGGAACGCTGAAGTCGTCGTTCACTCCTTGTTGTTCAAGCACTCCAGAGACCAGAAACTCCGTTCCTTTGGTTTTTACCTCGTATTTTATGGAATAGTGCGGAATCCCCGTGCCGCGCACCCATTCGTCAAAAAACCAGTTCATCCGTCGGCTTCCCTCGACATCCATCGCCGGCGTCATATGCTGCTCCACCGCCCGCTGGAAATCGGCAGTCGAAAGAGTTTGGAATTTGTAATCTTTCAGGATGGACCGCAGCAATTCTCGGAATTTCGCGTCCGGATCGTTCGACCCGGACTCGTGCATCAATTCGTGCAGCATATGAAACACCCAGGTTCCCTTGCCATACATGATCGTCGCGTACGCTTCGGGAACCTTGGGCGTCGCCAGTCGCGCCCCCAGCGTCAGTGGTCCGATCTGTTCGATGGTTTCGTTCGATCCCGTCGGCCCCGGCAGTTTGACCAGCAGGTCGGCCCGGTAATGTTCCAGCCACGCGGTCAAGCGATGTTCCGCCGGTTTTTTGCTCTCGGAATAAAGTAAGGCCAGATAATTCGCCAAGCCTTCTTCGATCCAGGTATCGCGGTAACTCGCCGCGACCGTTTGGTTGCCCCACCACTGGTGCACCACTTCGTGGAACGGCATCACGTTGCGCGACGCGCGCTGCGCCCACTCGTTGATCCCGGCCTGCTCCTGGGTGGTGGCGGGCAGGAACGCCAGCGTCGAAAGGTAGATCAAACCCGGCCAGCCTTGTCCGAACGATCCGGGAATCTGCGCGATGTCCAGATTGTCGAAGGGAAACGGCCCGTTCAGCTGGCCGAAGTAATGAATGGAATCCAGCACCTGCTTGCCCAATTCATTCAGGGCCGCGGACGGGCTCGGCGGTGGCGGCGCCGCGACCACCGAACTGACCGTTCCACTCAGCGGGTGCGCAAATGAAATCGTGTTGTCCAGCTGCGTGCCGCTGCGTTCCAGCAGCCGTTTCGTAATCTCATCTTCTAATTCCTTGTTCGCGTAAATGTGCACCCGGGGCGCTTCTCCGGTGCTGGCCACGCGGTATTCACCCAAATTGAATCCGGCCGTGGCAAATGGGGTTTCCGATCGCCATCTTCCGGATTTAGGTTCGGTGTCGTCGTGCGTTTCCACTTTCGCCCCGGTGGCCACCAGCGTCAGCCGCTTCGGCCAGCGAAAATTCAAATCGAAGCTCGCGAAGTGTTCTCCGCCCACGTGCGCGAACCAGGTCCCGCGTTCCCCCACGAATTCCACGCCGTTTCCCGCATTGCTGATCACGTTGCCGCGGTAGCCGACCTCCAACCGGAATTCGTCTCCCACCTTTTTCGCCGCGGGCAGCACCACCACAATCGCATCATTACCGCGTCGGGTCGCCTCGTGCGGCGTCAGGTCCTGATTCTGAAAAAATGTCACCGCCTGGCCATCCTCTCCCACGATTTGCGATACCGCCAGGTTGCGCGACAGCTCCAGATGTACCACCCGCTCCCCGCCGCGCGCCGCCCTCAAATACAAACTCGTTTTGCCGCTCAGGCTCAGATCGTCGGCAATCGTGGAATCCACCACATATTTCAGCGGTACGAATTGCTCCAGCGGCTTGGCCGGCGCATCCTCCGCCCGAAACGCGGCCCACACGTCATACGATTCGGCCCCGTTCTCGCGCACCAACTGGCCGATCCGCACTTGCTCCGCGCGCCGCTGATCCACCGCCACGTCGAACCGGCCCACCGCATCGTTCTGCAGTAACGCATAGAAATACGGCAGCGGCTCGGTCGACAGCAGATCTTCCATCACTCGCAAGGAGTGTGGCGGCGCCAGCGTCCCCAGGCCCGCGGCCCACCGCGCCGCAAACGCCGGGTCCTCCCCCACTTCGGTTCCGCTCGATTCGATCTCGCGCAGCAATTCCGCCGCGGTGTCGTCCGTAAATCGCAGGTACGCGCTGGCAAAAGTCTGGTCTAGAATCGGCACGCCAAGATAATGGGAAAGCGATCGCCGCTCGCCGGGATCGCGCGGGGTCGCCACCACGTGCCCGTGTCCGCTGAACACCGCGCCGGTCACCTGGCCGCCAATCGGCTGCAAAAATGCCAGCGTCCCCTCGGTGAAGTCGAAGCGGACCGCATCGCGCCGCAGCGTCAGGTCGCGCACCGTATACACCCGCGTGCCATCGAGCTTTAATTCGTTCAAAGCTTGATAGAGCGCGACGGGGTCGGAAGGGATCGAAGAATCGATAGTTGGCTGCGCGGCCTGTGCCGGCCGATCCTCCACCGCGCGTGCGGCACTGGTCTGAGCCTCCGCCGGCATCAGCCCCAGGCCAACGAACACCGGGAGAAAACGCAGCGAAAATCGCAGCAAATTCCGCATGTGCCTGACAATACAACTTAGGGCATCCCGCAGCAAGGTGCCCGCATGACCGCTTCGCGCCCCGCGCTAACATGGTGTATGCGTTACGCACCGCTCGCCGGAGCCCTGTTGTTGCTGGTCGCCTCCTGCGCGTCCGCCGACACCATTCTGCTCAAGAACGGCCGCCGCATCATCGCCTCCAACGTCGTCGAAGACGGCGATCATGTGCGCTACGAAACTCCCGCCGGCCAGATGTCCATCCCCAAATCAATCGTCCTGCGCATCGACCGTGACAATCTCGGCTATTCCGCCGCCGGTTCCGCCGCGTCTTCCGCGCCGCCAGTCTCCGCGCCGGAAATCGATCCGCTGCGCGGCACCGAGGATATTTCGCACCTGGTCGTGCACAACGACGCCATCGATTTCGTCTACATCGCGCAAGTCGAATCCGCCGCGCGCTCCGGCGCCGCCTCGGGAAACGACAAAGCCGCTGCCGCGCATTACGTCGCCGCGCAATTCTTAGTCGGCAAAGGCGACACCCCCAGCGCCATCGATCATTACCGCCAGGCCCTCAGCTTTGAGCCGGACAGCGTCCCGCTCCTTCTCAATCTCGCGGTTTTATATTTGCGTCAGAGCGAATTCACCACTGCGCTCGATCCGCTCGAACACGCCCAGCGCGTCTCGCCCGATTCCGCCGACGTCGCCAAGCTCATGGGCTGGGCCTATTACGGCGCCAACAAAATGGATCAAGCCGTCGCCGAATGGAAACGCTCCGAAAAATTGCGCCACGATCCGGACGTCGAGCACGCCCTGCAAAAAGCCGAACGCGATAAAGCCGAAGAAGAAAGCTACCGCGAAGGCGAAACCGCGCACTTCGCCCTCAAATACAACGGCAGCGCCACGCCCGATCTCGCCCGCGGAATCCTGCACGTCCTCGAAGACGATTTCCGCGACCTCGAATCCCAGCTCGATTTCACTCCGCCCGAACCCATCGGCGTGATCCTCTATACCGAGCAGGCTTTTGCCGACATCACCCGCGCCCCCAGCTGGGCCGGTGCCATCAACGACGGCCGCATCCGCATTCCCGTCCAAGGCCTCACCAGCGTCACGCCCGAACTCGCCCGCGTCCTGAAACATGAATTGACTCACAGTTTCATCGGCCAGAAATCGCACGGACGCGCGCCAACCTGGTTGCAGGAGGGAACTGCGCAATATATGGAAGGCCGCCGCTCGTCCGAATCCGCCGGTCCGTTGCTGAACGCCGCCAGCCAGGGAGGCGTTCCCACGCTCGCCAGCCTTGAAGGTTCCTGGATGGGCCTTTCCGGAAATTCCGCAGCCGTGGCCTACGCCTGGTCGCTCGCCGCGGTTGAATCCATAGTTCAGAACGGCGGCATCAGCGATGTCAGCCGCCTGCTCGGCGCCATCGCCACCGCACCCAACACCGAATCCGCCCTGCGCGATTCCTTACACTCCGACTACGCCGACCTGCAGCAGCAAACCATCACCCTGCTGCGCCACGAAGATCTCCGCTAGCTCCAGCAGGTTCAAAGCGACGCCAGCAATCCCGCGATCAAAGCCGCTCGCGCCGGTAGGCCTCGAATCACTACATGTTCGTGCGGAGTGTGCGCTCCATCTCCGACGGCTCCCAACCCATCCAGAGTCGGAATCCCCAGCGCCGCCGTAAGATTTCCATCCGACCCGCCACCGGTTGAAGCCTCCTCCAGCTTCGATCCCATCGCCGCAGCCAGTCCGCGCGCATGAGCGAACAATTTCTGCACAGCCGCGGTCCGTTCGAGCGGCGGCCGGTTGATTCCGCCGCGCACCTCCACTTTCGCGCCCTTCAAAATCGGCCGCAGCGCATGTATTTTCCTCTCGATGCCCGCGGCATCCGCCATCCGCGAAATTCGGATATCCACTTCCGCTCTCGCCGAATCCGGAACCACATTCGAAACCGTTCCGCCCGTAATCACCGTGGTCTGCACCGTAATTCCGCGCGCCGGATCATTCGTGCGCATCAAGCGCCCGATCTGCAGCGCCAGCTCATGCACCGCGTTCACGCCTTTTTCCGGCTCAATCCCCGCATGCGCCGAGCGTCCCGTGACGATGATTTCCGCGCCGCCCACTCCCTTGCGGGCCGTTTTCACTTTTCCTTCCACTCCCAACGACGGTTCCAGCACCAGCACGGCATCGCTGCGCCGCGCTTCGCTCTCGATCGCCGCCCGCGAACTCTCGCTGCCAATCTCTTCGTCCGACGTCCACAGGAAAACCAACCGCTTTGCCGGCGCCACACCTAGGGCCCGCAGCGCATCTACCGCGAACATCGCCAAAACCAAACCGCCTTTCATGTCGAACGTGCCAGGCCCCCACGCCCGGCCGTTCGCAACGCGAAAAGGATTCTTCTTCAAATCTCCCAATGGATAGACGGTATCGATATGCCCGAGCACCAAAATCTGCCCCCCCGCACGCCCGCGTTCGCCACCCAGCTCCGCGCGTACATGATTCCCACGCGCTTTTTGCTTCAGTATCCGAACCGTTGCGCCGCGCCGCCGCCATTCCCGCGCCACGATCGCTCCGCAGCGATCCACCGCCGCTTTCTCATGGCTCGGCGATTCGCACCGCACCAATTCCCCTAACAACTTCAGCATCGCACCTTGCCGCTCGCGCGTTTCCGCCAGCAATCGCCGCATCGGTGGTTCGCCAATCTTTCCGGCCGTTTTCTTCATGCCGCGCATGCTACCAGCCGCCTTCGCCTCCCAGCAACCCGCATCGCCGATTCCCACCCGCCAGCGTTTCGTATAGAATTGTAGGATTGCGCATCGACGAAATCGGCCGCTGTCGCCTGCGCTACGCATCTCAAACCAAAAACCGAACCGCGAAACAGAGGCGCACATGATTCTCGACAGCATCGGGATCCAAAAAATCCTGCCCCACCGCTATCCCTTTCTGCTGGTTGACGCCATCGAAGAAATGGAACCAAAGAAGCGCATTGTCGGAATCAAGAACGTCATCGATCAACGAATACTTCTTTCAGGGTCATTTTCCCGGCAAACCCGTTATGCCCGGCGTCCTGATCATTGAAGCCATTGCCCAAATCGGGGGATTGCTGTTGCTCAGCGAAGTGCAAGACCGCGACAACAAACTCTTGTACATGGCCGCCGTCGATAACGCGCGCTTCCGCCGCCCGGTCGTCCCCGGCGATCAATTGCGCATCGAAGTCAACGTCATCACTTTTCGCGGCCCGTTTTGCAAAGTGCAGGGCTTCGCCCGCGTCAATGGCGAGGTCGCCGTCGAAGCCACCATCATGTGCGCCATGGTGGACCTGAAACCGGATGGCACGCCCGAGCGTTCCATGAGCCCGGCTCGATAATCATCCTCTATGAATCAAATTGCTCATGAATAACATTGACGCGCGCGCGATCGTTTCGCCCTCCGCGAAACTCGGCGCCGGACGTAACCATCGGCGCCTACGCCGTCGTTGGCGACGAAGTCGAGCTCGGCGACGGCTGTCGCCTCGACCACCACGCGGTGGTCCAGGGCCCCGCGCGCCTCGGCCAAAAAAATCACGTGTATCCGTTCGCCGTCGTCGGCGGCGACCCGCAGGACCTCACTTACCGGGGCGAACGCGTTTCCCTCGAAGTCGGCGACGAGAATGAATTCCGCGAATTTTCCTCGGTCAATCGCGGCACCGTAAAAGGCGGCGCGGTGACCCGCGCTCGGCAGCCACAACCTGATCATGTCCTACGCCCATATCGCCCACGATTGCCTCGTCGGCGATCACACCATCTTCGTCAACGGCGCCACGCTCGCCGGCCATGTCACCGTCGAAGATCACGCCCAGATCGGCGCCTTCTGCCCGGTCCATCAATTCTGTCGCATCGGGAAATACGCCTACATCGCCGCCCATACCGTGATCACTCAGGACGTGCCGCCGTTTTCCAAAATCGTCGCGCCGCGCGGCACGCGTTGTTACGGCGTCAATAGCGTCGGCCTCGAGCGCGGTGGTTTTTCCGCCGCCCGCATCGAAGCCATCGAGAAGGCTTATCGCCTGCTCCTGCGCTCCAAGCTGAACACCACCCAGGCCCTCGAAAAAATGCGTGGAACCCTCTCCCACTCCGAAGACGTCTTAACTCTAATCCGCTTCATTGAGTCGGCCGAACGCGGCCTGACGAAATAGGATGATGCTGCCCCTCTCAGAATCGAACAGCCCCGAAATTTCTGGCGCGGACTGGGGCCTCATCGCCGGCAATGGCGATTTTCCTTTTCTGGTTCTGGAAGGCGCGCGCAGTCGCGGCATCGAAATGGCCGTCATCGCCATTCGCGAAGAAGCTTCCTCCGGCCTCGAACGCGTCGCCAAACGCATTCACTGGGTCAGCCTGGGAGAACTGAGCAAGACCATCGAGTTATTGCATACCGAAGGCGTGAAGCACGCCGTGATGGCCGGCCAGGTGAAGCACAATAAAATCTTCAGCGCGATTCGCCCGGACTGGCGCCTGGCCAAATTATTATTTTCGTTGCCCTCGAAAAATACGGATTCGCTGATCGGAGCGGTGGCGCGCGTGTTGCACGACGAAGGAATCGAACTGGTAGACTCCACCAAGTTCCTGGGCGCGCTCCTGCCCGAAGCGGGCGTGCTGACCCGCCGCGCCCCCGACGCAGCAGAAGTCTGCAGACATCGCCTACGGCCATACCGTCGCCCGCCAGATCGCCGCTCTGGACCTGGGCCAGATGGTCGTGGTTCGCGATCTCGCGTGCGTCGCCATCGAAGCCATGGAAGGCACCGACGAAACCATCGAACGCGCCGCGCGCATCGCCGGCGGCCAGCGCCTGGTCGTCGTGAAAGTCAGCAAGCCGCGCCAGGATATGCGTTTTGATGTGCCGGTCATTGGCCTGAAGACGATCGAAGTAATGCGCCAGTCGAACGCCACCGCGCTCGCCATCGACGCCCGAAAAACTTTGCTCTTCGATCGCGACGCGCTCATTCAGGCCGCCGACGACGCGGCATATCGCCATTCAGGCCTTCGCGCCCGAAACGCGTTGCCGCCCAAGAATCGCCGAAGTCCGCGGCCAAAAGGAAATCGTGAATCAGAACACCATTCGAGTTGCCGTCGTCGGCGTCGGCGAGTTTGGCCGCAATCACGCCCGCGTCTGGAGTCAGCTGGAAGGCGCGGAACTGGTCGGCGTGGTCGATGCCAACCCCGAACGCGCCGCGCAAGTTGCCGCCGAATTCGAAACCCGCGTGCTCCGCGACGTCGATTCGCTGGCCTCGCGAAAAAATTGACGCCGTCAGCCTCGCCGTCCCCACCGCCGAGCACGGCCGCATCGGTTGCCGTCTTCTGGACGCCGGCATCGACGTGCTGGTCGAAAAGCCCATGGCCTCCTCGCTACGCGAAGCCGACGGTCTGATCGCCTCGGCGGAGCGCGGCAAGCGCATTCTGCAGGTCGGCCATCTCGAGCGCTTCAATCCGCGGTCGTCGCCGTCCAGCAAAATCGTTTCCAAGCCCATGTTTTTCGAAGTCCACCGCCTCGGCGTGTTTACTCCGCGCAGCCTGGACGTCGACGTTGTTTACGACGTGATGATTCACGACCTGGACATTCTGCTTTCGCTGGTCGATTCGCCCGTCGTCGACCTGAAAGCCGTCGGCATTCCGGTGATCACCGATAAAGTGGACATCGCCCAGGCGCGCATCGAATTCGCCACCGGCACGGTGGCCAATCTCACCGCCAGCCGCGTCTCCACCGAAAGAGTCCGCAAGATGCGCTTTTTCCAGCAGCACGAATATATCTCGCTCGATTTCACCCGCCAGGATGTGCTGCGCGTCAGCGTCGACCTCCAGAATCCGCAGCAGCCGATCAATTTCGAGAAAGTTCCCACCACCCCGGAAGAGCCGTTGCGATCGGAATTGCGCGCCTTTCTGCACGCCATTCGCACTCGCCGCGCACCGCTCGTGGATGGCGCCGCCGGGCGCCGCGCCCTGGAACTTGCCGACCGCGTAAAGGCGGGCATCCTGGAACACGCCCAGCGCGTCAAACTGGGTGCCTTCGAGCTCGCAGGAAGTTCGATGATCCCCAGCATCCTGGTTCCGCGAGACGTGCGCCCGTACACCGACAACGGTGACAAGAAGGCGCCGCGTCGGCACTCCACTTATCATGGACGACCGCACGGTCGTCCCCTCCGAGCTTTCCGATGCGCCGCCGCTTACCGGCAAAACCAATATCCCGCAGCATCTTCCGCTCGGCGTTCTGGTCGACCGCACGCTCGTCGAGCGCGGCATGGATGCCAAGCCCTTCGGCGATTTCGGTCCGATCACCGAGCAGCCGTCCCATCGACATTCTCGATTCGCGCGTGGTCGTCCCCGCTTACGTCGAGCCGCCCGAGCAGCGCGAAATCGACAGATTCGATCAGCCGCCGGAGATGACCGCCGGAACTCCGCGAAATTGATCGAGCCCGACATTTTCACCACCGGCGAAGCCAACCTTCTCGTCGAGCCGGAAGACCAGCGCGACGCGAAATGGGACGCCATCACCCGCGTCGCCTCCGTCGCCGGCCACATCGCCTTCATCATTTTTCTGATTTTTCTGCCGAAAATTTTCCCGCCGCACATTCCCACTGCCCAGGAAATCGAACTCGCCAGCAAGTCTCTCGGCGTGGTCTATCTCCCGCCCGATGCCGGCGAACTTTCCAAGGCCCCCGGTCCGCCGCCCGCGCCCAAAGTAAAAATCGACAACAAGACCCTGAACAAAGTCGCGCCGCCGCGTCCCGAACAGCACCGCGTCGAAGCCCCGGCCCCGAGTCCCGAACGTCCACCCACGGATTTGCCGTCCGCGCCGACCGCCCAGCCGGACGTCCACCCGCTCACCGTGCCGCCCACCAACATTCCGCCTCCTCCGAAGTCCGTGCTGCTTCCGGCCGAGCCGCAGCCCACCACCAAGAACCTGAAGCTCGGACTTCCCACCTCCTCGCCGGGAAAAGCCATGAACGACCAATTGCAGGACGCGATCGGCAAAGCCGGCCACGGCGACTACAGCTCGCCCGGAGGTCCCAGCGGAGCAGGTCAAAATGGTGGCCATGGCCGCGGCGGCCCGGCGGCAGGCAACGCCGTAACCATTCTTACGCCCACCGAAGGCGTCGATTTCAATAGCTACATCAACCGCCTAATCGCCAAAGTAAAACAAAATTGGTACACCGTGATGCCCGAATCCGTCTACCTCGGCGACAAGGGAATCGTCTCCATCACTTTCCGCATCAATCGCGACGGCAGCTTCCCCGGCGAAAACCTGAATCTCGAACGCACCTCCGGAAAAGATCCCTGGATACCGCCGCCCTCTCCTCCATCCGCACCTCGAATCCATTCGAACCGCTGCCGCCCGCGTTCAAAGGCCCCTACATCGAGCTGCGCTTCACCTACTTCTACAATATTCCAGTTGGCAACGCCCAATAGCCTCGGTATCGTCGCTCCAGTCATGAAACTGAATCGCGTCCAGATTCTCGGAGCTCTTCTTCTCGCGGCTCTGGTTCTCCTTGGCCTTCTAATCCGCTACTGGAAATTTTCCGGATGACCGGCCTCGCGCCGCTAATCGTAATTCTCGGTCCCACCGCCTCTGGCAAATCCGCGCTCGGCCTCGAGCTCGCCAAAAAACTGAACGGCGAGATCCTGGTCTGCGATTCCACGCAGCTCTATCGCCACTTCGACATCGGCACCGGAAAAATTCCGCCCGCCGAGCAGCAGGGCATCGCCCACCACCTCGATCGATCTGCTCGATCCGCACGAAATTTTCACCGCCGGAGAGTATCGCCGCCGCGCCCTCGAAGTTCTGGACGACCTGCGCCTTCGTAAAAAACTTCCAATCATTACCGCCGGAACCGGTCTCTATCTGCGCGCCCTGCTCGAAGGCCTCGCCGACTCGCCCGAACGTTCCGAAGAAATCCGCGACCGCCTGCGCGCCAGCGCCGAACTTCGCGGCGCCGCCCATCTTCATCGCCTCTTGATCCGTCTCGATCCCGAATCCGCCGCCCGCATCGCGCCCAGCCGACACCCAAAAAATAATTCGCGCCATCGAAATGCGCCTCGTCGCCGGGAAATCCGCCGCCGAAATTCATCGCGGCGGCCGCACTCCGCTCGAAGGCTATCACCCATCTGAAGATCGGCCTCGCCCCGCCGCGCGAAGCACTCTACCGCGCATTCACGCGCGCATCGACGCCATGATTCAGCGGGCTGGATCGAAGAAGTCGCGCAGCTCGTCGAAAACGGAATTCCCGCAGACGCGAAGCCGTTCCAATTTATCGGCTACTCGCGATTGGCGCGAATATCTCGAGCGAAAACTCACCAAAACAGCAGCGCTGCATAAAATCCAGCAGGCCACCCGCCGCTTCGCGAAACGCCAGCTGACTTGGTTTCGCCGCGAACCAGACGTACACTGGCTCGCGGGATTCGGCGACGCTCCGGAAATTTCTCGCGCCGCTTTCGAAATTCTCGAATCCGCAAATTTCCTGAGAGAATTTTCGCCAGCAAAACTTGACGCCCGCACCGCCGTCGGGTATCGTGCCGCCTCTTATAGGTGATCGTATGGCTTCCGCCACACCAGCGCTGAAAACGTCTCCGCTGCAACCCGACGACTGGATTCGAGCTGCGTTCGCCCGCCTCGCCGGCGAAGGCATTGAAGTCCGTTCGCATCGAATTGCTCGCCCGTGACCTCGGCGTCAGCAAAGGCAGCTTCTACTGGCACTTTCAGGATCGCGAAGAATTCTCGGCCGCATGTTCGACCGCTGGGAAAAAGAAGAAATCGACTGGCTCGATGAAACCGTGATCACCCCGAAAGCCGCCGCCCGCTGGGCCCGCTTCGTGCACCACTGCACCGACCCGCAACTCGCGCGACTGGAATCCGCCATGCGCACCTGGGCCCGCCGCGACGAACGCATCGGCGCGCGCATCGCCGCCATCGAGAAAAAACGCACCGCGCATATCGCCAGCGTGCTCCGCGCCATCGGCTTCGCCGCCGCTCCCGCCGAATCCTGGTCCGAAATCACCCTGCTCGTCTATCTCGGCTGGCTCGACCGCGTCACCCGCGATCTCGATTTTCAAAATTCCGGCCGCACCCTCGACGAATTTTTCTCCGACCTGATCCTCGCCGCCTCCGATCGTTCCGCCGATCACACCGCGTAGTTACTTCGTCCAACGTTCCAATCCATCTCGACTTCTTCTGTCTCCGCGCCGCTATGCCCGCGTTCACGCCCCCGCCATTTGCAATCCCACCTTTCGGCGTATAATCAAAAAAGAAATGATTTGACCAACGCTTCCCACCCCGCCATCGCCAGAATTTCGCCGGACCGCGATGAAACTCCCCAATCCGTCGATCCTCGCGAACGCGTGCTGCTCGTCGGCGTCAGTCTGAAAAAATCTCCGCGCGGGCGCGCCTGGGTCGAGCCTCCGGCGCCCTGGGCCGCGATTCGCTCGAGGAACTCGCAGAGCTCGCCGAAAGCGCCGGCGCCAAAATCGCCGGCACGCATGCTGCAGGTCCGCGATGCGCTCGATCCCGCCACGCTCGTCGGCCGAGGCAAACTCGAAGAAATTCGCGCACGAAGCCGAGCTGCACCATGTGCCGCTGGTGATCGTCGATCACAACCTCACTCCCGTGCAGCTGCGCAACATGGAGAAAGTGATCGGCACGCGGGTGATCGATCGCACGCAACTGATCCTCGACATTTTCGCCATGCACGCGCGCACCCGCGAAGGCCAGCTGCAAGTGGAACTCGCGCAGCTGAATTATCTTCTGCCGCGACTCACCGGGCGCAGCGAAGCGCTCTCGCGTCTCGGCGGCGGTATCGGCACCCGCGGCCCTGGCGAACAAAAACTCGAAACCGACCGCCGGCGCATTCGCGACCGCGTAAGCAAAATCAATCAGGCGATCGAAATGGTTCGCACGCCAGCGCACCACGCGGCGCCGCGCGCGCCAGGCCGTGCCGCTCGGCATGATCGCGCTGGTGGGTTACACCAACGCCGGAAAATCCACGCTATTTAACTGCGCTTACGCAAGCCGACGTGCTCACGTCCTCCAAAATGTTTGCCACTCTCGATCCCACCGTGCGCGCGGTGCGTCTGCCTTCGCGCCGCCGCGCGCTGCTCTCGCGACACAGTAGGATTCCTGCGCGACCTGCCGCCCGATTTGATCGCCGCTTTCCGCGCCACGCTCGAAGAAGTGCAGGAAGCCGCGCTGATCGTGCAGGTCACCGACATCTCCAATCCGCATCACGCCGAGCCACGATGCCGAAGTGCATGAAAATTCTCGCCGACCTCGGCGTCGAGGATCGCCCTCGCCTTCAGGTGTTCAACAAAATCGACGCGCTCGCGCCCGAGATCTGGCCGACGCTGGTGAAGGCCAACGGCCGCAACGAAAATAAAGTTTTCACCTCCGGCGTCACCGGCGCGGGGCTCACAGAACTTCTCGCGCGCATCGATGCCGTGCTGCCCACCGATCCGCTGGTGCACGTGCACCTGCGAATTCCGATCTCCGATGGGCGTCATCTGTCGCTGGTTCATGCGTGCGGCAGCGTTCTGCGCACCGAAAAGTTCTCGACAGTCTCATGGCTCATCGAAGCGGAAATTCCGGAATCGCTCGGCGCGCTCGCCTCGAAGACTTCGCGATTCCGACTCGCCCCTGGCCGGTCCACCCTCTCGCTCGAAATGGCCACGCGAAAGTCTACCGAATTCCTCGGGCCGCGCGCTAGCTTTATTGACCCCCTAATGCGATTTGCCGTAGAAAATTCCTCCAGTTCTGTGGAAATCGTTGTGGAAAAGGACCCCTCAAAATCAGGTCGCGGATTGCCCTTTAAATTAGGCAATTTTCCCACCCCAGGCCCATCACCGTCGTAAATCATTGAAAAAACAGTTCTTGGCTAAGGCGCCAGAAGACCATTCCCATAATGAAACCGACCAATCGGCCTCCGAACCCGCTCCCCGGCTTTTGCACAGATTTGCAGCGCTCCGATGCGCTAACCGTTACTAGCACAGGGATTTGCCACCCGCTCCATTCCCACTTTTTCTTCTCGTTATCTCATTGGTCCGCGGCACAATCGTACCGTTGACTCGCCCGAATCCCGGGCTTATAGTGAACTGGGTCCATCAAAATCAGCCCAGCGCGCGTCGAATCGATCGTCCGGGAACTTAATGAATCTGCCCAATAGTCTGACGACCCTGCGCATCTTTTTTGTTCCCCTGCTTGTCGTCGTCTTGCTCACCCGCCAGCCCAATTTCGATTTTCTGGGTCTGCCCATTCACTTTGAAGTTTGGGGCGTGCTGATTCTGCTGGTCGCCGCGTCCACCGACATGATGGACGGTTACCTCGCCCGCAGCCGTAAAGAAATAACCACACTGGGAATTCTGCTCGATCCCATCGCCGACAAATTCCTGATCTCCGCCGCATTTATTTCTCTGGTCGAAATGGGTCTTGATGCAGGCCTGGATGGTGGTCATCATCATCGGCCGCGAATTCATGGTCATGGGCTTGCGCGAAATCGCTTCGGTGGAAGGCCTGGTGATTCCCGCGTCGCCGCTGGGCAAAGTGAAAATGATTTTGCAGGTCGCTCGCCGGCTGCATCGTGATTCTCACCGCCAAGCATCCCGCGCTGAAGCCGCGTGGGCACCACGTTGCTTTGGCTGGTCGTGATCAGCGCCGTCGCTTCCGCCGCGCACTACTTCCAGATGTTCTGGAGCCAGATCAATGTTCGCGTGCAACAGCGCCGCCGCGCCGTCTTGCTGGTCAATCAGGAAGAAAAACCCCAGGACCTCCTGACCCGCTAGTCCTCTCCGTCTCCGCCGGCCTAGGGCACTACGATTGTCATCCCAAGCGTAGCGAGGGATCCGCTTCTTACGATCCGCCAGAGAACGCGTGTCGGCCTAAGAAAATTGCAGCTTCGTTCCGGCACCGGAGCGCTACCTACGCGTCCGAAATCCTTGTGAGTCGCGGCTTCAGCCGCGACCATCGTCCCGCAGCCCTGATCGGGGCTTCAGCCCCTGAAGCTCCCCGCCACGCCAGCCAAAAAAAAATCGCCCGGATCGAAATCCGGGCGATCTGGCAATCTTCTAAATCGTTTCGATTTTCTTCTACTCGATTTCTACGTAATCCCCGACAAAGAATTCCCGCAGCGAAAAAGTCGTCAACACCGTCGCCGAATTCGGCCCAGTCCGCAGCACCACGCCTTCTCCAATCACTTCCCGCGGCGTATTGTCCCACTTCCATTTCTTCGGCGAACTTCCGAAGCCGTACACCCGCCCATAGATCGTGTCGTTGCTGGCCGCGTCGAAAGCAAAACGCCGCGTCTGGTAAGCCGTCTCGTGTTCCGTTCCGGTATAACGGAAAATCCGGAAGTAGTCTCCAACCCGCACGCCCTGTTCCGCTCCCAGGTTCACGAAAAACACGTCATTCGTTCCCAGCTCCACCTGAAACGCCTTTCCGATCATCACCATCGCCGTCGCTTTCCCGCTCGATGGCGCAAACCGGTCGAAACTTGCGGCCGGCTTCAGCGGAGGCGCCGGGCGCTCCCTGAACGGCAGAATCGTGTCGCCGCGCTGCACGTAATTGCAGGAATTTTCCACCTGCGCGATCGACGTATCGGGCCGGGTCACCACCACTTTCAGGCGCCCCTCATCCTCCCACCAGGTGCCCAGCTTGCGGATAATTTCCGACTGCCACTTGCTCCAGTCATATTCGGTCGGATCCACGACTTTGCGGATCACCGAGAATTCGTCGCCCACTTTCACTCCGGCGCTGGCGCCCTTGTTCAGATACACGTAGTCGCCATCTGTGAAGGTGATCTTGTAATTCGAGCCTTCTCCGGTGATAACGTAAGAATCCGTGGGCACCGCTTCGCTGGTGATCGTACCGGTGCAGTAGAGGTCTTTGCCGATGGGCAACGACGCCGTCTGCGCCGAGGCCGCAACCCCCGAAAAGCTCAAAATCAGACCCGCAAGGACAAGTTTCCCGCGCATGTTGCTCGCTCCTTTGAAATCGCGGCGCTGTGAAGACAAGCGCACCCCACAACCCTAGCCGATAAAGCGACTGTAATAGGCGTACTGGGACCCGTCAAGACAATGGTTCGCCCCGCTTTACACATTGGGTACCGCGCCTGCAACCACTCCCTTACCTGTACCTTAGGACAGTTCTGGCCTTTGGCCGGCCCTCCGGACCGCTGGAAGTCCGCAAGACTTTCCAGGACCTCTCTTCGCTCCGGTTTCGATTTCAGGTCGAGTTGTGCGTGCAGCCAGAAGAAAATCGGCGGGGTTACAGCGACGAAGCAGCGCGTTTCCAAACACCTTCCAACATGATTTCCTGCGGATCGTCGACCTGGATTACGTCGATATAACCTGGAATGCGGATTCTCTTCAACGAAACGAACCGCCTTAAACGCGAGTTGGGGCGCATTCGAACGCCGTCATTCCATCACCAAGTGCCGCTTCGCGGGGAACTTAGCTCAAGCTGACTTTGCCCGTCGCCAGGTCATACACGCCCGATTCCACTCTCAATTTTCCGGCCTTGATCGCCTCGCGAATCACCGGCGACGAAGTCCTCAGCAATCCCGCCTGAAGTTTCGCGTTCCCTGAGATCGCTTTATCCAGATCGCCGCCGGATTGTTCCACCGCCGGGCGCAGATACGGATACAGCGCGCTGATTTGCCCCGGGACGGCATCCGCCTTCATCGCCGCTTTCAACGCGCCGCAATTGTTGTGACCCAGCACCAGCAGCACTTCCACGCCGAGCACCGCCACGCCATATTCCAGGCTGGCGATAATTTCCGGCGTCAACATGTTTCCCGCCACGCGCGTCACAAAAATTTGCCCGATGGTCTGATCGAAGACCAGTTCCACCGGTACCCGCGAATCCGCGCAAGCCAGCACCGCCGCGAACGGCTCCTGCTTCTCCACCGTGTGATCTTTCAGCGCCGCCAGGTCGTGCTCGATGGAAGTCAGCTTGTTCGCTGCGAACCGTTCATTGCCCGCCAGCAACGCCCGCAGCGCTTCATCCGGCGTCAGCTTGCTTTGCGCGTAAGCCGTCCCGGGAGAAATCATCTCGATTCCCACTCGCGCAGCCGCCCCCATCGCGGCCGTCGTCAAAGCGCCCCCCAGAAATGTTCTCCGCCCAAGTCCCGTAGCGTTACGTGCGTCGTCTGACATTTGTATTTCCCTCCGGACGTCCTCAGTTCGCGACCAACAAATCAACTCCGCGATTTCCGTGCAGAAGGTATCCGAAACCCCCCAGAATGGCAACAAAAGACCGGACCGAACCGCGCGCACGTCCAGCCTGACGAACCCTGAAAAAAAGGTTAGGATTACCAGCCTCCATGATCGGCCTACACAAAAGCGAAGACAAAATCTGCGCCGTCGTCGCCGCGCCCGACGCTCGCTCCATGTGGCGCCAGTTCCGCCAGGCCCTGCCTCAAACGCGCACCGTCGAGCTTCGCCTCGACTGGCTTCGCGACGATGCCGAAATCACCCGCTTCCTCGCTCGCCTTCGCGCCGCGAAGAAACCTCGTGCCACGCTCATCGCCACCTGCCGTCGTCGCCCCGCCGGTGGCCTCTACCGCGGCACCGTCGCCAAACAATTACTGCATCTGGCCGAAGCCATCCGCGCCGGTTGCTCCTGGTACGACCTCGACATCGAAACCTCCTCGGCCTGCCCGCCGGAATTGCTGCAGGTGATGCTCGGCGACGCGCACCGCATCGCCTCGGTCCACTATTTCCGCCGCCCGCCTTCCGACTACGAAGGTGTCATCTCCCGCCTGTCGAATTCCGAGGCGGACCTGATCAAGATCGCCGCCCAATGTGATTCCTACGCCCAAACCGCCAAACTGCTTTCGCTCGCTCACTCCCACCGCAACGTGATCGCGATTCCGATGGGCGATCTCAGCGTCCCCACGCGCATTCTCGCGCTCCGTGGCCGAAATGGTTTTGGTTATGCGCCAGTTTCCACTTGCACCGCTCCCGGCCAGACTTCGCTGCAGACCCTGAAAAGCCTGTATCGCGCCGACCGCCTCAACGCCAAAACGCAAATCTACGGCGTGATCGGCGATCCCATCGGCCATTCGCTCTCGCCTCATTTGCATAACGCCGGATTTCAGGCCCGCCGCGTCAACGCCATATTTCTTCCTTTTCTGGTTCCTGACCTCCGCGATTTTCTCGGCACCATTTCGCCATTCAAAATTTCCGGACTTGCGGTCACCATTCCGCACAAGCAAACCATCCTTCGTCACCTCGACGATTGCGATCCCGTCGCCGCCGCGATCGGCGCCGTCAACACCGTCGTCGTCCGTGGCCACGGAAAACTCTACGGCTACAACACCGACTACGTCGGCGTCCTCCGCGCCCTCGAACGCAAAATTCCTCTCCGCGGCAGTCGCGTCCTGATTTTTGGCGCGGGCGGCTCCGCGCGAGCCGTTGCCTTCGCCCTGGCCCGCGCCGGTTCCATCGTCTGCGTCTGCGCCCGCCGCCCCCAACAAGCTGCGGCGCTGGCTCGCGATGTCGGTGGCCAAACCGTCCCGCGCGCCGCGCTGCGCCAGGAATTCTTCGACGCCATCGTGAATACCACTCCCGTCGGCATGCACCCCCACGTCGCCCAATCACCCTTGCATGCGAACGAACTCAATTGCCGCCTGCTCTTCGACCTGATTTATCGCCCGCGCCTCACCAAACTCATGCAACTTGCCGCCAGCCGCGGCATCGAAACTGTTTCAGGTCTCGACATGTTCATCGCTCAGGGCACCGCCCAGTGGGAAATTTGGATGGGCCAGCGCGCGCCACTCGCGCCCATGCGCCAAGCCGTTGTCCGCGCCCTCGCGGCCGCCGGGAAGTTCGAGCAGAAATCTCCGCCGATCGCGTCGCGCCTGAAATCCAAACGGCCCACGCGATGATTCAACCCGATTTCAAAACCTTCGCGCGCCTCGCCCGCCAAGGCAATCTCGTCCCGGTCTACGACACCTTCACCGCCGACCTGCTCACGCCCGTCGGCGCGCATCTGCGCATCGCCCACCGCGCAAAATATTCGTTTCTCCTCGAAAGCGTCGAAGGCGGCGAGAACATCGCCCGCTACACCTTCACCGGAGCGAATCCCGAAGAAGTCTTCCGCGCTCGTGGCGCCAATTGCGCCATCGAGTCCCGCGGCCGCGTCCGCCGTTCCACCGAAAATCCCATCGAGCTTCTCCGCCGGCTCTCGTCCCGCTACCGTCCCGTCCGCGTGCCCGGCCTGCCCCCGCTGATCGGCGGCGCGATCGGCTATTTCGCTTACGACATGGTGCGCCTGATCGAAAATATTCCGGCCAGCGGCGCCGACGAAATGGGCCTCGACGATTGCGTCATGATGTTCTACCTCGGCCTGGTTGCTTTCGACCACGTTCGTCATCGCGTGTGGATCATTCAAAATGTTTTCACCGAAGGAAAGGGAACTCTGCGCCAGAAATACGCCGCAGCCGCCCGCGAAATTCGGCGCACCCGCGCGCAAACTGGAGGGGCCGCTGCCGCGCCCATCCCAAACCAAGCCGCGCCAGCCGCTGCATGTGAAATCGAATTTCACGCGCCCGCAATATCTCGCCGCCGTCGACAAGGCAAAATCCTACATCCGCGCCGGCGATATTTTTCAGGTCGTCCCCAGCCAGCGCTTCTCCGCGCCGACCACCGCCGATCCCTTCGAAATTTATCGCGCCCTGCGCGTCGTCAATCCTTCGCCGTATTTGTATTTCCTGAAATTGAACGACGTCTCCGTCGTCGGCAGCTCCCCGGAAATGCTGGTGAAGGTCCAGGGCCGCAAAGTTTCCTATCGCCCCATCGCCGGCACCGTTCCCCGCGGCCGCAACGAATCCGAAGATCAGCTTTCGAACAAACTCTGCTCGCCGATCCCAAAGAGCGCGCCGAGCACATCATGCTCGTCGATCTCGGCCGCAACGACCTCGGCCGCGTCTGCGAATACGGCTCGGTGACCGTCGACCAATTAATGTTCGTCGAGCGCTACTCGCACGTGATGCATCTCGTCTCGAGCCTGCAGCGGAAAATTGCGCGCCGGTGTCGACTGCTTCGACGCGCTCATGGCCTGTTTCCCGGCCGGCACGGTTTCCGGCGCGCCGAAAGTCCGCGCGATGGAGATCATCGACGAACTCGAACCCACCCGCCGCGGCATTTATGCCGGCGCGATTCTCTATCTCGATTTTTCCGGCAATCTCGATTCCTGCATCGCCCTGCGCACGCTGGTCGCCAAAAATGGCCGCGCCTACATCCAGGCCGGCGGCGGCGTCGTCGCCGATTCCGTCCCCGAGCGCGAATATCAGGAAACCGTCAACAAGGCCCGCGCCATCGTCGCCGCCGCTCGAAATGCGCCCACCACGGCCGGAAAAAAATCATGATCCTGCTCCTCGACAACTACGATTCGTTCACCTACAACCTGGCGCAGTATCTCGGCCAGATGGGCCAGCAGCTCGAAGTGCGCCGCAACGACCAGATCACGCTGGACGAAATCGCCGACCTCGCGCCCGAACGCATCGTGATCTCTCCCGGGCCCTGCACGCCGAAGGAAGCGGGCATCAGCGTCCCGCTGATCCAGCGCTTCGCCGGAGAAATTCCCATTCTCGGCGTCTGCCTCGGCCATCAGGCCATCGGCGAGGCCTTCGGCGGCCGCGTCATTCGCGCGCCGAAACTGATGCACGGCAAAACCAGCGAAATCGACCACGACGGCCAAGGCATTTTCGCCGACCTGCCCAAGCCTTTCACCGCCACGCGCTATCACTCGCTGATCGTCGAACGCAAATCGCTTCCGCGCGACCTGGAAATTTCCGCCGAAACCGACGACGGCGATCATCATGGGCCTGCGCCACCGCAAATTCCGCATCGAAGGCGTGCAGTTTCATCCCGAATCCGTCCTCACCACTTCCGGTTTCGATTTGCTTAAAAATTTTCTGAATATTTAAAACACAGCGTCTCGACAATTTCATGTCCAGCGAATTCCACTTCCGACTTTCCATTGCCGCAGCGCTGGCCGTGATCTCGCTGTCCCTGCTCGCGTTCCGTCCGGCGCCGGCGCAGGAAAACGCATCTCGCATCTACCTCGGCTTCGACGTAAATGAATATCCCGGCGACCCTGCGCTGCCGGCCCTCCGAAAAACCTTCGCCTTCGCCGGCTACTGGCTCAACGTCCCGCCCGGCGCGGACGGAAACAACTGGACCGGCCAGCGCGCCGAGTTCACTCAAAAACAATTTCGGTTTCCTGGTCCTGTTCAACGGCCGGCTCGATAAAGAATTGTCTTCTGTCTCGCACGCAACGGAACTCGCCGCCTCTGACGCCAATCCGCGATCGCCGCAGCGAAACGCGAAGGTTTCCCCGCCAACACAATTATTTTCCTGGATCAGGAAGAAGGCGGCAGGCTGCTCGACGAACAAATGGCTTACGTACTGAGGTGGATAGATGCCGATTAACGCCACCGGCTTTCGCGCCGGAATCTATTGCTCAGGAATGCCAGTAAAGGAAGGAAAGACCACCATCACGACCGCGGCCGACATACACCAGCACGAAGGCAGCCGCGCCATCGCCTATTTCATTTACAACGACAAATGCCCGCCGTCACCCGGCTGCGCACTCCCCAAAAATCCGCCGCCACCCGCATCCAGCGGCATTCCCTTCGCCTCCGTCTGGCAATTCGCCCAGTCGCCGCGCCGCCGCGAATTCACCAAAAGTTGCGCGCGACTTACAGCGCCGACGGCAACTGCTACCCGCCACCGACCGCCGCGACCGCCGCTTCCAAAACGAACGGCGGAATCTTCCTCGATCTCGATTCCGCCACTTCGCCCGATCCCTCAGCCGGCCGTTGAGCCAAACGCCACCAGCGCCTCCAGCTTTTCTCGCGCCGCGCCTGAATCGATCGATTCCGCCGCGATCCTCACTCCATCCAGGAAATCCGTAGCCCGCCCCGCCGCCACCAGCGCCGCCGCCGCATTCGCCAGCACAATATCCCGCTGCGCTCCGTGTTCGCGGTACAGCAGCGAACGCCCCAGAATTTTGTGCATGATCCCGGCGTTTTCTTTCGCGTCTCCGCCGCGAATCGCTTCCAGCGGCGCCCGCTTCAATCCAAAATCCTCCGGCGTCACCGAAAAATTCCGTACCTTTCCATCGCGCCATTCCGAAACGAACGTCTCTCCGCTCAGCGAAATTTCATCCAGCCCGTCGGCCCCGTGCACCACCATCGCGCGTTTCACTCCCAACTCGCCCAGCGCGCCGGCCACCAGCTCGGTCAATTTCGCGTCATAAACCCCCGCCATCTGCGCCGACGCATTCGCCGGATTCGTCAGCGGCCCCAGCAAATTGAAAACGGTCCGCACTCCAATTTGTTTTCGCGCCTCACTGGCATGCCGCGTCGCCGCATGCATGGCCGGCGCAAATAAAAATCCAATTCCGATCTCTTCAATCGCCTGCGCGATCCGCGCTGCCGGCAGATCGATCGCAACTCCCAGCGCCTCCAGCACGTCCGCCGATCCGCTGCGTCCTCCCGTCGACCGGTTCCCGTGTTTCGCCACCCGCACGCCCGCGCCGGCCACCACAAAAGCCACCACTGTCGAAATATTAAAAGTTCCGCGCGCGTCGCCGCCGGTCCCGCAAGTATCAATCAGCGTCTCATTCAGAATTTTGTGCCCGGCGGGAAAAATCATGCGTCGCGTGCCGCCGCATGGCCGTGGCGAAACCCACCACCTCGTCGATCGTCTCGCCTTTCTCGCGCAGTGCCAGCAGGAACGTGGTGATCTGATCGGTGCCCAGTTCCCCGGACAGAATCTGCTCCATCACCCGCTCCGCCTCGGCCCGCGACAAATTCTCGCCCGCCGCAATTTTTTCCAGCAGCTCGCGAGTCACCGGATCGCCTTCATTTCCCAACGCCACGCCGCTCCTTGCCCGCCTTTCGGCTTCCGGGTAAACTGGGTAGCTTCAATTTCCCGAAATTTTAGCACTATTCAAGGCGACCCTCCGGAAGCCGATGGAGCCCGCATGAAGATTCACGAATATCAGGCCAAAGCGATCCTCGCGAAATTTGGCGTGCCGGTGCCGCGCGGCGAAGTGGTTGTCAAGAAGGATGAAGCCCGCGCCGTCGCGCAGCGCCTGGGCACTCCGTTGTGGTGGTGAAAGCGCAGATTCATGCCGGCGGACGCGGAAAAGCCGGCGGCGTGAAACTCGCCAAATCTCCCGATGAAGCGCGGGTCACGCGGAACAAATTCTGGGCATGACGCTGGTGACGCCGCAGACCGGCGAAGAAGGCCGCGTCGTGCGCCGCCTGCTGATCGAAGAAGGGCTCGACATCAAGCGCGAACTTTACGTGGGCATTCTGGTCGATCGCGAAGTCGGCGCGCCGATTTTCATGGCCAGCGCCGCGGGCGGCATGGAAATCGAGGAAGTCGCCAAAGACCATCCCGAAGCGATTCTGCGCGAAAAAATCGATCCGACCGTGGGTTTCCAGCCGTTTCAGGCGCGCAAACTGGCTTTCGGACTGGGCCTCACGCCGGAACAAGTGAACGCCGCCGTGCCGTTTTTCCAGTCGCTCTACCGCGCGTTCATCGAAACGGATGCGTCGATGATCGAAATCAATCCCTGCGTCGTCACCGGCGACGGGAAAATGTTCGCGCTGGACGCGAAAGTCACTTTCGACGACAACGCGCTGTATCGGCATCCGGAATTCAAAGATCTGCGCGACCTCGACGAGGAAACTCCGCTCGAAGTGGAAGCTTCGAAATTCAAACTGAACTACATCAAGCTCGATGGCAACATCGCCTGCATGGTGAACGGCGCCGGCCTGGCCATGGCCACGATGGACATCATCAAGCTGAGCGGCGGCAGCCCCGCGAATTTTCTGGATGTGGGCGGCGGCGCTTCCGAAGAGCAGGTGAAGAATGCGTTTCGCATTTTGCTGAGCGATCCGAACGTGAAGGGCGTGTTCGTGAATATTTTTGGCGGAATTCTGCGCTGCGACGTTCTGGCCAGCGGCGTGGTGAATGCGGCGAAGGAACTGAAATTCAAGGTTCCGGTGGTGGTGCGCATGGAAGGAACCAACGTGAAACAAGGCAAGGAAATCCTGCAGAACTCCGGATTGAATTTCACCGTCGCCGAAGGAATGAAAGACGGCGCGCAAAAGATCGTGGCGCTCGCCGGGAGGTGCGCAGTGAGCGTGTTGGTCGATAAGAACACGCGGTTGATCGTGCAGGGAATCACGGGCCGCGAAGGCAGCTTTCACGCGCAGCAGATGCTGGACTACGGCACGAAAGTGGTCGCCGGCGTCACGCCGGGAAAAGGCGGCACCAAGCATCTCGGCGTGCCGGTGTTCAATACCGTGGCCGAAGCGGTGAAAGCGACCGGCGCGAATGCTTCGGTGATTTTTGTTCCGCCGCCGTTTGCGGCGGACGCGATTCTGGAAGCCATGGACGCGCAGCTTGCCGCTGGTCATTTGCATCACCGAAGGCGTGCCGACGCTGGACATGGTTCGCGTGGCCGCGGCGCTGAAGAATTCGAAAACGCGACTGATCGGTCCGAATTGCCCGGGCATCATTTCGCCGGGCAAATGCAAAATCGGCATCATGCCCGGCTCGATTCACAAGCAGGGCAACGTCGGCGTGGTGAGCCGCAGCGGAACGCTGACCTACGAAGCGGTGGATCAGCTGACGCGTCTCGGCATCGGCCAATCGACCTGCATCGGCATCGGCGGCGATCCGATCATCGGCACCACGTTTCTCGATGCGATCAAGCTGTTCAATGAGGATCCCGACACGCACGCGATCGTGATGATCGGCGAAATCGGCGGCAACGCCGAAGAAGTCGCGGCGGAATACATCAAGAAGCATGTGAAGAAGCCGGTGGTCGGTTTCATCTGCGGGCAGACCGCGCCTCCGGGCCGCCGCATGGGCCACGCCGGCGCGATCATCAGCGGCGGGCAGGGAACGGCCGCGGAGAAATATAAGGCGATGCGCGCGGCGGGCATTCATACGGTGCAGAGCCCGGCGGACATCGGCAGCACGCTCGCCAGTGCGATCTGCACAAGTCGAAAGTCGAAGTCGTCCGGCGAAGAAGTCGGCGGCGAAACCGAATCGAAGATCAGCGAAGAAAGTCGCCAAGAACGAAAGTAGCACGCGAGCGTCTCGTCGCAAATTTATCTTAAACAGGAGATTACCCGAATGGCAGTGGAACGAACACTCGCAATCATCAAGCCTGACGCCGTGGGCCGCGGTCTGACCGCGGACATTCTCAGCCGCATTCACGCGGCGAAATTTCACATCATCGCGATCAAGTCGCTGCGTCTCGGCGAAGAAGCAGGCCGAAGGATTTTACGCCGTTCACCGCGAACGGCCGTTTTTCGGCGAGCTGACCGACTTCATGAGCGCGCGGAAAAGCAGTGGTCATGGTCCTCGAAGCGGAAAACGCAATCGCGAAATGGCGCGACACGATGGGCGCCACCGATCCCGCGAAAGCCGCGCCCGGCACGATTCGCAAGGAACTCGGCGAAAGCATTCAGTACAATTGCACGCACGGTTCGGAGCGCGCGGAGACCGGCGGCGTTCGAAATTGGCTATTTTTTTTCTGGCGCCGAACTGGCCTAAAAAACGCTCAGACCTGAAAGCTAAGACCTGGAAGATTAAGACCCGGCACCGGACGTTGCCGGTGCGCGGGTTCTTTTCCCCGCTTGTTTTCCGCCCGCTCCCTTCGCGCTCATCTGCCCACTTCGGGTAGAATGTCCGCAGAGCCCGGACACAAATGGATTCCACGCGCGAACTCGGAAAATTGCTGCGTGGTTTGTCGGCCTGGTGCTGGCCGTCGTCGGCGGTTTCCTCGCTTCTCGGGCAAATTGCCTTTTCGCCTGGGCCGCCTGCCCGGCGATATTGCCTATAAGGGCCGGAATACGAGTTTTTATTTTCCGGTGGTCACCTGCATTCTGCTGAGCGTGGTGCTCACGTTGGTGATGTGGATCGTGAATCATTTCCGCCGGTAAGTGCCCGATGAGACCAAGCTTCGCTTTTCAATCTGATGCCCGAGCGCCGCATCTGGAAAGTCAGCGAGCTGACCGCGCGCATCCGCGAGTTGCTCGAAGGCACTCTCCCGGACATTTCGGTCGAAGGCGAAGTCTCGAATTGCCGCGCCGGCGCAATCCGGCCATTACTACTTCACGCTGAAGGATGCGCAGAGCGCAGATTCGCTGCGTCTGCTTTCGCGATCAGATGCGCGGGATGAAATTCAAACCGGAAGACGGATTGCACATCACGGTGCGCGGCTCGCTCAGCGTCTACGACGCGCGCGGCGAATATCAGATTTACGTCACCAATATCGAGCCGGTCGGGCTCGGCGCGCTGCAACTGGCGTTCGAGCAGCTGAAAAAACGCCTGCTCGAAGAAGGGCTCTTCGATCCGGCGCGCAAAAAGCCGCTGCCGGTGCTGCCGCGCTGCATCGGCGTGATTACTTCGCCCACCGGCGCCGCGATTCGCGACATCCTGCGCGTGCTGAAGCGCCGGTTTCCCAACGCGCACGTGCAGCTTGTATCCGGTGAAGGTGCAGGGCGAGGGCGCGGCGGCGGAAATCGTGCAGGCGCTGCGCTATTTCAACCGCGGCGAAGATGCGTCGAAGTGCTGATTCTGGCCCGCGGCGGCGGCTCGCTCGAGGATTTGTGGGCGTTCAACGAAGAAATTCTGGCGCGGGCGATTTTCGCGTCGGAGATTCCGGTGATTACCGGCGTCGGCCACGAAACGGATTTCACCATTGCCGATTTTGTGGCGGACTTGCGCGCGCCGACTCCGTCGGCGGCCGCGGAAATCGTGGTGCGGTCGCGCGAGGAATTCGAGCGGCACATTGCGCGAGCATCAGCGGCGGCATCGTCGCATCACATGCGCTTCCGATCTCTCGCAGTGGAAGCATCACGTGCGCGATTTGCAGACGCATCGCGGCTTCCGCCAGCTCGAATTGCTGTTGCGCGGCCGGCGGCAGCTGGTGGACGAATATGGCGCAATTCGCTCGCGATCGGTTTGCGGTTGCGTCTGGCAATGGCGCGCGCAGCGCGTCACCGAAGCGAACGCGCACGTTGCGTCGTTCGATCTGCGCGGCCGCGCGCGCGGTGCTGCGCCGCCGCATCGAGCAGCAGCGCGGTGACGCTGCGGGCTGCGCTGGAGCGCGTGGTGGCGCGCAAACGTCGCGGACTGCGACATGGCGCAGGTGCGATTTGCCGCGCTCGATTTGCGCGCGCGGGTCGGCGGCATTTCGCGCGAGAACTGGAGCGCGACTGCGAACGACTTGCAGGTGCGGCTTCGATCGGGTGCTGGTCGCGAAACGCCGCCGCCTGGAATCGGCGATGCTGCAGCTCGAAGAGCGCAGCCCGCTCAAAATTCTCGAGCGCGGCTACGCCATCGCCTACGATTCGGCGGGGAAAGTGCTGCGCTCGCCGGATCAGGTCGCGATCGGCGACGATATTTCGGTGCGGCTCGCGCGCGGAGAACTCGGCGCGACTAGTTCGAACCGAAAAACCGAAGCCTAGGCAGTTTGCACGGCACTTGAAGTCGTAGGCGTACGGCTGTTGCCCACGGCGCCGGGATTCTTTCTGCGTCAGCTGCAAGCAAGATGGCGCGCTACGGGATCGTGAGTGCGAGAAGGCTCGCCTTTGAGCGACTGCGAGTTACTCCGTCGTCGGCGGAGCCGCCGGCAACTTTCAGCACCGCGAGGAAGGCTTCCTGCGGGATGTCGACGCGGCCGACGCGCTTCATGCGCTTCTTGCCTTCTTTTTGCTTTTCGAGCAGTTTGCGTTTGCGGCGAAATGTCTCCGCCGTAGCATTTGGCGATCACGTTTTTGCGAATGGCGCTGATGGTTTCGCGCGCGATGATCGCGGCTGCCGATGGCGGCCTGAATCGGCAATTTCGAACATCTGGCGCGGGATCAGTTTGCGCAGGCGCGAGACCAGATCGCGGCCGCGCTCGTACGATTGGTCGCGGTGGCAGATCACCGTCAGCGCGTCGACCGGCTCGCCGCCGACCAGCACGTCCAGCTTCACCAGGTCCGATTCGCGATAGCCGGACAAATGATAATCGAGCGAAGCGTAGCCGCGCGAAACGCTTTTCAGCCGGTCGTAAAAATCCAGCACGATTTCGTTCAGCGGCATTTCGTACGTCAGCATGATGCGCGTCGGCGAGAGATATTCGAAATTCTTCTGCACGCCGCGCTTTTCTTCGCACAGCTGCAGCACGCCGCCGACCGATTCTTCCGACGTGATGATCATCGCGGTAAGAATCGGCTCTTCGATTTTCTGAATCGAGCTGGGCGGCGGAAATTTGGTGGGATTATCGACTTCCATCACTTCGTCCGGTCGATGGTGGTGATGCGGAACTGCACGCTGGGCGCGGTGGTGATCAGGCCGATATTGAATTCGCGCTCCAGGCGCTCCTGCACGATTTCCATGTGCAGCAGGCCGAGAAATCCGCAGCGAAATCCGAATCCCAGCGCGACGGAATTTTCCGGCTCGTAGAAAAATGCCGCGTCGTTGAGCTGCAATTTGCCCAGCGCGTCGCGCAGCATTTCGTAATCGCTGGCGTTCACCGGAAAAAGTCCGGCGAACACCATCGGCTTGATGGCTTCGAATCCCGGCAGCGGCGGCGCGGGATGCGCCGTCCTGCGATGATCGGTGTCGCCCACGCGCGCGTCGGCCACGCGCTTGATGTTGGCGACGATGAAGCCCACGTCGCCCGCGGCGAGCTCTTGCAGCGCCACCGGCTTCGGCGTCAGCACGCCGAGCGTTTCCACTTCATACACTTCGTTGTTCGAGGACAGCCGGATTTTCATGTGCGGCGTCGATGCGCCCTTCCATCACGCGCACCAGCACCACCGCGCCGCGGTAGGAATCGAACCACGAATCGAAAATCAGCGCGCGCAGCGGAGCATCCGCCGAGCCTTTCGGCGGCGGAACGCAGCCGCACGATCGCTTCGAGCACCTCTTCCACGCCCAGGCCGCTTTTCGCGCTGATCGGCAGCGCGTCGTCCGCCGGAATCGCCAGCACGTTTTCGATTTGCTCCTTGGCGAAATCGATCCGCGCCGCGGGCAGATCGATTTTGTTGATCACCGGAATAATTTCGAGATTGTGTCGCGAGGCGAGAAACGCGTTGGCCACGGTCTGCGCTTCCACGCCCTGGCTCGCGTCCACCACCAGCAGCGCGCCTTCGCAGGCGGAAAGGGCGCGCGAAACTTCGTAGGAAAAATCCACGTGGCCCGGCGTATCGATCAGGTTCAGCCGGTATTCGTGGCCGTCCTTCGCGCTGTGTAATGCAGGCGAATGCTCTTGGCTTTGATGGTGATGCCGCGCTCGCGCTCCAGGTCCATCGAATCGAGCACCTGCGACTGCATCTCGCGCTGGCGTCAGCGCGCCGGTCAGTTCCAGCAGGCGGTCGGCCAGCGTGGATTTGCCGTGGTCGATGTGCGCAATGATGCAGAAATTGCGGATGTACTGGGGATCCATGGCCTTTTTTCGGGCGGCGCGGCGCCGGTGGCAGCGATGAGACGCCGCTTGGTGCGCGCCAACCACGCGTTTCAAACTTCCGAGTTTGCCATACATCGCGCAAAAAATCGAAATTTGCCAGCCGGCCGAGCAATCGTATTTCCACCCCAATGTTTCGCGGCGCAATCCCAACGCACCCCCAAATCCGCCGCACCACCTGTAGCGGCCGGCTTTAGCCGGGCCATTTGCCGTTGCCTTGCTCTAGCTTTTTCCCGCCTCGCTTTTCGTTGTCATCCCGACCGACCGCCTTCCGCGACGAGGGACCTGCTCACCGCCTTCACCCCGTCATTCTGAGCGCAGCGAAGAATCTCAACCCCGCCAATGTTTCGCAGCACAAAACCAGCGCACCGCCGAATCCGCCGCACCACCTGTAGCGGCCGGCTTCAGCCGGGCCATTTGACTTTGCCGTTGCCTTCCACTCCGACAGTCGCGAGCTTTAACCCGCTTACCCACTCCGTATTTCTACGAATATCCAACAAATTCCAATTGTGTTAGCGTGAGTCGGGGCACTTTTCAGCCCCACTGATTTTCGCGCCAGTCGACGCAGGTCGGCGCGACCCAGGAGGACGCCGTGCTTCACGGCGCACCACAAAACGACGGCCCCGCGCTGCGCCGCAAGACGCCACGCGCCAACCACACCAGCCGCGCATCGTCGCTCATCCCGCCGCTCTACCCACCGCTCCCGCCTAATCGACAAATGACGCGATTAGAATTCACCTTCAACCCCCACAAAACAAAGGCCGCCCGTGTTTTCTAATCGACAGTCTTTTCGGCGTGGGCGGCGCGCCTCGGCACGCCACCACCAATGCACGAATCGCTCCGGTCGCAGCGCTCGCCGTCGCTTCGGCGGCCTTTTCGCCGAGCCCTCTGACCGATTCGCCCAGGCTGACCCCGTTCCCCATTTCCCGGTTTCAATTTTCGATTTTCCCGCTTCCGCCGTTGCATTTCTAATCCGCTACCAGCAATTAGAATTCAACGTAAACCACTCAAAACAAAGCACCAAGACAATTTCTAATCCGCAAAATCCACGGTATTTGAATACGGAAGAAGGAGCGCTCCTGCTTGGCGTTCATGCGGCGCGACGGGGTTTTGGGGTAGAGTCAAAAAGCGACGAGGAGATTCGAAATGGCGAGCACGCAAAAAACGGCGATTATCACTGGCGGGTCGCAGGGGATTGGGGCCGGGCTGGTCGCGGCGTTTCTGGGGCGGGGTTACAACGTGGTGGCGAATTCGCGAAATATTACACGGACGAGCGCGGCGCCGGCGTCGGAGCATCTGGCGTTGGTCGATGGAGACATCGGCGAGCCGCAAACGGCGGCGCGGATCGTGGATACGGCCCTATCGCGATTCGGGCGCGTCGATGTGCTGGTCAACAATGCCGGCGTTTTTATCCCTAAGCCGTTTACCGAATATACCACCGAGGATTTCAATGCTTTGGTGTCGACCACGCTGGCGGGGTTTCTGTACATTTCGCAGTTGGCGGTGAAGCAGATGTTGAAGCAGAAGAGCGGGAGCATCGTCAATATTTCGACCACGCTGGTAGGACAGCCGATCGCGGGCGTATCGGCGGCGGTGCAGATTATGGTGAAGGGCGGGCTGGATGCGGTGACCGGCGCGCTGGCGTTGGAGTATGCCCAGGATGGCATTCGGGTAAATACGGTGGCGGCGGGCGTGATCAATACTCCGATGCATAAACCCGAGACGCATGAATTTCTGAAAGGCTTGCACCCGATGGGCCGGATCGGCGAAGTGCAAGAAATTGTGGATGCGGTTTTGTTCCTGACCGACGCCACGTTTACCACCGGCGAAATTTTGCATGTGGATGGCGGCGCGCACGCGGGGAAATGGTAACGACCGATGAGCGAGATCGTGATGATGTGGCCGGACCAGCGGATTGTCGAACTCTTCGGCATCGAAGTGCCCATTATTCAGGCGCCGATGGCCGGATCGGCCGGGTCGGAAATGGCGGCGGCCGTGGCCAAAGCCGGCGGGCTGGGCTCGCTGGCCTGCGCCTTGTTGAGCGCGGAGCAGATCCGCGCGGAATGGGCAGCGATACGCCGGCAGACGCAGCGGCCGGTGAATTTGAATTTTTTTTGCCACACGCCACCGCGGGTGGACGCCAAGCGAGAAGCGGATTGGAGGCAGCGCCTGCAGCGCTACTACCTGGAACTGGGACTCGATCCGAACCAGTCGGTTCCCGCCGCTAGCCGCACGCCTTTCGACGCTGCCGCTTGCGAGCTGACGATCGAATTACGTCCGGAAGTGGTCAGCTTTCATTTTGGCCTGCCGGAGGAGAAGCTGCAGCGCAAAGTGATGGATGCGGGGATGAAGATTATTGCGTCGGCAACTTCAGTGGATGAGGCGCGTTGGCTGGAGGACCGCGGATGTGACGCGATCATCGCGCAGGGGTATGAAGCGGGCGGACACCGCGGAAATTTTCTGAGCGACGATGTTTCGACGCAGGCTGGGACTATGGCGCTGGTGCCGCAGGTGGTCGACGCGGTGAAAGTTCCGGTGATCGCGGCGGGTGGCATCGCGGATGCGCGCGGCATCGTGGCGGCTTTTGCGCTGGAGGCCGCGGCGGTGCAGATGGGGACGGCCTATTTGTTTTGCCCAGAGGCGAAGATCAGTGCGGCGTATCGGGCGGCGTTGCGGAAGGCTAAAGACAATCAGACGGTGCTGACGAATGTGTTTACGGGCCGTCCGGCGCGCGGGATCGTGAATCGCGTGATCCGGGAGCTGGGCCCGATGGCGGAGGGCGCGCCGGAATTTCCGCTCGCGGCTGGCGCGATGGGGCCGCTGCGCTCCAAATCCGCGGAGGCAGGTTCGAGCGACTTCAGTTCTTTCTGGTCCGGGCAAGCCGCCCATCTGGGTCGAGAACTCCCGGCGGGGGAGCTGACCGAGCAATTGGCGATGGAAGCGTTGGAGAGGCTTGGAGCGCTGTAACGGCGGGGAAAAATGGCGGAAAGGCAGTAGCAACTTCGAAAGCAAAGGCTGCCCAGCTGAAGCTGGCCGCTACAGGCCCAAGGACGAGTGCTGGACGAGTTCGCGGCTACCTGAATTTTTGCGGTGATGGCGAAGCGGCGGCGAATATTTTCGAGGTGGGTCGAGAAACGTACCAGGTTTACGGTATGTAAACTTAACCAAAGCTATGGAATGCTTCGAAAGGACTGAGGCGAAGCTGAAATTCGACGTGATGAGTCGACGCGCAAGAATTCCTTAAATCACAAAAGTTTTGCACATGTGGTTGGGGATGTGGTGCAGTTTCAATATGGGAATTGTGGCACCGGACGTGCAATAGGGTCTTGGGGTAATACCGAAGTTGGGAGAGGGCGATGCGGAAAACATTCTTTATAGCGGCGGCAATGTTATTTCTGACCTGCACGGCGGCATTTGCGGACAGCGTGACCTATACGGTGGATGGCGCCGGTAAGAAATTCGACCTGTCATTCACCGAGCCGGGTACTTTGACTTCGCTGGACACCTTCGTGCCGGTGACGTTTACGGACACGGGGAAAATGATCAAGGACGCGGAAGTGACGTTCTTCGACGACGGGGTCGATGGGGGCCTGTTCGACCTAACTTTCACCAACAAAAAAGGTGTCACCAAGATCGTCAGTTTCGTTGGCCCGCAGCTGTTCACGAGCGCTGGACCCGGTGGACCGTTCATCCTGTTGGGCGGGGTGTTTGGAGTCGACGGCGGGGCGATCTTCAAGGGTGGCAAGCTCGGTAAATTCTTCGATGGCGGCGACGCCACAGTGACTGGGACGTCGACCTCGATGCCGGAGCCCGCGAGTTTGCTGATGCTGGGCTTGGGGCTCGCGGGTGTGATGGGGCTGCGCAAGAAGCAGCTGGCTTAATTTTTCAGTAAGTCGAAGACCTACAAGAAGATCGATCGACGGCCGCGAGAATCTCGCGGCCGTTTTTCTTTGGCGCGAGGGCTATGCGCTATTCGTAGCGCAGCGCCGTGATCGGGTCGACCTGGATGGCGCGGCGAGCCGGGATAATGCAGGCAGCAGCGGCCACGGCGAGCAGGAAGCCCGCGACGCATATAAAGGTTAGCGGGTCGTGCGGGCTGACGCCGAAAAGCAGGGTGGACATAAATTGGGTCAGGATGGCGGCGCCGGCCAGTCCGATGATGGCTCCGGCGGTGGCGAGGCGGGCGGCTTCGCCGAAGGTGAGGCGCAGGATGTCCGCGCGTTGGGCGCCGAGGGCCAGGCGGATGCCGAATTCCTGGGTACGTTGGGTGACGGAGTAGGAGATGACGCCGAATACTCCGATCGCGGCGAGGGCCAGGGCGATCGCGGCGAAAATCGCGAGCAGGGTGAGGTTGAATTTCTGCGGCGCGGTGGAAAGGGAGATGACCGCGTCCATGGTGCGGACGTCGGTGGGCGGCAGGGATTTGTCGAGGGCCCAGACTTGCTGCTTGGTGGCGGCGATGACGTCGGCGGGATCGCGCGGGCTGCGGATGACCAGGGTCATCCAGCGTTTCCAGGATTCATTATTCTGTGAATAGAGGTCGTAGACGGCGGGCTTTTCGGGGCGGTCGAGGCCGAAATGTTTGACGTCGCCGGCGACGCCGACGATGGTTTTCCAGTTGGGAGGGTCGTCGTGGGCCCAGCCAATGCGCTGGCCGACCGGGTTCTGGTTGGGGAAAAACCGGCGAGCGAAAGTTTGGTTGACGATGGCCACGGTGGGGGAATCGGCGCGGTCGCTGGAATTGAAGGCGCGTCCCTGCAGGATAGGGACGCCCATGATCTGGAAATAATCGCCGAGCACGGAGCGGGCTTCGGAATCGGGTTCGTCCCCGGGTTTGGTGGAGGGCTGCGATTCGATGGCGAGGTCGTGCGAGACGGTTTCGCCGCTCATGGGAAGTTCGCTGATCATGGCGGCTTGCACGGCGGGAAGTCCGTTGAGCGAATCGAGCAGCGCGGTCCGGAATTGGAGTTGCGGCGGAATTTTTTCGTAACGCGTGGCGGGAAGCTCGACCCGCATGGTGACGATATTTTCGGGAGCCACGCCCGGCGGAACCGAGGCGAGGCGGGCGAAGCTGCGGATCAACAAGCCGGCGCCGATGAGCAAGACGATGGCGAGCGAAAGTTCGGTGACGACGAGCAGGCGGCGGAGACGAAGGCTGGCGGTGCCGCCGGCGCCGGAGCGCCCGGCTTCTTTCAGTCCCGAATTGATATCGAGACGCGAGGCGTGGAGGGCGGGAATCAGGCCGAAGACGATTCCGGTGAACAACGAAATGAAAAAAGTGAAGGCCAGGACGCGGGCGTCGATGTGAGTGGTGGCGAGTCGCGGAAGATTTTCAGGTTTGAGCCAAAGCAGAAGCTCGATTCCCCAATTAGCGAGCAGCAGGCCGGCCGCGCCGCCGAGTAGCGCAAGCAACAGGCTTTCGGCAAGCATCTGACGAACCAGCCGGAACGTGCCAGCGCCCAGGCTGGACCGGATTACGAGTTCGCGGCGACGCGACGCGGCGCGCGCGAGCAGCAGGCTGGCGAAGTTCACGCAGGAAATCAGCAGGACCAGACCCACCGCGGACAGCAGAAGCAAAAGTGTGGTTCGCGAATCGCCGACGATGCTTTGCAGCAGGGGAATCAGGCGGCGGACGCGGCCGGCATCGTGGTCCGGATATTCCTGGCCCAGAGCGGCGTCGATTCCGGCCATTTCGGATTGGGCTTGGGCGAGGGTGACGCCGGGCTTGAGGCGCATATAGGTGTTCATGAAATGAACGCCGCGTTCTCGCGCGGCAGCCGGGTAGACCACGCGCAGCGAGGCGTAGACGTCCGCCGGCTTGCCTTGAAGCCAGAAATCCGCGGGCATGACGCCGATGATCTGGTAGAGATTCCCGCTGAGCGGGATGAATTTGCCGACGGCTGCCGGATCGCTGGCGAAATGCTGGGCCCAGAACGCATGGCTGAGCAAAACGACGCGCGCGCTGCCGTATTGATCTTCGCCGGGAGAAATGAGGCGGCCGAGCAGAGGGCGGGCGCCGAGCGTCGGGAACAATTGCGCGTCGGAAAGTATGGCGTGAATCTGGATGGGATCGGATTCGCCGGTGTAATCGAGGCTTTGGGTGGCGTTGGCGCCGATCGATTCGAAGGATTGGGCGCGGGCGCGGATGTCTTCGAGATCGGGCAGCGATTGATTGAAATTGGTGGTGACCAGATTTTCGGGCGCGACGTAGGGCAGCGGGCGGAGCAGGACGGAATTGACGACGGTGAAGATGGCGGTGTTAGCGCCGATGCCGAGAGCGAGAGTCAGGATGGCGACGGCGGCGAAGCCGGGATTTTTGCGGAGCGAGCGGAAGGCGAAACGAAAATCTTGTTGAGCGATTTCGAAGAAAGGGAGTCCGCGGCGGGCGCGGTAGGCTTCCTTGGCGGATTCGACGCCGCCAAATTTCAGGAGGGCCTGGCGGCGGGCTTCGGCGGGAGACAGGCCGGCGCGGAGGTTGTCGTCGATATGGAGTTGGAGGTGGGATTCGATTTCATCGGCGAGGTCGCGGTCGTGTGCGGTTGGGTGGAGCGTGCCGCGGAATTGCGAAAGCCATTTGTGAAGCAGATTCATTTTTGTTCCTCGTCAAAAAAACAGAATGCGTGCGCGGTTCGCGGAACAAAGGCCGTGTCGCACCTACGGCGCTCGAATGACTCGCCCCCGTTTACCCCGCCCTTACGGGCTGGCTAACTTCTCCCGCGCCTACGGCGCTCCGGAACTTTCTTCACTCGTAGCGCAGGGCTACGGTGGGGTCGACGCGCATGGCGCGGCGGGCTGGGAGGTAGCAGGCCAGGAGCGCGACGGCGCAGAGCAACAGAGCTACTGCGGCGAAGGTGCTGGGGTCGGCGGGTTGCACGCCGTATAGAAAGCTGGCCAGAGTGCGAGCGAGGGCCAGCGCGGCAACGAGACCGATGGTGATGCCGAGACCGGCGAGGCGGCCGCCCTGAGCGAGAACCATGGCCATGACGTCGCGGGGTTGCGCGCCGAGCGCGAGGCGGATGCCAATTTCCTGGGTGCGCTGCGTGGTGGAGTAAGAAATGACTCCGTACATGCCGATGGAGGCAAGGAGCAGCGCGAGCGCGCCGAAGGCGCCGATGACGTACATGGCGAAGCGCTGCTGGATTACCGAATCATCGACCAGCGTGGCGAGGGTAGAGACATTCGCGAGTGGCAAATCCGAATCGACCGAGTGCATCGCTTCACGTGCGGCGGCGGTGATCGCGGCCGGATCGTTTTTGGTGCGCAGCACGACGTCCATGGTCAGCAGCGACGGCCAAACTTTTTGGGTGTAGGGCACGAACATTTCGGGATCGGGTTTTTCACGCAAGGAGAGGCGTTTGGTGTCCGCTACGATGCCGATGACAGTGGCCGCGGGATAAAGAAGACTGCCGGGGCCGATTTGCTTGCCGATGGCGTCGGAGTTGGGCCAGAAACTTTTGGCCATGGCGTTGTTGATGACCGTCACGGGCAGGGAAGTGGCGGTATCGGCTTCGGTGAAATCGCGGCCGCGCAGGAGCGTCGTGCCGGCGGCAGAAAAATATCCGGGCGAGGCCATGGTGTAGTTGGCAAATGGACCACCGCTCGAGTCGCGGGCGGGGTGATCGGGAATGCGCACCCCAGTGCTTTGGGTGGGGCCACCCAACGGAACGGTGGAAACGATGGCGGCGGATTCGACACCGGGAAGATCCTGGAGTTGGTGGAGCGCGGCTTGATACAGGGTGACGATGTGGGCCTGGTCCGGATATTTCGCGGAGGGGAGGGAAAGTTGGAAAGTGAGCGTGCGCGAAGGATTGAATCCGGGATCGACGCGCAGCAGATGCAGAAAGGTTTGGGTGAGGAGCGCGGCGGCGATGACCAGGACAAAGGCGAGCGCGACTTCGGAGACGAGCAGCGCGTTGCGGAATTTGGCGTTGGCGTGACTTTCGCCGGTGCGCTGGCCGCCTGCTTTTAGAGACTCGGTGAGATTTTTGCGGCTGGCGGAGATGGCCGGAGCCAGGCCGAAGAGAATTCCAGCGGCGAAAGAAACTCCGAGCGCAAAAGCGAGGACGCGAAGATCGAGAGAGGTTTCGGCGAGGCGCGGGATGTTGGTGGGGCCGAGCGCTTTCACGAAATGAATCGCGGCGTTGGCGAGCAGCAGGCCGAGGAGTCCGCTGAAAGATGCGAGGAGCAGACTTTCCGTGAGCAGCTGGCGGATCAGGCGGTGATTGTTGGCGCCGAGCGCAGCGCGAAGGGTGAATTCGCGTTTGCGGCCGAGGGAGCGGGTGAGCAGCAGGCTGGCGACGTTGGAGCAGGCGATGAGCAGAACGACGCCGACCGCGGCGAGAATGAGCAACAGCGGACGACGCGTGTCGCCGGCGAGCTGCTGCGCAATGGGAGTGACGCGCGATTCGAACCAGCCTTTGCCGCGGGGGAAAATGGTTTCGATACGCTTAGCCATGACGTTCATTTCGGCCTGGCCTTGCGCGAGGGTGGCGCCGGGGCGCAAACGGGCGACGACCGCGAGTTCGTCGTCTTCGGCGGGAACCGGCGGGCCGGGATCGAGAGCGAGCGGAACCCAGATCTGAACCTGGCGGGCAAAGGTGAAGCTGCCGGGCATTTCTTCGGCGCGGGGAAAAACGAAGCCCGGGGGCATGACGCCGATCACCTGGTAGGTTTCGCCGTTGAGATTTAAGGAGCGGCCGAGGATGGCCGGGTCGGCGCCAAATTTGTCGCGCCAAATCCGATAGCCAAGGACGACGGTGTGGGCGCGGCCGGGCTGGTCTTCTTCGGGCGAGTAGGTGCGGCCAAGAATTGGCGAGACGCCGAGCGCGGGAAAAAAGCCGGAGGAGGCGCGGAGACCGTCGAGGCGCTCGGGATCTCCCGCGCCGGTAAGATTGAATGAATCGCTTTGGAAAGCGCCGACGGCTTCGAAATTTTTTGCTTCGCGCGCGAAAAGATTGAAGCCGATGCGGCTCCAGGGAATGTCGCCGTAGCCGAAGTTGGTGCCTGGCGGCGGCTGGCGCCAGGGGAAAACGATGCGTTCGGAGTGCGGGTAGGGAAGCGGCTTCAGCAGGACGGCGTTGACCAGGCTGAAGACGGCGGTGCTGGCTCCGATGCCGAGCGCGAGAGTGAGAACCGCGATGGCGGTGAAGCCGGGATTTTTGCGGAGCATGCGCAAAGCGAAACGGACGTCCTGCAAAAGAGTTTCGAGGAAGGGGAGGCCGCGGCGGTCGCGGACGGCTTCTTTGGATGATTCGACGCCGCCGAATTTCAAGATGGCCTGGCGGCGGGCTTCGGCGGGGGACAGGCCGGCGCGCAGATTGTCGTCGACGTGGAGTTGGAAGTGCGATTCGAATTCGTCGGCGAGATCGCGTTCGTTGGCGGTTTTGTTAAACGCGCCGGCGAAGCGTGAAAGCCATTTGTTTAGCGATTTCATTTTTGTTCCTCGCGGTACCGCGACGAATCAGGATCCGGAGTCGGGAGCCAGGAAGCGGGCCAGGATGGCGGTGGTCTGTTCCCAGTCGCGGGCTTCCTGGCGGAGTTGTTTGTGGCCGGCGCGGGTGAGTTTATAGAATTTCGCGCGGCGGTTGTTGTCGGACTGGCCCCATTCGGACTGGATGTAATTTTCCTGCTCGAGTTTCAGCAGGGCCGGGTAGATGGTGCCGTAGTTGACGGCGAGGCGATTGCCGCTGGTTTGTTCGATGCGGCGGGCGATGCCGTAGCCATGCAGCGGGCCGAGAGCTTCGAGAGTTTTGAGAATCATGAGGGCCAAGGTGCCCTGCCAGACGTCATTTTTGGGCGGCATGGGTGCGCGTGCTCCTATGGGATTGCCATATTAAGATGGCATAGGTTCTATGGGAAAGCAATAGAGGAGGCTAGGCTCATCCGTCGATCGCTCGAGTTCGGACAAAGCCGACGACCTGGGGGCAGGGGTTAAAGCGCTTGGCGTCGCTTGCATTTACGGCGGGGCTGACGCTCCGCCCTTCCGAATCGCAATAGCGCACGCGCATTTTGGAGCGGGTTCGGTTGGTTACTCCGAGGCGGGATCGGGTGAGTCATTTATTGAATGGGGGAAGGGGATGTCGTAGGCTGTACCCGGTTTGCGGTGCCGCCTTCCGGAAATTGCGCCGAAACGGGGCCTGGATACCCCGCGCAATGCGATCCGGAAGACGTGTCAGTAGCGCAGGGTAGAGTCCGATGCGGCGCGGACCAAGCGGAAACCGCGCGCCGGGGCGGAAAACGATCCTGAGTTTTTGAACCTCGTGCGGAACGTGTTGCGATCAGGACCCTACAGGAAACGACTCGTTGAATACAGTTCCTCAACCTGACAAATCAATCGGCGCCGGCGAAACTTCGACCGCTGCGCCGGTGCCGCTGCGCCGGAAATTCTGCCGGGAATTCCAGCGGAAAGAAAATCGCAAATTTTGCGAATCGTGGGCTACGTGCTGGCGGTGCTGGCACTGGGGTGGGTGCTGCACGATTTTCATATTGTGCAGGCGCTGCGCGAGCTGGCGCGAGTGGATTGGAAGTGGGTTTTGGTGGGCATGGGTTTCGACGTGTTGAGTTACGGGGTGCAGGCGCTGCGCTGGAAATGGCTGCTGCACCCGTTTGGAAAAGTGAAACTGACGCATGCGATTCGCGCGGTGTACGCGGGATTGTTCGCGAATTTAATTTTTCCGCTGCGGCCGGGAGAATTGCTGCGGAGTTACCTGCTTTCGAATTCAGAAGGAATCACGCTGGGAAAAGTTTTCGGGTCGGTGGGCGTGGAACGTTTGGTGGACCTGGTGATTGCGACGGCGTCGCTGGGCGTGGTGTCGCTGCTGGTGGATCTGCCAAGGCGTTTCCGGAAGGTGGCGGACACGCTGGGCATTGTGACGCTGGTGCTGCTGGCGATCGTGGTGGTGGTGATTTATTTCCTGGAAGTGAAGCTGGCGCAGAATCCGGATTTTGGGCAGGGACCGCGGCGATTGCCGAGCCCGTTGATGCGGGCGCTGCTGGGGCTGCACTCGATGGGCACGGCGGTGAGTTTTTATCCGGCGGTGCTGGCGTCGTTATTTTTGCCGGGGTGCCAGGTGTTGGGGCTGTGGGCGATGATGATGGCTTATGGATTGAAATTGCCGTTTTTGGCGGCGATCGTAGTGCTGCTGGTTATTAATTTAGGAGTGTCGCTGCCGAATGCGCCGGCGAACGTGGGGTCCTACCAATTTTTTTGCGTGCTGGGGCTGAGTGTGTTTCAGGTGGATAAGACCACGGCTACGAGCTTTTCGATTTTCGCGTTTTTGGCGCTGACCATACCGTTCATATTTTTGGGATTACTGGGATTGGTGAGGAGCGGGTTGTCGCTGCGGACGATTGCGGTCGACGGTGAAGTCGTTGCCGAATGAGGCGCGAGGGCGACGGCGCAGGAGCGGCCTAGGCTCGTCGTTAGCGGCCGGGCCGGAAGCTCGCATCGAAGAGAGATCCTTGGTCGAGAACTGCGCTCCTCTGGATGGCGGCCAAAAACGATGCGGTTGGCGCACACGGCTGCGAATCCAATCCGGCCGCCGGTGACTGCCTGACGAACACGTTGAAACCAGAGCTTCTGCTCCCGCCTTTGCCGGTAATAAGCCTGTCTTGGAATTGACTCCGTTCTCTTGAGCACCATCGCGACTTGATTGTTGAAGGGCGGGTTGCGGCCGGTATATAGTGGATAATCAAGCCGCGAAGAAAATCGCGTGCGCAGATGTATTGCGGAGAGCTCGCGGCCGGACTTCCCAGCAAGCCCGTAAGACCCGATAGACGCACCCCCATGGCCCAGGACATCAACAAACACCTCGAACGGGCGCGACGGAGCCTGGAAAAAAACAAGCTTCGCGAAGCCGTGACCGAGTATCAAGCGGTGCTGGAAGAAGCGCCGGCGAATAGCGAGGCGCTACAGGCGCTGGCCGACATTTACACGCGCCTGAATGAACCGGCGCTGGCCGCGCAGTATTATGGAATTCAATTCGACCGCCTGGTGGAAGGCGGCGACGGCGCGAAAGCGTCGGCGATTTTCCTGCGATTCCTGCGCGCGTTTCCTCAGCCCCCCGACCGGTTGATGCGTTACGCCACTCTGCTGCAAAAACAAAATCGCACGTCAGAAGCGATCGAGCAATTTACCATGGCGGCGAGCCTGTATCACGGGCAGAGCACCGCGGGATCGAGGCGCTGGCCTGTTACGAGGCGATGGCGGTGCTGGACCCGGAAAATCCGCAGCGGCACATCGTGCTGGGCGAAGCGGCCGAGGCGCTGCGTATTGCCGACCTGGCTACGCGCAGTTTTTTGCGCGCCGGGCAATTGTTGCTGGCGGTCGAATGCGCTGGACAGCGCCGTAGAATATTTTGGCCGGGCGCATCAGCTCTCCCCGCAGGACCGAATTACCACGCTGCTCTTGGCCGAAGCGAAAATTGCGCAAGGGCGATGCGGAAAGCGCGGCTTTATTGCTGGAGCCGATGGCGGCGCACGAAGACCGAATCGTCGTTCCTGGCGCTTGTACGGCGAAGCGCTGCTGCGGACCGGACGGCTGGATCAGGCGAGAGAGCAGTTTCGATGCGTACTACAAGCAGAAGCCGGAGGGTTTCGGAAAATTTTCGAGCTGGCTGCGGCGTACGTGCGGATGAATGAAGACGTGAAAGCCGCGGCGATGCTGGTGCAGACCGAAAGAAACGATGCGCGCGCTGCGCAAAGAGGGCGAGTTCGCGATTCAGGCGGACCGGCTGGCGGCGACCTATCCGGAATCACTGCCGCTGGCGGAAGTGGTGGCGAAATTATATGAAGAGCTGAATCGGGAGACGAAATATTTCGACGCGCTGGTGCGGCTGTTCGATTTGTACCTGATCGCGGATCAACTGCAGCGATGCGTGCGAGACGCTGGACCGGCTGGTGGATATCGACCCGTACGATTACCGGAACCAGGAGCGGATCGCGAAGCTGGAGGGCCGGGCGGATCCGGCGTTTCTGCAAAATATCATGGCGCGGGCGGCGAAGGCGGCGTCGTTTTCAACGCGGACGGACGGATTCACCGGCGCCGGGCGCGAGCCGGCGGCGCATTCCGCGGCGGTGCCGGAGGAAGTACGCGCGCAGCAGGCGCTGGAAGATCTGATCGTGCAGGTGGAAATATTTCTTGCAGTATTCGCTGCAGAGCAAAGCGGTGGAACGGCTGGAACGGATCGCCGAACTATTTCCCGGGCGAGGAAGAAAAAAACGAGCGACTGCGCGCGTTATATGAACGCGCGAACTGGTGGCCGAAGGGCGCGCGCAAAGGCGCGGGCAAGCCGCTGCCGGTGGCGCAGCTCACCAACTCCGCTCCACCGCCGCAACAGCCGGCGCAACAGTTAGAAGCTTATGAAACGCCGGCGGCCGCGGTGCCGTCAGCGGCGGAAACGCATCGGGATTTGGCGGCGATCGCGGAAATCAACCGGCTGATGTACCGGCAAGGGACGCCGCGCGAAGTGCTGACGGCGACTGCTTCCGGAGTCGGCAAACATCTGATGGCCACGCGTTGCTTGATCGCGGTGGGAGCGGCGGGCGACGGTGTGCAAATGACGTCGGAATATTCGTCGCCCGGGGTAACGACGGTGGGGCCGGGGAAAATATCGAATGTGGTGGGATTGATTGCGCAGGTGACGCCGGATGCGTTGGGTGGATTCGAACTGCACGCGGCGAACATGGCCGGCCTGCGCGAGGTGGGCCTGGAATCGGCGTTGGGCGTGATGCTGACGGACAAGGAAACGCAGGCGCAATCGGGCGCGCTGCTGATCGGCGATTCGAAGGCGAGGAAATGGAAGCCGAACGAAAGTTTCTTTTTGCAGGCGGTGGGCGACCAGTTG
>CAVTTY010000011.1:0-175655 GCA_963737765.1 uncultured Acidobacteriota bacterium
AATGTACGGCGTGGTGCGCGACATATTCGTGAAGATTGGCCAGGATCAGCAGGAGTTCGAGCATACGGTCGCGTTGTTCCGGGCACGGTTCCTCGGCGCTTTCTTCCAGGTTTTTCACCGTGGCGAGCGCGTCGGAGAGCAGCCATTCAAGACTTTCTTTGCTCAGCGGAACGCCTTCACGGCAACGCGTAAGGGCTTGATCGGAGCGAACGAAGGCTTCATCGAGAAAATGGTCCAGACACAATTGGGCGCTGAAGAGCGCGGGGGGAGCCGAATTCGCGCAGCCTGCGCGGTTGCAATGGACGGAAGTGGCGGCTGTCATTTTTGCTTACCTCTACATTCGCGCTAGGGCTGGGGCCGAAGGATGCGGGAGAGATTAGCATATTTATTTTAGAAGCCAAGGGGAGTGAGTTCTAAGTGGCAATAGGGTGAGGAGTGCCTCAATTGAGGGCACTCCTCGGTCTTGGGTTTTTGAAATTGCGCCAGATGAGGGAATTTATTTTGGAAAACGAATCAGGCGGTTTCGCCGTGACACTTCTTATATTTTTTCCCAGAGCCGCAAGGGCAGGGATCGTTGCGACCCACTTTCGCGGCAGCGCGAGTGGGCTTGGGCGGCTCGACCGGCGCTGAGCCCGCCTGGAATTGCATTTGCTGTTGCTGGCGACGCTGTTTGCGTTCGATTTCTTCCGGTGAAAATTGTGAAAGTCCGCGGGGGATCGGCGGAGCCGACGGGTTGGTTGGCGGTGGAGTTTGCGCGGGCGGGGCATTTTGCGGCGGTTCGGCCGGACGCACCAGAAACAAGAATCGCACGGCTTCCGTGTCGATGCGATTCATCAATTCATCGAAGAGGATGAAGGCTTCCTTCTTGAACTCGACCAGCGGATCCTTCTGCCCGTAGCCGCGCAGACCGATGCCTTCTTTCAAGTGGTCGAGCGTGAGCAGGTGGTCTTTCCACTGGCCGTCGACGACGTCGAGCAAGAATATGGCGCTCGAGCCAGCGCAGCGTCTGCGCGCCGAACATCTTTTCTTTTTCCTCGTAGCGCGCGTGCAGCTTTTCGATCAGCTCGGATGCGACGGTTGTCGTGGTTCAGCGACGCGAAATCCATGCCGGCGGCTTTGGGATCGAAGCCAAACTGGTTTAGAACTTCGTTGGAGAATTGCGTGGTGTTCCACTGATCGGGATGCTGCTCGCGCGGACAGTAGGTTTCGACCAGTTCGTCGGCGATGGCGTCGGCGCGCTCGAGGACGAATTCCTGTTGGTCGCGGCCTTCCAGGAACGAGCGGCGCAGGTTGTAAATCGTTTCGCGCTGCTTGTTCATTACGTCGTCGTATTCGAGCAGGTGTTTGCGGGCTTCGAAGTTCTGCGCTTCGACCGCCTTTTGCGCGTTTTCGATGCGGTTGCTGATCATGCGCGATTCGATGGGCACGCCTTCGGTCATGCCGAGGCGGAACATCAGGTTTTTCACTTTCTCGCCGCCGAAAATGCGCAGAAGATCGTCTTCGAGCGAGAGGAAGAATCGCGAGGAGCCCGGGATCGCCCTGGCGGCCGGCGCGGCCGCGCAACTGATTATCGATGCGGCGGGCTTCGTGGCGCTCGGTGCCGAGAATGTGCAGGCCGCCCATCGCCACCACTTCATCGTGCTCCGACTTTGCACTCCGCGGCGAATTGATCGTAGATCGGCTTCCACTGCTCGAGCGGCACCTGGAAAATTTTGCCTTCGATCTGGAACAGAACCATCGCGGCGTTGCTGGCGCCGTTGGTCGGCGCTTCGGCGCGGCAGCCACCTGCTGCCGCGGTGGCGGCATCGGCTTGCGCCGGCGTTTCCGTTCCCGGTGCCGCGACGATGATCGAACTGGCCGGCGCGTAGGGCAGCGCGAGCTTGTTCTTCAGGCAGTAATCGCGGGTCATCGCTTCGGGATTGCCGCCGAGCAGAATGTCGGTGCCGCGGCCGGCCATGTTGGTCGAAACCGTGACGGTGCCTTTGCGGCCCGCCTGCGAAATGATGATCGCTTCGCGCTCGTGCTGCTTGGCGTTCAATACCTGGTGCGGAATCCCGGCTTTCTTCAGGTGCGCCGCGATCTTTTCCGATTTTTCGATGGAGATGCTGCCCACCAGCACCGGCTGGCCGCTTTCGTAATACTGGCGGACGCCGCCGACGCGCGTGCCGTCTTCCTGCAGAATGCCGTTCACCGCCGCTTCGAATTTTTCGGCTTCGGTGCGGTACACCACGTCGGAATTTTCGATGCGGATCAGCGCGCGGTTGGTGGGAATCGCCACGACTTCGAGTTTATAAATCTTGTCGAATTCCGGCGCTTCGGTTTCCGCGGTTCCGGTCATGCCCGCGAGCTTCTTGTACATGCGGAAATAATTCTGAAAGGTGATCGTCGCGAGCGTCTGGTTTTCGCGCTCGATCTTCACGCCTTCTTTGGCTTCGACGGCCTGGTGCAAGCCATCGGACCAGCGGCGGCCGGGCATCTGGCGTCCGGTGAATTCGTCGACGATCACCACTTCGCCGTCTTTCACCACGTAGTCCACGTCCTTCTGAAACAGCGTGTGCGCGCGCAGAGCCTGATAGACGTGGTGAATGATGTCCATGTGCGCGGGATCGTAGAGATTGCTCGAGGCTCAGCAGTTTTTCGCACTTGGACACGCCTTCTTCGGTCAGCGTCGCGGTGCGATGTTTTTCGTCGAGCGTGTAATCGATGTCCAGAATCAACTTCGGAATGATTTTGTCGATGCGGTAATACTTGTCGGTGGATTCTTCGGCCGGGCCGGAAATGATCAGCGGCGTGCGCGCTTCGTCGATCAGGATCGAGTCGACTTCGTCGACGATGGCGAAGTGGTGGCCGCGCTGCACGCACTGGGCCAGGTCGTACTTCATGTTGTCGCGCAGGTAGTCGAAACCGAATTCGTTGTTGGTGCCGAAGGTGATGTCCGCGGCGTAGGCGGCGCGGCGTTGCACGTCGTCCAGGTCGTGCACGATCACGCCGACGGTCAGGCCCAGCATTTTATAGATCGGGCCCATCCACTCCGCGTCGCGGCGTGCGAGGTAATCGTTCACGGTGACGATGTGGACGCCCAGGCCGGTGAGCGCATTCAAATACGCGGGAAGGGTGGCGACGAGCGTTTTTCCTTCGCCGGTTTTCATTTCGGCGATTTTGCCTTGATGCAGGACGGATGCCGCCGATCAGCTGCACGTCGAAATGGCGCATGCCCAGCGTGCGGCGGCCCGACTTCGCGCACCAGCGCGAAAGCGGGGATCAGCGCGGGCTCGGTGGCTTCGCGCAGGCGCTGCTTGTAATCCGTATCGGTCGGGGTCGAGCCCTTCGACGACGCGCTCTGGACTTCGGTCTTCAGCTGTGGCGTCATCGCCGAGATGCTCGGCGTCGGAGAGCTGCTTCATCTCCGGCTCGAGCGCGTTGATGGCTTCGACGACAGCGGCTGCAGGGATTTCACGTCGCGTTCGTGCTTGGTGCCGATGAAACGCGCGACGACGCTATTTATGATTTTCTCTACGTCCATATTTTCAGTGTAGGCGCTTTCGAGCCCCGCATGAGGGCGCTCTTGGATTTCCGGTCCCAACGCGCGGAACGCCGGAGCTGCAGGATTGCGCGGTCAAAGTAAAATGCAAAACGTACAGATACTATTGTATCCGCTCGTGCGGTTTGGTGCAAAGCGGACATCGCCAGGCCTGTTTCCGGCGCTGATTTCACGGCGAATTAGCGGTTTGAACTGGTCCGGCGCGCCCTTGCCGCTGCTGGCGCGGCAGTCTATTATTGCAAGTTGAAGTTATGACGCGGAAGGCCATAAGCAGCGCGGCTTTCGCGAAAGGAACGCAATGCCTCCCGGACATGGACATGCACATCCCGCAGCGCCTGGCGCTGGAATGGAAAAGAAGCCGACGATCGAAGGCGTAAAGAATCTGGTGGCCGTGGCCAGCGGCAAAGGCGGCGTGGGAAAGACCACCGTCGCGGTAAATCTGGCGATCGCGCTGAAAACCCTGGGCGCGAAAGTCGGCCTGATGGACGCGGACGTGTACGGGCCGAACGTGCCGGTGATGCTGGGCACCGACGAGCAGCCGCGCGCGGTGAACGAGAAGACCATCATTCCGGTGGAGGCCTACGGCGTGAAGATGATTTCGATGGGCCTGCTGAATCCCGGCGACAAGCCGCTGGTTTGGCGCGGCCCGATGCTGCACAGCGTGATTCAGCAATTTTTGCGCAGCGTGCAGTGGGGCGAGCTCGATTATCTGCTGATCGATTTGCCGCCCGGCACGGGCGACGTGCAGCTTTCGCTGATCCAGAACGTGTCGGTGACGGGCGCGGTGGTGGTGACCACGCCGTCGCTCGTGGCGCTGGCCGACGTGCGCAAGGCGATCGAAATGTTCCGCCAGGTGAACGTGGAGATTCTCGGCGTGGTCGAGAACATGAGCTACTTCAATTGCCCGCATTGCGACGGGCGCATCGACGTCTTTGGCCACGGCGAAGGGCAGCACATGGCCGAGAATTTCGGCGTGCCGTTCCTGGGCGAAATTGAGATCGATCCGCAGATTCGCATTGGCGGCGATACCGGGAAGCCGGTCGGCGTCGCATGGGCGAGGACGCGCCGGGAGGGAAGAGCATTTTTGCCGTGGCGCGGAATGTGGTGGCGCGGCTGGAAGAAGTGAATGCGGGAGCTGGCGCGCCGGTGGTGCAGATTCTGTAGAGAGCGGCCGACGGTTGCTGCGTTGGTCGCTGCGGTATCTGTTCCACACTACAATTCGATCGGGAGTTCCCGTGTGATTCGTAGCTTTCGCGGGCATATGCCGCAGATCGCGGCCAGCGCGTACGTCGATCCGCAGGCGGTGATCATCGGCGACGTGGTGATCGGCGAAGATTCGAGCGTGTGGCCGTGCGCGGTGATTCGCGGCGACGTGCATTACATCCGCATCGGCGCGCGCTCGAACATGCAGGATGGTCGGTGCTGCATGTGATGCGCGACACGAATCCGCTGGTGCTGGGCGACGACGTGACGGTGGGGCACAGCGTGACGCTGCATGGCTGCACCATCGAATCGCGCTGCCTGATCGGCATGGGCAGCATCATCTTGAACGGCGTGGTGATTGGCACAGGCACCATCGTCGCGGCGGGTACTCTGATTCCGGAGCGCACCGTGATTCCGCCGGGAAGCTTGGTGATGGGTTCGCCGGGGAAAGTGAGGCGCGCGCTTTGACCGCGGACGATCAGGCGTCGATCGACCAGTATGCGAACAATTATGTGGGCTACAAAGAGCAGTACAAAAAAGAAACATCTGGAAGCTAGTCGTTTAGCGCTTACTTCGTGACGGAACAAAAACAATTTCGGGCGATCAAGGGCACGCGGGACATTCTGCCGCCGGATTCCACTTTGTGGAATTGGTTCGAGCAGTCCGCGCGCGAACGTTTCGAGTCTACAATTTTCGCGAGATACGGCTGCCGATATTCGAGGAGACTTCATTGTTTGCGCGTTCGGTCGGGCGGCGAGACCGACATCGTCTCGAAGGAGATGTACACTTTCCGGACCGATCGACATCGTCAGAACGCGACGGCGGACGCCGGGAGATTTGATCAGCTTGCGGCCCGAAGCGACGGCGAGCACGATGCGGGCTTACATCGAGCACGGCATGCACGCGCTGCCGGGCAACGTGAAGCTGTACTACATGGGGCCGATGTTCCGGCGCGAGCGGCCGCAGAAGGGGCGCTACCGGCAGTTTTACCAGATTGGCGCGGAAGTGCTGGGCACGTCGGATGCGCCGGCGATCGACGCGGAAGTGATCGAGATGCTGATGGCGTTTTTCAGCGCGTGGGACTGACGCGCACCACGCTGTACATCAACTCGATTGGCGACAAGAATTGCCGGCCGCAGTACGTGGAACTGCTGCGCGCGGAGCTGCGCAAGGTGAAAGAGCAACTGGGCGCGGACAGCCAGCGGCGCATCGAAACAAATCCGCTGCGCGTGCTCGATTCGAAGATTCCGAAGGAGCAGGAAATTATCGCGAAGCTGCCGACGGATCGCGGAACATCTGTGCGACGCCTGCCGCGAGCATTATGCCAAACTGAAAGAAGAACTGGCGCTGCGCGGGATCAGCTTACGAAGAAAACTGGCGGCTGGTGCGCGGCCTGGACTACTACACGCGGACGACGTTTGAAGTGATCGCCGAAGGCCTGGGCTCGCAGAATGCGGTTTGCGGCGGCGGGCGCTACGACGGGCTGGTGGAATTGCTCGGCGGGCCGCCGACGAAGGGAATCGGCTTCGCGATCGGCACCGACCGCGCGATTCTATCGATTCAGGAGTCCGGGAATCTGCCGAAGCTGCCGGGCCTCGATGTATTCGTCGCATGGATGGGGCATCGGAAACCTATCCGACCGCGGTGAATATCGACGCGAAAACTGCGCGATGCTGGTCTTTCGACGTGGAATTACCCGGCGAAGAAATGAAATTCAAGAAGTCGCTGAATCTGGCGGACAAGCTGGGCGCGCGCTACGCGCTGATCATCGGCAGTGACGAAGTGGCGACGCGGCACGTTTCACATTGAAACGGCTCGCCGACGCCGATCAGAAGAAGCTTTCGGAATATGAACTGCTAGAATATCTGGAATCGGAACGGCGCGGCACCCGCGGCTAGCCGGCGGTTGGCACCATTTCTGATTCGAAATCCGCGCAAGCGAAAGGAAGACTATTTGCTCGATACACTGGGAAATTTGAAACGCACGAACTACGCGGCGAATCTGCGCGCGGCGGACGCGGACAAAACGTGGTGCTGATGGGCTGGGTGCATCGCCGCCGCGACCTGGGGCAGCTGATTTTCATCGACCTGCGCGACCGCGCGGGAATTGCGCAGATTGTGTTCAACGCAGAGCTGCATCCGGAGGCGCATAAGAAGGCGGAAGAGCTGCGGTCGGAATATCGTGGTCGCGGTGGAAGGGAAAGTCTCAAGCGGCAGAAGGCGAATCCGGAGATTGCGTCGGGCGAAGTGGAAGTGATGGCCACGCGGCTGCACATCCTGAACAATTCGAAGACGCCGCCATTTCAGATTGAAGACGAAGTGACTGCAGCGAAGAAACGCGGCTGCGCTACCGCTATCTCGATTTGCGGCGGCCCAAACCGCACAGCAATATCGAACTGCGGCACCGGATTCTGTTCGAGATGCGCAAGACGCTCGACGACGCTGGGCTTTTTCGAAATCGAAACGCCGATTCTGACGCGGTCGACGCCGGAGGGCGCGCGCGACTGCCTGGTGCCGAGCCGCATTCATCACGGGCAGTTCTACGCTCTGCCGCAATCGCCGCAGATCTTCAAGCAGATTCTGATGATTTCCGGCATGGACCGATATTTCCAGATCTGCCGGTGCTTCCGCGACGAGGATTTCCGCGCGGACCGGCAGCTGGAATTCACGCAGCTGGACCTGGAGATGTCGTTCCCGCGGCAGCAGGACATTTTCGACGTGATCGAGCAGCGTGATGATCGCGCGTGCTGCAGGTGGTGGACGTCAAAGTGCAAGGGCCCGTTCCGGCATCTCGACTACAAGGATGCGCTGAAGCGTTATGGGTCGGATAAACCCGATCTGCGTTTCGGCATGGAACTGCAGGAAGTGACGCAGCATTTCGAGCCGGCGCGCGCGACGATGCAATTTCGAAGGGAAGATGCAGGCGGTGGTCGCGCCGGGCGCGGCGACATGGTCGCGGAAGCAGCTCGACGAACTGGCGGAATTTGCGAAGGGGGCCGGCGCGCGCGGCGTCTATACGGCGAAGGTCACCGCGGAAGGCATTACGTCGGCGCTCGAGAAAATCGTTGGGCGCGGACGGATTGAAAAAACTGGCCGAGGCGGTCGGGCGCGAAGGCTGGGCGACTTGATCGTCGCGACGGCGGCGAAGCAAGCAGAGTCGAGCACGACGACACTTCGCTGGGAGTCGCGGGGCAGGTGCGGCTGTATCTTGGCGAAAAGTTGAATTTGATCGACCGCAGCAAATGGGAATTTGCGTGGATCACCGGGTTCGCGCTGTTCGAATGGAGCGATAGCGACAAGCGCTGGGTCAGCGCGCAGCACCCGTTCACCGGAATTTACGAGGAAGATCTGGACAAGCTCGAAACGGCGCCGTGGGAGTGCCGGTCAAAAGGCTACGACCTGGTGCTGAACGGCGTGGAACTGGGCTCGGGCAGCATCCGAATTCACCGGCAGGATGTGCAGGCGCGGATGTTCAAAGCGCTGGGGCTGAGCGACGAGACGGCGCGGCAGCGGTTCGGATTTTTTCTGGACGCGCTGACCTACGGAACGCCGCCACATGGCGGAATCGCGCTGGGCTTGGATCGGGTGGTGATGCTGCTGGCGGGTGAGAAATCGATTCGCGAAGTGATCGCGTTTCCGAAGACCACGGCAGCGCAGGATTTGATGGCCGAGTCGCCATCGGAAGTGGGAACCGACCAGCTAGATCTGCTGGGAATCGCGATCAAACCGAAGGCGGCCACGCTCAAGAAGGACGCATGATTTCGTATCCAGCACTCATCGCCGTCGCGACTTACTGCGCTGGTCATTGTGTTTCTGCTGGTGCGCAGCATGCACCGGTTACCATTGCGAGCGCAGTTTATGGTGTTGTTGGGGCTCGGGGTGAGCATCAGTTTTATCCTGCTGGTGATGGTGCAGGCGCCGCATTTTCCGGAATGGCTCGGAGTAGGGCTGGTCGTTTTCGTGTTCATCGCCAGCCTTTTTGGGACACGCACTTTTCTGCGAAGTCTGCGCGGAAGATGAACGGCAGGAAGAGGAAGCTGCCCGCCGAGAACTGCCAGCTTTCGGCAAGGAATCCGAACTTCAAACCCGCCTCGGTGGGCCACAACTGATGAGCCGAATCCGGATACTGGCGGAAAATGTCGCGAACAAGATCGCGGCGGGCGAGGTGGTGGAGCGGCCGGCGTCGGTGGTGAAAGAGCTGCTGGAGAACGCGCTCGACGCCGGGGCGCGGTCGATTCGGATCGAGACGGAATCGGGCGGGAAGCGGCTGATTCGGGTGACCGACGACGGCTGCGGGATGAATCACGACGACGCGCTGCTGGCGTTTGAGCGTCACGCGACTTCCAAGCTGCGGACCGCGGATGATTTGCTTTCCATCGCCACGCTGGGATTTCGAGGCGAAGCTTTGCCCTCGATTGCGTCGATATCGCGGCTGGTGCTGGAGACGCGCGACGCCGAGGATAACGAAGGGATCGCGGGTCGAATTTGCCGGCGGCAAACTGATCAGCGTGAAACCCGCCGGCGTGCCGGTGGGCACTTCGATCAGCGTGGCGGATATTTTCTACGCGGTTCCGGCGCGGCGGAAATTCCTGAAATCCGAAACGACTGAGCTGGGGCACATCGCTTCGCTGGTGACGCATTACGCGCTGGCGCATCCCGACCGCCAGTTTCTGCTGAAGACTCCTTCGCAGGAAATTCTGAATTGCGCGCCGGTGGAAAAACTGGCCGACCGCGTGTATCAGATTTTCGGACGGCAGGCGCTCGAAGAATTGACGGAAATTCCAGCGACGGAAGCGCCGATGCGCACCGCGATCACCGAGCCGCAGATCGAAGCGGACGAAAAGCGCGCGACCATTCGCGTGACCGGCTTTGCCTCGCGTCCCGAAGTGCAGCGCACCAATCGCAACGGGATTTATATTTTCGTGAACCGGCGACTGGTGCGGGACCGGCTGCTGCTGCACGCGATCAACGAAGCCTACCGGAACATCATGCCGCCGGGGGTGTTTCCGGTGGTGCTGCTGTTTCTGGAAATGCCGATTGCCAGGAAGTCGACGTCAACGTGCATCCGGCGAAAATCGAAGTGCGCTTCCGGCATCCGCACTTCGTACATGATTTCACCCGCGATACATTGCGGCACGCATTGTCGATGGCGCGTCCGATCCCCGGATTTCCGGCGGGGCGCGCAGCGGCGGCCGGTGCAAACGGCGCAGGCCCAGAAGGCTTGAGCGACGGCGCGCCGATGGCGCGCAGCGTTTACGATCAGGACGCGCCCGACACGACCGGAGGATTGGCGACGAGTAGAGCGGGTAACTTGGCAGGGGGATTTTCCGGTCCACCCCGGGCGGTAATTCCGACTTCGTTTGACATCGGCGGGCGGGATTTGAATTGACCGGCGCGCCGGACCGGCCGATTCCGCAGCGTTTACAATTTGGACCGGCGGAGGGCTCCGATTTTTCGTTTGGCGCACCACAGGCGGGCGCCGCGGTGGCGGACGTGGTCACGGCGGGGAATTCTCCGGGAGCGTTGCCGCGCCTGGATGAAATTGCCGATTTAAAGCCGCTGGGGCAGGTGAGCAGCAGCTTCATTGTGGCGGTGAACGGCGAGGGACTGTGGATCATCGACCAGCACGTGGCGCATGAGCGCGTGCTGTTCGAGCAGCACCTGCGCGCGCGGCGCGAAGGGGAGATGGGCGGCCAGCGCGTGCTGGTGCCGCTGATCGTCGACCTGAATCCGCGGCAGATGGCAATCTTCGAGCAGATTGGCGAGGAGCTGCGCGCGAATGGTTTCGAAGCCGAGCTGATGGGCGAACGCAGCGTAGCGATTCAGGCGGCGCCGGCCGGCATCACCAGCGGGGACGCGGAAAAATTGTTATACGAGATTCTGGATGGCATCGCGCAAGCGAGAATCAGGCGATCTCGATCGATTCGCTGCAGGCCAAAATTGCGGCTTCGACGTCCTGCCACGCGGCGATCAAGGTGAATACGCCGCTGGATCATACGAAAATGGAATGGCTGCTGGCCGAGCTGGCCAAGACGGAATATCCGATGAGCTGCCCGCACGGGCGGCCGGTGGTGCTGCGCTACTCGGTGCGCGAAATTGAGCGCGCCTTCAAACGAATATAAAATGAACATGGAAGTGGTCGTCTCGGCCAGAGAGCAAAGCGGCTTTCGGGATAGTTGCGTTGGCGTTTGTCTATCGCTTGCGATAGGCATAAGTTTGAATCAGCAATTGGTCAATGAGTGTAAGACGGCGGGCTCCTTCGAAAGCAACTGGATTACGGAACCTATACGAGACAAATGACAACGGCAGAGTGTGGCGAGAACACAGACGACTTTTCCCCAAAGCCGTGTCAGAAAGAGGGCGCGGAGTGTTCCGTGACTCTTGCAGGGGTTACCATGCTTACCGGATTCTTTTTGCTTCTGATTCTCGGGTCGGTGACCTTGAAAGAACTGATCATTGCGATCGATGGCCCGGTGGGCTCGGGGAAAAGCACGCTGGCGCGACGCGTGGCGGAATTGATGGGCTACGTGTACGTCGATACCGGGGCGATGTACCGGGCGCTGGCGCTGAAGGCGCTGCGGCACAGCATTTCGTTCGAAGGAGCCGATGACGCGCTGGTGGCGCTGGCGCGAAAAGACGCAGCATCGATTTGCGCGCGGACGACGGCACGCAGCGCGTGCTGCTCGACGGCGAGGATGTGACCACGGCGATTCGCACGCCGGAGGTGGCGCAGGCGGCGTCGAAGATCGCGGTGAATGCCGGGGTGCGGCACGTGCTGGTGGCGGAACAGCGCCGGGCGGGAGTGCGCGGCGGGGTGGTGATGGAAGGGCGGGACATCGGCAGCGTGGTATTTCCCGACGCGCAGCTCAAAATATTCCTGACGGCTTCGCCGGAAACCCGCGCGGAACGGCGCTGGCGCGAGCACCAGCAAAAAGGCGACGCCATCGACCTGCAGAAAACGCTCGAGGAAATTCTGCGAGCGGGACCGGCGCGACAAGGAAAGGACGACTTCGCCGCTGGTGCGGGCGGCCGACGCGGTGGTGGTCGACAGCACCGCGATGGAGCCCGAAGAAGTCGCGCGACTGGTGGTGCTGCTGGCCAAGGAAGGCGCGGCCCGGGCGACGACGAGTTAGCGCGCCAGATTGCGGGGCGACGTGGCGCTGCCCGACGAGTTTGATTTCAGATCCTACGCAATTCGGATTGCTCTTCAGCGAACCATCAGCGTACATTCCGCCCAGTTGACCGCATCGAAGTAGATTGGTGACAGGTGGTTTTCATCGATCGACATGAGACGGGCCGCGATTTTTACTTCCTCCCAGCATCCTTTTTCGTAATTCAGAGCCAAACTGAATACGTTCCGGAGGGGGTTGGTAGCGCCCAGCAGCGCGTCGCGAATTTCTTCGCGGACGTTGATTTCCTTCAAAATATCGGCCAACTCCATATCGAGAACCGCGTCCATGGCGGACAGCAGGCCGAGCAGGAACAAGTCGTTTGCCGATCCTGTGCAGCGCGCCAGCGGCGCGAGCAGTTCGCAGAAACGCGCGCGAATCAAAGGCAACAAGACGAGTTCGCGAGGCTTGTCGTCGCTGAGGCAGGCCACGGTCATCAGCGAAACCCATTTGCGCGTGCCGGACTCTCCGAGCAAGGAGACCGCGTGCGGGATGGAACGGACTTCGGAGGCCAGCGGAAAAAGCGGAGAATTCAAATAACGGAGCAGCCGGAAACTGAGCGACGCTTCGGTTTTTATCGAATCGCAAACACGCCGCGGAATCATGGGAACTTCATTGGCGGCCTGCAGGACGCGCAGGCAATTGAGTTTACTGGCCGGAACATCCCGGCGCGACAGCATTTCCGGGCGGCTGAAGAAATATCCCTGGAAATAGGTATAGCCCCAGGCGAGGCACTGGCGGAATTCTTCGTGGGTCTCCACCTTTTCGGCGACCAGGCGGATATTGCGGGGCCCAAAAGTTTGGGCCAGACGCAGCTGTTCGGCGGGTGCGGTGGCGATCAGATCCACCTTAATCAAGTCGGCGAGGTCGACCAGCGGCGCCCAAGCTGGGGTGTCTACAAAATCATCCAGCGCCAGTAGGTAACCCGCGGATTTCAGGCGGCGGCAGGCTTCAATGACTTCGGCGTCGACCTGCACAGTCTCGAGAATCTCGATGACCACGCGATCGCGGGGAAGCATGGTGGGGAATTCGCGGAGAAGAGAATCGCGGGTGCAGTTCACGAACGCACGGCATCCGGGGATCAGCCGGTCGATGCCGAAGAGCAGCGCGCTATCGAGAGTGGAGGCGCAGGCTTGGTCGGGCTGCGCGTCGCCGAACGAATTGGCGGGACCGGAGCGGTACAGCAGTTCGTAGCCGTAGACCGCCTGCTGCGAATTGAAGATCGGTTGGCGCGCGAGAAATTTTTGCACGAACATCTCCCCTCCCGCGATACGCGGGCGCTGCGAAGGCTATCGGGAAGGGGGATGTAATTTGCTATGCGAACCGAATCGTAGGGCTTAGGTCGGGCTCGACATCGAAGACAGGAATTCGCCGTTGGTCTTGGTTTTGGAGAGGCGACCCAAGAGCAATTCCATGGCTTCCACGGTCGAAAGCGGGCTCAGAACTTTGCGCAGGACCCAGATGCGATTCAATTCGTCGGGCGGAAGGAGCAATTCGTCCTTACGCGTGCCGGAGCGGTTGATATCGATGGTGGGGAACACGCGCTTATCGACCAGGCGGCGGTCGAGGTTGATTTCCATGTTACCGGTGCCTTTGAATTCTTCGAAGATGACGTCGTCCATGCGGCTGCCGGTATCGATCAGCGCGGTGGCCATGATGGTGAGCGATCCGCCTTCTTCGACGTTACGGGCCGCGGCAAAGAAGCGGCGCGGGCGCTGCAAGGCGTTGGCGTCGATACCGCCGGAAAGAACCTTGCCGGAAGGCGGCGTCACGGCGTTATAGGCGCGTCCGAGACGGGTCAGCGAGTCGAGCAGAATCACCACGTCGCGCTTGTGTTCGACCAGGCGCTTGGCCTTTTCCAGAACCATTTCGGCGACTTGAATGTGGCGCTGGGGCGGCTCGTCGAAGGTCGAGCTGATGACTTCGCCCTTCACGGTGCGCTGCATGTCGGTGACTTCTTCCGGGCGCTCGTCGATCAGCAGCACGATCAGCGCGACTTCCGGATGATTGGTGGTGACGGAATTGGCGATGGACTGCAGCATCATGGTTTTTCCGGTGCGGGGCGGCGCGACGATCAGGCCGCGCTGGCCTTTGCCGATGGGGCAGAGCATGTCCAGCACGCGGCCGGTTAGGTTTTCCTTGGTGGTTTCCAGGCGGATGCGGTCCTGCCGGATAGAGCGGCGTCAGGTTGTCGAAGAATATCTTATTGCGGGCAACTTCGGGATCTTCGAAGTTGACGGCTTCGACCTTGATCAGCGCGAAGTAGCGTTCGCCGTCCTTGGGCGGGCGAACCTGGCCGGAGACGGTGTCGCCGGTGCGCAGGTCGAATTTGCGGATTTGCGACGGCGAGACGTAGATATCGTCCGGGCCGGGCAGGTAGTTGTATTCCGGAGCGCGCAGGAAGCCGAAGCCGTCGGGCAGGCATTCGAGCACGCCTTCGGAGAAGATCAGGCCGCTCTTTTCGGTTTGCGCGCGGAGGATCTGGAAGATCAACTCCTGCTTGCGCATGCCGGAGGCGCCGGGAATGTTCAGTTCCTTGGCGATCTTGGCCAGGTCAGTGATGTTCTTATCTTTCAGTTCTGCAAGACTAATGGTGTACTCATCGAGTTCTTTCCTTCGTTGACCTTTTTCAGGTGATTTAATTTCTGAATGGATTTCGGGCGGGCGTAACTGCGAACCTGCCACTCTATTTCAGAGGTAAAGCGTTTTTGAATACGTGAAACGGGATTGCCTACAGACCAACCGCAAACCTTTGGGCCGCGGATCAAGCCTGCTGATCAAGATGTGGAAGGACCAGAGGGTTTCAATTGGTTAGTTCATTGTCCTGCGCGACGTCCGCGCCGAACTTCGGGTTCGACTCCCGGTACCGCTGGATCGCCGGGAATCGGCAAAGGATGCTCCAGCGCAATCTGCAAGACCTCGTCCATGGATTCGACGAAGTGAATGGACATCTGCGCCTGAATTTCCGGCGGAATATCCGCCAGATCTTTTTCGTTGTCTTTCGGGAAAATGATGCGTGCGCAGGCCGAGGCGGTGCGCCGCCAGCAGCTTTTCCTTCACGCCGCCGATCGGCAGAACTTTGCCGCGCAGGGTGATTTCGCCGGTCATGGCGATATCGCAGCGGACCGGAATCAGGGTCAGCGCGCTGACGATCGAGGTGCAGATGGTGATGCCGGCGGAAGGACCGTCCTTCGGGATGGCGCCTTCCGGCACGTGCATGTGAATGTCGAGGTGGCGGTAGAAATCCTTGGGCAGGCCGAAACACTGGCTGCGCGAGCGAATGTAGCTCATCGCGGCCTGCGCCGATTCCTGCATCACGTCGCCGAGTTTTCCGGTCAGCGTCAGGCGGCCCTTGCCTTCCATCAAGGTGGCTTCGGTGGAGAGCACTTCGCCGCCGACTTCGGTCCAGGCCAGGCCAGTGGTCAGGCCGATTTCGTTCTTCTTTTCGGCGAAGAAGTCGCGGTACTTCATGATGCCGAGATAATCGTTCAGGTTTGCCGGCGTCACTTCAACCGCGACGTCTTTGCCTTCGGTCACCACTTTGCGGGCCACTTTGCGCGAGACGTTGGCGAGTTCGCGGTTCAGGTTGCGGACGCCGGCTTCGCGCGTGTAATGGCGAATCGTGGTGCGTGACCGCGTCGTCGGTGAACTTCAGTTGTTCCTTGGTCAGGCCGGTCGCTTCGATCTGCTTGGGGATCAGGTAGCGGGTGGCGATCTGATGCTTTTCCTGCTCGGTGTAGCCCGGCGATGCGCAGCACTTCCATGCGGTCCTGCAGCGGCTGCGGAATGGTGTGCAGCACGTTCGCGGTGCAGACGAACATGACCTTCGAAAGATCGTATTCGACGTCGAGATAATGATCGGTGAAAGCGTGGTTCAGTTCCGGGTCGAGCACTTCCATCAGCGCCGCCGACGGGTCGCCGCGGAAATCCATGGACATCTTGTCGACTTCGTCGAGCACGAAAACCGGATTGGTCGTGCCGGCCTTGCGCATCATTTGGATGATCTGGCCGGGCAGGGCGCCGATGTAGGTGCGGCGGTGGCCGCGAATTTCAGCTTCGTCGCGCACGCCGCCCAGCGAAACGCGGACGAACTTGCGTCCGGTGGCGCGGCCGATGGACATGGCGAGCGAAGTTTTGCCGACGCCTGGAGGCCCGAGGAAGCAGAGAATCGAGCCTTTGGGATTCTTCACCAGCTGGCGGACGGCAAGATATTCCAGGATGCGGTCTTTGATTTTGTCCAGGCCGTAGTGATCTTCGGAAAGAATCTCTTCGGCGCGCTTGATGTCGCGAATTTCCTTGGAGCGTTTCTTCCAGGGTACGGCCAGCAGCCAGTCGAGATAATTGCGCGAAACGGTGGATTCCGCGGACATCGGCGGCATCATTTCCAGCCGCTTCAGCTCCTGCATGGCCTTTTCCTGCGGCCCTTCGGGCATGCCGGAGGTTTCGATCTTCTTCTTGAGCTGCTCGATTTCGTTGGCTTCGCCGCGGCCGAGTTCCTTCTGGATGGCCTTGAGCTTTTCGTTGAGGTAATACTCTTTCTGAGCGCGTTCCATCTGGCGCTTGACGCGGGTGTTGATGGAGCGGTCGACGTTCAGCTTTTCAATTTCGACTTCGAGAATGTCGGCGATGCGGTTCAGGCGCTCGAGCGGTTCGAAGAGTTCGAGGAGTTCCTGCTTTTCTTCCACCGGGAATCTGCAGGTTCGCGGAGATGGCGTCGGAAAGCTTTCCGGCATCTTCCACGCGCACGGCGGCGATCATGGTGTCGTAATTCAGGCTTTGCGAAAGCTTCACGTACTGTTCGAACAAGCCAGTAACGCGCTCGGAAGCCTGTGTGAGCTGCGGGGAAGGCTCGGACTTGGAATGTGACCACGCGAATCGAGGCGCGGAAAAAGCCTTCGTCGCTGGTGATCTGGACGATCTTGGCGCGTTCGGTGCCTTCGACCAGAACTTTGATGTTGCCGTCAGGCAGCTTCACGCTTTGCACGATATTGGCGAGCGTTCCGACCTGGTAGATCTCTTCGGGTTTGGGATCGTCGATGGAGGCATCGTGCTGAGTGACCAGGAAAATCTTCTTGTCGCCGGCCAGCGCGTCTTCCAGCGCGCGCACGGACGCTTCGCGGCCCACGATGAACGGATGCATCATCTCCGGGAAGATGACCATGTCCCGCACCGGCATCATCGGCACGCGCCGCACTTCGGATTTTTCCCTATTGAACATCGAGCCCCTTTAAGCCGAGACCTGCCTAGTAACTAGCCTGCTTTTTCGAGCAGGCTCCAATTGATTTCGCGGCCCTTGACCATATCCGCGGTAACTACAAAGTCGCGCAGTTTCCGCTGCTGCGGGCAGGTGATACATCATCTCCAGCATCAGATCTTCGAGAATCATGCGCAGGCCGCGGGCGCCCACTTTGCGTTGCAGTGCCAAGATCCGCAACGGTTTCGAGCGCGTCATCGGTGAAGCGCAGACGCACATTTTCAAATTCGAAGAGCCGCTGATATTGACGGATCAAAGCGTTCTTCGGTTCCGTCAGGATGCGCACCAGCGCCGATTTATCGAGATCGCTCAGCACGCCCATGACCGGCAAGCGGCCCACGAATTCCGGAATCAGGCCGTAGCGAATCAGGTCGGTCGGCTGCGCCTGCTCCAGCATTTCGATATTGCGCCGCGATACGCCGTGGTCGGCTGCGCGTCGGCATGGAAACCGAGCGACTTCTGCCCACGCGCCGCTCGACGATCTTTTCCAGTCCCACAAAAGCGCCGCCGCAAATAAACAGAATATTGGTGGTGTCGACCGGCGTAAATTCCTGGTGCGGATGCTTGCGTCCGCCCTGCGGCGGAACATTGGCAACCGTGCCTTCCAGAATCTTCAGCAGCGCCTGCTGCACGCCTTCGCCGGAAACGTCGCGGGTGATCGAAGGATTTTCGTCCTTCTTCGAAATCTTGTCGATTTCGTCGATATATATGATGCCTTGCTGGGCCTTTTGGACGTCTCCATCGGCGGCCTGCAAGCAGCTTCAAGATGATGTTTTCGACGTCTTCGCCGACGTAACCCGCTTCGGTAAGGGTCGTGGCGTCCACGATGGCGAACGGCACATCCAGCATGCGCGACAGCGTCTGCGCCATCAGCGTCTTGCCGGTGCCGGTGGGGCCAACCAGCAAAATGTTCGACTTCGCGAGTTCGACGTCGCCCGGCTGCTTGTTCAGGAAGATGCGCTTGTAGTGGTTGTAGACCGCTACGGCAAGTTTCTTCTTGGTTTTGTCCTGACCGATGACGTAGCCGTCGAGAAACGCTTTGATCTCGGGCGGGCGGGGCAGCCGGCGATTGGCCGGGCTGGCCTGTTCGCGCTTTTCGTCTTCCAGAATCTGCTGGCAAACGCCGACGCACTCGTTGCAAATGTACGAGCGCGGATATTCCGAGGGAGAGCTGATCAGCTTCTCCACTTGCTCTTGCGTTTTATGGCAGAAGGAACAGCGTAACGGCTCTTCTGGGGTGAACCGTTTCACTGGTTGCGCCCCCTTAGGTCTGAAATCACTACACACACGACGAATCTATCTCCCATTGTAAAACGGAAATCGCAGCGACGGCAGGGAATCATCGGTTTCGATACTAACCCTTAGGAACTCAAGAACCGGTCGATTCCTACCGGTGCTTGCTGATGATCTCATCCACGATGCCGTAGGCCTTGGCCTGCTCGGCGGTCATGATGAAGTCGCGCTCGACGTCCCGTTCGATTTTTTCGAGCGTCTGGCCGGTGTGGCCGGCGAGCAATTTGTTGAGCGCTTCCCGCGTGCGAATAATTTCCTTGGCGTGAATATCAATGTCCGTAGCCTGGCCGGAAAGGCCGGACATCCACGGCTGGTGAATCAGAACGCGCGAATTCGGCAGCGCGTAGCGCTTCTTCGGCGTGCCGGAAGCGAGCAAAACCGCCGCGATCGAAGCCGACTGGCCGATGCAGTACGTAACCACGTCCGGCGTACGAATTGCATCGTGTCGTAAATCGCCATGCCCGCGGAAATCGAGCCGCCCGGCGAATTGATGTACATCGAGATGTCTTTTTCCGGGTCTTCCGACGCCAGAAACAGCAGCTGCGCGGTCACCAGGTTGGCGACATGGTCGTCAATCGGCGTGCCGAGGAAAATAATGTGGTCTTTCAGCAGCCGGGAATAAATGTCATAGGCCCGTTCGCCGCGGTTGGTCTGTTCGACCACCATGGGAACGAGAGTGGTTGCGTGCGGAGTCGCGTCGTTATTTTGTCTCATTGGAATTTTTTTGTGCGCTGAGGAACCCGAACCAGGTGTTACTTTTCACTTTTGGCTGTCGTCTCGATTCGGGCGTTGCGGTAGAGCCAGTCGATTGTTTTGTCACTTCGCAACTTCGATTTCATCCTATCGAGCGCTCCTTGCTTTGTCAAGCGAGCCCGCAGTGCCGTTGCCGATTCGCCACTATTTTCGGCGAGCGACGCGATTTCTTTATCGACATCTTCGTCGGTTGCTTCGATTTTTTCCGCAGTCGGCGATGCGATCGAGCAGCAGTTCAGCCTTCACGTCGTTGACGGCCCGATCGCTGCTGGCCCTTGCGCATGGAAACCCAGTCCACATTCACCGTGCGCGGGATCGACGCCCTGCGCGGCCAGCGAGCGCACCGCACGTTCGAGGCGCACGTCCATTTGATGCTCGACCAGCGCCTCGGGAACCGGGAAATCGTGCTTCTTCACCAGCGTCTTCCAGGATTTTCTCGCGGGCCTGCCCGGACTGCTGCTGTTCCTTGGCCGCTTCCAGATTCTCGCGGATTTTCTTGCGCATCTCGGCGAGAGTCGTGACGCCGGCCGCTTCGCCGGCGACTTCCTTGGCGAATTCATCGTTCAGTTCCGGGCAGCTTCTTTTCCTTGATCGCCCTGCACTTCCACTGTATAGTCGTAGGTCTTGCCCTTCGAGCTTCTCATCGGGATAATCATCGGGATATTCGGTTCGAAATTTCTTGGTCTCGCCGGGCTTGGCGCCGCGCAGATTTTCGGTGAAGCTTTCGAGAGTTTCTTCGGCGCCGACGTGGCACATGATGTTGTCGGCTTCGACCGGATCGCCTTCGCCCACCGGCGTGCCGTTCAGCTTCATCAGCACGAAGTCGCCGTCTTTGGCGGCGCGGCCTTCGACGGGCACGAAAGTGGCGGCGCGCTCGCGCATTTCTTCGATCGCCTTGTCGACCTGCGCGTCGCCCGCTTCGATCTGGATCGATCTGCACTTCGAGATTCTTGTAATCGCCCAGCTCGAATTCCGGCAGCACTTCGAACACGGCGCGGAACTTCAGCGGCTCGCCTTCTTTGAATTCCACCTTGTCGACTTCGGGGCGGGTGATCGGGAGTCAGCTTCTTTTCGTCGAGAGCCTTCTCCAGGTATTCCGGGCACGAGCGATTGCAGCACTTCGCCCTGAATATCTTCGGCGAAACTGGCGGCGGATCAGCGTCACTGGCGCTTTGCCCGGGCGAAAGCCGGGGATGCGCGCCACGCGCGCGAAGTCGCGCGCGACTTTTTCGCTGGCCTTGGTGACGTTTTCGGCCGGGATTTCCAGCTCAATTTCACGTTTGCAGGTTGCTTCAGTCATAGGAATTTTTTCAGAATTGCATCGGCGAGAGAATGCCGAGCTCCAATTAGCGTTGGTCTGCCTTTCACCTGTTCACATTGCGAGAAGGAAGCGGCAGGGAAGCGCGGCTGGCAAACACCGCGTGAACATTAAGTATAAGCAATGTGTGTTCTGGCGTCAACGAAGATGAAGCGACCGCAAAACCGCTTTGCCGCGGCCTGGCGCGCCGAAATCGTGGCCGCTACCGGTCTTCGAATGACCGGACCGCGGATTTGAGCATCGCCGGGACAACCAACCGGTGAAACGGTTTTACGAGGAAAAAATAAACTCGGCCCAACGTGTTGTTGAATTTGACCTCAGTGGTACAGTTCAAAATCTCGTCCTGAATATCGAGTAACACGCGAAAATCCAAGTGAGCGTCATCGGCCCCGACCATGGCGGATTTCGGAGTGATGGAACCGATTTCGAATAGACCGACGCGGTTCCCGGTTCTTAATTCGGAGGTATCGAGCTGACGGCCATGGCGCGCAGTCTTCAGTCCCAGGGTCGAGACCACTGCGTTGCGGATGCCCATCAGAATTTTTACCGCACTTGGTACCGCATTGAAGAATCCTAGCAGGGCGTCGGTCGTCGACATTCGGGCGGGACACTTCACGGAGAAGACGTCTTGGTAGTCGATTCTGGTGAGCGCTTCCATGCTTCCAAGGTCATCCGCGATTCACCAGCGGGCCGCTCGGGCGTCGCTAAACTCTCCGGCCGATGATGAAGAACGCTATCTTAACCTGATCCTTAATCTTAATGGTTCCATTCGCGACCGAGGGCAGGCGAATGCCGAAATCGGATTGATTTGGCGTGAACTCGCCATAGGCTGAGGTATGCGGTCGAAGGGACTCGAACCCCTACGGGCTTTCACCCACCAGCTCCTAAGGCTGGCGCGTCTGCCAATTCCGCCACGACCGCAAGCAGCTATTTTAACAGGAGCGCCGTGCCGTGCCGAGATGTTTGTCCAGTTCATTCAGGGAACGAACCGGCACGGCCCGCCAGCGCCGGGCTGCTGTTCCTGGCTGATTTCCTCGTTGCGCTCGATACTTGGGTTTTGCTAGGCTTCGCGACCAATGAGGTTGCAGCTGCCCACTCGGAGGTTTCATGCCACATTGCACCAAGTGCGGAACGATGGTGGGGGATGGTGTTGCGTTTTGTCCTAACTGCGGAGCTTCGCAAACCGCCGCAACTTCAGGAGGCGTTATGGCTAGTCCAGCCGGGTCGGGAACGAGTGGGATGTCGGAAAATGTGGCGGGGCTACTCTGCTATGTCCTGGGATGGGTCACTGGTTTGATTTTCTACTTTATCGACAAGCGGCCGTTCGTGCGGTTTCATGCAGCGCAGTCGATGGTGGTATTTGGTGGGCTGACGATCATTCGGATCGTCTTGCGGAATGTTGTTCCTGACCGGGACCGGGTTCCATATGGGTGGTCTCGGCTTGCTGTGGCTGGTTTCGGTGCTGGGGTTTGTGTTGTGGATTTTGCTGATGATCAAGGCTTACCAGGGTGAGAAGTTCCGGGTGCCGATCGCGGCCGATTTGGCCGATCAGATTTTCGGTAAATCCTAGTCCAGAACGACACGGTGCGCGTTCGAGGGCGGGCCTGCAGACCGCGGGAGCCCTTCGGGCATTTCTTGAATTCTTCGCCTGCCGCCGGCTTCGCCACCTCCCTTAGCTATTGACAACCTCGCGTTGAACGTCCATCTTTATTGGCTTTCCCATTAGCGAATTCGGGATTTTAGAGCCGGGGCAGGAGCGGAATTGAAAGTTCGAGTTTGTTTCCACGATAAGTGTTTTGACGGGGCGTCTTCGGCGGCGATCTTTTCGCGTTTCTATCGCGAATGCATCGACCCGAAGGCGGATTTTTACTATACCGGGATGACCCATAAGGCTTCGCACCCGTTCGAAGACAACACCTTCGACGGCGACGAGAATGCCATCGTGGACTTCAAATATTCGAGCTCGCCGAAACTGACCTGGTGGTTCGACCATCACCAGAGCGCGTTCCTGACGCCCGCGGACGCCGAAAATTTCCGCGAACGATCATTCGGGAAGGAAGTTCTACGATCCGACCTACAAATCCTGCACCAAGTTTCTAGCCACGATTGCGTCGGAGAAATTCGGTTTCGATGCGCAGCCGATCGCCGAACTGATCCATTGGGGCGACATTATTGACGGCGCGCAATTTGAATCGTCCGAAGCGGCGGTGCGCATGACCGATCCGGCTACCCAGCTCGCGCTGGTGATCGAAGCCGCACCGGACCCGGACCTAGTGCCTAAACTGATTCCGGATCTGGCCTACAAATCACTGAGCGAGATGATTCAACTGCCCATCGTGCAGAAGTATTTGGGTCCGCTGCTCGAACGCCACCGGAAGTCAGTGGACATCTTTCGCGAGCGCGCGGATTTTCGCGATGGCGTGATTTATTTCGATGTGAGCGATCTGGACCTGGAGGGCTACAACAAATTTGTTCCGTATTATCTGTTCCCGGACGCGATGTATTCCGTGGGAGTGAGCGCTTCGGCAGCGCGCGCCAAGATTTCGGTGGGTACCAACCCCTGGAAGGAACCTCCCAAGGATGTAAATCTCGCGTCGTTGTGCGAAAAGTATGGCGGCGGGCGGTCACGCGCGAGTCGCGGCGATTTCTCTAGGACCCGGAGATCTGGTCCGCGCGCGTCAGGTGGCTAAGGAAATCGCCGCCACCCTGCGCCAATATTCGTAAGCTTGGTCCGCCGTTCCGCGTTGGGCGCGTGAAAGTCTCGTGTTACAATTTCAAAGTTTCCGTGGGCCGGTAGCTCAATGGTAGAGCAGCTGCCTCTTAAGCAGCGGGTTGTAGGTTCGAGTCCTACCCGGCTCACCAACTCACTAATGGAAATTGAGTGTTAGTTGGATTTTCTTCCCTTAAGTCCTATTCCATTTTAGCGGCGCTACGTCGCTCCCTACTTTAGTTCTTTGCGGGCTTCCCAGAGGCTGAGCTGTTGGCCATCACCTTGAGGCGATTCTGCGCGAGACGGTAGGACGAATCTGGAATCTCAATGACCCGCGCGGGTTTCTCAACTTTGGAGTAATCACCGGATGCGATTTTATCTTCTCCATACTGTTCGGCGACTCGACCCAGCGCGTACCAGTAATTTGAGTCGGGCTCATCGAGATTGAGTTGGTCCATGGACTGGATCAATACTTCCCGGGCTTGCTTCGTTTTTCCGACTTCGGCATATACGCAGCCGAGCGTATGCAGAATTGACGTGTCCCGTTGTTGAGTCATTTGGGCGGCTCGGGTGGCCATCTGGACGTCGTTGTCGTCAACCTTGGCGGTGAATAGGGCATTCCATGCGGCCCCATTTAGGTCAGATGCTTCGGCCTTCCCGCTGCTGGCCAGCTTCAACGCCAGACTGTGAGCCAACGCGTAATCCTCGCGCGTGGTGGCGGATAAAATAAGGTAACGCTGTCCTTCGATGTCATCAGGGAACCGTTTGAGCCAAGTATTCGCTTGCGCATCGGCATCCTGAAATCGGCCCAAGCCACGCAAAGCCGCCTGTTGGTTGAAGAGGATGTTTTTCGAGTCGGGATATTGCTTTTCCAACTGGTTCGCAACCTCCAGCAACTTGGCATAGTCCCGCAGGTTGAAATAGCCCGTGCGGAGCGCTTGCAAAATATTTGTACGATCTCCATCGGTAGCGGCTGATTTCAACGCGGCTTCGAGAATCGGAACGCCCTGTGCCGCAGTGGCTCGCGTTTGGTCCAGGATCGCGGCTGCCGCGATTTTCATGTGATCCGCGTCCCCAGGCTTACCCTTGGTCCAGATATGCGGAAACGCGTATCCGACCATGGGATCGTCGCCGCCGGCGATGTGCTGACTGTCCCGGACCCAGTCAAGAAGAACTTGCGCCCCAGTCAAATTTCCGGCGGCGATGCGGTCCAACGCTTCCAAGGCAATGGAATTGGGCTTTTCTCCGCTGTCGAGAATCTTATATTTGCCGTCCTCCTTGACGACGTACATCACGGTGTTGTTGGCGCCCGGGATCTTCAAGTTAACCCGGTATCCGGAAGCGTCATCTCCTTCGGTGGTGATCTCCACAGTCTGCACCACCAAATCGAGCATGACATCGGAGGAAAAACCGTTCGAAGCCAATCCTCGACGCATTCGTCGTCCTGCGCTCAGAGCCTGTTTCAGCTCTTCGCGGTCCGTGCTGTGAATGACCTTTACGGCGTTTCGGCTATAAATCGCGATCAATTTATCCACGGTTAAGTCCGGGTCGGCCGTAAGCAGGAAGGCGCGCATGGCTACGCCCGTGGGGTCATCGGGGTACTGGATTTCCTCGAAGGGACGGGCCTTGCGCAACATGGACACCAGGCTCATGGTGTTTGAAGCATTGTCGCCGGACGCGGCACCTTCGAGCAGATCGGCTGCCTGGCTATACTTGCGGGCCTGCATCAGCATATTTCCCGCCGCTTTCAGAACGTCTTTTCGGTCGGCGTCGCTGGACGTCCGCTTGCTGGCCTCGGCCAGTCCGGCTGCTGCGCCATTCATGGCGGTTTCGGCGGCGACGAGCAAGCCGTTTGGCTGAGGGTTCAGGCTCTCCGCATATTTTAGAGTCTCAGCGGATTCACCGGCGTAAAACAAAGCGAAAGCGAGATTGTTTTTGAGTCCGATGTCGGCCAGGTCCTCCGGCTTTATTGAGCGATATTCGGCGATTGCGTCTTTCAGCCTCGCGCCACGACCGTAGCGTTCACCGTCCGAGTTATACTCCAGAAGAATTGCCAGGTTGCCGGGGATGCTAGCGTCGTCGGCATCTAGCTTCTTCGCTCCCCGATACGCTTCCTCCGCGCCCGCATAATCGCTACCGCGGCGAAATTTGCGGCCGACCAGGTCATACTCAAAAATTTCCGCAAGTGTCTTTTGCGCGAGCGCCGACTTAGGGTCGAGTTGCACGGCAAGGCGCGCCTCATCGCGGGCGGCTTGTCCCATTCCCGCGCCAAGCAAGGCCTCGGCCATCTGCAAGTGACGAATGGGATCGTTGGGATGCAGGGCGATCGACGAACGGTAGGCGGCGAATGATTCCCGATATTTGCCCGCGTTCAGCAGGGTCTGCGCGGTGGGCTCAAAATAAATCAGAATTGGCTGGCCCTCACGAACCTCGGCAACTTTATCCCGAAGCTCCGTTCCCTCCGACGCCGAGAAGCGGCGTTTGGGCATCTCGAAACGTATGACTCCCTGTACCGTTCCATCCGTTTCACTGGTAAATTTCTCGGTCAATTGGGCGGGGCCGAGAGCGATCTGCTTATCGGGAGGGAGGGGCTTGGGCTGATAGCCCTCCGGCGGGATTACGCGGTATTGCCATTCGGTCGCGAAGGCCAACGATAGTTGATAATCAATCGTTCTCGGCTTGATGGGTTTATCCGTGGCGGACGGGTCCTTCTTATCGACACGCTCGCGCTGCTGTAGTTCCGCCGGCAACCTTTCAAAAATGGTCTCCAGACGAATGGCGATGACCGCTCCGTCGAGTTCGGTGGAACCACGTTTTCCGCGATTAGCCTCGAGGCGCAAAGTAAACTGTTTCGAAGTGTCGCTGGGATCGGAGCGTTCGACGTGATCCAGGCGCTCCGCCAGGTATTGCGACTTTACGTAGTCGTTTAATTCCTTATGAAGCTCCTTCCCCTCCGGGTCGCTGAAATAGGAACGATAGGGGGACTCCAGACTTCCATGCGGTTCGGAAATTTCCACGATGCGCGCGGGGCCATTCTCCGCCAAATGGAATTCCCGTTTTTCGACCAGGAGATTTTCACTGGAAGATGTCTCGGGAATGCGCACGACCGAACTGGTTTCGTCTCGCGCGATGAGCGCAAAGCGACCTTGATCGGCCGAGGGAAGTTGTCCCAGGCGAGCGCGTTCATCCGTCGCGTCGATCCACAATTCCGGTGAGCCCGGCACAAACACGATGGCGTGGTCGAACAGACCCATTCCAGGAATTTCCGCAGAAACATCTTGCCGGGCGCCGGCGTTGAGCAGCGCAACGTAGGAGGGGATTCCGGCAGCGCGCAACATGGCCACCAGCAGCGCTGCTTTGTCCTTACAATCGCCATACTTGCGTTTCAAGGTTTCGGCCGGAGTGCGCGGCGTGATCGCGGCATCACCGAATTCGACACCGGTATACCGAACCTCACGATCCAAATATTGCAACACGGCACTGGCCTTGCTTTCCCGTGACTCCTTCCCGGCGATCAACTTTTGCACCAGCGGCTTCACGTCGCTCGATGCCATTTGAGCGTCGACGATCTTTCCGTATTCCGCCGCGATCTTCTGCCAGGAATCCGCAGTGGAAAACACGACGTTGGGATAAAGAGCGACATCACTCGGAGCCTGCGTCACGGGTTCGTCCCGCGGCTCGATAAGGCCCTGTTCGAAAACCAGCCGAACCCGGCCGTCAACTTCGGAGCGCTCCGGCTTCAAGTCGGTCAAGAGCTGCAGCTCATAGCGAATCGGCAGCGATGCGGGACTGTCCAAGGTTAAGCGCGTAAAGTGCACTGGAACGGACCGGCCGAAGTACGATCTGGCGACGGTGCCGGATCCAAACAGCGCCTTGTTCTCGGTCACGATCGCTTCTTCCTCCACCAGCGATCCAACCGCGATCGCGGGAAGTGGAGCGCGTAACACACGGCGATCGCTGTAGACCTGATCTTCGTCTTCCTTGGCGGGAGCATCCGTTATCGTTTTCTGATCTAGGGTATGGATCGCGTAATCAGGGGTGATCACCCGCGCTCGCACGACCGGACGTTCCTCATGCCACGGTTCCCAGGGATTGGAGACGCCGTCCCAACCCTCGGCGCCTCTCTGGGTGAGTACTTTGTAGAGCATGTACCGGGTCAGGACCGATTTTCCTTGGCCATCAAAGAGGTAACTTTCTTCGTCGTCGATTACGAGCACGTCCGTGCCGGCCGCATACGGAATGTTCGCCGCAGCGGTGTACAGGGTTGTGGCGTCATCGCCGAAGCGCGGGAGGTTCCAAGGTTGAACCGCGTCGCCTGTTTGGGAGTGGAACGCGCCGGAGACGAGCAGGAAAATGACAAAAAGGGTCTGAGCGATGGGCCGGGTCATTTAGGAAATCCTTATATAACAAGTGTGAGTAAAAGTAACTTCCATTCTAGGGGGAGTGGCGAGCGTCCACTCAATAGTAAGCGGATGACCGTACCAATCTAGAAACCCGGGCCAGTTACGCCGTATGCCCAGCGAGATCGTCACTTTCCTGGAAAAACCGGCGCAAAGCGTGTTACATATCGCGTAGCAATCCGTTGGCAGGGATCGCCTCGCGAATGCCGCACGGAACACGTCCCGTTCCTGCCGCTCGCCCTGCATTCGTTCGCCCTTCGTGATTTACAGGAGACCACCATGGCGCCATTGGTAATCGAGAATCTGCCGGAATCGATTCGCAGCACGAAGAAGGCGTTGCGGGCGGCGTTGCCGAATTACGCCGGCGTGTTTCGCGAGCTGGAAGCGGAGATGAGCCGGCGCGTAGAACAGATTGTCGCGGAGCGCGAGGCGGGCCAGGCAGTTGTGCCCATCGTGCAGTATTCCGCCATTGCGGCCGGGACGGTGCCGGCCGAGTTGAAAGCGAAGATTCAGGGTCGCGGGGCGTGCGTGATTCGCAAGACATTCGAGCCGTCACAGGCCGAGGCGTGGGACCGGCAAATCGCGACGTATGTCGAAGAGAATGGCCTGGACGCAAAACTGGCCAACGCGGCGGAAGATAAATATTTCGGTACGCTGGCGTCCGCCAAGCCGCAAATTTATGGAATTTACTGGTCGCGCCCGCAGGTTGAAGCACGGCAATCCGAATCACTGACTAAAGTTCGGGTGTTCATGAATAGTCTCTGGAAGGCTGAAAGCGAAGGCCAGCGGCACTTCGATGCCAATGAGGTTCCGGCGTATGCGGACCGGATTCGTCGGCGCCCGCCGGGTTCGGCGACGCTGGGGCTTTCGCCGCACGTCGACGGCGGTTCGGTGGAACGCTGGCTTGATGACAATTTCCGCAAAGTTTATCGTCACGTATTTTCGGGAAACTGGCGGGAGTACAACGCCTTCGACGCAGCCTGGCGACCGGAAGTGCGCGAAGTTTCTTCGCCCGCCGTTTGTTCCATGTTCCGCACGTTCCAGGGGTGGACGGCCCTGACTCGTCAGGGCCATGGCGACGGCACGTTGCAATTGATTCCAATCGCCGACGCCATGGCTTACGTGCTGCTGCGCGCGTTGCAGGATGATGTACCGGAAGATGATTTGTGCGGTGCGGAGCCGGGCCGGGCGCTTTCGGTCAATCCGAAATACCACAGCCTTTTGCTGCAGGCCGTCACTTCGATTCCGCTAATGGAGCCGGGCGACACAGTGTTCTGGCATTCCGATTTGATCCACGCCGTCGAGAACGAACATCGCGGAAAAGGTTACAGTAACGTGATGTACATTGCCTCGACTCCGGGCTGCGCAAAGAACAATGCATATTTGGGCAAACAGGCTCCTGCGTTTTTGGCAGGTAAGACACCACCGGATTTTGCCGCGGATGATTTCGAGGTGGACTTTGAAGGCCGCGGGACGGAAGCAGACCTTACTGCGTTAGGGCGATCGCAAATGGGCCTATCAGAAAAGTCCGCAGCCGGTCGAAATTGACATTCTGCATCAGAAGATTCAGCTAAGTTATAAACGCCCAAGTAAGTAAAGAACGAGAAGAATTACCAGGATCAAACCCACGGCACCACTGGGAAAATAACCCCAGTTTCTGCTATGCGGCCACTTCGGAACGGAGCCAATCAACGCGACTATCAGGACTACCGTAAGAATCAATAAGAGCATCGGCTCCCCTGGTTGGAATTGCGAACATTAGGATCGAACAACAAGAGTGTCTGTGCCTTAGTTTCGTTCAGCTTCGCTGAAGTCGCCATACATGGCTGTCCGTATAGCCTCAGGCTATTTCCTGTAGTGAGATTCCGGTCGTCATGTATTGCCAATAGGGCGCGGACCTAGCAAAATCCTACGGTTAGCTTCAATTAGGAATTAGGCGAATTGTGTCTAAGGCTCGCAACAATCGCCGTTAAAGGGTTGCATGAGCTCAGCGCCGTCCCCGACCGTCATAACCACCGCTCTCGAAGAGCCGATTCGCGCTGAACTTTTCAGCGTCGAGCGATTGGAGCAGCACGCCGAAAGCCTGGCCGCGGCGCAAGAAGTGGTGGATGCGGAATCAAGTCCGGGCCGGCCGCTGCTTCCGCGCGTGCTGGAAAATGGGCGCCGCCTGCTCGAATATTATCGCGCGACGGCCCGCGCGGTTGAACTTGAACAAAGCATTACGCCCGCCGCAGAATGGCTGCTCGATAACTTCTACATCGTGGAAGAACAACTCCGCGAAATTCGCGACGACCTGCCCGTAGGTTTTTACCGCAAGCTTCCCAAACTAGTTTCCGGCCACCTGGCAGGATATCCACGCGTGTATGGCGTGGCCTGGGCTTACGTGGCGCACACCGACAGCCGTCTGGACCCCGAAGTACTGCACCGTTTCATCATGACCTATCAGCGCGTGCAACCGCTTAGCATCGGCGAACTCTGGGCCGTCGCGATCATTCTGCGTATCGTGCTGGTGGAAAATCTGCGGCGAATCGCTGAACGGATTGTCTACAGCCGCCACGCGCGTTTGAAGGCCGATGCCCTGGCCGATCAGGTGCTGGGCACCGGAGGGCAGCAGGCCGTCTCGCCCGATCAAGTATTGCGCAGTCTGGACAACATGCCGCTCGAGCGCGCCTTCGCGGTGCGTTTGATCCAGCGTTTGCGCGACCTGGACCCCAAGGTCGGGCCGATTCTCACCTGGCTGGATGAAAGGCTGACGGCGCAAGGCACCACTTCCGACGAGATTGTACGCGCCGAGTTGCAGGAACAAGCGGCAATGACCGTGACCGTGCGCAACATCATCACCAGCATGCGGCTGACGTCGGAGTTCGACTGGCACTCGTTTTTTGAAAGCATCAGCCTGGTGGACCTGGCCCTGCGGCAGGGCAGCAACTTTGAGGAAATGGATTTCGCCACGCGCGATTACTACCGGCATGCGATCGAAGATCTGGCGCGCGGTTCGCATCACAGTGAAATTGAAATTGCCGAACGCGCGGTGCAACGCGCGAAGCGTGCTTTGGGCGAAACGCATGGAAATGGGCAGGGGGCCGGACGAGCGGCGCTCCGATCCCGGTTACTACCTGATTTCGCATGGCCGCGCGGAATTTGAGAGGGAACTCGGTTTCAAGATTCCCTGGCGGCGCGGACTGTTGCGCCAGTATGTGCGGCACGCGGTCCCGGGATATTTGGGCACCATCGCAATTCTGACGGCAATCATTCTCGCGATCCCTTTAAGCCACGCGAAGGAATTGGGACTGACGCTGCCGTACTTGGTTCTGATGGGAATCCTGGCGGCGATTCCTGCTTCGGATTTGTCGATTGCGCTGATCAATCGCGTGGTCACGGACTTGCTAGGGCCGCGCACCTTGCCACGAATGGAATTCCGTACCGGAGTGCCGGATACGCTGCGCACGATCGTGGTGGTACCGACGCTGCTCACCTCGCCGGATGGCACCAAGCGCAACGTGGACGATCTGGAGATTCATTACCTGGCGAATCCCGATGGCGATTTGCGGTTTGCCCTACTCACCGACTGGACCGATGCCGATGCCGAAACCGCGGCCGGCGACGATGAACTTCTTGAGACTGCTATCACCGCCATCGCCGATTTGAATAAGAGACACGGGCTGGCGCCCGGTGGCGCTCGATTTTTCCTGTTTCATCGTAGACGCCACTGGAATCCCCAAGAAAATAAATGGATGGGCTGGGAACGCAAACGCGGGAAGCTCCAGGAACTGAACCATCTGCTGCGCGGCTCGGCGAAAACTTCGTTTATGGAAATTCCCGGGCAGGACGCGCATTCGCTGCAGGACATTCGTTATGTCGTCACGCTCGACGCCGATACGCGCTTGCCGCGCGGTACCGTCAGCCGGTTGGTGGGCACCATGGCTCATCCGCTGAACCGGCCGGAGTTCAACGCCGAGTTGGGCCGCGTAGTGGACGGCTACGGCATCGTGCAACCGCGCGTTACTCCATCGCTGCCGACCAACCACGAAGGATCGCTGTACCAGAAAATTTTCTCCGGCCCCAGCGGAATTGATCCGTATGCGGCTGCCGTGTCCGACGTTTATCAGGATTTGTTCCGCGAAGGATCGTTCACCGGCAAGGGGATTTACGACCTCGACGCTTTTGACAAATCCATCGACGGCAAAGTGGGCGAAAACACCCTGCTGAGCCACGATCTGTTCGAAGGCACCTTCGCGCGCGCCGCGCTGGCCTCCGACATCGAGCTCTTCGATGAATTCCCCTCGCATTACGAAGCTGGCGCGCTGCGGCAGCACCGCTGGGCGCGAGGCGATTGGCAGCTGCTTCCCTGGATTCTCGGATTCGGCAAGAGTTCGCAGAGCGGCCGCAAAATTTCAATCCCGGCGATCAGCCGCTGGAAGATGATTGACAATCTGCGCCGCACGCTTTCGGCGCCGGCAATGTTTTTGACCATGGCGGGGGGCTGGTTGTTGCCGCATGTGTCGCCATGGATGTGGACGCGGTTCGTCCTGACTATGATCGCGATACCACCGCTGATTCCGTTCCTGGTGGGACTGAACCCGCGATTTGGCGGCATCTCCAAACGCAGCTATGTGCGCAACGTGCTTTCCGATCTTTCGCTGGGTGTTTCGCAGATTGGGCTGACGCTGACTTTCGTGGCGTACCAGGCGTGGTTGATGGGCGACGCGATTGTGCGCACGCTGGTACGGGTATTTGTCACGCACAAAAACATGCTGCAGTGGATGACGGCGGCGCAGGCCCGTCACGCAGTGAACCTCAAAATCGCCGGCGTTTACAAGCGCATGTCTGGCGGCGTGGTGCTGGCGCTGGCCGCGCTTGGCGCGGTTCGATTGGTGCGGCCGCACGCGATTGAGGCGGCGATTCCGTTCGCGCTGCTCTGGATTGCGGCGCCGGCGGTGGCGCGCTGGATCAGCCTGCCGCCCGTGGCGCAAGACGTCGAACCCATCTCGGTGGAGCATGTTCGCGCGCTGCGTTCCATCTCCCGCCGCACCTGGCGGTTCTTTGAAAAATTTCTGACCGATACGGATCACTGGCTGCCCCCGGATAACTTTCAGGAAGATCCCAAGCCGGTGGTTGCTCATCGAACTTCGCCGACAAATATTGGCCTGTGCCTGCTATCAAACTTGTGTGCGCGCGACCTGGGATGGATTGGCACCGATGAAGCGGTGCAGCGGCTGGAATCCAGCTTTCAAACTCTCGGGCAGATGGAGCTGTATCGCGGCCATTTTTACAATTGGTACGACACGGTTCGTCTGCAGCCCCTCGAACCGAAGTACATCTCGAGCGTGGACAGCGGAAATCTCGCGGGGCATCTTCTGGTGCTCGGACGAGGGTGCCGCGATCTCGCGGAGAGCGTGTGCGTGGAATCGAGCCTGTTCGCGGGAGTGGGGGATGCCATCCAGTTGTTGCGGGAATCCCTGACCGCGCTTCCGGACGAAAAACGAACGCACACCGTGACCCGCAAACAACTGAGCAACGCCGTGGATGCGTTGGCCGCGATGCTGGATCCGGTTCCAGCTAGTCCGCGGGATTGGGCGCTGCGCTTTGTGAATCTGCGCGAGCGCGCCCAGACCGTATCCGACATGGCCCAGACCCTGGCGCAGGAACTCGCCGAGCCGGCCGATTCGGAATTGCGCGTGTGGGCGGAGGCGGCGCGGGCGTGCATTGAAAGTCATTTCCGGGACGCTCGGATGTTGCTTCCGATGCTGCGGCTCGACGACAAATACATTCGTGCTCTGAGCGAAAGCGCGCCAGGCAAGTCTCCGGAATGGGACGCGGTCGAACCATACTTCCGCTCGGTGCCGACCATCGAGACCGCCTCGGAATGCTTCGAATCCGCATTGCGCGACCTGGCCGCGTTGCGCACCAAAATTTTGAGTGACGCTTCGAGAAACAACGATGTTCTGAATCGAATTGACGCTTGGACGGCGGCGCTGGATAGCGCCATGCACGACGTCTCGGCTCTTTCCCGCCGGTTGCACGCGGTTGCTCACACTGCGGATAATTTTTTCTCCGGGATGGACTTCAGATTTCTGTACGACGAGCCGCGAAAATTATTTTCAATTGGCTTCCGACCCGGTGACGGAACCTTGGATGCAAGTTGCTACGATTTGCTGGCATCGGAGGCCCGACTTACCAGTTTCATCGCCATCGCCAAGGGCGAAGTTCCGTCGTCGCATTGGTTCCGGCTGGGCCGCGCGCTGACGCCGGTCGGCCGTGGATCGGCGCTGATTTCCTGGTCCGGTTCGATGTTCGAATACTTGATGCCGGCCCTGGTGATGCGCTCGCCCGAAGAAAGCATGCTGTACCAGACGTACGAGCAGGTGGTGTTCCGGCAAATGGAATACGGTGCGGAACGCGGAGTGCCGTGGGGAATTTCGGAATCGGCTTTCAACGTCCGCGACATCGATTTCACCTACCAATATTCTAGTTTCGGCGTGCCGGGTTTGGGGCTGAAACGCGGATTGAGTGAGGATCTGGTCATCGCACCCTACGCCACCGCACTGGCCGCGATGATCAAACCGTCGTTCGCCGTGCAAAATCTGGAACGTATCGCGCAGCAGGGCGGCCGCGGCGCTTACGGGTTTTACGAATCGCTCGACTACACCAAGACGCGCGTTCCGGAAGGAAAAGAAGTGGCGGTCATTCACGCCTACATGGCGCATCACCAGGGCATGGCGCTGGTGGCCTTCGCCGACGTGCTGACCAACGGCTTGATGAAAACGCGATTCCATTCCGAGCCCATCGTGCAGGCTACGGAGTTGCTGTTGCAGGAGCGTACTCCACGCGACGTGCTGGTCGCTCGTCCCCGGGCCGAGGAAGTTTCAGCGGCATCACGAATCCGCGAAATGGTAGCGCCGGTCGTGCGCGCTTTCGGCCTGCCCCTCGAGCCCACGCCGCGGACGCATCTTTTGTCCAATGGACGTTACGCCGTGATGCTCACTTCGGCGGGCTCCGGGTACAGCCGGTGGCGCGATACCGCGATCACGCGCTGGCGCGAAGATCCCACCCGCGATTGCTGGGGCCAATACATCTATCTGCGCGACGAGCAGACCGGGAATGTCTGGTCCGCGGGATATCAGCCCAGCACGGTTGATCCGGATGCCTACGAGGCCATCTTTTTTGAGGACCACGCCGAATTCATTCGTCGCGACCGTTCGCTCACCACGCAGCTCGACGTGGTGGTTTCGTCCGAAGACGACGCCGAAGTCCGGCGCGTTTCGATCACCAATCTCGGCGTGCGCGCACGGGTCATTCAAGTTACCTCCTACGCGGAATTATCACTAACCTCGCAGGCGGCGGACGTTTCGCATCCCGCGTTCGCGAAGTTATTTGTGGAGACGGAGTTTGTACCGGAAGTCGGCGCGCTGGTGGCCACGCGCCGCAAACGATCGAACGACGAAGCCTCGGTGTGGGCCGCGCATTTGATGTTCACCGACGGCGAAACCGTCGGCGACCTGCAATATGAAACCGACCGCGCGCGGTTCGTGGGCCGGGCGCGATCGCTGAAAAATCCGGTGTCGATCATGGACGGGCGGCCGCTATCGAATACGGTCGGTCCGGTCCTCGACCCCATCATCAGCTTGCGGCGCACGGTTCATGTTCCGCCGGGCGGCACCGTGCGATCTGATTTTCTCCACGATCGCGGCGGCGACGCGGGAAGAAGCGATCGATCTCGCCGACAAATATCGCGACAGCCGGGCATTCGAACGCACCATCACGCTGGCCTGGACCCAGGCGCAAGTTCAATTGAACCACCTGGGCATCACGTCGGAGGAAGCGATCCTGTTTCAACGGCTGGCCAACGATGTTCTGTACATAGATTCGTCGCTGCGTCCGTCGTCCGAAACTCTCAGCCGTACGCCGCTGGAAATTTCGAGCTTGTGGTCGCAGGGAATTTCGGGCGATCTGCCGATCATGCTGGTACGCGTCGACGATTCCGATGACGTCGGGCTGATCCGGCAATTGCTCCGCGCGCACGAGTACTGGCGCATGAAGCAGCTCTCCGCGGACGTGGTCATCATCAACGAGAAAGCCACGTCCTACATTCAGGATCTGCAGGATTCGCTGGAAGCGCTGGTGCGCGGCAGCCAGTTAAGGTTGTCGCCCGACGCCGGCGGAACCGGGGGAAAAATTTTCCTGCTGCGCGGAGACCTTATTTCGGCGGAAATTCGCGCCCAAATTCAAAGTGTGGCGCGCGCCGTGTTGCTGAGCCGGCGTGGCACGCTGGTCGAGCAGATCACCCGATCCCAGCAAACCGAGCCGCTTCCAGCAGCGCCACCGCACGCGGCTCGGACGGCAAAGCAGCCAGACGCCGAATTGCCGCACGAGTCGCTGAATTTCTTCAATGGCCTAGGCGGATTCGCGCAAGACGGCCGGGAGTACGTCACGATTCTGGGAGAAGGAATTCGCACGCCGGAACCGTGGGTCAACGTGATCGCGAATCCGGATTTTGGCTTTCTGGTGTCCGAGTCAGGCTCCGGCTTTACCTGGTCGCAGAACAGCCACGAGAATCAAATCACGCCGTGGTCGAACGACCATATTTTTGACACCCCGGGCGAGGCGCTGTACGTTCGCGACGAAACGACCGGAGAGGTGTGGACGCCCACGGCTTTGCCCATGCGCGACGATGCGGCCACCTACATCGCGCGGCACGGGCAAGGGTACAGCGTGTTTCAGCATGCATCGCATGGCATCACCCACGAATTGCTGCAATTTGTCCCACCTGAGGACCCGATAAAGATTTCACGGCTCACCTTGCGCAACGATTCGGGGCGTGCGCGGCGTTTATCGGTCACGGCCTACGTGGAATGGGTGCTGGGGAGTTCGCGGGCAACCGCGCCGTACATAGCCACCGAGTTCGATACGGGATCGCAGGCGCTGCTGGCGCGTAGCGCTTGGAAGAACGAATTCGGCGGACGGGTCGCGTTCGCGGCGTTCCGCAGCCAGCAAACTTCCTATACCGGAGATCGCACCGAGTTTCTGGGCCGCAATGGCTCGGCGGATTGCCCGGCGGCGCTCGAACGCAACGGTCTACTCTCCGGCAAAGTTGGCGCAGGGCTCGACCCTTGCGGCGCGCTGCAGACCACCGTCGAGCTTAAGCCCGGTTCCCAAGTCGAAATCGTTTTCTTCCTGGGCCAAACGGAAAACGTCGATCGCGCGCGCGAGTTGTTGCGGCGTTACCGCAAAGAAAACCTGAATGCTGTGCTGGAAGACGTGAAGCGGCGCTGGGACGATACGCTGGGCAACGTCCAGGTCGCGACGCCCGATTCCAGCATGGATATTTTGTTGAATCGCTGGCTGCTCTACCAGACGCTTTCTTGCCGCATCTGGGGTCGAGCGGGGTTCTACCAGGTCAGCGGTGCATATGGTTTCCGGGACCAATTACAGGACGTGATGGCGCTGAGCGTAGCGCGGCGGGGAATTACCCGCGACCAGATTCTGCTGTCGGCCGCACATCAATTCACGCAAGGAGATGTGCAGCACTGGTGGCATCCGCCGTCCGGACGCGGAATTCGCACGCGCATGTCGGACGATCTGCTCTGGCTGCCGTATGTAGTGAATCAGTTCGTCGAGGCCACCGGTGATATGACCGTGCTGGAGGAGCAGGTTGAGTTTCTGGAGGGCGACGAACTCGCGGAAGGGCAGTTGGAGTCGTATTTTCAACCGCGCATTTCCACCACGCGCGCCACGATTTTCGAGCATTGCGCGCGGGCCATCGATCGCAGCCTGAAAGTGGGAATCCATGGATTGCCACTGATGGGCACCGGCGATTGGAATGACGGCATGAATCTCGTTGGCGCGGAAGGAAAGGGAGAAAGTGTTTGGCTGGGCTGGTTCCTGCACACGGTGATGTGGGAATTCGCAAAATTTGCCGACGCGCGCGGTGAACACCAACGCGCGGAAAATTGGCGAATTCACGTCAGCGGACTGAAAGCGGCGCTGGAGAAGGATGGATGGGACGGCGAGTGGTATCGCCGGGCTTATTTCGACGACGGAACGCCGCTGGGCTCATCCACCAATGAAGAATGCAAGATCGACGCGATCGCGCAATCGTGGGGCGTGATCAGTGGCGCGGCTGAGCGTGGGCGTTCGATCCGGGCGATGGCCGCCGTGGATCAACTGCTGGTGAAGCGGCCGGAAGGCGTCCTCCTGCTGCTGACGCCGCCGTTCGACAAGACCACGCACGATCCTGGATACATCAAGGGCTATCTGCCCGGCATTCGGGAAAATGGCGGCCAGTACACGCACGCATCCACGTGGACCTTGATTGCTTTTGCGGCCCTTGGTGACGGGGACAAAGCGATTGAGATGTTCCGTTTCCTGAATCCGATCAATCGCACAAATTCGCGAGTTCGCGTGCAGCGTTACAAAACCGAACCGTACGTAGTGGCGGGGGACGTGTATGCGGAGAATCCCCACCTGGGGCGTGGAGGATGGACCTGGTATTCCGGGTCGGCCGGATGGCTCTATCGCGCCGGGATTGAATGGATACTGGGATTGCGGGTGCGCGGGATGATGCTCTCGATCGATCCTTGTATTCCGCGAAATTGGCCGAGTTACTCGATGGAGTTTCGTTATCACTCGTCGACTTACAAAATAAAAGTGGAAAATCCGTCGAGCGTGTCCAAGGGAGTCGCGCTGACCGAACTCGATGGGAAAATCCTGGCGGGCGCGGCCAGCATCCCGCTGGTCGACGATGGACAAGTGCACCAGCTCCGAGTAGTACTGGGATAATTTCTAGACGTAAAAACACGCCAGACTCCGAATCCAGTATGAACGTATGACGCGATCCGGAATCTGGCGCGGTATCGACCAGGATTAAACTTTCAAGAGGTCGCTTTACTGCCCGCGACCAACAGCACGATCCCGCCCACCAAGGCCAGCCCCCCGAAAAGAGGAGGAAGTGGGATCGTTTTATGCTGCTCGGTGGTCGCTTGCAGCGGCCCGAGATCGATCACTTTCTTGTGGGTGGTGTAGGTGATGCCCTGATAGGCGAAGGAGATCACCGCCAGCACGATCAAAATAACTCCGATCACCGATAGACCTTTCATTCGGACTCCTTAGGGACAACCGTCAACCACGAAATTCGTCGAATGCCAGACCGGCCTATGCGCGACCCATCAGCCCGGAAACCAGCGAGACCAGGAACAAGACCAGGAAAACGAAGAACAGAATCTTCGCGACACCAACCGCGGCCGCGGCTATTCCGAAGAATCCAAAGATTCCCGCGATCAGCGCGACGATAAAGAAAATCAAGGCGTAACGCAACATTTGGTCCTCCCGCACTTCACAGTTTCAAAACTAAGATTCGGAAGCATCCGAAACGCCACCGCCTGACCGGGGACTTTATTCTTTAACCGCCAATTGGGCCATACGGATTAGAAGGTAGGCGCACCCCGCAATCGCTGTAGGTTGCCGCGCGTGCCAGGCTACGATTTAGGCCTGTTCCTGAGCTTTTCTGAGCCAAATCCGACCCTCAAGCTATCTGGCAGTGCTACTACAGCGATTCTTGTATTGTCGCTCCCGCCAGAACAGGAATACTGAAAGCCTGATCCACTAACGGTTCTGTAAGCGGCTCATTCCCTTGCTCGCAACGATCAATTTTCTTGGTGATCAGATTCTTAGAAGCGGAAGCAACTTGGGGGGAAAGAATGGCGACGATGAAAGTGTTGATCGCAGACGATCACGAAATCGTGCGAAAAGGCTTGCGCGCAATCTTAGACGGGCAGCGAGAATGTGAAGTGGTGGGCGAAGCGGCTGATGGCCGCAACGCAGTCACCATGGCCAAAGACCTGGTACCGGACGTGGTGGTCATGGATCTTTCCATGCCTTCTTTGAACGGGCTGGAAGCGACCCGGCAAATTCTAAAGATGCGGCCACAAACCAAGGTCTTGATTCTCACCATGCACGAATCCGACCCGTTGATCCGGGAAGTGCTTGATGCTGGGGCCAGAGGTTACATTCTAAAAACGGATGCGGGGCGGGATTTGCTGGCGGCGATGGAAGCGCTGCGCCGCAACAAGACTTTCTTCACCTCGCGCGTCGCGCAGATGATCCTGGACGGTTTCCTGAAAGGCGACGCCCGTCCCGCGGCCTCCGACACCCAGCCGAAGGCTGGCCGGTTGACCGCGCGTCAACGGGAAATCGTACAGTTGCTGGCGGAAGGAAAAAGCAGCAAGGAAGTAGCTGTGGCGCTGGGCCTCAGCGTGAAGACCGCCGAGACCCATCGGGCCAATATCATGCGCAAGCTGGACTGCCATTGCGTCAGTGAAGTGGTGCGCTACGCGATTCGAAACAAAATCATCGAGGCCTAGGGTGCTCAGGAAGGCGGCGCCACAAAAACGCGGCGCCGTATTCACCACTTGAATTTACGATGACCCAAAAACAACTCCGTATTCTAATCGCCGACGACCAGCCCTACATGCGTCGAGCCGTAAAGGCCCTACTCGAATCCCAGGACGGCTGGGTGGTGTGTGGGGAAGCGGCGAACGGTCTGGAAGCCATAGAAAAAACCGAGAAGCTACAGCCGGACGTGGTGGTAATGGACATGATCATGCCACACCTCAACGGACTGGAAGCCACCCGCAGGATCCATCGGGAATTTCCCGACTCGCACATCTTGATCCTCACCTTGCACGACGTCCCAGAGCTCACCAGATTGGTGCAGACCGCCGGCGCCCAGGGGTTGGTATTGAAATCGGACTCGAACCGGCTGCTGATCTCGGCCGTAGAGCATCTGGGCCGCAGCGACACCTTTTATTCGTACAGAAACTGAGGTTCCGGTTCCCGCCCCAGCGAGGTGCCGCCGTTTCTACAGGAAGTTCCCCACTTTAATTACGTTTACCGCCGTATTGGACTGCGCGGCGGAATTTCATATCCTGAGCCCCGATGACATATTTCACCCCCAACACACGCAATTGGATGCCACGTTTTTCTCCCCCAGAAGGGGCCGTTCTAGTCTCCCCCATGAACGAGCGGCCCCTCCTACCTTCCGTCAGATAGCGCTAAGCGATTCCAGAGCACGACCTGATATGTCAGCTACCCGATACATCTTCGATGCTTTGAGCCATTAACTGACTATCGCGGTCCTCGCGCGAATAGTTTCAATCGCAGTCCGGTTCGTCTAACATTGTTAGGTGCGTACGAAAGAATCCAGGCCAGTTAGCATCTCGCGCCGAGATTTGATGAGGCAGTTGGCGGGCGCTTCGTTGTGCGCTGCGCCGCTGTTGGCACCTCTGCGTGCAGCAAATGCGCTGGAACCGCAGATCATCGCGCCGCCCAAGCCGGAGCTGCCCCCTCCTACGTACCTGACTGAACGCGACCACGCGTTTCTGGAAGACCTGGAGAAAGCCAGCTTTCAATTTTTTTGGGATCAAGCCGATCCCAAAACGGGAATGGTCCGGGATCGTTGCAACGTGCGTGCGTCCGGTGCCGGAGTTCTGGGCAGCACCGCGGCGACGGGTTTTGGGCTGACCGCGCTATGCATCGGAGAGAAACGCGGATTCGTCACCGCGGCGCTAGCGCGAGAACGAGTTATTGCGACGCTGCGTTTTCTGTGGAAGACGCTGCCCAACGAACATGGTTTCTTTTATCACTGGGCCAACATCAGCACCGGCGAGAGGCTTTGGCAGTCCGAATTTTCGTCGGTGGACACCGCGCTGTTGCTGTGCGGAATTTTGACCTGCCGCCAGCATTTCCAGCATTCTGAAATCAGCCAGCTGGCGCACGATATTTTCAACCGGGTGGATTGGAAGTGGCTTTCCGAGGACACCCGCATCCTGCCCCATGGCTGGACGCCCGAATCCGGATTTTTGCAGTATCGCTGGGACAGCTACAGCGAAATGATGATGATGTATCTGATGGGGCTGGGCTCGGGGTCGCATCCGCTGCCGACGACCACTTGGGATGCGTGGAAGCGCACCGATTTCGAGTACGACGGGATCAAATTCATCGGCTCGAACGCGCCGCTGTTCGTGCACCAGTATTCGCAGGCCTGGTTCGATTTTCGCGGGAAGCGCGACAAGTATGCTGATTATTTCCAGAATTCGATCGTGGCGTCGGACATTCACCGCCGCTTTTGCCTGAGCCTGTCCGACAAGTTTCCGACCTACAGCAACGATCTGTGGGGGATTACGGCGTCTGATTCGGCGAAAGGCTATGTGGTCTGGGGTGGCCCGCCCGCGACCGGCCCGATCGATGGCACCGTCGTGCCGTGCGCCACAGGCAGGCTCTCTGCCGTTTCTCCCCGGTCCGGCGATTCGCGTCCTGCGCAATATCTACAATCGTTACGGCGCTGGGACGTGGAGCCGATACGGTTTCGTCGACGCGTTTAATCCGCTGACCAATTGGTACGACAGCGACGTGGTCGGAATCGATACCGGAATTACCATGGTGATGGCCGAAAATGCGCGGACGGGCTTTGTCTGGAACACGTTCATGAAAAATCCAGAAGCGCAGCGGGGGATGTTGCGGGCGGGCTTTAAACCGTACCAGCCCCTGCCACCGCAGGAGCTGGTTTAAGATCTTGCGTTTCTAATATTTTGGAATGCTCAGCGGTAGCTGGCAGCCTGCAGTTCGAACATCTCCGCATACGCGCCGCCGGTCTTGATCAGCTGGTCGTGTTTGCCTTGTTCGGCAATCTCGCCGTTCTTCAGAACCAGAATGCGGTCGGCCATTTTCACGGTGGAGAAGCGGTGCGAAATCAGCACCGACATTTTGCCGTTGGTCAATTCGGAAAAGCGTTGGAAGACTTCGTGTTCGGAACGTGCGTCGAGCGCGGCCGTTGGCTCGTCAAGAATCAACAGCTGCGCATCGCGCAGGTAAGCGCGGGCGATAGCGATTTTCTGCCATTCGCCGCCGGATAGGTCCACGGCGCCCTCAAAGCGGGAGCCCAGAACCTGATCGAAGCCTTGCGGCAGCTTGCGAATGGCGTGTTCCGCCAGGCTCTTATTCGCCGCAGCGCGGATCAAGAACTGGTTTTTGATTTCCTCAATGCGGCCCACGGCGATATTCGCTGAAGCCGTCATTTCATAACGCATGAAGTCCTGGAAGATCACGCCGATCTGGGACCACAGGCTTTCCAGGTCGTACTCGCGAAGATCTTTTCCGTCCAGCAGGATCTGGCCTTCGGTGGGCTCGTACAGGCGCGTGAGCAACTTGACGATGGTCGTTTTGCCCTGGCCGTTTTCGCCCACGATCGCGATTCGTTCAGAAGTGCCGAGCTTGAAGCTGACATTCTTTAAGACCTGGCGCGAACTTCCCGGATATTGGAACGAAACATTCTTGAATTCGAAACCCTCATGAATCTTCTTGGGAACGTGGAGTGCGTTAGGCATCGAAGAAATTTTCGGTTTTACGGAGAAGAATAAGAGCAAGTCGGTCATGAACAACGCCTGATTCGCGATTTCGGAAAAGGTGGTAAAAACCGCCTGGATATTCGAGCTGGCGCCGGCAATTGCTCCGGCCAGCAAAGTCATCTGGCCCAGGGTGAGACTTCCGCGCACCGTCTGCAAAATCACGAAAGCATAGGTTCCGTAGTAACCCGCCACGCCCAGCAAAGCCAGCAGCGATCCCACCGAAAGTTTGCGGCGCGCGACGCGCAACGTCTGATCGCATAGCTCCGTCGCAACTTCCGAATAGCGGTTCACCAGGAAAGGAGCGAGACCGAACAGCTTCACTTCCTTCGCGCCTTCTTTGGTGCCGCCGACCATCCGCAAATAATCCAATTCGCGGCGGGCCGGGGTCTGCTGAAAACTCATCGAATAACCGAGAAACGCAAAATGGGTCTCACCGAGGAATGCCGGCACCACGCAAATGATCAGCGCGAGCAGCAACCAGGGCGCATAAAACAAAATTCCCGCCGCCAAGCTGACGGTGGTGACGACTTCCTGCACCAGCCGTCCGGCGATCTTGATCATCTGCACGCGGTCGGTGCTCTGCACCCGCGCGCGTTCCAGCTTGTCGTAGAAAATTGGATCTTCGTACGACATCAAATCGAGATTCGCGGCGTGCTTCATCAAACGCACGCTGATATGGCGCATAAATCTCTCCGCCAGCGCGGTATCGCAATAGTCCACGACGCGCATCAGCATGGCCGCGAAGGCCGCGAGCGCAAACTCGCCTGCAACCAACCACCAAAATGTGTGGGGTAGAGCAGTGCCGTTCGAGCGCAGCGCGACGATGTTATCGATGATATGGCGGGTGATGATCAACGCGCAGAGCGGGACCAAAGCAGCCGCGACGCGGGAAGCCAAATCGCCGACCACGATGGCCGGCGCGGCTTCCCAAACAAATTTCATTACCGGGGGAACATTTTTCAGCGCTTGCAGACGCTCACGCCATCTAGGGCTAGGAATGTCGGGGTCTTGAACCGCCTCGATCGTCTTGGGGAATGCTTTCGTACTCACGGCTGGGTCTCCGTTTTGACTTCTTTTTTGCTCGATCGTTTGGTGTCTCGAACTAAATCGAGCACTTCATCGCTCGGCTACACCAAGGGCACGTTGATTGCCAAATCCTGGGGTCTATAACCAACAGATAACAAGGGGCATAGCCAAAATCTGTAGCGGTGCTTATAAGATTTTTTCCTCGGTTTCTGTAAGTTCTACTTTATCATCGCCGCCGCCGGCTGTCGCGAATTTTTCGCTGGCTCGCCACGAATTAACACATACCGCGATCTGCACCGGAAATACCCGGATTCGGGTATCCACGCGCTTGCCGCCCGTACCTTATGCTGAGTCGTGAACACTACATCGGCCGGAGATTTTCGCAGCGCAATCGATTCGTCATGGGTCAAGGTTCAATTTTTCGGATCTCGCGTTCAGACTAGAGTCAGGCGCGCGATCTGGAAGTCGAAAGAGGGCTGGCGCAAGCTCACCGCCGGGATGGAAATCCAGGATCTGTGGTCGCAATTCAAATCAGAAGCCCACGCCAGTTCGCGGCTCTACCAACAGGACGTCGACTGGCACGCGGTGCAAGCCCAAAAATCCTGGAAGCAGCCGTTTAAGATTTTTGGCGCTCTGTTTGTTGGAATTCTCAGTAAGCTGTCTCCACCGCGTCGCGTTTTCCTGCTCTTCAATCTGGTCTTAGCGATCTTGTCCGTGATCGGAGTTTCATTCCTTTTCATTACGCGCGAAGTGGAATTGCTCGCGGCGTTCATCGGGATGCTGATTCTGGTGGCTATGGTTTTGGGCGACCACGTCAGCATGAAGCGCGACATTGAAATCGCGCGTGAGATTCAGCGCTGGCTGGTTCCGCGCGTTCCGCCCGATGTTCCGGGTGTCGATATCGCCTTCGCTACCCGCCCGGCGAACACGGTCGCTGGAGATTATTACGACGCGTTTCGCCGTCCGGGCGACGGTCCTTTGCTGATCGCGGTGGCCGACGTGTCCGGCAAGAGCGTACCAGCGGCGATGCTGATGGCGAATTTTCAGGCCAGCCTGCGCGCCCTCGCCGGTGCGCCCAGCACGCTTTCCGAACTTGTGACCGATCTGAACCGGCTGGCCTGCGGCAACAATCTGAACGGCCGCCGATTCACCACCGCCTTCCTCGCCGAGCTGAATCCAACCTCCGGACTGCTTTCCTACTTGTCCGCCGGCCACAATCCGCCGGTACTTTTGCGTCTGGACGGGACCGTGGACCGGTTGGTGTCGGAAAGCATTCCGCTGGGAATCGAAGTGAATGAGAAATACCAGGCCGGCAGCACGATTTTGCAGCCCAATGAATTGCTGGTGATTTACACCGACGGCGTGACCGAAGCGCGCAACGAGCGCGGGGAGCAATTTGGCGAATCGCGCCTGCTAGCGCTGCTGCAACCGCGAATCCAAGAGCGGGCTTCCGCCACTCTGACTGGAATTATGAAAAATCTGGACGAATTTGTCGGAGCCGCCGACCAGCACGACGACATCACCTGCCTCGTGGTAACGCGAACCTAATTGCCTCCGCAAACTAAGGCAAGCTTTGCGGCTAACTACTCCGTTTACCCGATGTTCCGCTGCGATTGATTCCTAGAGTATTGATCCGCGAGCGTTACTGCGGAGCGACTCATATTCAATTTAGATTTCTTAGATTGGTAGCAGGGAAATTCTAGGCAGGAGGATTACAAGAATGAAATCTCAGAAAAGTTTGGCGTACAGGCTTTCAATGATGGGAGCAACGTTAATTTTCAGCGCATCACTGGGCGCAGCCAGCCTACCTCAAAGCGGCCAGCAGCCCGCACCCGACAACACCAAGACCAACCAGGGCGATCAGAACGCAGGGGCCATGACCGCCGATCATCAGAAGATGAACCCAGCCGATCGCCAAACGTCCCAACAGATTCGCAGCGCGATTGTGAAAGATAAAACGCTTTCCACGTATTCGCACAACATCAAGATCATCACCCAGAACGGAAAAGTTACGCTGAAGGGTCCCGTGCGCTCCGATGAGGAGAAATCGAATATCGAAGCTAAGGCCGCCGCGGTTGCTGGCGCGGACAACGTTACCGACCTGTTGACGGTAGCGCCTTCCAAGTAATCGTTTTGTACTGAAGTTCGATAGCAAGAAGACGATACGCACCATAAAAAAAGGAGCCACATCATGGGAAATAATAAAAAGACGGCGGTATTTGGAATTTTCACAACTGTAGCCAGCGCCGACAACGCTACCGATTCGCTGGTGAAATCAGGCTTCTCCGCTTCGGATATCTCGGCGCTTTTGCCGGAAAATCTCGGAACCAAGCAGATCGGCACAGAGAAAGCGACGAAAGCACCCGAAGGCGCGACCGCCGGAGCGGGAACTGGAGCCGTGCTGGGCGGCGCACTCGGCTTGCTCGCAGGCATCGGCGCACTCGCGATTCCGGGCGTGGGACCATTCATCGCCGCGGGGCCAATCATGGCCGCCCTGGCGGGTTTGGGAGTGGGCGGCGCAGTGGGCGGTTTTACCGGCGCGCTGATCGGTATGGGCATCCCCGAGTACGAAGCGAAGCGCTATGAAGGCCGCATTGCGAAAGGTGGTATTCTCTTGTCGGTTCATTGCGACACTTCGGATGAAATTACCCGCGCCAAGGACATCATGAAGGGCATGGGCGCCGAAGACATTTCGTCCACGGGCGAATCCAGCTCGAAATCGTCAGAAGTGCCGCCGGTGGGCCGCGCGGCGGGCACGCGGTAGAATAATTGAAAGGAGGAGGCGGGGAACCGCCTCCTCTGGTTTTGCGATATAAAAATTTGAGTAGGAGGATGCATATGGGCAGGAATCGTTGGCCGGAAACAATTTCAGCGTTCATGATCGGAATTGGTGTAGGCGCGGCGTTGGGCGTTTTGTTCGCTCCACAATCAGGCGAGGACACTCGCGATTATTTGATTGGCACGGCGCAGGATGGTCTGGATCAAGCCGTGGGTACCGCGCGCGATGGCGTGGACCAGATTCGGCAGAGCGGCCGCAAGTGGGCTCGCCGGGCGCAGCAGACCGCGGACGACGTGCGCTCGCACGTGCAAGACGCCGCGGATCAAGCCGAGAAGGCCTATCGGACCGCCAAGAACTCCTAGTTCGCTCGGCCCCGACTGGCGCGTCGTCATTATGAACTTTTCCAACGGGTCAGCCGTTAAAAACGGCTGGCCTTCCGTTGTTTTGTGCTGCTAGTCTTTGATCGTCTTGTCCTGTCTCCGTAGTCCCTTTCTAAATTTCATCTTCCAGGAGAAACGAATGAAGCAAGAAAAGAACGGCGAAAAAGCCTCCAAGGTCACTCGCGAACAGTTGATTGCGGGTTTAAACGAAGATTTGGCGCGCGAATATCAAGCCATCATTTCGTACGTAGTTTATTCGCAGGTTTTGAAAGGTGCGGAGTATATGAACATTGCCGGCGAGTTGGAGAAGCACGCGCACGAAGAGCTGGCCCACGCACTGATCGTCGCCAACCAGATCGATTATCTCGGCGGCGACCCGGTCTCGGCTCCCAAGCCGGTGCGCACTTCCAAGAAAGCCAAAGAGATGCTGCACTTCGACCTGGAGAACGAAACCATCACGATTCAGAATTACCGCATCCGCGTGGATCAGTGTGAAGCACTGGAAGAGTTTGCCGTGGGCGAACACATCCGGGAAATTCTGCTGGATGAACAGGATCACGCGATCGCCTTGGCCACCGCGCTGGGCATTGACGTTCCGAAGATCTAAGGCGATCCGGCCGGAACTTTGAGGTTCGCCTCGAAAAATGCGGGGCCAGCCAAGGTATTCGCCTCGGCTGGCCCTTTTTTTGCTCGAGCCGTTTACTCCGGGCGAAATTTCGAACCTGGCGCGGTCGAAGCATTGTCTTTCGCGGCCAGGACCGAATCGGCCGGAGGATACTCGACCGTTCCGCGCAGCTTCGAAATTTCAGCCGGCAGAAAATCGGGGAACGGGAAAGTTTTGTCTTCGCGCCATTTCTCCACCGTCTTGGCCACCTGTTCCGCGTCCTTTTGATTCATTCCCGGATCGCGGGTGAAATAAACCGTTCTCGCCGGGTTCGCGAAGCTGGTTCCGGAAGACTCCACGATTCCCATAATGCGCAGCAAGATGTCTTCGCGGATGGCGATGAACTCAGGTGCGTTGGTGGTTTTGATGTAGCAGAAAATCTCCAGGTCGAACGAGCTCTCGCCAAATCCAACGAGCCTGATACGAGCACCATCCGCTTCGATTTTGGGGTGGGCATAAAGCAGCTTGCGGATTTCCGCCAGGCAGAATAGCAACTGGTCTCGCGTGGAATCGCCGCGCAGTCCGATCGTGTTGTTGAACAGGAATTTGTCGCGCTGCGACAAATTTTCAATATTCATGGTTGCGAGTGAGCCATTCGGTATCGACAGTTCCACACGCTCGACGGTCCGGACCCGCGTCGAGCGCAACCCGATGTCTTCGATGGTTCCCACCGTGGTGCCGAAGCGGCAAACGTCGCCCACGCGAATTGCCTCATCACCCAGTACCGATACGCCGCCAAAAAGATTTTCCAGTGTCTTCTGCGCCGCGAAGGCGACGGCGATACCGCCGATTCCTACGCCGGCCAGCACGGTGGTCAAGTTAAATCCCACCGTGTTCAAGACCAAAACCGCGCCGGCAAATATGACGACGACCTTCACCATGCGCTGCAGCAGCAACATTAACGATCCCACCCCGGCGCGTCCGGCGCTGATGGCCTGGTACCGCAACCGCTCACCCAGCCACTCAATGATGCGCACGGCCAGCCAGGTCAGCCCGATCAGGAAAAACACCAAGATTGCCTGCCCGTAGTAGTGACGCGCCAGCAGCGGAAGCCCGACGAACCGCATTCCAGCGGCGTGCAGCACGGTAGCGATGAGCAGCAGGCTTGGCCCAAACGCCGCGGTGCCGAATTTGTAATCGAGCTTGCGGCCGCGCATGGAACCGAGAATCGACCGGGTCGCGCGGAACACTTGAATGAACAGCCAGGCCGCGCAGGTCGCGACCGGAATCAGCAGCAGGATTGCAATCCATTGCCACAGGGGCAGGCCCAGAACAACATTACGGACCAGAACTTGCGGCAGCCTCGTCTCCACTTGTTGCGCTTCGAGCTGCCCGGACAACTCTTGAAGTTGCGCGATCGTTTCGTTGGAGAAAACCCAAATCGGTCCGTACACCGGGTCGGTAACCCGGGTGAGAATCAAGTCCACGCTTTCGTCGTTCACCTCCACTTTTCCCACGCGTTCTTGCGCCGCGCTCAGGCCCTCCTGCGGAGTTCCTTCGGGAAGGTCGGTAATGCGATTGATGTTGCCGACGAAAGCACGGTCCATCAGTGATTTAAGTTCCTGGACGATTTTTTGGTCATCGGTGGGCCGCCGGCTGCGCGACGCCTGGAAATATTGCGCGGCCGAATCGGGTTGGGCGGATTGAGCCGCCTGCAAAAATCCCAGCACAGTGCTGCGCGGATTGGCGCGGCCCAACGGATCTACCGGTTTGGCTGGTTCTGGCGGTTTCGTCTGCGCGGTAACCGCGGACAATGGATTTTCCTGGGCGATTGCCGGAACCGCTAACAGAAGAAATGACCAAAGCATCCAGCGCGAAATTTTAGACACAAACATATGCGTAACTCCTGACGTTGGAATTGCAGGCCCAATCTTTGCACAGGTCGACAGGAACGCCGAAAAAACTGTTTCGGAGCCGGATCGGTGGGCAGCTCGAAGGTAGGCGCTACTACAAGCTGGGATTAGCGGTTGGCAGGAGGCGACAACCGCCCGGCTAGCGGCTGGCCCATCTGCACGGGACGGTCGTAGCCGGTCATTTCGAGATAACCAACTCCGGCGATCGGTTTGGTTCCTCGCGTCCCGGTCAGGCGAACTGCGCCCTCCCAATAATTTGGCGACCAGGTGGTATTTCCAGCGAGCTCCTGCTGCTGCAGCGGAGTGGCGACGTCGGCGGCAAATTTCAACGACGGTACGGTGACCCGCCAGCGAATCGGGTACACGGCTTGAGTTGAACCGCTTTTCCAGGTGCCGCCTTGTGGCTGCAAGTTAAAGTCGTTCTGCGCGAGGTGCGTGGTTTTGCCCGAAGCGTCGACATAAGTCCCTGCAGAATATGGATCGATGGAACCGTCCTTCGACCTCAAACGGAACAGCATTAATTCTGTTCCGTCATCGAGCTGCAGGCTGAGCCAGTCCCAGCCAACTTGCCCGCCGCCGAGTTGCTGCGTAAAGAATTCGTGGTCCATCCACGCCGTACCGGTCACGGCGAATGTCGTTCCGCCCAGATCGATGTCGCCAATGACCGTCAGGCGCGTAAGCGAAATGTAGTGCGAAGCGTGGCCGGCGCCGTCAGATTTCTGGCTGATTCCATCGATCCCATGAATCACCGGTGGCTTTTGCGATTCGAGGGTTAGCTGCAGGGCAAATTGGTCGCTGATCGCCCGCAGCTTCTGCGCGTTGCCTTTCCATTCGACCTGCCAGTTCCCATTCCAGATGCGCCCGGTTTCGGCGCTCACTCCGGCGATGCCCGGACCAGCACGGTTCAACCGTTCCCGGTGATAAAACTTGCCGCCGCTGATATCGCTCAAGGCCAGATGAGCCACGAACGCATCCGGCGCGGACCAGTTGGAAACTGCTTGCGTTTCGCGGGTCAGAGCTTCGCGAAAGAAGGTGAGTTCAAAGCCGAATTCGTGGCCGTCGGAGGCTCGCACATTTCCGGTGTAATACCACCACTCGGTTTGAAAATCGGGATGATTGAAATTGTCGCGGGGAAATTCGTAGCGATAGCCGGGGGCGGCGTTGCGATATTGCAGCACCAGAGGATTCAGGAGCAGCAGGCAGGACAAAAGCTGCGCGAGCTTATTCCTCATGCACGACCTCAATAGGATTCAGGCGAACCGCGATTCGCGCGGGGTACAGACCGGCCAAGATCGTCGCCAGAAACACTCCGGCCAGCGAACTGATCAGAATAGCTGCGGGCCAATGGAACTGAATGGTCCAGCCAAATGATTGCTTGTTAATCACATAAATCAGGATGAAGGAAAGCGCCAGGCCCAGGACGAAACCGACCAGATTCGCCAGCAGCCCAATCAGTCCTGCTTCCACCAGAATCAATTTTCGAATTTGCGAGATCGCGGCGCCCAGAAACCGCAGCAGCCCAAATTCACGCCGCCGATCCACGACCAGCGCAAGCAACGCCCCGGCAATGCCCATCACCGCCACAATGATGGAAATCGCTTCGAGCGCGTAGGTGATCACAAAGGTGCGGTCGAAAATGCGGATCGCTTCGGTGCGCAGACTGCGATTCGAAAAAATGAGGATATCGTGGCCGGCAATCGCCTTTTGCACCTCGGCATGTACGGTTTCCAGGTCAAAGCCCGGCGTCACGTAAATCGCCAGATTGGAAGGGTCCGGATCGGGCAAATACTGAAGCATCGTCGCGCGATCCATTACGACGTAGCCAGCCTCGCTCGCGTAGTCGTAAGAGACATCGACGATGCGGAACTGCACGCGCCGGTCGCCCAGGGGCAACGTGATGAAATCTCCGCGGCGCAAATGATGCTTGTGCGCAAAGGGCTCGCTCACCACCACTGCATCTTTTCCCTGCAAATCGCCGTAAACGTCGGACGCGCTGCGCCCGGACAAAAACGCCGACTTGCGAAACGGTTGCACCGCGTGAAAATCCGCGGCGCCGAGAGTCGCCGGCAGACCCTCATAGCTGAAGTCGTAGGCGCGAAAACGATCGAGGCCCGCGACGCCCGGCAGCTTCGCCAGTTGGTCGGCGATTTCATTGGGAATTGTGGGGTGTTGATCGGACGCCGGATTTCCAGCCGGCCGCAGATACAGATCGGCCTGCAACTGATCGTTCATCCAGGTCGTAACCGTTTGCCGGAAGCTGCCGACCATGATCCCTACGGACGTCATCATCGCGATGGCCGTCGACAGCGCGCCTACCAGCACAGAGGTTCGGCGCAACGATCCAATCAAGCTGCGCGAAGCGAGCAAACCTTCCACTCCGATTATTTTCTGCAGCCCGTGAGTCGAGGCGTGCAGCAACCCATCGGCGATGGCTGGAATCGCCAGCGCTGACGCGGCGATCAACAGGATCGCGGAGAGATAACCGAACAGCGGTTTGCCGGAGACGGCCGGAGGCACGGCGCAAATAATTCCGCCGGCTGCGAGGCCCAGCGCAATCAGCATGTCGCGTCCCTGGTGCAGTCGCGCCGCATATTCGCGCTGCCCCCGAGACATGGCTTCCATCGGTGAAACCCGCGCCGCCTCGCTCGCTGGCGAGAGCGCGGCGATCACCGACATTCCCACACCAATCAGCAACGCGACGACCAGTGATGTCAGCGTCAATTCAATTGCACCGGGGCGGCTGCTCACGTAAAGCGCCTGCACGGTTGCCGACAACAATTTGAGTGCGCCTGAGGCCAACAGGCGGCCCAAGGCGCACCCGAGCAGGGCTCCGGCTAACCCAAAGCACGCTGCCTCTGCCAAAAACGCTGCAAGAACGGTTCGGCGGCTCGCGCCCAGTGCACGGACAATTCCAATTTCAGGCCGCCGCCGCACCACCGAAACCGAGATGGTGTTGTAGATTAAGAAACCGCCCACCAAGAGCGCGACGTAACTCAACACTCGCAAATTCCAACGAAATGCGGCGAGCATCCGTTGATTTTCGGAAGTGCGGCTGCCGACTGGCCGGACCATCACGCCCGCGGGCAAGACGCCGCTCAACCGCGTCTGCCATTCGGCCAGCGGCGGAGCGTCGGGAACTTTCAACAACACGCTATCGACGCGGCCCGCGCGGCCCAGCTCGCGTTGCGCTGCGGCAATATCCATCACCACGATCGCGCCGCCCTCGGCAGCGTCGTCGAAAACTCCGCGAACAACGTAATCGCGCACATGATCATTCATCAACAGGCGAATCTTCGAACCCGCTTTGGCGTTCAGGCTGGAGCCCAGCCAAACACCGTCAAGGTTGCCAGGATTTTTCAGGGCTTCTTCGCCGCTCGCCACGGTAATGATTTGCCGGTCGGCGGATTCACCGATGAGGTCAATGGCAATCAGGGGAATGGTCTGGCCGGTGGCGACCACGGTGACAAAGTCTTGAATGCGCGGGCGAACGCGGATCGCGTAGGGCAGTGTCGCCAGCGTCCCCACTACTGCATCGGGCAAGCCTCCGGTCGCGGTAACCTCCAGATCGGAATCGCCCATCAGCGTTTCGATCGACGAGCGAAACGATCCGGCGGCCGCATTTCCGGCGAGATCAATCGCCAGGACGACGGCTACTCCGAGGGCCACGGCCAGAACCGTTAACGCCGTGCGCAGCGGTTCGCGAAACAGCGGGCGCAGGATCAAACGGTAAAATAAAGTCAGGTGTGGCATTTCAATGTTTGATGATCTCTTCAATTCGGCCGTCGCGCATGTGCACCACCACATCGCTCAGCGCCGCCGCTTCGCTGCTATGCGTCGCCATCAGGATCGCGGTGTCTTGCTCGGTGGCAATTCGCCGCAACAGCGCCAGGATCAAATTGCCGGTGACGGTGTCCAGATTTCCGGTAGGCTCATCCGCGAGCAACAACCTGCGGTTCATGCACCAGCGCGCGAGCGATCGCGACGCGCTGCATTTGGCCGCCGGAGAGTTGGTGGGGAAGGCGAGCAGCGAAGGATTCGAGTTCGACCCAATCGAGCCGGAGCTTGGCGGCCTCGCGCGCGCCGGGTGCGCCGGCGAGCAACAAAGGGAGTTCGACGTTTTCGATCACGTTTAATGTCGGGAGCAATTGAAACGACTGAAAAATAAATCCAACTTTTTCGCGCCGCAGGCGGGTGAGTCCGGCGTCATCCAGCGACGAAGTCGCGACGCCATCCAACCGAACTTCACCGGAGGTAGGGAAATCCATCGCGCCCGCCAGATTTAACAACGTGGATTTTCCGCAGCCGCTGCGACCTACCAGTGCAACGAATGAGCCGGGGAAAATTTCTAAAGACACGCCATCCACGGCTCGAACCGGCTGGCCGTCGCTCCGATATTCCTTGACCACGTGGTCGAGGCTCGCCACCGGGCGATTTTCACTAACCGGAGTGAGTGGGACGCGGCCCGCGGCGGAATTCATCTGTTCAGTAACGCTCGATAATCGTGGCGATGCCTTGGCCCACGCCAATGCACATGGTGCAAAGCGCGTAGCGGGTATTGGTGGCCTGTAACTGGTACATCGCCGTAGTCACCAGCCGCGCGCCGCTCGCGCCCAGCGGATGGCCGATGGCGATCGCTCCGCCATTGGGATTTACGTTCGGCGCGTCATCGGCTAAACCTAAATCGCGCGTTACGGCGAGCGCCTGCGCCGCAAACGCTTCATTCAGTTCAATGACATCCATCTGCGAAATTTTCAGATTGGTGCGAGCCAGAAGTTTCTTCGTGGCCGGCGCGGGGGCAAAACCCATCACCCGGGGAGCGACGCCGGCGACTGCCGTACCCAAGATCCGCGCCAGCGGCGTGAGCTTATATTTCGCCACGGCGGCCACGGACGCGAGCAGCATGGCGCACGAGCCGTCGTTTATGCCGGAGGCGTTGCCCGCCGTTACCGTGCCTTCAGGTTTTACGATCGGTTTTAGTTTGGCCAGGCCCTCCAGCGTGGTGTCGGGCCGCGGATGTTCATCGGTGTCGAATATTTTCGGATCGCCTTTTTTCTGCGGAATTGCCACCGGAACAATTTCGCGTTTAAAAAATCCCGCGGCGTGTGCCGCGGCCCAGCGCTGCTGGGTGCGATACGAAAATGCATCCTGGTCCGTGCGGCTCACGTGATGTTCCTCGGCCACGTTCTCGGCGGTTTCCGGCATCGAGTCGATCCCGTACTTCGCTTTCATGGCCGGATTCACGAACCTCCAGCCCAGGGTCGTATCGAAAATCTCGGCGGAACGGCTGAACGCACTATCGGCTTTGCCCATCACGAATGGCGCGCGGGTCATACTTTCCACGCCGCCGGCGATCATCAATTCGGCTTCGCCGGATTTGATCGCGCGCGAAGCAATACCGACGGCGTCCATGCTCGAACCACACAGCCGGTTAATCGTGGCGCCGGGAACTTCCTGGGGCAGGCCGGCCAGCAGCAGCGCCATGCGCGCCACATTCCGGTTGTCCTCGCCGGCCTGGTTCGCGCATCCGTAGATCACGTCGTCCACGGCGCTCCAATCCACGGCCGGGTTGCGTTCCAGCAAGGCCCGCATCGGCAGCGCGGCCAAATCGTCGGTGCGAATCGTCGAAAGTGTTCCGCCAAACCGGCCGAACGGCGTCCGTACCGCGTCGCAAATAAATACCTCGTTCAAATCGCCTCCCGTACCATCTCACGCCAACATATCCAGTATAGCTGACGATTCGGCGTGGGTCTTGACCACGCGCTGCGGCCCGTTAATGATCGCGGCGGCACCCTACGCCAGAGGATTCCCGTTGGTGTAACCTAATGACATGACCGAGAAAATAAAAAAGAGCGAAGCAGAGTGGAAGTCCAGGCTGGACCAAAACCAATTTTACGTGACGCGCCAGAAGGGGACGGAGCCGCCCTTCACCGGAGAATACGAGGACACGGAGACCGAAGGAATTTACGTCTGCGTCTGCTGCGGCCAGCCGCTGTTTACTTCGGACGCGAAATTTCATTCGGGATCAGGCTGGCCGAGCTACTACCAGCCCATCGCGGCCGAGAACGTTGAGATGCAGCGCGATTCCAGCCACGGAATGACGCGCACCGAAGCGTTGTGCAGCCGCTGCGATGCGCATCTAGGCCATGTGTTCGACGACGGCCCGGATCCCACTGGCCTGCGCTTCTGCATCAATTCAGCTTCGCTAAAACTGGTAGAAAAGAAAAAAGGCGAGAAGTAGCCGTACAAACTCAGCTCCTTCTCGCCCGTTTTTCTCAACCGAATCGCAAGTTCTTAGTGATCGAAGTACAAGATGAACGGATGTGTCGTTCCGCCATTGTCCCCAGAGATCGCTCGGAAACTTGAAGGCGAAACGATGTAAAAAATGATGTTCGCGGGAATCCCTGACGGCGAATTCGTGGTCATCGTTCCGCGGCCCGTCGGAGTGATCCCGTAGTTGGCCACCAGGTTCTGCTGGGTGATGGCGGTCCCATCGTTATCCACCTCGTCGATGGTTCCGGTCAGCGAACCGAGCACTGGCGAATTGACCTGCCCGACGACGTTTAACGCCAAACTATCCTCGGTTGATGGCGCGCCGAGTGTATAGCCGCCTTTCAAGGACGCCTGGGTGAACGGTGCAACGCTGGTTTGCGCGTCGAGCCGTCCGTACGACACTTCGGGGTTCGAGCCAATGGTGAACCCCTGGTCCTTCCCGGTCAGGTAGGCTACCGCAATTTTCTGTCCCGCTGCTTCAGCGCCCACTCCGCTGAACTGAATTCTTCCATTGGTGTTGGGGTCCGCGGAAAACGTGCCGGAACCATTCTGGCCGTTGGTCACTGCACCGCCGTTGTTTTCATCGAATACGAACGCTGCGCCGGTATTGCCGTCGCCGGTCAGCAGGCCGGCGTACACATCGGCATTTTTCCCGCTTAACCCGCTGCCGGTAGCCACGCTGATTCCGTCCAGCGCCGTCGAGTCGAATACCACGGACGTTTGCTGTAGCAGCATTTCGCCAGCCAGGCGCGGATGGGTCGTGTCGGTGGTATCGATCGCGACCAAAAACAGATCTGAAGGCGAAACCAGGTAAAACGTGTACTCCGCCGTGACCTGTACTGCGGTCGGAAGCTGGTAAGTGAACACCGCCAAGCCCTTGTTGTTGCTTCCACTGAATTGAAAATTTCCGCTGATCGTCAGCGCGGAACTATAGGTTCCACCGTCATTGATGTCGATTGCTCCAGGGCCGAAGACCCCGTTTCCATTGGTATGAATTACACCTGCGATCACTTCGGGCGCCGCCGCGACATCGCGGCCCAGAAACTCGAACGCGTAATTCCCATTGAAATTGGTGGGACCTAGGCTGCTGGATGAATTCAACTTCATGATTCCGGCGCCGTGCGTCTGTGGAGTTCCGACCGTATCGTTTTCGATCAATTGGAAATCGCCGCTCGACTGCTCGGCGAGGAGATAATTCGTGGTTAGCATTGCGCCCTTGGAATTGACGCCGATCAGTTGCATGGTGCCGCGACCGTCATTGCCGATGGCGTAGGTTCCGGTCATCGTCGAGGCCGAAAATTCACCGGAAACGCGGTTGCTGTCGAACTGGCCGCCAGAAATAACTCCACTGCCATTCGCGCTGAAATTTCCCGCGAGGGTCACGTTCCCATCCGCGTCGAACCCGTTGAATACGAAACTGTAGGAGCCGTTCAATAAGGTATTGGTGTTGATGGTGCCGGTTCCCACCGTGATGAGCAGGTTCTGCGAAGCCGGTGTGGACCCGATGGAATCCATCACTTGGACGGTGAAAGAAGAGGTGGTGGCGAGAATCGGAACGCCGGCGATGGCGCCGCTGGCGGCGTCAAATCGCAGGCCTGAAGGTAGTTGGCCGGAGGTGATGCTCCAGGTGTAGGGCGGAACGCCGCCGCTGGCCACCAGATTCGCGGCGTAGGCGGTTGCGACGGCCGCGCTCGGCAACGTGGGCGTAACGGCTTTCAGCGTCGGAGCGCCAAGCACCGAAATCGTGACCGGCTTAGCCGCCGGAGACGTGGCCGTTTGCGGCGGAATGGTCGAATCGGTCACCGTGGGGAAGAAATTGAAAACTCCGGCTTGGGTGGGCGTGCCGAAAATTTGTCCGTTGGCCTTGTTGAGGGAGAGCCCCGGAGGCAGGGTATTGGCTGGCACGCTCCACGAGTAGGGTGGCACCCCGCCCGAAGCTTGCACCGCTGCGGTGTACGACGTGCCCACAGTGGCGTTCGGCAGCACCCCGGAATTGATCACGAGCGGCGTTGCCTTATTAATGGTCACCGTAAAAAGGTCGGAGGTAACCGACAACGGCATAAATGCATTGTCCTTTAGTCCAACGCTGAAGTTGAAAGTTCCGTTGGTGGTCGGCGTGCCCACGATCGCCCCGGTGTTCGGGTTGATGCTCAAACCCGGCGGCAGACACGTCGTTTGCGGGGGTGGGCAGACAATCGAAAACAGGTACGGCGTTACGCCGAACTCCGCCGCGACTTGCTGGCTATATCCGACGCCGTTTGACCCATTGGGCAAAGTGAGGGTGGTAAATTGAGGCGCCTGATTTATGGTGATCGAAACCGTTTTGGTCGCGCCAGAATTGCCCTTGGAAACCGCCTCCAAGCTTACGGTCTGCGCGGCGGTCAACCCGGTCGGCGACGTGTAGGTGATTTGGGCGGCGGTGGTGCTGGAAATCATGCCGCAGCCCGTGCCGGCGCAACCGCTGCCGGTCAGCGTCCAAGTAACGCCCTTGTTGTTGGTGTCGAGCCCTAGGGTCGCAACGAAGATCTGGGTCTGACCTTCGTCCATCGAAATCGGGCCTGGGGGCGAGACCTGGAGGGTAATCATGTTGTTGCCGCCTCCGCCGCAGCCGGCGAAAGCTCCCACCAAAAAAAACGCGCAGCACACCAGCGGCAAGATTCGCAGGATGTCAAAACTGCGATAGGTCCGCGCAATCCTCAATTTCTGAATCGACGAGCTGTCGTTCATTCGGGCAAACACCTTCGATGTGTTCATATCACCTTGATGATTTCTTTTTGGATGCGCCCGGCCGGAGGGAGTCTGCTCCACATCGAACCTTTGGCTCGTAAAACGAAACTATTTGAATAACAAAACCCTTGCGGCGTGTCAACGCACATCTCCCTCTGCCAAAAAAGCTGAGGTATGAATCGCGTTGTTCCGCAAATCGCTTTACCGCGTCCGCCCAATTTGGAATAATGCCGCCGCTCACCCCAAGGCATGTGGATGCATATGACAGGATACCCGTTGCCCGTGCGTTACGCGATGCTGCGCCGACTGTCGCGACGGCTGCTGCTCCTGCTCTTGCTCGCGCCATTGGAAGTCGTATCCGCCCAAAACCCCAGGGGCACGCTCCGCGGCGCCGTAGAAGACCCGAGCGGGGCTCGAGTGCCGGGCGCCGGCCTTGCAATTCAATCGCAACAATCTGGCGGAGAACGAACGGCCCTGAGCGACTCGCGCGGTGAGTTCCGCGTGGAAGATCTTCCGCCCGGGAAATACCGCCTGACCGCCACCGCACCGGGATTCGCCTCGGCTAGCGCCGACGTGACGGTGGTTGTCAGCGAGGTGCGCGACATCTCCATCGTCTTGCAACCCCAGGGTCTCGCGCAACGGGTAAACGTAGCGGCGCAGTCTTCCTCCATTACGACCGAAGCCATTGACTTGGCCAGCGCGGTCCACCAGGGCGCGATTTCTTCGCAGGATTTGAACACTCTGCCCTTAGCGCATCGCAGCTTTGCGAATATCGCGTACCTCGTTCCCGGCACCGAGCCGGTCGAGCCTTCCGATCCCACCAAAGCGCGCATCACGGCCGTATCCTTTGGCGGGAGTTCGGGATTGAATGTGGAACTCTCGGTGGATGGCGGCGACAACTCCGACGATTACATCGGCGGTTTTCTGCAGAATTATTCGCCCGACGCGATTCAGGAGTTCGTGGTGCGCACCGCGCAGGAAGATGCCGACACCGGCCGCACTACCGGCGGCTCGGTGGTGATCGATACCAAGCGCGGCACCAACGATTGGCACGGCGAAGCTGCGTTCTATGAACGCGCCGCAACGTTGAACGCGCGCCTGCCCATCGATAACCCTTCGCCGGAGCCGAAGCAGCCTTTCTCGCGGCAAAATTACATCGGGACTGTCGGTGGGCCGATTCGCAAAGATAAGATTTGGTTTTTTTCTTCGCTCGAATACGTCCATGAAGACGCCAGCATTGCCTACAGCCCGGCGAGTATCACTCAGTTTCAGGCCCTGGCCCAGCTCGCCACAGCCGGACTGATTCCCGAAGTCAACGCAATCGCCGTGCCTGATAACGCTCCGGTTCCGTTCGACGATTATTTGGCTACCACGCGTTTTGATTGGGCGCAGTCCGCAGCGTTCTCAATGGTTTTTGCGCGCCGCCGTGGATCGTTATACGACCGACAACGATCTGGTCCAGCAAGCGACTCTGCCTTCGACTGGTGCAACCTCGCGCGCGAATTACATGAACTTGCTGCTGAACCAGCACTTCTCGTTCAGCCCCACCTGGCTGGGGTCGCTCACGCTGGAAGCCAGCGGATTGCATCACACCGAAGCGCGCAACACGAATCTCGGTTATGCGCTGGCCTTTCCGTTCAGCTCCACCGCCAGCACCATTTCCGGGTTCGAAACTTTCGGCGACAACCAATTCGTCACGCCGATTACCGCGTTTCCGGTCTTGCGCAACCAGGAAAAATATCAATTCCGTTATGACGTCAGCCACGTAATGGGCAATCACGCACCCGCGTTTCGGAATCAATTTTATTCACGAGCCGGTGTTGAGCGGCGCGCTTTCCGGTACCGCCGAAACTTTGATTCAGTTCCCGAACAATCCGGATTTCTACACCACGCCGGGAAATATCTCCCAATTTTATTCGGATTTAACCTGCGCCAGCCCGCAGCCGGTGGGCGTGACGTGCACCGCGACTCCCGCCGCGAACGGCACCTTCGCGCAGAACGTACAGCGCCTCGGTTTATACGCGGAAGATTCCTGGCGCATCACCCCGCGCCTCACCGTCAACTACGGGTTGCGCTACGACACCACCTTCGGTCTGTTCGACGCCTCCGGGCGTAGCCAGCTGGTTAATCCAGTTTTTCAGACGCTTCAGGCGCTGGACATTTCGACCACCCCCTTTGCCCAGGGTGCGCCGCACGACTATCGCAAAGCTTTTGCACCGCGACTCGGCGTCGTCTACGCGCCGGGGCAAAGTTCGAAGACTGTTTTCCGCGCTGGGTTTGGGTTGTATTACAACGACCTGGCCCAGAATGGCTGGGTCGAGGCGCTGCAGGCCGTAAATACTTTGACTGGCCCGTGCATTGATCCGCAAAATCCGCCCGATCCTACGAACAGCGGCTGCGTGCTTTCCGGCTCGGTCATTGACTCGCGCTATCGCACGCCCTACGCCATTCACGCGACCGCCGGCTTCGAGCACGCCTTCAGCGACAACTGGCTGCTCAGCGCCGATTACACCCACGAGCAGGGCAATCACGGCTACCGGCGCTACGACTACGCCGCCGGAACGGCGCCATTGATCGCGCCCGATCCCGCACTGCAGCCTTTCGTTCCCGACGTCTCCGTGTTTCGCAGTGACAATCGCTCGAGCTACAACGGGCTTTCGATTCATTTGCAGGGAAATGTTTCGCGGCATTTTAATTTGATCGCTAACTACACTTTGTCGAAAGCGCAGACCTGGGGCTGCGTACTCGGAGAATTGTTCGATTACGTGAATGGAGTCTGCGACCCGTCTAACCCGTTCGGTCCCGGCGACTACGGACCTTCGGGCGAAGATGTCCGCCACCGTTTTGTGTTGGCCGGATTGTTCCGCGTCCCCGGCGGTTTCGAAGTCAGCACGCTGATGCAGGCCGAAAGCGCGCGGCCGTTTACCATTACCAACACCGACGGCACCGATCGGGTCGTGGTGAACGGTGTCAAGACGCCGCTGGATGGTTTGCGTGGGACGCCCTACGTCCAGGTGGACATGCGGGTCAGCCGTCCGATCAAGATCCGCGACCGGTTCACCGCCACGCCGTTCATCGAGTTCTTCAATTTATTTAACCGCAATAATCCGGGAGCGAATTACGTGACCAATGTCGCCGCGTTCCCGAACCCGGTGAACAACGTCGACAACGTCACCTCGATTTGCAGCGACCCGCAATGCTCCAGCATGGTTCCGGTAACCAGCGCCAAGCAGCTGCGTTTTGCCGCCGGCGCTTTGGGCGATTTCTTCGGTCCCGGAACCACCGTCGGCATTCCTTTTGCCGCTCAACTAGGCGCGCGTTTTACCTTCTAAGCGCCGCTCGCTTCGGTGCTCGAATCGTCGAGCGCGTATCGTTTGACTCCGTGCTGCGTCTAACCAAAGTGAAATGTTCTGCAGACTGCGATTATTGATTTCGCCGCCCGTTTTCAATTTTCCCCAATTTTTAGTATAAACATTGGTTTGAGATTCACTCTTTAGTCGTTTGTACTCTTAGGTTGTTGGAGGAAAGCATTGATAGAAGTTGAAAACCTGACCAAGACCTACGGCGAAAGAACCGCGGTCGATCACGTTTCGTTTACGGTAAACAAAGGCGAAATCCTGGGATTCCTGGGGCCAAACGGAGCCGGGAAGACCACCACCATGCGCATCCTGACCGGTTTTATGCCGGCCACGTCCGGCACCGCGCGGGTCGCCGGATTCGACGTCGCCAAGGAGTCCATGGATGTTCGCCGCCACATCGGCTATCTTCCCGAAACTCCGCCGGTGTATCCCGACATGACCATCGAGTCCTATCTGGATTTCGTCGCGCGCATCAAGAATGTCCCGGCCGCGGATCGCGCGCGCACGCGTCACCGACGCAATGCGTAAAACCAATCTGGAAGACCGCCGCACGGAATTGATCAAGCGCCTTTCCCGCGGCTACAAACAGCGCGTGGGTATTGCGCAGGCGCTGGTGCACGACCCGGACGTGATCATTTTGGACGAGCCCACTGTGGGCCTCGATCCCAAGCAGATCATCGAAGTCCGCAACTTGATCAAGGGTCTGGCCGGCAGCCACACCATCATTTTGTCCACGCATATTTTGCCGGAAGTGAGCATGACCTGCGACCGCGTGGTCATCATCAACCAAGGAAGAATCGCCGCGGTCGACACCCCGCAGAATCTCACATCGCAGCTCAAGAGCGGGCAGAAAATCCGGCTCGAGGTGCAGGCGCCGGAAGCGGCCATTCGCGGCACGCTGACCCAGGTTCCCGGAGTTTCCCAGGTCCACGTCGAGCCGCTGCCGTCGAGTGACCGTTCGATCGTGACCGTCGAAACCGCGCAGGGCGCGGACATTCGCAGCGACATTGCCGCGAAAATCATCGGCAGCGGCTGGCGACTGTTCGAGCTTCGCGGCGTCAGTCTCAGCCTCGAGGACATTTTCCTGGAGTTGACCACGGATGACGCCAGTCACGCCCAGCAACCGGTAAATTGAAATCGCGCTGACAGATTACCGGTCAGTTTCTAAGGAGTAGCAGAACGATGCAGAGCTTCTATGCCGTGTATCGCAAGGAGATGGGGCACTATTTCGTTTCGCCGATCGCCTATATTTTTATCGGCGTGTTCCTGTTTCTGGCCGCTTACTTTTTCAATTATTTCCTGACGGTCATGATCCAGCAGTCGTTCAGCATGGAGATGCAGGGGATGCGATTTGGCATGCCTCCGGAAATCGACGTGCCCGGCCAGGTGATGCGCGGCTTTTTTGGTTTGCTTTCGACCCTGGTGCTGTTTTTCACGCCGATTTTGACCATGGGCGTGTACGCCGAAGAGCGCAAGCGCGGCACCATGGAATTGCTGATGACTTCGCCGGTTACCGAAACCCAGATTGTCCTCGGCAAGTTCCTCGCTTCGTTGACGCTTTTCATGCTGATGATGCTGCCCACCGCCGGCTACGTCATTTTCATGTGCCTGCACAGCGATCCGATGCCGCCCTGGCGCATGGTAGCCGCCGGATACGCCGGCGTTTTGCTTCTGGGCGGTTCGTTGATCGCGCTCGGCACGTTTATTTCCTCGCTCACCGAAAATCAGCTGATCGCCGCGGTGCTGACCTTCGCCGCCTTTCTTTTTGTGTGGGTGCTGGATCTCGGCAGCAACGCGGACGGCGGAGTCGGCGCGGTCGTGCAATATCTTTCGGTGATTCGTCACTATGACGATTTCACCCGCGGCGTGATCGACACCTCCGCGCTGATCTATTACTTCAGCTTCATCGCACTTTTTATTTTCTTGACCGTCCGCTCGATCGATTCGATGCGTTGGCGCCGCGCGTAGGGGCCGCGCGCAAGTTCATGGAGGATTTTGCAGCATGAAATGGGATCGTAACGAAACCGCCCGGTTCATCGGCACGCTGGCCGTGGCGATGGTGATCGCGGGCTATCTGCGCTATTCAATCCAGGGCGAGTTCCTGCCTTTCAGCAAGGGCCTGTTGATTGGCGGCGCCGCGGCGCTGCTCGTGGCCATCGTGGTCGGCTTTCAGGGCATCCTTACTTTTTTCTCGAAGCGCTCGGCGCAGCAGGGCGCCAACACTTCGATTCTCGCGATCGCGGTGATTGCGATTCTCGCCGTGGCCAATTTTGTGGGTTATCGCCATCACAAGCGTCTTGACCTGACCACCGAAAAGCTCTACACCCTTTCCGATCAGACCCGTCAAATAACTTCCGGATTGCAAAAAGATTTGACCGTGATGCGCTTCGACAAGTCGCCTAGCCCCGCGTTTGACGACCTGATGGCCGAATACAAAACGCTCAGCCCGCACTTTAAATACCTAAGTGTCGATCCCAATCAAAAGCCCGAAATTGCCAAGGAATACGACGCCAACCGCATGGGCGAAGTCTTCCTGAGCTTTGGCGACCGCAAACAACGCGTCGAATCCGGCGCGCAGGGTGATGTATCCGAACAAGACCTCACCGGCGCCATCCTGAAAATCACCAGCGACAGAGTAAAGACGGTCTGCTTCGTCACCGGACACGGGGAAAGGTCAATCACGGACAGTTCGCAGGAAGGGTTGAGCAGCGCAGACGCTGGCCTGAAAAAAGAAAATTACGTGACTAAAACGGTGAACCTGATTACCGAGAGCGGCGTGCCCGCAGATTGCACCGTACTGGTCATCGCCGGCCCGAAACAATCCTACTACCCACAAGAAACCGCCTGGATCGGAAAATATCTGGATGCCGCGGGTGGAGCGTTGGCGCTGGTGGATCCGTCCACGGATCCGAAACTCGACGAGCTTTTCCAATCCTGGAATATCGCGGTCGGAAATAATGTCGTGATCGACGCGAGCGGCATGGGTCAGGTGATTGGAATGGGCCCGACGATTCCGATCGTCGCCGATTTCGGCGCCAGCCCAATTACCAAAGGCTTCGAACGCTCGGCCACCTTCTTTCCGATGGCGCGCACTGCATCAATTGCCGATAAATCCAAATCCATCCCGGAAACGGTAGACCTGCTCAAGACCTCGGAGCGAAGTTTCACGATCCCCAGTTTGCCCAAGGGAAACAAAATCACTTTCGACCCGAGGACCGACACCCGGGGCCCGCTCTCCCTCGGTGTTTCCGGCAGCCGCAAGGTCAGCGAGAAAAACGCGCGGCTGGTGGTGATTGGCAATTCTCAATTCGCCATGAATCCCTATCTGCCCCAGTTGCGTAACGGTGATTTGTTCTACAACGCGATCGATTGGCTGGCAGCGGACGAGAATCTCATCTCGATTCGCCCCAAGGCTGCGACCAACCGGCGCGTCAACCTCAGTGCGGGGCAAGCCAGCCTGTTGCACTGGCTGGATCTGTTCTTCTTGCCCGGTCTCGTAATTCTCGCCGGAATCATGATCTGGGCCAAGCGCCGCTAAAAGCGAACCATGAAGAAATCCACTTTAATTATTTTGCTGTTAGCAATTCTTGCCGGTGCTGCTGCCTACTATTTCGACTGGAAACGCGGCGAAAAGGATGCCGCGAAACCCGCCACGGACAGCACCAAGCTCGCTTTCACCCTGCAACCGGACGAAATCCAGTCGCTGACGATTTCCTATCCCGCCGACCCGAAATCGCAGCCAGTCACTTTCGAAAAGCGCGATGGCACCTGGCAAATCACCCAGCCACTACAAACCGGGGCCGACTCACCGGCCGTGGACGGAATCGTACAGGGTCTTGTCGCTGCGCGGATTGAGCAAACCGAACCAGGCGCGCCCGACCGACTGAAGGTCTACGGGCTCGATCCTGCTGACGTGGTCCTCGATTTTCAGTTGAAGAATGGTGCCAAACATTCGGTGCGATTGGGGAAGAAGGATTTCACGGGGTCATCGGTCTATGCCGTGCTCGATCAAGGCAAGGACGTGGCCTTGGTCCCCGAATCGCTGCTGGTCAGTGCCGACAAACCGCTGCAGGTCTTGCGCGATCACAGCGTGCTGCATATCGATACCAATGATGTGCGATCGTTCGACTTGAAGAACGCTGCGGGAGAAGTGGTCGCCGCCAAGGACAAAAGCGACTGGAACCTGGTCAAGCCGGCTGCGGGTGGCGCCGACTCCGACGCCATCAACGCGCTGCTCGCGTCGATCTCCACCGCAAAACTCGTGAGCATTGAGAGCGAAACGGCAGACAATCTTGCGAAATTCGGACTCGCCAATCCGGCGATTACGGTTACCGCCGGAGATAGCAAGGGAAAAACCGCTACGTTGCTGATTGGCAAAAAAGAAGGGGACGAATATTTTGCGCGCGATGCCTCGCGTCCCACCATCTTCCGCGTAAATCAGGATCTGGTCAAAAAGCTAGCCGTCGGATATCCGGATCTCCGGGACAAGAAGATTGTGCGCCTGGACCCTGCGGATTTTATTCACGCTGAGATCCATGATGCGAACGGAACAATCGTATGTAGTCGGAAGGGTGATGCGGATTGGGTTTTTGATGAACCAGCGGATCAGAAAGGAAAATCGGCGTCGCTCGAAAAGTTATTTTCGGCCATAGGCGAAGCGCGTGCCGATCAAATCATCGACCACCCGGCGTCCGATATCGTTGCGCGACTGGCTAAACCCGCCTTTGATCTCACCTTAACCACCAAAGACGGGAAAAAACTGAACATCGCTATTTCGAAAGAATCGGGTGATTTTGTGTACGCGCGGAGCAGCGCAGAGCCCACGGTTTACAAATTGAAAAAACAGATTCTTGACACGCTGAACTTCAAACCTTCAGATTTGACTTTCTAAATCGTTCGCGCGACGCGCGCGGCTCTACGCCACGACGTTGGAACCTGCGGCATCGAACCAACCTTTAAGCGCAACAGCCCACCGCCATTTCGGCCTGCGGCCACGCCGCCAGGAACAGAACCTTGCCGCTTTCCGGCACCACGTGAACGTAGTACACCTGTGTACCGTCGTGAATCTCAAAAAAGCCAGGATGTCTCGGATCGGGGGTCAAGCTCGTCCCTTGCATCAGCAGGGTTTCCAGCCCCCGGACCAGCTCCGGCGGATGATTCCGCATGTCCTGAACTTGCACGTTTTGTTCCCACCGCATCACCATCGCTTCCCCCAGCCCTGCTTTTCTCTTCCATAAGCTATTACGTTCAGCCACCATGAAAAGTTCCAGTCGCCCGAAGATTTTGGCGCTCGGATTCCGGTTTGGACGCGCGCCAAGGGGGCCGGTTAGCGCCCGCGATTGCCCAGGGCGGGTATCGCGGCGTTAACCCCTAAGTGGTCACTTGCGCTACGGTTTTAAAGTTGCCATAGTCACACATCGTCCGAGAGGCTCCTCAACTTGAAAAAGACTTCGAAGAAGAAAGCGCCGAATAAGAAAGCTCTAAAGAAGACCAGCCGGATGAGTCGCGATCGCCGCCGCAAGCACCATCACTGGCAGGTCACCGTGTATTACGGCGATGGCGAGAAATTTGCCCGCGTCTACATCGACCGCGACCGCGCCCTGAAATTTGCGGAGCGCCAGAAGAAGTCACCCGTGGTGAAGTCGACCAGAATTATGGAAGTGGATTAGTCAGCAGGGAAGGTCGGCGCCAAAACGTCGGCTGCCCGGGTCTTGTCCGGGCCTAATCCCCATGCTATAAATAAACACGTCGCACATCTTGCCGTGCGCGGGATTCGTATAGTGGTAGTACGCGACCTTGCCAAGGTCGAGGCGAGGGTTCGATTCCCTTATCCCGCTCCAGATTTGATTTTTCGTAGTTCCTCCGTTTTTCCCGGTGTCAAAAGCCAGCTGCACACCCGCTTCCTCTGCGGAATTGGCCCCCTGCAAAACCTATCGGATAAATCAGCAACTTGAATTGGACGGGGACGCTTGGGCTGCCTAGAGTGAACGTTCAATTGGGTCGCAGCGGGCCGGGCACGGTACAAACTCAATTTACGTATGAAACAGCACTACGATTCCAACCGCGTATCGGAGTGCAGAAAATTCAATGAGCGCAGCAGCCGTACCGTCGCCGTTTAGGGTTCCCCCTCCTTTCGTGAATTATCGCCTCGACACCGCTTACGACGAGATGTTCTGCGCGCCGGGCGTCCCGCGCGATTTTTATCAGGCACTGCATCGTATGCTGGTCAGCCTGCCCGCCCACGAACTGCGCAAGAGCCAGCAGGCCGCCGACCTGACGTTCCTGCACGAAGGCATCACCTTCACGGTGTACGGCGGAAAAGAAGGTACGGAGCGGATTTTCCCCAACGATTTGATCCCGCGCATTATTCCCGCCGTAGAGTGGGCCAAAATCGAGAAGGGGTTGACCCAGCGGCTGACTGCGCTGAACTTGTTCCTGCGCGACATTTATCACGAAGGCCGCATCCTCAGCGAAGGCATCGTCCCGCGGGAACTGATTTACAGCTGCAAACATTTTCGCCGCGAAATGCGCGGACTCAATGTGCCGCGCGACATCTACGTCAGTATCTGCGGCACCGATCTGGTCCGCTTGCCGGATGGCAGTTACGCGGTCCTCGAAGACAATCTGCGCGTGCCCAGCGGCGTTTCCTACATGCTGGCCAATCGCAAGGCGTTGAAGCGTGTTTTCCCCACCATGTTCCGCGATTACGGTGTATCGCCCATCGAGCAGTATCCGCCGGCGCTGCTCGCCACGTTGCGTAGCCTCATGCCAGAAAACTGTACCTACACGCAAGATCCGGTCACGGTGCTGCTGACGCCCGGCGTCTCGAATTCCGCATATTTCGAACACACCTTCCTGGCCCAACAGATGGGCATCGAGCTGGTCGAAGGCCGGGATCTCCTGGTGCATGACAATGTCGTCTACATGCGCACCACTGCGGGTCCGCGCCGCGTCGATGTGATTTATCGCCGGGTCGATGACGATTTTCTCGATCCACTTTGCTTCCGCGGGGATTCGATTCTCGGCGTGCCCGGATTGTTCAACGCCTACCGCACCGGAAACATCAACATCGCCAACGCGATCGGCACGGGCCTGGCGGACGACAAGGCCGTCTACGCCTACGTCCCGCAAATTATTCGGTTCTACCTGGACGAAGATCCCATTCTGCCCAACGTGGAAACCTATCTGATGACCGACAAGTCCCAGCGCAAGCATGTTCTGGATCATTTGGAGGACATGGTCGTAAAAGCGGTCGGGGAATCCGGCGGCTACGGAATGTTGATTGGCCCGCACAGCACCAAACAGCAGCGCGAAGAATTTCGCGTGCGCATCATGGCCGATCCCCGGAACTATATCGCGCAACCTACCTTGGCCCTTTCCTGCGCGCCCTGTTTAATCGACGACCAGGTGGAATCGCGCCACATCGATTTGCGCCCGTACATTCTGATGGGCGAGAAAGTCACTCTGGTTCCAGGCGGACTCACCCGCGTAGCCCTGCGCAAAGGATCGCTGGTGGTCAACTCTTCGCAAGGCGGCGGCAGCAAGGACACCTGGGTGTTGCGCGCGGGTGCCGCGGACGACCGCGTGATCGAAATCGACGAAGAAGTTCGCCGGGGAATTGGCGGCGGGAGACTCGCGTAGCGCATGAGATCCTCTCGAAATTATTTTGCGCGAACCTCGCAGCGCGATGCCGGGATGCTCTCCCGCGTCGCCGACGGACTGTATTGGATGAGCCGCTACCTGGAGCGCGCGGCACAAACCGCGCGGCTGGTCGATGTGGAATTCCAGCTTTGGCTCGACCAAACTCCGGGAGCAGCGGCCCAGCGCTGGAAATTCCTGTTCGAAGCGTTGCGCATTCCGCCGCCGCAAGGAGTGGTGGATCCCACCCGGCTTTTGAACTCACTGGTCTTCAGCCGCACCAATGCTTCGTCGATCGTTTCGTGTATTTCAACGGCTCGTGAAAATCTGCGCCACGTTCGTGAGCAGTGCAGCTCCGAAATGTGGGAACAGTTGAACCGGCTCTACCTGGAAGCGATAGCCACCTGGCCGGAAGAAGCTTGGATGCAGAAGTCGCACGCGTTTTTCCACGCAGTGCAGGAAGGCGCGCACCTTTTCCAGGGCGTCACCGACGGGACCATGAGCCACGGTGAAGGGTGGCAGTTCATCCAGTTGGGCCGCTATGTGGAACGCACCGACGCGCTGGCCGCGCTGATGGAAGCGCATTTTAAGCGCGTCGCTCGTCCGGTGGATCAGGCAGTCGAAAGTGCGGAATATCTCGAATGGGTCGGGCTGCTGCGCGCCTGCCTGGCGTTCGAGGCCTATTGCAAGGTGTACACGGCGGAAATCCGGCCCCTGCGCGTGGCGGAATTTCTGCTGCTCAACGCTGATTTCCCGCACTCTGTGCGGTTTTCCGTGGATCGCGTCAACGCGGCCTTGCAGACCATCGGAGATTTAACTGAACGCCGCGAAAAACTGACCACGCGCATCGCGGGCCGGTTACGCGCCCATTTGAGTTACAGCCAGATCGAAGAAGTGCTGGCCGAGGGCTCGCACGTCTATCTCGAAAACGTGCGCAGCGAATGTTCGCAAATTCACACGGCGATTCATCAGATTTATTTTGACTACTCGATTGAATCGGAGCTGGCGTCCTAGCGGCGCCGCCAACCACATGGCCTATTCCGTGCGCCACATTACGAGTTTCCGGTACCAACCCGCGGTGCGGGAAAGCGTCATGGAAGTCCGCATGCAGCCCCGCACTGATTTTCGCCAACGCTGCCTGAGTTTTTCCTTGAACGTGGCGCCGCGCGCGACCGTCATGGTCTACCGTGATTTTTACGGAAACGCCGTGCACCACTTCGATATTCCGCAAAAACACCAGCTCATCGAGGTTTCGGCCCAGGCCATCGTCGACGTTTTGCCCGCTCGCGATTTCAGCCAGGAAGGCTCCTGCTGTGACTGGCACGAACTCGACGAGCGAGTCGCGCAGACCGACTACTGGGAAATGCTGCTGCCCAGCCAGTTCGCGGCACCGACGGTGCTGCTGGAAAAACTCTCGGTCGAGCTGAAGTTGAAACGCCGCCGAAAGCCGCTCGCGCTGCTGCAGGAACTGAACGAAAAACTCTACGAGCTGTTCGAGTACGTGCCGCTTTCCACCAATGTGGATTCGCCCATCGACGACGCCTTGCGCACCCGCCGCGGCGTCTGCCAGGATTTTGCGCACATCATGATTACTTTGGTGCGGCAGTTGAAAATTCCTTGCCGCTACGTGAGCGGGTATCTGTATCACGAAGATCAGGGCAACGATCGTTCGCCAGCAGCGGCCACCCACGCCTGGGTCGAAGCTTACCTGGGAGAATTGGGTTGGGTCGCATTCGATCCCACCAACAATTTGATGGGATGCGAACGCCATATCCGCGTGGCGATGGGTAGAGACTACGCCGACGTCCCGCCGACGCGTGGCGTCTACAAGGGCGAGGCGGAAAGCGAGCTGAGCGTGACGGTCGCCGTGCTGCCGATGGACGCGCCGGAACCGGAAGAACTTCCCCCGACCACTGTAATTCGTTCGAAGCCGTTTAGTGCGGAGACACTCGCCGAGGTCGAACACCAGCAACAGCAACAACAGCAGCAGTGAAAGCAGAAGCAGCGGCACGAAAAGCTAACCAAGCCCAGCCCTCGCCATCATCCGAAAGTTTCGCAGATCAGAAGTTGCCGTCTCGAGGCTCCGTACAATCGGGAAAACTCATGATCCTCCGGCTCGGTTACGACATTCAATTCGACCTGCCTTTTCCCATTGCGGTAGTGGCGATGCTCAACGTGCATCCCTCCCGCGTCGCGGATTTGCAGGAACCGGACGAGGTTCGCGTCGAGCCGGCCACACCCACGGAATCGTACATCGACAGCTTCGGAAATCGCTGCATACGGTTCTTGGCGCAAAACGGGCCGCTGCGTTTAAGCAACTCGACTTTAATCTACGATAGCGGCGTTCCAGACCTCGTCAGCCTCGGTGCCCGCGAAGTTCCCGTGCAGGATTTGCCGCACGAAGTGCTGCGCTACCTGTACAGCAGCCGCTACTGCGAAGTAGATCGCTTTTCGATGATCGCTCCGGAATTATTCGGCGCGCTGCCCCAGGGCTGGTCGCGGGTGCAAGCCGTTTGCGATTGGGTCCACAACAAAGTCAGCTTCGGCTACCAGCATGCCCGACCCAGCCGCACGGCTCTCGACGTCTTCACCGAACGCATTGGCGTCTGCCGCGATTTTCAACATCTGGCCGTAACTCTGTGCCGCGCTCTGAATATTCCCGCCCGTTATGTCACAGGATATTTGGGTGACATCGGCGTGACGGTCGCGCCATCGCCCATGGATTTTAGCGCCTGGTTCGAGGCGTATCTCGAGGACCGCTGGTGGACCTTCGACGCGCGCCACAATCACCCGCGCATCGGCCGCGTGCTGATGGCCGCGGGCCGCGACGCTTCCGACGTGGCCATCACCACTTCCTTCGGGATGGCCAATCTCACGCACTTCACCGTCGTAACTGACGAAGTTCCGGGCGCAGATATTTCGTCGGCGGTGCCTCTCGCCTCCCAGGCTGGACAGTAGCGAGTACTGGCGCATCGTGCTAGATTCTGTTTCGCAAAACCCAACAATGCTTGCCTACCTTTGCGGACCCATCGAATTTGCGGAAGAGAACGGCCGGCTATGGCGCCGCAAGCTTGGCCCGTTCCTCCGCGAGATCCTCGGCCATCGCGTCTACGATCCCGCCGAAGACGAGCAGAAAAATCTCACGCCGGAAGAAGTCTCGCACTTCCGCGGGTGGAAGACGACCGATCTGGAGCGCTTCCGGCGCGTGGTCCGCAAGATCATCGCCTTCGATCTGGACCTGATCGAAAATAAAGCCGATTACCTGATTTGCTCCTGGGATGCCTTGGCGAAGAGTGGCGGCACGTCTGCGGAGATGACCGTGGCGTACCGGAAGGGAATTCCTGTCTATCTGGTAACGACGCTGCCCGCCGCGGAAATCAGTGGATGGATGCTGGGCTGCACCGATCAAGTCTTCGCGACCGTGGAAGACCTAAAAGAATTTCTCGTCGCGCGCTATTCGCGAGAAAAACAAAACCAGCTCTGGAAAGATTGATAGAATCCCGCGGCATGGAAAAAATAATTGTGGCCGTGGGCAGTACCCGCCGTCCGAAACTCGACGCCGTCGTCGAAGCTCTCGTTTCGCTTCGCTCCGCCTTCGCCTCTGATAAAACCGCGCCGGAATTTGAATTCGAAGTCCTAGGCTTGGAAGTGCCCAGCGGCGTTCGCCACACACCGCTTTCCCGCGAGGATCTCATGACCGGCGCACGTCAGCGTGCCGAAGCCCTGGTGCAAATCGCCCGCGCCGAAAATAAACCCTGGAAATATTTCATCGGCCTCGAGGGCGGGATCGATGTGATCCCAGGCCCGGACGTGATGCCGAGCCTGGATGTGATCGCGGATGTAGATATCGTGAGCGAGGCCGGGAAGCGCTGGGTGTTTCTGGAAAATTGGGCTTACGTCACCGACGGCACCTCGCTAGGCTCATTCGGCCAATCCGGTGCGGTACTACTTCCCGAGTCGCTGGCGAAAACAGTTGTCGATGACGGCGTCGAGCTTGCCGAGGCGATCGACGCTTTCGCCGGCCGCCACAATATTCGCGATGCCGAAGGCGCCTGGGGCATTCTGACTCGCAACCAGATCAGTCGCCGGGAAGCATTTCGTGTCGCCGTCGTGAACGCCTTTGCACCGTTTTTCAATCGCGCGGTGTACCGGGCGCGGCGAAATCAGCCTAGCGATTCGCGATCCGGCGACAAGCATTCGCTCGCGCCGGCTCCAGTTCAGAAGCGCGATATAATAAGTTTCAGCACCCACCGGAGGATGCGTGGACATCGTCAAGGGCAACATGGGTTGGATTGAGGTCGTCGTCGGGCCGATGTTTTCCGGCAAGAGTGAAGAATTGATCCGCCGGCTGCGCCGCGCGGAGATCGCCAAGCAGCGCGTCCAGATCTTCAAGCCCGTGATTGACCAGCGCTACGCCAAGACCGGAATCGTCTCGCATTCTGGCCTGGAACTCGACTCCGAGCTGGTGAAAACTGGGGAGGATATTCTGGCCAAGGTCGCCCCGCGCACCGAAGTCGTGGGCGTAGATGAAGCGCAGTTCCTGGGCGAATCCGTGGTCGAAAGCTGCGTAAAACTCGCCGACCTGGGCAAGCGCGTCATCGTCGCGGGTCTCGACACCGACTTCATGGGGCGACCGTTCGAGCCCATGCCGCGCCTGTTAGCCGTCGCCGAAGAAATCGTCAAGCTTCTGGCGATTTGCATGCGCTGCGGGAACCCCGCGGTGCATACCCAACGCCTGGTGGCCTCCGAAGAACTCATCGTAGTCGGTGCCGGAAACATGTATGAAGCACGGTGCCGCCGCTGCTTCGAACCGCACCTGGCGCACGAGAAAATTGAAGAGGAAAAGAACCATTCGGCCACACGAGTTCGCGCGGCGACGACCTAGGACGGGGCCCCGGTCAGCGCCCTGCCCAGCCAGCCGCCAGTCCTGGGCGTCCTGCAACCCAACGGTCCCTCGCAGAATCCATATCATCGTAGAGCCGATTCGCAATAGAATAGGGGCCAGGCCATCCGACCTTCATGTTGACCCGACTCATCATCGTGCTTGCCACCGCCCTGGCCCTCGGCTCCGATACGGCCGATGTCAACCGCTATAAATCGCACTTGGTCCCCGGCGAGCCCGATTTTTCCGGCGCTCCGGCAAATAACCCCGAAGTATTTTTGTCGGTGCAACAACAGGCCTCCAGCAAGCAATCGCCTTTGCAACCACAGTCGCGCATCGAAATCATCCGTTACGTCTCGGGCGAATTTGCCAAAGCGCTAAAGCCGATCCCCTCCGGCAAAAAAGGCTTCCGAATTGAGGTCGGTAAAAAGATTGACGATCACGATTTGCGGGCGGCCTTGCATGGCCATGCGCCCGCCGCCAATGTGGGCGACACGGTGCAGGTCACGGCTATCGAATTTCGCGCGAAGGAAATCGTCATTTCGATCAACGGCGGCGGAAGAGGCCAGTTCAATATTCGCGATCACATTCAAATTGGGATGGGCGGCCCAGGGCCGATGGCCGCGGATTCCGCGTCGCCCCAGCAGCCCGTCGGCGCCACTTTGATTCTCGATTTCGGCCGCCAGGTTCCGGACATGAGCGCCGACGACGTGATGACCGACCTGCAGGCGTTTCTGGACTTTTCCAAAGAACATTCTGGCGCGATCAATTGGATCGACACTTTGCCGCCGCAATTCAAACAGGCCATCACCGACCACGAAGCGCTGGTCGGGATGAACCACGAAATGGTGCTGGCCGCGCTGGGCCGGCCTGAACACAAAGTGCGCGAGCGCGATCCGGACGGCACCGAAACCGAAGACTGGATTTACGGAACTCCGCCCGCGCGCACGACGTTCGTGACCTTCACCGGCGACCAGGTCATTCGCGTGAAGGAATTTGACTGACGAAATTCAAAGACGGCTCCGCGTTCAGCGCAATTGCCTCCTCGTTGTTCGTTGACTTTTTGCCGCGCAGCACCTAGCATTTTCGTTTTGGAAATCGCGCGAAGTTCGTTCCGTGCGCTCCGCCGCACGGCATTCTCTGGGAGGATTGATGGCTATCAAGGTTGGGATTAATGGCTTCGGTCGAATTGGTCGCAATATTTTCCGCGCGGCCCTGGGTGATCCCTCGATCGAAATTGTCGCGGTCAATGACATTACCGATTCAAAGACCCTCGCTTATCTGCTGAAATACGATTCCATCCTCGGAAATCTTCCCAACACGGTTACCCATACCGACGACACGATTTCGGTCGACGGCAAATCCATAAAAGTTTTTCGCGTAAAAGATCCCGGCGAAATTGATTGGTCCTCAGTCGGCGCCTCCATCGTCATTGAATCCACGGGTCTGTTCACCAATGGTTCCGACGCGCGCAAACATATTCGCGGCACGGTGAAAAAAGTGATCATCTCGGCTCCGGCCACCGATCCCGACCACACCTTGGTGCTCGGCGTGAACGAAAAAACTTACGATCCGGCCAAACACGATGTGATTTCGAACGCCTCCTGCACCACCAATTGCCTAGCGCCCGTCGCTAAAGTTCTGCACGACACCTTCGGCATCAAGGTCGGCACCATGACCACCATTCACTCCTATACCAACGATCAAAAGCTCCTCGATTTGCCGCACAAGGATCTTCGTCGCGCGCGTGCCGCAGCGTTGTCTATGATTCCGACGTCTACCGGCGCAGCGAAAGCGTTGCAGCTGGTGATTCCGGAACTGAAAGGCAAACTGGATGGCTACGCAATGCGCGTCCCCACGCCCAACGTGAGCGTCGTAGATTTGACGGTCTTCACCGATAAACCGGCGACTGTCGCGACGGTCAATGCTGCGATCAAAACAGCGGCCAACGGTCCCATGAAGGGCATTTTGGAATATGTGGAAGATGAGCTGGTCTCGATTGATTTTCGCGGTAACCCGCATTCCTCGATCGTGGATGCACCGTACACCCGCGTGGTCGGCACGAATTGCGTCCAGGTGCTGGCTTGGTACGACAACGAATGGGGATACTCGTCGCGTTGCCGCGATTTGATCAAGTTTCTCGCCGCAAAATTGTCCTGAACTATTTTCTGCGTATGCAAATCCCGCGCACGCGCGGATTTGCATACGATTCAATTGTTCCGGGCCGAGTAGAATTTTCTCAAAATTAACTGCGAAACCTGTGGAGCCCAGCTAACGTAACCGGAACATGCCGAAACTTTCGATTCGCGACCTTGATCTGAAAAATAAACGTGTTTTCATCCGCGTGGATTTCAACGTCCCGATGTCGAACGGCAAGGTGGACGACGACACGCGCATCCGCGAAACCCTGCCAACCTTGCGTCTGGCCATGGAAAAAGGCGGACGCATCGTCCTCGCTTCGCACCTCGGCCGCCCCAAAGGCAAAGTCGATCCGAAATACTCGCTCGCGCCGGTCGCCAAGGCGCTTCAGGAATTGCTGGGCAAGCCGGTGAAATTTGCCGCGGACTGCGTGGGTCTCGAAGCGGAATCACAAGGTAAATCGCTCGGCGAAGGCGAAGTCCTGCTGCTGGAAAACGTGCGTTTCCATCCCGAGGAAGAAGCCAATGATCCGGAATTCGCGCGCCAGCTTTCCGCGCTTTGCGACGGCCTGTTCGTCTGCGACGCGTTCGGCTCGGCTCATCGCGCTCACGCCTCGGTCGTGGGCATCACCAAATTTGTAAAGCAGGCCGCGAGCGGCTTGCTGATGGAAAAAGAGCTTTCTTACCTGGGTAAAGCGATTTCCAATCCCGACCGCCCGTTCGTCGCCATCCTCGGCGGCGCGAAGGTTTCGGACAAAATCGAAATCGTGCAAAATCTGATGAAGCTGGCCGATGCGATGCTGATCGGCGGCGCCATGGCCTACACCTTCCTGAAATCGCAAGGGCTACCGATCGGGAAGTCGCTGGTTGAAAATGACAAGCTCGACCTCGCGCGCGATTTGCTGGACGAAGCCAAGCAGAAGAATTTCCGTTTCGTCTTGCCCGTCGATCATGTCCTCGCGGAATCGCTCGACTCCACCGCAACGCGAGTGACCGACATCGCCCATACTCCGGACGGATGGATGGGCCTCGACATCGGCCCCTCCACCGTGAGCCTATTTCAGAAGGAAATTTCCACGGCCCGCACCATCTTGTGGAATGGGCCGGTTGGAATGTTTGAAAAGCCGGCGTTCGCCCAAGGCACGCTGGCCATTGCGCGCACCGTTGCGGCGGCGTCGGCCGCCGGCGCCACCTCAATCGTGGGTGGCGGAGATTCCGTCGCGGCGGTCGAGCAGTCCGGCGTCGCCTCGCAGATCAGCCACATTTCCACTGGCGGCGGCGCGTCGCTTGAATTCTTGGCGGGCGAAAAGCTTCCGGGCGTCGAAGCCCTGACGGAAAAAAGTTAAGGCGACAAGTTTAGTGCAGCCCCAAGCGCTGCCTCAGGAGAATTCGTGCGCAGGCCGGTAATCGCTGGAAACTGGAAGATGTTCAAGACCCAGGCGGAAACTCGTGCGTTCTTCGACGCGTTCAAGCCGCTGGTCGCCGCCACGCAGTCGTGCGACATGATTGTCGCGCCTCCGTACACCGCGCTGGCTGCCGCCGTCGAATCCACCCGCGGCACTCAAATCGCCATCGCCGCCCAGGACGCCTACTGGGAGCCGGAAGGCGCCTACACCGGCGAAATCTCGATGGCCATGGTCGCGGACACCGGCAGCCGCGCGGTGATCATCGGCCATTCCGAGCGCCGCCAGTATTTCGCCGAATCCGACGCCTCGGTAAATCGCCGGTAAAAGCCGCGCTGGCCGCGAACCTGACGCCGATCGTCTGCGTAGGCGAAAGCCTGGCGGAACGTGAAGCCAATCACACCGAATCGGTCCTGAAGCGCCAATTTGAGGGCAGCCTCCATGCGTTGACCGCGGCTGACTTCTCGCGTATTCTGCTTGCGTACGAGCCGGTCTGGGCCATTGGCACGGGCAAAACAGCCACTCCTGAAATCGCTGCGGAAGTTCACGAATATCTCAGGAATCTGGTTGCTTCGCATTTCACGCCCGAACAAGCTTCAGCGATTCGCATCCTCTACGGTGGCAGCGTCAAACCCGACAACATAAAGGGCTTGATGGCGCAGGCAGAGATCGATGGTGCGCTGGTGGGCGGCGCGAGCCTGGACGCGAAGTCGTTTGCTGCGATCGTGAATTTTTAGCGGCTTTTCAGTTGCAATCGTCGGTCAGCGGACCAGAAATTTAAGTTTCGAAATCGGCAGGGAACTGCCGAGCAAAAAATTGGAGTTCGAATGCCAACGTGGGCGAAATGGGCTTTCTCTTTGCTGATCGCAATCGCGATCATTGCGATCGGCTGGCGCGCGACTTTTGTGCTGGTCACCTTGCACGTGCTGGTTTGCTTCGTGCTGATCATCGTTATCATGCTGCAGAGCGGCTCGGCCGCTGACCTCGCCGGTGCTTTCGGCGGCGCGGGCAGCCAAACGGCTTTTGGTCCCCGCGGCGCTGCGACGTTCCTGTCCCGCGCGACAACCTGGTGCGCCATTGTTTTCATGATGACCTCGCTCACCTTGTCGGTGAAGCGCACCCCGACCGATCAGCTCGGAACCGGATCGATTCTGGAGCAAACTCAGAAGTCGGGGACTGTACCAATCCCGGCTAAACCCGCGCAGACGCAGCCTGGACAATTCCCGCTGCAGCCGCCTCCTGCTCCGGCCCAGCAACCCGCGCCTGCTCCAGCGCAACAGCAGCCGGCACCCGCACCGGGCCCGGCTCCGAAGAAGTAATCATCTTTCGCTTGGATTATTTAGAAAATCTGGCGTTCAGCGCCGGAGTTTGGCAGACTGAAGTCCTTGAAGAAGTCCTCGCAGTTCGCTTTCCAATGCGGCGCGGTCGTGGCGGAATTGGCAGACGCACCAGCTTGAGGGGCTGGCGGTAGAAATACCGTGGTGGTTCGAATCCACTCGACCGCACCAAATATCGAGTTCCAAGTCCTCACTTGAGCGTTAGTTCTTTTCTCCTTTCTTACACCACTTTCCCTATAATTCCTCAGCCGCCACACACCAACCATGTTTTCCGACCGCACAAATTGGAAATTGGATTCGAACCCGCTGAGTGAAGCGCTCGCGAAGCGGCGAAAATCCGGCCAGCCTGTTCTGGATCTCACCGCCTCGAACCCGACCACCAGCGGTTTCACCTACCACGCTGGCGCGACGCTGCGCGCGCTGTCCGATCCCAAGGCGCTGGTCTACGATCCCGACCCACGAGGTTTGTTCGCCGCGCGCCGTGCGGTTGTCGATTACTACGCCAGCCAGAAAGTTCAAGTCAGGCTCGACGACATCATTCTGACCACCAGTACCAGCGAAGCGTACTCATTTGTCTTTCGGACCCTGTGCAATCCCTGCGACGAAATTCTGATTCCCGAGCCGAGTTATCCGCTCTTCTCCTTTCTCGCCGAAATTCAGGACGTAAAGCTGGTGCCCTATCCCTTGATTTACGACCACGGCTGGCAGATTGATTTCCACTCGCTGGAAGCCGCCCTCACCAATCGCACCCGAGCGGTGATCGTGGTTCACCCCAACAATCCGACGGGACACTTCACGAAATCGGAAGAAACCGCCAGACTGAATCAAATTTGCGCGGACCGGCACCTGGCGATCATAGCGGACGAAGTGTTTCTCGACTTTGCGCTTCACACCAATCGCCCATCGAGTTTCGCCGCAAATCGCGCGGCGCTGACTTTTACCATGAGTGGAATATCCAAGATTTGCGGTTTGCCGCAAATGAAAACCGCGTGGCTCATCGCCAGCGGCCCGGAAGACCTAAAAGCACGCGCGATCGAACGCCTGGAAGTCATCGCCGACACCTACCTGTCGATGAATGCGCCGGTGCAATATGCACTGGCCACATTTCTCGACCAGCGCCAGGGATTTCAAGCCCAGGTCATGATGCGAGTCCGCAAAAATCTGAGCGAATTGGATCGCCAGCTGGAATTACAAAAGTCCTGCGCTCGTTTGGAAGTAGAGGCTGGTTGGTACGCGGTCTTGCGCATCCCCGCGACCCACTCGGACGAGGATTTCGCGTTACTGCTGCTCGAATCCCAGGGCGTGTACACCCACCCCGGCCATTTCTACGACTTTCCCGCGGACGGATTCTTGGTGGTCAGCCTGATTACACCCGAGGAAGATTTTGCTGAAGGAATAAAATTGCTGCTCGCTATGTTTGCAGATCGACACTAGCCAATGGATGGCGAAGGCTGAAAGATTTGTAATCGCAGGAGCAGAAAACTAGGCGCGTTCAAGCTCGTGCAGCTGGAACGGTCCGCCCACCTTGTCGTGCAGGTCCAGCCAGAGCTGGTCAGGATGCGACAGAAAAACTTCCACCACCTTTGGATCAAACTGCCTTCCACTAAATCTTTTGATTTCCTCGCGCGCCGTAGTGATCGGCAACGCTTTACGGTAGGGGCGGTCGGAGATCATTGCATCCAGCGTATCCGCCACCGCGAATATGCGCGCGCCCAGGGGAATCTGCTCGCCCTTCAGTCCGCGCGGATAGCCCGAACCGTCGTAACACTCCTGATGCGACAGAACAATTTCTGCGGCTTCTTTCAAGAAGGGTATGCGTTCCAAAACCGAGAAACCGATATCGCAATGTCGCCGCATTACGTTGCGTTCCTGCGCGGTCAGCGGCCCGGGCTTGGTCAGGATGCTGTCCGGCACGCCCATCTTCCCGATGTCATGCAAAAACGCGCCGCGCGCGATATGGCGCAGCTGCGCTTTGTCCACTCCCATCGAGCGGGCGATGGTAATGGTGAAAGCCGTGACGCGCTGGCAATGGCCTTCGGTTTCGGCGTCCTTCGCGTCCAGTGCGCCGCCCAGCGCTTCCAAAGTGTAATCGTAGGATTGTTCGAGGTCCTGCAAGGCGATCGAAAGTTGCTGAGTACGTTCGGCGACCAGCATTTCCAGATCGTTCTGGTAGGTGCGGTTGTCCATCACCAGCCGGCGATGTTCCAGTGCGCGACGCACACTCAGATGCAGCTGATCTTTTTCAAATGGTTTAAGAATGTAATCGTAAGCTCCGGCGCGGATCGCTTCCAGGGCGATGGAAATATCATGCATCGCGGTGACCATGATCACCGGTACGTCGGGATCTTCGGCCCGCAATTCGGTCAGCAGCTTCAGCCCGTCCATTTCCGGCATGACGATGTCGCTCAGTACCAGATCGAACGTGTCATTGCGGAAAGCTTCCAGCGCCAGCCGGCCGTTCGCCCGAACCGTGCAGGCGTAGCCCTGCGCATCGAGCAGCGTTGAAACGACCTCGCGAATCGCTTCTTCGTCGTCCACAACCAGGATTTTTTCGGCGTTCAAAGTCGGCTCCTGAATACTTCAATTATAAGGCTCGCGGGAGGGTCGGAAATCGCTAGTTGCTGAATCTTGCACTCCTGGTGCCGGGATGAGCAATACCTGTGTCTATAGACCTGAAGGTCCTATCGGTTGCGTTTTGCGAACACTTTAGCGTTCCGGTGTCGAGCGGGTAATGTCCCTCAACGCGCCCGCCAATTACGGAAACCCCTAACGCCTTTCGTGGCATCATACCCAGTGACGATGCCATTCAAAAAACTGCTGCGTGATCCCTTCAAGAAAATGTTGTTCGAACTGGGCGCTGGCTATTACGCCCGCAAGCTCGCCAGTGGTCCCGAAGCAGATATTCGCCAGGATTTTGTGCGGTCCCTGGATCTGCCGCCCGCTGCAGCAGCCCCACAACCGCTCCGCTTTCTCGACGTCGGCTGTGGGCCAGGGCACGTCGCCCGAGGTTTGGCCCGCTCCGGCTATCACGTCGTTGGCGTGGATCGCAGCCGCAGTTTCCTGCGGATTGCGCGGAAGCTGTCGACCAATGACCGCAACTTAAGTTTTCACCTCTCACCCACGGAAAAACTTCCATTCGCCGATGCCTCTTTCGACTACACCTACGCCACCGGCGTGATTTACTGGGTCGAGCACATCGTCGCCACCCTGCGCGAAATGGTTCGCGTCACCCGGCCGTCCGGGACTGTCGCGTTTCTCGATCCGCACGCCTCGATGTCGATCGCCAATGCTCGCGCCTACGGGTTGCAGAAGCGGATGTCGCGTCGCGATATTCACAAGCTTGTGACTTGGGCTACTTCCGCCCAACTGAATCGCCGGTTCGAGGAATCCGACCTGCGCCGCTTGCTTACCGAGGCCGGTTTGGTGAGTCTGACCCTAGAGCAGCGTCTGGGCGGTATGGTCTGGTTTGGCAAGGGAACCGTTCCCGCTCCGCAACCGTAATTCGCTGGGGAATGTTGGTCTGAACTCGGGAAATCTTCAGGGAGTGAACCGATTGTTTTCCGCATGGCGTCAAGGGGCAACCCGGCTGTACTCCAAATCAAATAGAACTCGCGCAGGTTTGATTTTGCTTGTTTTCGCGGTGGTAGCTGTCGCCGCCCGCCAATCCAGTTCAGCTCAAGCGGCGCTCGCCTCGGGTTCCGCGACATCGACGCAAGCCAATCATGCCTCCAGTCCGGACTTCATCACCGCGGCCGACCAAGTCTTGCTGCAAATGAGCCAGATTCTTTCGCTCCCCATCAAGCAGCCGCTGAAGAAGAGCCTGCGCTCCAAGCAGGAAGTCCGCGACTATCTCGTTCGCGAAGACAAGGCAGACAAGAACGACGCTGAACGCTACGCCGATGAGAAAACGCTAGAAGCCTTCGGACTGATTCCGAAGAATTTCCCACTCGATTCATTCATGCTCGATGTCCTCACCGACCAGGTCGCCGGTTTGTACGACCCCAAAGCTAAAGAGTTTTACATTGCGGATTGGATCCCGGTCGACGAGCAAAAAACAGTGATGTCCCACGAACTTACCCACGCGCTCGAGGACCAGTCTTTCCGCATCGACGACTGGATCAAAGCCGCCCGCCCGAACGATGACGCGGAACTGGCCCGCGACTCGGTGAGCGAAGGCTCGGCCATGGCCGCCATGGTCGATTATCAGATGCTCGACCAGCACATCGGCGTGCGCGAACTGCCAGACGTGACTCTGCTGATTCGCGCCGGCGCCATCACTGAAATGGACAAAGATCCCAATCTCGCCAAAGCGCCAATCTACATCCGCGACGAATTGCTTTTTCCCTATCTCGCCGGCACCGGCTTCACCCAGGAATTTCTAAAGGCGCATTCCGGCTGGAAAGATATTCATTTGATTTTCGAAAATCCGCCCGTTTCCACCCAGCAGATTCTGCATCCCGATTTGTATCTGAACGGTACCAAGCCGGTCGCAGTAACGCTGCCGGCCTGGAAGGGTGTGGCGCCCGACGACTGGAAATTATTGGAAGAAAATACCATGGGCGAATTCGGCGTCGGCGAAGTCCTGAAGCAATTCAAGAAGGACAATAGCGAGGATCCGCTCTCGACGGCCTGGAAAGGCGATCGCTACGCGGTTTTCGACGACCCGAAATCGAAAACCACGCCGCTGGTTTTTCGAATCGCGCTCGACAGCCCGGAAGACGCAGCCCGTTTCTTTGGCCAATATAGTGAAGCCCTGGAGTTAAAACACAGCGGCCGCGCGAATCTATTCCGGCGGCCGAATTATTTTCAATTTCAAACCGATTCAGGCGGGGTGTTCTTGCGTTGCGTTGCCAACACTTGTTTGACGGTCGAAGGCGCCACACGCGAAACCTACGACAAGATCGATAAAGCGATCGGTTGGGATCCAGCTCCAGTGGCCCCCAGCGCCACACCTACCCAAACGCTAACGCAGCAATACCGGGATAAGAATTCGGCCGCAGAACTTGTGGCCCGAAAGTCCTAATTATCGAGAGATATTTCCATCGAATTTCCCCGATGGATCACCATTAAGGTTTGATCGTCCCGCTGCTTCGATCCGCCCGAATGGGTTTGTACGTCCTTCATGCACGCCGCCGCGAGTTCCTGCGGGACCCAGCCATGTTTCAACCTGGCGATGTTTGAGAGCCGCGTCGCCCCGTATTCTTCGCCTGAACTGTTCACCGCTTCCGAAATTCCGTCGGTGTACAGCAGCAGGCTGTCGCCGCGCTCCATCCGCACGCACTGAATGGTGTAACGGCTGGTCGCGAACATTCCTAGCGGCACTCCCGTGGAATTGACCTGCCGCACGCCGTCTCGGCCAACGACCAGAGCGGCGAGATGTCCCGCGCTGCCGATTTCGATTTCGCCGTGTTTCCCGGCTCGCCCGCAAATCAACGTCGCATATTGCCCGGCAATGGTGCTACGGCAGAAAACGCTATTCGCCATTTCCAGAAGCTTGTCGAGCGGCAGTCCCACGCCGGTCAGGCTCCGGAACATCGCGTGCAAATGCGTCATCAGCAGGGAAGCCGCCACACCTTTGCCCGACACATCGCCCAGCAGGAAAACCAGGTCGCCATCCTCCGCCACCGGAGAAATCAAATCGCAATAGTCGCCGCTTACCATTCCCGCTGGTTTGTATTGGTAATGAATATTCCAATCCCGGTGCGAGAGATTTGTCTGCGGCAGCAGCCCGCGCTGCACCCGCGCGGCCAGCTCCAAATCCCGCTCGAGCGCGCGCTGTTCGTCGCTGGTCAAATGGTCGAGGCACAGCGTCACCAGCGGGTCGGCCAACAACCGGTCCTTTTCCACGGTGTCGTGGCACTCGGTGCATATTCCGTAGGTTCCATCGTCCAGCCTATGCAACGCCGATTCCACGTCGTGCAAGAGCCCCAATAGATATTCCGCCGGAACGGTTGGCGGCGCGGTGGCGACGACTTCACTCAATTCGTCGCGGCGTTTTTCGAGTTGTTCACGAATATACGTCTCGCTGATTTCGCTCATCGCGGTTTCCTCTACCTCTGAACTTCGCGCAGTGCGTGCCGCCGCGCTATCCGAATTCGACATGCGAACCCCCTCAGACGCCCGTGCAACTAGGCTGAATTAGATTCCTGGTCCGCCGCTCGGGACTCAGCGTCTATCGCGTCTAGCAGGGTTCGACCTCGCCCGGAACATCCTGAGTTTTCAGTGCGTTCCAGCCGTACTAAACGCCGCTCGAAGCGCGTTCGGTATTGGCGGTGTTGCGCGGCCGAAATGAGGCCCGCTCGACTGGATTTTGGAAGTTCACCAAGCGCGGCACGCACCAGAACCGCCGCACGCTCGGTTTCGCCCGATTCGTGCTCGTAGTAAATCGCCAGCTGCTCGTACGCCTCCAAGCCTTCTCGCGAATTCCCCAGGATGCTGTTCCACAATTTCAGCGCCAGCGGATAATCCCGCTCGCGCTTCGCCAGCCGCGCCAGCGATTTCCTCGCGGCACGATCGGTTTCCGGCGGCAGTTCCGCCTCAATCGATGCGGCATAGTGTTTTCGCGCTCGCGCTGTTTCGCCGCGCCGTTCGCAAATCCGCGACACGCCAAAAAGCTCCAGCCCGTCCGGCCCGTGCGCGTCCGGCTCCGCCAGCATCGAAAGAACGCGGCTGGCCAAACCCGCCAGTCCGCGCAGGTCCATCTGGTTGTGCAGAAAAATCTGGACCAGCGGCTCCGGCGATCCGCCCCGCAAATAGTCAAAATAATATTGCGGGATCATGGCCGAAATCAGGTCAGCCCCGCGATTCCATCCCAACACGTGCTTTTCCAGTTCCGCGCAGCCGCACCGACCCCAGCCGCATGCGCCACAAATTGCGCGCCGGATGCAGAAAATCCAAATGCGCCCGCGGCACCGGAGGCGCGAATCTTTCGCGTCATCCGAAAACGCGTCTCCAGCAGCGGCCAGTCGAATGATTTGCCATTGAACGTGACTAGCACCCGCCGCTCGGCCATGCGTTCCGCTAACGTCACCAACAGCGCGTGTTCCTCGCTGTGCTCGCGCATGAAAAACTGTTCGACTTCCAGGCCGCCCGCGTCCCACCAGGCAATGCCCACCAGAAACGGATACGTTCCCGTGCCGCCCATCAGCCCGGTCGTTTCGGTGTCCAGAAAAAGCCATTGCCGCGGATCGCCGACCTCGGCTTCCAGCTCCGGGCGCCAGTAAACGCAAGGCCGACTCATTCAACTCTCCGTCCGGCGCCGGAAATCCAATCGGCTCCGAAAACCATTTGCGCACCGCGAGATGCTCGCCGTACGAATTACTCGCCACTTTTCCTTCCAGCCTCGCCGCCAGCAGTTCGGCTCCGTCGGGCAGCGCCGGCGAGAAATCCGCGCGAATGCGGCCCAGCCGGAGAACTTCTGCCATCCAGCGCATCGCTCGGAACCGCGGCCGCGGTTTTTTCCCGGCTTCAGCGCCGCTAAAGAAGCGAATTTATCTCGCAAGGCCATAGCGGCTTAATTGGCACCCTCAGCGATGATTTTTGTTTCCTCTCGCAGTCCGGCGTGTGCCGGAACATATTCTTCCGAATTCGTTTCACACAACCTTGCCAGAATCGCCAGCGCCACTTCTTTGGTCTTCTCGCATTTCTCGCCCGCCGGTCCCACGCACGAAGGGCATCCCTGCTCGCAAGGGCATGCGCCGATCAGTTCCCGCGTCCTGCCGCAGCAGAATCTCGTGCACCCGATACAACGGCTCGCTGAAGCCGATTCCGCCCGGATACGCATCGTACAAATACAAATTCGGCTCGAAGAATTCCTTCATCTCCGCCGGGTCAGTCGTCGCCGTCGCTGAATTCCTGCCACTCGCGTTTCGACTCCCGGGCTCGGCGGCCGCTCACCCACCGCCGTTCCCAGATCCCGCCGGTCGCACATCAGCAGCAGAGTCGCCATCGATTCCAGCGCGTACAGCAGTCCGAAAATTCCGCTTTGCCGGTCGGACAACGCGTACGGCAGTTCGGTCAGCAGTTGCCGCTCCAGCGTGATCCAGAACGCCGTCGTGTGCATTTCGTTTTCCGGCAATTCCAGCTTTCCCGCGCCGATATTTTCGTTGGTGAAAAATTTGATCTTCTTGAATCCCACCACCTGCGACCGCACCAGCACATCGCCATGCACTCGCGCCGCCGGTCCCGCGATGCGTTCTTCCTCCGCCATTTCCAGCACGCGCACCTGCGTGTAGCGAATCGCGTCGGTGTAGTAATCCACGTTCACCGATTTCACGTACGCTTTGCGCTGCTCGAAATCGAGCTGCTCCACGTGATACTGCTGCCCCTGATGGAGGTAAATCGCCTTGGGATGCACCGTCGTCAGCGCCGAAGAAAAATCCACTTCGCCGATCACTTCCGGCTCGCCATCTTCCAGCCATTCCGGATCCCGGTGGTATCGATAATGATGAAATTGTCCGACGTCACCGAACGCAGGCTCACCGTATCCGCCGGATAAGCTTCCTGCACCCAGTGCCAGTTCCCGCCGCTGCGATGCAAGAATCCCGCCTCCGCCATGCCGCTCGCAAAGCGCCGGCACATCCACCTCGCCGAATTTTCTCGTCGGGCGCAAGGGGCAATTCGAACGCCGCGCACTTCAAATGGTTCACCAGAATTTCCAGATTGTCCGGCTGCACGTACGCGTGCTCCGGCGAACGCCCGAAAAAATAATCCGGATGCTGCACGATGAATTGATCGAGCGGCGCGGACGACGCCACCATCACCGCGCACGACGTTCCGTTCCGCCGCCCAGCCCGTCCCGCGCGTTGCCACGTCGAAGCAATCGATCCCGCATATCCCGCCATCACGCTCGCGTCCAGCGATCCGATATCGATGCCTAATTCCAGCGCGTTCGTCGCCACCACGCCGCGCACGCGCCCTTCGCGCAGCCCGCGTTCGATTTCCCGCCGCTCGCCCGGCAAATATCCGCCGCGATACCCGCGAATCGGCTCAGCCTCTCCCGGCTGCGGGACGGTTCGCCTGCTGCAGATAGGTCAGCAGCACTTCGGTATGCAGCCGGCTGTTTGCGAAAACAATCGTCTGCAGTTTGCGCGCTCAGCAGTTCCTTGGCCACCCGCGTCGTTTCGTTCAGATAGCTGCGCCGAATCCCCAGATTGCGGTTCACCATCGGCGGATTGTAAAAAACAAACAGCTTCTCCGCCGCCGGCGCGCCGTTCTCCTCGATCACTTCCACTTTTTCTTCGATCAGTTGCTCCGCCAGCTCGCCCGGATTGGCGATCGTCGCCGAGCAGCAAATAAACTGCGGCTTCGATCCGTAAAATTCCGCAATGCGCCGCAATCGCCGCAGCACGTTGGTCAAATGGCTGCCGAAAACACCGCGGTAGGTATGCAGCTCATCGATCACGATGTAGCGCAAATTTTCAAACGCGCGCGTCCATTTGGTGTGGTGCGGCAGGATTCCGGTGTGCAGCATGTCCGGATTGGTCAGAATCACGTGCCCGCGCTCGCGGATCGCTTTGCGCGCGTCGCTAGGGGTGTCGCCGTCGTAGGTAAAAACTCCGAAGCAATCGTTGAGCCGCGTCGCCAGATCGTGCAGTTCGGTCAGCTGGTCCTGCGCCAGCGCCTTGGTGGGGAAAAGGTATAGCGCGCGCGTATCGGTATTTTCCAGAATGGCATTCAGGATCGGCAGGTTGTAGCACAGCGTCTTGCCCGAGGCCGTCGGCGTCACCACCACGAAATTCTTGCCCGACCGCGCCATTTCCGCCGCGGCAGCCTGATGCGAGTAAAGCTGCTCGATTTTCTTCGCGCGATACGCCGCCACCAGCTCCGGACGCACCCAGGATGGCATAGCCCGGTACACCGCCTCGCGCGCCGGGATATGCTTCACCGCCGTAAGCACCTCATCGGCCCGATAGCGGGCCGTCAGGGCCACCAGCGCGTCCTGGACCGTATCTAGAGTCGTGCTGGGCCGAACCGCCAGCCCAGAATCTAGACCTGATGCCAGCTCTGTTCGCGAAGCCGCCATGCCACCTCCCTTGCTCACCGTGAAATCGAAAACCCAGGCTCCCGCCCGTCCATGGCAGTTCGCCTTTTGTTCGCTGAGGCTAGCACGCCGGACCAGATCCAGCAATCGCTAATCGCGCCATCGCCGAGGTGCGGTGCTTAGGGCAGATCCTCAGCAACTGCCGGTTCGCGCAGTTTTGGTGCTACCGTCAACGAAACTTTGCCATCGCCAGGGAATCGAATAGACTGAACTCATCCAGAGGGGCAACCATGAGCACTCCTAAACTCCGCAATTTCTTCAGCCATTTCGCCGTAGCTGCGATGGCCATTGCCACGGCTATCGCCTTGGCCGCAGGGTGTAACTCCGTGAACGCCACCGGCTCCGGATCGCCCGCAGGTACTTCCGCGGTCCCCAAGCCTCTCGTCGACGACACCCTCGCGCCCGCAAAAGGCCAGGAAAGCCTGGTCCTCGCCGGCGGCTGCTTCTGGGGCATTCAGGCCGTCTTCAAGCACGTCAAAGGCGTCACCAGCTCCACCTCCGGCTATTCCGGCGGCTCCGCCGACACCGCGCAGTACGAGACCGTCAGCGGCGGTGACACCGGCCACGCCGAATCAGTGAAAGTCGCCTACGACCCGTCACAGGTGACCTACGGCCAGCTGCTGAGGATTTTCTTCGCGATCCACGACCCCACCGAATTGAATTACCAGGGCCCGGACCACGGCACGCAATACCGCTCCGTAATTTTCTACGCCAACCCGGATCAGCAGAAAATCGCCGACGCATATATCAAGCAGCTCGACACAGCCAAAGTTTTCTCCAGGCCCATCGTCACCCAGGTCGCGCCATTCAAAGCCTTCTACCCTGCGGAAGCCTATCACCAGGACTACGCCGCGAATCACCCGCACGACCCGTACATCATGATCTGCGATTTGCCGAAACTCAGCACCCTGAAGAAAGATTTTCCGGATTTCTACCGCGAGTAGCCGCGAAGCCCCAAACGATCTGGCTCTGCCGCAAACGTATGCCAAGCGCCAACGCGTTTTTGGCCGTCATCCTGAGGAGCGCAGCGACGAAGGATCTCTCTTCGATTTCCTCTTCTTGCCCGGACGAAATTTCACCACGAGTTCTGTCCCTGTTGTCACCTCCCTTGACACATCCTCTCCAACCCCGATATACACATTACATGGCCCACGACTTCCTGATTTTCGATTTTGGCAACGATGAAGAAACCGCCCAGCAAGCTCGACGCAAAGTAGACAACTGGATTCAAGGCTTCCGGCTCGGCAAGAAAATGATTCTGAAGTACGAACGCGAGGACGCCGCCGGCGAAGCCGCCGAACCGGATGAAGACCCCAAACCCAAAACCGCAACGCAAAAAAAGAAAGCCTCGAGCAAGTCAGCAGAGGACTCGGTTGCCAACGTTCGCGTCCTGATTCGCCTCGATTTTTCCGACCACGAAAAACTTTCCCATCAACGCTGGCTCGACCGCATCCCCACCGAAGAGCCCTTCAAATCCAAAGAAGCCAAAATCGTCCGCCAAAACGACCCGAAATTCGTCGAAACCGCGGAACTTTTTGACACCCTCACCTAGCGAATTTCTCCTTAACCATTTTTGGCTCCCGCGCCATGATTCGCCTATAATGGACATGCAATCGCTGACTGCGGCGAACTTCTAAGGCGAGAGATAGCCGATGGCCACGCAAACCAAAATCAAATCCGCCAAATTCGACGCCTCGCGCTATCACGGCCTCGACCGCGAAGCCCTCATCCGCATCTATCGCACGATGTTCCTTTCCCGCCGGCTCGACGACCGCGAAATCCAGCTCAAGCGCCAAAATAAAATTTTCTTCCAGATCAGTGGCGCGGGGCACGAAGCGGTGCTCGCCGCCGCCGGCCTGGTCCTGAGGCCCGAATACGACTGGTTTTTCCCGCACTACCGCGACCGCGCTTTGATGTTGATGATCGGCGTCACGCCTTACGAAATGTTGCTGCAAGGCGTCGGCGCGAAAGACGATCCGGCTTCCGGCGGCCGCCAGATGCCTTCGCACTGGGGCCATCGCGATCTGAATATTGTTCACCGCGCTCGTCGCCCACCGGCACGCAATTTCTGCACGCCGTCGGCGCGGCCGAAGCCGGCGCCTACTTCGAAAAATTCCCGAAGGCGGTCGAACAGGCGCGCAAAGTCGCCGCTCGGCGGTCAGGCCGCGTTTCATCGCGACGAGATGGTCTACGTTTCCGGCGGCGAAGGCACCACCAGCGAAGGCGAATTCTACGAGTCGCTGAACACCGCCAGCAACAAGCGTTGCCGGTGCTCTACCTCATCGAAGACAACGGCTACGCCATTTCCGTGCCGGTGGAAGTACAGACGCCCGGCGGAAGCATTTCGAAGTTGGTGCGGAATTATCCCGAATCTGCTACGTCGAAGAATGTGACGGCACCGATCCGCTCGCCAGCTACGCGCGCTGCAACGCGCCGCCGCCCATTGCCGCGAACGCAAAGGCCCCGCGCTGGTTCACGCGCACGTCATCCGCCCGTATTCGCACTCGCTTTCCGACGACGAAAAGCTCTACCGCAGCGAAGACGAGCGCTCCGCCGAAGCCCAGCGTGATCCGCTTCCGAAATTCGCCGTGTTTCTGGTCCGCGAAGGCGTGCTGGAAGAAAGCGAAATCGAAGCACTCGAAGCCGAAGTCGATCGCGAAATTATCGAAGCCACCGATCCGCGCTCTCGCCGCGGACGTTCCTTCCGCCGATTCAATTTACGAGTGGGTGTATTCGCCCGACATAGATCCCGACGTCAAAGCAGTTCGACGCCGAACCCAAAAAACGACGGCCATCCTAAAACCATGGTCGAAATGGTTTCGGCCACGCTGCATTGACGAAATGCAGCACGACGAGCGCATCGTCGTCTTCGGCGAAGACGTCGCGGATTGCAGCCGCGAAGAACAGCTTGCCACCGTGAAAGGGAAGGGCGGCGTATTCAAAGCCACCTCTGGTCTGCAACGCAAATTCGGCGCCGATCGCGTTTTCAATTCGCCGCTTGGCCGAAGCCAATATCATCGGCCGCTCCATCGGCATGGCCGCTCCGCGGCCTGAAACCAGTTCCCGAAATTCAGTTCTTCGATTACATCTGGCCGGCCATGATGCAGCTGCGCAACGAGCTGGCCACCATGCGCTGGCGCTCCGGCGGGCATTTCAAAGCGCCCGTCGTGATTCGCGTCGCGATCGGCGGCTATCTCACCGGCGGCGCGATCTATCACAGCCAGTGCGGCGAAGTGACTTTCACGCACATTCCCGGCCTGCGCGTGGTGATGCCTTCCACGGCGCTCGACGTCTGCGGCCTGCTGCGCACCGCCATTCGTTCCGACGATCCGGTTCTTTTCCTCGAGCACAAGCACCTCTACCGCCAGCCGTACAATCGCTCCGAATATCCCGGGCCGGATTTCACCATCCCCTTCGGCAAAGCGCGAGTCGTGCGCGAAGGTACCGACGTCAGCATCATCACCTACGGCGCAGTGGTGCATCGCGCCGAAGTTGCTGCCGCGGAACTCGCGCGCAACGGAGTCTCTGCCGAAATTATCGACCTGCGTTCGCTGAGCCCCTACGACTGGGAAGCAATCGCGTCCAGCGTAAAGAAAACCAATCGCGTGATTGTGGCCTACGAAGACACGCGTTCCTGGGGATACGGCGCGGAAATCGCCGCGCGCATCGCCGATGAGCTGTTCGACGACCTCGATGCGTCCGGTTCGGCGCGTCGCCGCCACTGATACGTTCTGTCGCCTATCAGCCCAAGCTTGAAGACGCGATTCTGCCCCAAACCGAAGACATCGTGCGCGCCGTCCGCGACCTGATCGCCTTCTAGTCGAGAGCGGCGCAAATGCCCTCGCTTTCCGCTAACGGCCGGTGAAACGTGGTATGAAACCTTTTGCACCATCGATTCGTATAGTAGACGAGGGCCGAAATTCGTGCGGTACGTCTGGAAGCGTGTGTAGGAGGGAACTATGAATTGCCCGAAATGTCAGCGTGACATCACCGAATATTCGAATTTCTGCTATTACTGTGGGGCTCGCCAGCAACCGCCTGTAACCGCCGCGCAGTTCGTCCAGAAACGCTTGATGCGCTCCGCCACCGATAACAAAATCGCCGGCGTCTGCGGCGGCCTGGCCGAATACATGGACGTGGACTCGACCGTGGTACGCCTGGTCTGGGTGCTCGTTACGTTCTTCACCGGGATCGTTTTCGGGATCATCGCCTACGGTGTAGCGTGGCTGGTGATGCCGCTGGCCCCTGAGCCACTTCCGGTCGACATGTCCGCCCAAGCGAACGCCGCGAACCACAGCTCCGCGCAAACCGCTTAATTCATTTCACGATTGAAAGCTTTCCAACGGACCGCGGCCGAGATTCCTTAATCTCGGTCGCGATTTTTATTTTTTGCCCGGCGTGGCCCTGATCCGCCCCTGCTGGCGAATATGGCGTGATCCAATGACAACAATCCCGCTCCCAGCGCCGCCAACGCGAATGCTCCCACCGCCAACGCCAGTGGAAACTGGTAATTCTCCACCGCCAGCGGATTCGAAACGATTCCATGCACCTTCACCAGCGCCACCGCCATTTCCACCGCCAGCAGCAAACCCGCGACACGCGTGAACAACCCCAGAATGAGCAGCCAGCCTCCGAAAAATTCAAACACGCCCGCGATGTAGGCAAAGTAAGCCGGAAATCCCATGTGCGCCATGCCCTGCATCGTCTCGCGCGTATGCGTGAACAGTTTCGGGTACCCGTGAAACACAAAAATAATTCCCAATCCCAGCCGCAGCAGCAACAGCGCCAGCGGTTTCAGCTTTTCGAGTTCTTCCATCCCGCCCCCAATCACCGCATCGAAATCATCTCGCGAAGAAATTGTACCAGACGACAAAAGCAGTCGAAGTTCGGATAGAAACTGGCGCACCGACCGCCCCGCCGAAGGGCGCATCGTTTGTTGTAGAATTCCTACCTCATCAATGAACGGCTGTCTCCCAGCAATTTCAATCGTCACGGTCCACGCGAGACTCGGTGGCTCAACTACGCCGGCGAGTTCTCCCGCGGACTACGACGCCCGCGGGGTTCGCTCGTGACCCGAAAAGTTCTGCTGGGCTGCGCGCTCCTGCTCGTTGTGGTGGCCGGCCTGTACCTCCATTTTCGTCATTCTTCCGCTCCCCTTGAAGTCGCCTACGCCGGCAACAAGCAAACGGTGGTTTGGAGCACCTCCGCGCAGGTGCGCGCAGCCGTCGGCCTGATCTCGTTCGGTGAGCGTTTAGAAGTTCTCCAGCGTTTTCAGGATCAGGTGAAAATCCGGGCGCCCAAAGGTCTGGTCGGATGGGTGCCGGAACACGACCTGCTCTCCGCCGATTTGTGGCAACTGCTGAAAGATCTCGACGCCAAGGCCGCGAACATGCCGGTCGAGGCTCGCGGCCACACCCGGGTTCTCGGCAATCTTCATTTTGCGCCGGGCCGCGACACGCCCCGGGTCCGTCAGTTGAACAAAGATGTCCCGCTCGAGTTGCTTACCCGCCAGTCCGCGGAAATCTATCCGGTACCGCCCAGCGCCAGCGCGAATGCCAATCCGTCGACGGAGGAATCCGCCGGTCAAACGCCGGGTGCGAAGAAAGAAGACTGGTGGCTGGTCCGCGCGCACACCACCGATCAGGGAATACTGGCCGGCTGGCTTCTCGGCCGCTTCATCGATCTCGACGTTCCCGCGCCGCTGCCCGACTACGCCAGTTCCGCGGGCATGCGCATCGTGGCCTGGGAAGTGCTCAACGAAGTGAGCGATCCTGCTGGGAAGCGCAAGCCTCAATACCTGCTGCTCGGAACCCACGGGCCCGAAGGCCAGCCCTGCGATTTTACTTCTATGCGCGGATACACCTGGAGCGTGAAGCATCAGAGCTATGAGACCGCTTTCGTCGAAAGCAACGTCTGCGGAAAATTGCCAATTAGAGTCACCCACGCCACGGCCCCCGGCGGCGACGTGACCTTTTCGTTTCGAGACTTATCCGATGGCTCAAGCGCACCACGCGAATACCTGATGCGCCAGACCATCATTCGCCGCGTGCGCCCGCCCGGCGAAACGCCCGCCCGGAAGCGCAAGCGTTAATCACCGCGCCGCATGGCGTACCTTTTCGTCGTTCCTGGATTACCCGCGTGAGTTAGATTTGTGAGTATGAGGAATTTCGCATCATCCCTGGCGACGCTTGCTCTACTGCTCTGTCTCCTCGAGCTGGCGGGATGTTCGAATGTAACCTCTGAAACTCTGCCGAAGAATGCCCTGCCATCGCCGTCTCCCTCGCTCACTTACATCGGCCAATGGGGCGCGAGGGGAAGTGACCCCGGTCAGCTTAGCCAGCCCTCCGGAATCGCCACCAATTCGCTCGGCGACGTTTTCCTCGCCGACCCCGGCAGCGCCTTCGTCACCAAATTTGCTTACGAGGGCAAGCCCCTGCTTTCGTTCCAGGAAGACGGAATGAATCATCCGCAATCGATCGCGCTCGATCGCGCTGGCGCCTTTTATGTGGCCGATCCAGTCCGCGACAGCGTCTTCGTTTTTCTTCCTAACGGCGACCGCTTCCGCGAACTGCATCTCCGCACGCGCCCGAACGCCGAAAATTCGCTGAGCGTCGCCGTTGGTGACGACGGCCTCATCCACATTCTCGATCCCATGGCCGGAAAGGTTTTCACCTACACCATCCGCCAGCGCCTGGTGCAAACCTGGGAGCCGCGCGAAACCGTTCCGGGCCAAGGCCGCTTTGGACCGATCGTCCACGGACCTGACGATCTTCTGTACCTCGGCACGCCTTCGGGCGGCATCATGAAACTCACCCGCGACGGCCACTTGGTCACCGAACTCGTCGCCGCCAACGGCGCGAAGTGGAATCCCAACAGCGGTTTTGCCATCTGGAGCAACGCGATCTTCGTGATGGATGCCAACGGCCTGATGCTGCACATCGTCGGCACCGACGGCTCGCCTAAACTCGACGTCGACCTCGCCCCACAACTCGGCCAGGGCCATCGCCGCGCCCCGGCCCTCGCCGTCAGCCCCCGCCCCGAGCTGCTCGTCCTCGACGCCCCTGAATCGCGCGTTCTCCGCTACCGCATCAGTTTCTGATTTCTCCACTTCCCGCGTAACATTCCCAATAGACAAATTCAAAATCGACGGGAGACTGAACCATGGCCCTGCTGCTTTCCGAATCCGATGTGAAATCAATTCTCACCATGCCGCTCGCGCTCGAAGCCGTGGAAGACTCTTTCAAACGCCTCGCCGACGGCTCCGCTCTGCTCCACTCTCGCGCCGCGCCTGCACGTTCCAGGCAAAAGCTACCTCCACTACATGGCCGCCGCCGATGCCACCAGCGGCTACATGGGCTTGAAGATTTACACCAGCTCCGAAGACGGCCTGCGCTTCCTGATTCCGCTGTTCAGCGTCGAGTCCGGCGAGCTGGTGGCGCTAATCGAAGCCGACTACATTGGCCAGATGCGCACCGGCGCCGCCAGCGGCGTCGCCACCAAATTCCTCGCGCGCGCCAACGCCACAAACCGTCGGCATCATCGGCACAGGCCTGCAGGCGCGCACTCAACTGGAAGCCATCTCCCACGCCAGAAAAATCGAAAGCGTTCGCGCCTTCAGCCGCGATCCGCAAAAGCGCGAAACCTTCGCCTCCGAAATGAGCGCAATCCTGAAAATTCCGGTGGTCGCGGTTTCCTCTGCGGATAAAGCCGTCCGCGATACGGACATCGTCGTAACCTCCACCACCTCCACCAATCCCGTCGTCGAAGGCCGCTGGCTCACTCCCGGCACTCACCTCAATGCCATCGGCGCGAATTTTCCGCAAAAGCACGAACTCGATGCCGAAGCCGTCCGCCGCTGCGATCTCATCGTCGCCGATTCCCGCGAGCAATCGAAACTCGAATCCGGCGACCTGATCCAAATGTACGGCGACGACCAGCGCCGCTGGACCAACGTGATCGAACTTCGCCGAAATCGTCTCCGGAAAAACTCCGGGACGCACCAACGAGCAACAGATCACGCTGTTCAAATCGAACGGGATTGCCATCGAAGACATCGTCGTCGCCGGAAGAATCTACGAAATGGCCAAAGAAAGAGGGATGGGCGTGCAGTGTACCGCTGTGGGAAAAATCCGAACAATCGTCAGCAGACGCCCGCGCGGTCTAGGCTTTGCGGCTGGCTGCGCAATGTGGTTCAGATGTTTGAACAAGCGCGTCGCGCAAGCGCGCCCGCGTTTCTTCCGGCAGCGGCGCGGGCTCCGAGTTGCAGAAAATCTGAATCGTGTTCTTGCGTCGTGTCCACCACGATGCGGCAGTCTTCGCAGCCTTCGAGATGGTTTTCGATCGAGGATTTCAGCGGCGGGTCCAGCGCTTCGTCCAGGTAGTTCGAGAGCTCCTTGATGATGTTCTTGCAGTTCACGAATTTTCACTCCGTCTAAAATACTTGTTCAGTTTTTGCCGCAGCTTCAAGCGCGCCCGCAACAGCCGCGACTTCACTGCCGGAACCGAGAGGCCCAGCGCCTCCGCCGTCTCTTCCGTCGATAATTCTTCGATGTCGCGCAGTTGGAAAACGATTCGGAAAGGTGGGTCGAGTTCCGCGATCGTGGTGTTCAAAATCCCGCCCAGCTCGCTCTGTTCGTAGCGATCTTCGGGCGAAGGGCCCCAATCTTCCACCTCGCGCGGCATGGTGTCTTCGCCGGTGTCGATATCTTCATCCAGCGAAATCTGGTTCGGCCGCCGCTTGCGCAGCTTCATCAGCGCCTGATTCACCGCGATACGCACCAGCCAGGTGTAAAATCGCGAATTGCCTTGGAATTCGTCCAGGTGCTGGTAAGACTTCAGGAACGCTTCCTGCATTACGTCTTCCGCGTCTTCTTTGTTTTGCGTGATGTTCTGCGCCAGGCGAAAAATTTTGCGCTCGTAGCGGCCCACCAGCGTCTCAAACGCGGTGATGTCCCCGGCTTTCGCGGCGGCGACCAGCGAACCTTCGTCATCCTTCACCACCGTAGACGGCAGTGGCGTACGAGGCTGCAGCGGATTGACCTTAGAAGAACTCATGAATGGATTTTGCACCTAAAAGGTTAGCACAACTCGCCGCGTAATTGCTTAATCCCGGCCTTTGACTACTTTCGCGCCTTGCTGATCCGTTCCTCCAGAACCACGGTCACCGTCTCGCCCACTTCTTTCCCGATGGCTTGGCGGATGTCGGCTTTTACCGGCAGCATCTGCGTGCCGTTGCCCATAGCCATAAAGGAAGTTTCAAATGGATGCCCGTCGATTTTGCCACGGACTTTGACCGCGCCGTGCGTGCCAAAAAATTTGGCCGCGCCCGACCAGACCACATAAGTCCACCCGCCCTTATTGTGGCTTTTTTGTAACTTCGCCTTAAACTTTTTGTTCAGCATACCCGCTCTCATCTTTATAACGGCCTGCGGCCTATGGCGCAGATCCAGTTTTTTCCTTTCACATGCTCAGTTCTCACTTCACTGAATCCCGCCTGACTCAATAGCTCCCGGTGCTCAGCGTCCGTCAGGAACGCCGCCCGCAGCAAAGCCATCGCCGGCCGGTACAACCACACCAAGGGTCCGCCACGATACGTTTCGGCGATCAAGGCAAACGTTCCGCCAGGCTTAATGACTCGGAAGACCTCTCGCACACTGGTCGGCAAGTTGGGCCAGTAATAGTGCGTTTCGACCGCCGTCACGATGTCGAACGTACCATCAGGAAACGGCAGTGCCGCCACCGATCCTTGCTCGATCGCTACCCGCCCCGCCTTTATAGCTTCGGCATTCGTTTCCCGCGCCACGGCGACGCTGGCCGCCGAATGGTCCAGCCCGACCACTCGACCCTCTGGCGCGAACGCCGTAAGTTTACCCACCGTCCGCCCACCGCCGCAGCCCACGTCCAGCGCCGAGGCATTCTTCGCTACGGTCAATTGTTGCAGTCCCCAGTCGGTCATCGCCGAGTGGCTCAGGCCCATCGCCCGCGCCACAGTTCGTCCCATCCAACCGCCGGGTTTCCGAACCTGCTGCATCAGCCAGCCCGCGAATATAATTGCCACCACGATGCGAATCAGCAAAAACATTCGGCCTTGCCTCTCTCGGAAACCGTGGCATTAAATCATAAATCGTGTTTTACAGAAACCGGCGAGCCCAGACCGCTTGCGGATTACCCGAATGCTGGCAGATAATCTCGGAAGCACACAGTATGTCGCGGTACCCCTGCGACCCATGACCGTTCAGCCCATCGCCGACAAGCCGGAACTCACGCTTTTCAGGGTTGACGGTTGGGTTAAAGACCTCACCGAACACTTTCAGTTCAGCCAGTAAAAGGACGGAATGCGCACACTGCCGGACTATCTTCGAAAAGGCATGAAAATGATTCTGATCGGCTCGAACCCGGGCGATCGCGCCGCTCGCGTCGGCCATTACTACGCCGGCCGCGGCAATCAATTCTGGCCCATTATGTATGAATCCGGAGTCATTCCCGAGCCTCTAAGCTATGAGGACGATCGGCGCATCCTGGAATTTGGCATCGGCATGACCGATCTGGTCAAGCGTCCCACGCGCGCACCGGAAGAGATCGAGCGCCAGGAATTCGCCGAAGGCCGCGTTTTGCTGGCTCAAAAACTGGAGGAAATGCGCCCGCGCGTCGTGGCTTTCAACGGGAAAATGGTCTATGAGAAGTTCACCGGCCGCACTTCCTGCAAGCTGGGCCTGCAGAAGGAAAAACTCTACGGCGCCAGCGTTTTTGTTTTGCCTTCGACCGCCGGGCTAAAGGGCGGCAGCGAACTCGCCGTAAAAAAACGTTACTTCAAGAAACTTGGGCTGCTTTTGAAGAGTCTCAAAGATTAGGAGTATTCCATGGGCGCCACGCAGCAACCGTCACCATCTCAATCGCCGAAACCGGAATCCGATCAACTCGTTCTGTCTGAAAAGAACGGCTCGATCGTCACCATCCGACTCAATCGTCCGGACAAACTCAATGCCCTGACCCCCGCGATGGGTGATCAATTGGTCCACGCGATCTTAACCGTGGCCGAAGATAAGGAAGTCCACTGCCTGGTGATCACCGGCAATGGGCGCGCGTTCTGCGCCGGCGGCGACATTGAATTTCTGCGCGACGCCCGCAAACGCAAAGCCGTTCCCGAACTCGAAAAGCTGGTCCTGTCCGGCAGAGAAGTCGTCCGGGCGATTGCCATCATGCCCAAGCTGGTCATCGCCGCCGTGAATGGTCCAGCGGCCGGCGGCGGAATGAATCTGGCGCTCGCCTGCGATATTCGCATGTGTTCTGATCAGGCGAAATTCGCCGAATCGTTTTCGCAGATCGGTTTGTTCCCGGACTACGGCGGCACCTACTTCTTGCCTAGAATTGTCGGCCCCACCCGCGCCGCCGAATTGTTTTACACCGCGCAGATGCTTTCGGCGGATGACGCGCTGAAGCTGGGCATCGTCAGCCGCGTGATCCCTCAGGATCAGTTTGAAGCTGAAACCAAAAAATTCGCCGAGACCTTGGCTGCCGGTGCCGGTGTCGCGCAACGCGCCGTCAAACACCGCATGGTCACCGAGGACCAGAAAACGCTCGAAGCCGCGCTCGACGAAGAAGTCCGCATGCAAAAATACGCTTTCGAATCCGAAGACTGTCTCGAAGGCCTCAACGCCTTCGCCGAAAAGCGCAAACCGAATTTCAAAGGCCACTAGAAAACTTTGTAGATGCTGAATGTTCCCGTACCACGACCGAATCTGATCCGGAATATCCTGGCGAATCCGATTTGACTCATCACTCCGAAACCGGCACCACCGCGCGCCCCTACACCTTCAGCGAACTTATGGTCGCTGCCGCCGCGCGCGAAATTCGCGACGGGGAAGTGGTCTTCGTCGGCATGCGCCTTCCCATGCTGGCCTTCCTGGTCGCCCGACGCACCCACGCTTCTCGCGCCGTCGGACTTTTTGAAAATGGCATCATTCGCGAGACGCCCTCTACCCAGCTGCTCTACACCATGGGGGACCCACCCAATATTTTCGAAGCCACCCAGTGTGGTCAGATGCTCGATGTGATGGGCCTGCTACAACAGGGCCGCGTCAACGTCGGCTTTCTCGGCGCGGCGGAAATCGACCGCTTCGGCAATCTCAATACCACCTGGGGCCACCGCAACAACGAAATGCAACGCCTGCCCGGCTCCGGCGGAGCTTGTGATATTGCCTGCCTCGCGCGTCGTACCGTGGTTTTGCTGGCTCACGATCGCGGACGCCTCACCGACCGCGTCGGCCACATCACCTCGCCGGGCTTCGGCACCGGTGGAGGTTGGCGGCATTCGCACGGCCTGCCTCCAGCTTCCGGGCCTTCCGCCGTGATCACCACGCTCGGCGTCCTGCGCTTCGGCCACGATGGCGAAGCATTCTTGTCGTCCGTGCATCCCGGCATCAGCGTCGAAGAAGTCCTCGCCAATACCGGATGGACGCTGCGCGTTGCCGATGAACTGATCGAAACCAAACCGCCCACCGAAGCCGAGCTTGACGTGATGCGCGAACTGGATCCCCATCATTTCTGGACCCGATGAGATGACCCCCGAATCCAAACTTGAATCAAAATTAATGTCCATGCGCGACGCCATCGCGCAACACGTGCCCTCCGGCTCCATGATTTTGATGGGCGCGCAGCTGGAGCAGATGATTCCATTTGCCGCTGGGCACGAATTGATTCGTCAGGGACGCCGCGACCTCACCCTGGTTGGCCCCATCTCCGACATTCTCTTCGACCAGATGATCGGCGCGGGCTGCGTCTCGCGCGTGATGGCCGCCTGGGTCGGCAACGTTTCGGCTGGAGTTGGCTACTGCTACCGCCGCGCCACCGAGCGCAACATCCCGCGCCGACTGGAAGTCGTCGACTACTCGAATTTCACCTTCGCCCTCGCATTGCATGCCGGAGCCATGGGCGTTCCATTCATGCCCACCTACGCCACGCTGGGCAGCGACCTGCTCAAGAAAAACGGTAACCTTCGCGAGTTCGCCTCTCCGGTCAGCGAAGAAACTCTCGTCGCGGTGCGTGCGCTACGTCCCGATGTCGCGATCCTGCACGTGCAGCGCGCCGACGCGCAGGGCAACGCCCACCTCTGGGGTAGCTTGGGCGTCGCGGTGGACGGCGCCCGCGCTTCCCGCAAAATAATTATCGTGGCCGAAGAAATCGTCGAGCCCGCTATCATCTCTTCCGACCCCAACCGCACGTTGGTTCCGGGATTCCTGGTTTCCGCCGTGGTTCACGAACCCGGAGGAGCGCACCCCTCGCCGGTGCAGGGATACGCGGCGCGCGATCACGCTTTTTTCGAGGAATATCACGAGCGCTCGCGCCGCATCGAGGATTTCGAGGACTGGCTGTCGCACTGGGTTTTACACCTTCCCGACCGCCGTGAATATTGGAAACAACTCGGGCCAGCCCGAACCGATGCGCTGGCCGTAAAAAAACACGCTTTTTCCGCTGCTGCGGACTTTGGATACTGATGACCGACGACTTGATGGCCAACATCGAAATCACGCCCCGCGACACCCAGGACCTCCTCGCGCGCGACAAGGAAGTACTGTTCCTCGATGTGCGCGAGCAGTGGGAATATGATGTCTCGCACATCGACGGCTCGGTCCTGATTCCCATGCGCGAAATTCCCGGCAACCTGCAGCGCATCGAAAATTCCGACCAGATCGTCGTCTTCTGTCATCACGGGATGCGCAGCCTCGACGTCGCCGCCTGGCTGAGGACGCAAGGCGTAGAGGGCGCTCGTTCCATGGCCGGCGGCATTGACCGCTGGTCCACCGAAATCGATCCAAAAGTTCCGAGGTATTGAGGCGATTTATGGCTACCACCACAAAGAAGGCTGCGGGGAAGTCGAAGAAAACTCCAGCGGCGTCCACCACCAAAAAGCATCGCCGTAGCGTAGAGTTTTTGCAGAAACCAACCTGCACCAGCTGCCGAAACGCGCGCGCCTATATGGAAAAATGCGGCTTCGACCTGCGCCTTCGCGATATCGGCAAAGACCGCCTCGATCCGCAGGAAATCGAAAATCTAATCGGTCAACGCGACTACAAAACGTTCTTGAATACGCGCAACGAACTGTACCGCCGCCAAAACATGAAAGAGCATCCGCCGACCCGCGCCCAAGCCGTCAAAATGATCGCCGCCGAGCCGAACCTGATCCGCCGCCCCATCATCATTTCCAGCGAAAAAATAATCATAGGCTTCGATCAGGAAAGCATCGACGATCTGTAAAACGCCAAAATTGACCGAGCACTCAACGACGGCTACCTGTAGTGGCCGCCTTTAGGCGGGCCACGGTGTAAAACGAATCCAGGTTGTTCCATTCGACACGATCAGAAAACGAACGAGGCTCTTCAGCCGTAACCATGGAAATCAAAACAATCGGAGTAATCGGCGCCGGACCAGCGGGCCGCACGATCGCATACTTGTCCGCGCTGGCGGGATACCGCACCATCCTCGAGGCCGTTTCCCAGGAATTTCTCGACAACGGATTCGCCTCCATCCGACAGCTCTTGGATGATGGCGAAAAAAAAGGATCAGTAACTCCTCAGCAAAAGATCCAAGCGCTGTCGAATCTGTCGACCTCGCGCTCGGTGGAAAACGTGTGCCGCGAAGCCGATCTCCTGATCGAAGCCGCCCAGGAAGAAATGGAAGTAAAACTCGAAATCTTCACGCTCTTCGATAAATTTGCCAAACCCGCCGCCATCTTGGCCAGTAGCTCTCCCACGATTCCGATCGACGAACTCGCCGAAATAACCTTCCGCGCCGAAAACTGCATCGGCCTGCGTTTCCGCGATCCACTTTCGCCGCTGGGTGTGTTGGAAATAATTCGAACCGCCGAAACTTCGGAAACTACCGTCGAGGCTTGCCTGGAAGTAGGAAAACGAATGGGTAGGGAACTTATCCTCAGCCGGATCTAGGCCCGCGACTAAATTCCCGGTGCGGGCTCATGCTTTTTCAATACCGGCTTGTTTGAATCTTCCGCGGGCGCGCTCGCCGCCGGCGCTGCCGAGGGAGCCGCGGGCGCCGGAGCAGCGCTCGCGCCGGTCGCCGGTGCGGCCTGCGAATCGTCGCCGTTGTAAGGCTTCTGAATGTAACGCGCCACTTCCTGCTGCGCTCCCGCGGTATCATCACCCAAGTGCTGCGCCAGGCTGTATTCGTTGATGGCGCGTTCGCGCTGCCCCAGCAGGTCGTAAATTTTCCCGATGTAAATGTGACTCCAGACTTCCGTCCATTTCGGATCCAGATCGCCGCCCAGCGCCGCGCGAAATGCATTCGCTGCCGCCTGATAATTCTTCTGGTAGAACATCGCCTCCGCCAGCCGGAAATGCGCCAGCGAATTGCTCGGCTGCGTGTCCAGCGCCTTCTGGTATTCCTGGATCGCTTCGTAATATTTGCCCTGCTCCGCGAATCCCTCGCCGCGCGCGATCAGCGCATGCACCCGCAACCGCGGGCTCGACTTCAGCAAATTATTATTAGGATCGATGATCACGCCGTTCGGCTTGGGCCGCCCGAAAGTTTCCATTTCAAACGATTGCGTCGTTCCGGTAATTAGAATTCTCTTCGTTTCCGGATTTCCTTCGGTATCGATTCGAATTTCTACCGGCATGCGGAACGTATCGAGGTCCTGGTGAATCTTGCCTACCACCTTGAAACCCTTGCGCGTGCGGTACACGATATATTCCAACTTGAATTCCGGTACGCCCGTGGAATTCAGCCATTGCGAGAAAAAAGACACCAGATTCACCGGCGGTTGTCCCTTCACCGGCGGCGGAATCTTGGTCATCGCCATCTTTTCAAAATCGTTCAAATTCGCGTTCTTCCCTTCGTATTTCTTGTAAAACTCGCGCATCAATGAATTGAACGCGTCGTCGCCGAGCTGCGTGCGCAGCATGTGAAAAACCAGCGCGCCCTTATCCGCCACGATCGAGCGGTATTCGTTGGAAAAAGTCTGCGAGCCGCCCCGCTTGCGAGATCGGTGCGGTATCCTCGTACATCAACGCGCCCACCGCGAAATCCTCCAACGCCTTGTGCAAACCCGCTGCACCGTCGGCCTGCTCAGCGTACATCGCCTCCGCGTACCGCGAAAGTCCGTCGGTCAGCCAGGTATCCGACGCAGTCGAGGGCAGCACGCGATCGCCCCACCACTGCTCCGCGGCCAGTTGCGACAGCACCCGCTCGTTCACTCGCTGCGTCCACTGCCGCGCGCTGATCAGCATTAGGCCCGGCGCGGCATAACCCTGTACCGTCCCATCCGGGAGCTGCGCGATGGTCAGCGGATCGTATTCCTTCAGATTGAGCTGGCCGAACGCGTCCGAAAAATAGCTGACGATGTGCGAAAGCGAAGTTGCGTAGGCATTCGCCGTATTGGCCTGCACCGGAGGAGTGAAAACCGAAACATTGAACCCTTCCACTTGCTCCGGCGAAAGCTGCAGCGCACCCGCCACGAAACTTCCCACCGGCGCGGCGTGCTCGCAATGAAAAACGTAAGTCGCTTGTCCCGGCGCTCCCTTGCCGATTCCCGGAGCCATGGTCGGAGGATCGGCCTTACCCGTACCCACCACCGCAAAACTATCCGGCACCGTAATCTTGAAAGTCCCGGTGTACCGGTTCGTTGGATAATTGGTTAGCGGAAACCAGCGCGCCGGCAACAGCAGATACGCCGAGGTCTTATCCACCGACGCAAACCGCACGCCCTTCGTCGGGCTATCGTCTTCGCTCGATATCGGCCCCGTATAATTGAACACCAGCGCAACGGGTTTACCTGGGGCCACCGCATCGGGCAGCCCAATCGTCAGCCGCATTGGAAGGTTATTGTCCCGCTCGAATTCCAGCGGCTTTCCGCCCGGCACGTTTACCGAATTGATTTTCAAATCCTGATGCAGCTCCACCACCACCGTCCGCGACACTTGTTGCGCGATGAATTCCACTTTGGCCAGCCCGGAAATGGTCTGATCGTCGGGATGCAGCAACACTTCCACCTCATAATTGGTCGCGCGGAAGGGAAATCCTTGGGACGGCTGCTGGGCCGGCAAGCTCCCAGCAACAATCAGCGCGACAAAAAACGCGGCGGTCAGCGCGGCGAACGCGCCAACTTTCCTGCGTCCTGGGTCCGGGATAAATTTGAACAAAGGGAAATACCTCACTGGCGTAGCGGGCGGCTCTACTACCTCAGATACAGAAAAGCCGCGGACAGTTGCCCCACAAAAAGGTTACATCATCCCCGCGAAAATGTCCGCTGCGCGCTCAATCGCGCCGCCCGGCCCCAGCTTCGCCCGCACTTCCGCCAGGCCCGCCTTCGCTTCATCGCAGACCGCGTCGGAATCCAGGATCCGCCGCACTTCTTTCTCCACCGCCGTGGGAGTGAATTTATCCTGAATCAATTCCGGCACGACCAGTCGGCCGCCAATCAGGTTCACCATGCCGATAAACGGCGTCCGGATCATGCGCCGCAGGATTGCCGCCGTCAGCCGCGCCACGCGGTACACCACCACCATCGGCGTACCCAGTAACGCAGCCTCGATTGTCGCTGTTCCGCTGGCCACAATCGCGCAGTCTGCTGCGGCCAGCGCGTCGTATGTCTCGCCCTCGACTCGCGTGATTTTCACCTTGGGCTGCGCGTACTCCAGAAATAATTCCGAGGTCAGCCCGTGCGCCGTCGCATGCACGAACTGCACATTCCCGGGCTGGGCTAATCGCTCGCAGGCCGCGATTACCCGCGCGTAATTCTGTGCGATTTCGCTGGGCCGGCTTCCCGGTAGGATGGTCACGATCGGCAGCGAAGCATCTAAACCGTGTCGCGCCGCAAATTCCCCTCGTGACATGGTGGGGCGAACCGTATCCACCAGCGGGTGCCCGACGAAATCCACCGGCACGCCAGCATCCCGGTAAATCTGTTCCTCGAACGGAAATATAACCACCATCCGGTTTACCAGCCGTTTCACCACGCGCACCCGGCCCGGCCGCCACGCCCAAATCTGCGGCCCGATAAAATATCCCACCGGCACGCCAATCTGTTTCATCCGCCGCGCCACGCCCAGATGCGTGCCCGGCGAATCCACCAGCACCGCCAGCTGCGCATTTCGCGCTTTGGCCGCACGTTTCAGCCGGTTCTGCACCCCGATCACCGTAGGAATTTTGTGCAAGCACTTCGGTGATGCCCACCACCGCCACTTCGTGGTAATCCGCGACCAGCTCCACGCCCGCTGCGTTCATCCGCGGACCACCCATGCCGAAAATAGGCGCGATTAGTCCGGGCGCGCAGCGCCGTGGCCAGTTGCGCCGCGTACATGTCGCTCGACGCTTCGCCCGCGGAAAGCAGTATCGGACGCTCAGTCATCCGCGCCGATCATCTTCGAGCGGTGCAAAAAATAAAAGGGAATTTCTTTCAGTGGGGTGTGAGGAGAACCGCAACGACGGCGCGCCTGTATCCCTCGTCGCTCAATCATTTGCCGACATCGGCTGGGAAAATCCGGCCGGTGACGCCCCAGGCAGAGCAGCCGCAAATTCCTGCTCCTTGTACTGCAGTTGATACAGCCGGTAATAGATGCCGCGCAGCGCCAGCAATTCCTGGTGCGAGCCTTGCTCCCGCAGCCGGCCTTTGTGGAACACCAGAATCTGGTGCGCATGCTGAATCGTGCTCAGCCGATGCGCGATCACCACGGCGGTGCGCCCTTTCAGCAGCCGGTCCAGCGCCTCGCGAATCATCAACTCGGTCTTGGTATCCACGCTCGAGGTGGCTTCGTCCAGAATCAAAAATGTCGGATCGTGCGCCAGGGCCCGCGCGAAGCTCACCAATTGCCGCTGGCCCACCGAAAGCGTCGAGCCGCGCTCGGTAACCGGAGTGTCCACGCCCTGCGGCTGCGACGCTAGATAAGGACCAAGCCCCACTTCGCGCAAAGCCTCTTCCGTGTCCGCCCGGTCGATCGCTCGGCGTGCCCAGCTTGACGTTCGATTCCAGCGTGCCGGTGAAAAGAAACGGATCCTGCAGCACAATCCCGAAAAGTCTGCCGCAAATCGTGCAGTCTCAACTGCGCGGATATCGATGCCATCCAGCAGAATTTCGCCGCGCTGAATATCGTAAAAGCGCAGCAGCAACTGAATGATCGTCGTCTTTCCCGCGCCGGTGTGGCCCACGATCGCCAGCGTCTGTCCCGGCTCTACCCGGAATGAAACATCCCGCAGAATCCAGTCATCTTCTCTTCGGGCGTCGCGCCGCCGTGATACGCAAACCACACATTGCGGAATTCAATTTCGCCCCGCGGCGTCTCGATGGTTTGAACCTGCGCCGGCGAAGTGATCGTCACCGGCTCGTCCAGCAGCCGGAAAATTCGCTCCGACGCGGCCATCGCACTCTGCAAAATGTTGAATTTCTCGCTCAAATCCTGAATCGGCCGGAAGAACCGCTGCGCGTACATCATGAACGCGACCATCACGCCGATCTCGATCGTTCCGTCGATCACCCGCGTCCCGCCGACCCAGGAAAGCAGCGCGATGCCGGACATGCTCAGAAATTCGACGGCCGGGATAGAAGAACGAGAACGCGTCGATCGCGTCTTTGTACGCGACCATGTGCGTGCGGTTCAGCTCTTCGAATCTGCTTCCGCGATTTTTTCTCGCGGTTGAAGAGCTGCACGATGGCCATGCCGCTCACATGTTCCTGCAGGTAACGCGTTGATCGCGCGCAATCGCCGTGCGAATCCGGCGGTTGGCATCGCGCACGTAGTTGCGGAAAAAATAGGTAAGCAAAATCATGAACGGCAGCGGCGAAAACGTCGCCAGCGCCAGCGGCCGGTTCCACTTGAACAGCACCACGGCCATGGCGAACAGCAGGACGAAATCGTTCAGCATTGCCACCACGCCGGACGCGAACAGATCGTTCAGCGCGTCCACGTCGGTCGTCGACCGCGTCACCAGCCGCCCAATCGGACTGCGATCGAAGAAACTCATCGGCAGCCGCTGCAGGTGCGAGAAAATCTCCCGGCGCAGGTCGTACATCGTCTCCTGCCCCACCCACTGCATGATGCGCACCTGCACGTATTGCAGTCCGAAACTCGCCAGGATCGATCCGGCGTAGGCCAGCGCCACCCACACCAGACCCATCAGCGCAGTCGTTCCGCGCGATGTCCCGTCGAAACCCGGGAATGATGTAATCTGTCGATGCCCACGTGAAATAGATAAGGCCCAGCGATTTCCAGCGCGGTGATTCCCAGCGTGAACGACAGCGCCGCCACCACCTGCCAGCGGTACGGACGCAGGTATTGCATCAGCCGGTGCGTCAGCTGCGAATCGTACAGCTTGCCGAGTTTCTCTTCTTCGCGGAAATCGCTCATTCGCGCGCCAGCTCTTCTTCCAGCATTTGTTTCTGATTCAGATCGGCGTAATAGCCGCCCATGCGCCAGCAGTTCATCGTGCGTGCCGCGCTCGATGATGCGCCCTTCGCGCAGCACGATGATCTGGTCCGCGTTCTTCACCGTCGAAACGCGATGCGAAATCAAAATCGAGGTGCGCTGGCGCATCACATCGCGCAGCCGGCGCAGGATGCGCTCTTCGGTGTCGGTATCGACGCTCGAAAGCGCGTCGTCCAGAATCAGAATCTTCGGCTGCCGCACAATCGCTCGCGCGATAGACGTGCGCTGCTTCTGCCCGCCGGAAAGCGTGATGCCGCGCTCGCCCACCATCGTTTCGTAGCGTTGCGGAAAACTCTGAATCTCGCCGGAGAGGCTGGCGATTTCCGCCGCTTCCAGAACGTGCTTCGTCCAGCTGCATCGGTCACGCCGAACGCGATGTTCTCGCGCAGCGTGTCGCTGAATAGAAACGTATCCTGCGGCACGTAACCGATCGCGCGGCGCAATTCCGCCAGCGGATAATCGCGAATCGAGCGGCCATCCAAAAACAAGCGTATCCGCCGGCGCTTCCCACAGCCGCGCAATCAGCGCCGCCAGCGTGGATTTGCCGCTGCCGGTCGGACCCACCACCGCCAGCGTCGAGCCCGCCGGAATGTGCAGATTGATGTCGTGCAACACCGGCCCGCCACGCGCACCCTCTGCCTTTCCTGAACGACGTCGGGATAAGTGAAAGTCAGGTGCGCGAAACTCAATTTCGCCGCGAATTCGTAGATGCGCGGCCCGCCGTCAGCTCTTGTCGGCACATTGCGTGTGTCGCGCCGTGCGCCGCGTCCGCCGCCGCTACCCAAGCTCAGTCGCGAAATCCCCGGCTTGCGAATGCAAAATGTAATTCAGCCGGCCCATCGACGCCGCGCCGCGCTGGAAAATATTCGTCACCCATCCCAGCGCGATCATCGGAAACACCAGCTGCCCCAGGAACCAATAGAACGCCCACATCGTCCCGACGGTGAACCGGTGATCGATCACGTCCGTGCCGCCCTTGCCCAGCAAAATCACAAACGTGACTCCGATCAGCGCGGTCAAAAACGGAAAGAACAAACTCCAGGTAGCGATCAGCTTGATGTTCGATCCACGTAATCGCGATTGGCGCGATCGAACGCCGCAATTTCCGGCTGTTCCTGCGCGTACGCGCGAATCACGCGCATGCCCGTCAGATTTTCCTGCGCCCGCGTGGAAAGTGCGCCCAGCGCCGCCTGAATCTGCTCCGACAGCCGGTGAATCGTCTCGCCGAAATAGCGCACCGCGAACGCCACCACCGGCACCGGCAACAGCACCCACAGCGTCAGGCTCGGCGACAGCTTGACCATGAAAAATACCGCCACGCACCATGGTCACGATGGTCGTCGCGCTGTACATGATTCCCGGACCCAGCACCATGCGCACTGCGTTCAAATCGTTCGTCGCGCGCGACATCAAATCGCCGGTGCGATTCCGCACATAAAATTCCGGCTCCAGCGCCAGCAGACGCGTCCAGCAGATCGTTGCGCAAATCGAATTCGATCTCGCGCGACACTCCGATCAAAATCCAGCGCGTCCAGAACGAGAAAAATCCCTTCACCGAGCATGATCGCGACCAGAATGATGCAGATACTTGCCCAGCGCGTGCCGGCTCAGCGGCGCGTAAAACGAAAACAGCGGCGTCAGCATGCGCCCGCGCCGATCCCTGCAGCGTAGCAAGCGTCTGCGGCGAACCGGTCAAGCAGTCGGTAATCATGCCGATGATCAGTTGCGGCAACGCGCCCACCAGCCCCATCAACGTGTTCGTCACCAGGCCCAGCGCGGTCATCGCCTTGTAGCGCTTCACGTAGGGAAGCAGCGTTCTTCAGCTGGTCCCAGCCCGAAGGCTTTCTTCGCCTTCGCGGCGGACACGTTCGCTGCGGCGGGTTGGGCGATGGCGCTCACAGGCGGACTTGCGACTCCGGTGTTTCCAGTGCGGGCAATTCGCCCAGAAAATTCTCGAAAGTGCGATCCATCGATTGATACCGTTTGGCTTTCGCGTTCCAGCGCACTTCCACCGGCACCGCGTACCCGCCCTTCGGCGCTTGCAGCGGCGTGAAATACAGCAGCAGCCCTTGTCCGTGATCTTGCTCGGCCTGCATCCGCCAGCCGTTCACTGGCGCCAGCGGCGTTCCGCCCAAAAATCCCTTCGGATTTTCCAGATGCTCGTCGCAGCGCAAAATTTCCTTCCAGGTATTGCCGTTTTTTTCCAAAACCACCGCGCGAGTGACTGCATTGCCCCGCGGCACGCCTGGAGGCAGTGCCTTAATCTTGTTCACCGCCAGAATCTGCTGCGCTCCATTCTTCGACAGGTCGCCAAACAACAAAACGTCCGTTTCGGTGCCCAGAGATTTTTCCGCCGCCTTCTGCACCTCGTCAGGCACCGCCGGCGTCGCCGGACCGGCCGACCCCGGAGTCGGCGTCGCGGCGTTATCCGATTTAGCCGGTGATGAAGGCGAAGCTGTTGCTGGCGACGAGGTTGGGGCTTTTCCGCTGCACCCCGCCATGCCGAACGCCAAGATAGCCATCACCGCGAGCCCAAAGATTTTTTTCATGAAGTCCAATTCTATCGCGTCGCTGCCTGTCACGGAAGCACTCTGCGGATAAGGCCGCTTTTGTCCTTCGCGGTATCAGTGCGCCGCCAGAATCTCCTCCAGCCGCGCCTCAAAATTCTCTTCGCCTTCGGACCACAGCCTCAGCTTAGCCACCGGTAGCGCGTCTTCCATCATCCGCACCCACCCGAACAGGCTCTTGATGTTGTCCCGCGTCTTTTCCTGGTACATCTGTAGATTCGCCGGCTTGGCCATGGATTCCAGAAACTGCGCCTCTTCCGGACTTTCCGGACGCCGCGCAATCTGCCGGATGCCCAGCAACCCGCCGTGCCCGGTGAAAAGGTGCTCGAACCCGAAATTCACCTCGAAGTGCCCATCCTCTTTCCAGATTCCGTCGCCATACAGTTCGCCATTGCAGACCAACTCGATCGGCTGCGGCAACTGCTCCCATTTCGCCGGCTCTCCCTCATAAACCCACAAATCCCAGTTGGCCCGCACCGCGTACCGGCTGTCGCGGTTTAAATGGTCCTTCGACAACTCCACGATACTCGCAGCATCCAACGGCATCGCCCGCAAGTCCTGTTCCAGCACTGGCGATTCTCCCGGTTCCAGCGCCTGAATCTCCAGATACGTAAACCCCGGGCGCTTGGGCGAGTAGGGAACCGTTGCCAAAAACTTGCCAAACTCCTCCAGCATCGATTCTTCGGGAAATTCCTTCAGCCAGATACTCAAATAAGCCTGATTTGCCATGCCTCGATTATACCGGGTTGTGGAACCCACCGAAATCGAGTCGCAAACCGCGGCGGGAAGTTAGGGCTGCAAATGTAACAACGGTGCTCATCCTGCTCCGCGTTACGGCATCCGCCGCGCCAACGTCATCCCGAAGCGCAGCGAGGGAGCTGCTTTTTACCATGCACGTGCGAGGGCGACCCACGCCGCGAATCCGCTTTTGACTTCGGTCTTGGCCCTTCGTGGTCATCCCGACAGAGCCACCGTCGATTTTGTAGTGGCGACGACGGATGTCTCTTCGATTCCAAATCCGCTCAGGCTTCGGGGAATTTCAGGGGGTTGGAACTTCAGCAACTGTAGAGGGAATCTGCGGCTCTACTTCTTGTGCAGCGTAGAAGGCAAATCGTCATCCGCGTCGTCCGCGCTCATATCGTCCGAAATTCCCAGCAGCCGCGATTTCAAAGTATCGCCCATGCCCGCCAATACTTCCGAGCAGGTATCGCGCAACCGTTTCTCCGCCGCCTTGGCGATCGTATCCAAAACCGTTTGCGAATGTTGCCCCAGCGTCGTCGCCGACGCCAGCAGCCACGAATTCGAAGCGTTCTCCAGCCGCACCTTGTACGCCTCGATCGATTCATCCGTCGATTTCTGCAGCCGCTCCATCCACTCTTTCTTTTCCGCTTCGCGCTTCGCGTCCCACTGTTCCAGCATCGGAATCAGTTGCGATTGCAGATGCACGCTGGCCTGTTCCACGCTTTCCATCATCCGCGTGTCGATATGCTTCTGGAATTCCACGAGCGATCCCTCGCGGTTGAATTCCATATCCGACCGCGCCTTTTCCAGCGCCTCGCGCGACGCGCGCTCGAACCGCTGCAGCGATTCAGCCGTGACCTGCTGTACTTGGTCGCTGAAACTCGCCGTAACCATTTGCGCGTTTTCGGTCATCTTCTCGCGCTCGCGGCTGGAGATTTCCTTGGCCGCGTCGTCGATCTGCGCGCTGCTATGTTCCACATACGTCCGGCCGTAATGGTCCAGCTCCGCCGCTAGCAAACTGGAAACTTCCGCTGCGCGATCGCGCAGTGCCGTGCTCGATTGCTCCACCACCTTCTCGAGCGACGACTGCATGGTGGTCTGCGCTTTTTTCTGGTACCAGTCCGAAGCCTTCAACAGCGCGTCGTACGTCGCATGCTGCGTTTCGGTAGCCCGTTGCTGAAATTCTTCTTCGATTTTCGCCACTACCGCCCGGCTCGATTGCTCCATCTCGCCCGGGACCTTGGCCGCTTCGCTTCGCAAACGCGCCAGCGTATCCTGCACCACCTGCTCGGAAGTCTGCTGCGCGCTCTCCCGAATCGTATCTTGCAGCTGGTCGGTGCGATCGGTCGCAACCTTGATTTGCTCCAGCACTTCGTTCTGCAGCTGCGCCACCGACAGCGAAGTCTGCTCGATCTGCTCGCGCACCCGCGTTTGCATCTGCTCGACTTGCTCGGACGCCTCCGCAATTCGGCCCTGCACATTCTGCTGCACGTTCGCCAGTTGCTCGGTGGCCTGCTGGATCTGCTCGTGAATGTGCGTCTGGGTGCGTCCAGCCTGCTGTTCTGCGAACCTCAAATCGGCAATCGCACGCTGCACGTTGTCCAGCTGCGGCGTTAGCTTCTCTTCCAGTTCGATCGAAACGCGCTGGAGGACCTTCTGCGTCGATTGCTCCAGCGCCGGCTCGATCAATTGCGCGCGCTCGGCGATCACCTGATCCGCCACGCGCCCCAGGGCTTCCTTCTGGTTCGCGACCAGCTGGTCCAGCTCGCTTCGCGTTTGCGCCAGCAGCGATTGCGACGCTTCCCGCAGCTGCGCTTTCGAATCTTCGGCGCGAACACGTTCCTGCTGTAAGCCAGATCCCAGCGACTCGATCGTCGCTGCCGCGCCGGAAATTACCTCGTCCAAAGACGACCGCAAAATCTGCGCCTTCGACGCCGCATCCTGCTCCGCCCTCGTCAGCACCGACCGCGAAGTCTCTTCCAGTGAATCGCGCAGCGCCTGCGCCCGATTCCGCGCCTCCTGCTCCGCGCGCGTTACCGACTCCTGCGTGATGTCGTGCAGTTGCGCGCCCAGCTTCTGCGCTGCGCCGGTCAGCGCCGCATCGAATTCTGAAGAAAAGCGCTCGGTCACCGCCGACGCGTCGGCGTTGGCTTGTTCCATCGTCCGGCCGCGCACCGTCTGCGCCGTTTCTTCCAAGCTCTTCTGCCACTGATTCAAATGATTCTGCGCCGCTTCGGGCGACGAAAGAATCTCGAGCGAGGGCGTCGAGGCCGCGCGGTCGCGCAACGCGCGCTCCACCGCTTCCTCCACCGAGATTTTCAAATTCTGCGCGCTCATTTGCTGCGCGGCCTGATGCGCCGCCTGCTGCGTAGCGTGGTCCACCGCGTCACTGACCGCCGCATTCACCGCGTGCCGCACCTTTTCGTCCAACTGCGAAGCCGACGCATCTGTCGACCTGCGCGCCTCATCCACCAGCGCCGAGGTGCGCTCGGTCGCCTGCTGCACCACGCGCTGCAGCGCCGAATCCGAAACCCGCTGCATCGAAGCCTGAATCGCTTTTTCCACCGCATCATTGAGCTGCGCGTCCAACTGCCGTCGCGCCACTGAAACCTGCTCACTCACCGCGGCTTCCGCGCCAGACCGAATCGTTTTGTCGAGCTGCTCTTTTGCCTGCGCCACCAGGTGCGACATTTGCTTCGCCATCACGATCTGCGAATCGGTCACGGACGGAGTCGGACCGGTGGGTGGCGGCGTCGGAGGCACCACATGAATTTTATTGTTTGCCGGCGGCGCAGCGGGTGTAGTTGACGCGGGCGGCGCGCTCACACTGCTGACCGGCGGAGGTGGAATCGAAGCCCGGGGAGGAGCGGGGATGACCGGCGCCGGAGTTGAAACCACCGGGGTGGACGGAGGCGCGACCGGCGCAATGTTCGCCGGACTGATCGGAACATGTGTCGATTCCACTCGAACTTCCGGCGATGCCGGTGGCATCGGAGGTGGCGGCATCGGCGGCAAAGGTTGCGGCGATACCGAAGCTTCGGTGGTGTGTGAGGCGGCGACTTCCAACGGAAGGGCCGTGTCGGCCGCGTAGTCGAGCGGTACCGCGCCCTCCGCCCAATCTTCCGGCGGAAACGCGATGCCCCACGCATTGCCAGGCACCTCAAATTCCAGCCCAATCTGAAAAAGTTCGCGAACCGTGCGCGGCCGCTGCACCCAGACCACGCGCCCTTCCGTGCTCTTCGGTTTGCTGCCGGGTTCCGGCTGCGGAATATCCAGCTTCACGATTGAATTTTTGGGGACGTAATGCTTCGACTGGTATTTGCAGCCATGGCAATTCACCATGACCGTCGTGGTCCGTTCCTTGAACGGCTGCCCGAGCGCGTCCGTACCCGATACCGTGATCGGGATAGCCTGCACGATGCGCGTGCTGCGGCGCTTCTGCGTGCCAGGATCGTTGGATGGCAGTGACTCGGTCACCATTCCTCCGGAGAGTCGACTTCTAAGGGTAGCATCCCCGCCCGACCTTGGCCGATAGGCAAGCGCCCCTGTGCGAAAGGGTTACTTGGGACCAAAGGACAGCCCGATCGCCACCCGCCACGGGTCCTCGCGATTCGAACCTCCGGCACCTGTAGCGGCCGGCTTTAGCCGGGCAGCCTTGCTTTTGCAGATGCGCCATCCTCGCCCAGCCCAAGCCGACTAACATTTCTGTGATATTTTTCCGCCCCGATTCGATAAGATATCTTCTGCGGAATATTTCGCTTTCATCGATCCTGGGTAGATCCTTTTTTCAATGCGCAAATGGCTCCCCGTTGTCGCTGCACTCATAGTCCTGTTGATCATCGCGCTCGTCGCTGCCGGGCCCTTCATCAAGTCTCAAATTCGCTCGCGCACCGAAGCCTATCTCCGCGCCCGCTTTCAGAGCGACGTGCAATTCACCAGTTTCGACATCGATTTGTATCCGCGCCCGCGAGTCATCATCAACGGCCTATCCCTGCGGCTTAAAGGCCGCACCGACGTCCCGCCCCTGATCCAAATCCAGCGCGTCAGCTTCACGGCCAGCGTGCCGGACGTCTTGCGCCAGCGCTACACCATTGAAAACGTCCAGCTCGACGGCTTGCAGATCCGCATTCCGCCCAAAGACAGCGGCGCCCGTCCCAGAATTCAGGGCACCGACGTCGACCTCGCCAAGAAATATCCCGTTTTGATCAAGGAAATTCGCGCGACCAACGGCCTGATTTCCATTCTCCGCGACGATCCCAGCAAAACGCCCCGCGAATTTCCCATCCAGCAGCTCGTCGTAAATGATTTCAGCTTCGACAATGCCGCCAATTTCCATGCCCAGCTGACCAATCCAGTCCCCAAAGGGGAAATCGATTGCTCCGGCACATTCGGACCCTGGGTTCCGGACGAACCCCGCCACACTCCCGTCGACGCGAAATTTACCTTCAACAACGCCGACATGGGTACTATCAAAGGCCTCGAAGGAACTCTACAGTCCGCCGGCAAATTCAGCGGTCCGCTCGACTTTCTTAACGTGGAAGGCACCACTGACACGCCCAATTTCATGCTGCGCATCAGCGGCCATCCCGTGAATCTCCACACCGATTACACCGCGATCGTCGACGGCACCAACGGCAACGTCATCCTCAAACCGGTTATCGCCCACTTCCTCCGCACCACCCTGATCGTCAACGGCGAAGTCGCCGACCTGACTCCCGAAAAAGGCCGCACCATTGCCTTGAATGTGGTCTCCGTCACCGCGCGCATCGAAGATTTGCTGTATCTCACCGTGAAATACGACAAGCCGATCATGAATGGCAACACCACCATCACCGCCAAGCTCGAAATCGGAGAAGGGGAGCGCGACATCATTCAACGCATGACCGTCGACGGCCAGTTCGGCGTGGCCAACGCCCACTTCACCAGCCCCAGCGTGCAGGAAAAAATCGATTCTTTCAGCCGCCGCGGCCAGGGCCGGCCCGAAGACACCGACATCGAAAACGTCAGTCTCCGGCCTCGCCGGGAATTTCCGCATGGCCCAGGGCTCAATCGATTTCTCCAAACTCAGTTTCAAAGTGACCGGTGCCAGCGTGCAACTCAGCGGCACCTACGCCCTCGACGCCGGCCAAATCGATTTTCACGGTAAGCTCTTTCTCGACGCCAAACTCTCCCAAACCACTACCGGAACAAAATCCTTCCTGCTCAAGGCCGTCGACCCTTTCTTCAAAGGCAAACACGGTGGCTCCGAGCTCCCCATAAAAATCACCGGAACCAAAGATCATCCCGCCTATGGTCTGGATTTACATCACAACGATAATCCGAAGAAAACCAACTGAAGAAATTCACTGAAGCTCAACGGCACCACAAATCCGTTTTGGACTCTGCTCTTTAGCCGTTCGTTGTCATCGCGACAGAGCTGCTGCCGCCTTTGCAGCGGCGACGAGGGATCGCTCTTCGATGCCAACCTCGTCCAGCCTCATCGAACCGCCACTTACAAATCCCGCCTTCCTTCCATAGCCTTACTCATCGTCACTTCATCCGCATATTCCAAATCCGAGCCCACCGGAATCCCCATCGCAATCCGCGTCACATGCACACCCAGCGGCTTAATCAATTTCGACAAATACACCGCTGTCGCCTCGCCTTCCGCCGTAGGATTCGTCGCCACAATAATCTCTTCCACCCTGCCGCCCTTCAACCGCTCGATCAGGCTCTTGATCTGCAATTGATCCGGCCCGATCCCTTGCAGCGGTGACAAGCGCTCCGCCCAGCACGTGATAAAGCCCGTCGAACTGCCGCGTCTTTTCCACCGCCTGAATGTTCGTCGCTTCTTCCACCACGCAAATGATTTTCGTATTCCGTGACACGCTGGCGCAAAAAATGCACGGGTCCGCATCCGTGATGTTGTTGCAGATCGAACACTCCCGAACCTTTTCCTTGGCGTCGCGGATCGCATCTGACAGCGCAAAAGCCTGCTCCGGATCAACCCGCAGCAAATAAAATGCCAGCCGCTGCGCCGTTTTTTGGCCGATTCCCGGCAAACGCTTCAATTCATCGATGAGCTTGGTGACCGAGGGAGCAAAATCAGGCATGGAACTCCAGTGACTGAAATCCTGCGAGGGAATCTAAATCAACTGCGTTGAAACCGGTCAAACCACTTTGAGTTGCGCTGCAGCTTAAAACAATCCGGGAATTTTCAATCCCGCCACGCCCGGCATCCCACCCGACAACTCTTTCACCTGTTTCGAAAGCTCTTCGTCCACCCGGCGCGTGGCTTCATTTACCGCGCCCTGGATCAAATCCTGCAGCATTTCCTGGTCTTTGCTCTTAAATACGTCGGGCTCGATGCGCACTTCGGTCAGCTGCTTCTGGCCGTTCATCTTCACCGTGACCATGCCGCCGCCCGCCGAGGCTTCCACCGCTACTTCCTCGATCTGTTTTTCCAGTTTTTCCTGGACTTGACGGAACTGCGACAGCATTTGTTGTAGCGCTTTTACTTCCATGGGTTACTCACCGCCCGGGCGCTTGACGTTTGAAATCTGGCCGCCAAATTTTTCAAGCATGGCCCTAACGATCGGATCCTGTTCGAATCGCGCCCGCAATTCCGAACTGTTTCCGGAACTCTTTTGAGCTGGCACGCCCCGACTGGAATCCAGTTTAACACATACCCGCAGTTGCTGGCCCAGCACTTGGTTCAACGCCGTGCGCAATCGTTCCATCGGCTCTTTCGATTGGAGCATTTCCGAAAGCGAACGGTTGTCCGGATGAAAAAATAATCGCAGCTCGCCGTTTTCCACTTCCCAGCTCGTCACCGCGTCCAGCATCGACAACAAAAACTTATTCGCAGTCAGCAACGATCGAATCTGTTCGATCCGCGCCGCGTCCAGAACTTTCGACGAATCGCCGGTAACCAGCGGCAGCGCCACCGGCGCAATCGCAACGGCCGGGGCTGCGACCGAAACCGTGGCCGTCGAATTAAGTTCGGGCCACGCACTCTCGGGCGCCTCAACTGGAACCACCATCGCGGCCGGAGAGGGAACTGACGATCGCGGCTCGATCACCAACTTCGGCAGAGCGCTGCTGGAAGCGTTCGATAATTTTGGCGGCATTTGAAATGCTGGAGCCGGCGCCATTTTCGCGGCCGCGCCCGACGAACCAACCGCATGCGTTGTTGCCGGCGCGGGTGCCGGGCCACCAGCGCTTGCTCTTAAAGTCTGCTTGGCCAAACCTCCGCCCGAAGGAGCGCCCGATGGTTTCGATCCCGCACCGCCCTCGCGCAATTCCGCCAGCACTTCTTCCAGCGGCGCCAGTCGCTTCGCGTTCACCAGCCTCAATAATCCAAGTTCCAGATGCAGCCGCGGGTCCGGCGCGCGCCGCAATTCCGCATCCGTCGCCATCAACGCATTGAAAAAACGCGTCAAATCCTCTTCCGTGAATCGCGCCGCCTGCTCCGCAATCCGTTCGCGTTCATCCTTAGGCGCCTGCACCAGATCGGATTCCGCGCCGCACACCCGCGCGACCAGCAAATTTCGGAAATGCCGGATCGCTTCGCGGCAGAAATGCTGCAGGTTCTGCCCGTCGTTAATTAGCCGGTGCACCAAACTCAGCGCGCGTTCCGCCGACTCCTGCGCAATCGCCTCAACCAGATCGTCGAGAATGCTTTCCGCCACCACTCCCAGCAGTTCGCGCACTTGCGCATCCGTAATCGCGTCGCCGCAATACGAGATGGCCTGCTCCAGCAGCGAAAGCCCGTCCCGCACGCTGCCTTCGGCCGCCCGCGCCAGCACCGCCACCGCGCCCGGCTCGATCTTTATTTTTTCTTCCTTCGTGATCCGCTCGATTTCCTCGGCGATTTCCTTGAACGACAGCGCCCGAAACTGAAAAAGCTGCGCCCGCGATTTGATCGTCTCCACCAGATCTTCCGCACGCGTCGTCGCCAGAATAAACACCACGCGTTCCGGCGGCTCTTCCAGAGTTTTCAGCAGCGCATTCGAAGCTTCATCGGTCAGCTGGTGCGCTTCGTCGAGGATCACCACTTTGTAGCGGCTGTTCGCCGGCGCGTACCGCACCATCTCGCGCAATTCGCGAATCTGGTCGATGCCGCGGTTCGACGCCGCGTCGATTTCGATCACGTCCAGCGACGTCCCTCCGCAATTTCCCGGCAGGAATCGCAGGTTCCGTCCGGATCGGCCGTCGGCCCTTTCTCGCAATTCAGCGCTTTGGCCAGAATCCGCGCCGTGGTGGTTTTGCCCACGCCGCGCACGCCCGAAAAAATATACGCGTGCGCCACGCGATTCGAATTGATGGCGTTCGCGAGCGTCCGCGTGACGTGCTGCTGCCCTACGATTTCGTTGAAGGTCTGCGGCCGATATTTGCGGGCAATAACTTTATAACTCATGTATTCGGGAGCCCCGTGCTGCGGCGCAGAATAAAACTTTCTGGCAGCGGCGATAAGAGGAACTTCGGGTATTCCGCGGCACACGAAACTGACCCGTTACCGTTGCTCCCTTCCGGGCCTGGCGGGGTTCGCGGGGAATCGTTGCACAGAGCCCGAAGTCCCATCGATCGGCAGTCGCGCACAAAAAATTTTCGCAAGACTGCGTCGCAAAGTTTATCACAGCGTTGCGCACCGTGAAAGCAAGCTGGAAGGTAGTGAACAGTTTCTATTCTTCGAAGAAAAAAACGAAGAGGGCCATCGACTCAGAATGGCGCGACTTTCGCTCAATTCTTCTGTTACTGCTTCGAGTAATGAAGCGCCATAGCTCCGGACTTAAGAGTCTCGGACTCGACCAGCTTTAATTTCAATTTCTCCTGCCGGTGAATACCTTCCAGCAGCCGTCTTCCTTGGCCGGCAATTACCGGATGAACCACAAAATGATATTCATCAACGAGGCCAAGTTCTATAAGTTGTGAAGGGACATCGACGCCGCCGGCCAAAATATTTTTGCCTTGCTCCTGTTTCAATTTAAAGATTTCGTCTCGAAGATTCGTGCGCACGATCCTCGTATTTTTTTCTTCCGCGCTCGCTAATGATCGCGAGAAAACAACGATGTTCTTGGAGACAAATGCTTGCGCAAATTCGAGGTCTGCTTTGGTCTCAGCAGGATTCTTTGCGACTTCCGGCCAATAGGGAACCATCAATTCATAAGTCTTACGCCCGTAGACCAGCACGTCGGCGCCTCGCAGCAGGCGCGTAAAATGTTCAAGGAGTTCCGCGTCGGCAATCGGGAGGGTGTGATCGAAGCAGCCATCTAACGTCACGTTGATGGCGTAGATGAGCTTTCTCATTTCGCCTCGGATGATGCGGGCTTTCGTCGCTCGTCAAAAGTTACTTGGCCGCGCCCGGCATCGTGTTCTTCAACGCCTCGCGCTGCTCCGCATATTTCTCCGGCTGCGGCAGCGGCTTGCGCGGCAGCATCTGCTCCCGCATGGCGGTGTCATAAACGAAGGTCGCCTCGACCACCGCCGCCTGCTTTAGATCCGCAGGCGACAAGCGCTCGTATACGTCCTGATTGGTGTGCACGCTGCGCGTCTCGTAATCCCGCGGGTCCTGGATGAATTGAAATCCCGGAATCCCTGCCTGATCGAACGACTCGTGATCCGTACCGCCGGTTTTGCGCGAACTCACCGTTGTCACGCCAATATCCTTAAGGGGCTTAATCCACTGCTCAAAAATCGGCCCGACCGCCGCGTTATTTTCGGTGTAGATGCCCAGCAATCTCCCGCCACCGTTGTCGATGTTGAAGTATCCCGAGATCAGCGCATATTCCGGTTTCGTTTTGAGCGGTCCCACTTGCTGCCGCAGAAAATCCGGCACTTCCATCTGCGCCGGATCGGTCGAGAGCCCGACCGTGGCGAAATGATTCCGCACATAATTCAGCGAACCAAATTCTCCTTGCTCCTCGCCACTCCACAACGCGATCCGAATCGTTCGCCGCGGCTGCACGTGCAACGCCGTCAGAATGCGCATGGCTTCCATCGCGATAATCGCTCCGGCGCCATTATCCGTCGCGCCGGTGCCGGCGATCCAGCTGTCCAGATGCCCGCCGACCATCACCACTTGATCCTTCAAATTCGGGTCGGTTCCCGGAATTTCCGCGATCATGTTGTAGCCCTGCTCGTGCTCGCCGGTGAACTGTCGTGTTGATGTTGACCGTCGCCGTCACCGGCACGCCCGCCTGCAGCAACCGAGCAATGCGCCCGAAGCCCTCATTCGCCAGCACCGCCGATGGAATCGGCTGTTTGTGGTCGGCCATAAACACGCGCTGGCCCATGGCTTCGTTGTTGTCGTCGCGCATGATTCCGCCGTCACCGGCGTAGCTCGAGAGGAAGATGGCCACCGCGTGTTCGTCCGCGAAAAATTTCGAAATCTTCTCCTTGAAGTTGACCTGCTTGAATACCGCCGCCCAAAAATTCGGATCGTCGGCGATTCCACGTGACTGGTCCTTAAAATCGCCGTCCAACGGATAGTCGGAAAATCTGCCGCAGCTTCGCTTCATCGTAATGCTGCAAGAGCGGCGCGGGATCGGGCGGGCACCACCGGCGGCCTGCCGAACAAAATAATTTTCCCGGCGAGCTTGCCTTTCCATTGCGCGAGATCGTTTTCGTCCTGCGGGTAGGGAACTGCGATCACGTTCCGCGGTCACCGCCCCAGGTGTCGCCGGCGACCACGGCGTGGCCTGCGCGATCAACACCGCCGTATCCGGCGTGGCCATATCCACCGAAGTGCTGATCTGCCGCCAGCCCATTCCGAATTCGCCCCAGCTTTCCAGCTTGGCGTTCGCGCAACCCATCGCCGTCAATTGATCGCGAGTCCACGCATTGGCCTTGGCCATGTTCGGCGATCCGGTCAGCCGCGGCCCGATGCCATCGAACAATCCGCTGGCATATTCCATGATGTGCGAATGGTCCAGGCCTTCTACCCGGATGCGTCCATACATTTCCAGATCCAAATTTTCCGTCGCCGGCTGCGCCTCCGGATGTTCGTAGTCGTATCCTTTGGCCGCTTGTGCCGTCGCCGCCGGCTGCGCTTTTTTGCTTTTCGCTGATTGTGCCTCCGCCAGCGGCAACACGCAACCCAGCGCCGTGGCGGCAATCGCCACCCACACCGAACTCTTCACCGAAAATCGTCCGTCAACGCCAGCGTTCATTTTTTCTCCGTGAAGCCAGAATTCGGCGGTCAACTCTATCAATGACCCCAGACCGAAGCCTACTAGAAGTTGATATCGTGGTGCGTTTCCGTGCGGCGGAGTCGTACCGTCAGAAGACCGGCGACAGGTTTTTGCGGCGCTCGACCCACTCTTCACTGCGGAAAATTCGAGGCGTAAGTTCCACCAGGCGGGGAAGCAAATTGAAGATGGCCACCGGGCCCCAGGCATTGCCGGAGCGGGTCTGAAATCCGCGGCGATTCAGCTCCTCGGCCACTTTCGTGATCGAGATGTCCTGAATAATCAGCTCCATCACCGCGAAAAGAAATTGCATCTCGTCCGGATCTTCTTCGTACCGGCTGCCTTCCGGCACCACCCGCGCACCAAACGGCGTTTCTTGGGCGATCGCCGCGCGCAAAGCCGCCACCGAGTCCGCCGGCGCAGTTTCGGGCTTCGCACCCCGTAGCGCGGGTGCCTCGCGCTCCCATTCCACTCCCACCAGTCGCCATCCAGCGTCCTGCCGTTCGCGCAAATAATGCGGGTCCAGCGAGCCATTGCAGGATTCACGAATGCGTTCGGGATTGGCCACGGCAAACCTCCAGGCGAAAAAAGTGACTGCTCCGCGAGATTCATAAGCACGCGAGTTGCCGGAAGCGCTGAAGCGTCAACGCGTTTTGCAGCCAAGTACTTAGCCGCCGCGCACGCCGGCCACGCCTTGCTCCTCTGGCCGAAAGCGGGATGCGTCTGTCGCTGAAGCGGACACCGCCAGCGCCGGCGCCATCCGGTATCCGAATTATCATACGTTTTCGCCAAGCCAAATCTCGAGGCGGCCGAGACTCGCGCCGTACGCTCGCAGGCCCACGAAGAAGAGCAGAGCGGCCATCAGGCAAGCGGCCAGCGGCACAATCAACAAGGAATAACGCACCGCGGCGTCGTACCCGAAAACGCGATCGGTAACGAGTGCGATGGCCGTAGGCCCCAGCCCCAATCCAATCAAATTCACGATCAGCAGATACACCGCCGTCGCCTGTCCGCGCATGGCATTCGGCACCGTCTCCAGGATCGCTGCCGGAATCAAGCAGGTCGGCATGCACAGAAAAAAAGTTCCAACGTAAAGCAAAACCACCACCGCCGTGGTATTGGCCACCAGCGGATACAAAATTCCTGGCACCACCCATCCGGCGCAGGACATCAGTGCCACCCGCATGTACGCGTCCCGGTACCCGCGTTGCATCAGCCAGGAAACCAGTTTGCCCGCGGTGATCATGCCCAGCGAACCGCTCACGATTTGCGCCCCGCCAAAAATAATTCCCGCCTGCGAGGCAGCCATGTGGTGATTCCGCACCAGAAAAGTAATGGCCCACGCTGAAGTCCCGTAAGCCCCGAGCGCCACCAGGGCCATCCCCACAATCAAGGAAGCCAGGGTCGTGCAGTTTTCGCGGAAGTATTTCCAGATCACTCCGAGCGGCAGCCGTTCGATCTTTGCCTTTCCCGCTCTCTGCTCTAGAACTCGCGCGCCCTTGCGCGAAGGATCGCGCAGCGTCAGCAGCACCAATACAAACGCAATTCCCGCAACTCCCAGAATCAGAAAAAGCGTTTGCCAGGCGCGCACCGCACCGAGCCACGGCAGCTGAAAAACCTCCTTCGTGCCGAAGGAGCGCAACAGCAACCCGCCGAACAGAAACGCGAACCCTCCCCCCACATACGTGGCCATGGTGTACACGCTGAAGGCCACCGAGCGCTTGGCTGGCGGGAACGAATCCGAAATCATCGAATACGCCGCCGGAGTCAGGGTCGCTTCGCCAATGCCCACCCCCATGCGCAGCAAAAACAGCGGCACGTAGGAACTGACCAGCCCGCATCCGCCGGTCATGAAACTCCAGGTCAGCATGCCGGCGATAATCAACCGGGGCCGGCTCACCCAATCCGCCAGCCGCCCGAACGGCAGCCCCAGCACCGAATAGAAGATGGCGAAGCTGAAGCCGATCAGCAGGCTCATCTGCGTGTCGCTGATCGCCAAATCGCGCCGCACCGGCGCCACCAGCAGATTCAGAATCTGCCGGTCGATAAACGAAAAAATGTAGGCGCACAGCAGCACGATCACGGTGTACCAGGCCCACCGGGCGGAGGGGTAGTTCGCCTCAACTGTGCTAGGCCCCGTAGGCGATTCACCCGTCGAACGACCTACCATCGACTAGCTCGCCGCGCGCACTTGCAGATCTTCAAAATATCCACGCTCATTTTCCCTCAATTTTGGGGATAGTATCAGTCGGCATCCGAAACGGAATAGGAATTAATAAATTGGGATTTGCGCTGACCATTTGGGCGAGGCGAAAAATGCGGAGAAGAAATTTCCTAAAAACTACGGCCGGAGCGGCATGGAGTCTCGCCCTTCCGGGTCGAAGCCATTTCCTTAGCGGTATCGAAGGCTCCGGCACTTCGGAGCGAACCTACCGCGTGCTCGGCGTTCCGCTCCGCAGCGGCTCGCTTTATCCGGGCAACGAAAATGACGCGCAGGCCTATCGCGACGCCAAACTCGTCGCGCGCCTGCAATCGGCAGGTTGCCAGATCGTCGACGAGGGCGACGTCGCCGTACCCAGTTATCTCCCGCACCATTCGGTGCCTCCGATCCGCAGCTGGCCGGGTCCGCGCATCGCTTGGGAATGCGTGCGCGATCGCGTCACCCCGATCCTGCAACAGCCCGGCCAAATTCCGCTGCTGCTTGGCTGCGATTGCAGCGTCGTAGTCGGCACCGCCGAAGCGTTACAGCGCGAGCACGCCTCGAATTTGCACATTCTTTATATCGATGGCGATTTCGATGACGCGATCCCGGTTGCCGAGGTCAGTCACAGCGCCGCCTCCTGCGCCGTTTGGCTGCTCACTCGAGAATCTCCCTTTTGTGTCGGACCGCCGCTCCGTCCCGATCAGCTCACCGTCGTCGGCTGGAGCAATCCCTCCCGGTCGGAACGCATCCAAATTCCCTCGGTCTCCCTAGCCGCCATCCGCCGCTCCGGTCCCCGGGAATCCGCGCGCGAGATATTGGACGGCATCACGCCGTCTGCGTCCATCCTGGTCCATCTCGATATCGACGTTTTTCAGAAACAGGAATTCTCCGCGGCCTATTTCCCGCACGATCAAGGCCTGACGCTCGCCGAAGGCAGGGAACTGCTCGCAGTGCTGTTAAAAGATCCACGCATTCGCCTCATCGAAATCAGCGAGTACGCCACGCTGCGCGATCTCGATCAGCGCAATATCAATACGCTGGTGGACCTGCTCGCCGCAACCTTAAGGTGAAATCTCCGTACCCTCGGTTTTTTTCGGTGTCCTCTGTCGTAAATCTTTGAAGCCGCCCACGCCCAAATCCACCATCGCCTACCCGAAACACCGGTTGTCCTTTGGAACCTCCCTCCCAATTTCTCGCCAACCGCTTTCCACCCCGGAGTATCGTAGTCCCCGGTGCGTCCTCCGCACCTACCGCGCGCCAGCGGACACCCACGACACGGGAAGGCCCGAGCTATGCCTCGAGCCGCCCTTTGCGGGAAAAATCCAAGTTCCCGCAAAGGTCTAACGGAGGAGTTATGAAAAAATTTCTGTCGGCTGGCGCATTATTGTTCGTACTGTTGTGGCTTACCCCGGCGGTGCACGCCCAATCCACTGTCCAACCCGGCACCCAGGTTCATCTCACTCTGGTCAACGGCCTCACCACCAGTGTCGCGCACGACGGCGACCCGTTCACCGCTATCGTGGCCGAGCCGGTTTTCATCGGCAATCAATTGCTGATTCCGGCCGGCGCCAAAATTCACGGTACGGTAACCGGCGTCACCCGGCCGAAATGGTTCGGCATGATTCGCGGCGGCGCTTCGATCAATCTGGTCTTCAATTCCATGGAAGTCGAAAGCCGCATCTTCCCAGTGCAGATGAGTATTCTGTCCTTTTATACCGGCGACATGGATTCGGGTAAAAAGCGCAAGGACCTGAAAACCACTGAAGGTGTAGTGGTGGAAGAAAAGCGCGATCTGAAATCCGACATCATCACCGGCGGCCTGGGCACCGGAGCCGGCGCACTCGCCGGCTTGATTTTCAGCAACGTGGCCCGCGGCACGGTCATCGGCCTGGTCGGCACCTCGGTGTACATCGTGGCCAAGAAAGGCAAAGACGTCGAATTACCGGCCCAGACCGGCATGGTGGTGCGCACTGATTCCACCGTAACCTTGCCCAGCGCGTTGCTGCACAACGCATCCTTCAACACCACGACCGGCGGACACTAGGCGCGGCAGCCCGGGGCCCAACGAAAATGCGCCGCAGCGGAATCTTTCCGCAGCGGCGCATTTTTCACCAGCACGAATCCGGACGATACGAATCAACCTCGACTCTTAATCTTCGAATTTCAGTAGTCCACCCGTCCACGGATCGTCCCGCTGCAGCTTCGCCGCAGTCACATTCCATCCCGTCTCAGCGCGCTCGGTGCGAACCGCCCGAAACAAGACTGGGCGCAAAAGCTCGGCGCCGCCATCATGGCCGGCCAAAGCTCGTACCGCCACAATCGCGTCCGCCGCAATCTCCGTCTTCAATCTGAATCTGCAGCCCGATTCGCTTACGTCGCAAGTTTCCGTGCGCTCGGTGAAAAAACGCCCCGCCCGGTCCAACCCGCAGGTTTCAATCTGAAATGGAACCCCGTGCCGGTACTTTCGCGTCAATCCTGAGCCCGGAGCTACGGGTTTCTGCCAGCCGGAAAAATTCGTCGCCATTTGCTCCTCCGATCCTCGTGCCGCCCCAGCCAAACGAATTACGCCGCGCCCTTCGCCACCGCTTGCTTTGGCGTGCGCTTCAAAAATCGATATAAGCTGGTGCGCCCGATGCCCAGCAGTTGCGCGGTGCGCACCCGGTTGCCGTGGCACATGTCCAGCACCCGCTGAATGTGATCGCTGCGCACTTCGTCCAGCGGCAAAGGTGACCACGCCGCTCCACTGGCGGCCGCTCGTCGCCGCGGTTTCTGCAGATGCTCCGGAAAATCGTTCAGGTCAATCAATTCCGCGCCGGCGGTGATCGCCGCGCCGGCAATCAAGTTTTCTAGCTCCCGCACATTTCCCGGCCAGTCGTGTTGCAGCAGCGCCACATGCGCTCGACGCGTCAACCCTTGCAGTGGCTTCCCGTAGGCCTCGCTGTACTTCTTCAAAAAATGCTGCACCAGCATCGGGATATCCTCTTGCCGTTCATTCAGTCCTGGCACCCGAATCTCGATGCTGCTCAGCCGGTAGAATAGGTCTTCCCGAAAACGCCCAGCCAGCACCTCGGCGCGCAAGTCTCGGTTGGTCGCTGCAATCAGCCGCACGTCGATCTTTCGTATTTCCGGAGAACCCACGCGCTGAATCTCCCGGTTCTGAATCACCCGCAGCAGCTTGGCCTGCATCGCCAGACTGGTTTCCCCGATCTCGTCCAGAAATACCGTGCCATGATCCGCGTACTCGAACAGTCCGGCCCGCGTCTCATTCGCGCCAGTGAATGCGCCGCGCACATGGCCGAACAACTGGCTCTCCAGCAGCGTATCCACCAGCGCCGAACAATTGCATACCGCGAATCGCGACTGCGCCACCGGACTCATCTGGTGCAGCGCATGCGCTACGAGTTCCTTGCCCGACCCGGTCGGCCCGGTAATCAGCACGTTGGTGTAGTGCCGCGCGATCTTCTTCGCCAGATCAAAAACCTCCAGCATCGCCGCGCTGCGCCCCACGATTCCGTGGAACTGCAGCGTGTCCAAAAGTTTTGCTTCCAGATCCCGCACATGCAAAGTCTTGGTAAACGACTCCGCGATATCGTCCAGCGCCTTCAGCAGCCGCGCATAGTCCAGCGGCTTGCACAAGTAATCCGAGGCCCCGTGCTTGATGGCCTCAATCGCCGAATCCACCGAATAAAATCCGGTCACCAGAATCACGTACATCCCGGGATCGCTCTGCAGCGCCTTCTCCAGAAAAGTCATCCCGTCCATTCCCGGCATCTTGAAATCCGCGATCACCACCCGGCATTCGCCCGCACGCACCCGTTCCAGCGCCTCCGCCGGACTGGTCGTGCCGTGTGCCGGAAATCCGGCTCGCTTCAAATACGTGGTGGATAGTTCGACGTGATCCGCTTCATCATCGAGCACACAGATCGGCAGCGTACTGCGCAGTTCATCGATTTTCGGTCGTTCTTGAATGGCTGGCATAGTAACCACGTTCAGGCACGGCACGGGCCATGATTCATTTCGGTTGTGGTCAAAGCGAATGATTCAGCGACGCAAGACCCAACGCGCACTCAGCGCTGGGCTTACCACCCATCGAGGATTTCTTAACCGGGCAAGTTCACCGAAGTCTCTAACAAAACAAAACTCCAACTCGAGCGCAGCGTTTCGATTCGGCACCGCAAATTCCCAAATCGAACCTACGCCGCGTGCGGCTCCGGCGAAACCAAACTGCTCGCCCTCTCGCGCAATGCCATCCTCGGCTGCATCTGCTCCAGCGTCAGCACTCCACCGGCAGCTCCGTGTTTGAACTCACATTCCACCGCCCGGTAAGGTACCGGAAAACCGCTGCCGCCGCCCATCGGCTGGGTCAACCGCACGAATAACACGCTTCCCGCGTGAACCACGGCTTTCAACGCCACCGTCTTGCCGGTTCTTTCGCTCCAAACCAGCGTTGATTTTTCCACAAAGAACCGCTCCTCCGCGTCCCAACCCGATACTTCCACTCGATATCCGTTCGACTCATTTTCCCGCGCGTCCGCAATCGTCCGATTCATGGTCATCCCCCTCCATGCTGGAACTGCAGCGCAGTTGCCAAATGGCCGGGCGAATCTTCGCTCAGTCCAAAAGACTTACTTCCCCAAAAGAAAATCGGATTGACGCGCAGATGTCCCGTCGGCGAAAAACGTGCGAAGGTGAAACAGATGGTTCAGCGGTTAATTCCAGGGGCTGCGGAGGCCCATAAACTGTCCCACGCCCGTTTGTCGCAGCTCAACCCCAGTGCGATCCGGGATACAGCCCCGCCAGCGCAAAACGAAAAATGTAGGGAAACATCTTGTCGTACACATACCAGGCCAGCAGCAGCCCGATCATGCCGAACCCTTGCGATCGCGACCAGTTCAAGAATCGCAGCGCCGTTTCTCCATTCATGAAAATAGTGATCCCGGTATTTCCGTCCAGCGGCGGCACCGGCAGCAAATTGAATGTCCCCAACAGCAAATTCAAAACGAAAACAATGCTCAGAAACGTCGCGGCGAATCCCGCCAGTCCCGGCCCAACCGGTTGCACCACCTGCGTGAAACTCACCGCATCCGGCATCGCGAACACCCGGAAAAATATTCCGGCCCGGATCGCAATCGCCGACAGCAGCACCAATGTGAAATTCGCCGCCGGGCCGCCCAGCGCCATCCACGCCGCCCGCCGCGGATAGCGTTGCTGCCACGCCGGATCGTACGGCGCGCTGGCCCACCCGATCATCCAGTGCGCCACAAAATACGAAAGAATCGGCACCACCACCAACCCGAACGGCTCGCGCTTGATGTGCGGCAGCGGATTCAGCGTCACCTGCCCGCCGTGAAACGCGGTCGAATCCCCGCCCAGTTTCGCGATCAGCGAGTGCGCCCCTTCATGGCACGTCGTCGAAAAAAGAAAAACGATGTACCACATCACTCCCAGTATCAAAAAGTCCGGCGTCAGTTCCCCCGGCCCCGCCATCCACCACCCCGCCACGGACGACGCCGACCAATGCAACACGCTCGCCAACGTAAATGACGAAGCAAATCTGCACGGATCGAAATTTGTTAGGTAGGAGAGAGAAAAGAGTGGCATGCCGCCGCTAAGACTAAAGCCCGCGCGCCATCCGCGCAAGCGATTACGCCATTTTTGCGCCGGTCATTGTCAGGATCTTTTTGATTCCGGGTTCGCGTCCAACGTCCACGAAAATCTTGATCGCAGCGGCGCGCCAGACGATGTTCGCATGGTCCAGTGCAGGCCCCGCACGCGAGCCACAAATACCGTCATCGCCACCGCCCGCCGGTAATGCTTGGGCAGGCTCAGCGACTGGGGATTCAGCAGGCTGACGGCTGCCAGCGTCTTGTTAATCTCGCGTTGGCGCAATCCGGAATTCACCGCTGAATTCAAGTGACTGTGAATGCCCCGACCGCGAAAGGCCGGCAGCACAAACGACCCGTAGCGGACCGCTTCGCCCGGCCGCACGATCCAAAAGGTGTCAAAAGCCAGCTCCAAAGCGTTGGAAAGTGACATCCACATATAGCCGGCCGGCTGTTCTTCCACTAATCCAATCGCGATCCAGTCGCCGCGCGCGAACCGGCGCTCCACTTCTTCCGGCCCTAACTCGCCCATCGCGGAGATCTGCTGCACCATCGCGGCCGGCCGGTCTTCGGCGTAGAACTTCACCTCCACCGCAGTCTTTCCGTAAGGCTGCGGCACCTGCTTGGAAATATCCGTTTCAAATACCTGCCACAGATGCCAGTAGAAAAGCGGGCGCAAAATCTCTCGAAGGGCCAGCAAGCCCACAATGAATAAGCCTCGCCAGGAGAGAAACTCGCGGAGATCGCTTACTCGCTGGGTCATCCCGGTGCTCATCGCTGCGCCCTCGGAAAACGGGGAGAATCCTCGTTGCCTGTCAAACGAGGGAGCCTGTGGCAAAATGGTACTGCAATTTCCCGACGGCAGCGGCATCGCCACGACCCAGCGGACGCGGTAGTTAACGCCAGAGTTCACCCGTCGCTTCCGGTGTCTTGATTTTCAGGGTGGCCCATCCCTCCGATTTGTGAAGGGGTGGGGATTTGCGTCAGGTCGTTCCGTGCGCGTCTTTTGAATCGGTAGGGAATTCCGGACTTTCGGCAACTCTGAAAAAGCAAAGGTGGCTCCGGGGCCTGGACTCGAACCAGGATTCTAGGCTCCAAAGGCCCATGTGCTACCAATTGCACCACCCCGGAATGGGAACAAAATTGTAGCAGAGACCCCGCCGATTTGTTAATCCACGCTCGTGCCTTCGCTCCTCCCACCAGCCCGCAAAATTCCAACAACGCATCAGGCTCCATTGGCCTAGCATCTGTAGCGGCCAGCTTTAGCTGGGCCAGTTGCCTTTGCGCATGAATATAAGTCACGAGCCACTTGCTTCCGTCACGATCGTTCCGCCAAGAACCTTTGGAGTGCGGTGGCTCTGCCGCCGCCTTGTCTCCGGCCGAAAATCTCTCAAGCGAAGATTCGCCCGTCCACCCGGTCCAGCCAAGATTTGCCGCCGCTTCCTCAATTTGTTAGGCTTCTGAAGCTCGACACCCCAGCAAAACGGCGGAGAGATGTCCGAGCGGTTTAAGGAGCACGCTTGGAAAGCGTGTGTAGGAGAAATCCTACCGTGGGTTCGAATCCCACTCTCTCCGCCATAATTTTTTGTCCCCAACTAACCGTCTATCGGCGGTCCGCCTCTGTCCTTCTTGGTAATTTCATTGGAGCGCTTTTCCATTCCGGCCCGTCTGAACGAGCGCGTATCATGGCGTCAGCGCGGGCCTCACGAGTAAAAGAAAGCTCTTGACGCTTCGCTTTTTGTTCGCCTAAGATGCCCCTGCGCATCGGCAATTACTTTGACGGAAGAGGAGAACAACTATGACCATCGGCCAATCATTGCTGCCTGAATTCGATCAGGAAATGCGGAGCACCCGCAAGGTCCTCGAAGGCGTTCGAGACGACAAGTGGACTTGGAAGCCGCACGAGAAGTCCGGCACGCTCGGCTGGTACGCGCTGCATATCGCCACCCTTCCGGGCTGGACCACCATGACCCTCACCAGCGACGAGCTGGACTACGCGCCGGTAGGGAAGCCCGCCTACGAGCCGCCTAAGGTCGAAAATCGCGCCCAGGCACTCGCCGTATTCGATAAAGAATCCAGCGAAGCTCGCGCCGCTTTGGCGAAAGTCAGCGATGCCGACATTCTGAAAAATTGGAAGCTGCTAGCGGGCGGCCAGGAAATCTTCACCATGCCCCGCGTGGCCGTGTTGCGGGGAATGGTTATGAACCACTTGATTCACCATCGCGGCCAACTTACTGTGTATTTGCGGCTGCTCGGTGTGCCGGTACCGGGTCTCTACGGTCCCAGTGCCGACGAGACCATGTCGGCATCGGCGTAGCAGTTACGCCGGACCTCAAACTATCTAGTTGAAGCGGCGCGCGCCGTTCGGTACGCCTTCCAGCACTCGCAACAGCGGCTGCTTGTTGCAATCTTCCTGGAAAGCGGTGGCTTTCTCGCGGTCGTCAAACGCCACCAACAGTGTCAGGCTGGAAAAGTCTTCCTTGCTATCGACCCGCAAAGCACCGAACGACCGCGCCGCCTGCGCCACGATCGCCTTGCGGCGACCTACTTCGCTGGGATTTGTGGCGCTGGCGAAGATTTTCAATACAATTTTTTCGGCCATTGGTATGCCCTCACCCTACATTTTCAAGTTTTGGGTAGAGGCTAGTCTGCCTGTTCCTGCGATCAGTTGTGCCATTGCGGTACATTTTGGGCGAAAGTAACCTATCGCGAATGGGTCCGCGGTGCGTCGTTATGAAACAATCGCCTCACTTGCTTCCGGTCGTTGCCTGCGGCCGGCCCGAGCCTTCCGTAAGCGCGCGAATACCATCGACCGGAACATTTTCGAAACGCTCCAACAGCCCACTCGGCCAGCGCACTTGCACATAGTCGATCCGCGCCGCCGCTCCCAGCCCAAAATGCACCCGCAGATCGTTTTGCGAAATGTAGCTCGACCCGCTGCGGACTTCGTCGACGTGATCGCGCTCGCCCGCATGCACCGTGATCTTCGCCCCGATACCGTCGCGATTTGATTTCTTGCCGATCAGCCGCAGCGCGATCCAGTGATTCGGTGTGCGCACCGAATTCACCAGCAGGCTCGGCGTCTGGTTCATATTGTTGGTCACGATTGAAAGCTGTCCGTCGTTCCACAAATCGCCCACCGCCATCCCGCGCGATGCCGCCGGCGTAGTGATCCCCGTGCCCGCCTCCGCCGTCACATCGGTGAACGTCGCATCGCCGTTGTTGTGATACAGCAGCCGCGATTCGTTGTAATTGCTGCCTAGATGAAACTTGTCCACTTCGGGATACACGTGCCCGTTCACCATCACCAGATCCGGCCAGCCATCGTTGTCAAAATCGAAAAACATCGTGCCCCAGCCCAGGTACTGCATGTGCTTGCCCAGGCCCGCGCCGCGGGTCACGTCGGTGAATTGGCCGTCGCCGTCGTTGCGATACAGCGTCGGCGTATCCTCCGAAAAATTCGTTTTGAAAATATCCGGCCGCCCGTCACCGTTGTAATCGCCCACCGTCGCGCCCATGCCGGCCTGCTCGCGCCCATCTTCGTTAAACGCGACGCCCGCGGTCAGCGCTTCGTCGGTAAACGTGCCGTCGCGATTGTTGTGATACAGAATGCTCGGCTGGCTGTCGCAGGCCACGAACATATCCGGCCAGCCGTCATCGTCATAATCGAGCGTGGCCACGCTGAAGCAGAATTGTCCGTTGGTGCGGTCCATGTGCGCCGCCTTGCTTACATCCCGGAATTTTCCGCCGCCCAGATTCTGATACAAAATATTTTCCGCGCCTTCCAGACCCCGCGGCCCGCACATCACTGGCGTTCCTTTCCACATGCAATTCGATCCCGAACCGGGCGCCTGCGCCGTCGCCGGATTGAAATTCACGTAGTTCGCCACTATCAGGTCGAGCTTGCCGTCGCGGTTATAATCGATGAACGCGCAGCCCGTGCCCCACGCCTTGCCCGTTCCGGCCACGCCCGCCGCAGCGCTGACGTCCGTAAATTTTCCGTGATCGTTGTGGTACAGCCGGTTTTTGCCGTAATACGTCACGTACAAATCTTCCCAGCCGTCGTTGTCGTAATCGCCCACGCACACGCCCTGGCCCCAACCGCTGGCCGCGAGCCCAGCCTCCACCGTTACGTCGGTGAACGTGCCGTCATGATTGTTGTGGTACAGATGATTGGTCGGCGCCTTTCCCGGCGGAAATCCTTCCAGCGTCGAGCCGTTGACCAGAAAAATATCCGGCCACCCGTCGTTGTCATAGTCAAAAATCGCCACGCCCGTGCCAGTCGTTTCGATGATGAATGTCTTGGTGTCGACCCCTCCAAAAACGTTCTGCATGTTCAGCCCGGCTTTTTTAGCGATATCCGTGAAATTCGCCAGCGGCTTTGCCTCCACCTCGGTGCGGCCTGGCGTTTCTTGAAGCGTAGTTTTTTCCGCCGAATTCGCCGGCGCTTGCGCCAGCGCGCTCCCGGCAAATGCGCTGGCCACCAGCAGCAGAACCAACACCGTCCCGCTTCCGCGGGGCCAGCGCCAAAACGCAAAAATCCCAGCCAGACCCATTCGCTTGCCGCGAACAGGGCCTGACCGGGATCTCAGGATCAATCTACCGTGCGGTTGCCTACTCAGCCGTTTCCGCAATTAATTCGCGCGCTTCACGTCGACGCATTCGCGCCCGCTGTACAGCACGTAACTCCCCAGCGTAGCGCCGGCCACCACCTGCAGCGGCACCGCGTGCCGCATGCCGTCGTCATGCCGTGAGTCGATGCTGAAAATGTCGTGCGCGCCCAGGTCCATCACCACGAACTTTCCATCCTTCAGCCAGCCAATCCCGTACGCACCCGCCGGCAGCTTGGTCCCGCCAATCTCCAGCGCGACCTCGCTCAGAATGTACGCCTGATATTTTTCCTTGATCGCCGTCGAGTACCCGGAATTATCGACCAGCGCCGCCAGGAAATACATGCCGTCCGCAAATTTCACGCCGCCTGCGTTGCGCAGTTGCGCCGCCGCCGTCTTGCCCCGAAAGAAAACCTTGTCAGGAAACAGGGCAGGCGTAATTTCGGCGGCCTTGAGTACCGCATCCTGTCCGGCCTTCGTCGCCTGCGCCATCGCACTCGGCGCCCCAAAAGAACCAACTGCTCCCAGTATCAGCAGACCAAAAATCGTCGCACGCATCCGCATGAATCCTCCAGAACCGCGCGTCCATCGTACTTCACTCGAATTGCTCCCGGCAAGAATCGCTGAGCAAAAACAAAATGCGCTCGATTTCCGCCGGGCTTGCGCATCTGTTATCCATCACAGCAACCGCGCGTTGACCCGCTTTTCGATTGCGTCTACCATCATCGTGTTACACCCCCTTCCCGTTGTTCCGGGCGCCTGCTCTTCCGGGCGAAATCACCCACAACGAATCCAGTTGTTCAAAGAGGTTGCGGACGTTTGCCGCGGCGTCACGCCATCGCGATTCTTATTTTCGCGGCGCGCGCGCCGCCGAACACCCCACTTCGCCCGAGGACATCCAACGATGACCAACCTCCAGAACCCACTCGAAACTTCGCGGAAACTGAATATTCTCCTCACCGAAGACAATCTCGTGAACCGCGTGCTGGCCCAAAAACTCCTGCAGAAATTTGGCCACTCCGTCACCTTGGCCAATAACGGCAAAGAAGGCGCCACCCTCTGGGAGGCCAACCAGGCCAGCCAGTTCGACGTGATCCTCATGGACATTCAGATGCCGCTGATGGACGGCCTGCAAGCCACGGCCTATATTCGTGCGAAGGAAACGGAACAGTCTCGCGCCTCGGAGTCCTCGCCCGAAGGTCCAACGCTCGTCCACATTCCCATCGTCGCCATGACTGCGCACGCCATGAAGGGCGATCGCGAACGTTACTTAGCCGGGGGCATGGACGGCTACGTTTCCAAGCCCATCAATTCCGCCGAGCTCGAAAGAGTGATCCAGTCCGTCGTCGACCAATTTCCCTCGCGCTCGCGCGTCATTGCCGCCCCGGCCACAAAAATCCAGGGCGCCCCGAATCCAGATGTAACGGACACCGCCGGGCCGGGGATTGCCGAAGCCGAAATCCTGGCGCGTTTCGACGGTGATGTCGAACTGGTTCGCGAACTGGCCGGGATGTTCCTCGACGAATGTCCAAAATATCTGGACGACATTCGCGAAGCCATCAACAGCGGAAACGCGAAGGGTCTCGAACACTCCGCGCATACCCTGAAAGGCTCGGTGGGAAATTTTTCAACCAAAGACGCGCACGCCTCCGCCCTGCAACTTGAAATCCTCGGAAGGTTAGGATCGATCGATGGCGCCAAGGAAATCCTGCAGAGGCTGGAGGAACAACTGGAGCGTTTCAATCGAATACTGGGCAACATGGTTAAGGAAACCGTACACCGCGCTCAGTGACCTGAGTCGCCGCCTCATCCCCAACCGAACTTTCAGGCCAGTAGATTTTTCGCCGCCATCAATTCCGCATTCAGAATCGCCGCGCCCGCCGCCCCGCGAATCGTGTTGTGCCCCAGAATCACAAATTTGTGTCCGAGCACCGGGCAGGTGCGCAGCCTCCCGACATGCACCACCATCCCGCCGTCGCGCTCCACATCCAGCCGGGGCTGCGGCCGGTTGACCCCCTCCAGATAAATAATCGGTTGCGGCGGCGCGCTCGGCAGCTTCAATTCCTGCGGTTCTCCGCTGAAATTCTTGAAACGCCGCCAGAATTTCGTCGCGCGTCACCGGCTTCTCGAATTCCACCGAAATCGCTTCGGTGTGCCCGTTCACCACCGGCACCCGCGTCGTCGTCGCGCTTAGCGTCATGGGATGCGGCGCCACGCCGGTCCCATTCAACTGTCCCAGAATCTTCCGCGTTTCCGATTCGATTTTTTCTTCTTCGCCGTCGATGAAGGGAATCACGTTCGCGGTCGCATCCAGCGACGCCACGCCCGGATATCCCGCGCCCGAAAGCGCCTGCAAAGTCGTCACCAGCACCCGCTTCGGCTGAAATTTCCGCAACGCCGCCAGCGCAATCGCCAAAAACATCGTCGAGCAATTCGGGTTGGTGACAATCGCGCCCTTCCGGCTTTTCTTTTTGCCGCTGCGCCGGCAACAAACCCAAATGGTCCGGATTAATTTCCGGAATCAGCAGCGGCACCAGCGGATCCATGCGATGATTTCGCGAATTGCTCAGCACGATGTGCCCGGCCGCCGCAAAATCCGCCTCGGCTTGCCCCGCAATCGACGAATCCAGCGCCGAAAAAACCAGCTTCGGTCCGATCCCCGGCCGCAGCTCATCCACCGACAAGGCCGCCACCTCTTCCGGCGTCGCCGTCGGCAAACGCCAGGCCAAATCGCCATAACGCTTGCCCGCCGACCGTTCACTTGCCGCCAGCCAAGTCGTCCGGAACCACGGATGCCCATCGAGCAGCGCAATGAATTGCTGCCCGACGGTGCCCGTCGCACCCAGAATCCCCACCTCGATTTTGGCTTTCAACGGCACGTTAGGTTTCTCGACCGCCACCGCGGCCGATTCGTCAATTTTACTGGGCACTGACTGCCACCGCCTTCGTTGATTTCCGTTCGATGTCCAGTTGCGCAAGCCCTTCCAGCAAATCTTCCACCAGGTCCTTCGCATTCTCGCATCCCGGCGACAGCCGTATCAACGTATCCGAAAGCCCTAGCTCCGCTCGCGCCTCCGCCGGAATCGACGCGTGCGTCATCGTCGCCGGATGGCACAGCAGCGACTTCACCCCGCCCAAACTTTCCGCCAAAGTAAAATACCGCCGCGATTTTACAAACGACACCACGTCCGCCACCGTCCCGTCGATCTCGAATGAAACCATCCCGCCAAATCCGGTCATCTGCTTCTTCGCAATTGCGTGCCCCGGATGATCCGGCAACCCCGGGAAATAAACCTGCTTCACCAGCGGATGCCCGTTCAGAGCATTTGCAATCGCGATTGCATTTTCCGCGTGCCGTTCCATTCTCAGTTCCAGCGTCTTCAGCCCGCGCAGCGTCAGCCAACAATCAAATGGCGACGGCACCGCCCCCGTCGCATTCTGCAGAAATTTGATCGGCTCGAACACCTTCAAATCCTTCGCCATCGCCGCGCCCTGAATCGTGTCCGAGTGTCCGCCCAGATATTTCGTCACGCTGTGCACCACGATGTCCGCGCCCAGCTCGAACGGCTGCTGAAAATACGGCGTCGCAAACGTGTTATCCACCACCACCAGCGCGCCTTTGGCGTGCGCCAGCCGCACCGTTTCCACGATGTCATAAATCAGCAAGCGCGGATTCGTCGGCGTCTCGATCCAGACCAGCTTGGTCTTGCTGGTAATCGCTTTTTCCAGCGCCTCCAGATTCGAAATGTCGAACTGCTTGATCGTCACGCCAATCGGCTGGTACACCTTGTTCAAAATCCGGTAGGTCCCGCCGTACACGTCGTTCGGAATTACGATTTCGTCGCCCGGCCGCAGATACGCCTGCAGCACCGCGTTCTCCGCGGCGAGCCCCGAAGCAAACACCGCCGCATATTCCACGCCCTCCAGCTCGGCCAAAATCGTTTCCAGCCGCTGCCGCGTGGGATTATTCGTGCGCGAGTAGTTGAATCCCTTGTCCTCGCCCGGGCCATCCTGCTCGTAGGTCGACGTCTGAAAGATCGGAGCGATCAACGAACCCGTTTCCGGCTCCGATGGCTGCCCTGCATGGATCGTCTTGGTTGCGAATTTCATGATCTTGCTCCTCGTCATAAAGAATTCTCGTCCAAAAGTCTCAATCGCGGCCCGGTAAAACTCAAAAGTCCCTTAACGGCGCGCGCCCACCGCGGTTTGCTCTCGCTCCCCCGCATCCGCTTCTGCCAGCGCCTGCGCGATTCGGCTCACCGTCGTATTCCGTCGCACGCTGCGAATCACCAGCGGCAAGGCGCAACGCGCTGCCGCTTCGATCGCCTGGCGCTGAACCAGATTGCAGCCCTCCGCCGCCATTGAAATCGCCTGTTCGAAACTCAGGAAGGGAATATGTCGAGCGGCCGAATCTTGATGCGGGTCAGCGGTGAAATATCCCGGAACATCTTTGATCAGCTCGCAGCGACAGGCCCGCAATCCTTCGGCCAGCAGCACGGCCGTCAAATCCGATCCGCCGCGTCCCAACGAAACAATTTGGCTCGCTGCGTTCGTCGCAAAAAAACCGGGAACCACCGCAACGGGAAAGTCCGCCAGAACTCCGGCCAGCCTTCCGGCGTTCAGCCGGATGTGCCCGGCCTCACGCACCGTTTCCGGGAGAGTCAGCCCCGCTTCATGAATGTTTAACGGCGCCGCCTGAACACCCAGCGCCTCCAGCTGCAGCGTCAGCAGCGCCACCGATCGAATCTCGCCGGTGGACCACAACAAATCTCGCGCCGCGGAATTAGGTTCGCGATGAATTTTCCGCGCGGCGCGCTCCAACGAATCGGTCGCGCCTTCCTGCGCCGAAACTACCACCACCAACCGCTCTTCGGGATTAGCCCGCAACATGCCGCGCACGAAAGCCGCCGCGCGGCGGTAGGCTCCGGCGTTGATCAGAATCGAGCCGCCGATTTTCACCACCGCGATCTCCCGCCCTCGCGCCGGCTCTGAACGGTTCAACGAACCCTGCGACATATAGATGTGCATCCTCCCAAGGAAGCCTATGGCTCCACTTGTGCGTCAGCTTCTCCGTCGGCCGGCCTCAAATGAATGAGGCTCGACCAATAGAGGTGCGCTTCCTTAATAAGCTCGCATTCCGCATATGCGGATGCAGCTTCGCTCGACTTAAGTTGGGAGTTGAATCTTCAATGACCGGGAACCCGGTCAATCGAGGATCTTATCTCTCCCCATCGGGCAGGAATTAGCACCTTGGCGACCGCGCCAGGTTGCTGTGGCTTCGTAGGGCCTGTCCCCTCTGCCACTCTGGATAAGCGCTGCTGTGAAGCAGCAAGCAAAGAATAGCAAAACCTAATCCGGAGTCAAGCGCGATTCGACCCCCGACACTCCGCTGCATAGAAAAGTTGCCGTAGCCTCCGTAGCGGCGGTCTTCAGACCGCCGTCGAGCCTCGCCACCGCGAATCGAAATGCCTCCCAGTCCTCTCCGTGACCTCTGGCCTTTCTCCGCAGTTCTCTGTGTTAATCTTCCACGTTTTTGCGATCCGGCTCACAACCAAGCATCCGCCTCTGCTACCCGACCCGCAGCGCCCACCCGCGTTTGGCCGTCATCCAGAGGAGCGCAGCGACGAAGGATCTCTCTTCGATGTCTCCACGTCGCGCTTTCGCGTTTCTGACTTCTCCCGCCGCCCCGATCCACCTGCCCCGTTCCTGTCCTCGCGAACAGGTGTTTTCCAAGTCGCACCTCGAATCAAAACCGTAGACACACCCTTTGCCTATCGCCCAAACTTACTCTAGAAGTCCTGCACTCCTTCGTCCTGGGGGGAACTAGGCGATGAAATATAGCGCTCTTCTATTCGGTACTATTTTGTTCGTGGCTCTTTCTACCCCTGCGCAGACTAACTTCGCGCAGGTTTCTTTTGCGGCTCCCACATTCGGCGTAACTCCTGCCGTAGCCGCAGTTTCACCATTGAATTCCGTCTCACTAGGCGAGCCATTTGCGCCGTCGCCAGCACTGCCTGCGGCAATGCCGCTCCCCGAGCCGGTACCACAAAGCGTCCAGGGCGTATTCGAGAAATACAGCTACGACGCTTATCTGGGCTACACCTTCTTCCGCTTGTACGAGGTCCCGGGCATCGAAACCAACATGAACGGCTTCAACGGCTCGTTCACCTATTGGTATCGCGACCGCATTGGAATTGATGGGGAAGTCTTCGCCACCTACGGCAGCCAGCCAGGACAAAACTCTTGGCAGACTACCGGAGGCGTTGGACCCCGCGTTCGCTGGATCAAGCCCAAGGGCATCGATCTGTGGGTCCACGCACTTTTTGGCGGTTCGTACATTACTCCCCAGACTCCTTACGGTGGGCAGGGCACGGTCACCGGCGTATTCGGCGCGGGCGCCGATCTGAACGGCCATCACCGGCACATGGCGCTGCGCTTCGCCGTCGATGGCGTCGCCACCCACTACTTCGGCACCTTCCAGTTCAGCCCCAAGGTTTCTGCCGGAATCGCCTACAAATTTTAGAGACGCCTGCGGCAGGCCATAGTACCGATCTAGACTTTACGAATTGCCACCTGTAGCGGCGGGCTTCAGCCCGGCAGCCTTGGTTTTTGCTTCTAAACCAAGCAAACCGCGGCAGTGCCAACGTAGGAGAATTTCATCAAGCCATCATCCAGATGGAATTTCACGTGCTTATCCTTTCCGCGCCCGCTCCTGAACGAATCCGAGGTGCATCTAAAAGCGTAAACGAAGGGGATCGCAGCTCTTTCGCACACGCCCTAGGCTCGCCAACATGATCGAAACTCTAAAACAGACCAAACGCTTCCTTAGAATCCTCTTCGGATTCACCCTGCTCGCCATCGGCGCCGTCATGATCCTCACCCCCGGCCCCGGATGGCTCACCATCATGCTCGGCCTCGGCGTCCTCGCCGCCGAATACGTCTGGGCTCGTCGTCTCCTCGACAAACTAAAAGAACAGGGCCTCCGCCTCCGCGACGTCTTCCTCCCTCGCACCGGCCCCGCCTAGCCCACAGAATTTGCCTTCGTAGCGGCGGTCTTTAGACCGCTGTCCCGATACAATTCACCTAGCCGCCTGACAACGCATCGCGACCTACGCGAGGCCACTTGTAGCGGCGGGCTTCAGCCCGCCAGCCTTGCCGTCACGCCTGCGCGACTGCTCACCTGATATGATTTCTGAAACGTTTAGAGCATCGTGTTTTTCCGGGGGGAACTTCTGATGTCCGATAACTGGAAAGAAAGATGGCAAGGTAAATGGTCCCTAATCACTGGAGCCAGCGCCGGCATTGGCCTCGAACTCGCCAGGCTCCTCGCGGCCAACGGGGCGGACTTGGTCCTCACCGCCCGCCGCACCGATCGCCTGCAACAAATCGCCACCGAGCTGAAGTCCGCCCATAATGTCCAGATCGAAGTCTGCTCCGCCGACCTCACCAAGCCCGAAGCTCCTCAGCAGATCTACGATTTCACCACCGCGAAAAAACTCGAAATCGAATTCCTGATCAATAACGCCGGTTTCGGCGCCTTCGGCTACGCTCACGAAATTCCCGCAGAAAAAATGTTGGAAATGGTCCAGGTGAATTGCTCGGCCGTCGTGCATCTCACGCGCCTCTACGTTCCGGCGATGGTTGCCCGCCGTCACGGTGACGTGATGATCGTCGCGTCGCTAGCCGCCTTTCAGCCCGTGCCCTTCAATTCCGTTTACGCCGCCACCAAAGCCTTCGACTTGCTCTTCGCTGAAGGCATTGCTGAAGAACTCCGCCCTTCCGGCGTGAATGTCTGCGCGCTCTGCCCGGGCTCCACCGACACCGAGTTTCAAAAAGTAGCCGACCAGCCGGACCGTGTTTTTCGTTCGGCCGAAACTGCCGAAAAAGTAGCGCGCGTTGGCTTGGAAGCAACCGCGGCTGGCAAAAGTTACGTGATCTCCGGATTCAAGAACAACCTGATGAAAGAATCGCAACGCCTCGCGCCGCGCAGCCTCGTCGCAAAAATGGCCGCCAACATGATGCGTCCGGAGAAATCGTAATTGGATTTTGTCTCGCGAGGAACTTGGGAAATTACGTCGGCCAGGCGCGCAAAGCCGTCTGCGCCACGCGCCGCAATTCCGCGCGCCTCGCGCCGCTTTTCGCTCGCACCGCCATGCCGTGCGCCACGGTAAGAACATAACTCGCTAAATCGCCAGGATCCGCTTCAGCAGGAAGATCGCCTTCCACCTTCGCCCGCTGCAACCGTTTGCGCAGCGCAGTTTCAGCAGCCCGCCGCCGCAAGTTGAGCTCCCGCCGAATCGGCCCTGACTCGTCGCCGCCCGAAAGCGCCGCCGAAACCAGAAGACATCCCGCCGGACTGTGCGGATCAGCGATCGCCTCAACATTGCCCATCAGCAGACGTTCCACCACCGCGCGCGCCGTCGGCTGGTTCAGTGCGTCCGTCGCAAATTCCGAAACCGTGCAGGCATAGCGGTCCAGTACTTTGCGAAACAGCTCTTCCTTGTTGCCAAATGTGGCGTACAAACTCGGCCGCTCAATGCCCATCGCCCGCGTCAGATCCGAAAGGGAAGCCCCTTCATACCCCTTCTTCCAGAACACCCGCAGCGCGGCATCCAGAGCCATATTGGTGTCAAAACACCGCGGCCGCCCCACCTGCCCGCAACCCACGGTTGCACCGCCGCCCAATTTTCGTGCGCCTACGGCCTTCATCTTCAGCACTATACCTCCATTTTGTACCAAGCGGTAAAAAATCTGCACCCTTTCGCCGGCCCGCCACATCTTGTACAGCACGGCACAACAGCGCCGCAAGGAGATCGCTTCAATGGCACAGAAACTCGCAGGCAAAGTAGCAGTCGTCACCGGCGCCTCGAAAGGCATTGGCGCTTCCATCGCCAAGCATCTCGCCGCCGAAGGCGCATCGGTCGTCGTGAACTACGCCTCCAGCAAAGCAGGAGCGGACAAAGTCGTCAACGAAATCACCGGCAAGGGCGGCCAAGCCATCGCGGTTCAGGGCGACGTCTCCAAGCAAGCCGACATCGACCGGCTCTTCGCCGAAACCAAGAAGGCCTACAAAAAGCTCGACATTCTCGTCAACAATGCTGGCGTTTACGAATTTGCTCCGCTCGAAGCCGTCACCGAAGCCAGCTTTCACAAGCTTTTCAATCTGAACGTGCTCGGCCTGCTGCTCACCACCCAAGCCGCCGCCAAGCACTTCGGCGAAGGCGCCAGCGTCATCAACATCGGCTCCGGCGTCAGCCGCATCACTCCGCCGAATTCGGCGGTCTATACCGCCACTAAAGGCGCCGTCGACGCCATCACCGGCGTGCTTTCCAGGGAACTCGGCGCCAAGAAGATTCGCGTCAATTCCATCAACCCCGGAATCGTAGAAACCGAAGGCACCACTCCGCGGGCTTCATCGGCTCCGATTTCGAGAAGGGTCTCGTCTCCCAGACTCCCCTCGGCCGCGCGGGACAACCCGACGATATCGGCGCCGTCGCCGTGTTCCTCGCTTCCGACGACTCCCGCTGGCTCACCGGTGAGACGCTTCTCACTAGTGGCGGCCTGCGCTAAGCGTTCACGCACCATCAGTTCTTAGTTGTCATCCCGAAGCGCAGCGAGGGATCTGCTTCAATTGCCGTTGCAGTTGTCGTTCAGGGTGGATGCCTCTGATTTCGTTTTTGCCATTATTTAAAAGGAGACTCTCATGGGAAAATTAGAAGGAAAAATCGCACTCATCACCGGCGGCAATAGCGGCATCGGCCTCGCCACCGCCAAAGAATTCGTGGCCGAAGGCGCCTACGTTTTCATCACCGGACGCCGCCAGCCCGAGCTCGACGCCGCCGTAAAACAAATCGGCAAGAACATCGCCGCCATCCAAGGAGACGTCTCAAAGCTCGCCGACCTCGACCGCGTCTTCGCCACCATCAAAGAAAAGAAATCTCATCTCGATATTATTTTCGCCAACGCCGGCGGCGGCAGCGTCGCTCCATTAGCCGCCGTCACCGAAGCCCAATTCGACAAAGAATTCGGCATCAACGTAAAAGGTGTCCTCTTCACCGTCCAAAAAGCCTTGCCGCTCCTGCGCGACGGCGCTTCCATCATCATCAATGGCTCCATCGCCGGCATCAAGGGCATCCCCGCATTCACCGTCTACAGCGCCACCAAAGCCGCCCTCCGTTCCTTCGCGCGCTCCTGGACCGCCGACCTCAAAGACCGGAAAATTCGTGTCAACATCGTCAGCCCCGGCCCCATCGAAACTCCAGGCGCCGATAATCTGTTCGCCGATCCAGCCCAGCTCAAAGCCTTCAAGTCCGGCATGGTCGCCAGCGTCCCACTGGGCCGCATCGGAGCCGCCAGCGAAATTGCCAAACCAGTAGTCTTCCTAGCCTCCGACGACAGCAGCTTCATCACCGGCATAGAACTCTTCGTCGACGGCGGCATGGCCCAAGTATAGGAAAAGCCCGAAAAACAAAACCGCGCCGCGATTCGCAGCGCGGTCGAGCAGTACACAAAAAAGGGCGGGGCATCAGCCCCGCCCTAAAATTTCTCGTCGTGTGCCGCCACTCAAGATTTGACGGTGACGATGACCGCCTCTTAACCGCCCAATCGCCGCCTTTGGCCGTCATCCAGAGGAGCGCCTTTCGCGACGAAGGATCTCTCTTCGATCCCATCTTCTTGCCGCTAAACTCTCCGTGCGCTCCTGCCGTTCTCTGTGCTCTCCGTGTTAAACCTTCAATCGCGCCGCAACTCAAATCGCCCCGTCACCCTATTCCGTCATAATCTTCACAAACAAATCATCAAACTTCCCCTCATCCACCTCCACCTGCACCGTCGCCGGATGCAACCACCCCGGGGGCACCAAATGCCCCTCCCACTTCGCCTTGTCCGGACCCGCTGGCCCGCTATAAGGCAAAAAGAACTTCGGCATCCCATCCGGCTGCTTCCAGACCATGGTGTAACCGTATTTCGGCCCATGGCTGATGTCGACATCCAGATACATCGTCTCCGATTTCTTGATCACCGCCGGGTCGATCAGCGACGCCACCATCACTTCGTCCCACATCATCGACCACATCGACGTCCCCGCCGGTGGCGGAGCATCCAAATAAATTTTCTTCACGTGCTCCGCCAGCGGCCCGCCCGCCTTCACGATACGCTCCATCAGCGCCGCGTTCGACCACGCCTGGGCCCCGGCCTCGAACGGACTCACCACGATTTCCTTCCACGGCTCGTGCAATACAATCGACGCCGCCTCCGGATCCCACCACCAATTCAGTTCCGGCCCGCCGTCCGAACTTCCACCCATGATGTAAATCGCCTTCACCTGCGCCACGATCGTTGGATCCATCCGCACCGCCACCGCAACATTCGTCAGCGGCCCCGCGCAGTACAGCACCACCTCGCCCGGGTTCGCGTGAATCGTGTCGATGATGAAATCCGCCGCGCGCCCCACCCGCGCCTTCACTTTCGGATATCCGCCCGGCGGCGCCCAGGTCTCGCTCGCCTTTGGCGCATCCGGATTGAACGATCCGTGCCATCCGACGTACGACCCGTACAGCGCTTCGCGCAATTCCACCTCGCGTGGCGTATTTACCAGAGGATTTTCCGCACCTTTGATCACCGGCACATCCGTCCGTCCCGCCTGCTCCGTGGCCCACAAGGCAAAAACCGTCGCTGGCTCGACCCACTGGTCGCCGCTGACCGTCGTGATCCCCAGCAAATCAATTTCCGGCGCGCGCAGCAGCATCAGCAACGAGAGCAAATTCGTTCCCTGCGGCCCGCCGCTATCCTGATCCGCAATCACTTTGATTTTTTTCTGCTGGCCAAACAACGAGGGAACCACGAAAAACGTCGCAACCAGAGTGCACAGCGCTGCGCAAACGAGGGCCCGAGAATGAACTTTCAATTTTGACGCTCCGTGGGTCGTAAACCTCTTAGTCACGAGCGACGAACTATTCTTCGTCGTCCGTCTGCGCCTTCACCAGCCGCTCGATCACCGCCATATCTTCCAGCGTCGTCGTATCACCCGACACCGCGCCCTTGGTCGCCAGCTCGCGCAGTAACCGCCGCATGATTTTTCCGCTGCGCGTCTTCGGCAGCAGCGGCGTAAAACGCACATCCGCCGGTCGGGCAATCGAGCCGATCGTGTTCGCGACATGATCCATCAGCTTATCGCGCAATTCCTTCGACGGCTCAAAACCCGTGCGCAGCGCCACAAAACAAACAATCGCTTCGCCCTTGATTTCATCCGGTCGCGCCACCACCGCCGCTTCCGCCACCGCCGGATGGCTCACCAGCACGCTTTCAATCTCCATCGAGCTCAGCCGGTGCCCCGCCACTTTGATCACATCATCGACCCGCCCCAGCACCCAGATGTAGCCGTCCTTGTCGCATTGCGCTGCGTCCCCCGCAAAATAAACCCCCGGAATCTTGCTCCAGTATTCCTTCGCGTAACGCTCGTCGTCGCCGTAAATCGTGCGCAGCATCGACGGCCACGGCCGCTCGATAATCAAGTATCCGGTCTCGCCCGGCGCCACCGATTCACCCTTCATGTTCACCACGCGCGCCGCGATGCCCGGCAGCGGCAACGTCGCCGATCCGGGTTTCGCCGGCGTCGCGCCCGGCAAAACCGAAATCATGATCGACCCCGTTTCTGTCTGCCACCACGTATCCACAATCGGGCAGCGATTTTTTCCGATCGCCTCGAAATACCATTTCCAAGCCGCCGGATTGATCGGCTCGCCCACCGTCCCCAGCAGACGCAGGCTGCTGATGTCGTGCGGCGTGATCCACTCCATGCCCCACGCCATGAACGCCCGAATGGCCGTCGCCGAACTATAAAAAATCGAAACTTTGTAGCGGTCGATGATTTCCCAGAAGCGGTCCTTCCGCGGAAAATCCGGCGCACCTTCATACATCACGATGCTCGCGCCATTCGAGAGCGGCCCGTAAATCACATAGCTGTGCCCGGTCACCCAGCCGATATCCGCCGTGCACCAGTACACGTCGTCGTCCTTCATATCGAAAACCAGCCGCGTGCTCCAGGTGCATTGCACCAAATATCCCGCCGAGGTATGCAGCACGCCTTTCGGTTTTCCCGTCGTCCCGCTGGTGTACAGAATGTAGAGCGGATGCTCCGCATCAAACGGCAGCGCGATGCATTCCTTCTCCGCTTTTTCTTCCAGGTCGTGCCACCACAGGTCTCGCCCTTCCTTCCACGCCACCTCTTGTTTTGTCCGTTGCACCACGATCGATTTCTGCACCGTCGGGCATTTTTCCAGCGCCGCGTCGGCGGTATCCTTGAGCGCCAGCATTTTTCCCCGCCGGAAACTTCCGTCTGCAGTCACCAGAATTTTCGCTTTACAGTCCGCGATGCGATCCGCCAGCGCCGTCGCGCTGAACCCGCCGAAGACCACCGAATGTACCGCCCCGATGCGCGCACTGGCTAACAACGCCACCGCGATTTCCGGAATCATCGGCATGTAAATCGCCACGCAATCTCCGGCCTTCACCCCCAGGCCTTGCAGCACGTTCGCAAATTTGCAGACTCGTTCGTACAACTCCGCATACGTCAGTTGCAACGTCGACCCGTCCTCGGCCTCCCACATCAACGCCGGCTTGTTCCCGCTTTTCGCCAGGTGCCGGTCCAGGCAGTTGTACGAAACATTCAGTTTCCCGCCCACGAACCACTTCGCGTGCGGCGGGTTCCACTCCAGCGTCTTCTTCGGCGCCTCCGCCCACTCAATCAGCTTGGCCTGCTCCGCCCAGTACGCCTCCGGATCGGCCTTCGCCGCCGCGTACAGCTCGCGGTATTCCTCCATCGACTTGACCTGCGCCTTCTTGCTGAATTCTTCCGGCGGCGGAACAGGTTTCTCGTCCAGGACGTGCGGATCAAACTCCAGCATGATTCCTCCAGAGGACCGGGGAAGGGATTTTCCAGCAGAACGCCGCACCTACGGTATTGAAACCCATCGAATTGGTCAAGACAGGGAAACGGTGCACTCAGGATTTGCATGGCTTGCCGTCGCGATCGTCCCGCCGAGAACCTTTGGAGTGCGGCGGCTCTGCCGCCGCCTTGCCTGCAACCCGAAAATCTCCCAGCCGAAGCCCTGTCCGCCACGCATATCTCGTGCAACCGCTTCACCTCGAAGCGATCCGCTTCTTCGCCCAAATTCCGGTTCAATCAATCAAACCGTACTTGGCCGTCATCCAGAGGAGCGCCTTTTGCGACGAAGGATCTCTCTTCGATTCAAACTTCTTGCCCCCGCTCGAACGCGCCCCGCTGAAGTCTCCTTGCACATCGCCAACCGGCATCGACTACTTCTCCTGGGATTCCGACCCATGGTCCAAGCAAATCGATTCTGACAGCGTCTACCGCTGCGGCTTCCTAACCGAAAGCGGCCGCCTCGCCATCCTCCCGCCTTAACAGAAATCGTAGCTCGCCGCTGAGGTGGTATATTTCGGCGTGCGCGTGCTCATCGTTTTCGGCTTGATGCTTCTGGCGTCGGCTGCCGCCGTGCAAACCTCCGTTTCTTTTCCCACCGAAGATGGAGGCGTGATTTATGCCGATCTTTACGGAACGGGCGACCAGGCGGTGGTGCTCGCACACGGCGCCAGGTTCAACAAAGAAAGCTGGAGCGATCAGGCGCGGATACTCGAGTCGCACGGATTTCGTGTCCTGGCTATCGATTTCCGCGGTTACGGCAAATCGCGCGGCCCGGGAGATTCTCACCCGATGAACGCGCCCCTCGAATTGGACGTGCTGGCCGCCATTCGTTATCTGCATCAGACGGGCGCGAAGCGCATGTCGGTCGTTGGTGCAAGCATGGGAGCCGGCGCCGCAGGAGATGCCTCGATTGCGTCGCGTCCGGGCGAGATCGATCGCCTGGTGTTGCTTGCCGGGGTACCCAGCGCCTCGGCAGACCAGCTCAAGTCGCCCACTTTATTCATCGTTACGCGAGACGATTCGAGCGGCGATGGACCACGTCTCCCCAGAATTCAAGAGCAATACAACCGGGCTCCCGAACCAAAGAAACTCGTTATTCTGGACGGCTCGGCGCACGCCCAATTTCTCTTCAAAACCAATCAAGCGGACCGGGTAATGAACGAAATTCTGCAATTCCTCACGCCAAGTCCGAAGCCCTGATCCATGCTGTTACGAGAAACTAGCCCGACGCCCGACCACGTTTCTAATCGCAACATTTCGGACCCTCCCCACCAAATGCGCACCCGAATCTTCACTCCTCCCCGCCTCGACTCTCCACTACATTTAATTGGAACTTTCAGCCCGCGCGGGGAGAATATGTAACGACACGCGCGGCGGGCCGTCCAACCTATTAACCATGGCCATTGGGCTCGAAACCATTGATGACGCGGTCCTCCTTCGCCACATGCTGGCGGGCGATGAGGATTCGTTTACGCAGCTCTACCGGCGTAAACATCCGGCCATCTATCGGTTTGCCCTGCATATGAGCGGGAATTCGGCCGTCGCCGAGGACGTCACTCAGGAAGTCTTCATGACCCTGATCCGTGACGCCAAACGGTTTGACCCGGCATTGGGCACTCTCAGCGGGTTTCTCTTTGGCATTGCCCGCAACCACTTACGCCGCCGCTGGGATCAGGACCGCGGTGGCGTGCCGCTACCGGGAACGGCGGACGAACTCGACGCCATCATGCTCAGCCATGTCGGGCGGCGCAACGGCGGGTCGAGCAATGGGAACGGTAACGGGAATGGCCATCACGTCGCTCATTTTCCGGACTACAGCGACGAGATGGTGTCGCGCGAAAACATCCGCCGCGTCCGCCAAGCCATCGCAACCCTGCCGGAAAACTATCGGGAAGTTGTAGTGCTTTGCGAAATGGATGAAATGAGTTACGAAGATGCGGCCACGGTACTGGAATGTCCCATCGGGACCGTCCGCTCGCGGTTGCATCGGGCCAAATCAATGCTGACGGAGAAATTGCGCGACGCCGAACATTCGGCGCCGTCGCGCAAATCGGCGGTGGGACGATGAATCGAGAAAACGACAACTTGGAACGCGAGCCCATGAATTGCCTGAAATTCCGCGAAGTCCTGCACGAACTTGACCGTCCCGGCACGCGCGGCGCCGCGGCCTTTGATAACGCCATGGCGCATGCCGAAGTCTGCGGCGATTGTGGCGTTTTGCTGGTCGAGGAAGAATCGCTGGGCTTTGCCTTGCAGAAGATCGCGCAAGAAACGACCCGGATGCCCGGCGCGTCGCGCGTGGAGGCCGAACTACTGAAAGCTTTCAGGCAAGAACTGAAACCAGCGTCACTCGAGACGATTCCGATGCGTCCGGGCATACGTTGGGGAGTCATTGCCCTGGGAATTGCGGCGGCTATGCTTCTGGTTCTGGGTACAGTGATCTATCAGCGCAATCTGGCAAAAGCGCCCGATGCTCCGGCCGTCAATGCCGTGACGAATCCGTCGGTGAAGCCCGTCGATTCTCAATCGGCGCAATCACCCGTATCCGCTGCGCAAAATTCAAATGCAAACCCGACTGCGAATCGGGTTGCAGCAAATGCGCCCACCACGACCAAACTAACTTCGGCTGCCGGCGACGCCGAGCCGACTGGATACGCCACCGCGTTCGTTCCGTTGCCCTACGCCGATGATCCTTCGGCGCTCGAAGGTGGTTCGGTGGTTCGCGTCACGCTGGCCAGATCCGTGCTGGAGTCCTACGGCCTGTCGGCCGAAGGATTGGGGGCCGGCGACCGCGTTACCGCGGACATGATTGTCAGTGAAGATGGTACGCCGCAGGCCATCCGTCTGGTCGCTGTCGAGGATTAGCGCCAAAATTTTTCGCCGTCGCCGTGCCGATGTTTTGGAGGGGAAGAATGTGGAGTGACGCTGGAGTGAAGAAGCCGATTGCGAAGTTCGCCTCTGGAGTTTTGCTTGCCCTAATCGCGCTAACGTTTTGTGCCGTGACCACAGGAGTCGCGCACGCTCAGAGCGCGTCGGCCACCCCGCCCACCCCGCCTCCTTCCGATGTCATGTACGAACGTATGGGCCACGGGCCCATGCCCCCGGACACCATCGAATTTGTCGGTTTCCAGGCTGGCCTCACCGACAAAGTTGTGACCGGAGCGCCCTTCAGCGCGACCATCAGCACCCAAGCGACCCAAACTCTCGCGGATGGAAATCAGATTCAGCACACGTCCACTGGCTCATTGGCGCGCGACAGCCAGGGACGGACTCGTCGCGATATGACTTTGCCGGCATTCGGCCCTTGGGCCGATTCGGGTAAGCCCGCGCCCCATGTCGTTTCCGTGAACGACCCCGTGGCCAGCGCGCGCTATTTGCTCGATACCGATGCCAAAACTGCGCAGAAGCTGCAGGTCAGGGCGGGGGATTGGGCTGGCAAGGAACGTCACGAGCATGACGGCGCTAAAACCGCCGAGGAAAGTGAAACGGTAACCACTTCGCTGGGAACCCAGATGGTCGGCGGAATTTCGGCCGAGGGCACCCGCTACACCCGCACGATTCCCGCCGGGCAAATCGGAAACACCAAGCCGATCGTGATCGTCACCGAGCGCTGGTATTCACCCGATCTACAAATGTTTGTAATGACCAAACACACCGACCCGCGCATGGGCGAAGTCACATTTCAAATGACCAATATCCAACGCCAGGAACCCGCGGCCACCCTGTTTCAAGTTCCCGCGGACTACACCGTGCAGCAACGCGGCGGCCGCGGCGAAAGGCGCGCCCACCCAGCCCTGCCGCCTCCGCCCATCGAGCAGTAAATGTCGCTGCGGAAGATTTACGAATGTTGCGTCGCGCGATCCAGCAGTTCCACCACGTGCAAGACTTCCTGCCCCGTCTTGCGCATCGCCGCTCCAGCCCGCAGCTGCAGAATACAACCCGGATTTGCCGTAACAATAATTTGCGCTTGCGTCTGTTTCACCGCATCCATCTTCAGTCCCAGTAATTCCATCGACGTCTTATTTTCGGTAACGTTGTAAACCCCCGCCGAACCGCAACACTGCTCCGACATCGGCATCTCCACAAATTCAACCCCAGGAATCGCCCGAATCAATTCCCGCGGCGCCGCGCTGATCTTCTGCCCATGCACCAGATGACACGAATCCTGATAGGTTACGCGAGCCGAAACAGATTTCAGTGGTGCAATCAGTCCAAGTTCCGCGAGATACTCATTCACATCCCGAACCTTGGCCGAGAACTTCTTGGCCCGCTCCTCTCGCTCCGGATCCGCCGGAAACAGCAGCGGATATTCCTTCAGCATCGAGCCGCAACCCGAAGCATTGTTAATAATCGCATCAAACGCATCCCCATCGAACGCCGCGAAATTCCGTTGCGCCAGTTCGCGTGCCACATCGCGAACGCCAGCGTGAGCCGCCAGCGCGCCACAGCACGCCTGAGTCTCCGGCACCACCACCTCACACCCATTAGCCTGCAATACCCGAATCGTAGCGCGGTTCAAATCGCTGAACGTAACCTGCGCCACGCAACCGGCGAAGAACGCCACCCGCGCGCGCCGCACGCCTTTCGCCGGGAATGTCTTGCCCAAGTTGCTAAAGAAGAAATCAGGATCAATACGCGGCAGCAACCTTTCCTGATTCTGCAAACCGAGCAGCCGGAGAATTCCAATCCCCCGCGCGATACTGGCAAGGCCAGAGCGTTGATAAAATTTCAACAGGCGCGCGGCCAGCGCAATTCTGCGCGGGTAAGGCAGCAGTTTACGATAAACAAAATCGCGCGCGATGCGCGATACGAATGGCCGCTTATATTTCTGCTCGATCTGCGCCCGCGCCAACTCCAGGATTTTCCCGTACTCCACGCCGGACGGGCAGACCGTTTCGCAGTTGCGGCAATTCAAACAGCGATCGATATGGGTGACGAAGGTCTCACCGATTTCGAGACGCCCCTGATCGACCAGCGCCATCTGCCGGATACGCCCGCGGGGCGAATCCGCTTCCTGGCCCCACAGACGATAGGTCGGGCAATTGTTGGCGCACAGTCCGCAGTGCACGCACCGCGAATAGTCGGCATATTCCGGATTATCGACCCCGGAAAAACCGCTCAACGTCAGCTGGAATTCGCGCTGCGCTTCTTCGTGAGTTTGCGGAAGATTTGTATTTGTCGGAGACGAAGGCATCAGCTCAGAGTCCTCCGACGAAGCGCCCGGGACTGAGCACGCCTGGCGGGTCGAATACTGTTTTTATTTTTTGCATCTGCGGGAAGCTGGGGTTGTCGAGCCCCCAGATTTCTAGATGAGTCTTCCAGGCTGTCGGGCACCACGGAATCGTGGACTGGCCGCCAAGTTTCCCGCAGGCGTCATGCATCGCGTTGGTCGCGCTTTCGATGCGCATTCGGGTTTCGTCATCCTGCGCGCCGGGTAACAGCGCAAAATAAATGATTCCGAGTCCACGCGCGAGTGCGGCCCAAGGAAGGGAATTCGATTCCGCCGCCTTTTGGGCGGCGGTTAGTGCCTCGGACACTCGGGCCGGCAGCACGGTCATTTTGACGATGGTGGTTGCGGGCGACGACGTAAGCGCGATGGGAATAAATTCACGCTTGCGCGTCCACGCGACGTTTAGATTCTCGGCGAGGATCGCTACGTTCGTGGCGCCGGAATCCTGCGCAATGCGCTGCAGATCCGATTCGTAGCGCGCCAGGACATTTTCGTTTCCGGCGTAGCCAGTGGTGAGCGCCCATTCCGTCTGAGAGAGCACGTGGGTCGGCATCGGTGTGGCTTCGAAACGCGAAGCCGCTTCACTCGCGAAGAGCTCCGCGCAGCGCGGACTCAAAATATCCAACGTGATCGGGGTGAGCGGTGATTTCGCGATTCGATTCCGCATATCGCACGCCTGTGCGGCGGAACGAAAGCGCGCCACGAATCCGCGCGGAGCAATAGGCAGAGGAAACGTCTTGAAATTCAGGCTGGTGATGACCCCGAGCGTGCCCAGCGAGCCGATCATCAGTTTATGCATATCGTAACCGGTGACATTTTTTACGACGCGCCCGCCGCTTTTTGCGGAAATCCCCTCGCCGGTCACAAATTCCACTCCTAGCAAAAAATCGCGCACCGTTCCATAAAATTGGCGCAGCGGGCCGTCGACACCGGAAGCGATAATGCCGCCCATAGTGGTTTGACGCAAAAAGGGAACCGCCAGAGGAAGAAACTGGCCATGCTCGGCGAGCGCCTTGCCAACATCGAGAAGCCGTGTGCCGGCTTCAACGCTGAGAGTCAAGTCGCCGGGGTCGTAGGCCGTGATTTTATTCAGCGCCGACATATCGAGCGCCAGATCGTAACGCTTTGGAGGAAGACCAATATTTAGTTTGGTGCGCGCTCCTGCAGCAATCAGGCTCAGTTTTTCTGAGCCGGCGAATTTCACGATTTCCGCGACGTGCGCTTTGGATTCGGGCCGAATCACTGCCGCCGGAAGCATGCCGTCAATTTCGAAGGGAACGAGTTGGTCAGGTTCGACCCTGACGCGCGAGGAACCGACTAAATCGGCGAGTCGCGAATGCGAAGTGGTGCTGGCGGGGCTCATGCGGCGGGTACGCCGGAAGAATCCATCGGCCGCGGCATACTGCCCTGCACCGGAAGCGGGCGAATGTGAATTTCGCCGCAACCTTTTTTCGAAGGGAAGATTTTGTCGGGATTTAGCAATCCGCTGGGATTGAACGCATCGCGGACGCGGCTCATCACTCCCAGTTCCGCTTCGGTGAAGAGTAGCGGCATCAAGCGATCCTTTTCCATGCCCACGCCATGTTCTCCGGTGATGGCTCCGCCCATATCGATGCAGAATTTTATGATCTCGTCGGACGCGGCGATGACGCGGCGGAACTGGTCCTGGTCGCGCGCGTCAAAAAGAATCAGGGGATGCAGGTTGCCATCGCCAGCATGAAAGATGTTTCCGATCTGAAACCCGTACTTCTTGCCAACTTCGTTGATATGGCGGAGCGTGGCCGGAAGCTTGGTCCGGGGAATCACGCCATCCTGCACGTAGTACGTGGCGGAGAGGCGCCCGACGGCGCCGAAGGCGTTCTTGCGGCCTTTCCACAGCAGGTCGCGCTCGCGCGAGTCACGAGCGACGCGAACTTCGCGCGCGTGGTGTTTGCGGCAAATGTCCGCAACGTCTTCGGCGTGCTGCTCGGCTGCTTCTTTCACTCCGTCGACCTCGAGCAGCAAGACCGCGGCACAATCGAGCGGGAAACCGGCGTGAACGTAGGCTTCGACGGCGCAAAGCGTCCAGCCGTCGAGCATTTCGCACGCGGCAGGAGTGATCCCGCGCGCGGTGATGTCGACCACGGTTTCGGTGGCGTCGTCCAAAGTTTCAAAAACAGCCAAGAGCGTCTTCACGGTCTCGGGAAGACGCGTGAGCTTAACGGTGATTTCGGTAATCAGCGCAAGAGTGCCTTCAGAGCCGACAAAAAGACCCATCAAATCGTAACCGGTGGGATCGAGTGCCAGATTTCCGATCCGAATGAGTTCGCCGGTGGGAAGAACGGCTTCGAGGGCCAGCGTGTGATTGGTAGTAACCCCGTAGGCGAGCGTGTGCGGGCCCCCGGAATTTTCGGAAACATTGCCTCCGATGGTGCAGGCCTTCTGACTTGATGGATCAGGCGCAAAATGCAAACCCGCGTGCGCGACGGCGGCGCTGAGATCGGAATTGACGACTCCGGGCTGGACGGTCGCGCGCTGATTTTCGATGTCGATATCGAGGATGCGATTCATGCGCGAAAAAACGGTGAGGATGCCACCGTTGCGGGCCAGCGCACCGCCGGAAAGACCAGTGCCGGCGCCCCGGCCAATGAGCGGAGTTTGATATTGATTGGCGAGCTGCACGATGCGTTGCACGTGTCCGGTGGTGCGCGGGAAGACGACGCAGGTGGGGCGCGCGATTTCCACGGAACCGTCGTATTCGTAAAGCAGCAATTCTTCGGGACGATGCAGGACGGCAGCATCGCCGAGCAGAGACTTAAGATCGCGGAGGAGTTCGGATTTCATGCACCCGGTGCGACGAAATGCGAATCGCACGCTAGAGGTCAGTATAGGGGGCCGTCACGAAGGCCGTCAACGAGCGCGACGTCCCTTCGGAGCGACAGTTGCGACCAGTCGACCGTGTATGCTACTCAATCTGAGCAACTGGGTGAAAAACGCGCCGGCGGCGGCAGCCGGCGCCTCAGGCGGAGACAGAATCGTGAGTAAACCAAAAATTCTGGTGACAAAACTCTTGTTTCCTGCGGCGCGAGCCGTGCTGGATAAGATTGGCGAGGTCGACTGGTGGACGGGACCAGAAGCGATTTCGCGGACGGAGCTATTGAAACGAGTCGCGGACAAGGACGCGCTGGTCTGCCTGCTGAACGACCGGATCGATGCGGAGCTGCTGGCGGCAGGGTCGAAGTTGCGGGTGGTGGCGACGGTCTCGGTGGGTTACGACAACATCGATGTTCCGGCATGCACAGCACGACGAGTGATCGCGACCAATACGCCGGGAGTGCTGGACGATACCACGGCAGATCTCGCGTGGGCATTAATGCTAGCCATTGCGCGACGACTGGTGGAAGGGGATGCGTGGGTGCGTTCCGGGAATTGGCGCGGGTTTTCCATGGATCACCTGCTGGGCGGCGACGTATACGGAAAGACGCTGGGAATTATTGGATTTGGGCGGATCGGAAGATGCGTCGCGAAGCGCGGGTTGGGTTTTGGAATGCGGGTGCTGTATTCCGGGAGCAACCACGCACCGGTTGAAGTGGAGCAAGAACTGAACGCGGAATTCGTGGACCAGGACAGGCTATTTAGCGAGTCGGATTTTGTAAGTTTGCATGTGCCACTAACCCCGCAGACCCGGCATCTGATGTCCAAGGAAAATCTGGAGAAGATGAAGCGCACGGCTTTTTTGATCAATACATCCCGCGGCCCGGTGGTGGATGAGGAAGCGCTTGCGGAAGCGCTGGAAAACAAAATCATTGCGGGCGCGGCTCTGGATGTGTTCGAGCATGAACCGAAAATTAATCCGAAACTGATGGCACGGCGTGATGTGATTCTGGCGCCACACATTGGCAGCGCTACAGTGGAAACGAGAACGCGGATGATGGTTTTGGCGGCACAAAATGTGGCCGCTTTCTTCGAGGGCCGAACGCCGCCGAATGCCTTGAACCAAGAAGTTCTGGAGTTGACCTAACCTGCGATGGAACGCGATTCGAAAGCGGTGGCACGGCGAATTTTTCAGCAGACGCTGGCCGCGATTGATATTCAGGGAGCGCTTGCGAGGCGGCTGGCGCGAGAGGGAACACGAATTCGCGCGGGAGCTGAGTACATTGACCTGCGTGACTTTCGCGAGATCGTGGCCATTGCCTTTGGCAAGGCGTCGGTAGCGATGGCTGAGGGATTTCAAGCTGCGCTGGCACCGGATTTTCGTGTCGACGGCATTTTGGTAAGCCCGAAACCAGTGACGGGCGTCGCGCTACGCGAATGGAAAACATTTGTCGGGGGACATCCGCTTCCCACGATCGAGAGTTTCGCGGCAGGCCGGGCAATTTTGGATCGGCTGGCGGGGTGCGACGAGCGTTCGCTAGTGGTGTTTTTGATTTCCGGCGGCGGGTCGTCGATGGTGGAGCAGCCGCTGGATGCTAGCGTTGGTCTTGCCGATTTTCAGGCGCTGCACTCCGCGCTGGTAACCTGCGGCGCGCCGATCGAGGAAATTAATATTGTGAGGAAGCATTTGTCGGCGACCAAAGGCGGACGGCTGGCGGCAGCGGCTCCGCGATCGTTGAAGCTGACTTTGGCCCTAAGTGATGTACCAGATGGATATGAATCGGCGTTGGCGTCGGGACCGACCCTGCCGGATCCCAGCACGGTCGCGGACACCGAACGAGTCGTGAACCATCCCGAAGTGATGAACGGCTTGCCCCCGGCAATTCGAGAAATATTCGCGGGGCATCGGCTGAAAGAAACTCCCAAGGAAAACGACAAAGTCTTCGCCCGAAATATCTTTGAAGTGCTGCTGGGCGAGCATGATTTGGTGCATCGGGCGCATCATTGTTCGGAGGCCGAGGGGATTTTATGTATGGCCGACAATCAGACGGACGGCTGGACGCTGGAGCGAGCCGCCGACGAATTGCTGGCCCAATTGGCAGCGTTGCAGCGCGATTGTCCTGGCAAACGGGTGGCGATTCTGTCGGGTGGGGAAGTGAGCAGCCCGGTGACGGGGAATGGCACCGGCGGGAGAAATTCGGCTTTTGTTTTGGCCTGCGTGCCGAAAATCGCGGGGAAGAAAATCGTGGTGCTGAGTGCTGGCACCGACGGAATCGATGGAAACAGTCCGGCGGCTGGAGCGGTGGCCGACGGGGATACGCTGTCGCGGGCGGCGCAGGCCGGCATGGATCCTACGGAATATTTGCAGCGGAGCGACGCCTACAATTTTTTCGCGAAACTTGATGATGCCATCGTGATCGGACCGACCGGAAATAACCTGCGCGACTTGCGCGTCGTTATATCCGGGTAACGAAGCGATCGACGGTCGTTTTTCGGTTTAGTTCGCAGCCGGTGGCGCCGCACCGGCGCCACTCGTAGGCACTGGGGCTTTGGCCTTGATCGCGTCGATCTGTGACTGTACGAACGGCGCAGTTCCAAGACTCAAGTCCCCCGACTTGATGAGCGCTTCGAGCGCTGGGATCGCATCAGGATCGCCACGCTTGGAAAGTGCGAAGATCGCGGCGAATTTGATATCGATATAAGGTTCCTGCAAATAGGAGACCAGCGTCTGCGTAATCTTCTTGTCCTTGGAATCAAGTCCTGCGAGCGCGCCAATCGCGGCGCTGCGCGTTTCGAAATCCTTTCCGATGGCGGACCATTCGAGAAGAATCGGAATGGCGCGATCATCGCCGAGCGAGCCGAGGCCTTCGAGCGCCCCGTTGCGCAGGGTATCGTCGGGGGAGTCGGAGTTCACCGCCGCTACCAAAGTGTCGTAGGCATTTGAGGCTTTAATTTCACCCAGGGCATTTAAGGCGCCGGCGCGGACGCGGTACGCGTTGTCGCTTTTGGCGATTTCGGTCAGCCTAGGGCCGAGTGACGCGTCGTCAGCAAATTCCCCTAACTGTTCAACGGCAACAACGCGCACCCAGGGTTTTTCGTCGGCAACGCAGGCGATGATCAGCTTTTCAGCTTCGGGGCCGCCAATCTTACCCAACGCCTTCAGTGATTCCGAACGAATGCCCCAGAACGGATCGTGCTGCGCAGCGTCGCCGAGAGCGGCGACGACGTCCGGATAATCTTTGACGTGAGCTAGGGCTACCGCGGCATCGGCGCGGTCGGAAATGTCCGTGGCGTTTTTGAGCTGGTAGATCAGACGCGGGAGCATCTTTTTTGAACTCGACGGACTTCAGAATTTTGTCGCCCTTGTCGAAGAGCACCATTAGCGGAGCGGACGGCGAGGCAAGGGTGAACGTTTCTTCCGCCTGGCTCACTTCGATCGGAAATGTATTGCGACCGGCTGGCGTGGCGATTTCCACTTCACCGGCATGTCGAAGAGATCGACCATACCTTCGACTTTTTGGGTCTGTTTCACGAGCAGTTTGATCTGGTGCGCGGAATCGTCGTAGGTGTAGCTGACTTCGTATTTCGGAGCGCCCGCGCGCCAGATCCATTCATGGAAAAATTTGTCGACGTTGATGGCGGTGGATTGGTCGATGGCTTTTTCGAGATCGGCGGTGACCACGTTCTGATTGCGATTGGTCTTCCAGATAAAAGTGCAGGCGCGCGGAAGAAATCTGCGTCGCCGAGTTTGGTGCGCAACATTTTCAGAACCCAGCCGCCTTTGGTGTACTCGTTGCCGGCGTATTCGATGCCATCGGTGAAGTTGCGCTGCACGATCGGGAACGGGATAGAGGCGCTTTTGGCGGAACCAATTGTTCTGTTCGCGCCAGAATTCGTAGGCGGCTTCATCGGCGCCATAGTGCTGCTCGGTCCAGTAGTGTTCGAAGTACGTTGCGAAACCTTCGTTGAGCCAGATATTGGCCCAATCGCGGCAGGTCACCAGATCGCCGAACCACTGATGCGCGAGCTCGTGGGAATCGAGACTGTCGGAACCTTCGCGCTCCTCGGCGGCCAGTTGCGGATGCACCAGGCCGCGGGTGGTGAGCGTGGTCGCGCTGGTATTTTCCATGCCGCCTTCGACGAAATCGTTAACGGAAGTTTGCGCGTATTGCGCCCAGGGATATTTCACGTCGAGCTTTTCGGAGAAGAGCGTGAGCATGTCCTTGGTGCGGGAAAAAGTGGAATCGATTTTCGATTCTTCGCCGCGCGGGACGACGTAGCGAACCGGCATGCCATGCCACGAATCTTTCTTCTCCACGAATTCGCCGGCGACCACGGAGATCAGATAAGTCGAAAGCGGGAGGGACTGTTTCCAATCCCAGGTTTTCATGCCGTCGGATTCGGTTTTCATGCCGAGCAAGTCGCCATTGGAAATCGTGATCCAGGCTGCCGGCACGGTGACGCAGCATTTCGGAGGTGGTGCGGTCGTTGGGATAGTCGTAGATCGGAATGTAGTAGCGGGTGTCTTCGGCTTCGCCCTGCGTCCAGACTTCTTTAGGGCGATTCGGATAATTTTTGTCGGGAAGAACGAAGTAAAGGCCCTTTTTGGGCTGGCCATCGTAGCGGATGAAGACTTCGTGCGTGTCGCCGCGCTTGGAAGGAGCCGCGAGTTGCACGATCAGATTATTGGGCGTGACGGAAAATTTGGCGTCGTGGCCGTCGAGCGTTACAGCCTGGATATTCAGAGCGACAGAGTCGAACTTGATCTGTGGTGAGGCCGTCGCGAAACATGGAGATGGAGTGGGTGACTTCGCCGCGCACTTTGCGCTGGTCGGTGTCGAACCAGAGATGGGTTTTCACGTTGCGCAGATCGTAATCGCGGCTGCGGGCGTAAGGTTCATCCGCGCGGCCCAGCAACGGAAAGAGGGCCAGGGCAGAAGCGACCAGCGCGCACGCGAACACAGCAGACAGCGAACGACCATGGCGAACGTAAATCATTATTTCTCCTCGGATCCCCGGAGGGAGTTACGTGATGCGGCAAAACACAGAATTATAATACGTACGCGGCCAAGATACGGTTTCCGAATACTTCATTTTGATGCGATCAGACGGCTACAGGAGGCCTTTGATCAAGCCGCCATCTACCTGAATCGTGGTGCCGTTCATCGAGCTGGCGCGTTCGGAACAGAGAAACGCGACGAGGGCGGCGAATTCATCGGGACGCGAGAGGCGGCCGATGGGCACCGCTGCGGCGGATTGCTTCTGGATTTCTTCGATGGTGACGCCAGCATCCTTGGCGCGCTTTTCGAAGAGTTCTCCGAGCCGGTCGGTCAGGGTGTAACCGGGGCAGACGTTGTTCACGGTGATGCCATCGGCGCCGTATTCATTGGCCAGAGTTTTGGCCAGGCCGGCGACGCCGGCACGCAGGCAATTCGAGAGCATCAGGCCATCGATGGGCTGCTTCACCGAAATGGAAGTGATGGTGATCAGGCGGCCCCAATGATTGCGCTTCATGCGGGGCAGAACCTCACGCGCGAAGAAAACGTTGCTGAGTAAAGTGAGGTCGACGGCGGCGCGCCATTCATCGAGCGAAATGTCGGCGAATTTCTTTGAGGGTGGACCGCCGGCATTGGTGATGCAGATGTCGACACGGCCGAATTTTTTGTCGACGGCCTCGACGAACGCGGATACGGCTTCGGGCTGGGTAACGTCCACCGCGCGCCAGAAAACGGGCCGGCCGCTCGCGGATTCGATTGCTTTCGCGGTTTGCTCCAGATCCGCCGCGGTGCGCGCGCAGATCGCGAGCTCGCATCCTTCTTTGGCCAGTTCTTCGGCGGCGGCGCGGCCCAGGCCTTTGCTGGCCGCGGCCACGATGGCCACGCGCCCTTTCAGTCCAAAATCCATGTCGATTATTCCTTTTTTGCGCCAGTGCGGAGGTAGGCGTCGTCTTTGCGGATCCAATCTTCGCGGCGCGGGGAGAAAAAGTCGAAGTCCACGGTGTCTTCGAGGGCTTCCGCGCTGTGCGGCACGTTCGCGGGGATCATGAGAATTTCTCCGGCATGCACGATGGTTTCGGACTGATCGTCGAAAATGAATTTCAGCGCGCCGGAAAAAATCATGGTGTATTGCTCGCTGCGATGCGAGTGGCGCGGGACGATGGCGCCGCGCAGCAGCACCAGGCGCGCGAAGGTGGCATCGGCGCCGTTCAGCATTTGGCGCGTGATCAGCGGGTTCATCTTATCGGTATCGAGTAGTTCGAATTTGGTGGCGGAAGGCATGAGACTCCCCAATTTGAAGTTGGTGCGCAAGAATCGTGTAACGAAACGGACGAATCGTCAATGGGCGATGACAGCGCCGCGCTGTTCCGCATTCTGGGAGCACTAGGAAGCGATTAGTCGGCGGGTGAGGCTGCTGCCGCTGCCGATTTTGTCGGCGCCGGCGAGCCCGGAGAAGCGAGTGCTGCCGATTTCAGCTCGCTTACCTGCTGCAAGACCTTAGCCCATCTTTGCGGATCTTTTTTGGTCGCAATGGGTGCATTGGTATCGGCGTAGAACTTCAGGATGGTTTCGCGTAGTTCCGAAGTGGTCGCGGCGAAGTGATTTTTGGCTTGATGGTCGAGCAAATCCGCGTAAGTAGTATCCGCCAGGGGATACTCACCAGGGTTGGTCACGGTTCCCGTATCGAAATTGTCATTTCGCAGTTCTGGTACACCCCCATGATGAATCTCGCCGAGCAGCTTTTCGTACTCGGTGACCGAGCCATTGAAGCTGGCCATGAATAACTTTTCGACCTCGGGAGTAGGAGCCTTGAAGGAGAGAGTGCGGAAAGGTCCGATCTTGGGGACGATACGAAAGAAAAATGCGATGACCTGAGCGCCAAACGATGGCTTGTGGTAGTTGTCCTTCCACTGCTTCTCGTAGCTGGCCCGCGACAGGTGGTACAGAAATTTCCGCTTGGTGATTCCCGGAATATCTTTCTGAATGTCGTCCCGTTTCTCGGCCCACGCAGCTTCGGTCACCTTGGGGATGACTTGGCTAACGCTGCGGCGATAGGTGCCCAGAGCCAAATCGTAACTGGTGAAAATGGATTTGAGATCGAGGCAATAGGTTTCCTGGAAGGCACGCACGAGAAGATCCTGGGAAACCTGGAAGCCAATGAAATCGCGATAAGAATCGGGGGCGTAGCGGCCCTTGGCAACCTGCACCACATCGAAACCAAATTCAGTCTTCAAGTGTTCGACGGGAGCCTGATCGTAGGCTACGTCGTCGCCGAACTTGGCTTTCAGTTTTGGGTACAGCATCGGCACGGCGTGATTGGTGGCAATGCTGTGGCCGTAATTGTCTGCGGCGTAATGCGCGAGAGCACCTAAAGCGAATGCATATTCATCAAGGTTCGTCGAATCGCGCAGCAGAGCTTGGACGAAGTCTCCGGTGCGGACGTAGTGTACGAGATCACTGAATAGGTGGCTTCCAAAAGGGTAGTAGCCCAGGTCCTGAATCACGGAGCCGCCGTAGGCGTACGAATGCGCTTCCTTGAGTTGCTCGGGGGTGGAACCGGGAAATCTTTTTAGCAGCAATGGCTTGATGGCATCGTCCCAGGCGGAATCGACCACGGCTTCGTGAGCGAGAACCGAATAGGCATCGGATTTCGTGGGGTTGACCAACAGAAAGATCAGCGCAAGCGTCAGTGCTTTGAGAAGTGTGCAACGAGTATTTTTTAGGGATCGCGATGACGCCATAGAAAACCGAATTTCACTTTGGACGAATGTCGCGCTTACCTCTTGCTAGAGTATTCGTCAAACGGGCTACCAATTGCGTGTGCCACGCCATAACAAATTATATAGGGGGGCTCCGATGCTGGCGAAAAAAAGGTGGTTGATGTTGTCTCTGCTAGCTTGGCTACTGCCGGCGCGGGGCAGACGGCTCAGCCCGCGGCTTCTGCGGCAGCAGGCGCGGTTTTCATCGGACCAGCGCCACAGATTTTTTCGCCGGGCGTGATTTCCGGGCCAGCGAATGACGGGTCGCCAACCTTTTCGCCCGACGGAAATACTCTTTACTTCACGCGGAGCACGGCGGGGTGGGGAGTGATTCTCGAATCGCACCAGAGCCACGGCCAGTGGTCGGAGCCGGACGTGGCTCCTTTTTCGGGGGAATGGTCCGATTCGTCGCCAGGCATGGCGCCGGACGGTTCGTATCTGGTTTTCGTTTCGCTGCGTCCAAAGGAAATGCCGAAGGCCGGAGAAAAGGCGGCGGGGCGCCGGGCGAATCTTTACCGCGTCAATCGGGTGGGATCGGATTGGAGCGAGCCGGAAAGGCTGCCTGACACCGTAAACATTGGAAATTCGATCTGGAAGCCAAGCATCGCGGCCGACGGCACCATTTATTTCGTGGCGATTGACGCCGAGGGTGGGAAGCGCCTGTACTCGTCGCAATATAAAAACACTGCGTACCAGCCAGCGCAGCCGCTGTCGTTTAGCGATGGCAGCACCTCGGATTGTGGATCCGGAAATTGCGCCGGACGGTTCGTTCTTGGTTTTTTGCAGTTCTTCGCGATTGAAGGACGACCCCAAGGACCACATGTTTATCGTGCTGAAAAAAGCCGGCGAGTGGGGTCCGGTAACACCGATTCGTTACCAGGGCGACGAGGCGGGAGGGTACAGCACGGACGACGAACCGCATTTGGGTCCGGATCATCGCACCGTTTATTTCAGCAGCGACCGCGGCGTGCCAGTGGATTTTCCGCGCACGCGGGCCAACGCGCGCGAGGATTTGAAAAGACTGGAACTGTGGGACAACAGCAATTCCAATGCGTGGTTCATGTCTCTAACGCCGTGGCTGGGAGCGGGCACGACCGAGAAAAAATAACCGGCGTCGTAACTCTTTCGATTTCGGTTCGACATTCGGATCTTTTCATCTTCGAAACACAACTGAATCGCCGCTTTCACAGCTAGTGGTATCATTCGCCTTCGAGATGCACGACCCACGGCGTTATCGAAAATTTGCGGCCGGCGCGCAGCCGGAATATTTGCACCCCGCCTACGCTTCGTCGGTGAAGCGCGCTCCGACCAAGCCACTGATTTTGCTGCCGCATACCAAAACGGAAACTACCGGACCGGTCTTTGGCCATTCGCTGGTCAGTGCTGCGGACAGCGATTTGACGGCACAACATTCGGGTGAGCCGCTGGGAGAACGAATCATCGTCAGCGGGCGAGTGCTGGATGAGGATGGACGCGGCGTGCCGGGGTCGCTGGTGGAGATTTGGCAGGCAAACGCAGCGGGACGTTATATGCATAAGGTGGATCAGCACGGAGCGCCGCTCGATCCGAATTTTTCAGGGTGCGGCCGGGTAATTACCGATGCGGAAGGACGCTATCGATTCGTTTCGATCAAGCCGGGTGCTTACCCGTGGGGCAATCATCACAATGCCTGGCGGCCGCAGCACATTCATTTTTCGCTTTTCGGAGCGGGCCTGCTGACGCGCCTGGTCACGCAAATGTATTTTCCCGGCGACCCACTGCTGGAGTTTGATCCGATTTTTAACAGTACCGCGGATGAAAACGCGCGGCGCCAGCTGGTGGCGAAATTCGATTGGGAAACGACGGAGCCCAGTCACGCGTTGGGCTACCGGTTCGATATCGTATTGCGCGGGCGCGAGCAAACGCCGGGGGAGAAATAGTGGTGGCGAATCGATGAGTGCGTCGCAGACGGTTGGGCCGTTCTTCAGCATCGGTCTAGAGCATTTAAACCGCAACGACTTGGCAGTTCCGGGAATTTCCGGAACGGTGGTTACGATTCGCGGGCAGATCCTCGACGGCGATCGCCAGCCTGTGCCGGATGCACAATTGGAGATTTGGCAGGCGGACGCGAAAGGCAATTACAGCGAAAATAAATGCGAAGCGGCCCACAGCTCCGCAAAATTCACGGGCTTCGCCAGAATCTTCACGGATGCGGCGGGCCGGTTCGGATTTCGCACGATTAAGCCCGGTAGTGTTCAGGACGCCGGCGGCGAAGGACAAGCGCCGCACATCGCAGTGTTCGTCCTCATGCGCGGATTGCTGAAACCGCTCTACACGCGAATTTATTTTCCGGGCGAAGCCGCCAACGATTCCGACCCGGTTCTGAGTCTAGTGCCGGTAGGACGCAAGGGCACCTTGGTTGCTCATGGTAACGAGAAGCAGGATTCGCTGGAATGGAATGTGCTGCTCCAAGGCCCGGACGAAACCGTTTTTTTTGAATGGTAGATGCGGAGTTATTTCGACGAGGATAACCGGTCGATTATTTCGCGCGGCAGTGGCTGCGATTTCATCGCGCCTTTCTTGGAGGGATCAGGGCCGGTCCACACGCGAGTGATGTGACATTCAGCCGCCGGCGAATCTTGCTTATAGAAAAGGTGGCGGACCACAAAGCTGCTGCGGCGCCACTCGGTAACCGCTGTTTTCGCCAGCAATTCATCTCCGAAGGCAGCCGGAACTTTGAAAGTCGCCCGAACGTCGACGATCGGAATTCCGATCATACCGTGAGCGGCGAACAGGGTGGGAAGCGGCAGACCGGCGCCAGCAAAGAGCGCAGACGTTAAGTTGTCACACCAAACCAGATAGTTCGGGAAAAACACGATGCCTGCGGGATCGCAGTCTCCCCACTGCACGGTGAGGCGGCTTTGATATTCGAACATCGAAACGTCCTTCTCCGTGGCGCGCAGGTAGTAGGGTGCGATGTGAATTGTGGAACGGTCAGAGCGTAATGGCGCTCGAGCGAGACGTCAAGGAATTCGAATGAAAACAGAAACGTGCTTGTTTGCGAAAAGCATGCGGGAGGAGGCGTAGTGCGTACGCAAGTGGGAATTGTCGGCGCCGGTCCCGCGGGTCTGGTCCTGTCGCACTTACTGCACCTGCAGGGCATCGAGTCGGTAATCCTGGAGTCACGCGAACGCTCGTACGTCGAGGAGCGGGTTCGCGCCGGCGTGCTGGAACAGGGCACGGTGGATTTGCTGACGGAAATGGGCGTGGGGGAACGGCTCAAGAAAGAGGGACTGGTGCACCACGGCGTCAATCTTCGATTTGGACGGCGAACGCATCGCATAGATTTTGCGGAGCTGACCGGCGGTAAAGGCGTAACGATCTACAGCCAACATGAGGTGGTGAAAGATTTGATCGCGGCGCGGCTGAAAACCAATGGACAAATTGTTTTCGAGGCGGCGGACGTGAGGATCAGCGATTTTGGAGACGCGGATGGCGCGTCGCGACCGAGAATTCATTTTCGGCACGAAGGTAAATTTCAGGAATTGGAATGTGATTTCATCGCCGGATGCGACGGCTTTCATGGGATCTGCCGGCCGTCGATTCCGGCTGGGGCTTTGACGCTATTCGAACGAGCCTATCCCTTTGGATGGCTGGGCATCCTGGCGGAGGCGCCGCCTTCGATGGAGGAACTCATCTACGCCAATAGTGAGCGCGGATTTGCTTTGCTCAGCATGCGCACGCCGCAGATCAGCCGCTTGTATGTGCAGTGTGACCCGGAAGAAGACATCGCGAACTGGCCAGACGAGAAAATCTGGAACGAGCTGCAGCTGCGGTTGGCGTCGGACGACGGCTGGAAGCTGACGGAAGGTCTGGTAATTCAAAAAGGAATTACCGGGATGCGCAGTTTCGTGGTCGAACCGATGCGGTTCGGGAAACTTTTTCTGGCGGGTGACGCGGCGCATATCGTACCGCCGACTGGCGCGAAGGGGTTAAATCTGGCGGTGGCCGATGTGCGGATATTGGCGCAAGCGTTTGAGGCGTATTACTTGCGGGGAAGCGCGGAACGATTGCAGCAATATTCGGCAACGTGTTTGCGGCGCGTCTGGAAAGTTCAGCGGTTTTCGTGGTGGATGACTTCGATGCTGCACCGGTTTCCGGATGACAACGCGTTCGATCACCGGCGCCAGTTGGCCGAATTGGATTACATCACCAGTTCGCGCGCGGGGCAGGCCACGCTGGCGGAAAACTATGTTGGATTGCCTTTTGATTGATGCGGTCCTTTCATTTCGACCCTTGCCCCTTTTCCGTTCCATTGTGGGAGGAAGCCATTTGTCTGGGCCGCTGCTCGAGTTTGTGGTCTCTAGTGAAGGCTTGCAACTCCCTTCTTATGCGGATCGGTCTCTCGTAATAATGGGATCGGCGTCCGCTCTCGTACTCAGAGGTCTGGTTATTTCAGCGCAGGCGTTCGAATTTGGTGGCAACCCTCTGACCGCTTAAAGCGGCTCGCGTATTCGCCAGCAGTAATGCCCAGAACACGTAAAAACGTTCGCCGCATTGCAAGAGGCGTCTGAAATCCACAATCGTCCGCGATCTCTTTGAGACCCATCACGGAGCTGTCGATCATTTGCTGAGCCGCCTCCACACGCATGCGATCGACAAATTGCCCCGGATTCATTCGCGTTTCGCGGAGACAAACACGGGTGAAATTGCGTGAGCTCATTCCCATTCGTTTAGCGAGTTTTTCAACGCTTAAATTCTCACGCAGATTCTCGATCATCCAAACCTGCAATTCCCGGAGCGGTTGCGATGTTGCCGCTTGCCGCGAGAGCATATGGCTGTGTTGGGACTGTCCGCCCGGACGAACGAGAAACATTACTAATTTGCGAGCGATTTGAAGAGCAACCTGGTGACCGTGGTCCTCTTCTACCAGCGCAAGCGCTAAATCCATCCCAGCGGTAACACCTGCTGACGTGTAAATCGAACCATCACGCAAATAGATTTGATCGGGCTCGACAACGACCGCAGGATATTGCCGGGAAAGCTTGTCGCAAAAGGCCCAATGCGTGACTGCCCTTTTGCCGTCGAGTAATCCAGCGGCGGCCAGCACAAACGCCCCGGTACAGATTCCCGCTATCCGACGCGATCGAGATGCCAACCCACAGATGCGGCGGAGATATGCGTCGTCATACAGTTCGTCATTCGCACCTGGGCCGCCCGCGACCACGAGTGTGTCGATCTGACCAGTCAGGTTTGCTAAGGGAACGGCGTCCGAGATTTTGAATCCATGATTCAACTGCAATTCCGCCCTGCCTTCTGGACTGGCCACTACCACTTCGTATCCTGGAGCGAAGTTAAACACTTCAAGCGGGCCTACAAGGTCCAGCATGTCAACCGGTTGCGGACCCGTAATTACGATTCTCCTCATCTTTGCCCTCTCGTTACATCGCCGTCTGAAGCCCGTGTCCGATTTTGATTCATCTATGTCGTGGCCTTGAATCGTGTCGGAAATTATTGTTGCCCTCGTCATCTACACACTTACGAAGCAGGAGTCAACGCTCTATCTGACTCCCCTTCAGAACAAGATTAGTCGCGGTCACCGAAGGAGGCTTAGATGAAAAGCACATACCGCGCTATGGAAATAACTTCACCGGGCGTTTTCTCCTTGGTCGAAAGAAAGCTTGCCGTCCCCGGCGCCGGACAGGTGCGTATCCGCGTCGAGGCTTGCGGTGTATGCCACTCGGATGCGGCAACTGTGGAAGCGCAATTCCCCAACCTTTCTTATCCGCGCGTGCCTGGCCACGAGGTTATCGGGCGAATAGAGGAAGTGGGTCCTGGTGTGACAGCGTGGAAGGTCGATCAGCGCGTCGGAGTTGGGTTTTTCGGAGGTGAAGACGGAACCTGTGAGGCCTGCCGCCGTGGTGAAACCGCCTATTGCCAAAATGCAATTATGACCGGCATCACAACTGACGGTGGCTATGCGGAGACGATGATCGCGGAGGCACGCGCGCTTGCCCTGATACCGGATGCACTCAAGTCAGAAGATGCGGCTCCTCTAGTATGTGCCGGCGTAACAACCTTTAATGCACTCCGTAACGCTGCGCGTGCCGGCGACACCGTTGCCATTCAGGGAGTCGGCGGTCTTGGCCACCTTGGCGTGCAGTTCGCAAGAAAAATGGGCCTGCGCACTGTGGCGATTGGTGGGGGCCCTGATAAAGAGCACCTGGCGCAGAAATTAGGAGCACACATCTACATCGATGCGAAGGCACAAGACGCGGCGGCAGCACTGCAAAAGCTCGGAGGCGCAGATGTCATCCTTGCGACCGCACCAAGCGGGGCCGCAATCGGTAGTTTGCTTCCCGGCCTTAAAACTCGGGGCAAACTTGCGGTTGTCGGAGTTTCAGGTGATGCCATCCCAGTCAGCGGCGTACCGCTCATCTTCGGTGGACGGTCAGTTGTCGGCAGCCTCACCGGACGAGCCATCGAGACTGAAGACACGCTTGCTTTCACCGTGCTCACGGATGTTCGTCCAATGATCGAAACGCTCCCGCTGGTAAAAGCCGAGGAAGCCTACAGGCGAATGATGGATGGCAAGGCACGCTTTCGAATGGTTCTGACGATGAGCTGATCAAATTCAAGTGTGTGCCGCAAAACGCGTCACCGATCGAATGCGCCAGAGGGAGAATTGGATGAATCCGTTCCAGGAAATCTTTAACAAACAGAAAGCGTACTTTGATTCGGACGCAACCAAATCGTACGAGTGGCGTATCGACCAGCTGACACGTCTTCAGAATTTGTGCAACGAGAACTCCGAGGCTCTCGAGGCCGCAATGAGCAGTGACTTCAAGACTGCTAGTCAGGAAAAAGTCTTCGAGATCATGGCTCCCGTAGGAACCGCAGCTTTCGCCAAAGCTGAGTTGAAAGAGTGGATGAAGCCTCTAGATGTAGTAGTTCCCAAGGCTCTTCGGGAAAGCGGACACACGGCCAAGGTCTATCGAGAGCCCTATGGCGTCACGCTGGTGATCGGGCCTTTCAACGGACCATTGACGCTGCTCTTCGACCCTGCGGTCCAAGTTCTTGCGGCGGGAAATCCCTGCATCCTCAAGCTCTCTGAAGGATTGCTCGCCACGAGTAAGCTCCTGCTGGATCTCATACCGAAATATTTCGATCCTCGGGCTGTTACCGCCGTCACGGGAAATAAGGACGAGATGACGGAACTGCTCACGCTCCCGTTTGACTTCATCTTTTTCACCGGCAGCGTCAAGGTCGGCAAGATCGTCATGGAAGCGGCTGCAAAAAACCTGACCCCCATTCTTCTGGAACTTGGGGGACAGAATCCTGCCTTCGTTGATGCAACCGCGAACATCCCCGACGCGGCCAAGAAAATTGTATGGGGTGCAACGGCCTGGGGTGGGCAGTGGTGCACCTCTCCTGGGTATGCCTACGTGCACGAATCGATTGCCGAGGAGTTTGTAAAGGCATGCCAGAAGGCTGTGGTCGAGTTGTATGGCACCGATCCGAAGAAACGACCTGACGACTACTCGCGCATCATCAGTCCGAAAGCCGTTGACCGGTTCGCATCTTTAATTGATCGGAGCAAAGTTGTGGCTGGAGGATCTGCCGACCGCGAGGCGCGCTATTTCGATCCCACGATCGTATATCCGGTCACTTGGGACGACCCGATTATGGAGGACGAAATCTTCGGGCCGATTCTTCCAATCCTTACGTACAAAGACATCGATGCGGCAATTCGTGAAGTGAAGAAGCATCCAAAGCCTCTCTCCGGCTTCCTTTTCAGTCGCGACCAGAACGCCATCGATCATTTTCTCGCGAGCTTATCCTTCGGCGGCGGAGCCATCAATCAGGTGAACATCCACCTGTTTGTCGAGAGCATGCCTTTTGGGGGTGTTGGATACTCCGGCATTGGCCACTATTACGGCAAGGATGGCTTTGACGCTCTCACGCACGCTAAGTCGGTTCTCATCTCGCCACCCGACGTGACCATCGAGCACTTGTTCCCGCCCTACACGGACGAGAAGGTCAAAGCACTCAGCCAGTGGTTTGAGTATTGACAGGAACGATCGCTCGCGATTCCGACCGGAGGCACAAACATGATTTTGGCAGGAATCACGGTTACAGATACGCGTCTGGTCCGCGACGCAATTGACCTGGCGCGGAGCGCGTCGGAGCCATATCTTTTCAACCATGTTATGCGATCGTGGCTATTTGGGATTTTGCTCTCAGAAAATACCAAACCTTTGCCGGACCTCGAACTCCTCGCTGTTTCCACCGTTTTGCACGATCTTGGTCTAACCGACCGGTACACGGCGGAGGAACGGTTCGAGGTCGACGGCGCCAATGCCGCGCGCGGGTTCCTGAAGGAGCGCGGCATTGCGGCCCAGCAGGTGCAAGTTGTGTGGGACGCGATCGCCCTTCACACCACGCGTTCCATCGCTCTTCACAAAGAGCCCGAGGTCGTATTGACCCATTCAGGAATCGCCGTGGACGTACTCGGAGTCGGTCTTGATCGAATCCCGCTAGACAAACAGCGCGCGATCCTCGCGGAGTTTCCTCGCTTAGCACTCAAGAGCCAACTCCAGTCGTCCCTTTGCAACATCGTTCGCCGCAAACCGGCGACGAGCTTTGACAATATTCTTCGGGATTTCGGCACCCGGTACGTCGAGGGATTCGCTCCTCCGAACTTCGCGGACGTAATAGCAACCTCACCTTTTTCAGAATAGTCGTTCCAGCGAGGAGTTCATGTAGTAGCGACCCTCTCGGGATGTTTTTCTAGCAAACCCGCCTTTGCGTCAACGAAGACGATGTCGGGCTGGATCTTGCCATTGTCGTGGAAGGCGGCTTTCCAATAGCGCCAGGCGGCGCCGACCTTAACGTATTTGTCGAGCGTGTATTTTGAACCTCCCATGCGGATCCTCTCTAGACCTAATACGGCGCAAACGGGCGTTTTTTAGGCGAAGTTGAGGACGTCTTAGGGAAGCTCATTAGGAAGGAAGCTAACCCATTGATTC
>CAVTTY010000012.1:0-331198 GCA_963737765.1 uncultured Acidobacteriota bacterium
AAGCAGATCCTTCGCTGCGCTCAGGATGACAATTTTTGTGGTTGGGGGCCGCACCGGTGTCGACTGATTATTCGTCCAGCGCTTGAAGATCAGGGAGGCGTTGGTGCCGCCGAAGCCGAAGGAATTGGAGAGCGCGTAGGTGACTTCGGCTTTGCGGGCGACGTTGGGGATGTAATCGAGGTCGCAGGCCGGGTCGGGAGTTTCCTGGTTGATGGTGGGCGGCAAGAATCTGGTCGCGCAGGGCGAGGACGCTGATGCCGGCTTCCAGGCCGCCGGCGCCGCCGAGCAGGTGGCCGGTCATCGATTTGGTGGAGCTGATGGGAACTTTTTTGGCGCGCTCGCCGAAGACGCGCTTGAGCGCGGCGGTTTCGATGGCGTCGCCGATGGGCGTGGAGGTGCCGTGCGCGTTGACGTAGCTGACGTCGTCGGGCGAAATTCCGGCGTCTTTCAGCGCGGCCATCGCAACGCGGTAGCCGCCGTCGCCTCCTTCGGCGGGCTGGGTGATGTGGTAGGCATCGCCGGACATGCCGTAGCCGACGATTTCCGCGATGATATTGGCGCCGCGGCGTTGGGCGAATTCGAGAGCTTCGAGGATCAGGACGCCGGCGCCTTCGCCGACGACGAAGCCGTCGCGATCGGCGTCGAAAGGGCGGCTGGCGTGTTCGGGATCGTCATTGCGCGTGGAGAGCGCGCGCATGGCGGCGAATCCGCCGATGCCCATGGGCGTGATGGCGGCTTCGGTGCCGCCGGTGATCATCACGTCCGCCGCGCCGCGCTGGATGATTTTGAAAGCGTCGCCAATGGCGTGCGCGGAAGCGGAGCAGGCCGTGGCCGTGGCGGAGTTCGGGCCTTTCGCGCCGTAACGAATCGAAACGTGGCCGGAGGCGAGATTGACGATGGTGGCGGGAATGAAAAACGGGGAAATTTTCCCCGGGCCGCCGCGCGAGATATTTGGAGTGTTCGCGCTCGATGACGTCGAATCCGCCGATGCCGGAGCCGATGTAGACGCCGGTGGAATCGGCGATCTCGGGAGTGACTTTGAGGCCGGCCATCTGCATGGCGAAATCGGCGGCGGCCAGCGCGAGCTGGATGAAGCGGCCGGTTTTCTTCAGTTCTTTTTTCTCGAGCCAGTTCAGCGGGTCGAAACTTTTCACTTCGCCGGCGATGCGGCAATCGAAGGCGGTGGCGATCGAAATGGGTGATGGGGCCGATGCCGCTTTTGCCAGCGAGCAGGTTGCGCCAGACTTCTTCGGTCCCGATGCCGCAGACCGCAGACCAGTCCGACACCCGTCACGACAACTCGGCGATTCAAAGGAAAATTCTCCATTTAGGGATTAGATGGCTGGAGGAGTTCCGGGATTCCGGAATACGCGACACTGGTTTGATCCTCAGTGGCTGGGCTGCGCCGCTTGTTGGTGAGGATGCGGCGCTGCTGCGGCACGGCGTCAGCTGAATCTCCCGCCCGATCGCAAACTTACTTTTTTGCCTTTGGCGTGCTTCTCGATGTAATCGACGGCGTCTTTCACCGTGGCGATTTTTTCGGCGTCTTCATCGGGAATTTCGATGCCGAAAGTTTCCTCGAAAGCCATCACCAGCTCGACCGTGTCGAGCGAATCGGCGCCCAAGTCGTCCACAAACGATGCGGTGGGGGTAACTTCGCCTTCGTCGACACCGAGTTGCTCGACGATAATCTGCTTCACGCGTTCTTCGACGCTGGCCATTCTGGTGGTTCCTCCGATATCGGCTGATCTAGGGCCCCCGGGCCGCAGCAGAGGCGGGGGGTCTAGCGCCCTAAAACAACCTTGCCCATTCTATGCGCGCGGCAAGGCTGGGTCAACCTATCCGCCAGGCACGCGTAAATTCGCGGCGCAGCCTGACGCTTAGCCCATGTACATGCCGCCGTTGACGTCGAGGACTTGGCCGGTGATGTAGGCGGCTTCGTCGCTGGCGAGGAAGACGATGGCGGCGGCGACGTCGCGGTCGGTGCCGAAGCGGCCCAGCGGGATCATCGATTTCATTTTTTCTTTGAGTTCCTGCGACAGCGGATCGGTCATGGGCGTTTCGATGAAGCCGGGCGCGACGGCGTTGACGGTGATGTTGCGCGAAGCGACTTCGACGGCGATGGCGCGGGTGAGGCCGATCAGGCCGGCTTTCGAGGCGACGTAATTCGCCTGGCCGGCGTTGCCGGTCTGGGCGACGACGGAAGTGATGTTGATGATGCGGCCGGAGCGCTGCTTGAGCATGGCGCCGAGCGCCTGCTGGATGCAGAGATGCGCGCCGGTTAGGTTGGTGCGCAGCACGGCGTCCCAATCTTCGAGCTTCATGCGCAGGGCGAGCGTGTCGCGGGTGATGGCGGCGTTGTTGACCAGGATGTCGAGCTTGCCGAATTTCGCGAGGACCTGCTGGAACCCGGTTTTCACTTGCGCGGCGTCGGCGACGTCCATGGGGACGGCGAGCGCTTCGCCGCCGGCGGCTTCGATTTCGGCGACGAGCGATGCGAGCTTTTCGGTGTTGCGCGCGGCGACGGCGACTTTCGCGCCGGACGCGGCGAGCGCGAGCGCGGTGGCGCGGCCGATGCCCTGCGACGCGCCGGTGACGAGAGCGACTTTGTCTTTCAGTGAAAACATAAGATCGAAATCTACCTATGACGTCTAGCGATCACGCGCTAAGAGCCTTCGAGCCGGGGTTTCGGTGCGGGCCTGGCGCGATTTTTTCCAGCGTGTTTTTCAGGCTGGCGGAGTCTTCGACATTGAAGACGCGGACGCCGCGATCGATCTGGCGGAGCAGGCCGGTCAGGACTTTGCCGGGGCCGACTTCGACGAAGACGTTTACGCCGGCTTCGATCATTTCGTGAATGGAATCGAGCCAGCGGACTGGCGAGGTGACCTGGCGGATCAGCGCGTCGCGCGCTTCGTCACCGGTGACGATGGCTTCGGCGTCGACATTGGTGATCAGCGGAAATTTCAGCGCGGTGAAGCGCGCGGCCTGCAGATCGACTTCGAGGCGCTTTTGCGCGGGCATCATCAACGGCGCAATGGAAAGGCGCGGAGACGGGCAGAATCACGGCGCGCTTGGCGCCGGATTGCGAGGCGATTTCGACGGCGCGTTTCACGGCGGCGGCTGCGCCGGAAATTACGGTTTGTTCGGGAGAATTCAAGTTAGCGGGCGACGACGACTTCGCCATTCGGCCGCTTTTTTGCAGACTTCGGCGACGTCGCTGGGCGACAGGCCCAGGATCGCGGCCATGGCGCCTTCGCCGGGAGGCACGGCTTCCTGCATGTAGGTGCCGCGGGCGCGTACCAGTTTCACGGCGGCGGTAAAATCGAGGCCGCCGGCGGCGACCAGGGCGGAATATTCGCCGAGGCTGTGGCCGGCGACAAAATCGGGAGTGATGCCTTGTTTTTCCAGCGCGCGATAAGCGGCGACGGAGACGGTCAGGATGGCCGGCTGAGTGTTTTCGGTGAGCTTCAGTTCTTCTTCGGTGCCATCGAAGCACATCTTGAAGAGATCGAAAACCGAGCGGCGGCGTCGGCGTCTTCGAAGACACCTTTGGCTTCGGGGAAATTATCGGCGAGGTCGCGGCCCATGCCGGGATACTGCGAGGCCTGCCCTGGAAAAAGAATGCGAGTTTACTCATGATTTATTCTGGTGAAAATTTGTGATTTCTCCGGATCAGCCGCGCGTGGCAGCGGCAGCGAAGCGGAAAGCTCCTGTTCGATTTTTTCGTTGAAGCGCGCGCGGCACAGCTCGCTGGCGACGCGAATCGCATTCTTGACGGCCAGTGGCATTCGAGCGGCCGTGACCGATGATGGTGATGCCACGACGCCGAGCAGCGGCGCGCCGCCGTACTCGGAGGAATCGGTGCGCTTGCGGAAGCTGTCGAAAGCTTCTTTGGACAAGCACGTAGCCGACTTGCGAACGCAGGCTGCTCTTGATGGCTTTTTTCAGCATGCCGCCAATGTGCTCGACCAGGCCTTCGCTGATCTTCAGCGCGATGTTGCCGATGAAACCGTCGCAGACGATCACGTCCACGTCGCCGCGAAAAACGTCGCGGCCTTCCACGTTGCCGACGAAATTCAGCGTGCAGGTGCTTGAGGCGGGCGGCGGCTTCGCGCGTCAGTTCGTTGCCTTTCATTTCTTCTTCGCCGATGGAGAGCAGCGCGACGCGCGGGCGCTTGGTGCCCCAAATGGTGCGGTAATAAATTTCGCCCATGATGGCGAACTGCTCGATCTGCTCGGGCTTGGAATCGACGTTCGCGCCGACGTCCAGGATGACCGTGACTTTTTCCTTCATGTTGGGAAAAGTCGCGGCCAGCGCGGGGCGATCGACGGCGGCGAGCGTGCCCAACACGAAGCGCGCGACGGTCATGACCGCGCCGGTATTGCCCGTACTGACCAGCGCTTCGGCGTGGCCGTCTTTGCACCAGCCTGGCGGCGACATGCACCGAACTTTCCTTCTTGCGCCGGAAGGCGTGCGAAGGAGAATCGGTCATGGTGATCACTTCGGCGGCGTGGACGACTTCGATGGGCAGGCCGCGGAGACGGTGACGATTCAGCTCCTGCTTGACGGTGGCTTCGATGCCCACGAGCAGTATGCGGACGCCCAGCTCACGCGCCGCGAGAATCGCGCCTTCGACTTCCGCGCGCGGGGCATGGTCGCCACCCATGGCATCCAAAGCGATGGTGGTCATCTATACACCACTAGAAACCAAACGGTCACCAGTTCGGGAAAGGTTAGCGAAGGAAATCTAGGCTGTCTTGCGTGAAGTGTCAATCACTTCGCGGCCGTTGTAGAAGCCGCAGTGAGGGCACGCATTGTGGGGCAGCTTCTTCTCGTGGCAGTTGGGGCAGTCGGCCAGGGAGAGAGGCGTAAGGAAATCATGGGCACGACGCTTGTTTTTGCGCGCATGCGAGTGACGTCGTTTTGGATTGGGCATTGCAAGCTCCTCATTAACAAGCCGCTACTCAGAGCGGACGAAATGCATTACAGGTAAGGGATAAGTGTACCGTTTTATTGCTTTTTGAACCAGTCCTGCTTCAAGCCGGGCCAGCGGGGCCAGGCGAGGGTCGGATGCGTGCTTCTCGCAGCGGCATTCTTCATTATTCAGATTGGCGCCACAGTGCGCGCAGAGGCCGCGGCAATCGCTGCGGCAGATAACTTTCATGGGCAGGGCGAGAAAACCTGCTCGGCCAGGATGTCGGCGAGGAACAAGCCATCGCCTTCGAAAAAGGCCACTTCGGTGTCGTCGAGATTGCAGGTGATATTCGTCATCGGCGGCCACGGCGGTCATGGGCTGGTAGTAGAGGTCGAAGTCGCGGCTGATTTCTTCGACGACGGTATCCAGGCAGCGGGCGCAGACCATCTCGACGCGGGTGTGCAGGTTGCCGTAGATGCGGATCTGGCCTTCGACCAGCTCGGCGGTGGCGCGGACCTCGAGCGGTTCAACCTGGTGGAACTCGCCCGAATGGAAATCGAGCGTACCGGGAAGATAGCTCTTCCGGATGCGGGTTTTTCGGACGGCGAGTTCGTTTACGTCCAAAAACATTTTCGTCCCCGTTTTTCTGGATCAATTTCAATTATAAGTCCGGCTTCGGCGTTGTCAAGGAACGCGCGTTGAGGCTTGCCTGGCTGACACCAAACGAGCAATGACAAATTTGCGCTGGGTGGTACTACGATGCGGCGCCGGCGCCGAGGAGTTCGCGACGTTGGCGCAGCAGGAAATGGTCGGTCATGCCGGCGATGTAGTCGCAGACGATGCGGTGGCGCGGCGCTTGGCGGGCTTGTTCGGCATATTGGGCCGGCATGCGCTCGGGATGCTCGAGGAAGAAAGTAAAAAGCTCATCGAGGGCGGCGATGGAGCGGTCGCGATCCTCGGCGATGGCGGGTTCGGAATAGAGATGGGAAAAGAGGAAGCGTTTCAGTGCGCCGTTCTGTTTGGCGGCTTCGGGGGAGAAGGTGACGAGGCGTTCGGGATGATGGCGGACATCTTCGACGGACTGCAGTCCGGCTTGGTCGACTTGCCGCCGGGTATTTTCGATCAGGTCGGTGGCGAGGCGGTCGAGGACCTGCTTGAGGGCTTCGTTGAATTTTAGTTTTTGCTTTGCCGGCGGGATAGCGCTGGTCGATTTCGGCGTAGGCGCTACGCGAAGAGGGGCACGTCGGCGCGGAGCTGATCGAGATCAATCAGGTGGGCTTCGTAGCCGTCGTCGAGGTCGGCGGTGTTGTAGGCGATTTCATCGACCAGGTCGATGAGCTGGGCTTCGAGCGGAGGGCGCTGGTCGAGCAGATATTCGGCGAGCTCGGGATGATCCGCGGCGGTGTAGTCGCGCGAATGTTTGACGATTCCTTCGCGGACTTCGAAGGTGAGATTCAGGCCGGGAAAATCCAGGTAGCGCTGCTCGAAATGTTCGACGATGTACAGCGCGTGCAGATTGTGATTGAAGCGCTCGCCGTATTCGCGCATGCGCAGGTCGAGCTGCTTTTCTCCGGCGTGGCCGAAGGGCGGATGGCCGATGTCGTGAACGAGCGCGAGGGCTTCGGCGAGGTCGGCGTTCAGGCCGAGGGTGCCGGCGACGGTGCGGGCGATCTGCGCGACTTCGAGGGTGTGAGTGAGGCGGTTGCGAAAATGGTCGGAGAAGCGGGTGGTGAAGACTTGCGTCTTCGCTTCGAGCCGGCGGAAGGCGCGCGAATGGATGACGCGGTCGCGGTCGCGCGCGTAGTCATTGCGATAAGGATGCTGCGGTTCGGGATAGCGGCGGCCGCGCGATTCTTCGCGCGCGCATGGCGTAGGGCGCGAGCGGCGTCGGGGTCATGCTCGGACTTCAGGACTTGCCGGGCAGTAGGTTCAATTCCTGGTCGGCTTGCTGGGCGATCGGCGTGTCGGGATATTCGGACTTGATCTGCGAATACAGTTGAGTGGCTTCAGCCGGATTATTCTTCGCGCTGTAATGTTCGGCCAGAGTGAGCATCACCACCGGCTTGGGAACAAGCACGGAAGGCTTGGCAATCAAATCCTTGTATAGTTTGACGGCTTCGTCGCTTTGTCCGGCGCGGTCGTGCATCTGGGCCAGTTCAAAACGAGCCATGGCGGCCAAGTCGTAGTCGCCGCCATCGGCCAAGCCCTGCAGCCATTTCTTCGCTTCGTCATTCTTGTCGAGTTTTTCATCGCTCAGGCCCGCGTAATAGCCGGCGAGCTGGCCGGGACGGGTGCGCGGAAACTTTTTGGCCACGTCGGCAAATTTTTGAGCGGCCAAAGTGTACTTGGTCTTTTCGTCGTTGTAGGTGGTTTCGCCGGGCTGCACGGGTTCGCCGGGGACGGTGATTCGCGCGTCGAAAACTTTCATGGCGTCGTCGTAGGCGGCGGCGGCCTTGACGGTCTGGTGTTCGGTGTAGGTTTTGAAGCCGAAAACGGCGAGAGCGACGGCCAGCGCGGCGGCGAGAATATAAATGGTCAGCTTCTGATGGGAGAGGATCGCGCCGGCGCCGTGCGCCAGGGTATCGCGAACTTCGTCGGTCTTCAGGTCTTTGCGGGAAAGATGGTCAGACAACGGTGCACCCCAATGAAATCAAGACAAAATCATAGCATAAATACGAGGGTTGATAGTTGGCCGAGGTTGCAAGTGGCGATGACGCGTGGCATTAGTGAAATTCAAAGAGAGACCCCTCATCGGCGCGAAAAGCGCGCCTCGTTCGGGATGGCAACGAGAACCGAAACGCGACGGCACAGGCCCAGCTAAAGCTGGCCGACTACAGGTGGTGTGGCGGATTTTGCGATAGGCGGGCGTTCGGGTCGCGAGTTGGGTTGGGGAAGGCGGTGGCAGAGCCACCGCACTCCAAAGGTTCTCGGCGGAATGGTCGGCCCGGAAGATTACTGGTTGAGATCCTTCGCGGCGTTTCAGGGCGACAACGCCATGGGATTCGGCGCAGGACTACTTGAAGCTGCGGACGGCGTTGGCCTCGTCGGATTGGACGTCGAAGACGGTGAAGAGGCGGGTGATCTGCAGGATGTCGTGAACGCGTTTGGTGAGATGCAGCAGCTTTAATTCCCCGCCAGCGCTGCGGACGGTGGTGAATCCGCTGACCAGTTCGCCGATGCCGGAGCTATCGATGTAATCGACGTCGGCGAGATTGAGGACGATTTTTTTCTGGCCGCCTTCGGCCATCTCGCGAATGGTTTTGCGCAGAGTGGCGCTGCCTTCGCCGAGGGTGATCTTGCCACTGAAGTCGATAATCGCTACTTCGCCGATTTGCCTGCAGGTGCCTTGGAGAGCCACGGAAACCTCACTGATTCATTCTACTCTGGTTGGTGTTTGCCGTTCTCGGAATGTACGTGGGGTAGTTTCTTGATCATTACCAGCTGGGCGCCGCCTTCGGGGCCGCGTTCGACCTTGAATTCGTCCATGAAGGCGCGCATCAGGAACAGGCCGCGGCCGGAGGTGCGTAGCAGGTTTTCTTCGGCCAACGGGTCGGGAATCTCGGTGAGCTCGAAGCCCTGGCCTTGGTCGATGATGCGGACGGTCATATCTTCGGGCGCCAGTTCGACGGTCATCAGGATCTTCTTCTGCCGGTCCTGCTGGTTGCCGTAATTATAGGCATTGATGACGCCTTCGCGCACGGCCATGCCGATTTTGTGGATTTCCTCGTCGGGAAAGCCGGCCGCTTCGGCAATCCGCATGGTGATGCTTTCCGCGAGGTCGACGCTCTCCAGCAGCGTTTCCAGCGTCACTTCGATCCGTTGTGTGTTGGCCGCCATCCGAATTAGGGGAAATCCTTCGCTGCAAGGACGTGTATGCGTATCACAGCGGCGGAGGGCAAGTCAATGAGACGGAGGTCTCCGCCGGCGTGAGGGGCGGTCGAGTGCGGCGATTTCGAAAACTGCGCGAGGCTAAACCGCGTCTACCCAATTGGCTGCGGGGATCATCAAATTGGGGATGGTTCTTGCCAGGCGCGCGGGAGCTTCGAGGAGGAAGGAAATGTACCAAGGAAAGCGATTTGGTTTGGTGTTTCTCGTGGGGCTGCTGTGCGCGGCTGGGACGCCGGCGCAGCAGCCGGTTCAGGCAGGCCCGGGCGCCGGCGGCGGACAAATTGTGCTCGACGTGGTGGCCGCGCCGAAATCCGGGCGCCCGGTGGCGGATTTGCAGCAGCAGGATTTCACGGTTTTGGACAACAAGGCGCCGCAGACGATTACTTCGTTTAAGGCGGTGACGGGACGCGAGGCGAAGCTCGAAGTGATTGTGGTAATCGATGCGGTGAACGCCGATCCGCAGTCCATCAGCATCGCGCGGATCCAGATCGACAAGTTTCTGCGGGTGGAGGGCGGACATCTTACTTACCCGACGACGATTGCGATCGTCACGGATAAGGGTGTGCAGATGATCGGCAATTTTTCGACTGACGGTAACGCGTTGAGCGCCGCGTTGGATAAAGATGAGATTGGGCTGCGGGATATCACCCGGTCGAGCGGCTATTACGGAGCGACGGAACGGCTGCAGTATTCGCTGGGCGGGTTGACGCAGTTGGTTACGAGCCAAGGGGCGCGGCCGGGACGGAAGCTCATGCTGTGGGTTTCTCCTGGTTGGCCGTTGCTGTCGGGGCCGAACACGACATTGGATTCCAAAGAGCAACAAGAGATATTTGGCAATGTGGTGAGCGTCTCGACCCAACTGCGGCAGGGGCGGGTGACGCTGTATAGCGTGAATCCACTGGGAACCGGGGAATCGGTGGGGCGGGCTGCGTACTACGAGGAGTATGTGAAAGGAGTGAGCAAGCCGGGGCAAGTCTACGTGGCGAGTTTGGGACTTCCGGTGCTGGCGATTCAGAGTGGGGGCCGGGCCATCGATTTGACCAATGATGTGGCTGGTGCGCTGCAGGAATGCCTGGCGGATGCGGTGCCGTACTACGAAATTGCGTTTGGCGCGCCGGCGAGTGCGAAGGCGGATGAGTATCACGAGATCGAAATTAAGATTGGGAAATCGGGACTGACGGCGCGCACGCGCCAGGGGTATTACTCGCAGCCGCAGCCTTAACTACTCACAGAATTGGGCTCCCATGAGCAGGTCCGAAAACCGCGAGTTGGAGTGGTCGAGGCGTGAGAAAATGTGTTTATGGAATTGCCTGATCGGGAGATCTGTTATCGCGCGTTGCGCAGCAGGGATGCGCGTTTCGATGGATTGATATTCGTCGGCGTGACGTCGACGGGCGTGTATTGCCGGCCGGTTTGTCCGGCGCGGTCGGCGAAGTTTGAGAATTGCCGGTTTTTTGGGTCGGCGGCGGCAGCGCAGGAGGCGGGATTTCGGCCTTGCTTGATTTGCCGGCCGGAGACGGCACCGGAGATGGCGTCGTGGCGGGGGACTTCGAATACGGTTTCGCGGGCGCTGGCATTGATCAGCGACGGGGCGCTGGATGGGGACGGCGCGAGCGTAGAAATTCTGGCGGAACGGCTGGGCTTGGGCGAGCGGCAACTGCGGCGATTATTTTTGCAGCATCTGGGAGCTTCGCCGATTGCGGTGGCGCAGACGCGGCGGGTGCTGTTTGCCAAACATCTGATTCACGAAACGCAAATGCCGATGACGGAAGTGGCGTTGGCCGCGGGATTCGGCAGCGTGCGGCGATTCAACGAAATATTCCGCGATCTTTTTCATCGACCACCCAGCACGTTGCGACGAAAACATTCCGCGAATTCCGCGCCTGGCGCCGGGGCAGGCGTTACGTTGCGGCTGCGTTATCGGCCACCTTACGATTGGGATTCCATACTCGGGCATCTGCAGGCGCGGGCGATTCCCGGCGTGGAGATGGTGGAGAACGGTCGGTATCTGCGGACGGTGGAGATTGACGGATTCGTGGGGAGCGTCGAGGTTGGCGCATTTGCCGAAACGGCAGAGCCTGAGCGTGACGATTCGTTTTCCTAACGTGCAATCGTTACCGGCGATTGTAACGCGAGTGCGGCGGCTGTTTGATCTGGGCGCTGACATTCAGTCGATTGACGAGCATCTTTCGCGCGACCCGCTGCTGGCGCCGTTGGTGGCGCAACGTCCGGGCTTGCGCGCGCCGGGAGGTTGGGACGGTTTTGAATTGGCGGTGCGCGCGATTCTGGGGCAGCAGATTACGGTGGCCGCGGCGCGACGGCTGGCGGGGCAACTGGTCGCGTTGCATGGCCGGCCCGTGCCGGAGGGCGAACGAATTCATCCGGCGTTGACGCATGTGTTTCCTACGGCGAAGCGTTTGGCGTCGGCGAAATCGATTGGGCTGGGAATGCCGGGGGCGCGGCAATCTTCGCTGAAGGCTTTGGCCGAAGCGGTGGTGGCGGAGCCGAATTTGTTCCGGCCATTTGGGACGATCGAGGAAGCGATCGCTCGACTGCGCACGATTCGTGGCGTGGGGGAATGGACCGCTCAATATATTGCGCTGCGCGCTTTGCGCGAGACGGACGCGTTTCCGGCTTCGGACATTGGGTTGTTGCGCAGCGCGGAACAATTTGATGGAACGCGGCCGACTTCGGCGAGCCTGCTGACGCGCGCGGAATCGTGGCGGCCGTGGCGAGCCTATGCGGCGCAGCATCTGTGGGCCGCGGACGGCGCTCCGGTTCGGGCATTGGGAGGCGCGCATGAGTGAGATTCTGGAGTTGTTGCTGGATCGAATCGATACGCCGATTGGGAAGATGTTTGTGGTGGCGGACGGCGAAGGAAACTTGCGGGCTTTGTATTTCGCGGATTATGAAGATGGCATGCGCCGTTCGCTGAGCCGGCACTACGGCAAAAATGGTTTCAGTCTGAAGGAGGCGCGCAATCCGCATGGATTGTCGGCCGCGATTGCGAAATATTTTGCGGGGGACCTGAAGGCAATCGACAAATTGCCGGTGAAGACGGGCGGGACGAAATTTCAGCGCGAAGTGTGGAAGGCGTTGCGCCAAATTCCCTGCGGCAAAACGATTTCGTATGGAGAATTGGCGAAACGCATCGGGCGGCCTGCGGCGGTGCGGGCGGTTGGGCTGGCGAATGGGTCGAATCCGATTGGAGTGGTGGTGCCGTGCCATCGCGTGATCGGGTCGGATGGATCGCTAACCGGGTATGGCGGCGGAATGGAGCGCAAGCGCTGGCTGCTGCAACATGAAGGCGCAAGCTTCGGAGACAATAGGCAGCAGGCGGCTCTCGCATACTAAGGTTTTGTTCTTCTCTTCGCCTACCTGCGCCGTAGCTAAGTGAACTGGCTCTTTCGTTTACGATAGTAGAGCAAGCAACAAAGCCAGAAGAATAGCTGTTCCGCCTCGAAAAAGGAGCTTCCCCGGTCGCCCGAGTCGCGATAATGAATAATTGCGATCGGTAGCTTGATAATGACCAGCGCGAGGCTGAGCCCGAAACTTAAGTAGACCAGGGGAAGAGCGAATTTCTTCTTGCGCAGCAGTCCAATTGCTAACGGAAGACCGATCAGTCCCAGCAGAAGAGCGATGATCGAGATGTAGCGCGATTCGTGCTCCGGCCTCCGCAACTCCATCCACGCCCCCAAGATAATTAATACAGACCAAGGGATGAGAAACACACCCTGAAAATACCCCCAACGATAAGGGAGTTGGCGGGATTCATTCTCGATTCGCCGAGTCATGGCATCGGCGCGACGCCCTTTAAATTCCGTGGCCATACGTTTCCTCGTTAACCGTATTCGTCGGCGTGGCCCGAATCACGGCAGACCGGCTCATGCCCAGTACGTGCGGTCCAGCGTACGGTATTGAATGGCTTCGCTCAAATGCTTCGGCGCGATGGCCTCGGCGGCTTCGAGGTCGGCGATGGTGCGGGAGACTTTCAGGATGCGGTCGTGGGCGCGGGCGGAAAGGCCGAGGCGCTGGATGGCGGTTTCGAGCAGCTTTTCTCCTTCGGCGGAGATCGCGCAGTATTTGCGGATCAGCTTGGGCGGCATCTGCGCGTTGGAATAGATATTGCTTCTTCGCCGCGTAGCGTTCGGTTTGGATTTCGCGGGCGCGCAGCACGCGATCGCGAATCGCCGCCGAGCTTTCCACTTCGACGTTGCCGCGCAGTTCTTTGTATTTCACCGCGGGGACTTCGATGTGGATGTCGATGCGGTCGAGCAGCGGGCCGGAAATTTTCGAGACGTAACGCTGGATCTGCATCGGCGAGCAGTGGCATTCGCGCGTGGCATCGCCGAAGAATCCGCAGGGGCACGGGTTCATCGCGGCGGCGAGCATGAAGCGCGAAGGAAAATTCACGGAAAGCGCGGCGCGGGCGATCGTGACGCAGCCGTCTTCGAGCGGCTGGCGCATGACTTCCAGCACGTTGCGCTGAAATTCCGGCAGCTCGTCGAGAAACAGAACGCCGTTGTGCCCAGCGAAACTTCGCCAGGCCGCGGGATCGCGCCGCCGCCGATCAGGCCCGCGTCGCTGATGGTGTGGTGCGGCGAACGATACGGCCGCGTGCCGACGAGGCCGCGCGAATCTTCGAGCACACCGGCGACGCTGTGGATGCGCGTGGTCTCGATCGCTTCGTCGAGAGACATCGGCGGCAGAATCGTCGGGATGCGTTTCGCCAGCATGGTCTTTCCGGCGCCCGGCGGGCCGATCAGCAGAATGTTGTGGCTGCCGGCGCAGGCCACTTCCAGCGCGCGTTTCGCGGACATTTGGCCGCGCACGTCGCGCATGTCCACGCGAATATTGGCTGGCCTCGGCGAGCATCTGCGACGTGTCCACCGCGAGCGGGCTTAAACGATTCCGGCGCGTTGACCAGGTCGACGGCTTGCGGCAGAGATTTCACGCCGAAGACGCTGAATGCCTTCGACCACCGCGGCTTCCGGCGCGTTGGCTTCCGGCACCACGACGTTTTGGATGCCGCGTTCGCGCGCGGCGAGCGCCGCGGAAAGCGCGCCGCGCACCGAGCGCACGCCGCCATCGAGCGAGAGTTCGCCGAGGAAAACGTGGGTATCCAGAATTTTGCCGAAGAACGTTCCCTGGCAGCCGGCAAGGCCTAGCGCCATCGGGCAGATCGAACGCGGAGCCTTCCTTGCGGATATCCGCGGGCGCGAGATTGATCGTGACGCGCGTGCGTGGCGGGAAAATCGAATCCGCAATTGCGCAGCGCGGCGCGGATGCGTTCGCGGCTTTCTTTCACCGCGATATCCGGGCAGGCCGACGACGTTGAAGTGAGCCTTCGAACGCTGGCGCGACGTCCACTTCGACTTCGACCAGGTAGGCGTCGATGCCGAATACGGCGGCGCTGAACGTTTTAAATAGCATGCTAAGAAGAGAATTCCCGATGCAGACTACTCCACAATATATGGTTTCGCTACAGGTGATAGTGATAACTACGCTGGAAAATGAGGGCCGAATTGGGAATTTCCGGAGTCCTGGCGTTTCCGGCGTTGTGATACTCTGCCGCTCATTACGCTGACGAGGAGTTTTTATGCGCGGGACAATTGCAGGGCCAATCGGTGACCGCAAAAATACTAGCAGGCTGATGGTAATTTTACTCTTACTGGTCGCGGGGCTTGCGGCAAGTACGTACGCGCAGGAAAGAATTTCAACGCAAAGTCTGAATGACGCGGTGGCGCTGAACAATCGGGGGCTGGCGCTGTATCAGAAAGGCAAGGTGGACGAAGCCATTGCGCTGTTTCGCGAGGCGCTGACGATTAATCCGGCTTTCGAGGAGGCGCTGGGAAACCTGGGAACGGCGCTGGACTCCAAGGGCAAAGACGACGAGGCGGTGACCGATTTCAACAAGGCGCTGGCGATCAAACCTACCGATTCGGTTTCGCAAAGCAACCTGGGACTGGCGTTGTATCACCAGAAGAAATTTGCGGACTCGATTGCGGCGTACCAAAAAGCGATTGGGCTGAATCCGAAATTCCCGCAAGCTTATAACGGCATGGGTGCGGCGCTGGCGGCATCGGGAAACGAGACGGACGCGATCGCGGTTTACCGGAAAGCGATCGAACTTTCGCCCAAATACGTGGACGCGATGAACAACCTGGGCGCGGCGCTGGTGAATAAGCAACAGTGGGATCAGGCGATTCCGGTTTACGAACGGGCGATCGAACTAGAGCCGAAAGCCACCGACGCGCGGGGAAACTATGCGACGGCGCTGCAACATGCCGGGCGGGTGGACGACGCGATCGCGCAGTATCAGGAAATCGTGGCGATCGAACCGAATGACGCGCACAGCTGGTTTGAGCTGGGGCATCTGCAATACAAGCAGGGCCGTTTGGACGAGGCGGTAGCGAGTTTTGAAAAAAGCCTGGGGCTGAAGCCGGACCGGCCCGACGTGGATTTTAATCTGGCGCTGGCTTATCAGGACCAGGGCAAATTGCCGGAGGCCATCGCGCAGTACGAAAAGGGATTGGCGCTGAAGCCGGACGACGCCCACGCGCTGTACAATCTGGCGAATTCATATCTTATTTCGAAAAATCCGGCGAAAGCCGCGGAATATTTCCAGAAGTCGCTCGACGCGCGGCCGGATTTTACTGACGCGCTGATCGGACTGGGCGCGGCGAAGATGGATGCGGGCGATCTGGACGGGGCGCAGGCGGCGTTTACCAAGGCCATCGCGGAAAAGCCAGACAGCGCGGATGCACGGTTCAATCTGGGGAACGTACTGTTTAATAAGGGGAAATACGGGCCGGCGGCGGATAGTTATAAGGAAGCGATCCGTTTGAATCCGAATCTTGCGCGGGCGCACTACAACCGGGGCATGGCGCTTTTGCGGGCGAGCGACGCGGAAGGCGCGAAAAGCGAATTTCAGGAAGCGAATCGGCTGGATCCGAAGTTAGTTGCGCCACAGTAAAAACATTTGGACAGTGCGGTTCAGGTTGGTTACGGCCTTTACAGCGTTGAGGCGCCACCGTATGCTGGCCGCAGGAAATTGAAAGGCGCAGTTGAAATCCGGTCCGTTCCCGGTCGGGGGAGGTTCGAATGATTCTTGCCGTACTGGTGATCGTCGCACTGCTGGTCATTTTTGTGATCGGCATGTACAACAGCCTGGTTCGGCTGCGGGTGCAGTGCGACAACGCGTGGTCGGACATCGATGTGCAGTTGAAGCGGCGCTACGATTTGATTCCGAATCTGGTGGAAACGGTGAAGGGCTATGCCGGGCATGAGCAAGGCACGCTGGAAGGAGTGGTGGCGGCGCGCAATCAGGCCATGAATACGACGGGGCCGGCGGCGAAAGCGGATGCGGAAAATGTTTTAACATCCGCGCTGCGCCAGGTTTTTGCGCTGGCCGAAGCGTATCCGCAACTGCGCGCGGTGGAAAGTTTCACTCAGTTGCAAAATACATTGAATCAAGTGGAAGACAGCATTCAGAACGCGCGGCGGTATTACAACGCGGTGGTTCGCGATCTGAACACGAAAATCGTGCAGTTCCCTTCCAGCATTATCGCGGGCATGTTCAACATCACTCCGCGGCAGTTCTTCGAAGTGTCGGCGCCGGCGGAACGCGAAGCTCCGAAGGTCAGTTTCGGCGGCGCGGCATAGCGGCGGGTGTCAGCATGCGGGTGCTGATCCGGAATTTCGTTTTCGGCCTGCTGGTATTTTTTGCCGCGGGATTTTCCGCGTCGGCGCGCGAATTACGGATCACGCATTTCGACGAGCAGATTGAAGTTCGCGCGAACGGCACGATCGACGTGACCGAAGTGATCGAAGTGCAATTCAGCGGCGAATGGCACGGCATTTACCGCACGATCCCCATCAAATACACCACGCCGCAGGGCTTCAGCTACACGCTGTTCCTGGATCCGATCAGCGTGACCGACGACGCGGGGCGCAAGCTCAAATACGAAACCAGCAGTTCGGGCCGCTACACCAAATACAAAATCTACGTGCCGGATGCGGCGGACGCCACGCGCACGGTCATTTTTCATTATCAGGTGCTCGACGGGCTGCGGTTTCTGGAGGATCACGACGAGTTGTACTGGAACGTGACGGGCGACGAATGGGACGCGCCGATCGACCTGGTGACGGCGCACATTACGTTGCCGGAGGGAACGACGGGCGTTCGCGCCATTTCCTATACCGGAGCTTTTGGTTCGAACGCGCACGACGCGAAGACGACGATCCAGGGCGACGCGATCGATATCGAAAGTACGCGGCCACTTTTGTTTCACGAAGGATTGACGGCGGTGGTCGGATTCGACAAGGGGTTTGTGCATCCGCCTTCGCCGGTGACTTCGTTCTTGCGGTTTCTGCGCAGCAATGTTCCCTTGCTGATTCCGATTTTTGTTTTCTTTGGGTTGCTGTGGTGGTGGTGGACGCACGGGCGGGAGCCGCAGCGCCAGGCCATTGCGGTGCAGTACGATCCGCCGGATCAGTTGACGCCGGGGGAGTGCGGGACGCTCGTCGATAATTCCGCGGATATACGGGACATCACCGCGACGCTGGTGGATCTGGCGGTGAAGGGCTATCTGACTATTGAGCAAATCGACGAGGAGCATTTGCTGGGGCTGACCCACAGCAAGAATTATATTTTTCATCTGAAGAAACCGCCGGCGGAATGGACGGCGGCGCGGCCGCATGAGCAGGAAATGCTGTCGGCGTTGTTCGACGGGGGCGCGAGTGCCGATGTTAAATCGAGCGATCTGCAAAATCATTTTTATACGCATCTGCCGACGATCCGCGAGCGCATTTTCAGCGCGTTGATCGCCGACGGATATTATTTGCACCGGCCCGACGTGACGAAGACGGCGTATCTGGGGACCGGCTTGGGCGTGGGGATCGCGACGGTGGTGGGCGCTTCGACGCTGGCGGTGGTGATTGGTTTTTCGCAGCTCACCTGGCTTCTGACCGGAATTCTTACGGCGGTGGTGATCGGCGCGTTTGGATGGCTGATGTCCTGCAGGACTACGTCGGGGTGCGCGCATTGGAAAAAGTTCTGGGCTTCGAAGAATTTTTGAGCCGGGTGGAAAGCGACCAGATCGCGCGGCTGGAAACGCGGCCGGAGCTATTTGAAAAGTTTCTGCCGTACGCGATGGCGCTGCGGGTAGAGAAGAAATGGGTGCAGGCGTTCGCGGGAATTTCAATGCAGCCGCCGCAATGGTATGCGGGTCCGTACGGCGCCGGTGGCTTTCAGCCGATCTTTTTGGTCAACAACCTGAATTTCATGTCGTCGCAGGTTGGGTACGGTGATGTCGTCATCGCCGCGCAGCGCGGGCGGTTCCGGCGGATCGGGATTTGGCGGTGGCGGATTTTCCGGTGGAGGATTCGGCGGCGGCGGTGGCGGCGGATTCTAGATCTTCGCGGATCGCGACCGCTCAGATTTTTCGCGGTTTGCGCCAGACATGCAGCCAGCCGGTTTCGCGCACGGTTTCTTCCTGGGCCTGGCGCGACCAGGCCGCGAGGAGCGAAGCGCGATTGAAGTAGCCGAGCAGTTTCTGCGGGTCTTCGCGGCTGACGACGGGCAGGCGTCCGATATTGTGTTTGACCATGGCGAGCATCGCGTCATGCACGAGTTCGTCCGGGTAGGCGACGATAAGGGTATTCGATCCGGCATCGAGAACGCTCGACGAGCCTTTGGGGTCCTGCTCCAGCGCACGCAGCAAGTCGCCTTGAGTGACAATTCCCACTAATTTTCCATCCGCCGAAGCAATCGGCAGGCCCTGAGTCAGATTGTAGCCAGGCTCGCCGCGTCCCATTCTTTCGGCCAGCTCGGCCACGGTCATGGCTTCGGGAATCGGCTGAACATCCTGGCGCATGACCTGAGCCACGCGCGAGATTTTCATGGCGCTCACCTCGAACTGGTCCGGGACATGCAATCCGCGGCGCGCCAGTTTTTCGGTCATTATCGAATTTGGCAAATAGCGCAGCGCGATGATGTCGGCGATCACGCAGGCGAGCATCAGCGGCAGGATTGCGTTGTAATCGCGAGTAATTTCAAAGGCAAAAACGATAAAAGCGAAAGTGGCGCGCGACGCCGAGCCAAATACCGCGGCCATGGCCACCAAGGCGTAGGCGCCCGGCGATAAATGCAGGCTGGGGAAAATCATATTCATGACCATGGCGAAAGCGCCGCCCAAGGCCGCGCTGGACATAAACATAGGAGCGAGCAAACCGCCGGAGGTTCCGGAGCCGAGCGAGATGACCATAGCCAGAGCCTTGAAAATGGCGACGATGAGCAGGAGTTTCAGGGCGAGATTATTGTTGAGGATGTCCGAGATGGTGTCGTAGCCGACGCCGAGGACGCGCGGGACAAAAAATCCGATGATGCCGAGGCCGAGCGCGCCGATGGCGGGATGCCAGAGATCATCGATGGGGAGATGTTCGAAAAGATCTTCAACCCAATACAACAGTTTGGTAAAACCAATCGCCGCGAGGCCACTGAGAACTCCCAGGATGAGGTAGAAAGGAAGTCCGTGCGGCACGTCGAAATCCACATTGCCCATAGTAAACATGGAATGCTGGCCGAGAAGAATGGCGCGCACGCTGGTGGCAAGAGTGCAGGCGATCACCAAGGGAATGAAGGAGCGCGAACGAAATTCAAAGAGCAGCAATTCGATGGCGAGGATTACACCGGCGATCGGAGTGTTGAAGGTCGCGGCCATGCCGGCGCCGGCGCCGCAGGCCAGCAAAACTTTTCTTTCGTTGGCGGTGGTGGAAAGAAATTGGCCGACGAGCGAGCCCATGGCGCCGCCGGTCTGAATGATAGGACCTTCCGCACCGAAGGGCCCGCCGGTTCCGATGGCGATTGCGGCGGAAAGCGGTTTCAGAATCGCGACTTTGGCTTCGATGCGGCTGCGGGTGGTCAACACGGCTTCCATGGCTTCGGGGATGCCGTGGCCTTTAATTTTGTCCGAGCCGTATTTGGCCATGAAACCGATAATCAGCGCGCCGACGACCGGCGTGACGATGATCCACGGGCCGATCTGGGTATGTTCGGGGCTGCGAAAATGAAAAGACCACTCGTGGTAGTAGGCCAGGTTGGTGAAGAGGCCGATCAGGTCGTAAAGGGCGAAGGCGACAAGGCCGGCGAGAATTCCGATGAGCGCGGCGAGTAACGAGACAATTTCGAGGCGATAGACGGCCTCGACGGGATCGTTCACGTTACCTATGGCAACAGGATTGGCAGTCATGAGCGTGCCAGGCGCTTAGAATTGGCGTGTTTCATTACGGTGGTAAGTGCTTGCAGCAGCTTCCTTCCGGCGGTTTGCAATTCTTCCAGGTGCGGCAGAGTCACGTCGCGCAGAATTTTGTTACCGCGTGCGGTCAACTGGACCACTACGGCGCGGCGGTCGGATGCGGCGCGCGCGCGGCGAATGAGGCGTTTTTTTTCGAGGCGGTTGAGGAGTTCGACGGCGCTGTGATGTTGAATCTGCAGGCGTTCGGATAGAACGCCAACCGTGGCGACACGATGCGGCGGCAGGCCGGCAATGGCGAGCAGGGCCTGGTGTTGCTGGGCTTCCAGACCGGCGGCGCGCGCGGCGATTTCGCTGAAATTGAGGAAGCGACGGATTTCGTAGCGGAAATCGGACAGCGAACGGTAATCGGTTCGCGCTGCGGTTTTGGTGTGTTTTGGCATCGAAGTGATTATATCGTATTACGATATAAATGTGAAGCGAATGACAGGGAGCCGCTGATGGCGGAACAATCAGGACTTGGTCTTGAGATTTTTGCGGAAGGTTTTCTGGGTTTTGGTGTGCTGGTAACCTTCGCGCAGGTAGAAGGCGTGGGCGCGGTCGCGAATGACGTTCGAGCGCAAGCCCACCATCTGGCAGCCGCGCTGGCGCACCCATTGCTCGGCGCGGGCTAGCAGGTGTTTCCCGACGGACTGCGAGCGGAATTTTTCGTCGACGATGAAGCCGCTGATTTCTCCGCGCGGATCGACTTCGAGGCCGCGGAGGATGAAGACGGCGATCCATCCGGCGATTGCGCCGTCCGGCATTTCGGCTAGGAACGCGGCGTGTTCGCTCGATTTGGCCATCCCGGCGAGCCGATGCGAGATTTGTTGCGGAGTGGAAGGATAGGAAAGCTGACCGGCGAGGTCGGCGAGTCGCGGGTAGTCTTTTTCGCGCGGGGCGCGGATTATCGCGGAAAATATTTTTTCAGCCGAGGTGGCGGAGATGAACGATGGGACTTTTTCAGTTTTTGATTGTTTGGCTTTCATCGTCGGGCCTTTTTAGACTAACGCTTTTTTCAGCACGGCGATTTGGCCGGCGTGGTAGAGATCGTGCTGCACTCCTCCATGCAACATGACGTAAAGCGAATGATCTTTGCCGGGGGCAATGTCCTCGAGTTCGACATCTTTCAGGAGCAGCGTGGCGGCGCGGAGCTGGGCGCGGGCTTCGCGCATGTTTTCGAGGGCTTTTTTCCAGCTGGCCGCGCTCGTGTCGGTAACCGGCGGCCAATCCTGTGCGGGCGTTACGATCACTGCGGTGCCCCTGGCGCGCGTGGCCAGAATGAAATTCCAGGCGGCAATGTGGTTCACCAATTCCCAGATCGAATGCGCGGCTTTTACCGGATGGGCCGAGGCCTGCTGGGCGGAAACGCCGTTGAGCAATTCTTCCAGATGCGGGCCGTGCCAGGCTTCGCCATTCAGGGCGCGATCCATTTGATCGACGATGCGATTTATTTCGGTCATGAGTTCCTCGGACTGCGTTTGGTATGAAGGTTAAAAAAGTTTTTCGGAATCGAGCAGGATGGTCACGGGACCGTCGTTCACAATTTCCACCGACATGTGAGTCTGGAACATTCCGGTAGCGACGCGGACGCCAAGCGCGCGCAAGGCCTTCACGAATTCACCGTAGAGTTCTTTGCCCAGCTCGGCGGGGGCGGCGTGAATGAAACTGGGGCGGCGCTGGCCGCGAGCGTCGCCGTACAGAGTGAATTGCGAAACAGCGAGAACTTCCCCGCCGGTATCGAGGAGGGAACGATTCATTTTTCCCTGGTCGTCGTTAAAAATTCTGAGGTTGACGATCTTTTCGGCCATATCGGCAGCGGTGGCCACGGAGTCTTCTTTTCCCACGGCCACGAGGACGACGAGCCCCTCCCCAATTTCGCCGATGGTTGCGCCATCGACGAATACGCGCCCGCGGGTGGCCCGTTGGAGCACGAGTCTCATGATTTTCGGGAAAGGCGGAGTGCAGTCATGACGGCATCGATTCTATTCGCGCCTCCGGCCGAAAACAACTCGGGCGTCCGCGCCGGCGATTTTCGGTGCGTTTCTCAAGAAGGGGCGAACTGTGTTAGAAACGGAGTGCTTTCCCTTCGGGACGAATTTTGAAACTCGCGCTCATCGGCACGCACGGAGTTGGCAAAACTACGCTGGCCTACGAGCTGTGCTCGCTGCTGAAAAAATCCCATCACAACGTGGAGCTGGTCACCGAGGTGGCGCGACATTCGCCGTTTCCGGTAAACGCAGCGACGACAATCGAAGGACAGCTGTGGATTCTGCATGCGCAGATTGCAGCGGAACTCGATGCCGGGCGGCGCGCGCCGCAGGTGATTGCCGATCGCTCGGTTTTGGATAATTACTGTTATCTGGTCAACAAGTTTGGGCGGCAGCCGCAACTGGAGCCGTGGCTGGCGTGGTGGATGAATACCTACGACGTGCTGGTGGGCGTGCCGCCAGTGGCGGCGGAAATTCCCGCGGACGGATTCCGTTCGGAGGATCGCGCATTTCAGCAACGCATTCACGAATTGCTGGTGGAGTTACTTTCGTCGGAACCTTTCAACCGAATGCGCGCGCCGGTGCGGTGGCTCAAGGCCGAAGATCGGGGCCAGTGGGCGGAGCTGATCGTCGCCGCGGTTGCTCCGCTCGTCCGCAACAAGGCGTCCGCGCTATGAGCTCGTCTTCATGAGTGAACGTGCTGGCGCAGATCCACATTCGCCGCCCAAGGCTCCGAGTCGATGGTTGACCCGCGGCGTGTTGGGGCTTGGCCTCGGGAGTTTGTTTTCGGATTGGGGACACGAAACGGCAACGGCGATTCTGCCGGCGTTTTTGGCGAGCATTGGCGCACCGCCGGTGGCGCTGGGAATCATCGAAGGCGTTTCGGACGGCATCGCGAGTTTTGCAAAGTTGGCCGGGGGATGGATTGCGGACCGGCCCAAGCTGCGCAAACCATCGGCGGTGGCCGGGTACGTGATCATTGGATTTTCGACTTTTGCTTACGCGCTGGCGAATTCGTGGCCGGCGATTCTGGTTACGCGCTCGCTGGGCTGGGTGGGGCGGGCGAGCAGCCCTTCGCGCAGCGCGCTGCTGGCGGATGCGGTGGCGCCGGAACAGCAGGGGCGCGCGTTTGGATTCGAGCGGGCGCTCGACACGATTGGCGCGGTGCTGGGACCGCTGTGCGCCACGCTGCTGCTGAGCGTGCTGAGCCTGCGCGCGATTTTTCGTTGGACGCTGCTGCCCTGCCTGATGGCGGCGGTGATCTTCGCGATTTTGGTTCCGGCGGGCCACTCGGAGGACACGCGGCGGGCGCCGAGTTTTGTTTCGAGTTTCAGCCAGCTACCGAAAACGTACTGGCGCTACTTGACGGGCGTGTTCGCGCATGGGATTGGAGATTTCGCGCCGACATTGCTGATTTTGCGCGCCGGCCAAATTCTGACGCCGCGTTTTGGATTCGCGCGAGCGTCGGCGATCGCCGTGGCGCTTTATACTTTTTTTAATGTAGTGAACGCGGCGGCGTCGTATCCGGCTGGGGCGCTGGCTGACCGCGTGGGCAAGCGCGGCGTGCTGGCGGTGGGGTACCTGCTGGCGGTGGTGGCTTTCGCCGGTTTTATTTTTGAGCCGCCAACGATTCCCATGCTGGCGCTTTTGTTTGGGGTGGCTGGACTGCACGACGCGACGCAGCAATCGGTGGAGAAATCGCTGGCGGCGGAGATTCTGCCGAAGGATGTGCGTGGCTCGGGATTTGGGGTGCTGGCGGCGGTGAATGGGGTTGGGGATTTGATTTCGAGCGTGGTGGTCGGGGTGCTGTGGTCAAAAGTCAGCGCCAACGCTGGATTTATTTATGCCGCGGTTTTTACTTTTGTAGGAGCGGTACTGGTTTATTTCTACACGGGGAAAACGCGTGAGGCTGCCGCGTAAGCTGGCGGATTAGGATTTGCGACGACGCTTACGTTTTTTGGCGCGGGTTCGCGGCGCGGGCTGGCAGCTCGGACAAAAATGGGTGCTGCGGCCGGCGACGGTGGCGTGGCGGATTATGGTTTTGCAGCGGAAGCACTTCTCGCCGTCGCGCCCATACACCCGATGACGCAACTGAAATTTTCCTTTGCGGCCGTCGATGCCCTGGTAATCGGCGATCGAAGAGCCTTTCAGGCGGATCGCGTCCTTGAGGATTTCCTGCATGGCGCGATGCAGGCGGCGCACTTCCGCGTCGGTAAGCTTGCTGCCCGATTTCTTCGGATGGATTTTCGCGCGCCACAGGGCTTCGTCGGTGTAGATGTTGCCCATGCCGCGGACCACACTTTGATTGAGCAGCAGGGCCTTGATGTGGGAATCGCGCGATTGGAGTCTCGCGCGGAATTCCTTTTCCGAGATTTCGAGCGGTTCGAGGCCGAGGCCGCCGAGTTCCGTCTCCTGTTCGAGGTCGGATAAGACCGCCATGCGGCCGAAACGGCGCACGTCGGTGTAACGCAGCTCGCGGCCGTCATCGAGCGAAAGGAAAACGTGAGTGTGTTTCGGAACCGGGGCGTCGGGAGAAATGATGGCGATCTGGCCGGTCATGCCGAGATGGATGAGCAGCGACAGCTTTTTCTCTTCGCCATTTCGGCTGGTCAAATCGACGAGCAGGTTTTTGCCCAGGCGCCGAATCTGCAGAACCGTGGTACCGGGGAGACCGAGCTCGAGCGCTGAGGGATCGTCGATGAAATCGGTTTTCTCGAGGCGCACGGAAAGAATGCGGCGGCCGGGCAGCGCCTGGCGCAATCCGCGCGCGACTGTTTCGACTTCAGGAAGTTCGGGCATCGATTCATTCTACTTCTTTAAGTGGAGCTAGACGAATCGGGGCCATTCCACACTGAGAATGAAATCTGAAACTAAGGAAGTGGGATGCCGGGGGAGGCGACGATACCGGCCATGCGGAGGATCTCGGAATATTCTTCTTCGGTGAGCGGGCAAATGGTCATGCGGGTATTTTTCAGGAATTTAATTTTGCGCAGGAGCTTGTTTTCGCGCAGCTCGATCAGGGTCACCTGGCGCGGGAGGCGCTCGATGGCGCGCAGGTCCATGACCATTTTTTTGGAATCGCTCTCGTGCGGGTCGGGGTACGGGTCGCGGCTGACTTCGGCCAGGGCGTAGATGGCGTGTTCGGGTTTGCCGTGGTAGGCGAGGGCGCGATCGCCTTTTTGGACCTGCTTGAGCTGGCGGAGCGAGTCGGGGCGGTGGCCGGCGTGGCGCCACATCTCTTTGCCTTTAACGAAAAGGGTATCCCAGTGGTAGACCCTGGGGTCGACAGCCAGGAGCCAACGTCTTGGTTTGGTAGGTGGTTGCGTCATTCGCCAGGAATCTGCCGGGGCGAACTATACATTGAAGTGACAAAAAATTGCGAACTTTATGCGGGGATTTTTAAGTCGTGGTTCAGGCGGCGGATCGAGGAGGCGAAAACCGACTTAAGTCATTTATCATCCGATATCTACAAAGACATCATCGCCGCGAATTTCGACCGGATAGCAGGTGGTGGTTACCGCGGAATTGGTAAGCAGCTGGCCATTGGTCACGTCAAACTGCCAGCCATGCCAGGGGCACGTCACGATTTGGCGGTCCAGGTCGCCTTCGCCCAGCGGGCCGCCTTGATGCAGGCATACGTTGTTGATTGCAAAGAATTTGCCTGCCACATTGGCGAGGGCGATGCTTTTTTCGCCGACTTGAAATTCCTGGATGGTTCCCGGCGTCACATCATTCTTACCCGTCGCACGAACGAATGCCATTTTTCTCCTTTATTTGGTTCCGTGAACCAGCAGCGCGCCGATGGCCCGGAAGGCGGCCAGCTCTTGGGCATCGCGGAACCAGCGGCCGGCGTAGGAATCGGGGTTTGGCGTTGGATCGGGTATCAGTTGGTGAGCGACGTTTTGGAAACCGGCGTCGCGAAACAGATTTTTCCATTCTTGCGGCGGTAAGCAGATGGGTGGGGACCGCCAGCAATTCTCCCCACTGGTGGCAGTAGGGATTGTCGCGGTAATAGTTGATGAGGGTCCAGGCCGAGCCGTCGTGCGCTGCGACGCGATAAAGTTCGCGGACGCCTTGGGCGGGGTCGGGCCAGTAATACGAGGATTCCACGGTGACGATGCGGTCGAAGAAATTCGATTCCCAGGGAATTTCATCGACGGTGCCGACGACGAAGCTGAGATTTTTCTGATCCGCGCCGGCCTGGCGGGCGTGGCCGATCATCTCGTCGGAAATGTCCATACCCACGACGCGGCCCTGCGGGGCGCGCTGGGCCAGAATGCGGGAGAGCCATCCGGCGCCGCAGCCGACGTCGAGAATATTGTTGGTTTCGGCGATTTGCATCAGGTCCAGGGTGGGCTTGGCGATGGGCCAGTGATCGTGCTCCATCGATTCGCCCTTGCCATCGACGGCCCAGCGATTGAATTCTTCACGAAGAGTTTCTTGGGATTTCGATTCGGCCATGAGGTTTTATGGTGATCTAGATGGAACGTCCGCAGGAGGCGCAGAAGCGCCCATCGGGTTGCGCGAGGCGGCCGCAGCCACTGCAAAATTTGGCGCCGCGCGCACTGGAGTGTCCGGCGTAGGCGTAGGCGGGCATGGACGCGACGATGACCGGTACGCGCGGTTCAGCCAGAACGGCCCAAAACAGCGCGACGATCCAGCCGATAAAGGTCCAGCCGAGAAAAAAGTTGAAGAGAAATATCGCCGCAAAACTTTGGCGATGCCGGGCAATAAACGACGGCAGGAAGTAAACGAATACGGCTGCCAACATCAGAAGCATGGCGTAACTCGCTTTGGTTCAGCCCTTCCTTTACCGCGGAAGAGCCCCGTAAGGTGATACGAAAAGCAGTGCCTATTGTTCCATAAAAGCGGCTGCCTGAGCTACGCCGCGACTTGCCTTGAACGCCTGGAAAATATCCGGTAACATTAAGCCGAAATGATTACATATCGAATCATGCGCTTGACTATTGATTCGATTTAGGATATAAGAATTATGGCTGGGTATCGAGTCATTATCCTGCCGTCGGCGGCTGACGGGCTCAACTCGATCCCTTCGGCAAGCGACCTCCTCCGCGTAAAGGACGCCCTGGGAAAGCTGCTTGAGCGACCTGAAAATCCCAAGCCATACGAAGCCAAGGAACGCAAAGGGGCCTGGGAGATGCATGTGGGCCGGTGGAAAGTGACCTATGAAATCCGGCGAATCGAATTGGTGGTTTACGTTCACGCCATAAAAGAAAGCCCGTCGTGGGCGTTCGATTACCGCAACAATTGAAGGCGACTCCATGGAATACGAGAAGAACAAAGACATTCAGTTGCTGACGCTGTCCGGAACCGAGTACGTGCTGGTCCGGCGGAAGAAGTACGACGAACTGCTGGACAAGCTGGAGGCGATTGATACGGCGTTGGATATTGCACGTTCCAGAACCGATGCGTCGGAGGATCTGCTGCAGGCCATGCTGAAAGGAGATTTTTCCGTGGAGCAGATCCGAAATGTTTCCAAGACCAAAACACTCGGCGAGCGGCTGCGCCTGATGCGGGAAATGCGGAACCTGGGCCAACGAGACCTTTCCGAGAAAACAGGGGTGAGCCAGGCAACGATCAGCAATCTGGAGAACAACCGGATATCCGAGCCGAGTTTTCAAGCGCTGGATGCGATTTTCCAGGGCCTGGACGTCCCGGGTGGGGCGGTATATCCGTTGCTGAAAAGCCTGAAATCCAACTCTTAGCCCGGCAGGTTGCAAATTCCAAAGGCAACTAAGAGGACGAGTCCCGAGATCAAGCCGCCGACAGCCACCGCGGCCGCAATGGTCATCCTATTCGAAAAAGCGTTTTCGTACTTGGTCGACAAAGCGTGGAAGAACAGAAAGGCCAGCGCAGCGACCACTCCAACTACCAGCGCAATCCATGCAGTGATGACCAAGCCCGGGTGCTGAGGGGCCGGGGCGGCAGAGGTAACCGTTTTTTCACTTCCGACGCGGACAATATCGTGCAAGAACGTCACGGAGAACACGATCGCGCCCGCAGACAGGTTTAGGACTGTCTGCATAACGTCGCGGAAAAACTCGGCGCGCTTATCAAGTGTAACGACCGAATCCTGGCCCGCAATCATGGGCGTACCTCCCAACGTGATCGGGCCCAAAACTCAACGATCCTTTCGGACCGCCTCGGCATTCAGGAGAGATGGTTCGAGTTTCGCCAGCAATTGGACGAACCTCTGTTCGCGATCTTTTTGGTCGAGGCCGTTGTAGCCATCGGCGATTTGCGTGGTGTTCATGGAGCAGAACTTCGGCCCGCACATGGAGCAGAATTTCGCTTCCTTGTAGAACTCATCGGGCAGGGTTTCGTCGTGCATCCTGCGGGCGGTTTCGGGGTCGAGCGAAAGCTCGAACTGCTTGTTCCAGTCGAACAGGAAACGGGCGTAGCTGAGAGCGTCGTCGCGATCGCGAGCGCCGGGACGGTGACGGGCGATATCCGCGGCGTGCGCGGCGATTTTGTAGGCGATCACGCCCTGGCGAACGTCATCGGCGTTGGGCAAGCCGAGATGTTCTTTGGGCGTGACGTAGCAAAGCATCGACGCGCCATGCCAGCCGATCATGGCCGCGCCGATGGCGCTGGTGATGTGGTCGTAGCCGGGGGCGATGTCGGTGACCAGCGGGCCGAGCGTGTAGAACGGCGCTTCGTGGCACATTTCGTTTTCTTTTTTCACCTGGAGTTCGATCTGGTCCATCGGGAATGTGGCCGGGACCTTCGATCATGACCTGCACATCGTATTCCCAGGCTTTTTTGGTCAGCTCGCCCAGGACTTTCAGTTCGGCGAACTGCGCTTCGTCGCTGGCGTCGTGCAGGCAGCCGGGCCGCAAACCATCGCCCAGCGAAAAGCTCACGTCGTGCTTCTGGAAAATCTTGCAGATGGCGTCGAAATTTTCGTAGAGGAAATTCTGCTTCTTGTGGAAAGCTCATCCACTGCGCCAGGAGCGCGCCGCCGCGGCTGACGATTCCGGTGATGCGATTGCGGGTCAGCGGGACAAATTCGCGCAGCACGCCGGCGTGGATGGTCATGTAGTCGACGCCCTGCTCGGCCTGCTCTTCGATCACTTCCAGCATAATCTCGAATGGTGAGATCTTCGGGCCGGCGCACGCGGGAGAGCGCTTCGTAGATGGGCACGGTGCCGATGGGCACCGGCGAGGCGTTGATGATCGCTTTGCGAATCATGCGGGATGTCGCCGCCGGTGGAGAGGTCCATCACCGTGTCGGAGCCGTAGTGCACGGCGCGATGCAGCTTTTCGAGTTCGTCGTCGACGTCGGAGGTGGTGGCGGAATTGCCGATGTTGGCGTTGATCTTGCAGAAGAACGCGACGCCGATGCCCATGGGCTCGAGATTACGGTGATTGATATTGGCGGGGATGATGGCGCGGCCGCGGGCAACTTCATCGCGGACCAGTTCGGGCGTTAAGTTTTTCGCGCTGGGCGACGTACTCCATTTCTTCGGTGATGACGCCCTTGCGCGCGTAGTGCATCTGCGAAAAATTGCGCACGCCGCCGTTCATCGCCGTCGCGCGCTTCTCAATCCATGCGTCTCGCATCGCCATAAAGCCCCCGTTCCGCCATCAACCGTTCGTTGTAACCGCTGAAGACGCCTCATTATCGCACCGCACTCCACCAGCGGCAACCGGCGGAGACACCCGTGCACTTCGATACGTCTTCAAGGTTTGCGGATGCAATTATTGCTTGCGGTTTTTAGAGCTGGCCGGCGGCTTCGGCGGCGATTTCGGTGAGCATACCCTTTAGTTTGTCGGGATCCGCGACGGGCGGAAAGCAGTCGCGTTTCGACACAGACCAACGCCTGAGGTTTCGCCGCGTCCAGATGCGGCAGCGTTTCGCGCAACGCCGGCGCCAGCGAAGCTGCCGGCCAAAGCTTCCGGCGTTACGCGCAACACGGTTTTGCCGAAACGATATACGGCGTTTGCGGCTTTTCTCGAGTGCCGCCGCCTTTGGATCACCGGCTGCACCGAGCACCACAACTTGCAGGGAATGACGCGCGTGCAATAAGGCGGCAAGTCCGTAGGTCGCAGCGAACAGCCCATATTGGGGGACCAGGCCCACGAAGGCTTCGAGGGTTTTCTCGGCCCAGTCGCGATAGAGTTTTTCGCCGGTCAGGCCATACAGGCGGTCGAGAGCGATGACCGCGACGGAATTCGCGCCGGGCGTGGGCGAATCCTGCAGCGGCTTGCGGCGAATTTCCATGCCGCCCATCGGCGCGGCGTCTTTAGCGCGATCGAAAAAGCCGCCGGCTTCGGGGTCGCCGTAGCGCTCTACGGCGAGGCGCATGGTGCGCTCGGCGATTTCGAAATAGCGGCGGTCGAGGGTCGCTTCATAGGCATCGAGGAGCGCGACGACCATGAAAATCTGATCGTCGAGCGAGCCATCGAGGCGCGGGCCGCCGACGCGATGCAGAAACCCTTTCGATTCTTCCCAGGCTTCGGCGAGGATGCGGTCGAGCGTCTTGAGCGCGAAAGCACGGCAATCGTCGCGACCTAGAACGCGCGCGGCTTCCAGATAGGCGGAGACGAACATGGCATTCCAGGCGACGTAGACGGTGGTGTCGATCGCCGGAATCGGAGTGCGCAGGCGCCGCGCGGCGAGCAGTTTTCTTTTGGCGCTGGCCAGCAGCAAGCGCGCAGCCGTTTCGCTCGATTTTCAATTCTGCGGCAATCGTTTCCGGGCCGGCGGTGACCCAGAGCACATTTTTGGCCGAGTTGTGATGCATTTCGCCGCGCGCGTTCACGTCGTAATACAACTCGGCGACCCGCGACTTCTTCCGGCGTCAGCACGGCGCGAACTTCGGCGAGGGTCCAGGTGAAATAGTCGCCGTCGTCGTCGAGCGTCTGGTCGGCGTCCTGGCTGCCGTAGAAGCCGCCGCGGGCTTGATCGGATAACACTTCGTTGACCCAGGCGATGATTCCTTCGGCGGTTTCGCGGAACAGTGGATTGCCGGTCGACCTGATAGCCGTGCAGATAATTTTTGAGCAGCTCGGAATTGTCGTAGGTCATTTTTTCGAAGTGCGGGACGCACCAGCGCTCGTCGACGGAGTAACGATGGAAGCCGCCGGCGATTTGGTCGTAAACGCCGCCCTGGGCCATGCCGGTGAGCGTGCGCTCGGCGACGTGCAGCAAACTTTTGGCGCCGGTGGATTGGTAGCGTTCGAGCAGCAGATCGATGGCGCTGGCGTGGGGGAATTTCGGAGACTGGCCGAAGCCGCCGTGTTTGTCGTCAAACATGCTTAACGCGGATTCGATGACGGAATCAACGACTGCGCGCATCGAATTCGCCGCGCGCGGTCTTGAAAACTTCCGCTTTGGCTACCGCGTCTTCGAGGGCTTGCGCGGAGGTGTCCACTTCCGTGCGGCGCGATTTGAACGATTCGGCGACGCCGAGCAAAATGCGTTTGAATCCGGGACGGCCCATGGCGTCTTCGGGCGGAAAATACGTGCCGCCGAAGAACGGTTTTCCGTCGGGCGTGAGAAAGGCGGTGAGGGGCCAGCCGCCTTGGCCTGATATGGCGCTGATCGCGGATTGGTAGCGGGCGTCGACGTCGGGGCGCTCGTCGCGGTCGACCTTCACCGCGACATAAAATTTGTTGATCATGCCGGCGATTTCGGGATTTTCGTAGCTCTCGCGGTCGATCACATGGCACCAGTGGCACCAGACCGCGCCGATATCGAGCAGGATCGGCTTGTTTTCCTCTTTGGCGCGGGCGAAAGCTTCCGGGCCCCATTCATGCCAGTCGATGGGTTGATGCGCGGCCGAACGCAAATACGGGCTGGCCGAGTCCTTGAGACGATTCTCCTGAGCGTTGCTCACGATTTCTCCTGTTCTAATCCAACTTTATCACAGGCCCCGAAGAGCTTCCCGCTCACGCCGAGTGTGAATGGAGACATACTCAGCAATTTACTGTATTACATTAAATGCTATGCGGGCACCGTGTAGCAGTATAGAATAAGCAGGTGATCAAGTCTTTTCGATCGCCCGAAACCGAACGGCTTCACAAACGAGAATCCGTCAAACGCTTCAAGGGCTTTGAACGAGTAGCGCTTCGAAAACTGAGGCAACTGGATTCCGCGATTCGGCTCAGCGACCTTGCTTCACCTCCGGGCAATCATCTGGAAGCTTTGCGTAACGACCGGCGGGGGCAGCACAGCATTCGAATCAACGATCAATGGCGAATTTGTTTTGTCTGGCAGGAAGGCGATGCCTACAACGTCGAAATCATCGACTATCACTAGGACGGCACGATGACCAAAAAACTAAAGCCGATACATCCCGGAGAAATCCTACACGAGGACTTCATGAAGCCTCACCGGTTAAGCATGAATAGACTGGCGCTCGATTTGCGCGTGCCGGTTACTCGCGTTGCCGACATCGTGGCCGAGCGGCGGGGCATCTCGCCCGATACGGCCCTGCGATTGGCGCGCTATTTCAAAACGAGCGCACAATTTTGGCTGAATCTTCAAACGAAATACGATCTTGAAGTCGCGGAAGACGATCATCTAGCGACGATTGAGCGCGACGTGCACCCGTTGCAAACGACTACGCGTTAGGGAAATACAAAGAAGCTACTGGATGGGATTGTTGTGGCCGCGGTCGCGCGGGTCGATGGGTTTGCGGCCGGAAAAGCCTTCGTCCTGGCGGTGATAGAAGCGGATGCGATCCTCGCCCAGCTTCCAGCACAAGTAGACGTCCTGATCGTCGATGCGCGCGGGAAAATCGAGCAGGCCGACGTCGAGATCTTTCACCACGCAGCCGGTTTCGATGATGCGCTCGAGCGCGGACTGAATGCCCTGTTCGAGCTGATTGCGTTCGAGGCGGCGCTTGGCTGCTCTTTCGTAGGAAACGGAAAGGCCGCCGGAGCGGGAAATCTTTTCAGCCAGGGCGCTGATTTTATCGTCGACGTCGGACATTTTGCGGCGCGATTCCATCGCTTCGATGAGGATCGGTTCAAGCTTGGTGCGCAACCGTTCCGCTTCGGTCAGCGAGAAATATTTGGACTCTTCATCCGCCATGCAGGGTTACTCCAAGTTAGTACGGCCGAAATTCTAGCCGCCGATGAAAACCATGGTGCGCGAGGGCGCGACGAAATCCGGCTCGTTGATGCGATGGCCTTTTTCTTTTTGGTCCACGATGGCGTGAATGGCGTCGCCGATTTCGCGATCGGTGGCGCCGCCGCGCAGCAAGCTTTTCAAGTCGTGGTCGTCCTTGCTGAACAAACAGGTGCGCAATTTTCCGTCGGCGGTCAGGCGGATGCGCGAGCAGTGGCCGCAGAACGGCTGGGTGACCGGAGCGATCAAGCCGATTTCACCGCGGCCATCGGCGAAGCGGTATTTGCGCGCGGTCTCGCTGCGCTCGTGCACCACGGGGATCAGCGGCCATTTGGCGGAGATGCGCTGGTAGACTTCGGCGGCCGGGACCATTAAATCGCGATTCCAGGCGCGATCGGCGTCGAGCGGCATGAACTCGATGAAACGCATGACGATATCTTTTTCGCGGGCGAATTCGGCGAAGGCTTCCACTTCGTCGTCATTCAGGCCGCGCACCAGGACGGCATTGATCTTCACCGGGCGCAGCGGCGACGCCTGGGCGGCCTCGATGCCGGCCATGACCTGATCGAAGGTTTTGGTGCGGGTAACTTGCTCAAATTTTTCTTTATTCAGCGAATCGAGGCTGATGTTGATGCGATCGAGGCCGGCGGCGACCAGGGCGTCGAGGCGATCGACCAGCAGATGTCCGTTGGTGGTCATGGAAAGGTCTGGCACGCCGAGTTTTTTCAGGCGGCCGATAAAATCTTCCACACCGGGACGCACCAGCGGCTCACCACCGGTAACGCGGACCTTGCGAATGCCCATGCCGACCAGGATCTTAACCAGCCGCTCGTATTCGTCCCATTCGAGCAGAGCGTGTTCGGCCATATTATTTTCGGGATTGGCGGAGCGGCAGTAGACGCAACGAAAATTACAGCGGTCGGTGACCGAGACGCGGAGGTCGTAGATTTGGCGCCCGAATTTATCGATCAATGGCATGTTTTTTTCGCTTACGGCTCTCCGCTTTTAGATGCGGCCGAAAATAAAAAGGCCCAAACCACGGAGGTTTGGGCAAGGACACCAGCGTCGCCTCGATGGAAACGTGCGTCGCTGGATTCCCTCCTTTCCAAACCATGGCAGTTTTGCGTGGCTGCCATCGGGAGGAACAAACGTTTCCGCCGGTTCCCTGCGCTCCGCGCGTCTTCCAATCAGGATAGCGATTTCGCGGAGCATCGTCCTGGAGGGCCTAGGATTTCTCTCCCGTAGCCGCCCAGGATCGGAGCAATCGAGTTCGATTCTACGCTTTTGCCCAGACGCGAGCAATGAATCGCGAAGAGTGGAGGCCAGTGAAATCGCTTTACAGAAAAATGGCGAAAGTCTATGGTGAGGCGGTAATGCGCCCCATGGTGGCCTGCGGCAGATCTGAAATTTTCAGTGAGGAGTTCGATCATGAAAGTCACGGTATTATTAGCGGCGCTTCTGGCATTTTCGTTCGGGCTTTCCAATTCGGCGGCGCGCGCGGCGGGAGCGGGTACGCACGCCGAAGCAGCAATGGCGCCTGCTCAAGGTCCCAATCAAAGTCTAATCACATGCGAATCGAATAACGGCAAACGCAATTTTTGTCCGATCGGCGACCCGCGGCAATCGGTGCAGATGGTGCGCCAGATAAGCAACTCCGCTTGTATCCAGGGCCAGACCTGGGGCAACGACAATCGCGGGATCTGGGTCGATCGCGGCTGCCGCGCACAATTCAGAGTCATTGCTTACGGCGGCGGACCAACCTGGTGGAATTCGGGCGGTGGCAAGCCGGGGGGCCGACCGCACGACGGTGCTTGCTTCTTCACCTCCGCCAATTTCGGCGGCAACTACTTTTGCCAGGCGCGCGGCACCACGTTGAATGTACCGCAAGGATTTAACGACGCGATCAGCTCGATTCAGGTTTACGGGCGCGTGACCATCACGATTTACAATGACTCGGACTTCCGCGGCTTCTCGGCGGTTACGCGGCAGAGCATTCCGGACCTGCGGGCCTGGCAAGTGCAGGGATACAACAATAAGAGTTGGAACAATCGGATCAGTTCGATGCGCCTGAACTAAGCGCCATAACGAAACGCGCTGGTTTGGCGATTGGCGGCAACCGGAGGGCCGGTACTGAAAGCAGAAAGTGCCGGCTCTCTGTGGACTCGCGCCGCGACAATTATGATAAGGTTGCGAACCGATGCGCATCTTCGTACTGGGGGTGGGTGGCGCGGGTTCGTTGCTGGCTCAACTGCTGGTGCGCCAGGGGCACACGGTCTGGTGCGGCGACCGCGATCCGGAGCGCGCGCGGAAATTCCTCGGCAAGAAAAGCACAATTGAAGTGGTGGAAGCGAACGCGCGGAATCTATGGTCGATTGTGCGCGCGGCTCGCGGCTGCAACCTGCTGGTCAACGCCTCGCCCGCGGTCTTCAACGAGATTATTTTGCGCGCCGCGCTGCGTTTGCGCGTCGCATTACCTGGACCTGAATTCGCACCTGAACCGCAATCCTTTCAGGCCGGAACAATTTCGCTTCAGCAAACGCTTCGCGGCGAAAAATCGCGCGGCGCTGATTTGCACCGGCGCGGCTCCGGGGCTCACGAATCTTCTCGCCAAGCGCGGCTCGGAGCTGCTGGACACCGTGGAATCGGTGCAGATTCGCCTGTACGAAAGCACCGAGAGCAAAGATCCGGTTTCCACCTGGTCGCCGGAAGTGATGTACGACGAAGCGATTTCCAGCCCGCGCGTGTATCGCACACGGACGCTTTCGCGCTCGCCAAGCGATTCGCCGAGCGCGAGAAATTTCGCTTTCCGCCGCCGATCGGCGAAGCGACCGTTTATCTGGCCGCGCAGGACGAAGTCTGCATGCTGCCTTACGTCGTGCCGATGCAGGACATGGACGCGAAAATCGGCGGCAACGATTTCGACCGCCTCTTCCGCTGGTACCGCCAGGGACGCCTGAATCGCTCGCAAGGGATCGTGCGCAAACGCTTCCCCAAAACTCTAACGCCGAAGGGCGTGGCGGGATTGATTCGCAGCGGCGTGCTGGAAAATGCGCGGTTCGCCGCGGCGGTGCTCGTGCGAGGAACGAAGGACGATCAGCCGTTGCTGTTGCGCTACGACGCCAGCTTCCCGACGCTCTTCCAGATTCGCCAGCGCGGCTTGATCTCGACGCCGATTGCTTACGCCACCGCGCACCTCGCCGCATTTTCGTGAAACATTTCCCCCGCGATATGGCCGGCGTGTTCGGCCCGTCCGAGCTGCCCTCGAAACTCGCCGCGCGATTCTCGCCGAAGCTCGCTCCCGCGATTTTCGCGTCGCATTCAAAATGACCCGCCTGAAGAAAAGCCGAAGACGACGAATACTAGCTTGAGCATTCTCGCAGGCACGCAGTTGGCCGGACTGCCGCGGCACATCGCCGACCGCCTGCGACTGCTTCACGAAAAAGTTCCCGATCGGCCAAATATGGTATGCTCTCAAGCCCAGCCTGTCGGCGCCTCAATGCGCCTTTATATTCTCGGTTAGCATGAGACATCTCTTCGCGGTCATGAGGCCCTCACATGCGTTGGACACCAGGCGGCACCAGCGGCGATATCGAAGACGATCGCAATTCCAGCGGCGGCGGTGGCGGCGGATTTCGGCGGCATGCACATCGGCATCGGCGGCCTGCTCATGCTGCTGGTGCTGAGTTTTATTTTCAAGCGCGACCTGATTTCGCCGTTCCTCAATCGGGCGCTGGCGGACGACCAGTCGGCCTCCGTGCCGCGTCCACCCGATCCGGCGCGCGACGCCGCCGAGCAGAAAGAAGTCCAATTCGTATCCTTCGTGCTCGACGACGCGCAAAACACCTGGACCCAAGATCTGCCGCAATACCGCCACGCCAAACTGGTGCTGTTCCGCGACGACTTGGATTCCGCCTGCGGCCTCGCGCAAACGGCCACTGGGCCTTTCTATTGTCCCGGCGACGAAAAGGTCTATCTCGATCTGGGGTTTTTCGACGAGCTGAAGAACCGGTTCGGCGCCTCCGGGGAATTCGCGCAGGCCTACGTGATCGCGCACGAGCTGGGGCATCACGTGCAGAAGATTCTCGGCACCGAAGGCAAAGTGCGCGCGCGCAGCAGCAGAATCCGCAACTGCGCGAATGAGCTTTCGGTGCGACTGGAGTTGCAAGCCGACTGTTACGCAGGCGTCTGGGGCCATTCCACCGAGCAGCGAAATATTCTGGAGCAGGGCGACGTGGAGTCGGGCTTAAACGCCGCGGCGGCGGTGGGCGACGATCACATCCAGAAAATGACGCAGGGCGAAGTGATGCCGGAAAAATTCACGCACGGCACTTCGGCGCAGCGCGTGCAATGGTTCAAGCAGGGCCTGACCACCGGCCACTTGAATGCGTGCGACACGTTCACGGCTGCGCAATAAGTTCGAGACTCGACTCGTTTTGGATCGGCCTATTAGTACGGCGTGAGTCAGAGGTTTCAGCAATCCAAAGTCGGTAAGCCCGTTCGCCACGAACTGCACGGCCAGCGCCACCAGCAACAGTCCCATCAGCCGCATCAGGATGCGGATTCCCGTTTCGCCCAGATAGCCCCGCACGCGATCCGCGCCCGCGAGGATCAGATACGAAACGAACGCCGTGAGGAGAATCGTGGCGTAGATCACTCCGTGCTGCCAGACCGCATGGGATTCGCCCACCAGCACCATCACGGTGGAAATCGCGCCCGGGCCGGCCAGCATCGGCATGCCCAGCGGAATGATGCTCGCGTCGGATTTTTCCGCGCCTTCCTGCTGTTCTTCGGCGCGTGGATTTCTGCGAGGACTGCTTGCCCTGCAGCATGTCGAGGCCGATCTGCATCAGAATGATGCCGCCCGCGATTTTGAAAGCCGGCAGGGTGATGCCGAACATCTTGAAAATCAGGCTGCCGGCGATGGCGAAGGCGGTGAGGACGATCGCGCAGGTCAGCGCGGATTTTCGCGCGATGGCATTGCGCTCGGCTTTTTCGCTGCCGGCGGTGACCGCGAGAAACAGCGGGATTACCGCGAAGGGATCGACCAGGAAGAAAATGGAGGTCGAGCGCCAGCAGCGCGAACTCCAGAACGGTTTTAATGGTCGTCGGCATCGGTCATTAATATAGCAACTTCGCGGCGGAAAATGGCTCGGCTTTGCCTGAGGCTCGAATCGATCCCGCGTTATCGCCGCTTTCGGGCCGGGTGTATTATCTAGCCCGGAAGCGCTACAACCAGCTTGGAGGTGCCCTTGCTTCGGGATTCTTACAGCGTTCTCGTGGCCCGGGTGATTACTGCGCCCCAATAGCGCGAGTGGCGAGCTTAGGATTACCGATTGGCGCACCGAGGGCGCTAAATTAACCAAGATTTCTTAAACTTTTTGTCCGGTTCCGTCGCCGCCGTTCGTCATTCTAGTGAAGGTGGGCAAAGGGCCGGACGGAAGAGCACTGCCGGGTTCATTACTTGCAATTAACAAGCTAACCGTGACAGACTTTGCCCGTCGAACGTCTGGAGGTAAAAGCGCATGTTCGAAACCGAGTTGCTTCTGCGCGATCTGAAAGTTGCGGTGCGGTCGCTGGCGCGCACCAAGGGGCTGGCCATTACGGTGGTGCTGACGCTGGCGCTGGGGATCGGCGCGAACGCGGCAATTTTCAGCGTGGTGCGCGGGGTGTTGCTGCGCCCGCTGGTGAATCGCGATGAAGACCGGCTGATCTACATCCGGCAAAGCGCGCCGGGAATGGGGATTGAGAACGTTTCGTTTTCGGTGCCGGAGATTCAGGACCTGCAATCGCGGGTGAAGACGGTGGGCGAGTTCGGCGATTTTTCGGTCGTGGGCTTCAGCATGATCGGGCTGGGCGAGCCGCGCGAAGTGCGGGCGGGCGTGGTGGACGGATCGTATTTCGAAGTGATGGGGCTGCATCCGGTGCTGGGGCGGTTGCTGGACGCGCACGACGATGGCCCGAACGCCGCGGGCGCGGTGGTGCTGACTTACCGCTTCTGGACCACAGTGCTGAACAGCGATCCGGCGGTCATCGGAAAAAATCTGAAACTGGATTCCGGGGATATCGGCGGCGCGCGATCGGCCACCATCGTGGGCGTGCTGGAACCGTCGGTGCCGTACCCGGCGGACACGGAAATTATCGCAAACGTGGTGACCAGCCCGCATCATCTGTCGGCGACGATGGTGACCGGGCGGGTGCATCGCATGACCGAACTGTTTGGGCGGCTGGCTCCGGGCGCGGACATTGAGCAGGCGCGCGCGGAATTGAATACGGTCTATGGCGCGATGAAGAGCCAGTATCCGGAGTCGTATCCGAAACAGGGAAACTACAGCATCGGCGCGGTAAAACTGCGCGAGCAGGTCACGTCCGGAGCAAAAACGATTTTGTGGGTGCTGCTGGCCGCGTCGGGATTGATTTTTATCATTGCGTGTTCGAACGCCGCGAATTTGATTCTGGCGCGGACCGTTCGCCGCGAAGGTGAACTGTCGATGCGCGCGGCGCTGGGCGCGAGCACCGCCTCGTTGCGGCGGGTGCTGCTGGCGGACAGTCTTTTGCTGTGCGGCGCCGGAGCTTTGCTCGGGGTGATCAGCGCGCGGCCGATGGTGGCGATTCTGTCGCGGTATGCTTCGCGTTTTTCGGTGCGCGCGCTGGATCTGACGGTGGATTCCAGCATGCTTTGGGTGGGCGCGCTGCTGGCGATTGTGGCGGCGATTTTGTTGGCGTTCGTTCCGCGGCTGCCGTCGGCAGACAGTTCGAACGGTTTGAGCCAGGCCAGCGGAAGCGCGCGGATGACCGGCGGGACGGGGCGGCGGTTGCGAATTTTTGCGGTGACCCAGATCGCGGCGTCGTTCATGTTGCTGGCGGGCGCGGGGATGCTGGTGAAGACGCTGCTTTCGCTGCGCAGCGCGCAGACCGGGTTCGACACGCAAACACGTCCTCGCGATAAATGTGCCGGTGGTTTCGTACGGCCGCACGCCGGACCAGATCCAGGGATTCTACAAAGAAGCGATGCGGCAAATCGCGGCACTGCCCGGGAGTGGATCGGGTGGCGATTGGCACGGCAGTGCCGTGGCGCGACAAAGGCATTTTCGGGCCGGGATTTCAGTTCACTGCCGACGGGCATACGCGCGGAGTGGGCGATGAAGATCCCAGCGCGATGTTCCGCACGGTTTCGCCGGGATTTTTCGCGGCGCTGGGCGTGCCAATTGTGGCTGGACGGGATTTCAACGAGTCCGACCGCAGAGACGGCGAGAAGGTCGTGATCGTGAGCCAAAGCATCGCCAAGCGGATGTTCCCGAACGGCGACGCGGTGAACCACCAGGTGATGTGGACCGATCCGGTGATGAAATTTGTCGGGAGTGAGTCCCGAACCGCGGCGCATCGTGGGTGTGGCGGCGGACATTGACGATGAAAACGTGGTGCCGGGGCGGGCGATGACCGTGTATCACCCGTTCGGGCAGGAAATCGGCGGCGGACGGCTGTTCGTGCACACGCAGCAGCGGGAATCCCTACACGCTGGTGAATCCGATCACGCGGATCATTCGCGATTTGTCGGTGGATCAGCCGGTGGAACACGCGGCGACGCTGGAAGATGTGCGGGCGGAAGTGCTGACGCCGGATCGTCTGAATGCGCTGGTATTCGGCGGATTCGCGGCGGTGGCTTTGGCGATTGCGGTGATCGGCGTGGCCGGCGTTTTGGTGTTCTCGGTGAGCGGACGCACGCGCGAATTCGGAATTCGCATGGCGCTGGGCGCGCAGCCGGGAAATTTGCTGACCACGGTGATTGCCGAAGGTGCGGTGATGGCCGCGGTGGGCATCGTGGCCGGCGCGTTGTGCGGTTACGCGATCGCGCGAGTGGCGAGCAGCTACGTAGCGGATGTGCGCATGCCCGGAGTGATGCCGGTAGTGATCTCGGCAGCGGTGCTGCTGGGCGCCGCGGTGATTGCTTCGTTTTTGCCGGCGGCACGCGCGGCGCGCATTGACGTGACACAGGCGCTACGCTCGGAATAACTGGTTAGCTCAGCCGTTCCCTCTCGGGGTCGCGTAGATTTATCTCCGCGGCATCGTCAGGCTCAGGATGAGGTTATAATCCCGGCACTTTATGCCGCTGGCTCCTGGCACGAAACTCGGGCCGTATGAAATTGTGGGGCCGCTGGGCGCGGGCGGGATGGGCGAAGTGTACCGCGCGAAAGACACCCGCCTGGACCGGACCGTCGCGATCAAAATACTTCCTGCTCTACTTTCCGCCGACCCGACCCGCAAGATGCGCTTCGAACGCGAAGCCAAGACCGTTTCCGGTTTGAATCATCCGCACATTTGTTCGTTATTCGACGTGGGCTCGCAGGACGGCGTCGACTATTTGGTGATGGAATGCATCGAGGGCGAGAGCCTGGCGCAGCGGCTGGAGCGCGGCGCGCTGCCCACGGAGCAAGTGCTGAAGATCGGCGCGGAGATCGCGGACGCGTTGAGCGTGGCACATCGCACCGGAGTGGTGCACCGCGACGTCAAGCCCGCGAACATCATGCTGACCAAGTCGGGATCGAAATTGCTGGATTTCGGCCTGGCGCGCCCCGCGGCAGCGGTGGTGGCGGCGACGCTGGCTACGCTCTCGGCTGCGGTTCCCTTGCAAAGTTCCCCGGCCACGGAAGAAGGCACCATCGTCGGAACGTTTCCGTATATGTCGCCGGAGCAGGTGGAGGGCAAGGAACTGGATGCGCGGTCGGATATTTTTTCGCTGGGCGCGGTGCTTTACGAAATGCTCACGGGTGAGCGCGCGTTCCAAGGCAAAAGCCAGCTCAGCGTGGCGTCCGCGATCCTGGAAAAGGAGGTGACCCCGATCCAATCCTTGAAGCCGCTGACTCCGCCGGGACTGGAACACGTGATTCAGAGGTGTCTGGCCAAGGATGCTGACGATCGCTGGCAGACGGGCCGCGATCTGGCGGGAGAATTGGAATGGATTACGGAAGGCGGCGGCAAAAGCAGCGACGTATCCGTTGCTGCTGGGGCGCCTGCTCGAAACACGCGGAGCATGCTGGGCTGGCTGGTGGCCGCCGCGCTGGCCGCGAGCTTGATCGCGGCGGCGGTGTGGTGGCGCAAGCCGCAGGCCGCACCAAAAACAATGTATTTCGCCGCGGCGTTTCCATCGACGGCGCGGGGCATGGCGGTGGCGCCCAATGGGCAAACGGTGGCAGTGGCCGCTTACAAAGAAGACGAGCGCGTAGGCGTTTTGTGGCTGTACGAAGTGGGCGGGAAGCAAACCAAAGTTCTTCCCGGATCGGAGGACGCGAGCTTTCCCTTCTGGTCGCCGGACGGAAAATCGATCGGTTTTTTCTCCGACGGGAAGCTGAAACGAATCGATATTGAAGGAGGAGCCGCCCAGACGATCTGCGATGCGCCCACCGGGCGCGGCGGGAGTTGGAATCAAGACGGAAAAATCATTTTCACCCCCAACGGCGAGATGGGGGTTCTGGTTCAAGAGGTTGCGGCCTCCGGGGGCACGCCGGCGGCGATCAGCGTGCCGGATCCGAGCTTAGACGGGGCCAGCCAGCGCTGGCCGGTATTTCTGCCCGATGGGAAACATTACCTCTTCATGACCTTCAATGCCCGGATGCAGTTTGCCAAAAGCGCGATTTATGCGGGGGAGCTGGGCTCGCGGAACAAGAAATTCCTGCTGAATTCGGAAACCAATGCGGCGTACGCCGAGCCCGGGTATTTGTTGTTTTATCGCGATGGTTCCCTGTTCGCGCAACGCTTCGATGCGAATAAATTAGAGATGTCCGGAGAACCGCAAACCATCCTGACCGGGGTGCAAAATTTGCCGCGGATCGGCTTCGCCGCGTTTGCCACGTCGAATGGGCAGGTGCTGGTGGCCCAAACGGGAACCGGGGCATCACTCTCGCGGATGGAATGGTTCGACCGAAAAGGGGACGAAATCGGAGCGGTGGGCAAGCAGGATGTCTACGCGAACGTGGTCCTCAGCCCCAACGGAAAGATGGTGGCCACCGATCGAACCGACGAAACGAACCAGAACACTGACGTTTGGATTTACGAGCTGCAAGGAAACGGAATGAAGCGGATGACGTTTGATCCGGCCATTGATGCCACCCCGGTATGGAGTCCGGACGGCAAACAGCTGGTTTTTGCATCGGGGCGCAACCAGACCTTCGATTTGTACTTGCGAAACACGGATGGAACCCAGGAAGAGAAACCGGTGGAGCAGGAGGAGGGGCATGACAAATACCCCACGGCCTGGTCGCCCGACGGAAGGCACATTTTGTATCTGCGGGGACCGGAGGTGTGGTCGCTGAGCCTGCCGGAAATGAAAAGGCAGCTGTTTCTGAAAAGCAGCGCGAGCGTGAAGAACTCGCAGTTCTCTCCGGATGGGAAGTGGGTGGCGTACGATTCGAACGAATCGGGACGATGGGAAGTTTTTGTGACGTCGTTTCCGGAGGCCAGAGGCAAATGGCAAATTTCCACCGGCGGAGGCCGGCAGCCGCGCTGGCGAGGCGACGGCAAGGAATTATTTTACCTGACGCCCGATGCCAAGATGATGGCGGTGCCGGTAAACAGCGGAGTTAATTTCGAGGCGGGCGCTCCAGCGATGCTGTTCCAGGCCAACCCCAGAGAATTGGTAGCCACGTCCGAGATTGCGGGGTACGACGTGAGCAAGGACGGGCAACGGTTTTTGATTAACACGCAGGTGAATACCGATGCGGCGCGGCCGATGTCGGTGATCTTGAACTGGGACGCGGGATTGAAGAACAAATAAGGGGCGGGAGGCTAGCCGAAAACCGAGCTGCGTTGTTCAGGCGCGGTGGGCGGCCGCTGCGCTTGCCACGTGCTTAGGGCTGCTGCTACACTGTCGCGGCAAGAGCGACCCTGCTGCTCCTGCCACACTTCCTCGAAGAAGGTTTACCATGTCTGGACATTCTAAGTGGGCCACAATCAAGCATAAGAAAGCCGCCACGGACGCCAAGCGCGGCAAAATTTTCACCAAAATTATTCGGGAGTTAACCATCGCGGCGCGCACCGGGGGCGCCGACCCGATCACCAATCCGCGCCTGCGCACCGCCATCCTTTCGGCCAAGGGCGAGAACATGCCCAACGACAATATCGAGCGCGCGATCCAGCGCGGCACCGGCACGCTGGAAGGCGAAACGCTGGACGAAGTGACCTTCGAAGGCTACGGGCCGGGCGGCGTCGGCGTGCTGGTGCAGGTGGTGACCAACAACCGCAACCGCATCGTCAGCGAAGTCCGCCACATGTTCTCGAAGAACGGCGGCAACATGGCGGAAAACGGCGCGGTGGGCTGGATGTTCCATCGCAAAGGCGACATCATCGTAGCCAAAGAAGCGGCCGACGAAGACAAGATGCTGGGCATCGTGCTCGACGCGGGCGCGGAAGATATGAGGGACGACGGCGCGGCGTGGGAAGTGGTGACTCCGCCCGAAGCGTTTGAAAAAGTGCGCGAAGCGCTGATTGCCGCGGGAATCACGCCGGCTATCCGCGGAAGTGGCGTTCGTGCCGCAGAATTACGTGAAGCTGGCGGGCGCGCAAGCGCAGCAGATGGTGCGCATGATGGAAACGCTGGAAGATCACGACGACGTGCAGCACGTTTACGCCAACTTCGACATCGACGAAAAGGAACTGCAGGCGGTCGCCGGCTAGTCGGAATTGCGCTGCTCTGTCGGGAGGGCCGAGTGATTTCTGGCGCTCACGTCATTATTTACAGCCAGGATGCGGAAGCGGATCGCGCGTTTTTTCGCGAGGTACTTGGTTTTGCATGCGTGGATGCCGGCCACGGCTGGCTTATTTTTGCCCTACCCCCTACCGAATCTGCGTTTCACCCCTCCGACCAGAACGGCCACCACGAGCTGTATTTCCTGTGCGACGACTTGACGGCTGAAATGGCGGCGCTGGCGAAGAAAAATGTGGCGTGCGCTGCGGTGCACGAAGAGCGCTGGGGTTCGATTACCAAGGTGCGCCTGCCGGGTGGCGGCGAGGTCGGGCTGTACCAGCCAAAACATCGCACGGCTTTGGGGCTCGCCGGAAAATAGAGATTCCGTTACGTATCTTCACAATTGCTGTCCCGCGAACTTCGCTGCAAAAAACACTACACACCCACTCCGGTGCGCACTACACTCTTTGCCATCAACATGCCTGCTCATTTGCCCACCAAACCGGCTTCGCCCGCGAACGCGATACGATTTTGCGTTCTGGGCGTTGATCCGTCTTCGGCGGGAGCGACGGGATATGGCGTGGTCGAATTTGTCGGCTCCGCGCCGCGGATGCTGCGCTATGGTGCCTTGAAGATGCGCACGCGCACGGAATTCGGGGCGCGGTTGCGCGAGATTCATGAATTGATCACCGCGCTGGTCACGGAATTTTCTCCGGATGCGGTGGCGGTCGAATCGGTTTTTACCGCGCTGAATGTGGGAACGACGTTGCGGCTGGCGGAGGTTCGCGGGGTGGTGTTGCTGGCGGCGGCGCAAGCTTCGATTCCGGCGCACAGCTATTCGCCGCGCGAAGTGAAGGCCAGCATCGCGGGGTATGGCGCGGCGTCGAAACAGCAAATGCAGCAGATGGTGCGGGCGGCCTTGGGGCTAAGCGAATATCCGGAGCCCGAAGATGCCGCCGACGCTTTGGCCATCGCGCTGTGCCACGCGCATGCCGCCCGGGCACAGCAGCGGATGGATCTAGCCATGGGCAAGAAGGCAGCCGGCTCGGCAGTTGACCCGCGCGCGGCGCTGCCGCGGCGTTCCATTCCAAGTCCGACCAATTCTTCGATTCGCAACCGCGCGCGCATCGCGCGCATCTCTTAGCTGTGCGCCCATCCGCCCATTTCAATTCGTCCCGGCATTCGCGTTTGCGCTTCGCCGCGCTGGTGGGATTGCTCGTTTGGTTCTCGGCCACTGCTTACGCGGCAAAAATACCCGCACCCGGGCCGGACTCCAAGCCGGGCGACGCGACGATTACTTACCGCAAGATTTTCAAAACCAGCTTCCCCGAATTCGTCGAGATTAAGTTGAACCAGCAAGGTGTGGGGACGGCCGATCTGCGCCAACTCGACGAAGAAGCGAGTCCGCAGCCGTTTGAAATTGGCGGGCCACTGGCGCAGAGGATCTTCGGGCTGGCCGCGAAACTTCATAATTTCCGGGGAGTCGATCTGGAGGTGCATCGCCGGCTGGCGAATCTGGGCGAAAAAACCTTTACGTACCAGTCCGGGACGGAGACCCACGAAACGAAATTCAATTACACGCTGGATGAATCAGCGACGCAGCTGGTGAATATTTTTGAAGGATTGGCGCGGCAGTCGACGGACCTGTCGGATCTGGTGCGGACCATGCGCTACGACCGGCTGGGCGTGAACGACGTGCTGCAAACGATTTCCGCGGATTACGATCACAAATTGCTTCCCGAACCTGAACGTTTACTGCCGGCGCTCGACCAGATCGGCGCCGACGAGAAATTCATCGACATCGCCCGGCAAAAGGCGCGCGCACTGGCGACCCGAATTCGCTCGGCGCATTAGCGCGAACGCCACTCGGCTAGCCCAGGACTTTGGTAAGAATCCCCGCCAGAGTGCCGAGCGCGACGACCGAGGCGTAAGCACCGGCCGCAACTTTCCACGAAATTGTTTTGCCAACCACCGAAAGAGAAAACACGCTGATGATGCCCAGGGTGCACAGAATCGTCACCACGTAAGGCAGCGGCACGCCTTTGGTCATGGCGAGGTAAGCGATAGCGACGTCGAAAGCCATGGGCACCGGCAAGAAGGCCCCGACCAGCGCGACGAGGAGTATGCCGCCGATGGTGACGTTGGCGATGAGCGCCTGTTGCGGAAGAATTTCGATGACGAACGCGCCGAGAATCGCGCCGAGGATCATCAGCGGAAACGCAATCTTGAATACGTACCAGAAACTTCTGGCGAACGAGCGCGAGGTGGAAAGCAGAGCTTGCGGCCAGGTTTCGTCCATCGCAATTTCGATGGGGCTTGAAAAATCGCGCGCCGCGTCAGTGCCCGAGCGGGAAGCTACGGCGGGAGCGAACACAAAGATCAAAAGCAGCACCGTGGCGATCTTAAGGAGCGCGATGGGCGCGGGAAAAAGCGCGAAGGTCATCGCCAGGACTACTACGTTGAGCGCGGGAGAGGCAAACATGGCGGCGAGAACCGATTCGGTGCTCATCCCCGAGGCGTAGAAACCACGAGCGATCGGAGCCACGCAGTTGGTGCAGACGGCCAGCGGGACGCCAGCCGCAGCTCCGAAGAGAGCGTTTAAGTAGCGTGAAGCGGTACGCCGACGGCGAACCGTTCCCAGAAAAGTGAGCGCGGCCGGACCGAAGAGAAACGCAAAGGTCATGCCGACGCGGTTGGCGTCCAGCCAGTTTACGGTGGTGCGCCAGACGCGCGTGGGCAGCGGCATGGTGCGGTCGACGGTGTAGACGGTGCCGAAGGTGAGCGCTCCGGAGGCTTTAATTTGCGAGCCGGCGTGGAAACGCTTCATCAGCGCGGGGTAGCGGGAATCGCCCCAGAAAATTCCGGCGATTACGATTAATAGAATGATCGAGAGTGTGCGGCTGCGCCAGGCGTTGGTGGTAAGGCCGGAAGCTGGCAGATCGAGAGTGGATGTTTGCGCGGACAACGGATGATCCCCCTACCGTCAAATGAATGACGGTCGCCAAAAGTGCAAGGAATGTACCGGGGGTGGCGCCACGAAGAAATAATATAAAACTACTAGACGTTGCCCGGCTCAGCGGCTGGGTCAGCTTCCGCCGCAGACACCGGTCTTAACTCCGGACATCGCTATGCCGTACTGGTTGGCGCCGACGATGCGGGTGCCGCCGGCCATGAGGGTCACCGTGTCCACGGGCTTGGGCCAGGTCATTTCGTAAAGACCAGCGGCGGCGTTGATGGCTCGCCAGGTTCCGCGGAACTGTCCGCTCGAAAAAGTTCCGTTGGGAGAGATGCTCACGGTCCAACCGTTGTTCCACCGCCACACGCCCTGCATGCCGGGGTCGCCCGCAATGCGCGAGCCCGTCATGGGATAACCGAAATTGTTGGTGCCGCTCATCGAACGCTGGTCCGGCGTGATGGTGAGGGTTTCGATATTGAGGGGCCAGGTGAAAGTATATTTGTGTTGAGCGGCGTCGACGACTTTCCAGTGGGCGACGAACGGGCCGGTAGTCATGGTGCCGTCGCCGTGAATCACCACCGGCGCATTGTTGAACCATTGATAGCAACCGACGACGGGGTCGACTCCAGCACCGGCAACGGGTTTGTTTTTTGAAGCTCCCGAAGCTGCAGGTCTTTTGGGCTCGGGGACGACGACCGTTGCGCTTGCGGGCGGCGCGGTGGGCGTCGCTTCCGGTTCAACGGCCGCGGCCGGAGTCGGCTGCGGGCCCGAGCTGTGGTGCATGAATCCGAAAACGACTGCGGCGAGGACTAGCAGTGCCGCCAACGCGATCCCGATCGTTTTTCCAGATAATGCGGAAACGGCTGGGCTGCCGGTTTCCGGGCGGACGGGGGTGGTCGGCGCCGGTCTTGGATATGGTGCTGGAGATGGTGCCGGAGCTGGCGTCGGCGCCATTGCAGGCGCTGACGAAGGTGTCGCTGTCGTGCCGTGCTGCCAGATCACTGTTGGCGGCAAGAGGTGTGCCCTGCGCACTTTCCGGGATCAGCTTGTGAACGGTCGCGGCCAGATCGTCGAGATGCTGTTCCATGGGCGGGGTCATGGCGTCGAGCCAGTGGACGGAGCCAATGAAATAATCGAGCGATTTGCCGGGCGCGACGTCTTCGATGCGGAATGGAAGAATGGCCACGCCGTTGCTGACCGCGCGTTCGACTTCTTTTGGGATGTGGCCGGAGGCGTTGGCGTTCGCGGAAAAGACGAGGACCATTACTTTGGCGGCGTGAATGGCGTCGATGATCGCTTCGCCGTAGGAAGTGCCGGCGACGATATCGCGCGGGGCGATCCAGCAGCGAATGCCGGCGGCCTCCAGGCGGGCGCACACGGCGTCGGCTACGGTTTTATCTTTTGAGGCATAACTGATGAAGACGTCGAACGCCACGAGACCGACCTCCGCTGAAGGGCCACGGCTTGGTGCCACCTTAGCTCGCGCATCGTAACGCGGCTGCGGTGCCGGACACAAGAATTGAGCGCGTCGGACGAGTTGGTCAAACTGAGGCTCCGGCTCGCGCTTTAGCTCTTTACTCTGCCGGCCTTGCGGGATACGTTTTGGCCATTCAAATCAGTGAGACGGGTTCGCGAGCGGGAGGCTCTGGCGCATTGAGTGAAAAGAAACTGGCGGGATTCGAGCGCGCCCAGTTGCTGGCTCCGCTGGTGATTGGCGTCACCGGGCATCGCGATCTGCGGGAGGAAGACTGGATCCAGCTGGCGGCGAAAGTAAAAGAGATTCTGCTGGATCTGCGCAAGGATTACCCGGCGACACCGTTGATTGTGATTTCGGCGCTGGCCGAAGGCGCGGATCGCCTGGTGGCGGAAGTAGCGCTGGCGCCGGATGTGGGCGCTCGAGTGGTGGCTCCGCTGCCGCTGCCCCTCGCGATGTACGAGCAGGATTTTGAAAGCGTCACGGTGCTGGAAACGCCGGTGGCGACAGTGGCGGTGAGCCGAAGTTCGCGCGAGGAATTTCGCGCGCTGCTGAAGCGCACGGATTGGTTTGAACTGGAGCTCGCCGAAGGAAACAGTTACGAGACGATTGCGGAGCCGGGTGCGCCTCGGAATCGCCAGTACGAGGCGGTCGGCAAGTACATCGCCAAGCAGAGCCAGATCCTGATCGCGTTGTGGGACGGCGCGGAATCGGATGCAGTGGGCGGGACCGCAGAGGTGGTTCGCTTCCAGACCGAAGGAGTGCCGGGGTCGGAGGCGTGCGAATTGGAAGCTCCGGATGGATTTCCGGCCTATCAGATCATTACGCCGCGGGTGAAAAATCCTTTTCCGCATGCCGGGAAAGCGATGAGTGTGCGTAAGATTTATCCCAAGGCGTTCCAGAAAAACGAGGAGCAGGCTGAAAAATATTACCGCAGCATGTTCAGCCGCCTGGACGATTTTAACCGGCACATCGCCGACGCTGGGGACAAGCTGGCAAACGAAATGGCCCGGAGCAAGAAGTTCCTGCTGCAAGAGCTGCGGGAAGATCAACTAACTCCGGCGATGCAAGCGGTTCTGAATCGTTACGCGATCGCCGACGCTCTGGCCATCCGTTTCCAATGGAATTGGATTGCGATTCAACGCCTGTTGCACTGGCTGGTCTTCATCGCATTTGTTTTCTTTCTACTTTGCGCAAGCCTGCAGCGCCACTGGATCGGCTTTCTGTTGGTGGCCGGCGGAGTGGCGGGAATTGCGATTGCCATCAAACTCTGGTCGCGGAAATGGGGCATAGATACCGAGCACGAGGATTACCGGGCCATGGCCGAGGGGCTGCGGGTGAAATTTTTCTGGAAGGTGGCGGGAATCAAGGGGTCAGTAGCAGACCATTATTTCGGGAAGCAGCGCTCGGAACTGGATTGGATCCGTAACGGATTTCGGGGCTGGAATGTGGCCGAAGGTGGCCTGAACCAGGAAACGACGGGATCCCTGGACGAAGAGGATGAGCGCGACCGGCTGGCCCTGGTGCGCAAATATTGGATTGACGATCAGCAGAAGTATTTCGAAAAAGCCGCCGAACGCGATCTGGCCAAACATGAACGCCTGGAACGGACCGGCCTTTGGTGCATTTACGGCGTAGGTCTCCTGTACGTCATCCTTTTGGTCTCGCGTTTGAACCATGCCGAATATCCCGAAGGGATCAGCATCGCACTGGAGACTTTGCTGGGCGCGGCGGCGATTCTGCACCACTACGACAATCGGATGGCGTACGCCGAGCACGCCAAACAGTATCGCCGGGTGGCGGCCCTCTTTGCGCACGGCTCCGAACTGTTGGGAAAGTTTTTGGACCACCGGGACTATGAGAATGCCGCTATTTGCGTGAAGCAGGTCGGCGACGAGGCGTTGACGGAAAACGGCGACTGGGTCCTGCTGCACCGGGAACGGCCGCTGGAGATGCCGCATCCTTGAGGGAGCTTGCTGCGCCAGTCTGGCTCCGCGGCAGGCTGTCCTTTTGTACAACTTGACTCTTATCTAACTCAGGTCTATTCTCTCCCGCGCTCCTTCCTTCAGTGATGCAGGCAACCGAGGTGACCGGCCCATGCCCAGCCAGCCATTTGGATTTGTGCGGCTTTTGGTTTTTGGCTTCGCTTTTCTGTTGCTGTGCGTCGCCGGTGCATCGGCGCAAAATCCTGCCCCGGAAACACGAATTACGCAGGCCGTGGACAACGCCAACCGCACGCTGCTGAAGGGCAACGTGTTTTCCATGGCGCGGCCGGAATTCGATCGCGGCGCCGCGCCGCCGAACTTGCCCATGGAACGCATGACTTTGGTTTTGCGTTCGACGCCCGAGCAACAAGCCGCGCTGACGACGCTGCTGGATGAACAACAGGATCAATCTTCACCGAACTACCACAAGTGGTTGACCCCTACGCAATTCGGCCAGCAGTTCGGCGCGTCCGAGCAGGATATTCAAACCATTACGTCCTGGCTGCAGTCGCAGGGCTTTCAGGTTAATCACGTCGCGAACGGGCGCAACGCGATCGAGTTCTCCGGCACGGCTGGCCAGGTGGAGCAGGCGTTCCACACCGCGATTCATAAATACTCCGTTCCCAACGCGGTGGGAGTCAGTGAAGACCATTGGGCGAATTCTGCCGATCCGCAGATTCCCGCGGCGCTGGCGCCGGTGGTGGTGGGTGTCGCGACGCTGCATAATTTTCTGAAAGCGCCACAGCACGTGCGGTCGTCAGATCAATTTCACTTTGAGAAAAAACCTGGGGCAGCTCCGGAGTTTTCCACGTCCTCGGGTATTCACGCGGTTAGTCCGGGCGATTTGGCCATCATCTACAACGCCGCTCCACTCTATGCCGGGACGCCGGCAATCAACGGTACGGGCTCGACCGTCGCCGTAGTGGCCCGCTCGAACATCGATCCGCAAGACCTGGCTGATTTCCGAAGCAGTTTCGGGATCAGTGGGCCTGAACCTCAAATTGTGCTGAACGGACGCGACCCGGGCGTGCTGACCGACGGCGACGCTCTGGAGGCGATTCTGGACATCAGTTACTCCAACGCCCTGGCGCAGCAGGCCAACGTCAATTTTGTAATTTCCGCCACCACGAACACCGCAGATGGGGTCGAGCTGTCGGAGCGGCACATTATCGACAACAACCTCGGCGACGTGATGACCGAAAGTTTTGGGGGATGCGAGGAGGGAGCCACCGCCGCCGACGGCGCGGAGATCTCCAATTTAGCCGAGCAGGCCGCGGCGCAAGGCATTACGTATATGGTTTCGACCGGGGATAACGGCTCGGCGGGTTGCGACCGTACAGCGCCGGCCACGCACGGCCCATCCGTCAACATTCTGGCCTCATCGCCCTACACCATCGGGGTGGGCGGCACGATGTTCGCCGAGGGCTCGGTGCCCACCACGTATTGGAATGCCACGAACAGCGCGACGTTCGTGACCGCGAAAAGTTACATTCCCGAGGATGTCTGGAACCAAAGCTGCGCCACAGGGGCCGCTGGCTGTACCACGGCGAATTTAGATGCCGGCAGCGGTGGGGTCAGCACACTGTTTGCGCAACCGGCCTGGCAGAGCGGCGTCGCCGGTATTTCCGCGGTTCCACCGATGCGAAATCTACCGGACGTCTCACTCACCGCCGCGGGGCATGATCCTTATTTGGTCTGTTTGCAGGGTTCGTGCGAGAACGGCGAGTTTGAGGGCGTCTTTGGAACCTCGGCCAGCGTGCAGGCGTTTGGCGGAATCATGGCGTTGGTCCGTCAGAAGGTCGGCGCGCGCGTGGGCCAAGCCGACTACGTCTTCTACAAACTGGCGGCCACGGAAACGCTGGCCAGTTGCAATGGCTCGCAGGCGACTCCGGTCCCAGCCACCACTTGTATTTTCTACGACACCACCGTGGGCAACAACGTGGTGCCGGGCATTACGAATGGCGATTACTCAGCCACCGTCGGCTACGATCGCGCCACCGGCCTGGGGTCGGTGAACATCACGAACCTGGTCAACCAGTGGAGTTCGGTGACGTTCGCGCCCAGCGTGACGACCCTTACGGTAAATCCAACCAACTTCACCCACGGCGCCGCCGCAACCTTCAACATCACAGTTGCTCCTAAAACTGGAACGCCATCATTTACCAATGAAGACGTCGAGTTAATCTCCAGCGCCGGAAACGTGATTAGCGACCTTACGCTGAGCACGGCCGGGGCTGCGTCCACTTCCACCGATTCGCTCCTTGGCGGCACGTACACGGTTTCGGCCCACTACCCGGGCAATGGCACGCTGGGCGCGAGTGATTCGGCGCCGGTCTCTGTAAATATCTCGCCCGAACCCAGCACCACTACCTACGCCGTACTGAATCCCAATGGCACCCCCTACACCGGAGGAGTCTTTGGGACGTCGGTGTTGCAGAACGTGGTCGTCGCCGGACGATCGGGCTTCGGCACTCCCACCGGCGGCGTAAGTTTAAGCAGCAATGGGGTCCCGCAAGGGATCGGATCGCTCGACAATACTGGAACACTTTCGATCAGCGGCGGAGCGTTCCCGCAGGTCGGGACCTACTCGCTCACGGCCAACTATCTGGGTGACGCCAGTTTTCAACCGAGTGCGACGCCGTCGGCGATCAATTTCACGGTCACCAAAGCTTCACCCACCGTGACCGTGCAATCGAGCCTGAGCACCGCAGCTCCGGGGACCCAGGTCAGCCTGACCGCGATCATCGCCACGACTTCGCAAGCAGGCTTTCCCACCGGCAATGTGACGTTTCTTTCGGGCGGCAATACGCTGGCCACGATGATGGTGGGCGGATTGATTCAAGGCGGATTTCAGTACGGCACGGCCTTGCTGGTCACCAGCGGGCTGCCCACCGGAACCGACAGCATCACCGTGCAGTACACGGGCGATTCGAATTTCACTGGGGCGACTTCTCCGGCGATTACCGTCAGCGTGACCGCTCAGCCGGATTTCGCGGTTTCCGCGGCTCCCTCTCCGATTACGGTGACGAGCCCCGGGCTTTCGGCTACGACCGCCGTGACCGTCGCTGGCACAAATGGATTCAGTGGCGTGACAACATTTTCTTGCACGGGATTGCCGGCGAAGAGCGCGTGCGCTTTCTTGCCAGCGACGGTTACGGGAAGCGGAGCAACGATGCTGACGGTGACGACCACGGCGGCGAGCGATGTTGTTCCGGGAGAGCGCAACACTTTCAACGATTGGACGGCGACAAGCGGCGCGATTCGCGCGCTGATTTTCTCTGCGGCGCTGTTCATTTTGGCAGTTCAGATACGCCGGCGACGGTGGAGTTTCGCGGGTGCGCTGTTTGTGGTGGCGTTGCTGCTGGGCACCGCGGCGTGCGGAGGCGGAGGCGGAACGCCGCCGCCGGTAATCCCGGGAACGCCGGTGGGAACCACGACCGTGACGGTCACCGCTACCAGCCCGGCGGCGGGCTCCAACCCAGCGCTCACGCACAGCACGACGTTCACTCTGACGGTGAATTGAAAAAAGCTGGCGCAGCTGAAGAAAATCGGCAGCGGGAAAAACGAAGCGCGAAAGCAGGTAGAGGAATTAAGTCGACGGAAACAGGTTACGGTTTCGAAGGCCGGCCTTTAATATCCAGAGCTTCGCTGCCGCCGGGAATCCAGCGGATGCTGACCTGATCGCCGACCTGGTATCCGCCGTTTTCGACGATAAAATTCATTTTGTCCTGGGCTTTTTCGGAATAGGTGAAAGTGTGAATCAGCATCGCATTGTCGCGTTCCCTGACGATGATGGTATGGAGATCGGCGTGCACCACTTCCGCTTTGAGCCACACCGCTTTGGATGGTTTTTCCTGCACGATGATGGGCGCGGTCGTGTCGGCGGTGGTTTGCGCGCCGGCGTGCGGACAAAACGCGAAGAGAGCGGTCAACAGCGCGCCCGCGGCGAGAGTGCGAAGAAAACTAAATGTCGTCATCGAAAGATACCTTCAGAGATTTCAGGAATTTCACATCCTGCGGAGTGATCTCGACGCGCGGCTCGATGGTTTCTTCCTGCATGGATTCATCGTCGACGCGAATGTGCAACGATTCCAGGAACCGGCGGTCCTGGTTGGACAGCTTGGCATCGCCTGCGGCGCGGCGCGCCAGGCCAATGGTCGCATCCAGCTTCAACACGATGTCAAACCCCGCGGAGCGCACTCCGGAAATTGCTTCCGAAATCCGGTCGGAATCCGAAACCGTATCGTTAATGGCGTGTCCCAATTCTCGCAGCAGCTGTTTCATGCGGTCATCGAGTTGCAACGGCACACCTCTCGTCTCTCGGGGAGTTGGCGCTCACTGTACCTACCCTGATTCTAGGTCCGCAGCAATCACGAAACAAGAGCCAGGTGGATGGAGGAATCGCGCTGGTTACCTGCCCCGCGCGGCCGGATTGCGCACCCGGCTCTTTTCGCGGCACACTGGGGGGCGCGCGCGGCTGGGGTGATCGCTATGGATGAAATTCTTCAATTTCGAACGCCGGCGGAATTCCGCAAATGGCTGGCCGCAAATCATCGCCAGCCAGAAGGCATCTGGCTGCGCATCTGCAAAAAAGATTCGAGAGAATCTTCGGTCACTTATGCGGAAGCACTGGACGAAGCGCTTTGTTTCGGGTGGATCGATGGCCAAAAGCGGCGGCACGACGAATCTTCCTGGCTGCAAAAATTCACGCCACGGCGGCGCCAGAGCGGCTGGTCGAAAATCAACACGCAGCACGTGGAAAGGCTGGTGCAGGCCAAGCGCATGAGACCTGCAGGTCAGGCGGAAATCGAGGCGGCGAAAAAGGACGGCCGTTGGAAAGCGGCTTACGATTCGCCAAGCAAGTCGACGATTCCGGAAGATTTTCTGGCGGCGCTGCGGAAAAAGAAGAAAGCTTATGCTTTCTTCGAAACTTTGAATAAGGCGAATCTTTACGCGATCGCTTACCGGCTGCAAACTGCGAAGAAACCGGAAACGCGACGGAAGCGCATGGAAGCGATCCTGGAAATGCTAGCGAAGGGTAAAGCGTTTCACTAGCTTCGCGCTAAGTTCGCCAACTCTTCTAGTGCGCGCCAGCCTGGGCGGTCTGCGGCGCTTCCGTCTTCAGTGAGGCTCGAGCCTGGGGCGCGGCGAAAGCGGTCTCGACGCGTTCATCGCTGATGCCCGCCAAGGTCACCAGCGTTTTTTGGGCGTCGGCGCTTTGGCCGGCTTTGTTTTGGGCCTGGGCCAACAACTGCAGCGACAGAGGATTTTGCGGATCTTCCTGGAGTTCCGCAATCGCGCCGGCATAATCGCCGCGCATGAGCAGGACCGCTCCATTGGCCGAGTGGAACGAACTTTGGACCGGAGTGCTGCGATTGCTGTCGGCCATTTCTTGCAGCAGTTTGAGGGCGTCTTCCGCGGCTTGCTTATTACCGGAGTTGGCGGCGATGAACGCGCGAGTTTGCAGAATGGATGCCAGCTCGGCGTCGCGATCTCCCGGCATTAAGGTGACGGTGCGCGACTCAGAAAGATCCGAGCGGGCGTCATCGAGATCTTTGAGCGCCTTGGCCGGATCGGGATTGAACAGCGCGTTGGCGCGGTGAATTTCCGCCTGCTGCAGCGGCAAGCCCGCGGCATGCGCTTCGGCATCAACTTTTCTAAATTCCTCGCGCGCCAGAGTTGGTTTGCCTTCGCGGTAGTAGGTCATGGCGTAAAGAATTCGGTAGTTCACCTGCGTCGACTTCTCTTTGGTGCCCTTAATCGCCACCAGATATTGCGCGCGGGCCTTTTTTTGATCGCCCATCAGCGCGTAGGTGGAAGCGATGCCGACCTGCGACGCATTGAAATGCGGATTGATCACCAGCGCCTTCTGGTAATGATCGAGGGCCGCCGGATAATCGCCAAGGATGCGCATGATTTCGCCGTAAGAATCCTGCGGGTTGGGCTCGTGGGGCAAAGCCGCGACGTAACGGTCCATCAACGCAGGCGCCAGATGCGCCTGGCCACTCAGCGCGTAGCAATAGGCCAGGTTGTTCATGGCCGGATAGTAGTTGGGATCGCTCTGCAGCAAGCGCACCAGAACGGCCTCGCCGTGCTCGGAAGCGCCCTGATTGGCGCAGAGCCATTCGGCGGCCAGGTTGGCGAGCCGTTTGTCGTTGGGATATTTGGCAAGCAGGTCGTTCATGGCGGAGATGGCTGCGACGACTTCGCCATTTTTGGTGCCGTTCATCCAGCGGATCAGCAGCTGTTCATCGGCCGAGGCGTTATCGATGTACTTCACGGCCAAGGCGCTCTCTTCTTTCGCTTCCCTGGGATCAGCCGTGAAGTAGCCCAGCGCCGCATGGCCCAGCGCAAATTGCGAATCGGCTTTCACCGCCTGGCGAAAGAACTCCAGACCTTCGTCGACGAACAGACGATCTTCGCGCTCGACCAGGCCCAGTTCGTAGGCGCGGCGCGCTTCCGCCGAGGAGGTGGTGACCGGAACCGTTCCGGGCGTATTGGCCGTCATCGCCGCAGTGGCAGGAGGCGTGGCGTCTTGCGCTTGCACCGCGACGCCGGTAGTCAAAATGGCGACAGCGATCCACGAGAAAGAATTTCGGATTTTCACGGTCCCTCGCATGAGACTTCTTGGTCTCGGTTCGTTCGCGGCTAACGGCCTTTCAAGACGTATCCAGGATCGAAGGGCTGCTTGTCGTCGATCTTCAAAACTTTCACACCGCCGGTGATGTTGTAGACGTCGATCACGCCAACGGCTCCGGCATTCCCTTCCACGATCTTCAGGACTTCTTCGTCACTCTGGGCGAACACCACCGGCACCGACGACTTGCGGCTGGGGTCGTTCAGCAGTTCTTTTCCTTCATCGAGCGTGCCGCCCAAAACTTTCTCGATGACGAATTTCCCCGCCGGGGAGCCGGGATCGCGCAAAACGATGGTGATACTTTTGCCGCCGGGCCAGCTATTGGTCTTGGCCCTGAAAATTTTTCCGAGGTCGACCAGGGTCAAACCCCGAATGGTGTTTCCGGGGTTGACCACGACCGCAAAATCGGTCGCGAACGCGACGGAGGCCGCGGTAGCGAGCAACACGATACAAACGAGCAAGCGTTTTCGCATCGGATTCTTCCCTGCTACTTCAAAATTTCTGGAGATCGCCTGAGTACAAGGTAGCATTGCGGGCGGAAGCGAGAGTTGCGAATCGGGGGTGGCGTGTCGCGCCAGTAAATGCTGTAGTGGCTGCAAGTTCCACTACAAATGATGAAACGGAGTTCGTCGAGACGTTTATTCGTCGGGAAACCATGAGATCGACGCGGGAAGCGCGCGGTGCGCGATGATCACGGATTTTTCGGCGCTTCTGGAGCGTTGGGCATGATGAACAAGTTTTCGTCAACGGGAACGTTCTGCTTCACCTCATCAATTTGAATCGTGAATCTGCCGTTCGGCCGGGCGAGGGTCCAGCGGTAGGGAATTTTTTCGCCGTCGATGACGCGATAATCGGCGTAATCGATTTGCGTCGGATTTTTTCCCAGGGGAGTTTCGGCAAAGCGAATCAAGCGCAGCAGCAGGCCGCTCTGCTGATCGAAATACAAGTTGAGGGGCACCTGGCCGGTACCCATCGCGGAGACGAGATAGGTGGTTTTTCCGTCGATGGTCTCGCCGGGCAGCGTCTTGAAATCCTGATAGGCTTTGGGCAGCCACTCGGGAAAATAGAGTTGAGCGTCGATGCGGGCGGCTTGCAGCTCCGCCGGACTCATCGCTCGCACTCCGTTCGGCGTGCTCAGCCAGCCGGTTTCGCCGTTGTAGGCGGTCACGCTGACATTGGGGCCCATGTGCGAATTGGAGACACGCCGGTTGGGAGCCTGTGAATAGATTTCTATCGGAAATTTTTTACCGGACACTTCGATGTTTCCAGTTTGAACCCGAGTCCTCGTTTTCTGCACGGCGTCCGCGCCACCGACCGCGGCCAGATATTTATCGAGAATCGCCGGCGGAGCAGGTAACGCCGCCGGGGCCGCATCTTCGACAGGGGTTGGCGGGGCGGGCGCATTTTCGGCAGAGAGAACCGGAATTCCCACGGGATGGACGGAGCCGCGGTGGCAGGTGTAGCAGGTCACTTCGCGCTCGCCTTTAAAGTTGTCGGTGTCGATTTGCATCATCATGGTCATCATTTTGCGGGCCGCAAGCTTGGTCTTCTTATCGTCCTTATCGAAGGCGTGCTGCACGTGGCAAAACTCGCATTCGACGCCGAGCGAGGCGGCGATGAATTGCATCGAGGGAATCAGCTGATCCGCCGGGATTCCTTTCAGCACCTGAATGTTTTTGTATTTTTGCTCGGCGGTCTGGGTCGCGGCCGGCGCAACAGCTTGCGCGCCAGGCGGCGCGGGGTCTGCTACAACTTTCGCTGCCTCCGACTGCACCCTCGGGCCATCGGCAGCGCACAGCAAACCGGTGCTGATGCAGATCGCGCCTAGAACCAGAGCTCGTATGACCGCCGGCGCGATTCTGGTGATTTTGAGGAGATTCTTCAAGTCGTACATCGTGGTTCCCCCGAGGCCTCGATCCGCTGGGAATTTCGGCGGGCCGATTATATCTGGTCCGGGGCGTCACTCCCAAACATCAGCCGGCGCGCTCATTCGCTGATTCTGTACTAAAATCGTTGGGTGCCAACCGGTTTCTATCCCGTCTTGTGGAATTCCATAAAAGTCACGTTGCGCGTGGTGTGGCGCGCGATTCGGCAATTTTTCCATGAGGCCACCGGCGCGCTCTTCGCGATGTTTGCGGTTTATGGAGCGGTAGCGGCGTGGCGCGAGTGGCATAGCCGGCCCACGGCGTGGCTGCTCGGTTTTACTCTGGTATACGCTGGGGCCATGCTGATTTTCGCGTTTACTTCCTTCCGGCGGGCGCGCCGCGTCCGATGAAAAATAATTCGCATACGGCATCGAAGAAACAAGCGGCGTCTCCTTCCGGTCTGGCGATGGAGGCGGTGGTAACTGCACGGGATCTCGCGGGATTTGAGCCGGAGCGCGATGTCAGTTTTCCTGGCGAATTCCCTTTTACCCGCGGCGTTTATCCGACAATGTACCGCGGGCGGCTGTGGACTACGCGGCAGTACGCGGGATTTGGCAGCGCGACGGAATCCAACGAACGCTACCGGTATTTACTAGCGCAGGGCGTGAAAGGATTGTCGGTGGCATTTGACCTGCCCACGCAAATTGGCATGGACTCCGATCACGCATTGGCGCTGGGCGAAGTGGGAAAAGTCGGCGTGGCGATTGATTCGCTGGAAGACATGCAGACGCTGTTCAATGGCATTCCGCTGGAAACTGTTTCCACCTCGATGACCATAAATTCCACGGCCGCGATTCTGCTGGCGCTGTATGTGGCGGTGGCCAAACAGCAAGGGGCGAATCTGCAGCGGCTGGCGGGGACGGTGCAGAACGACATCCTGAAGGAATACATCGCGCGCGGAACATACATTTATCCGCTGCGTCCGGCGATGCGCATCGTCACCGATATATTCGCCTGGTGCCGCGCGGAAGTGCCCAACTGGAATGCCATTTCGATTTCCGGGTATCACATCCGCGAAGCTGGATCGACCGATGTGCAAGAAGTTGCGTTCACGCTGGCCAACGGCATCGCTTACGTGGAGGCGGCGATCCGTGCGGGCTTGCCGGTGGACGAATTTGCGCCGCAGCTTTCGTTTTTCTTCAACTCGCACAATGAATTTCTGATGCAGATCGCGAAATTCCGCGCGGCCCGGCGTCTGTGGGCGCGCATCATGCGAGAACGCTTTCACGCGCGCGATCCGCGCTCGCTGATGCTGCGGTTTCATGCGCAGACGGCGGGGTCGTCGCTTACGGCGCAGCAACCGGAAAACAATCTGGTGCGCGTCGCGCTGCAGAGCCTGGCGGCGGTGCTGGGCGGCTGCCAGTCGTTGCACGCCAATGCCTTGGACGAAGCGCTGGCGCTGCCCACCGAAAATTCCGCGTTGCTGGCGCTGCGCACCCAACAGATCATCGCCAATGAGACCGGCGTGGTGAATACCATCGATCCGGTGGCCGGCTCGTACGCCATCGAGAAGCTCACGAATGAAATCGAAACCGGAGCGCAGGAATATATTTCAAAGATTGACGCTTTCGGCGGAGTGCTGCGGAGCATCGAGACCGGCTATATTCAGCAGGAAGTGCAAAAATCGGCGTTCGAGTATCAGCAGGCGGTGGATGCGGGCGAGCAAGTTGTGGTGGGCGTAAATCGATTCGAGACCACCGACGAAAAGACCATACCCACGCTGCGGATCGATCCGGAAATCGAACGGACCCAGGTGGCGCGGCTGCAGGCGCTGCGCGTTCGCCGCGATTCGGTAAAAACATCGGCTGCGGTCGCGGAAGTTGAGCGGCGCGCTCGAACCACCGAAAATCTGATGCCGGCCATTGTCAACGCGGTGGAGTCCTACGCCACCGTCGGCGAAATCTCCGACGCGCTCCGACGGGCCTTCGGGGAGTATCAGGAGTCGGTGGTCATTTAATTCTTCGCGATGCTCTCCACCGATCAACTCGCGAATCTGCGCATCGTCCTGGTCGATACGCGCAATCCGCTGAATATTGGCGCGGCCGCGCGGGCGGTCAGCAATTTTGGCTTCAGCAGCTTTCGCCTGGTGCATCCCTACGAGGTCGCCTTCCAAGGGGCGCGTTCCGCGGTGGGTGCGGCAAAAATCCTCGAAACCGCCGAAGTTTATGAAACGCTTGCTGAAGCGATCGCGGACTGCACGCTGATCGTGGGCACCACAGCCGTGCGCCACCGCGAATTGCACCTGGCGCTGCGCCGGCTCGATGCGGGAGCCAAAATTATTCAAAAACACCTGGCGCAAAAATCTACGGCGCGCCGAGCCAAGGGAAAGAAGCAAAACGCGGCGGCCAGCCCGCGAGCGAATCGTGTCGCGCTGCTATTCGGCTCGGAAAAATTCGGGCTGTCCAACGAAGATCTGAGCCATTGCCACTGGCTGATGCGTATTCCCACGCGGGAAGAACATATCTCGATGAACTTGGGCCAGGCCGTGGCGGTCTGCTTGTACGAACTAATCCGCGACCCGAAGAAGACCGCGGCATTCGAGCGTCTGCCAGAGAAGTTAATGGCGGCGAGCGCCGGCGAGGTGGAGCGCTTCACGAACATACTCACCGAGGCGCTGAGCCTGAGCGGTTTTCTCGATCGCCGCACGGTGGCCGACGCGGACGACCGGATTCGCCGGCTGGTGCGGCGCCTGAAACTTCCGCAGCGCGACGCCGACATGTGGACCGGGATCATGCGCCAAATCGTCTGGAAGCTGAATCACCCGACTCAGGGAAAGTAGTGCTCGAACAAATTCGTTACGGCCTTCCGGAAGGCTCGAATGCCGCATGGCGCTGGATCTTAACTTCCTCGATAAGTAGATTTCTAGACTGCCTCGATCCGCCCTGCTGCGGAATGAGTTTCCCTTCGTGATATAGTCGCGCAGGGGGTGCAGATGTACCTGGTAGGACGGGGCATTATTCTTGCCGTAGCCGCAATTCCGGCAATCTACTATCTACTGGCCATCTTCTGCATCATCCGGTTTTACACCACGTCGCGGCGCGAGAACGCCATTCCTTCCGACTTTACGCCGCCGGTCAGCTGCCTGAAACCGATCAAAGGTTTGGACGTCGAGGCCTACGAAAATTACGCCAGCTTCTGCCGCCAGGATTATCCCGAATACGAAATTGTTTTTTGCGTGGACCGCAACGATCCGGCACTCCCCGTCATCGAAAAATTAATCGGCGATTTCCCTAAGAACAATATTCGAGTGCTGTTCGGATCCGGGCGCGAGGCCATCAATGACAAAGTAGCGCGATTGGTGCGCTTGACCACGGAGGCGCGTCACGACATTTTTGTAATCACCGACGGCGACGTGCGGGTGCGGCCAGACTACCTGCGCAATGTGGTGGCACCATTTCGCGATCCGAAATTGGGCGCGGCCACCTGCCTTTACACCTCTACGCAAGAAACAACTCTGCTGGAAGAACTGCAATCGATCTCGATGATCTCCGACTTTTTCGCGAATGTGCTGATCGCCTGGCAACTGGACGGCGTGAAATTCACCTTTTCGCAATCGATTCTGACCACCCGCAAAAATATCGAAGGGTTTGGCGGGTATCCCGTGCTGGAAAGCCGGCCGGCGGATGACCTTTACATTGGACGTTTCGCCGCGGCGCAGGGACTGGAAACGAAACTGTTGCCTTATGTGGTGCAATCGGTCGCCGACTTTAGATCTTTGAAGGATCTTTTTTACAAACGCCTGCGTTGGGCCACGGTGCAACGCCATATGCGACCCTGGGGACACACCGGACTGATCTTCACCTGGGGATTGCCGTGGGCGCTGATTGCATTCGCCACGCATCCGACAGTCAGCGTCGCGCTTGCTTACTTCGGCGGCTATCTTGCTTTTCGATTTGCGATGGCCTGGCTGATCGGAAGCTGGGGCATGCAGCAGCGCGGGGTGTGGAAAAAAATGGCGCTGATTCCGTTGTGGGACGCGATGGCCTTCGGAATCTGGATCGTCAGTTTTGGACAGAAGATTATTCGGTGGCGCGGGGTGAATTACCGGCTGCAGGAAGGCACGCTGGTGCCCGCCGGCCAAAGCCCCGAGCATAGTTCGTCGCACTAGCAGCGTTTGCCGACCGAAATAAATGGAGCCGCAAAAACCACGATGAAAACTTATTTGGTAACGGGCGGCTGCGGATTTATCGGCGTGAACCTGGTATCCCGGCTAACCAAGCTCGGGGCGCGAGTGCGCGTGCTGGATAATCTTTCGCTCGGCAAGCGCGGGGATATCGAACCTTTCGGCGCGGATCTACTGGTAGGCGATATCCGGGATACCGCCGCAATTCGGAAAGCCTGCGAGGGCGTGGACGTAGTGGTGCATTTGGCGGCGCACACGCGGGTCATCGAATCCGTTTCCGATCCGGCGCTGAATTTCGAGATCAACGCGCTGGGGACTTTGAATGTTTTACTGGCCGCGCGGGACGCGGGTGTAAAAAAGCTGATTTTTGCTTCGACGGGCGGCGCAATTCTGGGGGAACAGGAGCCGCCGGTTCACGAGGATATGGTGCCACGGCCGGTTTCGGCGTATGGTGCGGGCAAGCTTGCGGGCGAAGCGTACTGCTCGGCTTTTTTTGGTTCCTACGGGCTCAACACGGTGGCGCTGCGTTTTTCGAATGTGTACGGGCCGTATTCGTATCACAAGGGCAGCGTGGTGGCGCAATTTCTGCGGAACCTGATGCAGGGCGAGCCGCTGATCGTTTACGGCGACGGCGCGCAGACGCGCGACTTCGTGTACGTGGACGATCTGGTGGAAGCGATTGTGCTGGCTGACCGGGCCGAAACTCCCGGAGAAGTTTTTCAAATTGCGTCGGGCATCGAGACTTCGATTCTGAGTTTACTGGAGACGATCAAAGCGGCGCTGCCCGAGGTGGCGGTCGACGTTCAGTTCCGTCCGTCGCGGGCCGGTGAAATTTCCCGCAATTACGCGAACATCGAAAAGGCTCGGCGCCGGCTGGGATTCAATCCGAAGACTGAACTTCGTCAGGGGCTGGTGACAACCTGGAAGTGGTTCCAGGAACATACGGGCAAGGATGCGAAGACGGAGAGCGGTGCCGCGCAGGTGAGCCACAAGGTGTAGCTTGGGTTGTAATTCGGGAAGACGCTCGATATTAGACTTGCGCGGTCGCTTCCAACGCGGCTGCCTTCTCGCTGGTGGGCTGGCGATGGGTCAAACGGCTTAATTCGAACATGGCGCTGGACGCGGCGTGCTTCATGGCCAGCGAACTTTCGATTCCGCAAGTGCATCCCGGACATTCCCGGCGCACCATGGCTTCCGCCTGGTGCACGTAGGCGTCCGAGGCCAGCACCTCGGCGAGGGTGTTCTTCAGAATGTTGCCTACCGGCTTCAGCGGGTAGCATCCGGTGAGTACATCGCCATTCGACAGCACGAAAATCTGGAGATATCCCAGGACGCAGGCCGGCTCTTCGATCGCCTCATTGTTGAAATACTGGGTCATGTAGTCGGTTTCGTAGGCGGGCCGCTTGAGTTTGTCGCGCACGAATTTCGCAATCTCCACCACATCACTCTGGCCCGGCCACAGGGCATCCAGATCGGCGTTCTTGAAGAAGGACAGGCTGCGCGAAAGAATATTGATCTCGATGTTGGCGCCGACGCTGTCGGCCATTTCTCCCAGAGCATTGAGTTCTTTCGCGGACATGCGGTTGGGCGTGACCGAAATGGCGATTTCTTTGCCGCGGAGCAGCTTGAGTCCTTCGATGCCCAGATCAAAGTAACCCTTAATCCCGCGCACCTGGTCGTTGGTTTCCTTCATTCCGTCCAGTGACAGGGCAATCTTGGTGATGGGCGAGTCGTTGATTTCCTTGTGGAGCTTTTTGATCAGCAAACCGTTGGTCTGGACCACGATGCGCTTGAACGGCGAGGTATTCGATTGTTTTAGAATCTCGAAAAAATCGCGGCGCAAAAACGGTTCGCCGCCGGTAAAGCGCAGATTGCGGATTCCAGCGTCACCTACTTCGTGAACCAGCCGGATGGCGCGCGCGGTGTCCATCGAATCTTCCCAGCGTGACTTCCAGTAGTCACAGCTGATGCATTTGGCCTGACAGTTTTCGGTGAACTTGATGTGCGCGGTGAGCGGACGGATCTTCGAGGGCAGGAATTTCTGCGAAATTTGGCTCCCCATCCAGACCTGCGACAGGTATAGGCCTTCAGCTAACATCCAAAAGTCTCCTCGGAAGCTCGCCGCCGCGACAATTTAGCGGGGCGAGTTCCCCACCAGTTTACTAGCCTGTTATCGACGTGGCAATCGGTTAAGCCAGCACGTTCTTAGCGGTGTGATCGAAAGCAATTCGGGTGAGGGTACCTGTTTTCACCGGCCGGCGCTTTCATGTATTCTGCTGGGCCTATGCTTGATCTGGGATACGTACGAGACCACCTGGACGCGATTGAAAAAATGGCGCGGGACCGCGGTGCGACGCTGGACCTGGCGCCGTTTCGCGAGATTGATACCGAACGGCGGCAGCTTATTTTCTCGACGGAAAAGCTGAAGGCGGAGCGCAACAAGGCCAGCGACGAAATTGGGCGAATGAAGAAGGCGGGCGAAGACGCTACCGCGCTGCTGGCGCAGATGAAGGAAGTTTCCGACACGATCAAGAACAATGATGTGCGGATCACCGAGCTGGACGAGCGGCTGAAGAATTTCCTGCTGATGGTGCCGAATATTCCGCACGCCAGCGTGCCGGTGGGAAAATCCGCGGCGGACAATATTGAAGTGCGCCGGTGGGGAGCGCCGCCTAAGTTTGATTTCGCTCCCAAACCGCATTACGAAATCGGCGAAGGGGCGGGCATTCTGGATTTCGAATCGGCGATAAAAATCGCGGGTTCGCGGTTTGCGGTGTATATCGGTCTGGGCGCGCGGCTGGAACGGGCCATCGCCAATTTCTTTCTGGATTTGCATACCCGGGAACACGGCTACACCGAGATTCTGCCGCCATTTCTGGTGAACACCACGTCCCTGACCGGCGTTGGCCAGTTGCCGAAATTCGCGGCCGACATGTTTCACCTGGAAGGCACCGATCTGTGGCTCACGCCAACCTCCGAGGTGGAATTGACCAGCCTGCATCGCGACGAAACCATGGACGAGGCTTTGCTGCCGATCAAAGTTTGCGCCTGGACGGCTTGCTTCCGGTCCGAAGCCGGGGCCGCCGGCCGCGACACCCGAGGACTGAAACGGCAGCATCAATTTCAGAAAGTCGAGATGTTTAAATTTACGCGGCCGGAGACCAGCTACGACGAACTCGAATCGCTGGTGAAGAATGCAGAGGCGGTTTTGCAGAAGCTGGGCTTGCATTATCGGGTGATGCAGCTTTGCACCGCGGATATGGGATTTGCCGCGGCCAAGACCTACGACATCGAAGTCTGGCTGCCGTCGGCGAACGAATTCATGGAAATTTCGTCGTGCTCGAACACCGAGGCCTTTCAGGCACGGCGTTCCGGGATTCGTTTCAAACCGAAAACGGGAAAAAGCGATTTCGTGCACACGTTGAATGGCTCGGGCCTAGCCGTCGGGCGGACGTGGATCGCGCTGGTGGAAAATTTTCAGCAGGCGGACGGTTCGGTAGCGATTCCAGAAGCGCTGCGGCCGTACATGGGCGTCGACACAATTCCAGCAATTAAAAAATAGAGCCGAATTTACGAAACGGGGCCGACCAGAATCATCGGTCCGGTAGGAGCGGGTTTCCCGCCGGCGGGTTCGAGCGTGACGGCAAAGGCTTTCGCGGCGGTTCCGGGCGGAACTTTCGCGACGATCGAATTGGTATCGTCGGTGACGGGATTGAAAACGCCGGCGCTGATGGGCGCGCCGCTGGCCGGCACCAGCCACAACTGGTAGCTCTTATCGGAAGTGACCGGCGGCAAGTGGCCGTTGTAGACGAGCAAGCCGCGGCGGGAATTATAAATAACGCGGGCGGTCCCTTCCGGTTGATTTTTTTGCACCGCCAGCGAAACGACCACAGTGTCGCGCGCGCTCATTAACTCTGCAATATCCTTAGCCTGGGCGAGCTTGCTTTGCTGCTCGTCCACCGTGCCACGGAGTTCCGCGATCCGGCGTTCGAGCTGGTCATTGTGCAACCAGAGCAAAAGCGTGGCGAGCGCAAAAGCCGAAGCCACCGGAAGCAGCAATCCCCACCAGCGGGCAAAAACACTTTCAGTGCGATCGGGCTCGGGTTGGGGCCGCGCGCCGCTCGCTCGGGGCGAGGTGGCGGCCACTTGTCGCATCAAACGCTCTTTCACGCCCGGCGAAGGCGACACCGCCGGCGCTGACAACGCGAGCGAGGCCATGCGGCCCTGGGCCTCGCCCAATTTCGCTTTGCAACTGGCACAAGACGCCAGGTGCGTTTCGAACGCTACTTTTTCGTCGCCATCGAAGGCGCCGAGGGCGTAGAGGTCGAAATCTTCCGGCCGGGTTGGATGTCCGTCGCTCATTGTTTAAAATTCCGCTTCAAGGTTTCCACTGCCGAACGTAACCGAGTTTTCACCGTTCCCAAGGGATCGCCGGTTCGCGCGGCGATTTCGCTGTGCGTCAAACCTTCAAAATACGCGAGTTCAATAGCGGCGCGCTGCTCCTTAGGCAAACCGTCGAGCGCGCCTTTCACTTGACCGATCAATTGCTGCTGGGCAATGGTGCTCTCCAGATTGGTGGGGAGCACGACCGTATTCTCCAGCAACTCCTCGCCGCTGGCAGGATTATGCCGCCGCAACCGCGAGATGGCACGATTTCTGGCGATGACGAGTAACCATCCCGGCAACGAGCCGCGCGCCGGATCGAACTGTGGCGCGGTGCGCCAAAGCTGATAAAAAATATCCTGCAGAATCTCTTCGGCGGCCTGGGTATCGCGCAAGATGCGGTTCAAGACAGACGACAACATTCCCGCATAGCGGTCGTAGAGCGCGGCCAGCGCCGACTCATCGCGCTCGACGAGACGAGCGACCAGCGCCGCGTCGGACGCCCTCAACTCCGTTCCTGTCTCCCCAGTCACGAAGAAGTGCGGCTCCATGATAAATACGCGAACAGGGTGCGGGCGGATTGGTTGGTCAGAGGCAGCGTGTTGCGGAACAGGGCGATCATAGGTGTAAAAGCGAATGTCCGGGCGAAGCGTAGCGTGTTCGCGGCGGCGTGGTCAATCGACTTTTCCCCTGATTTTGATGAGAAACATGAGCTGGAGGCGCGAGCGAGCGGCTGCGACAGGATGCGCTCGTAACCTTTTATTTGTCATATACTTAGCCTTGTCCGAGCAGGGCAAATCGGGTGCTGGTTTCTCAACATACATTGACGGGATGTCGCGCCTTTTCAGTGCTTTCCATTGACATCCTGTGCAGCTTGACTAAACTTCGATTCGCCGAGCACCGGAAGGACACAACCGGGCGGGACCTGGACGACGGCTGGCAACAACTTCGCCGCGCCCGAAAAGGACCATTGAATGGCCATTGTCTCCAAGCCAGCGAGCGCGCAACCGATTCCGCGGATCGCACCGCGCGAGGACCTGAATCCGTATCGGATCTCGCAAATTCAGTTCGACCTTGCGGCCGAATACCTGAAGCTCGACCAGGGCCTGCGGCAGATCTTGCGCACGCCGAAGCGCGTGCTGGAAGTTTCGGTGCCCACCAAGCTGGACAACGGGCAGGTCAAAGTTTTCACCGGCTTTCGGGTGCAACACAACGTGGCGCGCGGGCCGGCCAAGGGCGGAATTCGCTACCATCCCGGAGTGACGCTGGATGAAGTGAAAGCCCTGGCGATGTGGATGACGTGGAAAACCGCGACGGTGAACATTCCGTATGGCGGCGGCAAGGGCGGCGTGATTTGCGATCCGAAACGGATGAGCAAATCAGAACTCGAGCGGATGACGCGCCGGTTCGCATCGGAAATTCTGCCGATTATTGGACCGGAGCAAGACATTCCGGCGCCGGACGTTTATACCGATTCGCAAACGATGGCCTGGATCATGGATACGTATTCGATGACCAAGGGCTATTCGTCGCTGGGCGTGGTGACCGGGAAGCCGATTTCGATCGGCGGCTCGGAAGGCCGCAACGAAGCGACCGCGCGCGGATGCCTGATCGCGGTGGAAGAAGCGTGCAAGCTGAAGAAAATGTCGCTACGCGGGGCGAGCGTGGCGATTCAGGGGTTTGGCAACGCCGGATCGATTGCCGCGAAACTATTCGCGGAGAAGAAAGCGCGGGTGATCGCGATCAGCGATTCGCGCGGAGGGGTGTTCAATTCGCGGGGCATCGATCCATTGAAGGCGATGCGGTACAAGGAACGTTCCGGGACGGTGGTGGGCATGCCGGGAACTTCGCGGATCTCGAATGACGATTTGCTGGCCATGAAGTGCGACATCTTGATTCCGGCGGCGCTGGAAAATGTGATCACGCTGAACAATGCCGATCAGATCAAGGCGAAGATCATCGCGGAAGCGGCGAACGGTCCCACGACGCCGCATGCCGACGAAGTGCTGGCGCGAAAAGGCATCATGGTGATTCCGGACATTCTGGCCAATGCCGGCGGAGTGACCGTGAGTTACTTCGAGTGGGTGCAGGATCTGCAAAGTTTCTTCTGGTCCGAAGCGGAAGTGAACGCGAAGCTGGAACTGATCATTCGCCGGGCGTTCCACGAAGTGCACGAATCGGCGCGCAAACATCGCACGCATCTGCGGACCGGCGCTTACGCGCTGGCGGTGGGAAGAGTGGCGGATGCTACGCTGGTGCGCGGACTTTTCCCGTAGCCGGATGCGCGCCTAAGAATTTTTTCATTTGTTCTCTGCTCTCGCTACATTCGAAATTTAAACTTGCGTTCGCAGTAACAATCCGCGTACATTTTTGTTTGCCGACCCACCGGAGCGATTTTGCCGGCTGTGGCGGCCTATTTTTATTTTGGGCCGGTTGTGGAGGCGAGAAGAATTGAGCAATCCGACCAGTAGTAGCGTTCCGCCGATTCTGCTGACGATCGCCGGGTTCGATCCTTCGTGCGGCGCGGGCGTCGCGGCCGATCTGAAAACCTTTGCGGCGCACAATTGCTACGGAGTGGCGGCGATCACGGCGCTGACCGTGCAATCCACGCAAGGCGTGGTTGCGGTGCACGCTACTCCGGCGGCAACGCTGCGGGCGCAGATTGAAACGCTGGCGGAAGATGTGACGCTGGCGGGCGTGAAGATTGGAATGCTGGCGAACCGCGGAAATGCTTCGGTGGTCACCGAGTTTTTGGACAAGAATAAATTTGCGCATGTGGTGCTGGACCCGGTCTTTCGGCCGACGGCGGGTAATGCGGAATTACTGGACACCTCCGGGTTGAAATTTGTAAAGGACGAGTTGCTGAAGCGGGTGAGCGTGATTACCCCGAATATTCCGGAGGCGGAATTTCTGACGGGCATCGAGGTGAAGGATGTGGCTTCGATGAAGGCCGCGGGGCTGAAGCTGATCGAAATGGGCGCGCGGGCGGTGGTGGTGACTGGCGGACACCTGGAAAAGCCGACGGATGTACTGTGCATCGGGAGTGAAGTGGAAACTTTCGGCGGCGACCACGTGAAAAGTCCGAATACGCATGGTTCGGGTTGCACATTTTCTTCGGCGATCGTGGCGCATCTGGCGTCGGGGTTGCAGTTGCGGCAGGCGGTGATTCTGGCGAAGGCTTACGTCACGAAGGCGATTGAAAAATCGTATTCGATTGGAAAGGGCGCAGGGCCGTTGAATCAGTTTTACCGATTTTATCAGGAGCAGCCGTTGCGGGGGGTTCATGAAGTGCCGCAACATGGGATGCATCCTGCGTCGGAGCCCGCCGCGCATTAAGACATTTCCCTCAACGGCTAAAGCCGCGCGCCTTCGTTGTTTCTTTCGGCACGGCTGAAGCCGAGCCCGGACGAAAGGCCTCGTTATTTTGATTTCCTTCGCGATTGATTGCGGTTCCACTTCGTAAAAAGCAGATCCCTCGCTGCGCTCGGGATGGAAGACTTTCTTTTCTTCTTGTGCGGGCAGGGCTAGCCATGGATGAGTGTCCGTGGACTACTTCGCATCGGCGGAATATTTCGGCACCGAAAAGCACACCCCCCTGAGAGTGGGGTGCAGACAGGCTGAGAGCCTATCCCACTACTATTGACGCCAGATAATTCGGCCGGCGACGATGGTGGCGACTGGAGCGCCTTTGAAGGTGCGGCCGTCGAATGGGGTGTTGCGGGATTTGCTGGGAGAATCGGCGACGTGGTAGGTCCAGGTTTGGTCGGGCGAGAAAATGGTGAGGTCGGCGACCTGACCTGAGGCGATTTTTCTTTCCAGGCCGAGCACGCGCGCGGGTCCCGTGGTAAATAATTCCAGCAGGCGCATGAGTTTCATTTTGCCGGTGTGGACCAGTTCGCTGAGGCCGAGGGCCAAAGCAGTTTCGAATCCGGTGATGCCGAACGGGGCGCGATCGAATTCGACGTCCTTACTCGCCGCATGATGCGGGGCGTGGTCGGTGGCGATGGCGTCGACGGTTCCGTCGATCAGGCCGGCGATCAGGGCGTCGCGATCTTGTCGCGAAGCCAGCGGCGGATTCATTTTGTAATTCGTATCGTAGCGGACGTCCTCATCGGTGAGCGTGAAGTGATGGGGGGTGACTTCGCAGGTGACCTGCAGCCCGTTTTTTTTAGCGGCGCGAACATATTCGAGCGCGCCCGTGGTGGACATATGCGCGATGTGCAGGCGGGCCCCGGTCAGGCCGGCCATTTCGACGTCGCGTCCAGCGCAAATGGATTCCGACTGCGCGGGAATTCCCTTCAGGCCCAGACGAAGCGAGCGCGGACCTTCGCGCATGACGCCGCCGGCAAAAAGCGACGGATCTTCGCAGTGATCGATGACTGGCAGATTGAGAGTGGAGCAGTAGTCCATGACCTGCCGCATCAGGCGCGCGGTGGCTACGGGCTTGCCGTCGTCGCTGACGGCGACGATTCCGGCGTCTTTCATGGCGGCGATTTCGGCCAGGGCTTCACCTTTGCTTCCTACCGATGCGGCACCGATGGGCCAGACGCGAACGCTGTTTGCTGCGGCAGCGCGTTCCACAATTCCGCGGGTGATGGAAGCGTTGTCGTTCACCGGCTGGGTGTTGGGCATGCAGCAGACCGCGGTAAATCCTCCGCGCGCGGCAGAGCGCGTGCCGGTTTCGATGGTTTCGGACATTTCCTGGCCGGGTTCGCGCAGGTGGCAATGCAGATCGATGAATCCCGGGGCGACGACATATCCCTTGGCATCGAAAACTTCGGCGTCGGGCGCCGAAATACCCGCGCCGATTTTCTCGAGGCGATCGCCGGAGAGCAACACATCCTGGACGGAATCGGATTTGGTGGCGGGATCGAGTACGCGGCCGTTTTTGATCAGTAGCATTCGTTCAATCCTTGGTCGAATCTTTTGGTTTTTCTTTCGCGGGAGGCGCTTCGACCGCGGCGCCGCCGACGAGGTGATACAGGAGCGCCATGCGAATGGCGAGGCCGTTGGTGACCTGATCGAGCACGCAGGATTGCGGACCATCCGCAACGGCGGCGTCGATTTCGAGACCGCGAATCATGGGCCCGGGATGCAGGACCAGCGCGTCGGGCCGGGCCAGCTTCAGCCTTGCAGTCGTGAGTTGGTATCCCAAGATGTATTCTTCAGCGGCGATGGCGGGTTCGTGGAGGCGTTCCGTTTGTACACGCAGCACGATGATCGCATCCGCGTTCTTCAGGGCGTCTTCAATGCGCGAAACGCGGCGCACGTTGGGTGCGAGGGATTCAAGTTCGCGCGGTACCCACATGGAAGGACCACACAGGGTGATATTCACGCCGAATTTGCTGAGCAGGAAAATATTCGAGCGGGCGACGCGGCTGTGGAGAATGTCGCCGAGGATGGTGAGATTCAAACCCTCGAGGTTTCCTTTGCGGTCACGAATGGTAAGAGCGTCGAGCAAGGCCTGGGTGGGATGCTCGTGGGTACCGTCGCCGGCGTTTACGACCGGCATGCCGAGCCGATCGGCGATCAGCTGCGGCGCACCGGACGAGCTGTGGCGGATGACGATGCCGTCGGGACGCATGGCCTCGAGAGTGCGGACGGTATCGAGCAGCGATTCGCCTTTTTTCAGGCTGGAAGATTCGGCCTGCAGGTTCATGGTGTCGGCGCCCAGGCGGGCGGCGGCGGTGGCAAAGCTTATGCGGGTGCGGGTGGAATTTTCGAAAAAGGCGAGGGCGACGGTTTTGCCACGCAGGGTGGCTAATTTCTTGAGGGGATGTTTCTGGAATTCCTGGAAGGGCGCAGCCTGGTCCAAAATAAATGAAATTTGCTCGCGGGTGAGGTCTTCGATTCCGAGCAGGTGTTCCAAACGCTGCAGCACTGTTTCCCTTTAAGTCAGTATAACCCGTCGTCAGCTAGATTGGCTCTTCATTCCACAACGCGATCGACTAGAACGACGCGTTCGTCGCCATCGATTTCCTTGAGATGCACTTCGACAATTTCGGTGTCGCTGGTCTGCACTTTGCTGCCGATAAAGGATGCTTCGACGGGGAGTTCGCGATGCCCGCGATCGATCAGGACGCAGAGACGAATTCGCTTGGGACGGCCGAGGTCGAAGAGGCCGTTCATCGCGGCGCGAATGGTACGTCCGGTGTAGAGCACGTCGTCGACGATAACGAGGTCGCGGTCATCGACGGAGAACGATATTTCATTGGAGTGCACGACGGGCTGGGGACCCACGGTAGAAAGATCGTCGCGGTAGAGCGTGATGTCGATGGTGCCGACGGGAATCTGAACGCCGGAAAAATTCTGGATGGTCTTGGCCAGGCGCTCGGACAATGGAACACCTCGGCGACGAACGCCGATCAGGGCCAGGTCATCCGTGCCGCCACTTTTTTCAACGATTTCGTGGGCGAGCCGCTGTAGCGTGCGGCCAATCTCATCGGCAGAGAGCAATTGTCGTTTTTCGACTACGCGCATCGGCGCGTATCCTAACACAGACACGGACGATGCCGAAGAGCCGGGCTATTCGAGGGCGACGGCCCGGTCTGAGCGCTACGGAATCGGCCTTGAAACCGCGGGAGCGTGATAGACTCTAGCCCGTGAGTTCGCCGGCGCCGGCAAGCAGCCCACAACGGCCCGCTACAGTTGACCTTCAAGTCAGCGTTGGCAGTATCTCCCTCAAAAACCCGGTAATCGCAGCGAGTGGCACGTTTGGATATGGGGTGGAGTTCGCGCATCTGGTGAACCTCGATGCGCTGGGCGGAATTGTGGTCAAGGGCCTTTCTGCCAGGCCGATCGACGGTAACCCGAGCCCACGGATCTGCGAGACCGCCTCGGGGATGGTCAATTCGATTGGACTGCAGAACGTAGGGGTCCGGGCGTTCGTCGCGGACAAGCTCCCGGCATTGCGCCGCCATAAGTGCGCCATATTCGCTAACGTCTTTGGATACTCGATCTCGGACTACGTAGAGGTGATACGGGTCTTGGAGGACGCGGAGGGCTTGACCGGGTATGAGCTGAACATCTCCTGCCCCAATGTGGAGCAGGGGGGGCTGGAATATAGTACTGACCCCGACCTTACGGCTGCGGTTGTTCGGGCGGCGCGGCAAGCGGCGAAGCGGCCTTTGTGGGTGAAGCTCTCGCCCAATGTTAACGCGATTGGAGTTACGGCAAAGATCGCCGAGAGCGAGGGGGCGGACGCGGTGGTGGTCGCCAACACCTACCCCGCACTGTGTATAGACGCCCACAGCCGAAAGTCCCGTATCGGTAGTACGACGGGAGGGTTGTCGGGCGCGGCGATAAAACCTATAACCATGAGGTTGGTTTACGAGGCCTGCAAGGCAGTGAGCATCCCGGTGATTGGCCTGGGTGGGATCGAAAAACCGACGGATGTAGTCGAATACATCCTTGCTGGAGCCACCGCGGTAGAAGTCGGAACAGCCCACTTTATAGACCCCAGGGCGTCCGAGCGATTGATTGAGGGTCTAGAAAGCTGGTGCGAAGAACGAAAAGGCTCTTAAAATCAGCACTTTACGAGGGCAGCTACAGCGATAAACCGATTGCGGCGATGGTGCCAAGACGGTTAAAATTGAGCTGGTTCGATAAAGGCTAGGAGACCATGAAAGCAAAGGTATTTGTGGCATTGCAAACCGTGTTTTTAGGATTGGGTATGCTTGTGTTTATCCCCACCGCGAATCCTACCGCGACGGGAAAGCCGGGCAGCCCTCTCCCAAGTAACGTCGAGAACGACTCCCCCGCTACAACAAAGACGAAACCAGCCGCTGGGCAGCTGAAGCCGCTGGCGGTGTGGGAATGCACGACCAGCTGGTATGGCGACGATTTCGACGGCCAGCCGACCGCCAATGGCGAGACCTACGATATGTACGCCGACACGGCGGCGCACCCGACGCTCCCGCTGGGATCGATCGTGCGGGTGGTGAATATCCGGAACCACCGGAGCCAAGTGGTTCGAATCAACGACCGAGGACCTTACATTGAAGGTCGCGAATTAGATGTTTCCTACGAAGTGGCCCGTAAGTTAGGATTCGATCAGCACGGACTGGCGAAGGTCCGGCTCGAACTCCTAAAGGTGCCTTCACGCCCCGAATACGCGCATCGCGAGAACTGATCGTCGCGCTCGATGTAGACCACCTGCAACCTGCTTTGACTTTGGCCCGCAAGCTATCCGGCGTCGCCGGGATGTTCAAGGTAGGCAGCCAGCTCTTTACCTCCGAGGGTCCGAAAGCTGTTGAGAAGCTTTCGGGCCTGGGGTTTCAGATTTTCCTCGATCTAAAATTCCACGACATTCCGAATACGGTCTCGCATGCGGTGGCCGCGGCGAGCCGGCTGCGGTCCGTCCGGCTGGTGACGATCCATGCTTCGGGTGGCGTGGAGATGATGCGGGCCGCTCGCGAGGCGGCTGGCAGTAAGAAGACCCGGCCGAAATTGCTCGGGGTGACGATCCTGACGAGTTTGAACGGAGAGGCGCTGGAACGCATCGGAATTGCCGGACCGCCCTCGGCGAGGGTGGTGGCCTTGGCGCGGCTGGCACAGGAAGCGGGGATGGACGGGGTGGTGGCGTCGGCTCACGAGATTCGGGCGGTGCGAGAGGCCTGCGGGCCTGAGTTTCTGGTGGTGGTGCCCGGGATACGACCAGCGAATGCTACCGGTGACGACCAAGCGCGAGTGGCGACCCCGGCGGATGCGATTCGGGATGGCGCGGATTATCTGGTCGTGGGGCGTCCGATCACTGCGGCAGCTGACCCGCGAGCGGCGGCACTGCAAATCGCGGCGGAAATCGCGGCAGCGTAGTGTGGGCTGGCTCTCGGGATTACCGGTAGCGCTTAGATTTTCTGCGCTTCAGAAATACATCAGGTACACGCGGGTTCCTCGCAGCGAGCCTTGGACTATCTCCGGGGCATCTTACTTGAGACACCTTTAGAGACACTGGCAGAGCAAAGCGCGTTCCATGCAAACCTTGAAAAACATTATTGTCGGGACCGCGGGACATATCGACCACGGCAAATCGTCGCTGGTCAAAGCGCTGACCGGAACCGATCCGGATCGGCTGGCGGAAGAAAAGCGGCGAGGAATCACGATTGATCTGGGGTTCGCGTTCCTGGATCTCGGGGATGTTCGAATTGGATTTGTGGATGTGCCAGGGCACGAGCGGTTCGTGCGTAATATGCTGGCGGGGGTGGGCGGCATCGATCTGGTGGTGCTGGTGATTGCCGCGGACGAATCGATCAAACCGCAGACGAGAGAGCATTTCGATATTTGCCGGCTGCTGGGGATTTCCCGCGGAATTGTGGTGATTACAAAATCCGACCTAGTGGATGCGGACGTATTAGGGTTGGTACGGCTGGAAGTGGAAGACTTTGTGCGCGGGTCGTTCTTGCAGGCGGCGCCGATCATTCCGGTGAGTGCGCGTACTGGGGCGGGGCTGGACGCTCTGAAGGAAAACCTGGTGCGGCTAGCGCAATCCCTGCCGGTCAAAGATCCCCGGCAACTGCCCCGGCTTCCCGTGGATCGATCTTTTGCGATGAAAGGATTTGGAAGCGTGGTAACCGGCACGCTTATTTCGGGCGCGATTCGGGTGGAAGATGAACTGGAGCTATATCCGACCGGAAAGCGGCTGAGGGTGCGCGGGTTACATTCCGGCGGAAAGCAAATCGAGCGAGCCAGCGCCGGGCAACGTACGGCGGTAAACCTGGCGGGAATCGACCACGGAGAAATTACGCGGGGAATGGTGCTGGGGCCCGCTGGCGCGTTTGAACCGACGAAGCGGGCTGACGTGAGAATTACTCTGTTGGCCTCGGCCAAACCGCTGAAACATCTGGCGCGAGTACATTTTCATCAAGGCGCGGCCGAGTTGATCGCAGAAGTTATTTTGGTTGGAGAGAAAAGCACCGTGCCTCCGGGCGGCTCGGCTCTCGCTCAACTTCGTTTCAAGGAAAACATCCTATTGCTTCCTGGCGATCGATTCATCGTGCGCCAGTTTTCGCCGGTCGAAACGATTGGCGGCGGAGTACTGTTGGACGTCCAGCCTGCGCGACGCAAGAGCAAGGATCAGTCCGTGATTCCATTTCTGGAAACACTCGAAAACGGCAACGCTGAGGCGATTCTGGGCGCCCTGCTGGAGCGGAACGGGCAGGGTCTGACGACGGACGAGATATTGAAACGGACGGGCTGGCCGCCGAGCCAGATTCAGGACGTGGCGGCGAAGCTGGTAACCGCGAAAGGCGCAAGGCCGGTGGCGAATCAGCCGCCTACTTTCGCAAACGTGAGACTGGTAAATGAGTGCGCCGCAACGCTGGTCCGAATGGTGGAGGAATTTCACCGCGCGAACCCTTTGCTGCCGGGCATTTCGAAACAGGATTTGCTGGGAAAGGTGAAGGACTCGGGAGCTGTGGTTTTCGAAACAGCGTTAGACGACCTGGTGAAGGCACGGAAGGTGACGGTTACGGGAGACGTGGTCCAGAGTGCTGGGCGTGAACTGGTTTTGACTGGCGATGAGGCCAAAGCGAAGGCGCTGATTGAACACGAATTCGAAAATGCGGGGCTGACCGTGCCGGGATTCGCGGCGATACTGGAAAAACTCCCCGTGGATTCGAAGCGGGCGGAAAAGCTGCTGCAAATCCTGCTGCGCGAAAAGGTGTTGGTTAAAGTCGCGTCCGACCTGATTTTCCATCGGATCGGCGCTGATCCGGCTGAAGGAAATGCTGGCGAGTTACAAGAAGAAGCAAGGCGAGCAACTGCCGATCACGGCATTCAAGGAACTTACCGGGAGTTTCGCGGAAGTACGCCATACCGTTACTGGAACACCTCGACCGGGAGCGGGTGACGCGGCGGGTGGGGGACCTGCGTGTTATAATCTAAGGAGTATTTCGTTATGAAACAGTGGCGGCGCAGGCGATTTAGGGCGAAACTTGGGGTTGAGGGAAGCTTCAGCGAGGTGACTTATGGGTGAGTTCAGCCCGATCCATTGGCTTATCGTGCTCGCAATCGTGGTGTTGCTATTCGGCGGGAAGAAAATCCCGGAAGTGATGAAAGGCCTGGGCGAAGGGATTCGCCATTTCAAGGATGGCATGAGCGGGAACACGCAGTCGACCCAGAACGTTAACCAGGCTCCTCCGGTGGCACCGCCCGTGGTGCCGCAAGCGCCTGCGGCGGAAGAGAAAAAGTAGCACCGATCGAATTTTAGTTACGGAGTGATGCAACGGCGGCCTGAGGCCGCCGTTTTTATTTTTGGGCCGCGATCATCAGGTTCAGATCTTCCCAGCGCATCTGGCGAAGGATTTCCCAGAGGCGCGAGAGCGGCAAGCCCATCACGTTGAAGTAACAGCCGTCGACTTTGCGCACGAACCTACCGCCGATGCCCTGAATTCCGTAGGCCCCCGCCTTGTCGAAAGGTTCCTTGGTTTGGATGTAAGCATCGATGTCGAGATCGGAGATGCGGTTGAATTCGACGCGCGTGCGTTCGAGATGCGCGAACGATATGCCGTCGTAGGCACGAATGACGAACAGGCCGGTCAAAACCTCATGGGTGGTGGCGTTCAGCAGGCGCAGCATGCGGCGGGCATCGTCGGCGTCTTTCGGTTTGGGGAGAATTTGTTTGCCGGCCAAGACCACGGTATCCGCGGCGATGACGATGGCCGGAGTGCCGTCAGCGAGTGCACGCCCGGCTACGGCATGGGCTTTGGCCTGGGCGATGCGCGCGACGTAGGCTTCGACGGCTTCGCCGGGTGCGAGAGACTCGTCGACGTTCGCCGGTTGAATGGTGAAGTCGAAACCCGCGTCGCGCAGGATCTGGGCGCGACGGGGCGAGGAGGAGGCGAGGACAAGTTTCACGCGTGCCTCCCTGTTGGAGTAGGAATGGTTTGATAGTCCGCAGGAAACGCGGCGGTCAGGTTGTGTAGGGTCGTCATATTTGGCACAGAAACGCTATCACATCTTCCTGTACGAACGTACAGGGTATGGACGGTGGCGGATTGTATGCATGGTCCGGCATCCGTCGTGGCCAGGTTTGGCGACATGGTCTAGGCTTAGGGATAACGAGCCACGGCGGCTAAGACTCCTGCGGTTTCAGGAATCCGGGCCAGGCTCGCCGAATACGCTGCATCAGGATAAAACGGGTAATGGGTTTTCTCTTCTACGCAAATTTGGTGAGATTCGTGTTGCGGGGCGGCTTGGCCATCGTGGTGATGGAGCAGGCGCGGTCCCTGGTGCGCGCCGCTGGCGCGGTGCTGAACGGATAGCAGCGGAATTCGGAAAAAGATTTTGAAATCGCGGCAGGGCCGGGGGGCCAAGCGAATGCAACTGACGAAAGAGCGGCGACCGAACCGGGTGGACGTGCAGATCCAGGAGCTCGGGACGCTTTCGCTGAACGCGCCGAAGATCGAAGACTTTCAGTTTGTAAAATTCCGCGATTGAAGGCCAAGTGGCGCATCTGCGCCTGGACCGCCCCTCGCAGAATTTGTTGAACGAGCGGATGCTGATGGAAATCGCGTCGGGCATTTCTTCGGTGAGCGAGAAGCGGGACGTAAAAATGATTTTGCTGGATTCGGAAGGCAAAACATTTTCGGGCGGCATCGAGCTGGGCGAATACACGCAGCGGCGCGTGTTTCAGCTGCTGGATGCGTTTCATACGGCGTTCTCGGCGATGATGGACACTTCGAAACCGGTACTGGTGGTGGTGAATGGGCCGGCATACGGCGGCGGCGCGGAACTGGCGGCGCTGGGCGACCTGGTGATTGCGACGCCGAATGCGCGGTTTGCGCAGCCGGAAATTAAGTTGGGCGCGTTTCCTCCGCTTTCAGCGGCCGTGCTGCCGTACATTCTGGGCCGAAAGTGGCGCTGGAAACGGTGCTGACCGGCGAAGCGATGACGGCGGAGCGGGCGCAAGCGAAGTGGGACTGGTGAACTGGCTGGTGCCGGAGGAAGAGCTGGTGGCGAAAGTGGATGAAGTGGTCGAGCAAGGTGACGGCGCAGTCGGGACCGGTGTTGACCATGGCGAAAAAAGCGATTCTGGGCAGCCTGGGCATGCCGCTGCGCGATGGCGTGCGCAATTCCATGAAGGTTTTCCTGAATGAACTGGCCGACCTGGAGGATTCGCAGGAAGGTTTGCGCGCCCTGGTGGAAAAGCGGGCGCCGAAGTGGAAGAATCGTTAGATTCTTGAATATTTCCCTGAAGACCAAATTCCGCCGGGCTACTCTCGGAAAATCAGTTGCCGCTGCGACTTAATCGACCTTAAGCTAATCCAAGACCCAGGGCTGGAAAGTGACCGCTGCTTCTGAAATCAAGCGAATCAGCCCGATGCTGGCCGTCGCGGATATGGAGCAGACACTCGCTTTTTATCAGGACATGCTGGGATTCGTGCCGACCATGAAGTCGGCGGAATATTCGATTGTGGCGCGCGACGGGCAGATTATTCATTTCATGAAAGCGGCGTCGGAAGAGCGTGATGAAGCGCTTGCGGGGACACGTCGAGATTTACATTGAGGTGCGCGGGATTCACGGGATGTGGGACCATGTGAAATCGTTCAAGATTCGCTACCGGATCCGGGATTTATTCGACCGCCAATACGGCATGACCGAATTTCACATCGAAGATCCGAATGGTTATCTGATATTTGTGGGCGAGCCCACGTCGGAGGAGTCAAAAGCCGGTGGAGCAGGCGAGATTTGACACGTTCGCGGGGAGGCGCTTACACTCGCGATGACAACTTAGCTGGTTCGAGGTAGCCCGTAGAGTACGCCCACGGCGTCTTTGCGGGTAAAAACTGAAATCGAGCGATTTCAGTTTTTAGGGAAGGCCGCGAAAATCGGCCACGGTCCCGCCACTGTAATCGGTTGTTTTACCGCCGAAAGTCAGGAAACCTATCCGACCGGTCGAAGCTGACGCTCTTCGCGAGAAAGAGTGTGGCAAAGCGCCTCGTTTTGTTCGCGAGGCTTTTTTATTTTGGGGATGATTTTGGCGAGCAGAGTTCGACGGAAAGTTTTGACGGCGGCGATGGGCGCACTGATCGGTTGCGCGCTGCCGACTTTCGCGCGGGCGGGCGATATTTTGAATCCTCGCCAATCTGGCGCAACGCTGCAAGATTCAAAGAAAGCGACGAACCAAGCCGCCGAAACGAAAATCGTGACGGACGGAACCGGACGCCGTGTGGCGATTCCGGTGAATGTTCGGCGCATTGTGTCTTTGGCTCCTAATCTAACGGAGACCGTTTACGCGTTGGGATTGGAAGATAAATTGGTGGGCGATACGACCTATTGCGACACGCCGGCGGCGGCCAGAGAAAAGCCGCACATCGGTGCGCCGTTGACTCCGAGTCTGGAGGCGATTGTGGCGTTACACCCGGATTTGGTGTTGGCGACGGCGATCAATCGCTGGGAAACGGTGGACGCCATCACGAAACTGGGTATACGCGGTGTACACCGTCGAGCCGCGCACGGTGCGCGACATGCTGGAATCGATTGCGATGCTGGGAGAGGTGATGGGAGCGCGCGAGCAGGGCGCGGCGCTGGTGGCGAAGCTGCAAGCGACGCTGGATGACGCTGCAAACCGGATTGCGCGACAAGCCTCTGGTGCACGTGTTGTTTGTGGTCTGGGAAGATCCGTTGATTACGATTGGGCAGAATACTTTTATAGCGGACGCGCTGCGTTGGGCCGGCGCGGAGTCGGTGATTATTTCGAAGCAGGACTGGCCGCAAATCAGCATGGAAGAAGTGCTGCGGCTGGAGCCGGACTACATCGTGTTGGCCAACAATCATTCGGAAACGAACGATGCGGAGCAAGTTCGAGATTTGCAGGCGCGGGCGTCGTGGAATCAAATTGAGGCGGTGAAACTGGGCCGGGTCGTGGTGGTCGGCGAAGAGGTGACGCGGCCGGCACCCGGACTGGTTGACGTGGTGGTGCAGTTGGCGCACGGGCTGCATCCTGAAGTGTTCGGAGTTACAGGGCAAAAGCAGGCGACGGCTTGAGAACGCGGATGTGGGAATCCGACGCGGAACGGCTGGTGGCATGCGTCCGCTGACACCGGCGAAAATTCTATCGATCTGCGCGGCGCTCGCGGCCGTTCTTTTTGTGGAGGTGGTGGTTTCGCTGCGGATGGGCGCGTACCCCATGAGCGCACGGGACATTGTGATGACGCTGTACCAGCGGGGCGCTGGGACATTGGGACGCGATGCCCGGGGAATTCAAAAGCGTGATTTTCGGGCTGCGACTGCCGCGCATCGCGCTGGGAATTCTGGTGGGCGCGGCGCTATCGACAGCGGGCGCGGGATTTCAGGCGCTGCTGCGGAATCCGCTGGCCGATCCGTACGTGCTGGGAGTTTCCAGCGGCGCGGCGCTGGGCGCGATCATCAGCTTGATTGTCGCGCCGCACACGGTGGGCGCGATTCAGCTGGCGGCGTTCATCGGCGCGGCTGCGACGGTCGCGGCGGTTTATTTTCTGGGGCGGCGCGGCGGACAACTGGACAGCGCGACTTTGCTGCTGGCGGGAATCGTGGCGGCGTCGTTTTTTCCGCGGTGATCATGTTTCTGATGACGACGATCAGCGGGCGGGATCTGCGCGGCATGGCGTTCTGGCTGATGGGCGATCTGCAGTCGCCTCCGCCGATGCGAATGTGCGGCTGGTTGTATTTCTTGCTGATTTCTGGTGGCGAGCGGGTGCGATTTACACGACTTCGTCGGATCTGAATTTGATTTTGACCGGCGAGCAGGAAGCGCGGCATCTGGGCGTGAACGTGAACCGCGTGAAACTGGTGGTTTACGTCGCGGCGTCGGTGCTGACGGGCTTGGCGGTTTCGGTGAGCGGAGCGATCGGATACGTGGGGCTGCTGGTGCCGCACGTGATGCGCATGCTTTTCGGCACGGATTACCGGCTGCTGATTCCGACGTCGGCGATTGGCGGCGCGATCGCGATTGTGCTGGCGGATACGCTGGCGCGAACGGTGGTGGCGCCGACGGAATTGCCAGTGGGCGCGATGACGGCGCTGGCGGGAGCGCCGGTGTTTATTTATTTGATGCGCAGGAGAATGCGATGAGCACGGTCGCGGGAAACGGATCCGGCGTCGGCGCGAGCCATTCCGCCGGCGCGCGCCGGACGGGCTGCGCCTGAAAGTGGAGCAGGCGAGCTATGCGTATTCCGCGACGGACCGTTCGGCGCCGAAATTCACGCTGGGGCCGGTGAGCTTCGAGGCGCAGCAGCGCGAGCTGGTGGCGATTCTGGGGCCGAACGCCAGCGGCAAATCGACGCTGCTGAAATTGCTGGCGGGATTGCTGAAACCGTTGTCGGGGCGCGTGGAAGTGGACGGCGAAGAAGTGAGCGAGCTGGAATTGCGAGCGCGCGCGCAGCGCATCGCGCTGGTGGCGCAGGAAAGCGAACTGCTGTTTCCGCTGCGCGTGTGGGAATACGTGCTGCAGGGGCGCTATCCGTACGGCAAGCGGCTGCGTTTTGAATCCGACGGAAGATTGCCTGATGGCGGGAAATGCGCTGGCGCAAGTGGGCGCGGACGCATTGCGCGACCGCTGGATGGATCAACTTTCGGGCGGGGAAAAACAGCGCGTGATTCTGGCGCGGGCGCTGGCGCAGCAGCCGTCGCTGCTGCTGCTCGATGAGCCGACGCAGCATCTGGATATCGGCGGCAAAGTGGAATTGCTGCGGCGACTGCGGAAGCTTGCCGATGAAAATCGCTACACCGTGGTGGTGGTGACGCACGAGTTGAATCTGGCGGCGGAATTTTCGGACCGCATCGCGTTGATGCACAAAGGCAAGTGTCTGCGCATCGGGACCCCGGCGGAAGTGTACGAGCGGGAGGTGCTGCAGCAGGTGTTTGAGGCGCCGCTCGAGGTGGAAATGCGCGCGTAGCGGGCGGCCGCGGGTGATTCTGCGCGGCAACGCGCTAAAATTTCCGATATCCGGGGTACGTAGTCTGTGATTCTGGCACATTGCGTTAGAGGCTCGTTGTCGTTGCGCTGCTAGAAGCGATGCAGGCGAGAGATTCGCGACGCCGTCCACAATCACCCGAGACTCCGCGCACGGGAAGACGGTGAAAAGCCGTCGCCGCCGCGCGACTGTAAGGCGGAATTTTTCAGCGCGCGCCACTGTCTGGGACGCGAATCGCTCGAAGGCTGAGCGATGCGGGTGCAGGATGGGAAGGCCGCGCTGATGCTCGGATTTCGTGCGTTGTCTTGCAGCGAGACCGTGAGCGAGCCGCCAAGCCAGGAGACCGGCGGAGTTTCAATCTGAGAGCGGGCGCCAGTGCAAGGCCGCACGCGCGTTCGGACAACCTTCAACTCCCGCGCGAGAGGGAGAGGAGGAAAAATGAGACTACGATCGAGCGTTTGGTGTATTGGTTTCCCTTTTTTATTTTTGACTCCTGCGGTTCCCACGCACAGCTCAACTTCCCCGGCGAATTCAACGACGAATCGCAAGGCTCGCCGCACGACCAGTAGCACGCATCGATCTCCGGAACGGTTTTCGATCCCGATGGACAAGTCGTGCCGGGCGCGCGAGTCACGCTTTTGTACGCGATGGCCGGACTGGAAGTGCGCGAGACGAACGCGCAAGGACAATACCGGTTCGACGATTTGCGCGCCGGGAAAGTACCAAGTGGTTGGCCACGCTTGCTGGCTTCGATCAGGTGCCGGTGGATATCGATATTGCAGCCGGACGAAAAGCGGTCGCAGACCTGCAATTGCGTCTGAGCGCGGTGCAGGATACGAGTGGTCGTGTCCGCCGCGCCCGGCGGGGCGCTGACTTCGCAGATCGGATCTTCGGTGAGCGTCGTGTCGGCGGCAGGAAATTGAGGATCGCGGCGCGCAGGCGGCGCTGGACGTGTTGCGCGGGCTTGCCCGGCGTCGAGATCAATCAATCCGGCGGACGCGGAACAGTTACCAGCGCTTTTATTCGCGGCGGCGATTCGGACTACAACCTGGTGATGATCGATGGGATTCAGCTGAACGATTTCGGGGGTGGATTCGATTTGTCGCCGCTGCCCGCGGAAGGCGTGGAGCAGGTGGAAGTAATTCGCGGGCCGGAGAGCGCGCTTTACGGCTCGAATGCGGTGGCGGGCGTGATCAACATTGAGACGATTCGCGGAGACGGGCCGCCGCATTTTTCGTTTATGGGGGAAGCGCGGGAGTTTCTACACGTGGCGTGTCGGCGACGACGGGCGCGGGCGACTGAACGAGGGATTCAGTTGGGCGTACAGTATGTCGCGCATGCAAACGCGACGGACAAATGCAGAATGACGGTTACCGCGATCAGCCGTCGACGGTGAGTCTGGGATATTCGCGTTCGCCGCGGCGTAAATTCAATGTGAACTTTTTCGGCGACGCTGGCGCGGTCGGGTTACCCGGGCCTTATGGCTCGGACCCGGATGGTTCTTTCCCGGGAATCGACCGACGACACATCAGAACCAGAATCTTATTTGGCTATCAGGCGCAGTACACGGAGCAGTTTTCTTCGCGGTTCCAGCAGGTGACGACGGTGAGCGTCTCGACGGATCGCATCACATTCATTTCGCCGATCGGAAGGAAATTCGTTCACGAACAACTTGCGGGTTGTGGCGAACACGCGAAGCGAGATCGCGGTTTCGTCGAAGGACACTTTAGTGGCGGGGTTCGAGTACGACCGCGACTCGTTCAAGAATATGTTTGTGGAAGATGCGGGCGACGCGCCGTTCATGCTGGGGCGCAACAGTTACGCGTTCTTCGCGGAGAACCGCTGGACGCCCGCGGATCGCTGGTTCATCAACGCCGGCGTGCGGGTGGATGACATCCAGACCGATATGGTCCCGGCCAACATGGATACGGGACAGCCCGGTATTCCGGCGAATACGATCGCCAAAGTGACGCCCGAGAATTTCCGCGGCGTATCTGGCGCGCAACGACGACGGGTGATGGATTTTTCGGCGCGACGCGGCTGCATGCGAGCTTCGGAACCGGCTTTCGCGCGCCGAATGGTTTCGAACTGGCGTTCACCGAACAATCCGAACCTGAAGCCGGAAGAAAGTATCAGCTTCGATGCGGGAATCGAGCAGCGGATGGCGCAGGACCGGGCGATTCTGGACGTGACATACTTCTACAACAAATTCAAAGATCAAATCGTGACGCACCGGCGATTTGCCCGACGAATTTCGATTCGGAGAATATCGGACGATCGCGGGCCGTACGGCTTGGAAACAACCATCCGGTTCCGTCCGATTCGTTCGCTGGAATTTTCGGGTTCGTACACGTGGACTGAATACTCGCGATCCTGGCGCTGGACGGTTTCCTGAGGGCCGGTGGATCCCTGTTCACAGTGGGAGAGCCGCTGCTTCGCCGTCCGCACAACTCCGGCGGGATTCAACGCGACTTGGACGAAAAATCGGTTGATGCTCAATTTGAACGGGACGATTCGCGGCGCGGTGCTGGACATCGAACCAAACCGAGGAACCTTTGCGTGCAGCCTCGGAGCTTCCGTGTCTGTTCCGGAATCACGGTTACGAGCTGCTGAATGCCGGCTTTTCATATCGGCTGCCGAAAGGCATCGAAATTTACGGGCGGCTGAATAATTTTCTGAACCAGAGATATGAGGAAGCGTTTGGTTTTCCGTCGTTGCGGCTGAATTTCATGGCGGGTTTCAAGGTGGACTTGCCGCCGTCGGGAAGACACGGCGAATAGCGGACGCATAGGCAGATGCGGCCTGGCACGCTGGTTTGTTGACGGCGTGCCAGTTCGTCTCTCGGAGCTATCCAATGTGCGGTCCCGCGCCGGTGAACAATGCGCTGGCGCGGATGCTATAATCTCGGATTCGGATGAGCCGGACGACCCCAGTGACGCTTGCCGTGACTCCTGAAATGATGGCGAAGTACGAGCCGGTCATCGGGCTGGAAGTACACGTGCAGCTCAAGACGAAGACGAAGGCGTTTTGCGCGTGTTCGACGCAGTTTGGCGATCCCGCCGAATTCGAATACCTGTCCGGTTTGCCTGGGCCTGCCGGGAGCGTTGCCGGTTTTGAACCGCGCGGCGCGGGATCTGGCGGTGCGAGCGGCGCTGGCTTTGGGATGCAAAATTCAGGAGCGGTCGGTTTTCGCGCGCAAGAATTATTTTTATCCCGACCTGCCGAAGGGCTATCAGATATCGCAGTACGAGCTGCCCCTGGCGTTGGAAGGTTCGCTCGAGATTGAAGTTGAGGGGGCGAAGAAGAAGATCGGAATCACGCGCGTGCATATGGAAGAGGATGCGGCGAAAAATCTGCACGAAGGCTTCCCGGATTCCGACCGCTGGAGTTATATCGACTACAACCGCTGCGGAATGCCGCTGATAGAAATCGTATCGGAGCCTGATATACGGACGCCGGCGGAAGCGTATTCATATTTGACGACGCTGAAGCAGGTGCTGGAGTACACGGACGTGAGCGACTGCAACATGGAAGAGGGTTCGTTGCGGTGCGATGCCAACGTGAGCGTGCGCTTGCGCGGGGCGCCCAAATTCGGAACGAAAGTGGAAGCGAAGAATTTGAATTCGTTCCGCTACCTGGCGCACGCGTTGGAATACGAAATCGAGCGGCAAATCGGAGTGACTGGAGGCGGGCGGGACGATCACGCAGGAAACGCGACTGTGGAACGTCGCGGCGGGCCGCACCGAATCGATGCGCTCGAAGGAATTCGCGCACGATTACCGATATTTTCCGGATCCGGACTTGCTGCCGTTATCGCTGCGGCGGCGCTGGTGGAACAGGTTCGCGGCGAAATGCCGGAACTGCCCGGTGCGAAGCGGGCGAGGTTTATCGCGAATTACGGAATCAGCCCTTACGATGCGGGGGTGCTGACCTCGACCAAACCGTTGGCGTCGATATTTCGAGGCGGTGGTGCGGGCCGGAGCGAACGCCAAGAGCGCGGCCGAGCTGGATTTCGGTGGAATTGCTGCGCCGGTTGAATGACACGGGCAAGACGATCGAGGAGTGTCCGGTTGCGCCGGAAGCGCTGGCGGAATTGCTGGGCGATGGTGGAACGCGGCGAAATCACAGCGGCGAGCGGGAAGAAAGTGTTTTCGCGAAATGTTCGACACTGGCAAAAAGGCAGCGGAAATTATCGCGGCTGGCGGGATGGCGCAGATTTCGGATAGCGGCGCGATGGAAACGATTGCGCGGGCGATCGTGGCGAAAAGCCCGGACAACGTGGCGAAATATAAGAGCGGGAATGAAGGCGTCTTTAAGTTTTTCGTGGGCCAGGTGATGAGGGAGACGAAGGGGCAGGCAAATCCTCAGATCGTAAATGAAATTCTGAAGCGCGTGCTGGCCGAAGCGTAATCATATTCATTCAGCAGATGGGAGAGAGCATATGTTGAAGGAAGGCGACAAGGCACCGAAATTCAGCGTGACCGCGCACGACGGTTCGACGGTTTCGTTGAACGATTTCAAAGGCAAAAATCTGATTTTGTATTTTTACCCCAAAGCCAATACGCCGGGCTGCACGCATGAAGCGAATGCGTTCCGCAATGACATGGATAAATTCAAGGCGGCGAACACGGAAATCGTGGGATGTAGCGGCGATACGGTGGAAGCGCAGAAGAGATTTCAGGAGAAGCTGAATCTGAATTTCCCGCTTCTGGCCGACACGGATTTTCAGGTGGTGGAGGCGTACGGCGCGCGGCGGATGAAGAGTTTTCTGGGGAAAACTTTTCTGGGAATCGTGCGGACCACGTTCTGGATTGGGCCGGATGGAATCATCCGGAAAATCTGGAATAACGTGACGCCCAAAGGGCACGGCGCGGAAGTGCTGGCGGCGGTGCAGGAATCGTAGTTTTTTTTGACGCCGAAGCGGAATCTTAGAGCAGCACGCGAAAGGCGCCGGCCTCTGGTTCGATGTAAGCGTTGTCGATGAGGCGGGTTCCGCCGACCTTGACGGCGATCAGCACGTAGCAATTCTCTCGAATCATCCGAACCGGCTCGAACGAATCGGCGTCGACGATTTCGGCGTAGTCGACGGTCAGGCGTGGCTCCGATTCGAGTTTGCCGCGTATCGTAGCGAGCAGCCTCGCTACGTCCCGCTCTCCGCTCGAAATACATTCCTTGCACGCCGCCAGCGCGCGCGATATGGCGACCGCGGCCCGACGATCTTCGGGGCTCAGGTATACATTACGGGACGAAAGCGCGAGGCCGTCGGGTTCGCGCACAATCGGGCATAACTCGATTTCCGTGCTGAGATTCAGGTCGGTGACCATTTGGCGGATGATGCGCGCCTGCTGCGCGTCTTTGCGGCCGAAAAACGCCACGCGAGGCTGCACGATTTCGAATAATTTCAATACCACCGTCGCTACGCCATCGAAATGACCCGGCCGGGCGCGGCCTTCCCAACGATCGCTGAGACCTTTGACACTGACGGACGTGCTGAAACCCGCGGGATACATTTCCTCGGAGGTGGGAGCGAAGAGGATGTCGACGCCGAGACTCGCGAGCGCCTCGCGATCCGCTTCGAACGTGCGCGGATATTTTTTCAAATCTTCGGTTGGTCCAAATTGTTTGGGGTTGACGAAAATCGAGACGACGACCGGCGAGCATTTATGTTTCGCTGCGCGCACCAGAGAAAAATGGCCTTCATGCAGCGCGCCCATGGTCGGAACGAGGCCGAGTGAACGTTCGTTGACGAGGGCGTTTTTGGCCAGCTCTTTCATCCACTGGATAGTGTGAACGGTTTCCATGGAGGCGATCAGGGCTGAGCGCGGAGGGCTTGCTCCCGGTAATAAAAAATAAGGTCGGTTCCGAGGGCCTTGGCGTTTAGCTGGCGGAGCATGGTGGCGACCTGGCCGCGATGGTAGGTGCCATGATTCACGAGGTGCTGCAGCATTTGCCAAAGGGGTTGCGCCTGAGGGGCGCCAGCCATCGTCTTGTGATGAATGACGTGGTGCAGATCCTCGGGTGTTAGAGAAGCGATGTAGGAGAGCAGGTCGCTTTCAATTTCGGCCCAGCGCGCGCGGATAGCTGCGAGATTCGGAAATTCGGCGCTGGACGGATATTTTTCGGGACCGTGACCTTTCCAACGCTCGAGCCAGACCCATTCGACGAGCATGATGTGGGCGAGCGTGTCGCGCACCGAGGGGAAACTGCTGCCGAGGTCCTGGACGAACTGGGCGTCGGAGAGCGCGGCGCAGGCGTCTAAGGTGCGACGATCAGCCCAGGCGTTGAAATCATAGAGAAGAGTAAAATCTTCCGAGGTTCACGAGGATCTGCTCCGTTCGTTAGATTCATTTTACCGCTGTGCGCTGCCGGCAGTATCGCTCAGGTGCGCTGTTTCACCAGCGTAGGTGCGCGCAGGTAGTCGCGCAGTTCGTTGGTGGAACGGAACGATTCCGCATCGGAAGGAAAATTTCCGCTGCGTACGTCTTCACAGTAGCTGGTAACGGCTCGCGAAATCTCGCCGGAGAGATCGACATATTGTCTGGCGAATTTGGGCTTGTGGCCCTGGGTCAGGCCGAGCAGGTCGTGCAACACGAGAACCTGACCATCACAGTGGGAGCCGGCGCCGATGCCGATCGTCGGAATGCGCAGCTTATCGGTGATTCGCGCCGCAAGTTCGCTGGGCACAGATTCCAGCACCACGGCGAACGCGCCAGCGCTTTCGACGGCACGGGCATCGCGTTCCAGTTGGCGCGCGGCTTCAGCGGTTTTTCCCTGAACGTGAAAACCGCCCAACGCGTGGATGGACTGCGGCGTCAGTCCGACGTGGCCCATCACCGGAATTTCGGCTTCGACCAGGCGGGCGATCAATTCGATGCGGCGTTCGCCGCCTTCAATTTTCACGGCTTCGGCGCCGCCTTCTTTGATCAGGCGGACGGCGTTGCGCACGGATTCTTCGATGGTCACGTGGAAACTGCCGTAGGGCATATCGGCGACCAGCAAGGCGCGCTGGGTGCCGCGGCGAACGGCGCGAGTGTGATGCAGGATTTCTTCGAAGGTGACCGGCAGCGTGCTGTCGTAGCCGAGCACGACCATGCCGAGGGAATCGCCGACCAGCAGAATGTCGACTCCAGCCTGATCGAGGAGACGCGCCGTCGGGAAATCGTAGGCGGTCAAGCAGGTGATTTTGGATTTTGGTGCCGAAGAGGATGCGGACTTGCGGGCCAGAATGCCGGGGACGGTGATTTTTCCGTCGCCTGCGCGGGGCGCAACGCTCATGTGACCTCCGGTGCCGCTCCTGGAAATCGGGATGCAGCCCATCACAATTTTGGATAGTAGCAGAACCGGTGGGGATTGGCCAATGGAACTATGGTTTGGCGGTTTGAGGTGGGATCACGAGGTGAACACCCGCGGCCCAAGCGAGGACGCGGGTGTTGCTCGTGCGCAAATTGCTAACTCATTTTGAAAGACTAGTGATCGTGGTCGTGATCGTCCCAGTGCTCGCTGCGCCACTGGTGAGAATCCGCGTCCCACCAGCGCTTTTCTTTGTCCCAGCAACGTTGGCGTACTTCAGCGAGTTCGGCGCGATATTTCTGGGCTTCTTTGCTGTCGGCGCCGTGATGGGCGATCGCTTCATGGAGGTTATGGTCGGCTTTATCCGTGTCGTGTTGGCAATCCGCCGAAGCCTGCGCGGGAGTGAAGGCAACTAGGCCAGCGGTGAGAACGACGCCTGCCGCGATCTTCCCGATGGTTAGAGTTGAAATTTTCATGAATTAAAAGCCTCCTGGATACGGGGAGAGTCTAGCGCTTCGGGGATTCGGGGCCGATCAGGTAAATGCCTTAAAAAATAGCGATTCCTACCCTAGTTCAAAATGGGTGAGCGGCGTTCGAAGGCGTGAAATTTACTCAATCGCCGGGAACTGGCGCAGGCGTTTGGGGCTCGACACCGCGCCAACCGACGGGCCGGCCCCGGACCGCTTCTTTCAGGGCGCGGAAGAGGACCACGTACATCATCTGGCGGTAGTAAAAACGCTGGAGGATGAGCGGCGCGAGCAGCGTCCAATCTTCGTGTCTTTCGAGGAGCGAAGGCGACCACGCAGGTGAGCAAGTCGATCAGCATGAAGATGCGCGAAGAAAATCAGCGAACGCTCCACGTCCTGCGAGCGTCCACAGTTGCGGCAAGCGGCGCGATGCGCAGCTGCGCCGAGCCCCCAGAGCGCGATCGAGAGCAAGAACAGCAAATCGATGAGCGGCGAGACCAGCGGCAAAATAATCTGAAACAGAAAAATATTGGGAATCGCGATCCAGCCGAGCGTGCCGTATTTCGGCTTGCCCTACGGCGTCGCGATGCTTCCAGACGGCTTGCAGCGTGCCGAAGGTCCAGCGGAAGCGCTGGCGGATCAAGCGCTTCGACAGTTTCCGGGACTTCGGTGCGGCCGATGGCGTCTTCGTCGTAGAGAATTTTCCAGCCGTCGCGGCGGATGGTGAGCGTGAGATCGGTATCTTCGGCGACGGTGTCGCCGGAAAAGCCGTGATGATCGCGCAGCACGCTGGTGCGCCACGCGCCGACGGCGCCGGGCACGACCGGAATGCAATTCAGCAGATCGAAGGCGCGCTTTTCGAGATTCTGGCTGGTGATGTATTCGAGCGCCTGCCAGCGGGTGAGCCAGCGATTGCGATTCATCACTTTCACGTTTCCGGCGACGGCGCCGACTTTGGGATCGGCGAAATGGCGCACCAGGCGCGGAATCGCTTCGGGATCGACGATGGTATCGCCATCGATGGAGATGATCATTTCGCCGGTGGCTTCCGCCAGGCCGTGGTTCAGAGCCGCGGGCTTGCCGCGGTTCGGCTGCGCAGATCAGGCGCACGCGAGGATCGTTGCCAAAATTGGCGCGCACCAGTTCGGCGGTGCGGTCGGTGGAGCCGTCGTCCATCACCAGAACTTCGAGTTTCGGATAATCGCAGGCCAGCGCGGATTTGATGGTCTGAACGATGGCGGCTTCTTCGTTGTACGCGGGAATCAGGACGGTGACCTGCGGCTTGTACTCGGGATGATCGGCGGGCGCGGGGCGCAAGTTTTTCGATCAGGGCGAGCAACGCCGATGATCAGCGCGCGTCCGCTGACCAGCAAAATTCCCGCCATAAAAATGAAGGCGATGCCGGAGCGGAGCCAGCGGAACACTTCGAAAATAAAAGCATCGGCGCGCACCAGCAGCCATTCTTCGTGTGGGTAGCGGCGGCATCACTTGCGCGCGCGTTTGGCCCAGCAAATCCGAGACCGAAACGAATTCGTAGCCTTTGGCGCGCAGCCCATCGATGATTTGCGGCAGGGCCGCGACGGTGTTGGCGCGATCGCCGCCGCCATCGTGCATCAGGATGATGTTGCCCTTGCCGAGCTGGCGCGTCGTGGAGAACGCGCTCGACGATAGTGTCAGTGGGCGGCGGCGCTCCGCCGTTGGGCTCGCCCCAATCGTGCGGATCGATCTGCGCGCCGACGATGATGTAGCCCATGGCCTGCGGAATCGGCAGCATCTGAATTTCGCTGGCGGTTTCCGGCTGATGATCGATGCCGTAGGGCGGACGGAAGAGAAGAGTTTTCACGCCGAGATTGCTTTCGAGGAGCAGCTCGGTGAGGTTCAGTTCGATCTGCAGCTGCGATTTCGAAATCGTTTCAAAATCGGGATGAGTGAAGGTGTGATTACCGACTTCGTTTCCCGATTGGTATTCGCGTTCTGACGAGTTGCGGATACTGGTTGGCGGATTCGCCGATTACGAAAAACGCGGCCGGAACGTTCTTGTCTTTCAGGATATTGAGGATTTGCGGCGTCCAGGTCTCGTCCGGGCCGTCATCGAAAGTGAGCGCCAGTTTGTGTCGGCGACGCGCCCATCTGCTCGATGCGCCAGGAAAGCGGATAGGTTTGGTAGGACTCATCGTCGATGACGTCGCTGCTGGCATCGTAATCGATAGTGCGGCGGCCGCTCTGCGGAGTGGCGGTGATGCGCCAGATATCGCCATCGCCTTCGAGAATCAAATCGTAGCCGGGCGGGACTTCGTCGAGCTTGGCGCGAATGGCGTCGTCCGGGTGGGTCGCGTCCCAAATGGACCACATGGATGGATCTTCCATGCCCAGGCGCCAGAGCGCGGTGCCGCGCACGCCGGCTCGCTCGGCGGCACGGAGTTCGTTATAGGCGGTGACGCCATCGAGCATCCAGACGTTGTGGACCTGATTTTGTTCGTCTTCGTAGGAATAGTGCGGATTCAAAGTGTCGGGATCGAAGGTGACGTCCGATTCGGATTCGACGGCGGTGATAATGCCTTGCTGAAAAGTGACGGCCTGGGCGACGGGATGCGGAACTGTTTTCGTTTTCGCCGGCCAGTCGTAGCCGTAATTCGCGATGCCCATGACGATTTTATCCGGCGGGCACAATCTTCACGATGTTTTCGATGTTGCGCTCGAACCAGTCCTGCGGAGCGATCGGGCCGGCGTCGGACGTAGGATAGTGCAGATCGTAGTTCATCAGGATGACGGCGTCGGCTTGCGTTGCGAGAGTATTTGTAGTCGTAGCTCCAATCCGCGGCGGGCAGCGCGACCATCAATTTCAGGTTGGTCGGCGTGCATGGTCGTCGCCGAGATCGTGGATGAAACGCGTGAAATCCTGCTGGCTGGCTCGGGCACCAGCTCGAAATCCACGACGATGCCGGACTGATGCTGCGGCGCTGGCGAAATCGGCGAGGGACTTTGGCAGAGCTTGTTCGCGCGCGGCGGGATTCGCCAGCATTTCCGCCAGTTCCTTGATGTACCCAGGTCCTTGCCGTCGTAGTTGTTGACCATCGGACATGATCGGCAAGCTCGATCCCGGCTGGTCTGCATCCAGGTAGAGAGTTTGGGATCCTGTTCGATGTCCAGGCGGCCGTCGGCCGAAACGGCGTGCAAGCGCTTCGGGGATGAGCAAGTCGATATCGTGGTAATGCAGCTGCAAGCGAGGCGAGGCTGGTGGGATCGTCAGCTCACATAAAAAGCGGCGCGCAGGGGATCGTAATTCTGGGGCAGTTTGCCGAGCGCGGCGACTTTGCGTTTGCGGCCCTGCGCGTGACGACTTTGGGCTTCAGCTTTGTCGGGATGGCATGAACGCTCCAATGCGTGGCGGCTGCAAGAATATCGGGCAGCTCGGGCTTGCGGAAAACGTTGATGACGAAAACGACGAGGACGAGCGTGAAAAGGCCGCCGGTGATTTCGAGAACGCGGCGGGTCCGGCGCCAGCGGCGGCGTTCCTGATCGTAAAAAATTGGCTTGCGTTCAGGCATTCAGACAATCCAAGCTAGCGGTCCCGTGAAAGCTGTCAATGACTCCCAAGCAAATTACGCGCATAAATATCGCCCTGGCTGCGGTAAGCTGGGCTGGCCCTGCGGTTGTACCTCGTGCTGAAATTTCCGGTGACGGATACGGGCGATGCTCCATTTTACATCGAGCTGGCGTGGAATTGGCTGAAGAACGGGGTGTACGGATTTCCGGTGTATGGGCAGCTGACGCCGGTGGACATGCGGGTGCCGGGGTATCCGGCGTTTCTGGCTGCGGTGTTTGCGTTTGCGGGGCAATCGCACGCGGGCGGCGATGCTGGCGCAGGTGGTCGTGGATCTGGCGACTTGTTTTGTGATTGCGCTGATTGCGGCGCGGATTGGCGCCGGAAGCATCGCGGCGGCGCGGTGGCGCTGGCGCGGATTGTGGCTGGCGGCGCTGTGTCCGTTCACGGCGAACTACACGGCCGTGGTGCTCACTGAAACTGTGGTGATTTTCTTCACGGCGCTGGCGATTTTGGTTCTGTTGCAGACCGGAGCTGGCACGATGCGACACTGATGCCGCGGGAACAGCTGCGCGAAGCGGAGGTGTCTTGACCAATCCGTGGTTTCTCGGCGGACTCGTGGTGGGTTTCGGGACATTGGTGCGTCCGGAGACTCCGCTGCTGCTGGTTGCAGCGGGATTGGTGCTTGGTGGCGAAGTGGTGGCGACCGGCGGACTGGATGAAGCTGGTGCGCGCGGGACTGCTGATGGCGGTTGGGTCTGACTGTGCCGCTGGTGCCGTGGGCGGCGCGAAATTGGCGCACGCTGCACGACGTGCAATTCCTGGCTCCGCGATACAGCGAACTGCCCGGCGAATACACGCCGCTCGGCTTCACGGCCTGGACGAACACCTGGATGTGGCGTTTCCGCGACGTGTATCTGACGCAATGGAAAGTGAACGAGGAGGAAATCGTAATTGCGCAGATTCCGCCCGTATGCGTTCGATTCGGATGACGAGCGCGAACGGGTTCCGACTTGGTCGATGAATACAACGAGGCGCTGACGATTGATCCGAATCTGGATCAAGGATTTCGGGAGATTGCGCGGCGAGCGCACTGAGCGCGATCCGCTGCGGACCTATTTGAAAATACCGGCCCTGCGGGCGCTGGCGCTTTGGTTTACGCCGCGGGTGGAGTTGCTGCCGTCGTCGGGTCATTTATGGCCGGTGCGCGAGGAATGGCAGGACGATCGGCGAGATTTTCTGGTGACGCTGGGGCTGACGTGCGTGAATGCCATTTATTTGTTATTGGCGTTGGTGGGGGCCTGGATCGCACGGCGTCGACCGGGCGTGGCGCTGCTTATTGTGTTCTGCATCGTGCGCACTTTATTTTTCGCGAGGTTCGTGGAAACGCCGGAGCCGCGGTATGTCCTGGAATGTTTTCCCGCGGTGATCGCCCTGGCTGCACAGGTGTTCACACGGCGCACGTCGGCATAGTTCGGATTCCTCTCACCATAAAATTCCTCCGTCAGCAGCTAAAGCCGCAAGATGCCGACCAACGGCAGGGCTAAAGCCGTGCCCTGACTAAAAGCACCGGCCCTTGATTTCAGTGAGAAACACCATGTAGTCTAGCTTTCGTCGACTGGCTCGGGATGAATGGTGAGGCGGAAAATCTGGGGGAAGCGTTCTTTGACCCGGTCTTCGAGGGCGGCGGTGATGTCGTGAACTTCGGTGATCGGTAGAGCGCCGTCCATGGTGCAGTGGCAGGAGACCAGAATTTTGTGGTCGACGCTGCGGACGTGAACTTCATGGCAATCGGCCATTTCGTGATATTCGGCTTGGAGGGAATGCAGATAATCCTGGACGGAATGCGCGAGGCCTTTCATTTCTTCGGCGCCGGCGATTTTCGCGCCAAGCGGCTCAATGTGAATGTTGATGAGCGCGCCGGGTTCGGTGGCCAGGCGAATATCCTCTTCGAGTTCGGTGGCGCGTGCGTGTGCTTCGCGAAGGCTCGCGCCTTCGTCGACTTCGAGATGCAGTTCGATGAAAAGCCGGTTGTCGAATTGATGCGCGGATAATTCGTGAACGGCGAGGCCGCGGCGCTGGGCCACGGCGCGAATCGTTTCGAACAGGTTTTCGTCGGATTTGGCGCGAGGCTCGACGTGGACCACGACGTCGGCGGGAATCATCCGCTCGATGGTGTCCTCGACGGCCTGGCTGGCGGCATGGGCCTGTTCCAGGCTGGCGGTGCGCGGGACGCTGATGGTGACGTCGACAAAATAACGCTGGCCGGCTTTGCGCACGCGGACCCGTTCGCTTTGCAGCACGCCTTCGGTTCGGTCCACGGCATTTTCGATGCGTTCGCGCAGGCCGTGGGGCGCAACGTCTAGCAGGGCGTCGGCGGTGCGCTTGCCGAGGCGCGAACCGATCCAGATGATTACGCCGGCGACGACGAGAGCGGCGAGGGCGTCCAGCATGCCGAGCCAGGGGATTCCGTAGCGCAGGCCGAGCCAGGCGCCGGAAATGCCCAGGATGACGACGAAGGTGCTCCACACGTCAGTGGAAAAATGCAACGCGTCGGCTTCGAGCGCTTCGCTGGGATATTTCTGGGCCACGCGATTCAAGGCGCGGGAACGAACGAAATCGATACCCATGCAAAGAAAAAGAATGACGATAGCGATGAGGCTGGGACGCATGGGTGCTGGCGTGGAAGAACAGGCGCTGGATTGCTTCCCAAATGATGTAGATGGCGGTGAAAAGCAGCAAGGCGGTTTCGACGAAGGCCGAGAAACTTTCGATCTTGCCGTGGCCGTAAAGATGGTCCGCGTCGGGCGGGCTTATCCGCAACCCGCACGGAAAGAAAAGTGATGACGGCAGCGAGGAAGTCGAGGCCGGAATGCATCGCTTCCGACAAAATGCCCAAGCTGCCGGTGCGAGCGACGAGAAAAATCTTGAGCGAAAGCAGGAGGACGGCCGAGCCGACGGACGCCAGTGCGGCGAGGCGTTTTTCGCGCGAGGCCTGCTGGAGCTGGATCCAAAGTCATCGGCAGATTATACGCTGTGCGTCGCGGTTACTGGGTGCAGCGGCGGAGCGCTCAACCAATGGCAGAGCGACGCGGTTCGCCGTGGAAGCCGCGGACTTCGACTTCGTCGAGCAGCAACGACGGAGCGATAATCGTGCTGGGAATGCCGCCCTGGGCCGAACCAAAGGCGCCGAGCGCGGTTCCGGCGAATCCGCCGGTAGGATTTTGCATGTAGGGGAAAACGGTTTCGTCGTCACCGATACGCGGGAATGTTGCGCAGAGAGCGCAGCTGCAAGCCTTCGATGTGTCCGCCGCGGACCATTTCTTCGCGGCCGTCGGAAACATAAACGCGATACATCACCAGCGGAATTCGTTCGCCGCTGGCGACACCGCCGGCAACGGCGCCGATGAAGTCGCTGAAATCCTCCTGGCGGATTGACGATAGCGCCGGATTGTCCATGGTTTTGATTTCGAGGCACCATTCGTGGCCGTCGTCATGGCAGGCATCGAGAAATTTCTTTTTCAGATCAGCAGCGTTAAGTCCACCCGACGCCTGTAAGAAAAGATTGCTGCTGAGCGGGCGCGTGTCAGAAAGCAAGGCGGAGCGGGCGTGGCCGTTGGACGCCTGGAAATTCAGGGCCGGGACGGCGGGACATCAGAAGGTTCTTCAGCGTGCCGTTTTCAACGATTGGCACGCGCTGGCCTTTTACGCCTTCGTCGTCAATTTCGTAATTTCCGAGCAGCAGCTGCGCCATTGAATTCTTTCAGCGTGGGATCATCGATGAGCGACATGGTCGCGGGCAGCACGCGGCTGCCCACCCGGCCGGACCATTCGCTGCGGCCGCCCATGCGCTGCATCATTTCGTCGAAGGCAGGCATGGTGGAAAGCGGCGGACGGGCTCCGGACAACGAAGGAGCGAGCGCCTGCGCGAGGAGGGCGCCTGCGGCGGCGCGTCGAAACAGCACCGGGCCGGTGAAATCCGGAACGATCGGGCTTGGCGCAAGGTCATGAGTTCGCGTGCCGGCCTGAGCCGAGCGACTGGCCGACGCGTCGCCGGGATCGGGCAGATCGCCGCGGCTTGGCGACGTAAACCGCGTAAAAATTGTGCAGCGCCATGCCGTCGTCGGCAGTGGTGTCCATAGCGGCTTCGACTGCGGCGAGGGTGCGCGACGGTGCGGATGGTGGTGCCTTCGGTGTTCATCAGATAGTAGGTGACGTAAACCAGGTAGTAATTCACGCGCGAGCCGCGTTCAGCTGCGGGAAATTCGTCAGTGCCAGCGGAAGCTGCGCGGGATTCGTCTTCCCAGTTGCGCGTGGTCCAGTCGGGCTCGACGCGGGGATCGATTTTCACAAGCGGCGTCGTTTGCGAGAAATCGTCAATTTCGGGCGGCTTGGTGAGGCTGCGCAGAAAGGATTGCTTCAGCGACATCTGGGTGACGGCTTGCTTGTAGGCCTGGTCGGTGGAAAGCCACAAATCCTGGCGCAGCGAATTGTAATCGCGGTCGATGCCGACTTCGCCGGTGGTGCCGAGAAATCCCTGAAAGCCGTCTTCGCTGATGAAATTCGAGCTATCCAGATGATAGTCGCCGACGCGCACGTCGATGCTCATGAAGCGGTTGCGCGTGGTGTTGCTGGAAATCAGCGCGCCGAAGGAGGAGGTCACGGCGCGCACGTCGAGATCGAGCAGGCGGTATTCGATGTAGAACGGTTTGTCGACGCCGGGCAGCTGCAGGCGCGTGCGGGAGCGTTCCATTTCGTCGTGCATGGCGCGGAGAGTTTGATCCGATTCCGTTTCCGGGACGGCTGCCTGCGACGGCAACTGAGTTTGCGCGGCGGCGCGGCAGTTTTTGTCGGCGCGCGGCGAAGGCTGGCAACGGCGAAATGCGAATGCGGCGCACGCAGCGCGATCCGATCGTGAAAGTTTCTTCACTGGCGTTGCCCCTTGTGCTTCCGGATCGTGCGCGGGCGGCGGCAGGATCGGCGGTTTGTCGGTGGAAGTTTCTTTCTTCTGCACTTCCATTTCGGAAATCAAGATTGCCGGCGCGACGGCGGAAACCGGCACCGAGCCGGATTCCGCGCCGCAGTAACCGTTGAAAATATCCGGCGTGTCGCCCGTGGCCACGATTTTCGTGAGCGAGACGAGCGGCGTGCCGACGATGTCCACGCCGCGGACGAGCTGGTCGGGGCGGCCATCGGGAAACACTTTGTAAACGACCAGCGGCAGAACCTGGAATGCCTGCGGCTGCTGTCGGCCGGTGAACGTGAATCCGCCGGCGATGTCGTCAATCAGCAGGCCGAAAGGCTTGCCCTGCTGCTTTCACCAAGTCGATCAAGTTGCTGGCGCAGTTGCGTCGTTGGTCACGGTGTGCGAGCTGGAGACGATCAGGTTTCCCTGGCGCGCCACTGGAACGAAACCGAGCTGGCGGCGGCCGTGGCCATTGGACTGCGGAATGGTGACGAGCGGCGAGCGCGACATCAGGAAACGTTTTCAGCACGCCGTGATCGACGAGCTGCACGTTTTGCGGCCGGAACGCCTTCGTCATCGAACGCGTAATTTCCGAGCAGCATTTGGCCATCGAGAGCTGCTTCGGTGGGGTCGTCCTTGATGGAAATAAACGTCGGGCAAAATCTGTTCGCCGACTTTGCTGGTGAAGGTTTGGCCTTCGTTGATGTCCTTCTGGCGGAAACCTTCGGCGCGATGGCCGAAAACTTCGTGGAAGAAAACGGCGGCGGCGCGGCCGGTGAGCAGCGCGGGGCCGGCGTAAGGATCGACGAGCGGAGCTTTATCGAGCGCTTCGGTCTCCTGGATCATTACTTGAATGCGAGCGAAGACGATTTTATCGTCCGGCGCATCTTTGGGGTCGAGCCAATCGAAATTGGCGTAGCGATTGATGTCCATGCCGTCGGGCGCTTTGCTTTGCACGTAAAGCTCGAGGCGGTAATGCACCTGGCCGAAAGCGAGCTTGGTGCCTTCGGTGTTCACCTGATATTGATTCATGCCCAGCGCGGTGAAGGTGGCGATGGAATTCAGCACTTCGGGCGACTTGCTGAAGGCCGCGGTGTAGTCGCGGACTCTTTCTTCCCAGGGCTTGCGGTCCACTTTGATTTCCACGCGCGGGCCGATGGAGACGTGCGGCTTTTCGCGCGAAAAATCGGGCGCGCTGCCTTCGGCGGTTTGCACCTGCACCTGCTGGCTGGTCTTTACTTTAATGAGCGCTTCGCGTGGCGGCGCGATACTGGCGGTCGGTCTCGCGCCAGATTTCGCGGCGCAGCACTGGAATGTCGTCATCGACGATCGCGGAGGTGCCGGGGCTGGTCCAACTGGGCTGGCGATCGGCGAGCTTGTGGGTGTCGTCGAGTTGATAGGTGCCCACGCGCGTCTGGACTTCGAGCCAGCGCGCGCGCGTTTCGGTGCTGGTCGAGCAGCGCGCCATTGGAGCCGGACACTTCGGAATACTGGCGGTCGGCGACGGTGTAGCTGATGAAGTAGGCCGGTGGATCGCCTCTTGGACATGGCGGCCATCGAGCGGTCGAGTTCGTCCTGCATGGCCGTGAGAACCGCGGGCGTGGGCGCCTGCGCCGGCTGCGCGGCAGCCGGCGCGGCAAACCGCCGGTGGCTGCAAAAATTGCGATGCTGCGGTAAACAGGACTCTTACTCTATGTGTGGGTGTCATCGATGCGTAAGGTCTAGCAGTTTAAGATAGGATGGCCGCGAATCCAAAATATAAAGGCTGGATATGATTCGGCTGATAGATCCTCTGGTGGCAGCGGCGAACAGGCATCGAAAGGCCAGTCATTGCTATCATTATGGTTCATCGGTTAAATTCTTAAATCTGGATCGCCAGGCAGAAGGAGGTTTGATGCGTGCGATGGCCGTAAAGAGGTACGGGGATTCCGAGGTTTTAGAAGTGCGGGAGATGCCCGATCCGCAGCCGAAATTCGGGCGAAGTGCTGATCCGCGTGAAAGCGGTCGGGCGTGAATTTCGCCGACCTGATGCAGCGCATGGGAATTTATCCCGGCGTTCCCAAAGCCGCCATTTGTTCCGGGCTTGGAAGTGGCTGGAGTGGTGGAAAAGGTTGGCGACGGAGGACGGTCTGGCGATAGCGTGGACTTTCGGCCGGGCGACGCGGTCTGCTGCGATCACGCAATATCAACGCCTACGCGGAATGGGTGGCGGTGTCCGGCGCGGCAGGTTTACCGTTTACCCGCCGGAATGCCGTTCGAAGACGCGGCGGCGCTTCCCGTGAATTATCTGACGGCTTATCACGCGATGTTCGCGATGGGCAATCTGCAATCGGGCGACCGCATTTTGATTCACGGCGCGGCGGGCGGCGTTGGAATTGCGGCGGTGCAACTGGCGCGGGCGCGCGGGCTGGAGATTTACGGTACGGCGGGTCCGACGAAGCAGGAATTTTTGCGCAAGATCGGAGTCGATCACGCGATTGATTACGAGAAAGAGCGATTTCGTGGACGTGGTGCAGAAGTTTGCGCCGGACGGAATCGAAATGGTGATGGACGCCATCGGCGGAAAATCTTTCGCCGAACAGCTACAAGTGCCTGGGACCGACGGGACGGCTGGTGGTGTATGGATTTGTCGGCAGCGGCCGGACCGGACGGGAAGAAAAGCGCGATCGCGTGGCTTGAGCGCGATTGCTGCAGACGCCGCGGTTCAATCCGTTGAGGCTGATGGCGCGACAATATTGCGGTGATTGGCGTCAGTCTGGGGCGAATGCTCGTCGCGGGCCGGCGTTGATGCGACGCGAGATGGAAGAAATTTTCAAGATGTACACAGACCGGGAAGATCAAGCCGGTGATCGGGAAATCATTTCCGCTGGCGGATGCCGCTGCGGCGCACAAATATATTCACGCGCGGAAGAATATCGGGAAAGTGATCCTCAACGTGAAGTAGACGAACATTTATTTGGCAGGCGGGCTCGCATCCGCCGGTTTGGTGAAGAGTGCTGGATCGATCTTGGGATTGACCTTCACGGTTTCCACGACGGAATCGAAAAATTTCACGCCGTCGCGGTAGGTTTCGGTGGCAAAGGCAAATTGGCGGCCTTCGACGTTGCGGTAATCGCTCCAGTGCTGTTCGTTTTCGACTTCGCCCTGCTCGCTCTTGGACTGAGTAGCGGGCGGCGGCGAGCAAGTGCGAATCCGGATCGAAGTAGAGCTTCAGCGCAGCGAAGGGCAACTGCACCGCGACGCCGAGAGCTTTTTTATCGCCGATCTGCTCCTCTCCAATGGCCTGACCCGAAACATTTCCGGCGAGAGCCTGCTGATAAATCCCCCAGCCGCCACCGAAGAGGGCGATGCCGCGTTTAAATTCGCCGATGACGTTGGTGGTGTCGCGAACGTTATCGGGAAATTTCAGCCAGGAGGACGTGCCGTTGCAGACTTGAAGAATATTGACCGGCCCGAGGCTTACTTCTCCATACGAACGATCGGGATAAGAGACCTGCCAACTGACCTTGAGCGGTTGATCGCCGCCGGGGTTGTAGATTTTTCCACTTTCGGAAAAGCCGAGAGTCGCGACTGATTTCAGGGAGTCTCCGCCCGCGGCCTGAGCTGCGGCCATCAGGATTTGCCGGCCTTGCGCCAGCGATTCGGGTGAGGCCACCGCGGATTCCTGCTTGGCGGCGCGCAGGTCCGGGGAAATCACGTCGATTTGATCGAAGGGAATTTCAACGAACTGCGCGTCCGGGAATTCTTTTTTCAGGGAGTCACGAAAGGCGCCGACGTTTCCGGCCAGGACGATGTCGAGATCCTTGGCCGTGAAATATTTGCGGGCGGTGGCCTGAACCTGATCCAGCGGCATGGCGCGAATCTTAGAGGGATAGGTCTGGTTGTAATCGGCGGGCAAATCGAAGGCCGCCGCAGTTAACACGCGATCCGCAACCTGCTCGGCGGTTTCGGAGGAGATGGGATAGACGCCGGCGAGAAAATCACGGGCAAAATCCAGTTCCTTCTGGTTGATTTCAGCGTTGGCCATGCCGGCCAAAAGACTCAATACTAATTTCGTGGCTTCCACGGTGGTCTCGGTTCTGGTGTAAGTGTTCACCGAGAGCGAGCCCGCATAGAGATGGGCGTTGAGCGCGGAGGACGCGCCGTAGGTGAGGCCCTTCTTGATGCGAACTTCGGTGTTCAGGCGGCTGTTGTAGCTGCCGCCGAAAATGTGGTTGGTAACTTCCAAGGGCAGATAATCGGGATCGTTGCGGCGAATGGACAATTTGCCGACGCGAATTTGGGTTTGAACCGCATCGGGCTTATCGATCAGCCAGATGTGTTTTCCGGTGGTCGCGGCGCTTTCGGTTGGCGCGCTGGCGGCAACGTTCACTTTCTGCCAAAGGCCAAAATATTTTTCAGCAATGGCGAAGGCTTCATCCGGAGTGATGTCACCGGCGAAGCCGAGCAGGGCTTCATTCGGCGCGTAATTCCGCGTCGTGAAATTTCACGAGTTCATCGCGGGTGAGTTTCTTGACGCTGCCCGGAGTGCCCTCTTCGGGTAGACCGTATCCGCGCGTCGCCGTAAATCGAACGCGCGAAGACCAGCGTGGCGAGATAGCCCGGGTCGGCATACTGCACTTGTAAGCCCGACAAAAGCTTGTTCGCGCTGGCGCTCCAGTTCTTCGGCAGCGAAAGCTGGGTGCAGCACCACGTCGGCCATCAAATCCATTCCGACGCCAACATCTTTTTTGACCACTTGCAGAGTGACGGCGGTGGCATCGCGGCCGACGGCGCCTGCAAGGTGCCGCCGACGAAATCGATGGTTTCGGCGATCTCGCGCGCCGAGCGCTTCTCGGTGCCCTGGGTCAGCAGATCGGCAGTCATCTGCGCGACGCCGGGAAGAGTACGGCGGGATCTTTGACGCTTCCTGCCGAGAGGAGAACGAGGCGGGCGGCGACCGCGGGTTCGCGGTGATCGGTAACGACGAAAACTCGCAAGCCATTGGTCAGGGTTTTCGTGGCGGCTTTGGGAAATTCGAAGGGGCGCGGCGCGCCGGCCGCGGGCATTGCGGCGCGAGCTTCACGCCCGGAGGAACAATCCCGGAGGCTTTCTGAGGGCCCTGCGTCGCTGGGTCCGGATTGTCCGCGCGACGGCGCCGGGGCGGTTGCCGTTTCTTGCGCCTTGGCGGCCGTCGTGAAGACTGACATCATCGCCAGCAGCAACGCCGCATGAACTCCAGACCCAACTTAGCGCTTCATCCTGACTCCTAAAATTTGTGTGTAGATAGCAGAAACCATTTGCCGCGCGAAGCTATTGAGACGTTGCCGAGGTGGTGACGAACATGACCGTGGCATGCTGCAGGTCGAAATAGTCCTTGGCCACGCGCTGAATGTCGTCGGGGGTGCAGCTCAGGTAATGGGGCAGTTCCGTGTTGGCCAGCCCGGGATCTTTTCCGATCACCGCAGCGGCGGCGAGCGCGACGGCCTTTTCTTCATCGGTATCGCGGCCCAGAATAAATCCGGCAATTTCCTGGTTTTTGGCTTTTTCGAGCTCCCGGGCTTCGGCGGGTTGCGGTCTTCAAACCGTCGAGCACAGTGACCAGCGATTTCTGCCCATCTTCCGGCGGTGTGGCCCGGATTCATGATCGCGTAGGCCCAAACAGATTCGGATCCTCGGAGAAATTCGCCGAACCAGCGGCCTGCACCGCAATTTGATGCTTTGTAGACGAGCGTCTGGTAGAGCCGGCTGCTTTCGCCGCCCGAAAGAATATTGGAAGCGAGGTCGAGCGGATAAGTGTCGGGCGTGATAACGCGGCGGAATTTTGTAGCCGATGACAATGGCGGGAAGCGGGGTATTGGAATAGGACTTCTTGACGATGCGTTCGGCGGTCTGCGGCGGTTCGGGATGGTTGATTCGCGGAATCGGTTTCGCCGAGGCGGGGATGCCGTCGAAATATTTTTTGGTCCAGAGTAAGGCCTGCCTGGAATTGAAATCGCCTACGATTACGAGCGTGGCGTTATTGGGTTTGTAGAAGGTGTTGAAGAACTGGCGGACGTCTTCGATCTTGGCGTTGTCGAGATCGGCCATGCTGCCGATGGCGGTGTGATGGTAGGCGTGTTCGGTGAAGGCTGCCGCGCGCAAATCCTCCTCCAGGTAACCGTAGGGCTGGTTTTCGACCCGGACGCGGCGCTCTTCTTTGACAACTTCGCGCTCGGATTTGAAATTTTCTTCGGAGACGTTGAGGCTGCCCATGCGGTCGGCTTCGAGCCACAAGACTCGTTCCAGATAATTGCTGGGGAAAGTCTCGAAGAAATTGGTGGTGTCGTCGGTGGTTTCGGCGTTGTCGAATCCACCCACGGCTTCGATGATCCGCGAATGCTCTTCGGCCGGAACATGCGCGGAGCCTTTGAACATCAGGTGTTCGAAGAGGTGCGCGAAACCGGTGCGGCCGGGGCAATTCGTCCTTCGCCCCTACGTGATACCAGACCTGGAGGTTGATGACCGGCACGGCGTGATCTTCGAGGAAAATTACCTGCAGGCCGTTGGTCAGGGTGTGGACCGTGTAATCCATTTTGGGCGGCATGACGTCCGCCGGTTTCTGTTGGGCGGCGGCGGACTGATTGAACAGCGTGGCGGCCACAGTTAAGCACAGGCTGGCCGCGCCGCATCGGAGGCTCTGGAACATTTTCACCAACTCCCGTAACTGGGATTTCGAAACCAACGCGACCACGCAGGCTCGAGCGTCACGCCAAGAAAACGAGTTTCAGTATGGTAGACCGTAATAATGCTGTCAAACCGCGGTTTGACGCACGATGCACCAAATTCTGGCAGGCCCTTGCTTGTTTTTAGACGGTCCAAAGGCAAATTGGGGTGGCGTGAATTCCGGAAACTGGTTTGAGGATTAGAGAGACACGGTTCCCAGCCAGTGGTGCTGGCTGGGAGCCCGCGCTTACCGCAGATTCAGGTTCCGGGGTGGGAAGGCTGAAGTGCGGCTGAAGTGGTTTGACTGAACGGCAATTTAAACGAAAGACGAAATCGCGGCAATACTATAAAAGCACTAGTGATCGAAATTACGCCGGGCCAGGGAATTATTCGTAACGCAAGGCAATCATGGGATCGACGCGAGTGGCGCGGCGCGCCGGGAAGTAGCAGGCGGCGAGCGCGACGCAAACGAGAATGAGCGAAACGACGGCGAAGGTCAGGGGATCTTTGGCGCTGGTATTGAAGAGCAGCGAGCCCAACAGTCTGGTGAGCCACAACGAAGCGAGGAATCCGATCACGACCCCGGCGAGCACCAGGCGCATGCCCTGCCCGACCACCAAACGCAGAATGTCGCGCGGTGCGGCGCCGAGCGCCAGGCGAATGCCCATTTCATGGACGCGATGCGAAACGGAATAGGCCATCACCCCATAAATTCCAACGGCAGCGAGCAGCAGCGCAAATCCGGCAAAGGCTCCGACCAATCCGGTGAGCAGGCGGGGCTGGCCGACAGAATCGGAGACGAGTTTTTCCATCGGGGCAATTCCGGCAACCGGCAATTCGGGATCGATTTCCTTGATTTTCTCGCGAACCGCGGAGACCAGGGGCTGCGTGGCGGAGTTGGAACGCACGACGATGGTCATGGCCATCCACGGACTCTGCTGATAGGGCAGATACATCTCCTCGAACTTGGGCGCGCCCAGCGAATTGAATTTCACGTCCGCCACCACGCCAACGATCTGCAAGGGAATCCTGTCGCGGGAATTCTGTAGAGTCTTGCCGACCGGATCCTGGCCGGGGAAAAAATGTTCGGCCACGGTCTGATTGATGATCACGACGGGAGTGGCGCCGGGAAGGTCTGCCGCGGTGAAGGTTCGGCCGCGCAGCAAGGGGATGCGCATGGTTTCGAAGAAGCCGGGGCTGGCCTGGCGCAAGGCGATCAGCGGGTCTTTTCCGATGCCCTGGCATACCTGCCCTTCGGCGCAAAAGAACACGTAGCGAATCGGGCCGGCGAGCGGAATGTAGCTGACAACACCGGCGGATTCGACAGTGGGGATGGTACGGATGCGTTCGAGGGCCTGGCGGAAAAATTCGGCGCGCTGCGTTCCGGCGGAGTAATGGGCCGTGGGTAAATTGATGGGGAAGGTCATCACGCTCTGGGCCTTGAAGCCGGGATTCACGTTCAGCAGGCGGTCGAAACTTTTGATCAGCAGGCCAGCGCCGGTGACGAGGATCAGCGCAACGGCAACCTCAGAGACAACCATGAATTGACGCGCGCGCCCGCCGCGGCCACCGCTGGAAGTTCCGCGGCCCTCTTTGAGGGTGTCGTGCAGATTGTGACGTGAAACTTGCCAGGCCGGGACGAGTCCGAAGGCGATACCGGTCAGAATGCAAAGCGCGATCGAAAACAGCAGAACCATTCCGTTGATGTGGACTTCGTCGAGCCGTGGAACGGCGGCGCCCGCCGCAAGGCGCAAGAGCGGAAGAGAAAGAACCGCGAGGGCTACCCCCAACGCGCCGCCGACGAATGAAAGCACCAAACCTTCGGTGAGAAGTTGCCGCGCCAGGCGCCCGCTCGTGGCTCCCAGAGCCTGCCGAAGAGCCATTTCCTTTTCGCGAACGGTCGCGCGCGCCAGCAGCAAGCTGGCGACATTGGCGCAGGCAATCAACAAGACAAAACCGACGGCGCCGAGCAGAACGAAAAGCGACGGGCGAACGCCGCCTACCAGGTTGTCCGCAGCCGAAGTCACGTCCAGGGAGTGCTTGCCGGAGTCGGCGTTACCGGGAAACTCTTGAGAGTAGTTCTGATTGATGGAGTCGAGTTCACTCTGGGCGCGGCCCATTGTTTCGCCGGGCCTCAAGCGCGCGATGATGAAAAGAAATCCGGCGCCGGAACGCAACTGCACCGGCCGTAGTCCGAGGATGTCGAAGACGCGCGGAACCCAGATATCGGGCTCGGGCTGCTGAAACGGAAAACGGAAAGTGGGAGACAGGACGCCGACGATGGTGGTGGATTTTCCATCGAGCGCGATGCTGCGGCCGAGGACCGACGGGTCGGCGTTGAAATGGGTGTGCCAGAACGCGTCGGAAAGGATGGCCACTTCCGCGCCGCCGACCTGATCTTCCTCGGGCAGAAAGTCACGCCCGAGAACGGGCGAGACGCCGAGAACGTGAAAGAAATCGTGATTGACCCGGTTCGCGTTGATTTGCTCCGGTTCACCATTCCCGGTCATATTCAGCGTGGTCTGATAAAAAGCGCCGGCACTTTCGAGGGTTTGAGTCTGTTGCTGAATGTGCTCGAACTTCGGGAGGGATAGGGGGACTCCGGTGTCGCTTTTTCTCGGTCGCCGGCCGAAATGCTGATGAGCCTTCCGGCGTCGTGGTACGGGAGCGGACTCAGCAGGACCGTATTGATGATCGAAAAAATTGCGGTGTTGGCGCCGATTCCCAGGGCCAGGGTGAGAATCGCGACGACGGTAAACCCCGGCGCTTTCAGCAGAGTCCGGAACGCGTAGCGCAAGTCCTGCCAGAAAGTCTGCATGGCGTCACATTCCGCTGGAATGCGCGCGCGAACGGCTTTTCTTTTTGGAGTGAGGGTGCCGGCCCGTTTTTTTCGCGGCGGCAGCGGGCGGCGCCGGTTTTTGTGCCGGGAGATCGGAGTTAAAAATATCTACGGCTGCTTTCCAACTGCCGTCGGCCTGCTTTTTCCAAACTTCGACAAATTTGCCGCGATCCGCCGCGACCGAGCCTTTGGGATCGTTGGTCATCAACTGATAGGTGCCGACGACGTAGGCCAGATCGCTGGAATGCGCGACGTCTACTTTGGTCGCTTGCCAAGTCAGCGAGGTGTCGGGGCCCAGGAGCGCGTTCCAGGATTCGCGAATCGATTGCTTGTCACTGGCGATCGGGGAGTTGGGAGCAAGGAGCGAAGCATCATCACTGTAGTAGCCGACGGTGGCGTCCAGATCTTTGGCTGCGGCGGACTTGGCCCACTGGGCGTCCAGAGCGCGAATGGTGGTTTCATCCGCGGCGCGGGTGTCCTTTGGTGTCGACCCGCAACCCGAGGCAATTAACACCAGCGCGAGACAGGCTAAACCTGCTGCGGCTCGAATTGAGTTTTGCGTGCGGCGTAATGCGTCTTTGCGATGAATTGCCATGGAACAGCCTCCGGACATTTGAACTTCGTGCATCAAATCTTAGGTTGAGTCGCGGGGCGAGTCAATGAAGGCCGACGCGCACAGAATTCAGAAGCGGTTCAGCGGGACGATACCCTTCGCTTCGATGCAACGATAGGTTTGTCCGGCGTTGAGGTCCTTGAAGTCTTCGGTGCGGCCGTTGGGCCACTCAATCACGACACGGGCAATTTTGTCGCGTTGGCCAAGGCCGAAGGTTACCGGAAGCTCGGACTGCGAGAGATAACTTGAGCCACTCTTCACCAGGCGCGATTGGCTGAAGCCTTCGTACTCGATGCGGACGTTGGCACCGATGGCGTCGCGATTGGACTGGGTGCCGACCAGACGTGAAACGAATGCTGTGGTTTCCGGCAAGCTGGTCATTGCGGTACAGGTACGCAGGGCCGTTGTTCGTGGTCATCAATAGATCGAGGTCGCCGTCGCGATCGAAATCAGCGTAGGCCAGGCCTCGCCCAACTTTCGCCTGATGAAAACCGTCGCCAACCGCCTGGCCGAGCTCATGAAATTTCCCCTGGCCGTTATTCAAGAAGAGTTGAGGCGGCTGGGCGTAGCCGACGTTGCCGCGGATGTTGCGGACGGTTTCGTCGATGTGGCCGTTGGCCACGACGAGATCGACCGAGCCATCGAGGTCGGCATCGAGAAAGGCGCAGCCGAATCCCAACGTATTTTGTGACGGCAGTCCGACGCCGGCTTGGACGGCAACGTCGTTGTAAGTGCCCTTCCCGGCCGGACGGTACAGGCCAATCATTTCGTTGTCAAAATTGGTGATGGCGATGCCGGCGGAACCGGAATTATCGAAATCGGCGACATCGACGCCCATGCCGGCGCGGGCTTTGCCCTCGGCGCTGAAAGCGATTCCAGCTTCGACTGCCTACATCTTTGAAGGTTCCGTTGTGCAGATTGCGATAGAGCTTGTTGGGCTGGGTGTCGTTGGCGACGAGCAGATCGGGCCAGCCGTCGCGATCGTAATCGAGCATGGCGACGCCGAGAGATTTCGAACTGGTGTCGAAGATGCCGCTGTTCGCGGTGACGTCTTCGAAGGTGCCATTGCCGCGATTGTGGAAGAGCCAGCAGGTTTCGCCGCGGTAGGCTTCGGGCGTGCAGTAGGATTTCTGCTTGCCGTCGAGGCTGCAGAAGACGTCGTGCTCCGGCGGACCACTTCACGTAATTGCAGACGAAGAGATCGAGCAGGCCGTCGCGGTCGTAATCGAACCAGAGCGCGGAGGTGCTGAAGCCCATGCGGCCGCCGAGGCCGCTGGCGCGCGGTGACGTCGACGAAGGTGCCTTTGCCGGTGTTGTGGAACAGGCGGTTCTGGCCGACGCAGGTGACGAGAATGTCGGGAAAGCCGTCGTTGTTGTAGTCGCCGACGGCGACGCCCATGCCGTACATTTCGAGGTCGAGGCCAGCGCGTTGGGTGACGTCGGTGAAGGTTCCGTCGCGATTGTTGCGATAGAGGCGCAAGGGTGGTCGGCGCGCTGCTTGTGGTTCGGCCAATCCATGCCGTTGATCAGGAGAATGTCCTGCCAGCCGTCGCCATCGTAATCGAGAAAGGCGCAACCGGAGCCGAGGGTTTCGGGGAGAAGTTTTCCGCCATAGGCGCCGCTATTGTGTCGAAAATGAATTCCGGCCGCGGAGGTGACGTCCACGAGACGAAATCCGGGAGACGGCGCGGAACCTTGCGGAGCTTGATAGGCATCCGCGATTCGCAATAGGGGTTTAGAGGCCAGGGCCGCCATAGCGGCCAGGAACGAGCGGCGATTCACGAAATATTCACCAGGCCGTTGCGAATGGCGTAGACGATCAGCTCGGCGGTTTTGTGAATCCCCAGCGCGTCCATGATATTGGCGCGATGGACGGCGACGGTATTGGCGCTGAGATTCAGCTGGTCAGCGATGGCTTTGTTGGAGTGGCCATCGGCGATGAGCTGCAGAACTTCGAGTTCGCGGGTGGTGAGTTTGGAATCACGATCGCCTTTGAGGCCCGGCGATTTGGTGACGCCCGGACTGAGCACAATTTCTCCGGCGGCGACGCGGCGAATCGCGCTGCCGAGGCCAACGTCTTCGGCATTCTTTAGAATATATCCGCGCGCACCGGCGTCAATCGCTTGGCGAACGAGCGTGTCTTCCGCATGCATGCTGAGCATCAGGATGATCTGGTCCGGAAATTCCTGGAGAATGGTCTTGGTGGCAGCGAGCCCGCTCAGGCCGGGCAACGCGCAGTCCATGATGATGACGTCGGGACGAAGTTTGCGCGCGAAGTTGACGGCGTCATCGCCATTACTCGCTTCGGCGACAACCTGAATGTCCGGTTCGTCTTCGAGAATGCGCCGAAAGCCGAGGCGGACGAGGCTGTGATCGTCCACCAGCACCACGGATATTTTTGCCGGTTTCCTGGCCGGCTTGCTCTCGACCGTTTTATTCGCCATTTTGCTGATATTCCTCGCGCGGAACCTTCAGGGTAACCAGGGTTCCCCCTTGCGGCGGCCGCTTGAATTCGATGGTGCCTTTCAATAATTCCGCGCGCTCGCGCATTCCTACCAGCCCGATCCCGATCCGGCCGGTGCCCCCGTCGCTTCCCTTGCCGTGATCTTCGACTTCGAGTTCGAGCGATTCCGGCAAAAAATTCAACCGAACCTGCGCCTGGCGCGCACCGGAATGGCGGGCCACGTTGTTGAGAGCCTCCTGCAGCACTCGATAGATGTGGACCGCGGAATTTCCATCCACGGCAAAGGGCGCACCGGATTTCAAGTAGCTTATGTCAATCCCGGTTTGCTTTTCCACGGTGGGAATGTACCAGTCCAGGGTGCTTTCTAATCCGGTTTCGTCGAGCATTACCGGATGGAGCGCCTGCGAGAGGCTGCGCACCTTATCGAGCGTGGTTTGGGCGATGTCGCGCACTTCGCCCAGATCGGCGCGCAGCGGCGAGCCTTCCGGAAGATGGTTAGCGGAACGGGTGAGCAACGAGCCAATGGCGGTGAGAATCTGGCCGAACTCATCGTGAAGTTCGCGCGAGATGGAGCGCAGGGTGGATTCCTGCGACGAAATTAATTTTTGGGCGAGATCGCTGCGCTGCTGCGAGAGATCGCCGAGCTGCGCGAAGAGACGGCGATTCCAGCGAATCAGATAGAGGCTGGTCAGGAGGATCGCGAGCAGAGTGGCGGTAAGGAAGGTGTACACCTGGCGCTGCACCCGATCGTAAATCGCGCGAACTTGCGCGGCGGCCTGTTGCTCGTTCTCATTGTTCTGCACCAGCAGGCGCGAAACGGTGGTGCTGAGCGTGGCCTGACGCGCCTGGAGCGTAAGACGAATCTGGGTTCGGGCTTCGGCCTCCTTTCCATCACGCGCGATGGCAAAGGTGCGGTCGACCGCATTCCAAAATTGCGCGAGGGACTCTTGAAGATATACGGACTGCTGCGGATCACGTTTGGCCATGCTGAACTGATCTTCGACTTGCAGTGCGCTGGTGAGGTCGGTGCGGATGCGCTGGAATTGAGCCTGCCAGGCGATCAGCGGGTAGGGCTCGTCGTTGTCGAGCATGTCCCGCATGGCGAGGCCCAGGGAATTCAGGTCATTCTGAACCCGGAGGAGTTGGAGCGAATCGCGGCGATTATGCTCGACCAGATTGTTTTGCAGTTCGCGCAGCGTGGAAATTTGCCGGGTGATGTACCAGGAATAAGCCACGACGGCGGCGATGGTGATGATCAGCCCGAGAAATAGACCGGCCGTGGGAGAAGGCTTGGGCAAAGATGCCATGCGCCGAGAATATAACGCGAAGGACGGCAGCGCCAATGCGCCGCCCTTCCCGGCCCTCAGGTTAGAAATAAAACTTTAAGGCGAATTGCACCAGCCGCGGGTCGTGGGACGCGGTGGCAAATCCGAACTGTGAGGCCCCGCGCTCGATTGAGAAATTTTCGTTGGTGGTCGTTTCGTCGGCGAAGGTCAGATTCGGATGATTCCAGATGTTGAAGAACTCGGCGCGAAACTCGAAGTGCATCTGCTCGCGCACCGGGAACTGCTTGATGAACGAAATGTCCCAGTTCTGCAGGCCGGGCCCGCGAATGATGTTGCGTCCGGCGTCTCCAAAAGTTCCCAGGACGGTGTTCCCGACGAAGGCGCAGGTGTTGAACAGGGTTCCCGGCAAACAGTGCGCGCCATTGGGATTTCCCACCACGTTGGGGCGGGCGCAGTTAAATACGGCGCCGCCGCAGTCGGAGTTTGAAGTGTTCACCAGATCGTCGGTAGGCGTAAACCAATTCCCGGTTTGCGCCGAAACAATTCCGGTAACTTGCCAGTTTCCGATGAGCTGATTCAAGACTCCCGACGCGTCGCCCGCAAACCGCTGATCCTTACCGAAGGGCAGGTTGTAGATGTAGCTGAGCACGAAGCGATGGCGCGTGTCGAAATCGGAATTGCCGTATTCCAGAGCCGGGTCGGTTTGCAGCCGGAAGTCGCCCTGATTCTGCGAACCGAGGCTGGCGCTCGAGGCGTCGTCGAGCGAGTGGCTGTAGGTATAGGCCGCTTCAAACTGGAGGCCATTCGAAAATCGTTTCTCGAGGCGGAGCTGCAAGCTATTGTAATTCGAATAGAGATTCGAGCGCAGGGTGTCGATACCGGCATCGATATTCGGATCGGGTCGGCGACCGGCCGTTGGACTGTTGGGATCGGTGGTGGGCACCGCCTGATTGCCATTGAAAAGGCCGAACAGATGCGAGCCGTGCGAGCCGACGTAAGAAATTTCAGCAACGGTGTTCGCCGGCAGCTCGTATTGAAAGCCCGCGAACCATTGCTGCATGAAAGGTGTTTCGATCCTGGGACTGATTGAGAACAGAAGCGGAGTGTTAGGGTCGGTCAAAGAACTTGCAGGAAAACCTTGTTGTAGAGAATTAAAACCAGGGATCGAACAATCAATCTGATTGGGATTTGGATTCGCGGAATTGGTTAAGCAGGGTTGGTTGAAAGACTGGGTCACGAAAAATGGCGGATTGAAACCGGGGCTGGGATTGGAATAAGGTCCATTTTCCTGGCCGCCGTAAAAAATACCGTAGGAAGAACGAAAAACGAGTTTATCGCTCACCTTGAAGGCCAGACCCAAACGGGGCGCGAAATTATGCAGAGTGGGCGAAACCAGACCGGGTGATCCGGTGCGCTCAATCGTGAGTTGCTGAGCCAGCATGGGCGTCAGTTCGGCGTTCTGACCCTTGGGGACGATCAAGCATTGGCAGTTGAAATCGAAATTGGCCTGCTCGTTATCGGCGGCTTTGACCGTGGTGTAGAGCTCGTAGCGCAGACCCATGTTGATGGTCAAGCGCGACGACTGCTTGAAATCATCCTGAATGAAACCGGCGTAAATTTCGCGGTGGTAATTGACGTTGTGCAGGTTAACGATGGAGCCGCCATCGGAGATTCCGAGCAGGAAGGTGGCAAAGCCATTTCCACCTGAGCCGGGAGCGGCTGGATTGTCGGTAAAGCCGCTGCCGAAATCGGCGGTACCGCGCGATTGCGACGGCTGAAAGATGGTGAACTGCTCGAAGCGCAGTTCCGTGCCGAGTTTGATCGAGTGGCGGCCCTTGATCCAGGTGAAGTTGTCGGTAACCACGTAGCTATTCTGTTTTTCGATGGAGGGCAGAAACCCGGAGCTGCCGAGTTCCGGAGCGGAGCCGTCGCCGAAGGTTAAGGTCGGAAGTCCACCATTAAAGGTACCGGGTTCGAAGGGAACTCCCGGGAAATCCAGCTGCGAGCTGACATCGGTATCGAAGTTATTCTGGTAACGGTGGGCGTTGATGCGGTTGTAGCCGAACCGGAATTCATTGACATGGTTTGAATTGAAAATATGCGTTTCGCTGATGGCCGCGCTGCGATACGAAAAATCCTCGTGACCGTCGAAGAATCCGCCACCATCCAGCACATTGTTGAACGGGGAAGGAATAAAGCTGGGCTGATCCTCGTAGCTGAAGCGGCCGAAAAGAGAATCGTTGGGCGAAAAAGTATGGTCGATTCGAACGTCGAAGTTGTTGCGCGTTTCGGTGCGCACCGGGACGGCGATGAAGTTGAATCCCGCGTTATTGGAATTAGGCGCGGGAAGCAGCGCGGAAAGGCGCGCGGCCAAAGGGTCGATGGCCCCGCTGCCAAAAACGTTGGTAGGAGCTCCGGTACCGGTCACGGCGATGGGCACACCGCACAGACCGCTGGGATTGGCTGGAGTCGTGGGTACCTGCCGGGTTTGGCGGGCGTTGAACAGCTCGCCGACGAAGGTCGGGTTTCCGCTGCAATCCAGGGCGACGGCGCCGGTGGGATTGCCGGTATTCGGGTCAATCGCCATCGCCGGAGTATTGGTCAGCAGCTCGGAGAAATCCCCGCCCGCTTCACTTTGATCCGGGATTGTTGAAGTTTGAGGCAAGCCCTTGCGCAGGCGGAACCCTTCGTAGTCGCCGAAGAAAAATGTCTTGTCCTTATGAATCGGGCCGCCGAAAGTCGCGCCGAACTGGTTTTGCTTGTACTCGGGTTTGGCCACGCCGTTGATGAAAAATTGAGTAGCATCCAAGGCGTCATTGCGGAAATACTCGAAGACGTCCCCGTGGTAGCCGTTGGTTCCGGATTTGATGACGGCGTTCAAGATGGCGCCGTTTCCACGGCCAAATTCCGCGCTGTAATCGTTGGTTTGGACCTTGAATTCCTCGATCGCGTCGATCGGTGGCTGGATGACGTACGAAGACTCGTTGAGTAAGTCGCCCAAATTGGAATTGTTATCGATGCCGTCGAGTAAAAAATTGTTTTGCAGTGAACGGGCGCCGTCGACGCTGAATCCAAAGCTTCCGCTGACGCGCGATCCTGGCTCGCTGGGAACCACGCCGACGCCAAGCTGCGCGAGCTGGGCGAAATTGCGGCCGTTCAGTGGGAGCGTCTCGATGCGCGTCTTATCCATGACTTGGCCCATGGTGCTGGTCTCGGTCTCGAGCAGAGGGTTCTGCACCGTGACCTCGACCTTCTGCGAAATTTGCCCGATCTCGAGTTTGACGTTGGCTTCGACGCGACCCTGGACGTCCAATTGGACCGGTCCCGCGACCGCCGTCTTGAAATTCGCTTTCTCGACGGTGATGGTGTAGCGGCCAACTTTGAGAGGGCCGGCTTCATAATTCCCGTTTCCGTCGGTGAGCGTTTCAAATCGAGTGCCGCGGTCGACATCGCTCACGGTGATTTTCGCGCCGGGGACCAGGCCACCGCCGCTGTCACGCACTACGCCGACGATGTTGCCAGTGTCCTTTTGAGCCTGCGCCGCGGCGCAACAGAATAGTCAGGAGAACAACACAGCGAACCATCGTCCGCGCAAGGCCGCTCGGCCTGCTGCGGACTTGAGATTTGGTATACGGGCTTCCTTGGTCAAGGAATGCGTGCAACAGAATCGATTCACCGATAACCCCCGTTCGAATGTCGGCCAAACTACCAGGGCTTCGGTTTTGGCCGAGACAGCCGCGTTCGGTAGCGTGGTTGAGATGACGATGGCTCAGGTAATTAGTCCGATTGTGCACGTTTGTCAACTATTTTTATCGAATTTGACGTATTTTGTACTTTTATGGATACTTTTGAACTGAGTTGTGGCACAATCCCGCTGTTTTGGGACGCGCTCGCGCGACTGGGGAATTTTTCGATGAGCCTGCTGGCGGAGGAACGGAGGTTTCGCATCCGCGAGATTCTGTCGCGGGAACGAAGTGTCACCGCTTCCGAACTGATTCGCACGCTGGGGGTGACCGCCGCCACGATTCGTCGCGATCTGGCAGTGCTGGAAAAAGAAGGAGTGCTGGAGCGGTCGCATGGCGGCGCGGTTTCGCGGACGTCCAGCACAAATTTTCAGCCATCGTACGAAGCGCTGGGGCGCAGCAACCGCGCCGAAAAACAAGCCATCGCGCGCGAAGCGGAGCGGCTGATACTGGATGGCGAGACGATTTTTCTGGAAGCCAGCACTTCCGTATTCGAACTGGCGCGGCGCCTGCTGCGTCGCAACCGGCTGAACGTAATCACGAATTCCCCGCCGATCGTGGATGAGCTTCAGCGCAGCCAGCACGTTTCGGTGATATCGACCGGCGGCGAACTGCAGAAGGATGTGTTTTATCTTTCCGGGGCTTTGGGCGCAGCGCGCGCTTTCAGAAATTCGCGTGGACAAGGCGGTGCTGGGTGTTCGGGCGATCGATCCCGCGTATGGGATTTCCACGGCCAGTCAGGCGGAAGCTCAGATCAAAAAAATGATTTTGAAATCGGCGCGAGTGAGCATTGCGCTTGGCGGATCACAGCAAGTTCGGAAATCAGGGATTCGCCTACGTCGGGCCAGTTACGGATATCGACATTTTGGTCACGGATTCCCTGACTGACCCACAATATCTGCGGCCGCTGCGGGAAGCCGGAGTCGAACTGATTCTCGCTGACTTGCGAACCCAGGACAGCGGCGACGACCACGACGCGGGCAAAGGCCGCGGGCGAACGGGATCGAACAAGCACTAAATCAATTCACGGAATAAACGAACCATGCGAACAACTCGAAAAGCAATAACGACCCTATCGCTGCTGGTAATTGTCGCGGTGACGATGGGCGTTCGAATGCGCGGTTCTGCGGCGGATGCACCTCGCAATGACGAGCTAGATGCCGCGAACAACCGCATGTTGAAGGCGTTTGCGGAGATGGATCCGATCGATACCCACGTTCACGTGTTTAAAAGCGATCCGGATTTTACGGCAATGCTGGTGCGGCTGCGCTTGCACGTGCTGGATATAAATGTGGCGGACACGCAGGGAATTTACGGGCAGTTGGCTACGGAATTGGAGCGCTCCAGAAATTTCGTGCAAGGCAGTCAGCGTCACGCGAGCTTGTGCGTGACTTTTAGTCCATTTGAATTTCAGCAAAAGGATTTTGGGGAGAAAACCATCGCGGAACTTCGTCAGGAGTTTGCCGCCGGCGCAGTGGCTGTAAAAATCTGGAAGAACATTGGGATGGAACTAAAACGGCCCGATGGCACGTACGTGATGCCGGACGATCCGGTTTTCGAGCCGATTTATAAGGCGATTGCCGCGGAAAATAAAACGCTGGTGGCGCATGTAGCCGAACCCACGTCGTCATGGAAGCCGCTGGATCCGGACAATCCCGATTACGAGTACTACAAGGAAAATCCGGAATGGCATATGTATTTGCATCCCGACCATCCTCGCAAAGAAGTGATTTTGGCGGCTCGCGATCATTTACTGGCTGAGAATCCAAAACTTCGAGTCATCGGCGCGCACCTGGGAAGCATGGAAACCGACGTGGACGAAATCGCGAAACGATTGGATCGTTATCCCAATTTCGCGGTGGATACCGCGGCGCGTATGGAATATCTGATGATTCAACCTCGAGACAAAGTCAGGAATTTTCTTATTAAATATCAGGACAGGGTGGTGTACGGCACCGATCTCGAACTTCTAAACGAAGAACCTACGGCCGATGCACTGAAGGAGTGGCAACAAACTTATGCGACGGGATTGGAAGTTTTTTGCGACCGACCAAATGTTGCCGTATCGCGGGCGGCAGATTCGGGGCCTAAAATTACCGGAAGGTGTTCTCCGTCACATTTTCCATGACAATGCGGTGCGATGGATTCCAGGAATCTTCCTCGTCCAAATCGAATAACGGCAGAAGCTCAAGCTGTTATCTAAGCAACCGTCGCGCTGGTTAGAGTTGTGTCACTTCGATTTGCGGCAGCAGGACCTGCACCGTGGCGCGGTCGATGCGCGCCGGCGCGGCCGCTGAAAGGTTGGCCGCCCCACATGCCGCGGCGAGACGAATTGCGGCTTCAGCGGGACTGCGTTGGGTTGAGGCGCGCGCGAACCCGGCCAGCGTCGCGTCACCGGAGCCCACGGCGGAAATTACCGGCAGCTTGGGTGGCTGCGCTTTCCACACTGGGCCATTCGCCGATTCAATCCAGATGAGCCCCTCGCTCCCCAAAGTGATCGCTGCGCTAGCTGCGCCGCGCCGGATGATATCGTGCCCGGCAGCAACCACCTCAGAAATGCTTCCGATCGTTCGGCCCAGCAATTCTTCCGCTTCCTGACGATTGATTTTCACGAAGCGCGGCTTGGCTTCTACGACTACGCGCAATGCCTCACCACTGCTATCGACGAAGGTTTCGATTCCCGCTGCGCGAGCGGTATTGATCAGCGAGGAATATAGATTCGGAGCAACACCAGCCGGCAGTCGCCCAGAAATCACCAACAAGCCATTTCCCTCGGCGCTCACAATTTCGCGAGTGCATTGCTGCAAGAATTCGCGTTCTTCTCCAGGCGCGGGACGGCCGCCGGGCTCAAGTATCTCGGTGATTTCGCCCGAGTCCGCGATGATTTCCAGATTTACGCGAGTAGGTGATGCGGTGGGAACGGAGACGACGCGGATCCCCAGCGATTCCATTTGCGTGGCACATTCTTCGCCAATCGCGCCGCCGAGAAACGCGATCCAGACGGCTCTGGCCTGCAGGGCGTGCGCGGCCATGGCCACGTGCGCGGCTTTGCCGCCGGCAAAGCCCTCCGCGCTGCCGGCGCGATTAATGCCGCCGACCACCAGAGACTTCAGGCGCAGGCGACGGTCCATCCCGGGGTTGGCGCTAACGCAAATGATTGTGGGCTCGTGCATAATTTCTTGCTCCGGCGTTGGGTTTATGCCAAGCTATCGGGCATCGATAACAAATAGTAACAAAAAGTAAGGAATCGAAAGCAAGCTAAAGATCATGCTATCCGAAGAGCGGCGGCGAAAAATCCTGGAATTGACGCAGCGCGACGGCCGGGTCGTGGTCAAAGAGCTGGCGCGCCGTTTCTCCACTTCGCTGATCACCATCCGAAAAGATCTGGAAGCGCTGCACCAAATGGGCCGGATTCAACGGGCGCATGGTGGAGCGCTGCCGCTGGATGCCTCGTCGCTGCGCGACCCCACCCTACACGAAAAAGAACAATTGCACCGGAACGAAAAATTAAAAATTGCGGCGGCGGCCGCGCGCCTGGTGCGGCCCGGGCACGTGGTGATTCTGGATTCCGGAACGACGACTACCGCTGTGGCGCGGGCGATCAAACATATCCGGGATTTGACGGTCATCACCAATGCCGTAAACATCGCGGCCGAGCTAGCCGGAACCGACGTCGAGGTGATCCTAACGGGCGGCGTGCTGCGGCGGAATTCGTTTTCGCTGGTCGGGCCGCTGGCGGAGGATTCGCTGCGGCACGTCACCGCCGATATTTTGTTTCTGGCGGTCGACGGTTTCGACATCGAATACGGTCTGACCACGCCTAACCTGCTGGAGGCTCGAGCGAACCGGGTGATGATGGAGAATGCGAAGACTACGGTGATCGTTTGCGATTCCAGCAAGTTTGGCCGGCGCAGCCTGTCGTTCATTGCGCCTACTTCTTCGGTCCATCACACCATTACGGACAAGAAGATTTCCCGGGCACATCTGCGTGGGCTGCGGGCTGCGCACATAAAAGTGATCTCAGTCTGAAATTTATATTTTCGGCATGGAGGAAGAATTGTCAGGGGAGTTGAATTCGACAATCGGGGCCCACACGATCGCGGAGATTCGGTCGGAGCCGGCGACCTGGACAGGTCTGCCTGCAGCGCGCTGGAGGGGACTGGTGAGCTGCGGTCGCTCAGCGGCATGCTTCTGCAGAAAGTCGAGTGGGTATTCATCGGCTGCGGGTCGAGTTTCTATCTGGCGCAAGCGGCGGCGGCCAGCTGGTCGATATTGACCGGCGAAAGATCGCGGGCCATTCCGGCATCGGAGATCATGCTTTTTCCGCAAGCGCTTCCGGTTCCCTGCCAGCCGGTTTTGATCAGCCGCTCCGGCCATACGTCCGAAGCCGTGGATGCCGCCGAGTATCTGGAACGCACCAAAAATCTGCGCACACTGGCTATTACCTGCGGCGTGGGCACGCCGATTCAGAAAGTTTCGTCGCACTGCATCGTATTGCCGGATGCCGATGAAAAAAGCACGGTGATGACCCGATCGTTTACTTCGATGCTGCTGGTGTTGCAATGCCTCGCGGCGGTTCGAGGAAATCGCGGTGATTTTCTGGAGGCGGCCGGAAAACTGTCGGAACAAGTATCGACGCGATTCGACGGGATTCATGAAGTGGTGAAGGCGCTGGCGCAGCGCGGCCCGTTTGCCGATTATGTATTCCTGGGCCAGGGCCCATTTTTTGGAATCGCGCAGGAATCGATGTTGAAGGTGAAGGAAATGTCGTGCTCGTACGCGCAGAGTTTTCACACGCTGGAATTTCGGCACGGCCCGAAAGCGATCGTAAGCCCCGAAACGCTGATCACCTTTATTCTGAGTGAAAGGGGTTTTGAGGCGGAGGTAGCGGTTCTGGAAGAAATTAAGAAGCTGGGCGGCGCGACGTTGGTGGTGGCTAATACCGCTAACGCAGCCGTGCGCCGCTCGGCGGATTACCTGGTGGAGCTGTGGATTGAACGTACCCGAAGTAGCTCGGGCCGTCGCCAGCGTAATCCCGGGGCAGTTGCTGGGTTTCTACACGGGCGTCAAAAAGGGTTTGAATCCCGACGAGCCGCGCAATTTGTCGCGAGTCGTCATGCTGGAAGGCACGGAATAAGTGAGGCGGTCCGAATGCCGTTTGACGTTTGCGTGGTCGGAGAAATCAATCCGGATTTGATTCTTTACGGCCTGCCCCAACCGCTAAAACCGGAAGAGGAAACACTGGTCGAGGGATTTCGGCTGACGCTGGGAAGTTCCTCGGCGATTTTCGCGCATAATCTCGCGGTGTTAGGCACTCGCGTGGCGATCGTTTCGAAAATTGGCGACGATGCGCTGGGAAAAATGGCCGTCGATTGGCTGGCGAGCGCCGGCGTCGATTTGTCGCGGGTTCGCCGCGCTGAAAGCGGGACGGCGACCGGCCTTTCGGTGATTCTGAACCAGCCGGAGCATCGCTTCATATTGACCTATCCCGGCACGATGTTTGAATTGACCTTCGCCGACCTGGATCTCGATTTTATTTTTTCCGCGCGGCACCTGCATCGTCTCTTCATATTTCCTCCACCAGGCACTACGTCCCCGCATGGCTGAATTATTCCGTGAAGCTAAAACCAGGGGGCTTTCGACTTCGCTCGATACGAACGATGATCCCGGAAGGAAAGTGGGCTGGTCATTTGAGCGAAGTGCTGCCATTCGTCGATATTCTTTTTCCCAATGAACGCGAAGCCAAAAAAATTGCCGGAACCGACGACTTGAATCAGGCGATCGACAAACTTTCTCAAATCTGCCGATGCGTGGTGGTAAAACTTGGCGCGCGCGGGGCGGTTGGCCGAAAAGGGCCGAAGAATGGAGGCGCGGCAGGCATGCGCGTCGCATCGAAGGATGTCGTGGGCGCTGGAGACAGCTTCGACGCCGGGTACATCCATCGTTTTTTGCAGGGAGCGACCCCGCAGGAATGCCTGGAGTACGCCGACGTAGCCGGAGCTTTCTCAACGACCCACGAAGGGGGCACGGAAGCATTCAGAGACCGTGAGGCGGTCAGCACATTTTTCCGCGAGCTCATACGAAAACCACTTAGATTTGCGCTTTCGTTACGCCGCCTCTTTACTGCTTCGTGACTTCCAGAAGCAAATGATCCGTGAAGGTGGCATTCAGCTTCGCGTCCGGCGCGGTGACCGGGCCCAGGTCTTTGCCATTTACGTAATCCGTGACGCGGTAAGTTCCCGGGCGCAAGCCCGCGCAGTTCGATTTCGCCGGACCACGGCGCCAACGCGTGCTGATTTCGCTCCTGGCTTGTTCGCGGGTTCCGGCGCAAAGAAGGCGTAGTACATCGTGCCGTCTTTCTCGATCGCGTAACCTTCCGGGACGTCATAGCCATAGACGTAAAGATTACGGAAAGTTCCGCGCGACAACATTTTGGCGTTATAAACGCCGATCCATTTTTTCCAGTACGCATCTTTTTGCGCGGTGAGATAAACGTCGCTGAGTTTTGGTCCGTAGTCGGGCCAGGCGAACTTGGTGCCCACCACGCCCCCCGTGCCGACGGTGGAAGCAAAATCCGAGCCTAGATCTTTCTCGTTTCCGTTGGGATTGGCGATGCGGGTCAATTCCACATGGTCGCCGTAGACCGCGGCGTTGGGGCCGAGCAAAGCTTTGTACATCTTTACGCGCTGGCGCACTTGAACGGATCCAACGGGATCGGCCGTGACGGCTTGATCGAGATAACGCAACCAGGCAATGCTGGGAGGAGTGCCGCAGGGACAGCTCTGGGTGACGCTATCGGGCTTCAGCGTGCGGGTGGTATCGAAAATTGTTTTGTAGATATCGCCCATGGCGTAGACCGAATCCATCGGTGATTTGTGGTGATGCTTGGGGTTGAAGCACATCGGGACGCTGTAAATGTTGTCGAGCTTGTGGCCGTCGAAATCCCAGTCTTTGATGAATTTTTCGGTGAGGTGTTTGTAGTATTCGCGAACTTCGGGAACGGCCGGGCAAAGGGTGGCGAGATTGCGCGTCATCTTGGCCGGTTTGCCGTTTTTATCGAGAATCAGCCAGTCCGGATGTTCTTTGACGACTTCCGAGACGCCGTAGGCGTGAGATTCGTAGCCCGGTCCGCCATCCTCGACGGCCAGCGGCAGCCACCAGAGCTGAACCTTGATTCCCTGCTCGTGGAATTTCTTGACCATGTCCTGGATGGCGTTTCCGGGAAAGGTATCGCTGCGCGGCTGCCAGTCGCCGTAATTGTTGAACCAACGATCGTCGAGAGTGGCCCAGTGAATTCCGAGGTCCTTCAACTTGGGAATGGTGCCGAGCATTTGCGCCGGGGTGACATTGGCCAGATAGCCCCAGCCACACCAACTCACCGCGTAGTCTTCGCGCGTTCGTAGTGCTTTTCTTCAAACCTTCGGCGTCAATCACGTCCGAGTACATGCGGAGTGGTTCGTAATAGTCGCCGGAGTATACGGCGACGAAAGTTTGCGGCGTGGTGTACGTTTCGCCCGGCTGGAGCGTGGTATCGGGAGTGAGGTGCACACTGGCAAGAACGCGGCCGTCTGGCTCCGTCTTCACGGGAATGGATAACGCCAAGGGAAGCGTTTCGACATGGCCGATTGCTTCACCGACGGTTTTGGTCCAAAAGGCCACGACCGGAATTCCGCCGCCGACGCTGCCGAGGTCGCCCTTCACTTCGACCATGGTTCCGAACTGATTCTGCTGGGAGAAATCCTTGGGAATCGGGAAAACGTTGTCCTTGCCCCAGCGGATGCTGGCGCCATGGAAGGACCACATATCGTTGGGCGCTGCTTTCGAATCCGCGAGCGAGGCGTTGAGGCGATGGCGATTCAAATCGATGGAGTCGAGCTTTAGCTCGCTTTTGCTCGAATTGCGCACCGCGGCAGACACCAACGCAACCGCCGGAAAATCGTCGTAGACTTCCACCACCAGGGATTCTTGCAGACCGCCTGAGGAATCCTTACCGGATACCTCGATGCGCTTTCCTTTCGATCCGAGCCTTCCGTGAGCGTCGGTTATTTGAGGATGCGCGATATCGAAAATCAGGCCGGGCAGTTGCTTACCGGCCGCAATGATTTGAAATCCCGGATCATTTCCGGCGTCGTCGAGCGACAGCTTCTGGTTTGGTGAAACCAATTTCGCGGCGACGTATCCGGCGGGCGAGATCGTGAATTCCGCGGAAGGCGTATCGATGACGGCAGCTGTTTCTGTCGCGGACACCTGGACGCGCGTAGCTGCAGGGAGCTTGGTGGGCGCAACCGGAGTTGAGCTATGGCCGCATCCGCCGGCGCACAAGACCAGCAGCGCTACGAACATCAGCTGAAGAGCAAGATAAAGTCGCTGTCGAGTTGGGGTGCTGGCGGGCGCGAAAGTCACGATTTCCCTCTCTTCCACAAAAGAAGCAAAACGTCATATTTCGTAACATATCGATACTCGCCCAATATCTCACATTTGCGGCTTTCCGTGCTTGCTGATTTTTCATTAAACCGTGCGGAAATGTGATGCGGCGTTATAGGCTAGTTGCGTCAGTTTCGTTCGCCGGATACTTGCAGAAACTATATTGCGGGAGTTCCAAGGGGAATCGAATGGCTAGAATTTTGCTTTATGGGGCAAGGGCGGCGTGCGTGCTGACGATTTTGGGATTTTCGTATGGCAAATTCGTGGTTCAGAGCCCAAATGCCAGCGCGGAGGTGATCGTCGCGAAGCAGGATGCTTCGATGACGCTCTATAGCCGGCTGGAGACAATCGACATCGCGACCAAGACGCGAAATACCGTTTACGTCGTGCCGGAACATTTCGAGGCGCCCAATTGGACCCGCGATGGGGAATTTTTTCTGTTCAATCAGGACGGGCGCATTTATCGCCTGCCTATCGCTGGAGGAAAACCGGAAGCGATCGACACCGGGTTCGCCATCCGCTGCAACAACGATCACGGAATTTCTCCTGACGGGAAGTCCATCGCGATCAGCGATCAGTCGCAGGAGGAGCACAAGTCGATCGTGTACATCGTTCCGTTCGCAGGCGGCGCGCCGCGGCGGCTCACGCAGAATTCTCCCTCGTACTGGCACGGTTGGTCGCCGGATGGAGGCACGCTGGCTTTCGTCGGCGAACGAAATGGCAATTTCGATATTTATTCGATTCCGTTTGCGGGTGGGCAGGAAACACGCCTGACCACGGCGGAGGGCCTGGACGACGGCCCAGAATATACGCCGGACGGAAAATATATCTATTTCAATTCGGTGCGGACTGGAATCATGCAGATCTGGCGCATGCGCACCGATGGCAGCGAGCAGGAACAGGTCACTCATGATGAGTTCAACAACTGGTTTCCGCATTTTTCGCCCGACGGGAAATGGATGGTGATGTTGTCTTACGATAAAAGCGTGGAAGGGCATCCGCCCAATAAGGATGTGACGTTGCGGCTGATGTCGCAGTCCGACGGAAAAATCACGGTCCTGGCTAAACTGTTTGGCGGGCAAGGAACCATTAATGTTCCGTCCTGGTCGCCGGACAGCCGAGAACTAGCCTTCGTGAGTTACGAACTGAAGCCAACTCCAGCGAAACCATAGGGCCGGCGTTCGCGTCCTTTGCTCAAAATGCCCTCGACACCAGAGACAAGCAGCCAGACAATGCAGGCGCTTTCATAAGTGAGCTGGCCCAAGGGGAAACACATGAATTCATTGTCACGTCGAACTTTTATGCAGATCGGCGCAGGATCCGTGGCTGCTGGTGCGACTGCCAAAATAAATTTCCTGGAGCCGGCGGCGCTGTGGGGCGCGGGTCGAGCGGTGGCGCCAAGCGATCGCGTGCGTTTTGCTTCGATCGGCACCGGAACGCGCGGGTGCGAACTCCTGACCGCGTCGTTGGACGTGCCCGGCGTGGAATGTGTGGCGGTTTGCGACCTGTATGACAGCCGGCACGAAGCGGCGCAGGAAGCCGTACAAAAGCAGGTTCCAGCGACTCGCAACTACAAGGAGATTCTGGACCGAAAAGATGTTGATGCGGTGATTGTGGCCGTCCCGGATCACCAGCATCGCCGGGTGGTGGTAGATGCGTGCGCCGCCGGAAAAGACGTCTACTGTGAAAAACCGATGTCCCATAACGTGCAGGACGGCTTCGCGATGGTCGATGCGGTGGCGAAAGGGAACCGCATCATGCAGGTCGGCAGCCAACGGGTCAGCTCGATCGTTTACGAAAAGGCGCGCGAGCTGTATTCATCCGGCGCGCTGGGCGAAGTTTTTCTGATCGAGGGATCTTCGAACCGCAATTCGCCAAGTGGCGCTTGGATCTATCCCATCCCGCCGGATGCGAATGAGCAGACTATCGACTGGAATGCTTTTCTGGTTGGCGCTCCCCAACGGCCGTTCGATGCCGCGCGATTCTTCCGCTGGCGCTGTTTTGCCGACTACGGCGAAGGTCTGGCCGGCGACCTGTTCGTGCATCTGCTGTCGGGGATTCACTTCGTCGCAGGCATCGACGAAGTTCCGCAACGGGCGCAAACGACCGGGGGGCTCTTTCGCTGGAAGGACGGGCGCGACTTCCCCGATGTAATCGAAACGGTTTACGACTATCCGAACCTCAGGGTGTCGCTGTACTGCAATCTGAACAACAGCATTGAAAGCGGGGAGCCCATCAAGTTCCAGGGCACGAAGGGCACGATGGAGCTGCTGAATCAGACGCTGACGTTCACGCCCCAAGACATCACTGCCAAGCCGGAAACCTATTCGACCAAGGGCTGGCCGGCGCGGCTGCGTAAACAATATCTGGCCGATTGGGCGGCACAAAATCCGCAACCCACGCCGCTGGAGTATCAGACCAAAGTGCGGGCTGAGATCTTCACAGCGCCGGATGGATACAGCGACGTATCGGCGCACCAGGCTAATTTCTTCGATTCGGTGCGCACCCGCAAACGTCCGGTCGAGAACGAAGTATTTGGCAACCATACGGCGATTGGCTGCCACCTGGCGAATTACGCTTATTTCAACAAGACGATTGCGACTTGGGATGCCGGCAGCAAAACGATTAAGGGATAAGTAGCCCCGACGGACGCGCAGCAATCCGGCCGAGCTGCCGGATTTGGAGGCTTCGACCATGCACGGAATCTCAAGGCGAAATTTTCTGCAAACAGCGTCGGCTTCAACCGTTCTGGCGGTCGCGGGCGCCCACGCTTCCTGGCTGATGGCCAATCCTCTGGGACTGCCTCTCGGCCTGCAACTGTATTCGGTGCGGGATTCGCTGCCGAAGGATTATGAAGGAACGCTGAAGCAGTTGAGCGCAATCGGCTACCGCGAAGTGGAGGCTGCGGGATTTTTCGGACGAAGCGCCCGCGACGTAAAGCAGCTGATGAGCGAGGCGGGATTGCGTTGCGTAAGCGCCCACTATGCCTACGGTGATTTGGCGCCGCACCTCGACGACGTAATCCAGTACGGAAAAACTTTGGGACTTGATTACATCATCTGCTCGTCGCCCGGCGTTCCGGATGGCTCGGCGGCGAAGGGCGCCGATGGCAAAGTGAATCGGGAGGCGATGACGCTCGCCGATTGGCGATGGAACGCGGAGCAGTTCAACCGCATCGGCGACCGGGTGAATGGATCGGGAATCCGATTTGGATATCACAACCACACCGGGGAGTTCCGCACGGAAGATGGAATCGTACTGTATGACGAAGTGTTGCGCCTGACCGATCCGGCGAAGGTGACCATGGAACTGGATTGCGGCTGGATGATTGTCGGCGGGAAAAATCCGGTGGATTATCTGACGCGCTATCCCGCGCGCTTCTCCTTGCTGCACGTGAAGGATTTCAAATTGAGCGGCAAGCCGGGGTCGGACAAAGAACCGCCGCCGTCGGCGGAACTGGGGCGCGGCAGCATCGACTACCGGCCGATCTTCGCTGCCGCCAAAAAAGCCGCCATCAAGCACGCGTTCATCGAACAGGAGCAATACGATATGCCGCCGATGGAAGCGCTGAAGATTGACGCGGAATATATGCAGGCATTGACAGTCTGAAGCGGCATTTTCCGCCCAGGAATCTTCGGCGCTGGCCGCAGGCCCACGATGTTTCGCGGGGCTTAGTGCAACGCGGTTTGAATAGCCAAGTCCAAAAATATCATGAGCACGGCGGATGCGGGAATCACGAGTAGCGCCTTCTTCAGGCGCTGCGGATCACCACCCGCAATGTAACCGATAATCCGCGAACTGACCGCCAGGCCGACCCACCCGCAGGTGATTACAAACCCGATGGCCGTACCGGTCATCCGCGGAAAAGTGTCGCCGACGATGGCTAGCGTGGTGGGAAAAACCGGGGCCATGGAAAGGCCGGCGAGAAAGACAAATATCGCGGCGGTCGCAGGATTATTTGAACGCAACATCATCAGGGTGGTAAGCGCCATAGCGATCGCCGCCACGAGTAAAACTTTGATCGCCGGAGCATGGATCAGAATCGGCGAGACCCCAACGCGGCCGATCAAGAGGCCCAGCGCGAATCCCAAGGACAGAATGTTCAACGCGCGTGATTCGGGAATGCCCTGCGCGATCAGGTGGCGGGGCAACCAGTTCCAGATGCCAACCTCGCAGCTTACGTAGAGAAAAAGAAATAGCCCGAGAAGAAACAGAAGCGGCCGGCCAAGTACCGGAGCGGCGTCCGCCAACACGAAACCTCCTGCGCCATTCGGTGGAGGCATTTTGGTCGCGGCTTGCACGGCGAGCGTCAGTACGGTGAGCGTCGCGACCGTATAGCAGAGCCGGATCCAGTTTCGCGCGAACAAATTCGCAGCGATAAAAGGCGTGGCCAGCCCGCCGAGCCCAAAAAACAGGTTGACCATATTTAGCGCCGTAGCCCGATGCGCTTCGCTGACGTCGCTGACCAGCGCGTTCGCCCCGGTGACCACGATGCCTCCGCCGACGCCGAGCAGGAACAACAGGAACACAATGCTCCGAAACCCTGAGGAGCGCGGAAGAGCGAATAGCGCGACCGCGATAAACGCGAGACCGAGGATCAGCCCGAGTTTCTTGCCTTCGTTGTCGAGCAGCGGACCGACGGCCAGCGAAGCGATGATCAAGCCTAGCGCCTGGGCGAAAGCGATGGTGCCATTCTGGCTGGGAGTTAAATGGAACCGGTCCGACAGATCCGGCAGGATCGTGCCGAGCATGGCAGCAGTCATCCCGTAAACGAAAATGGCAACGATCGCAGCGACGATCAACACGCGGATGGGCTCACTTTATTCGCCGGCATCCTTAAACCCACCAGGCCGCGGCAGGCTGTTCGCGAATTACCAGGCTATTCAGAAAAGTGGCGGCTTTGGTCAGCCCCTCTTCCGGTGAGAGCAAACTGTCTTCGTGCTCGATGGAAAGGACCGAATCGTAGCCGAACATGCGCAACGTTGAAATGAACTCGCTCCACCATTCGGCGCCGTGGCCGTAGCCGCAGGTGCGGAAGATCCAGCTGCGGGCGCGCTCGTCGGTGTAGGGCTTGGTGTCCAACACGCCGGTCAGCGGTAAATTGCTCGAGTAAATCTGCGTATCTTTGGCGTGCACGTGGAAAATCGCGTCTTTTAGGACGCGGACCGCGGCGATGGGATCGATGCTTTGCCAGAAAAGATGGCTCGGATCGAAATTGCAGCCGACCGTCGGGCCGGCGATCGAACGCAGCTTCAACATGGTTTCTGGACTGTACACGACGAAGCCAGGGTGCATCTCGATGGCGATTTTCACGCCGTGATCGGAGGCGAACTTGGCGTGCTCGACCCAGTAGGGTGCTACGACTTCGTTCCACTGCCAGTCGAGGACTTTCAGGTAGTCCGGCGGCCAGGGGCAGGTGACCCAGTTCGGAGCGGTGGAGTTTGGGGAATCGCCCGGGCAGCCCGAAAAATCAATGACCACGGGAATTTTGAGTTTTTCGGCAAGCAGTATGGTTTTGCGGCTGATGTCGCGATCGTGCGCGGCGCGCGCCTGATCCGGATGCAGCGGGTTTCCATGGCTGCTCAAAGCGCTGATATTCGCGCCGTGGTCGGCCAGGACTCTTTGAAACTCTGCCAACGCGGTGCTGTTTTCGAGCATGGCGAGTTTGCAGTGCGCGTCACCGGGATAGTTGCCGGTGCCGAGCTCCACCGTATTAATGTGCAGAGCTGCGAGCTTCTTCAGGACCTGGGACAGGGAGACCTGAGAAAGCAGTGGTGTGAATACGCCAACCCGCATAGAAACTCCCGTCTCGCTCGAACCCGCGAGGGCCCAACGGGAAGATAGGGGCGCGCGGGTGAATTGTCAATCTGGCGTGCGGCGGCATCTCCGGGCTTCCGAAACAATTTCCCTTGGCTCAACCGACTATGCCTATAATTTTCGCGCGTTCGCAGTGGCAAGCGATGGCCGGAGGGCGCCTTTTATGACCAACGAACCGCAACAATCGCGTACCGCAATTTTCCATATGAATATGAGCGAGTTCTGGTCAGGCGACCTGGGACTTACGCTGATGACCATCTCGCTGTGCGCACTGGTCCTGGTGATCAACCCGCTGCGCGAAGCGGGCATTTACGGGCGCGTATTCTTCGATGTGCTGGTGGTTACGCTGATGATTTCCGGCGCGCTGGTAGTGAAGCACAGCCGGGTGACGACGGCGCTGGTCGTCGCGTTCGTGGTAGCCAGCGCGGCAGTGCTGATCACCGGACGACTGCACCCGACGCCGTTCTTTCATCAATTCGGCAGCATTCTGGCGACGATTACATTGCTGTTTTACGTACGCATTGTGCTACTGGTGATGTTTCGCGGGGGGCAGGTGACCTGGAGCCGCATTCAGGGCGGCGTCTGCGTGTACTTGCTGCTGGGCATGGCTTGGGCTTCGGCGTACCAGTTTGTCGAACAGCGTTTCCCTGGCTCGTTCGTTTTTGCCTCGGCGCCATTGGACATGGATCAAATGACCGCGAAGCTTACTTATTTCAGCTTCGGTACGCTCACGACAGTCGGCAGCGACATCAGCGTATTGAATCCGTACGCCCGGTCGTTGACGATTGCGGAGGCGATCGTGGGCCAACTATTCCCGGCAATCTTCATCGGCGCATTGGTCGCCATGGCGATGCAATCGCGCCCGAAATCGTGAGGGTTGGACGGCTTGGTGTCGACGCGGGACTGCCCGAAAAAAGGTACCCTCCCGGCGTTTCGGAACATCCATGCTACAACCCGTTCACGGGTTATGGGCTGATTGAGTATGCGTCGCTCCCGAAAATTCACTTATAATCCACGTTCCTGCTGCTCCAGTTTTCGCAATTGGGAGGTTTATTGATGGCCGCCAGCTTCCGGCGCGCTGCTGCCCTGCTCGTTCTGCTAGCGCAGGGATCGTTGAGTTCGGGGTTGCCGGCACAGCAGGTGCCCGCGGCCTCGCCCGCGCTGGCGCGCCTGACGCTGAAGGAAACGGTGCAGCTGGCGTTGAAGCAAAATCCGCAGCGAATTATTGCGCGGATTCTGGTGTATGAAAGTGATCGCAACAGTCAAATCGCCAGGTCCGCGCTGCTGCCCCAGGCAAACATGGCGGTGAACGGATCGCTCAATCAATACAATATCCAAGCGGTGGAGCGGCAATTTCCGCGGAAGGCGGCGGGGCCGTATCAGGTGTTCGAAGCTGGTCCCACGTTTTCGCAAAGCGTTTTGAACCTGCCATTGATTCGTGGATATCAGATTGGGCGGGAAGGAACACGCGAGGCGCGCGCGGATGAACTGACGACCCGCCAGAACGTGGTGACGGCGGTGGTCGATCAATACCTGATGATTCTGCGCGCACTGGCCACGCGCGATGCGGCAAAGGTTCGCGTGGAACTGGCGCAGCGGCTTTACGACCAAGCGGCCGAGCTGCAAAAAACCGGGATTGGATTGAACATTGATACGGTTCGAGCCAACGTCGAATTGCAGAACGAGAAGCAGAACTTGATCGATTCCGAAACGCAGGTGCGCACCACGGAATATGGCCTGGCCGAACTGCTCGACTTGCCCCGGGATCAGGACGTCGAGGCGGCCGACCGACTCGATTTCTACGAGCTTCCGGCTATGGATAGGGACGCGCTGCTCAAACAGGCGTTCACTTCACGACCGGAGTTACATTCCCTGGATTCGCAGCAGCGCATCGCCAAATTGTCGACGGATTCGGCGCGCGACGAACGTTTGCCGCAACTGGATTTCACCGGGTTCTGGTTTTATCAGGGCGCACATTTCACCGAGGGCATTCCGGCCTACACCTATCAGATCGCGCTGGAATTTCCAATATTCACCGGGGGACGAATCCGGGCGGAGGTGGCGCGCGCAAAATTGGAGGAAGACCGGGTGGCGGAAGTTCGCAAACAAACCGAAGCGAGGATCGTGGACGAGGTGAAGTCCGCGTTGGACCAGCTGAACGCCGCGCGGACTTCGGTTGACGTAGCCAATCTAGGCTACCAGCTCGCGCAGGAAGAAGTGGCGCAGGCTCAGCGGCGATTCGCCGCGGGCGTAACAACCAATGTGGAAGTGATTACGGCGCAAGACGCCCTCGCGCGGGCCAGCGACAATCAGATTGGCGCGCTGTTCCAGTTTAATGTGTCTCGTGCTGCGTTGGCCCGGGCGACTGGTGAAATTGAAGCGACCTACACAAAATAAAATGCCGAACGAAAAAATCATAAAACGATACGAAAGGCTGACCCGCTCATGAGTTCCTCATCGTCGCTACCTCCAGCCTCGACGCCGCCCGCCTCGCAGCCGTCCGCGGTCCCTGCTACAGCGGCTGCGCCGCAAGCAGCGTCACCGGCGCCGCCGACTTTCGTTTCGTGGCGCCAGTGGTTGCAGAACCTGAGCCCGGTGGTGAAGGGAGCCTTCGTCGTTCTGCTGATTTTGGTCTTGGTGGCGTTGTACTACTTCTCAGGCCGGGTGACCACTGACGATGCGCAGGTCGATGCCCATATCACCGCCGTTGCGCCGCAGGTTCCGGGTTACGCCGTGCAACTTTTCATCAACGATAATACGCCGGTGCAGGAAGGCGACCTGCTGGTGCAGGTTGACCCGCGCACGTATCAGGCTGAAGTCGATCAAGCCAAGGCGAACCTGGAATTCGCGGAAGCCCAGGCCAATTCCGCGAAGCTGCAGATCGGTTTGACCCGCCAAACCACGACGCATGGGACCGATGGCGCCGCGGCGCAGAAGAATTCCGACGCAGCGGATTATGCCAGCTCGCAGGCCCAGCTGGAGCAGTCCGCGACGGCCAACCTCCAAGTCGCGGAGGCCAATGTCGTCGCAAAAAAAGCTACCAATGATCGCGCCCAGAGCGATCTGCAGCGTTACACGCCGCTGCTTTCCACCAACGACGTCTCGAAATTTCAATACGACGCAGTGGAAGCGACGGCACGCGTAGCCAAGAGCGAATTGGAAGCCGCCCAACAGCAGCTGTCAGCGGCGCAACAGGCCGTCACCATTGCCCGCGCCAACACGCAGTCTTCCGAGGCGCGGCTCTCGCGCTCGCAGTCTCAATTCATGCAGACCAAGGCCCAGGAGCAACAAGTACCGATCGCCGAAGCGAGCTACAAATCGGCGCTAGCTACCGTGGAACGCGCCAAAGCTGCGCTGCAACAAGCCGAATTGAATCTCGCCTACACCCACATCACCGCCCCGATTACCGGGCAGGTTACTCAAAAGTCCGTGGATCTTGGGCAATACGTTTCGCCCGGGCAATTGCTGTTCACCATCGTCCCGCTGGATAAGGTCTACATCACGGCTAATTTTAAAGAAACGCAGATGGATCACGTCGCGCCGGGCCAGCGAGCGCGCATTCATGTGGATACCTATGGGCAGGATTTCGAGGGCACGGTGGATTCGATCGCCGGCGCGACCGGTTCGCAGCAGGCCTTGCTGCCGCCGCAGAACGCCACCGGAAATTTCATCAAGGTCATCCAGCGCATTCCGGTGAAGATTCTGGTCAAGCCGGGGAACGATTCGCGGTTCGTGTTGCGGCCGGGCATGAATGTGGAAGCTACCATCTACACGCATTAGGCTAGACGACCGGCACATATTGTCTCCGGCTCGGTTCGGCTTACTATGGAGATCAGCATGAGGCTGGAGCTTTTCGCCAGGAGCCTTCCCGTTTGATAGGCCTGATTCGCACGCTCGTTCGACCTTACCGCGGCACCTTGCTGGTCATTCTGCTGGCGATGGTGGTGCAGACGGTCATGAGCGTCGCCGGCCCCTGGCCCCTCAAAATTATCCTGGACAACGTGATCGGCTCGCATAAGTTGCGCCCCTGGCTGGACCATCTGCTGCATCCCCTGCTCGACGGCACCAGTAAAATGCAAATCGCGGCGGCAGCGGCAATCGCGGCGGTGATCATTGCGGCGCTGGGCGCTCTTGCGCAGTACATTGCGAATTACTACACCACCAGCGTGGGCCAATGGGTGGCGAACGATCTGCGCATGAGGACCTATCACCACCTGCAGCAACTTTCGCTGAGCTATTACGACAAGCATCAAAGTGGAGCGCTGCTCAGCACGATCACGGCGGACGTCCAGACCATCCAGAGTTTCGCTTCGTCTTCCACGCTGGATATCGCCGTCGACCTGCTGACCATCATCGGCATGCTGTTCATCATGTTTTGGTTGAACTGGGATTTCACGCTGATTGCCGTGGCGGTCACGCCGTTTTTGCTGCTATTCGTATCGCGATTCAAGAAGGCGGTGAAAAAGGCCACGCATGAAGTACGCCGGCAGCAAAGCAACATCGTAGCGGTGGTCGAGCAGGGCCTGGAATCGATGCGAGTCGTGAAGGCTTTCGGCCGGCAGGATCTGGCGCAGGAGGAATTAGGAGCTGTGAGTCGGGCGACAGTCGACGCGGCGCTCAAGGCGCGGCGCATAAAAGCATTGCTCTCGCCGATTGTGGCCGTCACCGTATCGCTCTGCGTCGCCGTCGTGCTGTGGCGGGGCTCCGCGCTGATTCTTGCGGGGGCTATGACGGCAGGTGCATTGACGGTTTTTCTTTCCTATCTCACCAAGTTCTTCAAGCCGGTTCAAGATCTGGCGACGATGACGAACTCCATCGCGCAAACGGCCGTGGGCGTGGAACGAGTGCAGGCCATTCTCGATGCCGACACCGTTATTCCGGAGCGTTCTGACGCACGTGACCCTAAGGCGCTCACGGGCGACATCGTTTTCGACAAGGTGGCTTTTGCGTATGACACCGAGTCCCCGGTGCTGCGGGATGTCTCTTTTCAAATCAAGCCCGGGCAGATGGTGGGTGTGGTCGGTCCCACTGGCGGCGGCAAATCCACGATCGTCAGCTTGATTCCGCGATTTTACGATCCGACGGCCGGCTCGATTCGCATCGACGGCGCGGATATTCGCGACTATACGATTCAGGGCCTGCGGAACAATATTGGCTACGTACTGCAGGAAACAGTGTTGTTCCAGGGAACCGTTCGAGAAAACATCGCGTATGGCCACGCCGGCGCAACTGAAGAAGAAATCATGAATGCCGCGAAACTGGCGGATGTGGACGAATTCGTCGCGCGCATGGCCCACGGGTACGACACCATTGTCGGCGAGCGCGGCGATACGCTCTCCGGGGGCCAGCGGCAGCGCATTGGAATCGCGCGGGCGATCATCCGCAACAACCCGATTCTGATTCTCGACGAACCAACGGCGGCCCTCGACACGGAATCGGAAAGCTTGGTCGTCGGGGCCCTGGAAAAGCTGATGAAAGGCCGCACGGTCATCACCATCGCGCACCGGCTGAGCACCATTCGAAATTCCGACAAAATTCTGGTGCTGAAAGAGGGAGTGGTCGCGGAACAAGGAACGCATGATGAGCTAATGAAGGTCGGCGGCGTGTACGCTGAGCTCTATCATGTACAATTCGCGGCATCGACCAAGGATGCCGTTTCGTAACGACTGCAGCAGGTGTACCGCTACCGCTGGTATTCAGCTCTTATATGTTCAGACTTTAGGGTGCAGCGTTGGGGAGAAGATATGTCGCACCGTTCTTTAATTGTATTGCCGGATGACTCAGCGCAACCGATCGTTGACGCCATCGATGCCGCGAAAAAATCACTGCGGGTAAAAATGTTCGTCTTTTCGGATCCGGGGCTGCTCAAGGCGGTAATCGCGGCCAAACGCCGCGGCGTGAAGGTCCGGATCATGTTGAATCCCAGCACGGCGCAGCGGAAAAGCTGAAAATCAGCACTCCCGGAAAATGCTGAAGGCCGCGGGCGTGGAGGTGATCGACAGCAATCCCAAGTTCGGCATGACCCACGAGAAGTCGATGGTGGTGGACGATAAGAGCGCTTTCGTGAAGTCACTGAACTGGGAGACGAAAAACCTCACCGTAACCCGAGACTACGCCATCGTCACCTCGCACAAGCATGAGGTACAGGAAATCATCGAGTGCTTCGAGGCGGATTGGAAGCGCAAGAACTTCGACGCCGGCGAAGACGCGCATCTGATCTGGTGCACCGGCAACGGCCGGGAACGGATCGCGCAGGCGATTGACGACGCGCGCCATACAATTTTTATACAGAACGAACGCTATCAGGATGCGGTGATCATTGAACGTCTGGTCCGCGCGGCGATGCGGGGAGTGAAAGTTCATGTGATGGCGCGGCCCCCGCACAAACTACAGAAGGAAAAGCTCACGGAAGGAGTCGGTGGGCTGCGGACCATGGACGACGTGGGAATCAAAGTTCACAAACTAAAACATCTGAAACTGCACGCCAAAATGCTGCTGATCGATCACAGCCGCGTGGTCGTGGGTTCGATCAATCTGGCGCCAGGCAGTTTTGACAGCAGGCGCGAGCTGGCGATCGACGTGCGCGACGAGGCCGTCGTGGATCGGATGATCAAAATCGTGCGGCACGACTGGAAACACTCGCACGTCCTCGATTTGACGGACGAAGGTTTGCTCGCCGAGCTCGAGCGGCACAAGATCGATGCGGCGGACCAGCTCGCTCTCGATTGCGCGCCCAAGAAAACAAAGAAGAAGCACTGACCCGGATTTCGCTGTGCCGGACAGCGCACGGCAGGCGAGTCGTGCAGAATGACAACGTTTAAACCCCGAGGATATTGATTTGTAGTTTCTGGTAGCCGTGCTCGCGGGCCCAGAGGTCCAAGGGGATGGTGGCCAACTCGTCCACCACTGGAACGGCGAGGCCGGTCTTGGTCAGGTCGATCGACTTCAGGTAGGTGTGGCAAGTGTCGCAGACGTCGACGCGAACGTGTGCGATCTCGGGCGCGGAATAGAACGCCATCTGTGGTTCCCGTTCTTCTCCGCAGGACGGGCAAACCACTCTGCGAAAATTCCATTCGTGCGCGCACAGCATGCAGATCAGCGATTTTTTGGCGCCATCACCCTCGCTGCGCAAGACGCCGGCAACAGGCTTGCCCCCGCACAACGGACAGGTCTGCGGGGTTCCATCGACGTGCAGGGTCTCGCGATGATCTGCAAGATACTCGGCATACGGTTGCAAGAAAATCCAAGCCAGAGCGGAGTCAGAGGGACTGCCTTCAGCCGCATCGGCATCGAGCTGTCCGTCCGCCGGGTGAGCACTCAAGTCTAACTCCGCATCTCCATGCCAAAAGTTCTCGATGGTTCGTTGCCAGCCGGCCGCGCCTTTTTGCGCCAGCACGGCAGCCGCTTGGGCGAGCGGTGGAGGCGCAGTCTGTTGGATTAAGGACAGGAAAGGAGAGAGATTGGGAAGAAGTAGAAAAAGATCCAATTCGTCGCGCAGCGGGCGGTCGGCCGCGGTCTTCGGTGAATCACCGAGAGCTTTATCGATTTCCGCGTAGAAGCTTTTTTGAAAGGTGGCGATACGGGAGTAGAAATTCAGGCCTTCGGCGGCGAAAGCATAGGTAGATGCCAAATCGTTCGCGCGGCGGATGCGCCGATCCCACTTGGCAGGAATCATTCCTTGCGTGGGGATCGGCCAATCACTTGGTAATACCATTTGCGATGAAAGGTCCAGGCCCACGCGCGGGTGACGGTGCCTTGAATCATCGAACCCAGGCTGCCCTCTTCCAGAAAGGTGCTCATGTATACATGAATCAGGAAAAGGCCAATGGTGATCAAGGCCACGCTGGCATGCACGAGAATGGCGACGTAACGCAAAATATGCCAGCTCCAGGGAACGGACTCGACGAACCACAGGACCACGCCGGAGAGCAGCAGAAGAATGATGCTGTAGATCATGCCCCAGAAGAAAAGCTTCTGGCCCCAGTTGAAGCGGCCTACGGGAGGGAGCTTGTCGTCATCATTCTGAATATAGAACTGAATGCGATCGGCCCAGACGCGATCGTCGTTGTCGATCGCCATATCCCGTCGCCACTCCGCGAAAGTCCAGAATAGCGAAGCGGTGAAGAAGAGACCGATGATCGGATGCCAAAATCGTGCGGTAGGTCCGCCGCCGACCATCGTCGCGAGCCAGAAAAGATGAGGCGTCCAAAAGGCGAGACCGGTGGCGAGGCAAAAGATGTAGGTAAATGCACCGAGCCAGTGATTGGCGCGCTCCATCATGGAATAACGCGGGATCAACTCTTCGTCGTAAGCGTCGGTGGTTCGCGCGGGCTTTACGGTGCCGGTCGTGCTCATGCCGCCCTCCGATCCTTGTCTTGATCAGGGCTCCGATCGCTGGGAGGAATCGGCTCTTCTTTCTTCGGGCCGAAACGCATGTAGTGGAAGGCCATGCCCAGGATGCCGCCAACGATCGCGAAATTTCCCAGCCACTTCAGCGGACCCTTCCAGAGGCGCACGGTCCAGGGCACGTGCGGATCCTTGGGCAAGCCGCCGTACAATTCAGGATTCTTGGCGTCGTGCAGGACGTAGATGACATGCGTTCCGCCAACTCCGGCCGGATCGTAAACTCCGGCGTCGGGGTAGCCAGACACCTCGCGAAGCTGTTCCGCGCGCGTTTCGGCCAGTTCCTTCATTTCCAATTTTGTTCCGAAATGCAGGCAGCCCGTGGGGCAGGCTTTGATGCACGCGGGTTCGAGGCCTTCGGACACGCGATCGTTGCACAACGTGCACTTGAAAACTTTCTTCGCGGTGGGGCTGAATTTCGGAATGTTGAAGGGGCAGCCGGTGACGCAGTAACCGCAACCGATGCAGTTCGCCTCCTGAAAATCGACGATTCCGTTGGCGTACTGCACGATGGCGCCGTCCGCGGGACAGGCGATCAGGCAGCCCGGTTCCTCGCAGTGCATGCACTGATCTTTGCGCATCAGCAGCATCATGGTGCCGTCTTCGCGTTCGTGCTCGTTGAACTTGATCAGGTTCCAATAATTCCATTCCGTGTTGGGCATGGTCTGGTAACTATTGTCGAATTTCGTGTCGGTGAAGGTGTAGCCGTTCCATTCGAGGCAAGCGACTTCGCACGCTTTGCAGCCGATGCAGGTGGTGGTGTCGACGAGTTTGCAGACTTGAAATTCGCGGTTCACGCCCGCGCCGGCCACCGATCCAGCGTGGCCGGAGATTCTGACGATTTCCGTTGCTGCCTGGCTCATCGTTCGCTCCCTAGGCCTTTTCAACCTTCACGAGAAACCCCTTGGATTCGGGGGTGTGGGCGTTCGGGTCGGTGACGGCGGGCGTCAGCAGGTTTGCCGGAGTGCGCGCGTCGCGCTCTTTGTCTTCCTGAATTCCCCGGAAGCCCTGATGAATCGGCAAACCGATCTGGTAGACCTTCTTGCCGTCGATCATCATTGGTTTCAGCCGGCGGGTGACGAAAGCTTTGGCGGTGTAAGTGCCACGCGCGCTGATCACGTTGATCATGTCCGTGCCGCGAATTCCCTTTTCGTCCGCCAGCTCCACCGGAATTTCCACGAACGGCTCCGGAATCAACTGCACGTTCATCGGATTATTTTTGGTCCAGTAGTGATAATGCTCAGTGAGCCGGTAGGTGGTGCAGACGATGCTGTACTCTTCCGGCGTGCCAAATTTGTCATAGGGCGATTTGAATTTTTTCACCAGCGGATTATTCGATTGATTCGGATGGAACAGATTCTTGGTCGGACTCTCGATCGGCTCGTAGTGTTCCGGGAATGGGCCATCGGCGAGAACTCCAATCGGGGCAAAAAGGCGGCCGATGCCTTCGGGGTTCATGATGAACGGCCCCAGGTGATCTTTGGGGTGCGAGTCGGGTTTGAAGTCCGGCACATCGTTACCGACCCATTTGCCGGCAGCTTCGTTCCACCATACCTGTTTGCGGTCCGGATCCCACGGCTTGCCCGTCCACATCGCATGACGCGCGATTATAAAGGACGCGCCGATTCGCGGGCCACGACCACGCCCAGTTGGGAAAGACGCCCATGCCGGACGGATCTTCGGTACCGCGCTTCTGGCATTGCGCGCCCGGCTTCGGTCCACATGCCCGAATAGATCCAGTTGCCGCACATGGTGGTGCCGTCATCTTTTAGCCAGGCAAAGCCGGGTAGTTGCTGGCCCGCTTTAATCACTTGGCCCGTTTACCGATCGTTCAGCTCGGCCAGCGCCTTGCCGTTGAGCTCCATGGCGACTTGGGTCAGCGGAGGATGTGCTGCGTCGGCATAAGCCCAGCTCAGATTCAGAATTGGATCCGGGAATTTTCCGCCTTCTTTCTTATACAGGTCGCGCACGCGCAGGAAAATCTGCGCGACGATATCCTGATCGAGCCGCGCTTGCCCGGGAGGCGGTACCGCCGCGTATTTCCAGGTGACCCAGCGCGCGGAGTTAGTCATGCTTCCGTCTTTTTCGGCAAAGCCCGCGCAGGGCAAACGGTACACGGTGGTGTTGATCGTTTTTTGCTCGTCGGCTGGTGATGCCGGGTGCTCGCCAGAACTCACTGGTTTCGTCCTGGTAGATTTCGCCCACCACCAGCCAGTCGGCCTTCTTCAGCGCGTTGATATTCTTGTTCGTGTCCGGACCGATCATCACGCCGTTCATTCCGAAGGCCAACATGCCTTTGACCTTGCCGTTGTACATGTCTTCCCAAATGTGCGTCCAGGAGCAGTCCTGGCCGGGCTTGGGCAAGTAATCGTAAGCGAACTCGTTTTCTTTGGTGGCCGCGTCGCCATACATCGCCTTGAGCAGCGACACAAAGAACTTCGGCGTGTTCTGGTAATAATTCATCGAATCCCACGGAGCGGGCTTCGACGCCGTCGGGGTCACGCGTTTCAGATAGGAGGCCAAATCGGTGTCGGCCGGAGTGGGAACCTTGAGGTAACCCGGCACGCTGTCGAACAGACCAGCCATGTCGGTGGCTCCCTGAATATTGGAATGACCGCGCAGCGCGTTGACCCCGCCGCCGGCCCGGCCGACGTTGCCCAGCAGCAGCTGGATCATTGCGGCGGTGCGGATAATCTGGGTGCCGTTGGTGTGATGCGTCCAGCCGACCGCGTAAATAATGGTCGCGACCTTCTTCATGTCGCCATCCTTGCGGACGGAGGTGAACATGTCGACGGCCTTGAGGTATTGGTCTTTGGGAATGCCGGTGATGCGTTCGACCATTTCCGGCGTGTAGCGCGAATACTGCTGCTTCATTAATTGGAAAACGCAGCGCGGATGCTGCAGCGTCAAGTCATACGCGGTGTTAGCCGGTAGCGAAACGGGGGCGGCCGACTTGCCAGGAGTTGGTTCGGGCGCATGGCCGGAATTGGCGCCGACCGCGCCTTGGGTGGCGCCCGCGGCGTGCGCGGGAGTGGGGGCAGCGGCCCCAGCAGCGTGCGAGGAGTTCGCCGGCGAGTCCGTCTTCCCGCTGAAGTCTCCGCCTTCCTGATAATTCCAGGTGGATTTGTCGTAGGTTCCGGCGGCGGCATCGAACCCGGAATAGAGGCCGTCCTCGGGTAGCTTGAATCCTTCCTTCACGATGAACGCGGCGTTGGTGTAGTTGACCAGATACTCTTTGGCGATGCGGTTATTTTCGATCGCGTAGCGAATCAGGCCGCCCAGGAATGCGATATCGGAGCCGGCGCGAATTTGCAGGAACAGGTCGGCGGTAGCGGAAGTGCGGGTGAAACGAGGATCGACCGAAATCAGCTTGGCGTTGCGGTTGCGCTTGGCCTCCATCGCCCACTTGAATCCGCAGGGATGGTTTTCGGCGGGATTGCCGCCCATGATCAACATCATGTCGGTGTTCTTGATGTCGATCCAGCCATTGGTCATCGCCCCGCGTCCGAATGTTGGTCCCAAACTTGAGACCGTGGGGCCGTGTCAAACACGGGCTTGGTTTTCTAAATACACCAAGCCTAATCCCCTCATAGCTTTCACTACCAAATAATTGAACTCGTTGGTGTCGGTGCAGCCGCCGATGAAAGAAATACCTTCGCAGCGGTTCACCGTGTGGCCCGCCGCATCTTTCTCCACAAAGGAAGCGTCGCGCGTTTTTTTGGTCCAGACCGCGATTTCACTCAGCGCCGTGTCCCAGGAAATATCCTCCCAGTCGCGTCGCGCCAGGCCGCCGGACTTGCGGCTTGGTGAGGCGGCGCGGATTCAGCATATCTTGCTCGAGCGAAGAACCCTTGGGGCAGAGCGTGCCGCGGTTGGTGGGATGGTCGGGATCGCCTTCAACGTGGATAACCTGCGGCGTGACGTTCTTGGCCTTATCGCCCAGGGTGTAGATCAGCACGCCGCAGCCCTACGGCACAGTATGGACACGTAGAACGCGTCTCGGCAGCGCGCGCGATTTTTAATTCTTTGAGTTGAGCGTAGGCAGGCTGGAGATCGAATCCGAAGACGGTGGCGGCTGCTCCGCCTACGGCTGCAATTTTGAAAAAGTCCCTGCGGGAAGTCTCGGCCAAGAAAGTCTCCTTAACCAGGTCAGGAGTCGGCGAACCTTTGGTTTTTATCTCCCACCCTACTCACTTGTCAAGCGTTAACACGAAAGTTAGGCAGGCGGCTCAACCGTGTGGATGCGCGCGCTAGGACCAAGGGTTTAAAAAAGTTGCGACGCCGATCTTTTTTTAGCGATGGCGTGGTGTTCGCGAACGCTTCCGAAAGTTCAGTTAACGGAAATACCTGATAACTCGGCGTTCGAGCGGCTAAAAACAAAGCCGCTCGGTGGGTTGGCGACAACCGCTTGTTGAAATCGATAAATCGTCCAATACTGTTGGTGCATCAAACCCCAGGTAGAAGACCATGGCGAAACCAATTTTACTCAGTGTTGACGACGACTCCGATGTTCTGCGCGCGATCGAGCGCGACTTGCGCTCGAAATATGGCGCCGAATACCGCGTGATCGGCAGCGATTCCCCCGAGGGCGCGCTTACGCTTTTAAAGCAACTGAAGGTGCGAAACGACAGCGTGGCGCTGCTGCTGGCCGATCAGCGCATGCCGCACATGGATGGCGTCGCATTTCTGCAGGAAGCGATGCGCATTTTCCCGGAAGCCAAGCGGGCGCTGCTGACCGCTTATGCCGACACCAACGCGGCCATCAGCGCCATCAATCAGGCCAGCATCAATTATTTCTTTCTGAAGCCTTGGGATCCGCCCAGCGAGCACCTCTATCCGCAATTGGATGATTTGCTGGACGACTGGCGAGCTTCGTATCGGCCCGACTTCGAGGGAATCCGCGTGTTGGGCACGCGCTGGTCTCCGAAATCTTATGAGCTTGCGCGATTTTCTGGCGCGCAATCGCGTTCCCTATCAGTGGATCGACGTCGAAGCGTCTGCCAATGATCCGGAAACAAAGCGCTTGCTTGAGGTCCTTGGTCCGGAAGCGTCGAGCCTGCCCGTGGTGCTTTTCCCGGACGGCACCAAACTTCTGGAGAGCGCCCCGGCCGACGTCGCGCAGAAGAGTTGGCTTGAGGACTCGCGCGCAAACGAACTTTTACGATTTGGCGATCGTCGGCGGCGGCCCCGCCGGACTTGGCCGCTGCCGTTTACGGCGCGTCCGAAGGCCTGCACACGGTGATGATCGAGCGCGAAGCTCCCGGCGGCCAGGCGGGAATGAGTTCGCGCATCGAAAATTATCTGGGATTTCCCACGGGGCTCAGCGGCGGCGATCTGGCACGTCGCGCCGTGGTGCAGGCGCAGCGCTTCGGCGTGGAAATTCTGTCGCCGCAGGAAGCGGTGAGCGTTCGTGCGGAGGGTCCGTATCGCATCATCAAATTGGCGGACGGAAATGAGATTTCCTGCCACGCGTTGATGATCGCGACCGGCGTGCAATGGCGGCGTCTCGAAGCGCCCGGAATCGATCGCCTGCAAGGCGCGGGAATTTATTACGGCGGCGGCGCGACGGAGGCTTTGTCCTGCAAGGGCGAAATCGTTTACGTGGTCGGCGGCGCCAATTCCGCGGGGCAGGCGGCGATGAACTTCGCCAAGTATGCGGAGCGCGTGGTGATCGTCGTGCGCGGCGAGTCGCTCTCCAGCACCATGTCGCAATATCTGATCGACCAAATCAAAGAGACGCCGAACATTCAGATCTGGCCGAATGCCAGCGTCGCCGAAGCGCACGGCGAAACGCATCTCGAAGAAATTTCGTTCCTCTGTTCGGACAGCAACAAGATCGAGCGCGTCCCGGCAAGTGCGATGTTCATTTTCATCGGCGCCTCGCCGCGAACGGACTGGCTGTCTGGAATCGTCGAGCGCGACGAGCGCGGGTTTATCCTGACCGGGCCGGATCTGATCCGCGACGGCCAGCGTCCGAAAGGCTGGACGCTCGACCGCGATCCGTTCTCTGCTGGAAACAAATGTTCCCGGGACTTTTTGCCGTGGGCGACGTGCGCCACGGCTCGGTGAAACGAGTGGCTTCCGGCGTCGGCGAAGGATCGGTCGCCGTGCAATTCATCCATCAATATCTGAGCAAGGTCTAAATGGTCGAAAACTCCGAACTGCTCAAGGTCCCCGCCTTCGCCGATCTGCCCGACGATCAAATCGCGTGGTTCATCAGCCACGCGAAGGAAATGAATTTAAAGGCCGGCGAGACGGCTTTTCGCCAGGGCGATCCCGCCGATGCGATGTTCGTCATTCTGGAGGGACAGCTGCAGGCGCGCGGGCGAAATTGGCGGCGAAACCGTGGTAATTTCGATGCAGCCGGGCAGCGTTACCGGCGTGCTGCCTTTTTCGAGAATGAAGCAATTTACAGTCGGCGTAAAAGCACTCACCGACGCGCGCGCTCTGCGCTTTCCCTCGGCGCAATTTCCCGAGCTGGTCCAGAAAATGCCGGAGCTGGCCCAGCGTCTGGTCGGCTTGATGTCCGACCGAATTCGCGAAACCACGCGGATGGAGCAGCAGCGCGACCGCTTGGCTTCGTTGGGAAAACTTTCGGCCGGTCTGGCGCATGAACTGAACAATCCGGCCTCGGCCGCAAAACGCGCCACCAGCCAGTTGCGTGACGTGCTGAACAAGATTCGCGATGCCAGCCACGAACTGGGCAGCCGCGACCTCACCGCCGCGCAAAGAGCGGAAATCGAAAAACTGGAAACGGCTTTTGTGCAAAGCGATGAACCGCCTCCGGATCCGCTGGCCATCAGCGATCTGGAAGAACAGATCGATTCCCTGCTGCGCAGTCACGGCCAAAACGACTTGTGGCAAATGGCGGCCGACCTGGCGCGCAAGAACGTCAAGCCGGAGGCGCTGGAATCGCTTTTCGCGAATTTGGAACCCGAGACCGCGCGCGCCGCGCTGGTGCGGATCGCCGCTTCGGTGGAAATCGCTACGCTGCTGAACGAAATCGAAAGCAGCACGTCGCGCATATCGGATTTGGTGCGCGCCATCAAGGAATACACCTACATGGACCAGACTCCACTGCAGAACGTCGACATCGTGAAGAGCCTGGAGACCACGCTCACGATTCTGAATCACAAGCTGAAACATGGCGTCACGGTGGAGCGCGATTACCAAAAGATTCCGCTGCTGGTGAATTCATTCGGCAGCGAACTCAATCAGGTTTGGACCAACCTCATCGACAATGCGATCGACGCCATGAACGGCGAAGGCAAGCTCAAAATCCGCACGTATCGCGATGACGATTGCGTCGTGGTCGAGATCACCGACAACGGTCCGGGAATTCCGGCCGACGTCAGCGCCCATATCTTCGAACCGTTCTTCACCACCAAGGGAGTCGGAGAAGGTACGGGACTCGGCCTCGACACCGTCCAGCGCATCGTAAAAAAACACCGAGGAAATATCCAAGTTAACTCCGCCCCTGGCAAAACTTGCTTCGAAGTTTGGCTTCCGCTCGCAGAGGCCAGCGCCTAAAAGGCGATTCTGATTGCGACGCGCTGGCGCGTGGTAGTAACCAGATTGGTGCAGTTCACTCCGTGAATAATTGACGGCGCGACTTCCTGTGTCAAAATCGCTTCAAATCGTCTCAGGCACGAAATTAAAAGGAGTTCCGCATGACGAATCTCAAGCGGCCCATTGTCGTTCTATTGTGTTCGTTGCTCGTTTCTTTGCCCGCGATGTCCGAGCCGCAGGCCGGCGCACAACCGGCAGGACAGATCACCGCCATGATTCCCGCGGCCACGCTGAATTCCAAAGCGGCCAAGGCCAAAGAGGACCTGAACTGGAATGATTTGTTGCAGACCGAGCACACCGGGCGCGTCCGCGCCGGATTGAAAGATGGCTCGATCCTGAGCGTTGGTTCGGACAGCGAACTGCGCATCGTGCAACACGACAGCGCGGCGCAGCAGACTTCACTCGAAATGGATTTCGGCAAAGTGCGCAGCCAGGTGGTGAAGATCACCCGGCCCGGCGGAAAATTCGAAATGAAGACTCCCAACGCCGTGATCGGCGTCATCGGCACCGATTTCTATGTGGGCTACGCCGCAAACAAAACGACCGTCATTTGTTACCAGGGCCAGGTCACGGTATCGCCGCTGGGCAACGCGAAGGCCGTTAACAATTCCGGGCAAGCCAATGCCGCATCGAATTCGATCGCGGTAGGCGCCGGACAAATGGTGGAAATCACGTCCGAGATTCCGCCGTCGGGTTTTCAATCTTCCAGCACGCCGCCGGATGTGCTGCAGGCCAGCCTCTCGTCGACCGACATACCCGTCACTGCCGGTGGCGATAACGGGAACCACGGTGGCGCGTCACGGACACACGTTGCGCTGGGTGCTGGTGGGGACCGCGGTGGCCGTCGGTTTGGGGCTGGGTATCGGACTTTCGCAGTCGGGCGGTGGTGGCAAGCGCGGCACGACTAATCCCAATCCCTAGACAACCGCGTTATCGCGGAGTCTAATCTGCACCAATATGACCTCGCCGCCACAGCGATCGTCGCGCTGGCTCGATGGGCTGGGACGCTTCGCCCTCCGTCATCTCGATCTGGAAGTGGCCATTCTGGTCACGCTGACCGGACTCGTGCTTTTCGCATTTTCTGGTTTGGAAAGCAGCGCGCAGTCCGGCCTGGTCTTCCTGCAGAGCATCGAAGAAAGCTCGCTGGACCTGCGCTTCGAGATGCGTGGCGTGCGGCTGCACGATAATCGCATTGTTATCGTCGGGATCGACGAAAAGACTCTGCAGCAAATCGGTTCGTTTCCCCTGCCCCGAAAAGCCTACGCAAAACTGGTAGATGAATTGAACGCGGGTGGCGCGCGGGTCATCGCCTTCGACGCAACATTTCCCGTGCCCGAGAGTAATTCCGCTACGGAAGCGCTGGATAAATTGCGAACGGACGTCACCTCGATTGCGCCGCCGGCGGTGCTGACGCAAATCAACGAGCTGGAGGCGGCCAGCGATCAGGATGCCCGGTTTGCTTCCGCCATGAAGAACGGCGGAAACGTGGTGCTCGGACACATTTTTCTGGATCAGCAGCGGGCCCAATCCACCAACGCGAAAGTTTCCGAGGATTATCTCAACATCATCTGGGCGCACGCTTTTCCGCAGGTGGTTCCAGTCGGTTTCAAAAAAGGAGTTCGTGCCGATCTCGGGTGGCCCTGGATCAAAAATGGCGGAACGGTGGCGGAGGGCGTGGAAGCGAATATCGCGAAGCTCGCGGACGCGGCCGCATCGTACGGATTCATCGACATCCATCCCGATTCCGACGATACCTTGCGCCACGGATTGCTGATGGTGAGGTATAAGGATCAGGATTTTTATCCTTCGCTCGCGGTCGAGGTCGTGCGGCTGTACCAGAAAATCCCGGATCAGCAGGTCGTCGCTTACATCTCTCCCAACGGACTAGACCATATTGAGCTGGGATCGCACATCATTAATCACGTACGCGACGGCAGCACCCTGATCAACTACACCGGGCCGTATCGCACGTATTCGCAATATTCCATGTGGGACGTCATGAGCGGAGCCCTGCCGCCCGACACTTTCCGCGACAAAATCGTACTGGTAGGAGCCACGGCGGTCGGAATCGGCGATATCCGAACCACTCCGTTCCAAGGCCAAAATACGCTCTACATGGGAGTGGAAGTTCACGCCAACATCATCGACAACCTACTGCACAGCCAGGAAAAAGGCCGCGGATTTCTGCAGCGTGGCCCTCGTGAAGAAATGATCGACCTCGGTTTCATCTTGTTATTTGGCGTCGTGTTTGGATTCTTGTTCAGCCGCATCACGCCGCTTTACTCCACGGTCCTGATGATCGCCACGCTGATGGCCTTCGGATGGTTCGTCTACTTCAGCTTCGTGAGCAAGGGCCAATGGTTGAGCTTCGTGATACCGGCCGCGACATTGGCGGCGAATTATGCCGGAATCACCAGCGTGCGCGTGGTCCGCGAGGAAAGCGAGAAGCGGAAAGTCCGCAAAACCTTCTCGCAGTACCTGGCGCCCGGCGTGATCGAGCTGATGGAAAAGGATCCGGAAAAGTACCTGGGCATGGGCGGCGAAATGAAGGAGCTGACCATTCTTTTCAGCGACATTCGCGGTTTCACCACCATCTCCGAAAAATTAACTCCGAATGAACTGGTTCAGCTCCTGAACGAATATTTTGGTCAAATGACCGAGATCCTTTTTGCCACGAATGGCACCCTGGACAAATTCATCGGCGACGCGATCATGGCCTTTTGGGGATCGCCGGTTCCGCAGGACGACCACGCCTTTCTCAGTTGCTCCTGCGCGCTGCAAATGGTCAGCGGCCTCGCCCAGCTGAACCAAAAATTACAACGAGCGGGACGTCCACCGATTGGCATCGGAATTGGCTTGAATACCGGACTGGTCAACGTGGGCAATATGGGTTCCGAGCGGCGCCGCTCCTGGACCGTAATGGGTGATAACGTGAATTTGGCGTCGCGCCTGGAAGGAATCACCAAGGAATATCACGTGCAGTTGATCATCAGCGAAGCGACCTACCGCCACGTGGCTAGCCAATTCGTCTGCCGTGAACTCGATAAGATCCGGGTCAAAGGGAAAACTCTGCCAGTCAATATTTACGAACTGATGGACGTGGAAGACAACCGTTCGTTGCACGAAGCGCTATTGCACGGGTTCGATCAGGCTATGCAGGAATACCGCAAGCAGAATTGGAACCGCGCGGCCGAACTGTTCGCCGAGGTCCTCGCTCAGTTTCCGGACGATGGGCCTGCGCAAATCTTCCTGGAACGTGCCATCGAATTCTCCGAAAACGCGCCCGAAGGCGAATGGGACGGTGTGTACGTCATGAAAACGAAGTAGCGTGGCGCGTCCAGATGCTCAGGTTAGTCTCGGCCATGGAGCCGCGATAAAACGAAGGACCCTCGTACCTCTTTCGCTTTCGCCCAATCGTGATAGGTGTGGCACTCAAAGCAGCGCGACTCGGCGGAGTTCGCCCCCGCATGATGGCAGGTCTGGCAGGTCTTAATGCCGGGAATCAGCACGTCGGCGGTGTCCCGGCTGGTCGTCGCGTGCGAGTGGCACTCCGTGCATTTCAGTAATTTGTGGGTGTCGTGGTCAAACACGGCATGCTGAAACCAGCGCTTCGTGATATTTGAGTTGGCCACAACCGGCAGGGGCGACTGTTTCGTGAAATTCAGGGCGTGACATTGCGCGCAAGTCTTCCGCCACAGCAGTTGTTCAGATTCGGCGACCTTTAGATCGATCCATTGCTGCTGGCTAAGCATACGAAACGCAACCGGAAGTGGCTTCTGCGGCAGGTCGCGTTCCGGGACGGGAGCGGCCACTCGAAGCTCGGCAGGGTGCGACGAAATGTAATCTTGAAATTTCTTTACCAGGAAAGCATGAATAACTTCTGGCGTGTCGTGCGGCACGCTTTCCTGAAAGTGCGAATCGAATTGCAGGCCGTGGCACGCGACGCAATGTTTGGCATAAGCAATGGGAGACATGTAAGCGCGACGGTAATCCATCGAGGGTGGCAACGACTTTTCCACAATCGCCGGTTGATGGGCCGAGAGAGCCACGCTGCCGGTTTCCGGAGTAGCGGGTGCGCCGTACTTCAGCGCGGAATTCGCGACCGCGGGTCGATGACAATCCTGACACTCCAGATCGACCAAACCAGCCGGCCCGCGAAGATTGTGTTTCAAATGCACGGCGTGATTGAACTTGATAGTCCCGGGATCACTGCTTCCCAACCGCAACGCGGCGAATTCGGGATGGTCGCCGTCGAAGCGCGTCACGCTCGGCGCGAAATGCGTGGCGGCGCCGGCGGTGTGCAGGTCGGCATGACACTGCGTGCAACTGGTATTCGAAGTTGCGGCCAGCCGCAGATGCCCGCGATGTTCTTCGTGGCACGACGCGCAATTCGGAGTGAAAAGCTGATTGGCGTGATGGATCGGCCCGTCGTGACAAGATTCGCAGCCCTGATTGCTGGCTTTGGCGCTGAACACGCCAGCTTGCTTCACGTGACAGGCGCTGCATTCGGTGGAAAGAATCGCGTGCGCAGTCGAAACTCTTCCGCCGCTGTAGACATGATTGTCGCGTGCGAACGCATACCAGCCGAGCCACAGAATCGCGGCCAGCGGCGCCGCCACCGACAAAATAAAGCGCAGGCGTCGGAAAGGATGCGGGCGCTTGAAATAACTTAGATCGATGCGCTGCGCGAGTTTTTTGGTGGTGAGCTTGGTTCGGGCCACGAGGACTCGCTTCTATTTTTTAATAACGCAAAGCCATGATCGCGTGAATGCATCCGAGCAACAGCAACGCGAGCGACAACGGAACATGCAACAACAGCCAACCATGCAGCCAATGATGCATCCGTACCTGACGGCGTAATTGCCGCTCTTCCTCACAAATTTCTTCCAGCTTGCGGGTGACGTCCTGAGCATCGCTGGGCAGCACGGTCCGCAGACCATCAAAAATCCGCGACGAGTCGGCCCGGTTGCTCAACGACAAGTTGCGCAAAGGCTCGTGCAGCAAAAAGGGCCGCAACTGCCGGGTGTAGAAATCGCGCAAAGGCAGCACTGCGGCAGGTGCGACCGTGGCGACAGCCGCGCCACCGCTGCCGGAAAGCGCGACATCCTCTATTTTTGTGGGTCCGCAAATTCCATCCACCAGCGCATCGGCTTCCGCGACCAACTGTTCCCTTACGTGATCGATCTGTTCGAAAATTGTTTCCATGGGAACTTCGGAGGTCATCACGCGGGGCACGTAATGCTGCAACGCGGCCCCAAAAAGGCCGCTCGCCACCACCGTAATCAGCAAAACCATCAACACTTTCGTCAGGACGCCGCCGAACTGAAAACCGGCGTGGAAAAAAATCATCGGGAGGCTGAGCAGGCCCAGCCACAGATGTCCCCGTAGCCAGGCTTGGGCACGGCCCAGACGCCAGATGGCCACTTTTTTTCGCGCGGCCAACAAGCCGGCGAAAATCATGAAGGCGAAGCCCACGATTCCAAAGGTGAGGCCGGTGGCGCTCCCGCCGGTGGGCCCCGCGGGCGAACTTGCCGCGTACGCGATATATACGAACGTGGACACGCCCAAAATGATCAGCGACGCGATCAACCATTTTCGGTGTGTGGCATCAATTAGCACGTGCGCTCGAATCCGGCGTCCCGCCCGGAAATAATCAATCCTTCGGAGACTTATCCGCCGATTGTTGCAGCAATCCGGCGAAAAATTGACGCGGGTTTACGCGGTGGGCGGCGTCGTGCGGGCACGCATACACGCAGCTGGGCTCCGCGAATTCCGAACAAAGATCGCAGGACGTCGCCTTCTGTTTGACCATGGCTTTTTTCTTGCCGGGCGATCCCGGAACATCGGCGAAAACGTCGAACGGATGCATATTAATGTTTCCGTATGGACAATTGTCGGCGCACAGCCCGCAGCCGATGCACCAGTCTTCGATAATCACTTCCAATGAATTGCGCCGGCGAATCGAGCCGACGGGGCAGCCAACCATACATAGAGGATCAAGGCACTGGCGGCAGGAGGTCGCGACCAAATAGTGATCGAAGCGTAATCCTTCACGAACCAGCCGGGTGACGCCATCGTGCGCATCGGCGCAGGCCCGCACGCATGCGTCACAACGGGTGCAGCTATCCAGATCGAGCAGCAGCAGGCTTTGCGCTTCCATCAGTCCTTGTTTCAGGAAGCTATCGAGCGGCGTGCTGGAAAGCATGGTCAAGCGTTCTCGATTCATCTGCGTTCGCTCGCGCTCGACCAATTCGAGTTGCTGACGCACTTCCGGAAACTGCCGGTTCATCTCGGCGAAGTCCGCGGCGCTGATCCGCACCACTTCCACATGATCGAGCGCGGAACACGTGGCAGTGCGCACATCGCCTTTGAGCAGTCCCGTCTCGCCGAAATAATCTCCGCGCGAAAGATACGCGAGGACCATATCGCCACCGAGATGCGTTTGGGAAACCTTCACAAACCCGATACGCACCAGATAGAAACTGTCCGCGTGGTCACCCTGCCGGCAAATCACCTGGCCCGGCGAAAACCGCAGCAGTTCCACCTTTTCGCGAAGTCCTTCGATAAATTCGTCGGTCAATCCTGCAAATATGGGGACGGCGCGCAAATGGCTGTCGAGCGCGCGCTGGCGGTAGGAGCGATCGAGTTGCGCGCGAAAATTCTTGTTGCGCTGCATGATATCCAGTACGTTGCGCAGCAGTTCGAGCACGGTGCAATCCGATTCCGCGCGAACCGTCGCCGACCGCGGGTACAGGCTCATGCAGGTCATTTCGCCGAACAGATCACCGGCCTTCAGCGTCGCTACCGGATTTTCATAACTCAGGTCCATCGGCGCATCGATGTGAATCCAGTGCTGGCCAGTCTCGTCGTCGCGCGCATCGTTTTGTCGCTGCGTCAGGCGGCTGGAAAGCTTGCCGAGAAAACGTTTTACGGCACCTTTCGTTTTCACGTGGGCGATGGGGCTGGCGATCGAGACGCGCGCTTCGCCATCCAGAATATAAAATGCGGTCGAGCCGTATTCGCCCTCGCGACAGATTACGTCACCGCTCTTGAAGCGTCGCCGCATCACCGCGTTGCGGTTCAGGCTCAAAAATGTTCCGGAAACGCCCTCAAAAAACGGAAGCTCATTCAGCTCCTGCAAGCTGACTGGCTCCGAGCCGGGAGCGGCGATCGCCGTTTGGTTTATGACTTTGTTCGTCAGCGCCCCGGTGGGGCAGGAAACCATGCACTCGCCGCACGAAACGCAGGACGATTCGCCCATCGGCAGATTATTGTCGAAGGCAATCCGAGTGGTTTCGCCTTTGCCCATGCGTCCTAGAACAAAATTCTCGCGAATCTCATCGCAGCCGCGGATGCAGCGGTCGCACAAGATGCACGCGTCGAAATCCACGCCAATGCTCATCGAGGAGTCGTCGACTCCGCGCCGGGTGGCCTGCGGCAGCGAAACGCGAACGCACGACATGGTCTTGCTTGGCTAATGCTTCCAGTTCGCAATCGCCGGACTGGCGTTCGCGCGCGCAAGGGCTGACGTGATCGGTCATCAATAGTTCGACCAGCGTCTTGCGCGCCTGCTTCACTTTCTCGGAATTGGTGCTAACCACCATTCCCTGTTCGGCGGGCCGAACGCATGACGCGGTGAAGACTCTCGCGCCCACGTCAACCACGCAAACGCGGCAGACTCCAATGGGTTTCTCGTTCTGCTGGTGGCAAAGCGTGGGAATTTCGATGTTGTTCAGGCGCGCCGCGTCAAAGACGCTGGTGCCGGCGGGCACCGAGACTTTTTTTCCGTCGACCGTTAAGTCGATCATCGGTCCGGCGCTCACGCGTGCCTCGATTGGAGGTGGGAATCGATTCGCGGCGTCGTGCCACTCTTGTTGCACGGGCAAACGCCGGCGGGGCAATGCGAATGCAGCAAATGAGAATCAACCTCTTCTCGAAAATGTTTCAACACCGACGCGATCGGCGCCGGCACCACTTGTCCCAGGCCGCAGATCGAAGTGAGCCGCAAGGCATCCGCAAGTTCGTCGAGCAGCGCTAAATCCGCTGCCGATCCTTTGCCGTGGGTCCAACCAGTTAGCATCGCGACTAGTTTTTGCGAGCCGACCCGGCATGGAACGCATTTGCCGCATGATTCATTGCGGAAGAACTGCGTCGAGTTCAACGCCATATCCAGCATGCAGCGATCTTCGGCGCAGACCACCAAGGCGCCCGAGCCGAGCATCGATCCTGCATCTCCCAGTGATTTGAAATCGAGCCGTACGTCGGCCATCGCCGCCGGTAAATATCCCGACGACGGACCAGATGGCGCAAAACCTTTCAATTTTTTGCCGTTCGGTATGCCGCCTCCATGTTTGAAAATCAGTTCCGAGACGGGAGTCCCCATCGGAACTTCGTAAACCCCAGGGCGCATCACGTCGCCGCTTACTCCAATGAATTTCAAGCCGGCCGCACCGCCTTGGCCTTGCGCTTTGTACCAGTCCACGCCGCGGATCAAAATTGCGGGAACGTTTGCGAAGGTTTCCACGTTATTGATAACCGTTGGCATATTCCACAGGCCTTCAATCACCGGAAACGGAGGCTTGTTTCGCGGCTCCGCCCGCCGGCCCTCGATGGCTTCGAGCAGCGCAGTTTCCTCCCCGCAAATATAACCACCCGGGCTGACGAATATTTCCAGCTCAAACGTGAAATCGGAGCCCAGGATGCCGGGTCCCAGCAGATTCAGCTTCCGGCAACGACGGATTTCATCATGCAATATTTTTTCTTGTTCTTCGTATTCGTGGCGGATGTACAGAATTCCTTTTTGTGCTCCGGTGAGCAGGCCGGCCAGAATCATTCCTTCGATGACCAGGTGCGGCAGATTCGAAAGAATGAACCGGTCTTTAATGGTTCCCGGTTCGCTTTCGTCCGCGTTGCAAACGATGAATTTCGTGGGAGCCGGCGCCTGGCGAACCATTTGCCACTTCGACTCCGTCGGAAACCCGGCTCCGCCCAATCCGCGCAGGCCCGACGCCTTCAGCATCTCCAGTACGGCCTTCGCGTCGCGCGTTTGCACAAAATTTCGGACCGCCTGGTAAGGTTCATCCGCCTGGTAAGGATCAAGAGCGCAGGAAACGCGGTGGTGGGATTCCACCGGAGCAGGCGGTGGAACGTCGGCCAGCAAATTCCCAATCATCACAGTCAGGTGCCCCGCCGTAAGTCCGCTGAAAATCTGATCATTTACCGCGACCGCTGGAGCCTGATCGCATCGGCCCAGGCAGGAGGTGCCGCTAATTTTCACGTCCTGATGGGCGAGCTGCCCGGCCGCGTCCTCCACGGCGTTTCGCAAATCGGAAGCGCCTCGAAGATGGCAGGACATGTCCTGGCAAATGCGGACGTCAACGCGCGGAGGTGGCGCTAAACGGAAATGCGGATAAGAACTCGCTACGCCGTGCAAGCGGTACAGCGGAACATCGATTTTTTTGGCGAGCGTCCGGAGTTCCTCGGCGGGAAGATAGCCGAACTGACGCTGAATCTCTCTTAGCTCGCTGAAAATCAAAGGCGAGTCTCCTGAACCGCGAGAGTATTCATTCACCGGGGTGAATACAATGGGGCTCGAACGATTCGCTACGTAAACCGATAATACGGTCCTTTGACGCAGGGTCAAGCGAAACCGCAGTTTATTCTTGCGCGAGATAGCGGTTAGGGGCGAGCCTCAATTCCGTTGACTTCGATAGATTCGAATAGTACAAGTCGGAGATTCGGAAGTATCGGCGTCGCCGACGCATTGGTGACCGCTAACGTGGCTGTCTGAGCGAAAATGAATACCAGCTCCGGAACAACTAACTGCCTTCATACGAAGTGTCTCTTTCTTGCAGCAGCGCTGCTCGTCACGATTCTTTCAGACTCCCAAGCCCTGAGGGGGCAGGAAAGAGTCATGTCCGTTTCCGCGCTACACGTTCAGTTACCTCAGGCGCCGCAATATACCGGTCCTGGATCTTGCGCTTCGGCCACCTGCCACGGAAGCATATCCCCTCGAAGCGATAATCGCGTGCTGCAAAACGAATACAGCACCTGGATTTCGAGAGACAAGCACTCCAAGGCGTACGCGTCGCTGACTGGAGCTACGGGCGAACGCATGGCCGCAATCCTGGGGCTGAAGAAGGCGGAAACGGCGCCGAAATGCCTGGCCTGCCACGCGTTGGACGTCCCGGCGTCGGAGCGCGCGCGGACTTTTGATCTCAGCGAAGGCGTGAGCTGCGAGAATTGTCATGGGCCCGCGGCAGCTTGGCTCGGTCCACACACCGAACGCGACTGGACCCACCAGAAATCTCTGGCAGCCGGAATGTACGACACGCGAGACCTGACCAAGCGCACCGAAAAATGCCTGAGCTGCCATCTGGGCAACGAAGAAAAATCAGTGGACCATGAAATGATTGCCGCCGGGCACCCGGATTTGTACTTTGAGCTCGATTCCTTTTCGGCGGTGATGCCGCGCCACTGGAAGGAACCTGGCGAGCCAGGTGAAGAGCCGGGCGCCGATCCCTGGTATGACGTGCATGAGCTGAGTACCGGCCAGGGCGTGCAGCTGCAACAATCACTGCTGCGCCTCGCTTCGCGGGCCAAAGGAAAAGTCTGGCCGGAGTATTCCGAGTTGCAGTGCTATTCCTGCCATCACAGCTTGACCACCCCGGAAGATAGCTGGCGTCAGGCTCGCGGCTACTCCGGACGCCGCCCGGGCGATCCTCCCTGGAATCCCTCACGTTATACAATTTTTCACGAACTGGTTGGGCAAGCCGATAGCGATCAGGCCGGCAAACTCGACGCCGAACTCTCGCAGTTGTCGCATTTGATGAGCCAATTAAATCCCGACCGCGATGCTGTCGCCAATGCCGCTGCAAACTCCGCACGCCTGGTCCGGGATTTATCCGCGAAGATCGGTTCCACGCCCAACGATCCCGGTTCGACCTTGCGCTTGCTGCAAAAAATATCCGGCGATGCGGACAATGTCTCGGCCCAGGGCGAACACGCCGCGGCCCAGGCCGCCATGGCTATTCAATCCTTGTTCGTGGCCTACGATCGAAATCAGAAAATGCAGAATTCGGAGCAGTTGCGCGCGGCCATCAGCGGGCTGTTCCAGGAACTGCAAAATCCGTCGTCGTACGATCCGGCGCGCTTCGCGGCCCGGATGCGTCAGGTGAATGCGCTGGTACGCTAGGCCATCGGGAGACCGCTGTGCAGCAATTCGATTTGATCGTGATCGGTTCGGGACCAGCCGGCGAAAAGGGCGCGGCTCAAGCGGCCTATTTCGGCAAACGCGTTGCGCTGATCGAGCATGATCCCTTGTTGGGCGGCGCGTGCGTCAATACCGGCACGATTCCCAGCAAAATTCTCCGCGAATCCGCGCTCTATTTTTCGGGCGTGCAGCAGCGCGGGCTGTACGGCGTCGACTATTCGTTGAAGGAAGGGCTGACCGTCGAGAACTTCATGCATCGCAAAGATGTGATCGTCGAAGCGCAGCGCCAGAAAATACTGCAGAACCTGGTCGCGCACGGCGTGGAATTGATGCGGGGAGTGGCCTCTTTTGAAGATGCCAACACGATTGTGGTTTGGCGGCCAGGGCATCCGACGGCCAGCGTGCGCGGCAAAGTAATCTTGATCGCGACAGGCTCGACGCCCCATCGCGCGCCGGAAATTCCTTTCGACGATGAAATGATTTTCGACTCGGACTCGATCCTCGGAATGGCTTCGATCCCGCGCAGCATGGCCATCGTAGGCGGCGGCGTGATTGGCTGCGAATATGCCTCGATTTTCACCGCGCTCGGAGTCGAGGTGGCGCTCGTGGACGGCCGCGACCGCGTTCTGCCTTTCCTGGACAGCGAAATTTCGCAATGCCTCCGCGAACGCCTGACTCAGCTGGGCGTTAACTTTTATTTGGGCGAACGAACCACTCAAATCGAACGCACACCCAACGGTGTCCGCATCGCGTTGCAATCCGGGAACACGCTCGCGGTGGAAACCGCGCTCTTTGCGGCGGGCCGCCGCGGCGCCGTCGATCAGTTGCACCTCGAAAAAGCGGGCGTGACCCTGAATAAGCGCGGCTATGTTGAAGTGAACGAACACTACCTCACTGGAATTGCCGGTATTTACGCCGCCGGAGACGTGATCGGTTTTCCGGCGCTCGCGTCTACCTCGATGGAGCAGGCCCGAGTCGCCGTTTGTCATGCCTTCGGTTTCGAATACAAAAAACGCCTGGGCTCCATGCTTCCGATGGGGGTCTACACCATTCCAGAAATTTCCGCGGTGGGCGAAACGGAAGAAAGCTGCAAGGAAAAGAAAATTGACTACGAAGTGGGGCGCGCGCACTTTGCGAATAACGTCCGGGGCCAGATTGTCGGTGATTTATCCGGGATGTTGAAATTAATTTTCAGAAAATCCGATCGCCGCTTGCTGGGCGTGCAGATCATCGGCGACAGCGCCACCGAATTGATTCATCTCGGCATGATGGCGCTGGAAGCCGAGATGTCTCTCGACATCTTCATCGAATTCGTTTTCAACTACCCGACGCTTTCAGAGATGTACAAATACGCCGCGTATGACGGCCTGGGAAATCTCGCCGGACACAAAGTCCGCGAAGGTTAGCGGCCGGTATTAGACCGCACGCTCGAGAAAGTTCACTGGGTTGGGTTTCGCGGGAACTTCAGGAAAGGCAGTCGCACTCCGTCGATGACAATCTGATCCGCGCGGATCGAAGGATCCGCTTCGAATCCAGCCGCCCCACCCGCAGTCACGAAGTCGTCCTGATCCACGCCATCGCCGCTCACGCCGAGGCCTCCCACCAAAACGCCGTTCTTGTAGAGCGGCTCAGACCCCGGGAAAAAAACGATGCCACTCTGGTTGACCTTGGGCCACGCGGCGCTCGGCACCTGAAGTCCCTGCGAACACGGAGCAGCGACATCCATGGTGTACAAATTGAAAAACGGTCCGGGCGGAGTGCCATCGATTCCCGACGGGAAAAACGGCTGTGCGCCGAAGCCGATCGTCCGGTTGGTCACGGCTGTGCCCATCGGCACCTGGTTTAAATCCGCAGGCTGGCGGGTCGAGCCGCTGAAATAGATTACGTTGCGTGCTTTCGTCGCAGCCACGTCGATGCTGAAAATGGTCGCGTCCGCTCATGCGAAATAAAGCGAGCAACGTGCCGTCGAGATCACTCACCGCAATCATCATTTTGGCTTTGACGCCAATGGGCAGCCGAATTTGCGCCCGCGTGGTATTGGCCGTGGCCACGGCGTTGGTGACGATCTGTTGCACGTCCGTCAAGGTGAGCTGGGAACCTGCCTTTTCCTGGATCAAATCGCCCTCAGGCGGAAGCACCGAGGGCAACTTCGCATGAAAGGCCGAAGAATCAAATGTGCCGGGGCTGTTTGCTTCGCTGGGCAACGTCGTCTGATTCACAAACGGCAGTGTAATTCCGGCGATGGTCACCACACCCGGCGGAGGGCGTGGCGGAAACCCAATGCCATCGGTCATTTGGTTAGGCCCATCCAGCGCCAACATGGCTGCGGCGGCGTAAGCCACATATTCCGCGAGTTTCGGGTCGGCTGCGGCGACCCCGATACCTCCCACTTCCTGTCCATTCTTAAAGATCGGGACTCCGCCCGGATTGACGGCGGACGCATCCGTGTCTTCAGGATCGGCTTTGCCGGTCGTGATGCCAATTCCAGGCGAGCTCCCATCGATTTTAGTGGCCGGTGGAATCGTTAGCACTTAGTCCCGGGGCGAGACTGCAACCCCGATTCGTGTTTTCGATTCCGTAAAGTGCCGCGCTCGCGGTGTTGATCACCGCGGGAGGAAAATGCATTCCGCTGATGAATCGCACCGTGCGCGAGGAAAGCGGGGCTTCATCGTTGCTAAAAAAGGCGCCGGTTCGCGCCAGAGAAACCGCAAGTTCGTTCGAGGGAGTGAGAACTCCGAAATTTCCGGGCAGCATGGCCGGCGCGGTGGTTGGCTGGTAAATACCGAGGATATTTCCCAAGCGGTCGACCACGGCGATCACGATTGCATCGGACTCGGCGGCGGTGGCCGCGGCTTGCACCAGCATCTGCACGTCAACTGGACTCAACTGCTCGGTGGCGGGCGGGGGTTGGGCTGGAGGGGGAGTAACTGGGGGCGAACCGGTGCCACCGCCCCCACAGCTGCCGATCCAGGTGCAAGACGCGAGGATGAATCCGAGCCGGACAATCCGGCGAAGCAGCAGACGAGGTTGCCTTATGTATTCAAGCGATGAATTCATTCCATGATCCAAAATGGAATTTCATCAGGAGGATATTCTATTCCTATCACAATTCGTTCGATCCTTCGCAACTAAGATGTCTTTAGGCGATCGGGCGGTTTCCGCAAGTCTTGTCGCGGCGTCCTTATATAACGAATCGGTTTAAAAGGCTTGTGGGCGTCGAAACAATTGTGATAGCTACACAGGCAGGGTGTCCCCTACATCTGATGCGCAAGTCGTTCGAGGTTGACTAAGGTGCTGCGCGCTTTCCGCCTCCCGCTCTGGTGGCGCTCGACGCTTCGCGCGCTCTTGATTTTTCCGGTCGGTCTCACCGGCGCGATCGTCACAGGCGGGAGAGTCCCGCTCGCGAACTTCGCGCAGCAGCAATCCTCTTCTCAGCAGCGCCTGCCGGGCCAGACCGCGCCCAAAGAAAGCGACGTTGCAAGGAATCGTACGCGACGGAGCGGGAAAGCCAATTATTGCAGCACGGGTGACGTTGCGAAACTCCGCAACCCAGGCGGTTCTGGAACGAAACGCCGATGCGCAAGGCGTGTTTCGTTTTATTGATCTGCCGCCGGGCGCGTATCAACTCGAAGTTCACGCAAGCGGTTATCAGGATTTGTTGGGTTTAGAAATGCAGGTAAAGGCGGGCGACGATCTTGTTCGCGAACTGTCTCTCGTAGCAAACCCATCCACCGGCCCTCCGTCGCCGCAGGTTCCAGAGCTGCCGCCTGGTAACGGGACCGGCGCGGCGGGCGCCGAACCGTCCGGTCAGCCTGAGGTCGCACCCGTTTTGAACCAGGATGGCGGCACCGCGCAATCCGCACAGAAACCGGCTGCGGAACCGTTGCCCGCACCCGATCAAGTTTTCGGTACTGAACCTGACCGCTGGCTGATCACGATGCCCAACTGGGACCGCTACGGCATCGGCGGCGAGTATCCCTACGTGAAAGGCAGCCGCTGGGATCCTTTCAATCGCAACAAACTGAAAGGCGACGTACCGATCTTCGGCAAACAGACATTCCTGAACATTACCGGGATCAGCGACACATTTATCGACGGCAGACGATTGCCGGTGCCAAGCAATATCAGTTCAGCCCGGCCGGGCAGCAGCGATTTTTTCGGCAAAGGCGAACAGTTCTTTCTCGATCAGACGTTTCTATTTTCATTCGATCTTTTTCATGGCGACACTTCGTTCCGCCCGGTCGATTGGCGGATTCGCATCACTCCGGTGATTAGCCTGAACTACCTGAAAGTACGCGAACTGGGAATCGTGAACGTGGATGTTCGCGGCGGCACTTCGCGATTCGAAGCTCACGTTGGCTTGCAAGAAGCCTTCGGAGAGTTAAAGCTTCACGACATCGGTCCCAATTACGATTTCGTCTCCGTGCGAGCGGGGATTCAAGGATTCAACAGTGATTTTCGCGGCTTTATTTTCGTCGAAGAGCAGCCCGGCGTCCGCATCTTCGGCAATCTGCATTCGAACCTCTGGCAATACAACGCCGTCTATTTCAATCTGCTCGAAAAAAATACCAATAGCGGATTGAACTCGATGGCGCTGCGCCACCAGCAGGTGATCATCGCCAATCTCTTCCGGCAGGATTTTCTGTTCCAGGGCTACACCGCGCAGGTCAGCTTGCACTATAGCGATGACGAGGCCACCATCCACTACGATGACAATGGTTTCCTGGTGCGGCCCTCGCCGGTCGGCGCCGTATTTTCAAGCGGCATGATTCGCCCACACAGCGTGCATGCCGCTTACGTCGGCTGGACCGGCGACGGGCACATCGGCCCGGTGAATCTGACCCACGCTTTTTATCAGGCTTTGGGCAATGATACTTTCAACGCCATCGCCGCCCGGCGGGTAACCATCAACGCGCAAATGGCCGCACTCGAACTTTCGGTGGATAAGGATTGGATCCGGTTCAAAGGGTCGGCATTTTACTCCTCGGGTTCCGGCGATCCGCAGCATGGCCAGGCCCGAGGCTTTGATTCAATCGATGATTTTCCGGAGTTTGCGGGCGGAATTTTCAGCTTGTGGAATCGCGAGAGCATACGCTTGACCGGCTCGGGCGTGGCGCTGACTGCAGGCGATAGCCTGATTCCCGATTTGCGTTCCAGCAAGAATGAAGGGCAGGCCAATTTTGAGAATCCGGGGATTTTTCTGGCGAACCTGGGCACGGATTTCGACATCACTCCGAAACTGCGCGGTTTCGTAAACGTGAATTACCTACGCTTCGAACGCACTGAGACGCTCGAGCAGATTTTGTTTCAGGCGCCGATTCGCCACAGTATCGGTTGGGATTCGAGCGTGGGGGTCCGCTACCGGCCGCCGCTTACCGAAAATATCTCAATTACCGCGGGCGCCGCGACCTTGGTTCCCGGACAGGGTCTGAAGGACATTTACACCGGAAAAGTGATGTATTCGTTTTTTACCGATGTGCGGTTTCAGTTTTGACGGGTTTGATTTTGCAACGACAGCGCGCGTGAACACTTATGCCGGAGCTGGCAACGGAATCGCTTACTCGAATAAGACGCTCGGGACGGGTCTGGTCCTTCCTGATCGCCGCAGCAATTGCAGTCGTTGCGTTACTTTTATTCGAAGGCCGGATGCGCGCTTCGCAGCGGGCGGCGCAACACGGCAATTTGCTAGGCCAGTCCCAGGTCGACGTCGATCGCAAGAACATAGGTTGTATTTCCTGCCACATATCTACCGACGAGCCTTCGATGCATCCCACGCGCACCGTCCGGCTCGCCTGTATCGACTGCCACGGCGGCGACACAACGATAGTTGCGCAAGTTGGAGTGAATCCCAAGTCGGATGAATACGAACAGCTGAAAAAACGCGCGCATCCCCAGCCCAACGATCCGGCGCTGGCGAACATGTCGGCGAATCCTCCGCGGCTTTACACCCAATGGCTGCGCGAAAGTTATGAGTACGTGAAGTTTGTCAATCCCGGCGACTTGCGCGTAGCCGCCGAAACCTGCGGCGCGAATGGCTGCCACGCTCCAGAAGTCTTGAAAGTAAAAACCAGCATGATGACGCACGGCGGAATGTTATGGGGCGCCGCCCTCTACAACAACGGTTCGTTCCCGCTGAAAAATACTCATTTTGGAGAAAGCTATTCGTCCGACGGGACGCCGCAGTCTATTCACACGGTCCCTTCGCCGACGCCGGAGGAAACCCGCCTGAAAGGCATCGTGCCGGAGCTGACGCCGCTTGAGCGCTGGGAAGTTTCGCAACCCGGCAACGTGCTACGCGTCTTCGAGCGCGGCGGCATGAAGAAAGGGGAAATCGGCAACCCGGATCGCGAGGAAGAATCCGGACGTCCCGACGACAAATTAGGAGAGCGCGGTTTCGGCACGTTGCTGCGCACCGATCCGGTATTTTTAGGGCTGCAGAAAACGCGCTTGCTCGATCCGCTGCTCTCGCTCCCTGGCACAAACGACCAGCCCGGCGATTATCGCGGCAGCGGATGCACTTCCTGCCACGTCGTCTACGCCAATGACCGGTCTCCGCAACATTCGGGGCCATACGCGTCCTTCGGACATCTGGGCGAAAGTGCGTCTTCCGATCCAACGATCGCGAAAAATGAATCGGGCCATCCTATTAAACATAGCTTCACGCGGGCCATTCCCTCCAGCCAATGCATGATTTGCCATGTTCATCCCGGCACCAACATGGAGACCACGTATTTCGGCTATACCTGGTGGGATAACGAAGCCGACGGCGAGTCGATGTACCCGCGCGAACAGCACAATCCGTCCGAAGAGGAAAAATATCAGGTTTCCCTGCGCAATCCGGAAGGCGCGGCGGCGCGTGGGCTGTGGTCCGATCCTAAATTCCTGGAAAAACTCGGCAGCCCGGAATTCAACGGCAAGCTGCAGCAATCGCAATTCGCTGATTTTCACAGCCACGGCTGGGTTTTCCGCGCGGTCTACAAGCGCGACCGCCAAGGCAACCTGCTCGACCGCGAAAATAGAACCGTCGCCGGTGACGATCCGGACAAATTCAAGAAGGCGGTCCATCTGGCGGACATCCACCTCGAAAAAGGAATGCACTGCGTGGACTGCCACTTCGAGCAGGACTCGCACGGCAACGGCAAACTGTATGCCGAGCCGCGCGCCGCAATCGAACTAGACTGCACCGATTGCCACGGGACCATCGACCGCAAAGCCACGCTGATTTCCTCCGGGGCCGCGTCGCCGCCGGGTGGAACCCATTTCGACGCTCTGCGCACGCCATGGAGCACGCGCCGTTTCGAATACCGCGCGGGGAAATTATTCCAACGCTCGATGGTCGATCCCGAAAAAGAATGGGAAGTAGTGCAGACCGTCGACACGATCACTCCCGGCAACGAGCACTACAACCAAAAATCGGCCTGGGCCAAAACGATTCAGACCGATGGCAAATCGTGGGGCAAGGTTCCCGCCGACGCGGCGAAACTGGCGCACGCCAACAGCCGCATGACTTGCTACTCCTGCCACACATCGTGGACGCCGAACTGCTTCGGCTGCCATCTTTCCATGATGGCCAATCAGCGTAAGCCCATGCTGCACAACGAAGGCCTGACCACGCGCAATTGGACCAGCTACGATTTTCAGGTGCTGCGCGACGACGGTTTCATGCTCGGAATCGATGGCACGGTCACCGGCCACCGCGTGGCCCCGGTGCGTTCCTCGTGCGCGGTCGTGGTGAGTTCGCAAAATCAAAATCGGGACTGGATTTATTACATGCAGCAAACCGTTTCCGCCGAAGGATTCAGCGGCACCGCCTTCAGCACGTTCGTGCCGCATACCGTGCGCGCCAAAGAAACCAGAGCTTGCGACGATTGTCACATTTCGGATCGTAACGACAATAATGCGTGGATGGCGCAGGTCCTGCTGCAGGGCACGAACCTGCTGAATCTGATGGGCCGCTACGTTTATATCGCGGATGGCGCGAAGGGTTTCGATGCAGTCGCCGTCGCGGAACACGACGAGCCTCCGGCGATCATCGGCAGCTATTTGCAACGCGTCGCGTATCCTCAGGATTTCAAGCAACACGTCGCGCGGGACCGCCAGCTCAAAGAGGCCTACCATCACGTCGGAAATGTTTTGGATTTGCAGCTGCGCGGCGAATACCTCTACGCCGCCTTGGGGAAAGGCGGCTTCCGCATCTACGACGTGGCGAATATCGACAACAAAAACTTTTCCGAACGCACCATTACCGCGCCGGTGTCTCCACTGGGCCAGCGTTTCTACGTGCCGACCAAGTTCGCGACGGCTGTCGCCAGTCCGTCTACGCAGGCCGTGGATCCGGTCCGCTCGCGCCGCCCAGAAAATGAGGAGCAATCCATCCACCCGCTCTACTCCTATCTGTATGTCGCCGACAAATACGAGGGGCTGGTCGTCATTGGCGATCCAGATCCAAAAAGCAAACGCCCTGGCGTGAGCACACTGCTGGATGGCAATCCGCAGAATAATTTTCTGAAGCGCGCCCTGGCTTTCAATCCTGACGGAATTCTCAACGGCGCGCGCCGCATTACCATCGCTGGAACATATGCCTACATGCTGTGCGATCAAGGTCTGGTGGTCGTCGACCTGGATAATCCCCTGCAACCGAAAATCGCGGCAAAAATCGGAGCGCCGGAGCTACAAGAGCCGCAAGGTATCGCCATTCAATTCCGCTACGCGTTCGTAGTCGACCGCGACGGCCTCAAGGTTTTGGATGTGTCCGATCTCGCCCGCCCGCGCATCGTTTCAAACGCAGCGCTGCCGCTGCAGGATGCCCACAACATTTATGTAGCCCGAACGTATGCCTATGTCGCGGCCGGCAAAAAAGGGATCGCGATCGTGGATGTGGAGCAGCCCGAGCAGCCGAAGCTCGCGCAAATGTTCACGGCGGACGGCGCGCTCAACGATGTGCGTGACATCAAAATCGGCATGGTCGACGCCAGCGCGTTCGCTTTTGTCGCCGACGGACAAAACGGCTTGCGCGTCCTGCAGATTCTTTCGCCGGAAGATTCTACAAATTCCTACGGCTTCAGCCCGCGGCCCACTCCCAAACTCATCGCCACGTATCGCACTACCGCACCAGCTCTGGCCATCTCCAAAGGGATCGACCGCGACCGCGCCGTGGATGAAAGCGGAAACCAAATCGCCGTCTTCGGCCGTCGCGGCGCAAGACCCTTCACCCGCGAAGAAGCGGCCCGCCTGTACCTGCGCAACGGCCAACCCTACACCGTACCGCGCGACCCTCCGGAGTAAACCAGCGCCTTAGAAAATAATTGTAATTCGTCGAGTTACCTAAAAGGTGCACCAGCAATGAATTAGAATCGGAGCGGGAAATTGAGAATGTAAATGACGGAGGTGGTGGACGTGACCGGGATCGAACCGGTGACCCCCTGCTTGCAAAGCAGGTGCTCTCCCAGCTGAGCTACACGCCCATTAACCACTGCTTCATTCATTTTCTATCACTTGGCTCTTCACTGCAACCGCTGCTGACAGCTCCTGTGAGCAGTGCGGGCTTGGGGAGGCGATGTGAATTGCCCTCTCGGGCCGAAAACGAGCAGTCGTAATGAGGAAAAAGCCCGTGACGTTGGAATTTTGAATGCAGTGGCGCTAAATGCGCCTACTGCGGCGTCAGTTTTATATAATCCCAAGAAAGCGAGGAACTGCTGCTTGCCGCATTCTTTCCGGTGACCGTGAATTTGAATACCTGATTTCCCGCCGCGAGCGTGACCGTACCCATGTCGAATTCGGCCCATAACTCAACCGAGGAATATTGGTCTTCCGTCGGACCGAGATTCGTGCCGTTCACCGCCAGCTGTGAAATACCCCGCGTGGGATACTTCTTCACTGCATATTTTACGTCGTATGTTCCCGCCGTCGGAACATTCAGCGTGATGGAAACCGAATCTCCAATCTTAGTGCTGTCGAGCGTCGTACCGTTCCCGTTTGTGAATCCGGTCCAGGCGAACGCCCGGTATGTCGGTCCGGAACTCACACTAGAACTCAGGAGATTTTCTGTCTGATATACGATCGGAGTTTTCGCAATTGGCGCACCTGCCGTGTAGGACCACGTAGCGATCTCCTGTGTGGCCGTCAGCGCGCCCGCGCCTCCAGTAAATCCCACGTACGCAGTCGAACCGCCCACAGCCGTGGGAATATTCACGGGCCACGAAGTGGAGAAGCTCTTCCCCGCAGTGCTATCAGTGATTGTCATGGATAACGTTGTGCCGTCATAGGTCATGTGCACACTCATCACGTCGCCACTATGTAGATTCACCCCAGAGCTGGTCATGTCCGTCGAGGGTGTCGTCGGCATGGCTCCGCCCGTATATTCTCCGGTGGAGTCCGCTCCTTCCCCCGAGTTGCTATACAAATCAAATTTCACCGCGACGCTTTTCGCGATCGTCGCGTAGCCGAGGTTGCCGCCAGTCGTGCCCAGCGCGTTGGCTGAGTTGTTTTGTATCGTGAATGTAAATCCGTCCGCAGATGGGTTCGTCAGCTGAAAAGTAAAATCATTGGTAAACGCTTGCACGTTGACCGGCGTGGTATAGAACACGCTGCCGGCTTGATAGGTGGCGCCGTTAGTCAAGGTGAGTCTGTTCGCGGTCTGATTCCAAACTGCGCTGCCGTTAAAGAGCAAGCCGGTGTTAGTTGTAAATCCTCCGGCGAAGTTTACAGCCGGACCGGTGGACGTTTGCAAGGTATAGACCGCGCTGGCGACCGCGCTGTTGTTGTCGCCCTGCAGTGCAGCGATCGCTTTCACGGTGGTGGTGGCGCTCACCGCAAACGGCGTGCTGTACTGCTTGGTCGTGCCTACTCCAGGTGCAGGCGTGGATCCATCCGTCGTGTAGTAAATCGCCGCTCCACTGGTAGAATCCGAAATCGTCACGCTTAGTGATCCGCTGAACGTCTCGCTGCCAGGTGTGACCTGAGGCGTGGCCACCGTTTGCGAAGTATAGACCGCGCTCGCGACGGCGCTGTTGTTATCGCCTTGTAGCGCAGCGATCGCTTTCACGGTGGTGGTGGCGCTCACCGTCAACGGCGTGCTGTATTGCTTGGTCGTGCCGACTCCAGGTGAAGGCGTGGATCCGTCCGTCGTGTAATAAATCGCCGCTCCACTGGTGGAATCCGAAATCGTCACGCTCAGCGATCCGCTGAACGTCTCGCTTCCCGGCGTGATCTGCGGAGTCGCAACGGTCGTGGTCTGCGGCGGCATGGACACAAACGTCCAAGTTTCCACTTTTTGGCTGGAGGTCGATCCGCCGGTTCCGCCGGTGAAGCCCACGAATGCCATATTCCCGCCAACGGTAGCCCGGAATATTTATCGTCCAGCTCTTGGTGAAAGTCTTGCTGATGACCTGATCGGTCAGAGTCATGGTCAACGTCGTCCCATTATAAGTGATGTGCGCAGTGATGGTGTCGCCTTCAAGACAGCACGATGCCCGATGGGGTCAGATCGATCGACGGCTGCGTCGGTGATGCTCCGTTCGTGTACAACCCGGTCGAATCCGTCACCCTCGCCGTCGTTATTGTAGATATCGAATTTGACTCGCGATGCTGTTTCCGATTCCCGGCGTCCCGCCGGGCGTATCCGGGCCATAGCCGAGTCCGCCTCCGCTAGGACCAAGAGCCGTCGCGCCTGCGCTGGAATTCTGGATCGTGAAAGTCATTCCGTCCGCGATCGCGTCCGAAATTTGAAACGTGAAGTCTGTGGTGAAGTTTCGGATATCCATCGGGGTGGTGAAGAACGCGCTGCCGGCTTGATTCAATCCACCATTCGTCAGTTGCAACCGGCTGTCGTCCAGGTCGGTACTGCCGTTGAACTGCATTCCCACCGGGTTGCTGAATCCCAGTCCAAAATTGATGGATGTGGTGGCCGCTCGCAGCTGATCGTGTAGGTGCCCGACGGCGACTCCGCTGTCGCTCAACCCGTTTTGCGAACCGATGGCCATTATCGTCGTCGTCGATGAGACCACAATCGGAGCGGTGTACACCGTGGAACTGTGCGTCGGCGTGGTGCCGTTCGTCGTGTAGTAGATGGTCGCGCCCGGATCGGTGATTGTCACACTTTGCGTGCTCGTGTACGTTCCCGGTGCTGGCGAAAGCGACGGCGGCGGCGGTTTGGGTCGTAATTGTATAGGTCGCGGTACTCGTGGCGCTCTGCAGAAAACCGGTGGCCACAGCGATGGCTTGCAGAGTCGTCGTACCGGTTATCGATACTGGCGCGGTGTATTTCGTCGACGCCGTAGTCGGTGTCGTTCCATTCGTCGTGTAGTAGATCGTCGAATTGGCGGTGCTATCGGAAATCGTAACCTGTCACGCTGCTGGCGAACGATCCGCCCGCCGGACTGAATGACGGCGTTACGGCCTGCGTGCTCGCTGCGCCGAGCAATCCGAAGACATCCACTTCCTGCTGGGTGCCAACGTAAACTTTGCCGTTGGTGACCACCGGCACCACAAACTTCACCGCCGGTCCGAGCGTATCGTTGTGACTGGTTACGTTCGACGCATAAAGCTCATTTGATAACGTTGGTTGCGTCATACGCGTGAAGAATCGCCGCGCCATTCCCCGTATATTGATCCGTCTGCACCGCCCACACAATTCCGTTGCTGGTGCCATTCGACGACACGACCGGCGTCGCGCCCGGAAAACCACTGGTCTCAGCCGACTGGGAGGTTTGTGATGCGGAAAGATTTCCGCTAGTGAACGAATATGCTTTTAGGTGGTCGCCGTTGCCCCAGAAATACATGTTGCCGTTCCAGTATGCCGGCATGGACCACAGGCCACCGATGCCGTTCACGGTATTTATGATCTCCGGGTCGGTCGAGCAGCCGTTGCAAAAGTGGCTGCCGTCACTCGTCATTTTGTCGCGGTTCACGATGTAGAGTCGTCCCTGTTTTCCCGATTCCACCAACACGTGCGGAAACGTGCCGGCCTGATCCGGCGGAATGATCACGCCTCCTGATCCCAGGTCGGTGTCTGATCCGTCCAGGCTCGACGTGTTATACGGCGTGAAATAGTCGGTAGGAGTAATCACGCCCGTCGAAGAAAGGGTCAACTGTACGAGGCTGTCGCCGAAATCCACGCTGGTCGAGGGTGCCGGCGCAGGATTCGGGACCACGTTCGAGGTGACCGGATAATCGCCGTTTCCCGTGGCTACAAAAATCCGGCCCGTGCCACTCGTATCCGCCGCCAGACCTGCGCCGGACGCCCACAAGCCGCTGCCAATGCCGTTCGGAGAGGTGCACCACGCGCCGGCAGCCTTCATGGTCGAGGCGTTGTAGCTGAGAATCCAACCGTGCCACGGACCATTGTCGCCGTGAGCGGCGAATCCGACGTACACGTAGCCGTTTATCAGCAGCAAGCCGGGCCGTTGATTTTCCCATTGCGAGTTAAATGTAAGCGTGCCGGATTGCTGCCGTTTCCGGTCCCGGGAACTGAAGCGGTCATCACCGTTGGGCCGCCGAACTTTTCTGCACCGGAGGTAATATCGATTGCGTGCAGCCGCAATATGTATGCGCCACTCTCCAAAGTTTTCGAAACTACATACAGCGTGTTGCTAGTCGAATCGATGACCGGGGTTCCGGTGATTCCGATTTCCGGAACAATGTCGCCGGTGTTGACATTTGCATTCGGTACCGTCGATCCGCCGTTAACGACGAAATTCACCTGCCAGAGCGGTGCTCCTCCGGTATCGGCATCGAAAGCGTAAAGCAGGTCATGCTCCGTTGCGACGTAGAGCACGTTATGCGTACCCTGCCCGGCGACCGCGACGCCCGGGACGTACAAGGGCTGGGCGTAAACGTAACCTACGACCGAAAGACTGAATAATTTCCCGAACGTAACCGAATTCACGTTTGAGGTGGTCAAGATTGTTTCGCTCGTATTCTGGCCGGTTCGGCCGTTGTCGTAATGCTGCGTCAAAATCGGCGTTTGAGCGGAGGCGCTCGGCACAAAGCAGAGTAAATAAACGGCAATCGTCAGCGCGACGCCCACCAAATATCGGCCTCTGTTCGTCGCAGCGCGAAGATTATGTTCGGGGTAAACTCGTGCGTTGCGCTGGGAAATTTCCATCTCAATAGCCTCTCGCTCAAGGATTTGGGAACGGTTCAGTCTCGGATCAAGTCCGGGCAGGGGAAAGTAAGATACCACGCCAGCGTAAAAATACGCGCGCAATTTTCTGAAATCATTCTTTGTTTGTGTTTATTTCGTACCAGTACTTCCCCGCGCCGAAGGGGATTGACCCTTAACAAAACCAAGCGTCGGAGACGAAGTGGTTCTTAAGGAAGTACGGTAAGTTGTTGCGTTTTTTGAGGACGCCCGACAGTCGTGGCGGTTACAACCAAAATGGCGTTTGATGTTGGGTGGTGTAATTCCATTGAGGAAATTGTCGATTGCGTCTGACGCGCAGCGACATGAAAATACGGTGGCAGACTATTCAGCAGGCCCGCCGGTTCCCCTTCGAGCTTCACCCAAGTTCCTGAAGGCGGCGCGGGGGCGTCGAGAGTCAAAGTTAGGTCGACTGTATCGTGCCCTTTGACTGAGTCCACTTTGCTTCCATCTTTCGTGAATTCTGCCTGGTTCACGGGTATCCGCGCGAATACGTTGACTAAGTTTCTGGTCACAAAGACTTGATCCCCCGGAGGATCCCCCAGGCAATGTACGGTCAATTTGGTAATGACTGTCTGCGCGCCGGGTGCGACGGCGACGTGCGTGTCGTCCCAAAACAAATAAACACCATTCTGAACCACGGGAACCTTGGTGTAGAACGGTTTGGTCTCCGCATTCGTATCGGGCTTGTGCTCCCCCGTCCCGTCATTCCAGTCAATCATCGGCACAAAATTATCGGCGTAGGAACATGGATTGGTAATCAGTCCGATGGGTGCATGCGATTGCACGGAACGATATGACACTCCGGCTTCAAAATCCGTTGTCGTCAAAATCATGTTGTCCGAGCCGGCCTGCGCGACCGGCGTTTGCCCCGGCCGGAGCAGGAAAAACCCGAGTGCGAAGAGGATCGCAGTCAAAAATGGGATTGTGACTTTCATCCGGGCGGATTCTCCTCAGAACAATTAGCCCTGCCATTGCCCGCCTATCCTCAGAAGCTAGGCGCGGTTAAACAGGATCGGAGCGCCCAGCTTCGAACTGTAATTGGGCCGGTAGCGTTCCGTATTGTATTGCGTGACGATGTCGACCTTGCGGGCGCCGGCCGAAACGTGCGGCAGGTCCGCGTGGGCGTAGCAGCCATTCTGCAGGCCGACCATTCGTCCCGTGATGCCGTCGCGAATCAAATCCACTGCGATATTTGCAAAGGTTGTCGCCACGATTTGATCCATCGCATCGGGATCGCCGCTGCGCAAATCATAGGTCAGATCGCTAGTCATCGTTTCTTCGCCGGTCCGCTGCTCGAGTTCCTTGGCCAGGGCTTGCCCCACGTCCACCTTCTTTCTATGGCCATATGCGTCCATCTCACCTACTTCCTCAATTTTGCCCTGCTTCGGCACTGCCCCTTCTGAAACGATAACGATCGAGTAATTGCTTTCATTGTGGTGCTTGTCTTCGAGCAGCAGGTCTGACACGTGTGCCATATCAAAAGGATATTCGGGAATCAGACACCGGGCGCCGGTTACGTACGCAGTGTATAAAGCGGTGAAACCGGCATCGCGGCCGAAGATGCGAAAAATGCCGATCCGTTCGTGCGAGCCCAGCGTGGTTCGCTGGCGGGTAATCGCATCTTTCGCGCGGGTGATGGCCGTCGAAAACCCGATGCAATATTCGGTGCCCGCCACATCATTATCCATGGTCTTGGGCACGCCGATGACCGGGAAACCGTTGCGCGAGAGATTGGCGGCGAATCCGAGGGTGTCGTCGCCGCCGATGGCCACCAGGCATCCGATTCCAAGCTTTTCCAAATTCTCGATCACGATGGGCGTGAAATCGTAGTTTTTGCCGTCAAACGGCAGGCTCTTCAGCCGGTCTTTCGAAATGTGTGCGGGCACTTTGGAAGCCGCAACGCGACTCGGGTTGGTGCGTGAAGTGTGCAGAATAGTTCCGCCGGTGCGGTCGATGGTGCGCGTGTTATCGCGCGTCAACTCGCGGTGGAAAATGCTCTCCCCCGTTTCAGAGGTATCGACGTTGGTTAGCCCTTTCCATCCCTTGCGAATGCCGATGACGTTCTTCCCCATTTCGGTCGCGCGGTACACCACGGATTTGATGACCGAGTTCAGCCCCGGGACGTCGCCGCCTCCGGTGAGGATACCGATCGTGTTCTTGCCCGACATGCTGAGCCGCTCCTTGCGATTTTCCATCCGCGAGCTGCGCTCGCATTTGGGTTTGCCTGCGTTTGATATTTTGCCTAGCCATTATAGTTGATTGCGCGTCATTCCAGACTGGCCCTTCGCTACTCCTGGAGGATTTTGGCCCATCCCGCCGGCGAAACACGGCTCGTGCCACAAACAGCGGGATTCGCGTCCAAATTGCTTCCTGCTTCTCACGGACTCTGGTACTATTTAAGTTCGGTCAAAGTTCAAATTTCTGTCTGGAGCGACGCATCAATGGCACTCGCCTGTGAAATCTGTAGCAAGAAGCCTCAATATGGCAACACCATCAGCCACGCGCACAACGTCACCCGCCGGCGCTGGAACCCGAATCTTCGGCGAGTCCGCGCCGTGGTCAAAGGCGCCAAGTCCATATTCGCGTTTGCACGTCCTGCATTCGGTCCGGCCGCGTAACCAAGGCCGCGTGACGTCGGCCCTTCCCCGGAAGGAGTTCGGTTTGACTCGGCGAGTCCTGATCATCGCACCGTCAATTGCGTGTGCCCTGCTGGCCGGATGCAAGAAGGAAGCCGCGCCTGCGCCGGGCGTCTGGGCGACGGTGAACGGAAACGACATTACGCGCGATCGAAGTGGAGAAATATTTCCGCACGCGGGTGAACGCCGAAGGCCCCACGCCTTCGCAGGAAGAAGCGCTCTCGCTAAAGCTGAATATTCTCGATGAACTGGTGAACAACGAAATCCTTCTCGAACGCGCCAAGAAAGCGAACCTGGTCGCCAGCGACGCCGAAGTCGAAGACAAGTTCACCGAATCCAAAGACTCCGTTATACCGAGGAAGAATTCCAGAAAAAGCTGAAAGATACTGGCCTAACCGTTGAAGATTTGAAGGGCGACATTCGCCGGCCAGCTCTCCGTGCAGAACTCCTGAACGGAGAAGTCGTCGCAAAGATTTCGATCACCGATCAGGACGTTCTCGATTTCTACAACAAGAATCGCGCGCAATTCAATGTGGCCGAGCCGCAATATCACATCGCCCAGATCGTCGTAACGCTCGCACCCGATCCGGCCGTGCACAATCGCAAGAACGACAAAGCCACCACCGATCCGGAAGCCAAGCGAAAAATCGCCTTGATCGAACAAAAACTTGCCAGCGGCGCGGATTTCGCCCAGCTCGCGATGGACTACTCCGAAGACTCCACCGCAGCGACGGGCGGCGATCTGGATTCGTGCCGGAATCGGCGCTGAATCAATCCGACCCGGTTCTGAAGAAAGACTGTTCTGGCCATGAAGGCCGGGCGACGTTACCCAACCCATCGGCGACAAAAATGGCGGTATCGAATACTCAAGCTAATCGCTAAGGAGCCCGCCGGTCAGCGTGAGCTTTCCGATCCGCAAGTGCAGCAGTCCATCCGGGATATGCTGCGCAATCGTAAAGAGCAACTTTTGCGTTCCGCCTACATGATTGAAGCCCGCGACGAGTCGCATGTGACGAACTATTTGGCGCGGCAAATATTGGAATCCGCCGGCAAGCTCCCCAATTAAGCCAGTTAACCAGCAGAGCTATTTCCGAGCAGAAAATCAGAATTTATAGAAATTGCTGGAGTGAAGAAGATCGCGTAGAGCGCGATCGTTAACTGCGCGTTACGGTTTGGATCAGGGGACGGTTCGGGCGCATCGACCTCGCAATGCCGACGACGATTAGACCGACTAAAGGAGTTAAGAGGAGGCAGGTAAAAAACCCCTTCCAAAACGTGATGCCTTCCCGCTCCATCTTATTTGCGGAAACCGCGCAGGCCATGACCCACAGCAGTCCGGCAATCGCCAGCAATAGCCAGCCTGCCGCTATCGCGAAATGCATCGGTACAAACATTGTTGCCCCCAAGAAACCGCAGGCCGCCCGAGGCCCGCTGTTTACGTTGATTCGATTGTCAACGCAGCGGAGTAGGGTGGAAAGCACCAGGTAGGAGGTTAAGCCCTAATGGTAAACAGTAACTGGTAGGAACGCCTGCTTTAGCCTACCACCGCGACGACATCGCCCGGATTGACCGTTTGACCTTCGACCACGCCCAGCCGTTCGACCGTGCCGGATTTTGGCGAGCGAACTTCGTTCTGCATTTTCATGGCCTCAACAATCGCCAGGCCTTGTCCGCTTTGTACTTGATCTCCCACCTGGACCAGGGTGCGTACGATTTTCCCTGCCATCGGGGCCACTATGTTCTGGCGTCCTTGCGCCTCGCCTGCTCCGGCGCGATTTCGCTTCCGTTCGCGGGGATTCTGGATTGCCGCGGAATACTCGTATCCATTCGCGACGACGCACAGCCCGGTGCCGCCGCCTTGCACCTGAACCTCGAAGGATTTGCCATCGACGATGACCGAATAGACGCCCGGAGAGATTTCGAGAGCGTCTGCCTCGAGTTCGCGGCCGTCAATCTTCCATCGCGGCCGCTCGCCGGGATGCGTTAGCTCAACGGTGCGCTGGTGGCCCTGGAGGGTGATCTCAAGCTTCATAAGCAATTAAAATGTTCGCCTTCGAAGATCATGGGTGCTCACTGCCGCCTAGTTGATCGAGGCGGCTTTTCAGTTTCCAACGCGAAATCGGCTGCGCCGTTCCCGTGGAGGCACCCGAAGTTGGTGCCGCACTCGAACGAAAATGCCAAAGCGCGACGGCGATGGCGGCCGCGGCATCCCGAGCCGAATCGGTTTCTTTGCCGTCCGTCGCTGGTCTTGGGGTCTGAGCCGAAGCCTCCAGAAAATCATCCAGCCATCGAGTGTAAATTCCGCGCCACTGATAAATCGTCACTGGCCAAAATGCGTTTGAAGAGCGACACGTTCGTCTTGATCCCGCTCGCGAAGATATTCCCCCAACGCCCGCTTCATCCGCGCGATCGCTTCATTCCGATCCATGCCCCACGCGATCAATTTTCCGAGCATCGGATCGTATTCGTTCGGCACGGTCCAACCGGCATACACGCCATCGTCCAGCCGAATGCCCGGGCCCATCGGCGCGCCGTAATTCTCAATTTTCCCGGACGATGGGAAAAAATTGTTGTCGGGGTCTTCCGCGTAAATGCGGCACTCGATGGCGTGGCCGCGCAACGTGACATCTTTCTGTTTAAACGGAAGCGCTTCGCCGGCGGCGATCCGGATTTGCAGTTTGACGATATCGAGCGACGTGACCATCTCGGTGACTGGATGCTCGACCTGCAGGCGAGTATTCATTTCGAGAAAGTAAAAATTACGGTCAGCATCCACAAGGAACTCGACCGTGCCAGCATTCGTATATTTTCCCGCCCGCGCTAATTTCACCGCCGCGTCGCCCATCGCCGCGCGCAACTCAGGCGTCATAACCGGCGAAGGACATTCTTCGATGACTTTCTGGTGGCGCCGCTGAACCGAACACTCGCGTTCTCCGAGGTACACGATGTTTCCGTGCTCATCGCCCAAGACCTGAATCTCAATGTGCCGCGGCTTCTCCAGATATTTTTCGAGGTACATGCGGCCGTCGCCGAAAGCGTTTTGGGCTTCGGACGAAGCATCCCGCCAGGCGGAATCGAGGTCGCTTTCCCTTGCGACCATGCGCATTCCCTTGCCACCGCCACCGGCGACAGCCTTCAGCACAATCGGAAACCCGGTCTGGCGAGCGACTTCAAGTAGTTCTTCGTTATTTTCGACCGGTGCCAGCGTTCCGGGGACCGTGGGCACGCCGATTTCTTTGGCCATCAACCGCGCAGCGGTTTTTGAGCCCAACCGTTCCATGGCCTCCGGAGAGGGGCCGATGAATTTCAGGTTTGCGTCGGCGCATGCTCGAGCGAGCGCTGGATTTTCGGCGAGGAAACCGTAGCCGGGATGGATCGCGTCGCAGCCCGAGAAGCGCGCCGCGCCGATAATTTTCTCGACGACCAGATAACTTTCGCGCGAAGGCGCTCGCCGATCGGGTAGCGCTTCATCGGCCAGCCGCACGTGCAGCGATGCTCGATCGGCGTCGCTATACACGGCAACGGAGCGGATACCCATTTCGCGGCAAGCGCGAATGATGCGCACTGCGATTTCGCCGCGGTTAGCAATCAGGATTTTCTTGAACATTTTTCGGTGTCGCTAGCGCCGGAATGTTACCACGCTAACACTCAGCTGTGCTGCTGCCGCCGCACTGCCGATTGCGCTGGGGCGGGTTGGCAAGGCGGTCGCAGGCGTCTATGATGTGCAGCGTCGCTTCTGCGACGAGAGTCTTCATTTTGGAAAAATCTCAGCAAGATCAACTCAAGAAGCAAGCCGGCCAGGCTGCTGCACGGCTGGTCGAAGATGGGATGATCGTGGGCCTCGGCACCGGCTCAACCGCGGAGTACGCCATCGCCGCGCTGGGCCATCGCGTGGCCGAGGAAGGCATTCGCATCTTCGGAATACCCACTTCCGCCCGGACGATGCAACAAGCGCAGAGCGTAGGTATTCCATTAACTACTTTTGCGGAGCATGTGGCGATCGATCTGACCATCGATGGCGCGGATGAAATCCTGCCCGGGCCACTCTACCTGATCAAAGGTCACGGCGGAGCCTTGCTGCGCGAGAAAATCGTCGCCGCGGCCAGCAAGCGCATGGTGGTGGTGGCCGACGATACGAAATTGGTCAAGACTCTCGGCGAGCTCTGCTCGGTTCCGACCGAGATTGTGCCGTTTGGTTGGGAAGCTACCCGGAAAAAACTGGAACGTCTCGACGCGCGACCGGCGCTGCGACTCGGTGCGGATGGGAAACCGTACATTACCGACGGCGGACACTACATTTTGGATTGCGCGTTCGGCGCCATGACGGACCCAAAGGAAACTGCTCACCATCTCGACCACGTGGTCGGTTTAGTGGAGCACGGATTATTTTTGAAGTTCGCGACCGAAGCCGTGATCGCCGGCGCGGATGGAATCAAAATTTTGAAGAAGCAAAGCTAGCGAGGCCGGGCGGTGTTCCCGCTCCAAATAAAAACGCAGGTTCTTCTGGCAAGAACCTGCGCAAAAACCTTTGCTACATTTTCCGCAGCCTGCAAGAGCCGCAGTTAATTCTTGGTGCAACCTTCCGGATAGACCGCGTCGAGTGCGCCCCACAGCGCTTTCAGGCTCCGTTCGGCGGCACAGAGCACGGCGACGGTATCGGCGCTTTTCTGATTTTCCAGCCAGTTGCGCCAAGCCGCGCGGTGACGCACGTCAGCTTCCTGGTGCACCGCGAAATAGGAGAGCGAGCGCGAATCGGTGATTCCGTAAAATTTCTGGAGGCCGGAAATTTTCTCGGTGGCGATTTCGGGAACCTGCGCTTCGTACACGTAGAATGCGGCTACGGCCTGCGCCAGGGTTCCCTGGGTCGAAACTTCGTCGTAGCTATCGAGCAAGGCCGAGATGCCGGGCAGCGGTTGCACGCGATTCAAGGAAACGTCACTGACGCCGACCGAGGCCGCGAATTGACGCCAGAGCTGCGGGTGCGTCGCGGTTTCGTCCAATTCCTCGGCCAAATTTTCCATTACCAGAGTCTTCAACTCGGCATCGCCATTCGTCCGGCTGGCGAGGTCCCGCAGATTTTCCGGGAAGGCCTGCACGTGTTGATAGTACTGCTCGGCGTAGAGCGCCAGAGCTTGCTTCGACAACTTCCCTTCGGTCCAGGCGCGATAAAAGGGGTGTTTCAGCAAATGATATTTTTCGACGAGCGCGTCAAGGGATCCGAGCAGGGTCTTGCGTTCGTTACCGGCCTTAGGCATCCATTTCTCCAGGAGACATCCCGATTCTTTTAATGAAACAAAACCAACGAATCCTATCGAATTTCGAGTCAAAAATCCAGTTTCGCGGGATCGCTGTCTTTATTTTAACACTCCCGTCATAAAGGGATATTGCCGTGTTTCTTGCGGGGGTTGGTGTCGCGCTTATTTTCGAGGCTGCGGAAAGCAGTGACGATCCGGGCGCGGGTGTGGGCCGGCTCGATGACCGCATCGATGTAGCCGCTTTCGGCGGCGACGTAGGGATTGGCGAAGGTCTCGCGGAATTCGTCGATTTTTTCGCGGCGGAGGGCTTCGCGTTCGGCTTCCGGGGCGCGTTCAATTTCGCGCTTATAGACAATGTTGACGGCGCCTTCCGGGCCCATCACGGCAATTTCCGCGGTGGGCCAGGCAAAATTGTAGTCGGTGCGGATGTGCTTGGAGGACATCACGCAATACGCGCCGCCGTAGGCTTTGCGGGTAATCAACGTGATTTTGGGAACCGTCGCTTCGGCGAAAGCGTAAAGGAGCTTAGCGCCATTGCGAATAATGCCGCCGAATTCCTGCTGGGTGCCGGGAAGGAAGCCCGGAACATCTTCGAGGGTCAGCAGCGGAATATTGAAGCAATCGCAGAAGCGGACAAAACGCGCGGCTTTGATCGACGCGTTGATATCGAGCACTCCGGCCAGAAACGCGGGCTGGTTGGCCACGATGCCGATGGAACGGCCGTCCATATGGGCGAAGCCGACCACGATATTTTTGGCAAAATGCTCGTGAACTTCGAAAAATTCACCGTCGTCGACGAGTGCGTGAATTACGTCCTTGATGTCGTAGGGCTGCTGCGGATTTTCGGGAACGATGGCATTCAGAGCCGGAGTAAGCCGGTCCCAGGGATCGTTCGTGGCGCGCCTCGGCGCGTCGTCCAGATTATTGGAGGGCAGGTAGCTGAATAACTCGCGAATCATGGCGAGACATTCGGCGTCATCGACTGCCACAAAATGCGCGACGCCACTGGTGGCGTTGTGAGTCATCGCGCCACCGAGTTCCTGCTTGGTCACTTCCTCGTGCGTCACGGTTTTGATGACGTCCGGCCCGGTGACGAACATGTAGGAAGTGTCGCGGGTCATGAAAATAAAATCGGTGATGGCCGGGGAGTAGACGGCACCGCCGGCGCAGGGGCCCATGATGGCGCTGATCTGTGGAATCACGCCACTGGCGAGTGTGTTGCGCAAGAAAATCTCGGCATAGCCCGCGAGCGATTTCACGCCTTCCTGAATTCGGGCGCCGCCGGAATCGTTCAAGCCGATGACCGGGGCTCCGGCGCGCATGGCCAGATCCATAATTTTGATAATTTTTCCGGCATTCGATTCGGAAAGCGATCCGCCGAAAACGGTGAAATCCTGGGCGAAGACGTAGACGAGGCGGCCGTTGATGCGGCCGAAGCCGGTGATGAATCCGTCGCCGGGGGGGCGCTGGGTTTCCATGCCGAAATCATGGGAACTGTGGCGGACAAATTTGTCGAGTTCTTCGAAGGTGCCTTCGTCCAGAAGCAAATCGATGCGTTCGCGGGCGCTGAGCTTGCCTTGTTTGTGCTCGCGTTCGCGGCGCTCCGGGCCGCCGCCCGCTTCGGCTTCCGCGTTTCGTTTGCGGAGTTCTTCGAGGCGATCGTGATGCTGGCGAGGCGCGGTCACCGGGTGAACTCCGGAAAATCGAAAATGGAAATTCGAAAATCGTGCGGCCCTCGGGCGGGTGCAATTGCAATATTTCTAACCGCAACACACGGTTTTATGTTGCGGTTAGAAAATGTTACATGGCTTTGTTTTGAGTGAGTTACGGCGAATTCTGAATGCGGGTGTGTTGCGGTTAGAAATTGGGCGATTGGATCGTTCATGCCTTGATCGGATTTTAAATTTTCGTTTCGAATCACGAGACACGGTAGCACGACGTTGTGAAAAATGCGAATGGGCGCGTGTACACAGTGACCTGAGCCGAATTGGACGAACGCAAGCCGGAACAGTGGAGATAAGCATCGGGGTTGAGATTCTTCGTCGCTGCGCTCCTCAGAATGACGCTTGGCTAACCCCGCCCTGCGTAGCATTGGTGGTCGATGAATTCAGCATCCGCGCTCCAACGGTGTTACGGCGCGCAAGCGTCGGCGGATTTGGCGTCGTGTGGCATGGCCATGATGGACATGACCGTGGCAGTGGGCAGGGCGGCGAGGCTGGACTTCGCGATGATGTTGCTGGTGGCTGGGACGGCCTGGGAATCGAGTTCGCGCCAGGCGGCAAGGTTCTTGTTCAAGGTGTCGCAGGATTCGTCGAGCGCGGCTTTCGCGGTGGGGCTCGGAGCGGCGTCGCCGGACATGATGAAAAATTGCACGCGAGCCAGGTCGCGATTGATCGGACCGACTCCCGGCGCGGCGAAAGTACCCTGCTGAATGGCCTCGGCCTTTTTATCCAGCGCTTGCAGAGCGTCGGCGGATTCCTTCGCGGGTGAACTCGCCGGCGCTGGCTGAACAGCGGGTGCGGGTACATTCGCGGGTTTGGCCGGAGCGGCGCCGCCCGCCAGTTTCGCAGCTTGGGCGTCTTTGTCTTTGTCGTTCTCGGCTGCGGCCTTGTCTTCCGGAAGCGGGCCCAGGGTTTTCAGGCGGTCGGCGATGGCGTTGCGCAAATTGGTGATGTCCGCGAAAACCTTGGAGCTGGACGCCAAACCGGAATCGACGCGTTTGCCGCCAGTCAGTTGGGCTTCGAGGTCCGCCTGCGAGACATGAACGCGCGGATCCAGGGTGATGGTGAGGGGCTGCTTCATCAGCGTGCCGTTGGCGATGAGGATCGCTTCGTATTGGCCCGGAACGGCGATGGGGCCGAGGGTCTGCTCGCGGGGCGTGTCGGCGGGCAGGGCGTGATCGGACAGGGTGTATTCGATGTAATCGAGCATCTGGCCGTAGTAACTGAAATTGAGCGCAGCGGGTGGCGGGTAGCGCAGGTCCCACACGAAACGATTCAGGCCCGAATCCTTGGGCATTCCAGCAAGCGGAGCGAACCAATAGTCGGGAACATTTTTCGGAGTGGTATCCGGCTTCGGCGCGGCACTGTTGAAGCGGCGGACGATTTTTCCGTGGGCGTCGTGAATTTCGAGAGTAATTTCGCCGGAGGGCGGAGATTTCAGGTAGTAGTAAAAGACTGCGCCGTCCGGAGGATTTTTTGCGGCGGGAGTTTCGGGCGGCAGCGGAGTTTCCTGGTCGTTGTCATCGCGAACGCGCATCGCCGGCGCAGGCTTCAGCAGGTAGGCGTTAGCGCCGGTTATATCCGGGCCGGCCTGGCGCAGTGGCGAAATGTCGTCGAGGATGTAGATTCCGCGGCCATAGGTGGCGGCAACGAGGTCGTTGCCGTGGACGACCAGATCGCGCACATCAGAGACGGGGAAATTCAGCTGCAAGGATTGCCAGTGGCTGCCGTCGTCGAACGAAACGTACAAAGCATTTTCGGTCCCGGCATACAGCAGCCCCTTCCGGACGGGATCTTCGCGTATGATTCGCGCGACCCAGCCTTCCTGCAAACCTTCGGTAATTCTCTGCCACGATTTCCCAGCATCGCGCGTGCGGGAGATATACGGATGCGAATCGCGACGCGCTTCATAAACGACGAACGCTTCGTTCGCGTCGTAATGCGACGGCTCGATGGCGATGATTTCGGCGTCTTTGGGGATATCGGCCGGGGTCACGTTGGTCCAGGTCCTGGCCCCATCGTAGGTGGCTTGAATCAGGCCGTTGCTGGAACCCGTCCAAATGACGGATGCGCTGGCCGGAGAGGGCGAGAGTACGGTGAGTGATCCGGGACGAGGGCGCTGAGCCAGTTCGAAGTCGTCTTTGCCGCCGGCGTCACGATCTTCCAGTTCGTGCATTTCATCAGGATCTTCGGCGAGGGGATGGTGTCCGCCAATAGATTGTTGCGTCGCGGTGAGGCCAGCCGATTTCTGCTCGGCGCCAGCCGCAACGGTGAGGTCCGGGCTTATTTCGGTCCAGGTCAGGCCGTTGTCGGTGGTCTTCATGGCGAACTGGGTGCCGAGATAGAGCGTGTGCGGATCCTGCAGCGAAAAAACCAGGGGAGGCATTTGCGAAGTGTGATATTTCGCAGAGCGAACGAAGACATGAGTGATCTGCCCGGTGGTTTTATCGAAGCGCACCACGCTGCCATACCAGCCGCCAGAATAGACGATGTTGGGATTCAGCGGGTCAGGCGCCATGTAACAGAATTCAAAGCCGCCGGCGGAAAACCAGTCGCGATAAGTGATGAGGCCATAGTCGCTGCGATTGGGGATGGCGACCGTGCCGCTATCCTGCTGCGGCGCGTAGGAAATGTAGGGAAACTGATTGTCGGTGATGACGTGGTAGAACTGGCCGGTCGGCTGATTAAACCAGGTGCTCCAGGTGAGACCGGCATCGACACTGATGGTGGCGCCCTGGTCGACGCCGAGAATCATGCGGCTGGAATTTTGCGGATCGATCCAGAGGACGTGATAATCGTCGCCGCCGGGCGCGCCTTTGTAGGCGGCGAAAGTGACGCCACCATCGAGCGAGCGGTACATGGTGGTCTGCATGACGTAAACGGTGTCGGCATTCTTGGGATCGACGTAGACGCGGCAAATGTAGAGATTTCCGTCGATGCGCGGATCTTTGGTGATCTGGCGCCAGGTGGCGCCGCCATCGTCACTGCGATAAAGGCCGGTCTGCATGATGGCGAAAACGCGCTGGCCTTTGGTGCCAGGCGCGACGGCCAGACCGATGCGGTCGCGGGGATCGGGGGACATTCCGGATTCGGAGACCGGGTTCCAGGTGGAACCTTCGTCGGTGGATTTGTAAATCCAGGAATTCTGTTCGGGTTTTTCCGGCGGACCTTGCCGAAAATCGAATGGCTTCCACATACCGGCGTAGAGGATTTTCGGGTTGTCGGGATCGGCGGCCATGTTCGAGACGCCCGCGAGTTCGTCGCGGTAGAGAGTTTTTTTCCAGGATTTCCCGCCGTCGGTGGTTTTGTACACGCCGCGATTTTCGCTGGGGCCCAGCGCGCCCAAGATCGGATGGCCGAGCACGCCCACTAAAATCGTGTTGGGATCTTTGGGGTCGATGATCACCGTGCTGATGTACCGAGAATCTCTCAGGCCGATGTTGGTCCAAGTTGCGCCGGCATCGGTGGAACGGTAAACGCCATCGCCATTGGTTTGCTCGCCGGTGCCGACGATGACGAGGTTGGGATTGGAGGGCGCGACGGCGACATCGCCGATGGACGCAACGCCCTGCGAATCGAAAATCGGTTTCCAGACGCGTCCGGCATCGGTGGTTTTCCAGACACCGCCGCCCGGCAGGCCCATGTAATACGTGGCGGGATCGCCGGGAATGCCGGCAACGGCGGAGACGCGGCCGGCACGGTAGGGGCCGATCAAGCGCCAGCGCATCGCGGAGTAAGCGGCGGGATCGATTGGCGTTGAGGACGAAATTGCGTTTTGCTGCGCAGCTAGAGAGAACGCGTTCAGCAAGACGATTAGAGCGGCGACAAGGAGTACGTACCGTGGGCGTGGGCGCGACAAATTCGGCCTCCGTAAAATGTGAATTGTATCACCGCTGCCGGTTCGCGAGCTCCGGCCAGGGCCAGGCGTAAAGCTTATCTAGTGCAGGCCGGACCAATCGTCGGCCAAGAGAATCGAGTTCGATGGATTGGAGGGGTCGTACTTCACGCTGGCGGTTTGGCCCGCAGCCAGGCGGCTCAAGTGCGCGCGCAGATCGAGACCGGTGATGTCCTGAGCGGTTTCGTAGGTGACACCCGAAATGGAATAGGTGTAGTGCAAGAGTTTTTGAATTCCATTGGAAGGCGAAGGAGCCGGTCGCGATTGAAATAACCCGGCAGACTTGGCAGCCGGCGCGACGGGTTGGCCTGGCGCGTGGTCCGCGATTTCCAGAATCTGGCCTTCGACGATGCGGCCGACGCGATTCAGATAGGCGCGGCGTTCGCGCTCCACGTCGTTCGGATTTTTAGGCTGGCGGCGAAGCCAGAAGATGAGAGCCACTATCGCCAGGACGGCGAGCCCCGCGAGCGGAAGCCATTCGTGCCAGTCTTTCAGGATTTCTTTCAACAGTTGCCTTCGCGCAAAATTTAGATCGATTTACGCTTCGGCGGCGATGACCGGATTCCGTAAGGTGCCGATGCCGCCGACGCTGACCTCGACCACGTCTCCCGCGGCCAGCGCGGAAACGCCTGCGGGTGTGCCAGTGGCGATGACATCGCCGGGCTCCAGCGTCATGACCTGAGCGATGAAGCGGATTATAACATCAAGGGGAAAAATCAATTGGGAGGTGTGTCCTGATTGTTTACGGACGCCATTGACGAAGGTTTCGACCGAAACGCCGGCCGGGTCGATAGCGGTTTCGAGCAGCGGACCGAAGGGGCAAAAGGTGTCGAAGCCTTTGGCGCGGGTGAACTGCACGTCGAGTTTCTGGAGGTCGCGGGCGGTGACGTCGTTCAGGCAGGTGTAGCCGAGAATATAGGGGCGCACGTCATCGGAATCACGCAGTTGCGAGCAGCGGCGGCCGATGATGATGGCCAGTTCGCCTTCGTAGTCGACGCGCTGCGAACTTGGCGGCATGACGATGGGTTCTTCCGGCGCGATTACCGCGGAGGGCGGCTTCAGAAAAATCAGGGGCTGTTTGGGGACCTCGCTGTTGAGTTCTTTGGCATGGTCGAGATAATTGCGGCCGACGCAAACGATTTTGGTGGGAACCGATGGGGGAAGCAATTTGACGCGGTCGAGCGGCCAGGTCTGGCCGGTGAGTTCGCGCGGACCCCACAGGTCACCATGAATTTCAGAAATTATATTTTCGGTGATGATGCCGGCGCGCGGCTGGGGACGAGTTTCGTGCGGCGAGCGGCTGAGGCTGGCGGCGGAAAACTCGAGTGGTTGAAAGCGGCAAAGTTTCATGGAAGGGATTATTGTTCGTGGGCCTGGAAGACGTCTGATTTGCGGCGGCGCGGCGCGATGGGAGTCAGACGCGCGAGCAGGGCCATGCTACCGACCCAGGCGACCACGGCGCACACGCCGTAGACCAGAATGCCCTCAAGCAGAGCTTCGAAGGGCGAGCGGAGAATCTGAAACAAATTGCGGAAGAAAAATCCGGAAATATCGTAAGCCACCACGAACATGCTCCAGGCCAAGACTCCCGCCGAGAACATGCGCACCGGGCGATTCCAGAAGCGCGCGACCGGGATGAGCATGAACAGGACGAAGAGACCGTAGCAGGCGGCGTTGCGTTCGAGCGCGCGGCTTTCCAGCCAAGGCATACGGTTGGCGGCGATGAGCGCAACGATCATGACCAGGACAAGTAGGGCGCCAGTGTAAAGGCCGGCACGCACCGCGGGACTCGCGGATTTTTCCAGGGCGCGCACGGACTCGACTACGGCCGGAGCCGCGGGGCCGTGGGCGGGATGGGGAGTGTCAATCATTCGGTTGATGGCATTTTACTGACGGCACTTCATTGCTGACTCGCACCGGGAGCGTTGGTCTCCGCCAAGCTCGCGGAAGCCGGAACGCTCTCGGGACTTTCGTTCCCGGCGCGATTCACCGCCGTAACGGTGTAGAGGTAATGGCGCTCAGGAAGGACATTCATATCCCTAAATGCGGGAGTAAGCAACAACGCGTCGTTCAGCTTGTGCCGGGCGGCGCCCTCGTCCTCGCTTCTATAGATGTTGTAACCGGCGATATCGTTATCCGGGCTGATGGACCAGGAGAGATCGATATTGGCCGGGGTCGAACCTTGCGCCGGAATTAGCGCGGCGACCAGGCCTTCGGGCGCCGACGGCGGGAAGGTGTCCTGGCGCGTGACCGAGGCAAAATTGGAGTCGGCGGAATCGATGCGGAGGCGGTCGTACTGCGCGATGCTGCGCACCGAATAGGTGTATCGCTTGCCGAACTGAATCTGGGTATCGCGGAAGGGCGGGCCAGGCAGGTCGGAAATGTGGGCGAAAAGCGGTGCTGGCGCTGGTGCGGTTGCGCTGGGAGCGGAAGCGGGCGGTGCAGCGTTGGGTTGGGGTTCGTCGGTTTCTGCACGGTAAATGGCGTAAGCGGAAATCGCCGGTGCGGGACCGACGAGGGTCTTCTGCGGCGGCGTCCAAGTGAGGACGACGGCCTCGCGGGTGATTTCGGCCTGCAGATCCGTGATCGGGTCAGGCGCGGGCTGAATCGGCAAGGGTACGAGATTGGAGTCGGCCGACACTTTCTTGACCGAAGTTCGAGTGCGAACGAGGTAGACCGCTTCCTTGCCCGGATTTTGCGAGAAGTTTTCGGCACTGAGCGTATCGACGTAGCGAAACACGCCGCGGTTCGCGAAGTGGTCGACCATTTCCGGGGGAATCGTCACGATCAGCTCAGCGTTGGAGGAACGGGTGATTGGAGCCGCAGGATTCGCGGACGCCGCGGCGGGCTCGAAAGCGCGAAAAATTTCGACGGCGGGTGATTGCTTTAGAGATTTGTGTTCGACGCTTTCTTTGGGCAGGGTGAAGGTTAAAATCACGTCATCGCCCTGCTGCGCGGCTGCAAGATCGGTGACGGCCACGGGCACTGGCGACTTTCGCTCGGCGGGCTCACCGGGCGCGCCACAGCCAACCAAGAAACAAAAGGCAAAAACGGAAACGAGAAAGTCGAAAATCGCTGGTGCTCGCCGGGTGGTCAGCACGCCGACTCGCCTTGAAACCCAGTGGAGTTAGAGTTCATTTGCGCGAGGTGCAGTTTGCACCAGCGACTTTCGAGTTTCAAGGCTGGCGGCACGTCTCACAGAATGTAGCGGCTGAGGTCCTGATCCTTGACGATGTTGGCAAGCTGCTTTTGCACGTAGGCCGCGTCGACCTTGAAGGATTTCTTTTTCATCTCGGGCGCTTCGAAGGAAATTTCCTCGAGCACTTTTTCCAGAATCGTGTGCAGCCGGCGCGCGCCGATATTTTCGGTGTGCTCGTTTACCTTGGCGGCAAAACGAGCGATGGTGGCGATGGCGTCCTCGGTGAAAGAAAGTTTGAATGGTTCGGTATCGAGCAGGGCGATGTATTGCTTGATGAGGGCGTTCTTGGGCTCGGTGAGGATGCGGATGAAATCCGCTTCGGAAAGCGAAGCTGAGCTCGACGCGAATCGGAAAGCGGCCCTGCAGCTCCGGGATCAGGTCCGACGGCTTGGTGGTGTGAAATGCGCCGGCGGCGATGAATAGAATGTGGTCGGTGCGGACCATGCCGTAGCGGGTATTCACCGTGGTGCCTTCGACGATGGGGAGAATGTCGCGCTGCACGCCTTCGCGCGAAACGTCGGGACCGTGGCCGGATTCGCGGCCGGCGATCTTGTCGATTTCGTCGATGAACAGAATGCCCATCTGCTCGACGCGGTCGACGGCGATGCGGGTGACCTGGTCCATATCGATCAGGCGGTTTTCTTCTTCCTGGATCAGGTAGTCGAAGGCTTCGGCCACGGACATTTTGCGTTTTTTTTTTTGCTGGCCGAACATGCCGGAGAGCATGTCCTTCACGTTGATGTCCATTTCCTCCACGCCCTGGTTGGTGATGATTTCGAAGGAAGGCATGGAACGTTCGCGCACTTCCACTTCGACCATGCGCTGGTCGAGTTTGCCTTCGCGGAGCTGGGCGCGAAGCTTGTCCCGGCTGCGGGCATTTTGTTCGCGTTGATGCGCGTCCGCGGCGTGGCCGCCATCGACGGCTGCGCCTCCGAGCGTCGAAGCCGAGGGCATGGGCGACGGTGACGGGAGGCAAAAGCAAATCGAGCAGGCGATCTTCCGCGGATTGCTCGGCGCGTTCGGCCACTTCGTCGAGTTTTTCTTCGCGGACCATATCGATCGCGGTTTCTACCAGATCGCGAACCATGGATTCCACGTCGCGACCGACGTAGCCCACTTCGGTGTATTTCGAGGCTTCCACTTTCACGAACGGGCAGCCGGCAAGACGAGCGAGGCGGCGGGCGATTTCCGTTTTGCCTACGCCCGTGGGACCGATCATCAGAATATTTTTGGGCAGAATGTCTTCGGCCAGTTCGGGCGTGAGTTTTTGGCGGCGCACACGATTGCGCAGGGCGATCGCGACGGCTTTCTTCGCGCAGATTCTGGCCCACGATATATTTGTCGAGTTCGACCACGATTTCGCGCGGGGTAAGCTCGTCAAACGACGGAAGCGGTTCCGGCTCAGGCGGGCGAGGCTCGCCGCCCGGAAGGTAGATCACCATGTCTTTCTCCGTTTTTTCGGTCATAGCTCTTCAACGCTGAAATTCGAGTTGGTGTAGATGCAGATTTCGCTGGCGATGCGCATGGCTTCGGAAGCGATCTCTTTCGCGCTCATTTTGGTGAACTTGGAAAGAGCGCGCGCGGCGGCCAGGGCGTAGGGGCCGCCGGAACCGATGGCGCAAATGCCGTCGTCCGGCTCGATCACGTCGCCATTGCCGGAAATCAAGAAAGTTCCCTTCGCGTCGGCCACGACCAGCAGCGCGTCGAGGTGGCGCAGCGAGCGTTCGGTGCGCCATTCCTTGGCCAGCTCCACGGCCGCGCGCGCGAGATTGCCGTGAAATTCCTGCAGCTTGTCTTCGAAGCGGGCGAAAAGCGACAGCGCGTCCGCGGTGCTGCCCGCAAATCCCGCGATAATCTTGTCGTTGTAAAGGCGGCGCGTCTTCTTCGCGTTGTGCTTGATCACGCCATCGCCCATGGTCACCTGGCCGTCGGCGGTGAGCACGACTTTGTTGTCTTTGCGGACGCACAGCACCGTGGTGCCGTGCATCTGATCGTTATTGTGCGTCATGGACATCCCGCAATTATACTCCGGTGGAAGTGAAATCGAACATTGCGGGGATCCGAGCGTTGAAAGCCTGCGGCAAATCGCGACAGAGACTGCGTCCAGCGGTCTTCGGGCCACGATTCTGAACCAATTGGGCCGCTTAGTTCTTGTCGTTGTTTTTATCGGCGGGCTTGTCTTTGGGTTTCTTTTCTTTCTTGCCGACTTTTTCCCAGCGTTCGTCGAGAGATTCTTTGGTGAAAAGCTGGGGTGAGACGCCGGTGTTGTATTCGAACTTATCGAAGAACACCTGATAGATCTTGATGCCATTGCGCTCGCGGGTGATTTGGAACGGCGACTGGATGCCGTCGATGGGATGGTAGTTCGAGTAGTATTCGATTTCCTCGGTGCGCATGCGGGTGTTGGCGTCGCGAGTGTCGACGACTTTGCGAATGGGCAAATGCGAGCTACGGGATACGGCGATACGGAAGGTGCGATTGTCGCTGTCGACTAATTCGACCCAATCACTTTCCTCGTAATCGACGACGTCCAGGCCGCCGTAGCGGAAAATCATCCCGGCTTCGTGAATGCGATGCCGCAGAATGTTGTCGATGTCCTTCTTGGTGTCTTCCTCCGAGGTGGCCATATCCGTGATGGTAGCTTCGGAGACGCCGCCGCGATCCAGGTCCCAGCCCTTGTCGCCGTTGCGGACTTCGATGATGTTGCGCTTCGGCAGATTTTCGGTGCGATCTTTGTCTGGCGGAATCGCGATGTCGATAATCTTGGCGTACCCGCGCAGTTCCCGGAATGGTCGAACTGGCCGAGTTTAGCTTCGACCGTAATGTCTTTTACGTTCAGGTAGGCCGGGCCGCCGAGACCGGCGATGGCCTGCTGCAAGATCTGTTTGGCCTTCGCGGAACTTTGGTCGGGCGTCAGAACATCTTCTTGCGCGACCGCGCGAACAGGAGTCGCAAGTGCGACGATCGCGGCTAAAACGAAGGCGGCGAAAATCCGGTTCATGAATGACTTGGGAATGGCGAACCTTTCAGGCGACTTCATCCGCAAAGCACCGAGCCGCCGTTAACGTTGATTACTTCTCCGGTGATAAAGGTTGCCAGGTCGGAGGCGGCAAAGAGGATTGGTCCGGCGATTTCTTCGGCGGTGCCGACGCGTTTCAGCGGGATGGGCACGAGCGCGCCTTTCAGCCCGGCCTTGGTGCGCAGCACCGAAGCGGACATATCCGTATCCACCCAGCCTGGCGCGACGCAATTCACCAGAATGTTGTGCGGGCCCAAGCTCGGAGGCCAGTCCCTTCACGAAGCTGATGATCGCGCCTTTGGAGGCGCCGTAGTGCGTGTGATTGGCTTCGCCGCGCTGGCCGGCGGTGGAACTGATGGCCACGATGCGCCCGCTTTTCTGGGCGATCATGTGCGGCAGTGGTGTAGTGAATCACGGAGTAAACGCTCTTCAGGTTGACGCGAATCATTTCGTCCCATTCGCGTTCGGTCAGCTTGTCGATCGGCGCATCTTTTTCGTTCCAGATGCCGGCGTTGGCCACCAGGATGTCGATGCGCCCCAGGCGTTCGCGGGTGAAATCGACCAGCTTCTTGGCGTCGGTCATCTTGCCCAGATCGGCTTTCAATGATTCGATGCGGGTTCCGTGCTTGCGGGATTCCTGCTCGACCTGCGCGGCGGCGTCTTTGGCACGGTTGTAATTGAAAACAACATCGGCCCCAGCCTGCGCGAAGAGTTTCACGGTGGCCGCGCCAATGCCGCGCGAGCCGCCGGTGATGAGTGCCGCCTTGCCTGCCAGCGAGATCATATTTCCCCCAAGGACCAATCGATTATTCGGAAATTGCCTGAAGCAGAAAAACAGTTATCTGGTTTGGTTAACGCTACGAATGAACCGTGGCGCGTCTTGCGGCGGTGACGAATTCGGCGAACAAGGACTGCGCAAACCGGTCCGGCTGCGACCATGCGTTCCGGATGCCACTGTACACCCGTAACCCAGTTCGAATCGCCGGTCCATTCAATCGCTTCGATCACGCCATCCGGCGCATGCGCCACGACGCGAAGGTTTTTCCCGGACGCGAGCACGGATTGGTGATGCGAACTGTTGACGCGAATCTCGCTGACGCCGGCCAGCTGGGCGAGGCGGGAATTCGCCTCGAGCGAAATTGTGATGATGCGGTTCGGGACCTTCGTGGCCGGTCCACGGATGCTGAATTTTGGTGGCGACCTCGGAAGGGATGTCCTGGACCAGCGTGCCGCCGAGAAAAACATTCAGACTCTGCGTGCCGTAGCAGATGGCGAGGACCGGTTTCTGGTCTTGGAAGGCGTGAGCGAGAATCGCGAAGTCCGTGGATTCGCGGCAGGGATCGGATATCGAACAATTGGGGTGGACGGCGGCCCTGAATAAGGATGGGTGAACGTCGGCCGGACTGCCCGGAAGAATGAAGGCGTCGAGATCGCGGATTTTTTCGGTGAGTTGGCTCGGCGTAAGGCCCAGGGAAATTTCGACCGGCTGCGCTCCGGCGGCCAAGGCCGCAGCGAGGTATTTTTGGTAGGATTCGCGTTCGTTCTTAAGTTCTTCTTTTCGTGTGCGATACGGGATACCGACGCGAGGTTTTGGGCTGGTTTCGGGGGGCATGGAAAGCCCATCCTATCATTCGGCACGAGAGCGAGCAACTGGGAGAAACGGCGGCGAAAATCAGGCTGGCGGCGAATCCTGGGCACGATGGCGCCAGTAGGAAAGCAGATCACCCACCAGGTACAACGAGCCGGTAGCGAAGACGGCGTCGTCCGGTTGCGCCAGGGCAAGAGCGCGTTCGAGCGCGGCGGAGGGATCGGAGACGATTTCGAGTTTGCGTGCGTGGTGGCCGGTCATTTCGGCGAGCAGCGCGGCGGAAATGGCGCGGGGCTGGCGCGGCTCCGTCAGAATCACGGTTTCGACCTGGGGAAAAAGAACGCCCGCGATTTCGTCCACGGATTTGTCGCGCATTGCGCCATAGACGAGGTAGATCTTTTTGTCTGCGAAATTTTCCTGCCAGAATTTCTGCAGTTCGCGCGCGCCAGACGGATTGTGGGTCCCGTCGACGTAGAGCGCGGGGTGTTCGGAGAGGCGTTCGAGGCGGCCGGGCCAACTTGCAGTGGCGATGCCGCTCTCGATGGCGGCTTGTTCGACATGAAAGTCGCGATCGCTCAACAGAATAGCTGCGGTGGCGGCGGTGAGTGCATTGCGAATTTGGAATTTCCCCGGCAGTTGGGGTCCAGAATCAAAACCCGCTGATCCTTCGGATCGTTTGAGAGCGCGGTGGCGCGGTAAAGCCGTCACCTGCGGTTTCTTCGTCTTGGAGATCGAATGCCTGATCAATCTCGACCAGACGCGCGTGCATTATCGCGCACTGGTTGGCGATCGACGGCTCGCGCTTCCGGGCGTTGGCTGGCGCTGACCACCGAGGCTGTTAGGCTTGATGATGCCGGCTTTTTCGCCGGCGATCTCCTCGATGGAATGGCCGAGAAAATTTTCGTGGTCGAAATCGATCGGCGTGATGACGGCGACTTCGGGCATGACGATGTTGGTGGCGTCGAAGCGGCCGCCCAGGCCAACTTCGTAGATCGCGAAATCGACTCGCTGCGATCGGCGAAGGCGACAAAGGCCATGGCCGTGACGCACTCAAAAAAAGTGGGATGCGCGGCGAGTTTGCCCGACGCCATCAGCGATTCGATCGTCGGCATGAACGCGTGGTCCAGGCCGCGGCGAAGTCTTCGTCGGAAATATTTTCGCCGTCGATGCGGATGCGCTCGTTGATGCGTTTCGAGATGCGGCGAAGTGTAAAGGCCGGTGCGCAAACCCGCGGCGCGGAGAATGGATTCGAGCATCGCGGCCGTGGAACCTTTGCCGTTGGTTCCGGCGATGTGCACGCAGGGAATGGCGCGATGCGGACTGGCCCAGAGCTTCGGCGAGCGATCGTGATATTCTTCAGGCCGAATTTCTGAACGCGGCGCCTGTGCTGCGGCGAGCAGCCGAGTTCGCGTCCCAGGGAGAAAAGAGCGCGAACGGCTTCGTCGTACGTCATGACGGCTAGCCGACGAAGAAATCGAGAGCCTGCGCGATGTAGGCCTTCAATTCCTTGCGCGGAACCACGGCATCGAGAAATCCGTGTTCGAGCAGGAATTCGGAGGTTTGAAAACCTTCGGGAAGTTTCTGGCGGATGGTCTGCTCGATCACGCGCGGGCCGGCAAAGCCGATCAGCGCGCCGGGTTCGGCAATATTCAGATCGCCGAGCATGGCGTAGCTGGCGGTGACGCCGCCGGTGGTGGGGTCGGTGAGAATGGAAATGAAGGGAAGCTTGGCTTCGTCGAGACGCGCCAGCGCCGCGGAAACTTTCGCCAGCTGCATCAGGCTGACGGTGCCTTCCATCATGCGCGCGCCGCCGGAGCAGGAAACGACGATCAGCGGCTCCTTCTTGTCGAGCGAGCGCTCGATGGCTCGCGCGACTTTTTCGCCGACGACCGCGCCCATCGAGCCGCCGATAAAGCCAAATTCCATCGAGCAGCAAATCACCGGGCGGCCATTCAGCTGGCCTTCGGCGGTGATGATCGCGTCCTTCATGCCGAGTTTGTGCTGCGCATCTTTCAGGCGCTGGGCGTAGGGCTTGGTGTCGGTGAAGTGCAGCGGATCGCTCGAGGCGAGATCGGCGTCGAGTTCGGTCCAGGGCTCTTCGTCGAGCAGCAGTTCGAGGCGGCGGCGGGCGCTCAGGCGGAAATGGTGATCGCACTTCGGGCACACTTCCCAATTCGCTTCGAGATCTTTTTTCCAGATGATGGCGCGGCAGGAATTGCACTTGGTCCACATGCCTTCGGTGCGGACGCGGCGCTCGTCGACCGGCGTGGGATTCTCGATCGGTTTTTTTTCGCGCTTGAACCAGGCCATGGATAAAGCGAAAGCTCGCAGGGTGAGAAGTTAGCAGGTTCGATTGTACAGTCGAAAGGGTCAGTAACCGTCCGCGCAGGCTGCGCTGGTCGGTTTCGCGCTCTCAGTAGTCGATTCCGCGCTGCGCGAGAATTCCTTTCGTGTAGGGATGTTTCACTTCGCGCATTTCGGTGACCAGGTCGGCGGCTTCGACCAGTTTCGGATGCGCGTTGCGGCCGGTGCAGATCACGTGCACGCGCTCGGGGCGCTGCGATCAGCGCTTCGACGACGCGTTCGGGATCGAGCATTTTGTAGCTGATCACGTAATTGATTTCGTCGAGCACGACGAGATCGTATTTTTCGCTGTAAATCTGCTCGCGGCCGAATTCCCAGGCTTGCTCGCACAGCCTGACGTCTTCGGGATCGGTCTCGGCGCCGCCAACCTTGACGAAGCCGCGGCCCATGGGCCGGATTTCGAATTTGTCGTCGCCGAGCATTTTCGCGGCGTCCAGTTCGCCGTAATGCCACGAGCCTTTGATGAACTGCACCATCATCACGCGCAGACCCTGGCCTACGGCGCGAAAAGCGGTGCCCAGGGCGCAGGTCGTCTTGCCCTTTCCCGGCCCGGTGTAAACGATCAGCAGTCCTTTTCCTTCAGGCATCGATACTTTTCCTTTTTGACTGTACGGAGAATAGTGAGTTGCGTACTGAGAAACGTCAAGCGTAGACGTAGAGCTGTTTGACGAGAGCCCTGAAAAGCCCGAATCAGGGAATGAAGCGATAGCCGACACCGCGGACGGTGGTCAGGTGTTTGGGCTTGGAGGGATCTTTTTCGATGTAGCGGCGGAGGCGGACGATGAAATTATCAATGGCGCGGGTGTCGGTGTCTTCGTGCAGGCCCCAGACATCTTCGAGGATGGACTTGCGAGAGACGGGATTGCCGTGGCTGCGGATCAGATGGCGCAGCAGCTTGGCTTCCATCAGGGTGAGTTGGATGGTCGCGCCGTTGGCGTGAAGTTGGAGATTGTTGAAGTCGATGGTCTGGCCGTCGAAGGAGAAGACGTCTCCTTCGGCATCCGAAGTGACGCTGCCGTTGGTCTTTTCCGCAGCTCTTAAACGCGGTTCCTGCGAAACTCCGCCAGCGCGATTCTTGCCTTCTGCTTTTTCGGGGCGCAACCAGGCGCTGCGGCGCAGCAATCCCTGCAGGCGCGCAAGAAAAATTGGCAGCTGAAAGGGTTTGGGAAGATAGTCGTCGGCGCCAGCAGCGAAGCCCTGCAAAACATCTTCGGGACGGCCGCGCGCGGTGAGCATCAGCACCGGAACGTAATTTTTGGCTTGGCGCAGCGCGGTGGCCACGGCGAAACCGTCTTTGCCGGGGAGCATGACGTCGAGCACGACGGCGTCGAAGGCCTGGTGGTCGATGAGCAGACGTTCGATGGCGGTTTCGCCATCGCCGCAAACTTCCACCGCGTGGCCTTCGGCTTCCAGATTGAAACGCAGGCCTTTGGCCAGATGCGCTTCGTCTTCGACCACCAACACGCGGCTCAAGCGGTCTTCCTGGGAAGCGCCAGAGTAATGGTCGTGCCGTGGCCAACGCCTTCGCTCGAGGCATACGCTTTTCCGCCATGGGCCTTGGCGATGGCGCGAACGATGAAAAGCCCAAGGCCGGTTCCCTTCACCTTGAAGCTGTTGCGACCCGGAACACGGTAGAAGCGTTTGAAAATCCGCTTCAGCTCTTCCGGCGGGATACCCACGCCGCGGTCGGTCACCCGCAGCAGAATCAGCCGATCCTCATCGCCGGTATCGAGGCCGACCGAAATTTCCACTCGGTCGCCGGAATATTTTATGGCGTTATCGAGAAGATTCGAGACGGCGGTGCGGAGACCGACCGGATCGGCGTTTATGTTCATCTGCCCATCTTTCAGGGAGGATTCAAATTCCAGAGCGCTCGGCTCCAAATGATGGCGGGTTCGCGCCAGTTCGATGCATTCGCGGACCAGAGCTTCGTAATCGAGGTCGACATGGTGGCGTTTTCCGCGCTTGTAGCCGCTCTCGCCGGCGTTGAGCACCTGCTCGACAGTGGCCAGCAGACGATCGGTATCCGAGAGCATCAAGGTGAAAAATTGCTGGCGCTGGGCTTCGTCCACATCCCGGCGTTGCATGGTTTCCAGGTACAGGCGGATCGAGGTGATCGGAGTTTTCAGCTCGTGGGTGACGGCGTTGATAAAACTGTCGTGCTGTTCGTTGCGACGGATTTCACGAACCAGGAAAATCGTATTCAAAATCATGCCGGCAATGATCGCGGCGAAAAAAATCATGCCGAAAAACAATTTTACGCCTTCGCGCCAGCTGAGAATGATCCAGCCGACGTTCAGGGCGACGGCGAGGGCGACCAGGGAGCAGCCCAGCACCACGAAGAAAGCGATCGTACCTCGGCGACTTGTGATTTTTGCCACGGCGGCCTCAGGTGGATTGTACCGCGAAGCAGCGGAACTGGGCGGCCTGTTGAGCTCTGCCCGTCGCTCGATTCGCGCGGAAATAAAAAGGGCCAGCTTAAGCGCCGGCCCTTGGTGAAACTGGTCTTGAACTCTGTTTACATTTCGACGGCGGCGAGGTCGCGCTGTACTTCCGGGGTGAGCGTGCGACCGACAATCGAAGACTCGGTGGACTGCTTCAGCTCGGACATTTTCGCGGTATAGACTTTTTTGGCGATGCCGATTTTCTCGAGCGTCCAGATCACGTACCAGTTGAAATCAATTTCATACCAGGCCAGGCCGTGACGCGCGGAAACCGGATGCGCGTGATGATTGTTGTGCCAGCCTTCGCCCCAGGTCAGCAGCGCGACCCACCAGCTATTGGTGGAAAGATCGCGGGTCTTGAAAGCGGCGCGAGCCCCAGGAATGCGTGGCGGAATTCACCAGCCAGGTGGCGTGCAGGCCGACTACCGTGCGCAGGAAAATTCCCCACAGAACCAATGGGGATGCCGCCGACCGCCAGCAGAATCAGGCCGAGCACGATCATCGGCACGTAATGATATTTGGTGATCCAGACATGGAATTTGTCCTTCGGCGAGGTCGGGGACGTAGCGCGCGAGCGTGGTGGTGTCGTGATGCATGGACTTGCCGGTGAGGATCCAGCCCATGTGCGACCACCAGGTGCCGTCGACGGGCGAATGCGGGTCGCCTTCCTGATCGGAATATTTGATGATGGATGCGGTGCGTGGCTACCCAGAAAATCGGACCGCCTTCGAGAGCCAGCGTGGCGAAAACGGTAAGCGTGTATTCCAGCCAGCGCGGTACTTTGTAGCCGCGGTGGGTCAGCAGGCGGTGATAGCACATGCCAATGCCCAGGCTGGTGGCGACCCACCACAGAACGGTGGCGACGATGAGCGCTTTCCATGAAAAGAAAAACAGAGCGGCGATCGCGCCGACATGAAACAGTCCCATGAAGATGGCGGTGACCCAGTTCACTTCCGTCTTGTCTTTCTGCTTCTTCTTCAGAATTTGCAGGGACGGGATCAGGCGCTCTGCGATCGCTTGATCCGCAACAGGATTAACCGTTGGGTTCATTTGGGCCTCAGTCTGGACATTTGCGAAGCTCATAGCCCAGCTAGATTAGCAGTGGGCCCGGGCAAGCTTTGTAATACTTGTGTAATACCGCAATTCCTGTACCCGAATGAGTTACCGGCCCGACGTTCATCTCCCACAAAGTGCACCGAATCAGATAGATAGGAGGCCCCTGTCTTTGCGGCAATCTCACGATGAGACGCCGTCGGCCAAAGTCAGATTTCGGGTAGTTTCGCGTTCGAATTCGTCTGCAACTTCAGATCGAAAATTCGGTTACTATGTTGCGGTTTTGCGTAGGAGCGAGATGGTAAGGAGAGATCATCATGAGATCAGCAAAGGTTCTAGCCGCGGTTGCGTTGATTTTGGCGAGCGCGGGAATCGTATATTCGCACGAGGGATCGACGAACTCGCCGGTACAAGCGACCGACAAATCGAAACGTCCCAGTCCGGCGGCGCACGCTGAATATCAGTTTGGCGATGGCAAAACGGTGATCGTGGACTACTCGAGTCCACGCGCGAAGGGACGCACGGTGTACGGCGGCCTGGTGCCTTACGGGCAGATCTGGCGCGCGGGAGCCAATGAAGCGACCACCTTCGTGACCAACACCGATTTAACCATCGGAGGCAAAACGGTTCCGGCAGGAAGTTATACGATCTTTGTCATTCCTAACAAGGACAAATGGACGCTGATCATCAATAAGAAAACCAGCGAGTGGGGCGTGCCGTATCCGGGAGAAGCAAGCGAATTGACTCGAGTGGACATGAAGGTTTCGTCGCTTCCGGCGCCGCTGGAAAATTTTACGATCGCGTTCGGTAAGACCGGGAACAACTGCACGATGAGCATGGACTGGGAAACGACGCGAGCGTCGGTGGAGATTGCGGAAAGCGGGAAGTAAGAAGCCAGCGAACGGTCAGGACAAGAAGAACGTGCAGACGATGTCTTCCGCGATGCGAGCCAAGCTTTCGCGAGCCTGCGGCGACATCTCCTTGGTCTGGCCTTTTTCACGCAGCACGATCCAGATGCCGGGGCGGTGAATGGCCCCGTCGTGGCAGATGGCGCCGGTAAGCTGCACCACTTCCAGGTTGTGAGCGGCCGCGTCGCGGCGCAGGACCGCGCGGACTTCGTCCAGCAGGTCGAGGAAACCCTGCGAAGCCAGCATCGGGTCGACGTCGCGGGGAATGGGGGCTTCGACCTCGAGCAAATCGTAATCAGGCTGCGGCTTGGTGAGCATCAGCTCGATGGAAGCGGTGGGCGCTCCGGCATCGAAGGAAATTTTAGTGGCGGTCATTGGGTAAATTCTCGCTTCCATCAGAAATGTTCGCAGGCTATTTCTTAAAATTACTGACGGCGATGGTGCGGCCGTCGAGAGGCTGCACGGGACGCGCATTATTGGGATACAGTTTGGCGAAGGCCGCGATTTGCGTCGGCGAAGCCTCGATTACAGTTTTCATGACATACCAGCGCACCGGTTCGGTGCAAGGCGGCGTGGTTAGGGAACCGTCGTACATGTAGTAATTCTGATCGGCGGGCAAAAAGCTGGCGGCGTTGATCACTATCTTCTTGCGGGTGACTTCTTCGCCTATATTCTGCGGAACATTTCCGAGCAGTACGTGGAGCAAAGGATTTTCCGCGCCACTTTTGATCAAGACGGAGACCACGGCAGTGCGGTTCGCAGCCGGATCCACGTGCACCAAGTGCAATTCCAGATCGTAGTGCTGGCCATCGATCGCGGTTTCACTGGGATGGTGGAAATGAAACTGTTTCAGGGCCACGGACGCTCCGTCCACGATGATGCTGCTACCCGGTTCGTAATTCACTTGCACGGTGTGGCCGTTGTTAATAATTTTCAGCGGGGAAAGCTTGTAGTCAAAACGAATGGCGGCGAGGTTGGGTTGTTCCTCCGCGCTCCGGATATCGATGGGTGATTGATTCTGGCCAACGGCGCAGCCCTTAAAGTCCGGTTCGAGATCGCTCCAGTGGTTGGGACCCGCGGCGGCGGAATAACTCCAACGGGCGAGCGTTTCTTTTTGCGCCGGAGTAGAACGGGCGCATGGAATGGCGCCAAAAAGTACCGCTGCCGCGACGGCAAACTTGGCGAGGCGGGTGGGCAACTCGTTCTCCTCGATGGAAACGGCGAGTAGGATGACACTTCACGGACGAATCTTCAAGAAGGACGCAGACGCACGTCCGACGCCGAAAATGGGCCGCGACGGAAGCGCGTTGACGGGAATCGAAAGTTGGCAGAGTCTAAGGGCCGAGCGTAGGTCATCGCGAAACGGAGGAATCATGGCTTCAGCCTGCACCCACCTGAATGAGATCAGAAACGTAAAGCCCAGCGCGAAGGGTTGCGAAGAGTGCCTGAAAATGGGCGACACCTGGGTTCATCTGCGGATGTGCCTGGAATGCGGGCACGTCGGCTGCTGCGATTCGTCGAAGAACAAGCACGCCACCAAACATTTTCACGGGACGAAACATCCGATCATGCGTTCGATCGAGCCGGGAGAAAGCTGGAAGTGGTGCTACGTGGACGAATTGATGATGGACTAGCCGTCGAAGCGCCGTTACCAAATGATTGGCGCCGGAAGGAAGAGTGGAGTCGAGCTAGCTGGCCCCTTTTTTGCGCGAAAGTTTCAGGGTCACTTCGATGTCGCGGCGGCTGTCAAAGCTGGAGATGGTGCGAACCGGTGAAGTGAGATCGTCATGCTCGGCGTGGATTTCATAATCCACGTTGGGATCAAGACCGCTGAAGCGATAGTTTCCGGAATCATCGGCGATATAGGTTTTTACCGCCTGCGACTTCACGTTCTTCAGATATACCACGCTGGAGGCCACTGGATTTTCGCTCTTGTCGATCACACTGCCGTGCAGGACGCGGAGTTGAGCTTCGGCTCTTTTCTGCTCTTTGGTTTGTTCCTGGCCGCGCGACGGGACAGCGATCGCCAACGCCAACATGGCCAAAATGAAAAATCGAACAACCCCTGGGGTCTTCATTATTTCCCTTTGGAAACCGGTTGCGCCTTCGACGTGCGGCTCCGTTCCACTCCGACCGCAACCTTTATCCGCTATTCCTCGTCTTCTTCCTTTTCTTCGTCTAGCGCTTCGTCTTCATCGTCCTCGTCATCTTCTTCGACTTCTTTTCCGACGACCGAGTCCGCTTCGTCGTCATCGTCGTCTTCATCTTCGTCGTCGGAGATCACGATGAGATGAATCGGGTGGGTCTGGGTCACTTCGAGTTCCGCGTCGCATTCAGTGCATGAAACAATTTCGCCTTCTTCCACTTCGTCTTCATCGAGATCGAGTTCGGTGTCGCATTTGGGACATCGGGTCACGGCTGTTCTCTCCTTCCTGGGAGTATGACTGATCGGGGGCTATTATATACCGCGAGTGGCAGGCTTTCGCGCAATGGGAATTTTCGTTGCGATGCGCAGAGTGAAAAAGTGATGGGAGACCGTGGCAAGTCCGCGTGAATATCCGGAACGTCCCCTGGTGGGCGTGGGAGGGGTGATTATCGCCGGCGAGCGCACGCTATTGATTCGCCGCGGCAGCGCGCCGCTGGAGGGGCAGTGGTCCATTCCCGGCGGAATGTTGGAACTGGGCGAAACGATCGAGGAAGGGGTACGGCGCGAATTGGGGGAAGAGACTGGAATTGAGGTGCGGGTGCTGGAACTTATTGAGGTCTTCGAACGGGTAATTCCCGGTGAGGGCGGACGCACGCGATATCACTTCGTGATTCTCGATTATCTGTGCGAAATGGTCAGCGGCGAAGCGCGAGCGGCCAGCGATGTGACCGACGTGGCCTGGGCGCGCGAAGAAGAATTGGAGAAATTCGAGTTGACGGCGATCGCTACTCGGGTGATTCGACGCGCCTTTGAGATGGCACGCCGGCGTTAGTTGGTCGGCGAACCGTTCCGGGAGCGAAACACGCCGCTGAATCTAGCTCGCGGCGGCTTCCGGAAGCAGGCCGAAACGGCGCTCGCGTCCGCGGAAGTCCTCAACGGCTGCGACCAGGTCCTCGGCGGCAAAATCGGGCCACATGCGCGGCGTGAAAAATAATTCGGCGTAGGCACATTCCCACAACATGAAATCGCTGAGCCGCCGGTCCCCGCCGGTGCGAATCAGCAGGTCGACGTCGAGCGCGGGGCCGGTGGCGTGGGTGACTTCGCCCAGGCGTTTCGCAAATTCGCGCTCCGAAACCTCGGTGCTGGAAAGCATCCAGCAGGCGGCCCGCAATATGGCGTCTCGCGAGGAATAGTCTACGGCGATGCGCAGCTGCAGACCGCGGCAGTGGGAGGTCGCGCGCTCCGCCGATTGGATGGCCTCGGCGAGCGCCGGCGGTATGCGGTCGCGGCGGCCAATGACGCGCAGCCGAACGTTTTCCGTCGCGCACTTGGGCGCTTCGGTTCGAAAATATTCCTCGAGGAGAGTCAGCAGCGCATTCACTTCGCTCAGCGGCCGGCCCCAGTTATCGGAAGAGAAGGCGTAGAGCGTGAGGGTGCCGATGCCCAGCGCGGGCGCGGCGCGCACCACACGCCGAACGGCTTCCACGCCGGCGCGGTGGCCTTCGGATCGGCGCAGACCATGCGAGGCCGCCCAGCGGCCATTCCCGTCGAGCAAGATGGCGACATGCATTTGCGTTTGCGGCACCAGCTCCAAAGTACTTTTGTTCATAGAGTGTTCTCGCAAAAAATATATTCGTCTTATTTTTCCCGCGTGGCCTGAATCAGAGCTTCCATATGGCTGAGATATTTTTCCAGCGCCTTGCGACCCGCGGCGCTCAGGCTGTATTCGGTCTTGGGCATGCGCCCGGCAAATGATTTGGTGCAAGAAACGTAGCCGGCGTCTTCCAGCTTGCGGGCGTGGACGCTCAGGTTGCCGTCGGTCGCGCGCAACAGTTGTTTCAATTCGTTGAAGGTCAGCGACTTGTTCACGGCCAGCGCGCTGACGATGGCCAGGCGGGTGCGCTCGTGAATCAGCCGGTCCAGATTCGTCGCGCTGGATTCCGGAACATGCGGCGGAGCCGCACGCTTCGAACGCTCTTCCCGTTCGCCCGGTTGCTGTTCAGAACGATACGCTGCCGATTTAGCCGCCATATTTCCTCGCAATGACTGCTCCAAAAATAATGTGTAACGCCCCGAAGCCCGCGGCCAAAAACGCGTTGCCCCAGGTCCACGGAGAAAAAAGCGCAACCGCTCCTAATACCATAAAGCACAAGCCCATCAAGGGCACGATGCGGATGGAGAATGCTCCCCCGGTAACCACTCCGGCGCCGTAGAGCATGAGCCACTGGCCGGGGATGATGCCGATTTCGTGCGAACGCAGGTGCACGATGGTCAGGAGCGCGCCCACGAAAAGAGGCGGCGCAAAACTGTAAGCGAAGCGCCGCGCCGGGCCGGTAACCAGCGGAGTATTCGCGCGCCGCGCTTTGGAGTAAGTGGTCCAGCAGGCGATTCCGATCGCGACAAAAGCCTCCGCGATCCAGGTGAGCAGCCAGGCATATTGCGACGTTTGCCGCGCCGCGATGGAAGCGGCGCCCAAGGCGGTGATGCCCATGGCCACGCCACCCCAACCCGGGACGGCGGTGAAGGAAGTGGCGCGCTCCATGGTTTCGCGGATGAAGCGCAGATTATCGCGGGCATGATCGTCGATGGAGACGGGCGAGGTGGAACGGCGGGAGATGGGTTCGGATAAGGCCACGGATCGAGGATAGCATTCGATCGACAGATGTCAAGTACTTTGTATTACAAAGTTACGAACATGCGAGAGCCGCATCGGCGGCGAATAAAATCCGCGCTAGGATTTTCCAAACCTCAAATTGCTTGTGGGGTGCGTCGCACGGGACTATCCTGCTGCGGGATTATTCCAGGAGGAAGTCATGAAGAAGATGCTGTTGACGATTCTGTTTCTGGGTTTGCTGCCGTTAGCAGCCGCGGCCCAAGATGCTGCTCCACCGGAGACGAATCCGGTCTCGAACATGGTGAAACAGGTCTTGGCTCGGAGTTCGAAGAACATCATTGCCGCGGCGGAAGAGATGCCGGCCGATAAGTACAGCTACAGCCCGACGCCGGAGCAAATGACTTTCGGACATTTGGTTGTGCACATCACCGGCTTCAACAATTTGGTGTGCTCGAAATTATCGGGCACGGCGGCGCCCGATGGGCCGAAGCTCGCCGAGACCGATCCGAAGGACAAATTGGTTCCGGCCCTGAAGGCTTCGTTCGATTTCTGCACGCAAGCCATGGCCAAACTAGATGACACGAACCTCGGCGACCAGATGGTTCTTTTCGGCGATCACAAATTGTCGCGGGCGGCGGTGATGATCATCTACGTCAGCAGTTTTGCGGACCACTACGGAACGGAGGCCATGTATTTGCGGATGAACAAACTGATCCCACCAACTGCGGAAAAGGCGAAGAGCGGTCAGTAAGACTTCAGTGATCGGCCGGGGCGTCCGGCGAATTGGTCCGGACGCCTTTCGGGTAGCGCCCCACCAGCCAATTCCAGCGGATGTAGACCAAATCTCCAAACATCAGCAGGCTATCGCGGACGACGTGCACCTTGGTGGCGGCGTCGTGGGCCCAGCGCACCGGAATTTCCGCAGTGCGCAGGCCGTGGCGCTTGGCGAGAAACAGAATTTCGGGGTCGAAGCCAAAGCCTTCGATGCGCTGCTGCTCGAAAACCCGCCGCGAACGCTCGCGGACGAAAATCTTGAACCCGCACTGCGTGTCATGAAACTGCAAACCGGTGAAAGCGCGCACAAAACCATTAAAGATCATCCCGGCGAGTTCGCGCATGCGCGACTGGCGGCCGAAGATGAGCGAGCGGTCGAGCGCGCGCGAACCGATGGCGGCGTCGTTCCCGATCTCAATCGCGATCAGAAGTTTTTCGAGTTCCTCGATGGGCGAGGAGAGGTCGGCATCGGTGAACAGCGCAAGGCGGCCGCGGGCTTCGAGCATGCCATGGCGTACGCTGTACCCTTTTCCGCGGTTGTCGCCATTCGAGACCAGGCGGAGCAAAGGCATGGTGCGCGACCATTCCTCCACGATGCGCGGAGTCCAATCCGTGGAACCATCATCCACCACCAGCATTTCGATTCGGTCGAGAGGAAATGGCGACCGCGGGTTGGAGAAATAATCGCGGATACGGCCGAGCGCGCGGGGCAAGCGCGCCTCTTCGTTGTACGCGGGAATCACAATGGAAAGCTCGGGAGCTGCGTGGGCTATCGTATTTTCCGGGGAACTCATTCCTGATTCGTTCCCCGGGAATCGAACGGCCAGCCATGATGGCCGCGCAACGGCACGAAACGGCAGGCAAATAAGGTTTCCGAACAGATCTGGTCGCCGCGTTTCACTACGCACAATAAATTCTGCTCTTCGGCGCTGCCTACCGGGATGATGAGTCGCCCGCCCTCCGCCAATTGCGCAACGAGCGGCGCCGGAATATCCGGCGCGGCGGCGGCGACGAGGATAGCGTCGTAAGGTGCGGCAGCCGGCCAGCCCAGGGAACCGTCGCCCTGCTCGACCCGCACATTCGCGTAGCCGAGCCGTGCGAGGCGGTCGCGGGCGGCTCCGGCAAGCTGCGGAACAAATTCGATCGCAACTACTTCGCGGGCGAGAAGTGCAAGCACGGCGGCCTGATAGCCCGAACCACCACCAATTTCGAGGACATGTTCCGAGCCGGTGAGAGATAGAGCCTGGGTCATCGCCGCAACGACGTACGGTTGCGAAATTGTTTGACCGTCGCCGATGGGCAGAGCCTGATCGGAATAGGCCGCCGCGGTTTGATTCGACGGAACAAATTCGTGGCGCGGCACGGTGGACATAGCGGCCAAGACGCGTTCGGAGCGCACGCCGCGATCGCGGATCTGGAGCGCAACCATTTCGCGGCGCTGGGCCTCGAAGTGCATGGCCTCGCTGAGGGCCGAATTGGCAGTGCGGGTCATTTCAGATTTACAGTCGCATGGCCATGCTGCAGAAAAATATGTTACGAGGAAAACCTATCACACGGCGCGCGACCTTGCTACTCGCCTGGCGGCGCCACGCCGGCGAAATGATCGGCGCGAATTGCATCTATTGCTGGCGTTCGATACGATTCTCGGGTTCGTTTGTCAGGGCAGCGCGCAACCAGTAGCCCGGACCGAAAACAGGAGATGGAAATGAAGCTAGGCATGGCCCTGATTACCGCAATCTTTTGCGCCGCCGCACCCGCCTGGTCCCAGACGCAGCCCGGCACTCCGGCGACCACCGCGCCACAACATATTCCGGGGCAGACCGCCGGGGCTAAGGCGCCGGAAGCAGCGTCGACGGATAAGCCCGCGGAAAAGCTGGATCCGGCGAAAGAGGCAGCGATCCGGCATTTGATGGACATTACCGAAACATCGAAGATGGGTGAAAACATGAACGGCGCGGTGATCCGGCAGGTTCACGATTTCATCTCGCAGGCGCTCCCGCAAGACCAGGTTCCGAAGTTCATGGATACTTTTTCTCAGAAGTACACGGCCAGCGCGCCGTCGGGCCCGGTGACCGACGCGATGGTCCCGATTTACGCGCGCAATTTCACGATGGAAGAGATTCAGGAACTGACGAAATTTTACGAATCGCCACTGGGGCAACATGTCGTGAAGGCCATGCCCCGGGTGGTGGGAGAATCGCAAGCCGCGGGCGCGCGCATCGATCAACCGCTGGCGGTCGCGGCGCTGCGCAGCATGGAAACGGACTACCCACAAATCAAGCAGATGCTTCCGGCGGAACGGCCGGCGCCGGCCAGCGATGCTTCCCCGTCAACGCCCGGGAACGGTGCGAGCAGTGCTCCGCCGCGCTTAAGTCCAGCCCCGTCGACCACACCTTCGACGACTCCGGCGACGCCGCCAAAGAAGTAGATTGGATGGCGCTCCTGGAGGCTGGTCCGTGCCGAGTAAGCTCCAAACCAAATCGGTATCGAGGAGGCTATTGGTCACGAGCCTTCTCAGTTGCTTTCTCGCGGTCGCAGTTGGAATTCCCGCGCCGTGGGCCGCCGCTCAGGCGGCCAGCGAAGTCACTGTTTCGGCGGCGATCAGTCTGAAGGATTCTTTGGACGAGATCGGGAAGATATACGAGAAAGCGCATCCGGGCGTGAAGATTTCGTTCAACTATGCCGGCTCGGGAACCTTGCAGCGGCAAATCGAACAAGGCGCGCCGGTGGATATATTTTTTTCGGCTGCTGAGAAACAAATGGACGACCTGCAATCGAAGAATCTCATCGACGCCGGAACGCGGCGCAACATCGTGCGAAACCAGTTGGTGCTCATAGTTCCGGCCTCGGACACCACCACACATAGCTTCCAGGATTTAGCGAACCCCAGCGTGAAAGTAGTGGCGCTGGGCGAGCCGTCGACGGTTCCGGCGGGAATGTACGCGAGGCAGAGTCTTGAGCGGCTGGGGTTGTGGGGCTCGGTGGACCGGAAAGTCGTTCTGGCTAAGGACGTGCGTGCGGTGCTGACCTACGTCGAAACTGGAAATGCCGATGCCGGAATGGTGTACCAGACAGACGCCCAAGGCTCGCAGAAGGTGCGCATCGTTGCTGTCGCGCCGGCCGATTCGCACGACCCGATCATTTATCCCGCGGCAATCTTGAAGGACGCAAAAAATCCTGCTGGGGCGGCGCCGTTTCTCGCGTTTCTTTCGAGCACCGAGGCGCGCGAAGTATTCGCGAAGTACGGTTTTCTTCCTGCTGAAAATCAAGCTGGAAAGAACTGATCCAAGTACAATTCCCCCGCGATGGAATGGTCTCCTCTGTGGATCTCGCTGGCGACAAGCGTCACGGCTACCATTTGTACGTTCGTGCTGGGACTGGGCGCGGCCGTCTGGCGCGAGCGGCGAGCGGGCCCGATGACGGCGCTGGTTGACGGAATTTTCCTGCTGCCCCTCGTACTGCCCCCCACCGTGGTTGGTTTTATTCTGCTGCTTATTTTCGGACGGAACGGGCCGCTCGGAGAGCTGTTGCGGCGATTGGACCTGATGGTCGTGTTTTCGTGGCCAGCCACAGTGGTCGCAGCCACCGTGGTCGCCTTTCCGTTGATGTACCTGACGGCGCGCGCGGCGCTGGAGCAAGTTGATCCACATTTTCCGCAGGCAGCTCGAACGTTAGGCGCGTCGGAATGGCGCGTGTTCCGGGAAATCGCGCTGCCACTGGCCTGGCCGGGAATTTTGGCTGGGACGATTCTGTCCTTTGCGCGGGCGCTCGGCGAATTCGGCGCGACGCTGATGGTCGCCGGAAATATTCCGGGTAAGACGGAGACAATTCCGATCGCGATTTATTTCGCGGTGGAAAGCGGCGAAATTCGCCGGGCGCTGAGGTGGTGCGGCGTGGATGTGGGGATTTCGCTCGCGTTGCTGGCTGGCCTGTATTTCTGGACCCGAGGACGGGGACCGTTGGGCCGAGGCGGGGGACACCGCTGATGGCGCTGGAGGTTCACATTGAAAAAGTCCTGACCGACTTTGAGTTGGACGTCACGCTAGGTACTTCGCCGGAGCCGCTCGCTGTACTGGGTGCGTCCGGTGCGGGCAAGAGCATGCTGCTGCGCTGCATCGCCGGATTAGAAAAACCAAACCGCGGGCGGATTGTGCTGAACGATCGGGTCCTGTTCGATTCTGAAAAGCGCATCGCCCTGCCGGCGCGCGAGCGGCGCATCGGAATGTTGTTTCAAAATTACGCACTATTTCCGCATCGTACCGTGCGGGAAAACCTCGCTTTCGGGATCGCCCAAGAGGCGCCTGGTGCGCGCGATCAGAAAGTAGCTGCGCTCGTCGACCGGCTGCATCTCGGAGGGCTCGAATCACGCTACCCGCGGAAATTGTCCGGCGGCGAACAGCAACGGGTGGCGTTGGCTCGAGCTTTGGCGCCTGAGCCGGAGGCGTTGTTGCTGGATGAGCCGCTGGCCGCGCTCGACACCCATTTACGTGCTCAGGTGGAGCTGGAACTTCAAAATACTTTCGCGGAGTATCGACGGCCGACGCTGCTGGTCACCCATAATATGGAAGAAGCGTACCGGCTGGGCAAGCAGTTGCTGGTCCTTGCTCGCGGCAAGGTTGCGGCATTCGGATCCAAGGAAGAAATATTCCGGCGGCCACCGACGGCGGAGGTGGCTCGGCTGACCGGATGCAAAAATATTTCGCGGGCCAGACTGAATGCGGGCGGCAGCGTTGATGCACTGGACTGGGGATGCCGGGTGCATGTGGCGCAGGCGATAGCGAAACCGCCGAAGTACGTGGGAATTCGCGCGCATCACATCGATTTCGTCGAAGGAGCCGACGTTGCCACCGCGAGGGAAAATGTGTTTCCTTGCCGGCTTTCGCAGTCAGCGGAAACGCCCTTTCGAGTCACGTTATTCCTGACCCTCGATTCGCGCAAAGATTCCTCGAACGAGGAGTCGCTGCAAGCCGAAGTGTTCAAAGAAAAATGGGCGCGATTCCAGCACGCGCCGTTCCCCTGGCACATTCGCCTCGCACCGGAATCACTATTCCTGATGCCGGAGTGATGGGCGCTGGAAATCTAGTGAAAGTGTTTTACGAATTTGATGTCGAGGCCGTAAGTGCCGTTGATATCGCGCAGGAAAATGATGGAGAGGTCGCGCTTCACGTGGTATTCGACTTGAATGAGCTGCTGCTGATCGGACGCCGCGTTGGATGAGTAGGTGACGGTCAAATCGCGCGTGACTTGCTGCTCGATGGTCACGCGCGCGGAGGCGCTCGATTCCGTGGCGGTGCCGGCCAGAAACGGATCCACGCGGAAATGGCTGATGCCGAAAAGCCGTTCGATTCGCCCGCCCAAACCGGTGGAAACCGCTTCGGAAAGCAGGGCCGACGCGCCCTGGCTGGGCCCGTTACTTCCGCCCGCCGAACGCAACGCGCTTTCCTGGCCGGTGGTGCCGAGGGCCAGCAGCGCGATGATGTCGGTATCCGGCAGCGGCGGGTCGGAGCGGTAGCTGAGGGAAAGCTTGCTGGCGCGGCCGGAAAAATTGATGGTCACGGCGTACTGGCTGATGGTGGAGGTCGCTTCGATATTCAGATCCGGATCGATTTGAAACGGATTGGCGAAATTGATGTCGCCGCGGGTCAGCGTAAAATTATTTCCGCGGAAAGACATTTGCCCGCCGAGCAAATGGATGTGCCCCAGGATGATGGGCCGGTCCCAGGTGCCGCGCAGATGCAGATCACTATCGATTTCCACTTGCGCCGAAGTCCACTGGATGCGCGCGCCGGGGCTGCTGTGGGCCTCCACATCGAAGGTGAGGTTGCGCATGAAGGCCGACGAAGAGCTCGCGCCCGCCGCGCTTCCTCCCGAGAAAAAAGAAGTGATGTCGGAACCTTCGGCGAAGAGCAGACGTTTTAGTTCCAAGTTGCCGCTGAGGACCGCGCGATCGCTGGTGCCCGCCAATTGCAACGTGCCACCGATGAGCCAGCTCATCCCCTGGGGATAACGGACGCGAACTTGGGGCGTACTCACCGTGATTTCGTAACGTATCGGGCCCTCTTCCCCGTAAGTGACGCTGCCGCCCAGATTCAGTTGTCCGCCGCCCGATTCGGCGGTGACGCTTTCGAGCAGCAGGCGGTTGCGATCGAAAACCAGATCGCCATTCAAATGGCTCAGGCCCACGGGAAAATCGGAGTAATTTCCTGAAGCGTCACGAACCGTGGCGCGGCCGACGATGCGCGGGCGGGAGATGGTTCCCTGGGCGTCGACGTTCACGTCCGCTTTTCCCTGGGCGTTAAGATCCGGGAGAATTCCCTTCACCAGGCCGAGGTTCACCTCGCCTACCAGATTCAGGTGGATCGGGCGGTCGCGATCGAATCGCGCCGAGCCGGACACTTCAAAATTCGTGTTCGGGCCTTGAAAGCGCGCCTGGGTAATGCGGACTTCATCGTGCCGGTAAGCAAATTGGACCGGCCCAGAATTTTCCAGTGAGATGAAAAGATAGCCGAAGGTGATATGCGTAATATCCGCGTTCATTTCGATCGTCTCGGGTTTGCGCAGGGCGCCGCTAAGGGTGAATTCGCCATCCACCAGGCTATGGGTGGTCAGGTTCTTGAGGTGCAATCCGTTGGTGAGGAGCGGGTCGAGATCGAATTTCATGACCGAGAGTTTGCCGGTGATGGGTTCATCACCCGAGAGCGCGAGGTTCAACTGGCCGCGCAACTGGCCGTTGGAGCGCTCCGAATTCAGCGCCAGGTGGACGTTCTCGCCATCGGAGGTGAGGCGCCCGCGAAAATCTCCCTGGTCGTCGCTCCCGACTTTCAAGTTGACGACGCGAAAATCTCCCTGCCCGGATGGTGCGCGCAGCGGTCCGCTGCCGCGGACGTCAAAATCCAATTGTCCGGCGAGCGCCAGGGAAGAGTTCTGCAGCTCCTTGATTTTCTCCAGCGGAATTCCCGTGCCAGCCACATGAAACTCGGTGGTTTTTTCCTGTGGCCGGTACAACACGTCTCCGGTCACGGTTCCCGCGTCCCGGGTGAGTTGGGCTTCGGTCAGGCGCATCTCGTCGTTCGCTAAGTGCAGCAGGCCGGAGAGGCGGTCGAAGCGAAATCCTTTAGCGAGGATGTCGGTCAGCGTGAAGTTGGCGTCCAGCACCGGCGCGTCGCTGGTACCGCTGCCGTGAAACACGCCACTGAGATCGGCAGAGATGGGATAGTTCACGCCAAACATGGCTTGAACGTCCTGGGAGGGTGCGTGACGAGTCTGGGCTTCAACCGTCCAAGTGCTGCCGGGGCCGAAGCCCCAATCGTGATCGAGGTTCAGGGAGACTTCGAGGGCAACTTTCGCACCGCCATGGGTTGCGGTGGCGCTGGAAAACCGAAAATCGTCGGGAGAGTAATCGAGCGTGCCATCAATCTCGTCCCACGAATAAGTGTCGTAGCGCGCACCGGTAACTTGAGCGTGGCCGCTGAAGGTGGGCCCACCGAGCGGCCCCAGAATTCGTCCGCGAAAAGCCAGCGCGCCGGCAGTGACGGTGGGCACCGCATCTTTGCCGCGAATCCTATTTATGAGGTCGTCCCATTTGGTCAAGTCGTTGGCTTGAATTGAAATTTCGAGAGCTCCATCCGACCCCGCCAGTGAGCCATCGAAATCGATTTGGGTATCGGGCGTCGTAATTTCGCTATTTTTGATGGCGAAAATCTGGGTGTCTTCGGAATAGTCAAAGACAATGTGGGCCGTGACGGGGATGATTCCGGGAACCTGAGTGGCCGGCGGCGACCAGCGGGATTCCCCGGCCGTGCGAAAGTGCTTGAAATTGGCAACCCACGAATTGGTCGAATCAATATCCATTCCACCATCCCAGTGCAGGGTCTCGATTGGAAAACTTTTGTTCGCGACCGCGGTCAGCACATCGGCCAGACTGGCGTGATGGAAGTGCGTTTGAGTGCGGAAGGCCAGCGTCTTGAGATCCATTTCGAGACGGCCATCCATGGCTCCTTCCAAGGCGCGGATCGCCAGATTTTCAACCACGAGCTTTTCGCGCGATACCTTGAAGTCTCCCCAGGTCTCGATGGCGTTGTCGTGGAACCATTGGTAAGGCATTTTCACGTCGTGGCCATTGAAGTGACCCGAGCCGGTCCAATCTCCGGCGTTGTCGCGGGCATCGCCAGAAAAGTCAGCGATCAGATCGGGAGTCAATGGCTCACGAAAAATGGTGCGAATGTCCACCAGCGCCAGGCGTCCCCGGTAGTGAACGGTCCAGTCGGTCTTGGAGAAATTGGCCAGCTCCGCGCGCAGATTCAATTCCGAATGAGGCAGCCTCCAGACAAATTCATTCAGCTCAAATGCGTTGGGATGCAGAGTGAATTTCGCGGAAAGCGCAGAACGAAAGGGAAGATCTTTGGCGAGGGCGACGTTGAACTGATCCCAGCGAAAGTCGCCGGCGTAGGCGTGGTCATTTAAGCCCTGAGCGACGTATTGCAGGAGAAACGAAAGATTCTCACCCTGCACGTCGAGCGGAATCTTCTGGTCGTTTATATCAGCGCCGCCATTGCGCAGCTCCAGGCGCCCAATTTTCAGATTGAAAAGGGTTTCCTGCCACGCTTTGTTGCTCGCGGCAATTTTTGGTTTGGGAATATTGCTGGCGCCGGTTTTATCGAAACGCACGGACAGCTCTGGATGCTCGGCGATCAATTCGTCGACTTTGAATTCCTTGCCAAAGAAAGAGAGTACGGTGACGCCGACATGGATGCGGTCCGCGTGAAAGAAGGGCTTAGCTGAGCCGGGTTCGGACCCATGCAGAGTCAGGTTGTCCAGTTCCGCCCGCAAGCGCCACGCGTGAAGATGGAAGCCACCCAGCTCCACGCGCGCGCCGGTATGCAGTTCCAGCTGCCGAACGACCTGATTGCGAACCCATTTTTCAGCGAAACCTGTTTCAAATATCAAAAACACAATCAGGATGATCGCCGCGAGCCCGCCGATCAACACGGCGAAGAGGCGCAGCCATTTGCTCTTCACAAGCCGCCTGCTTTCGAAACGATATCGATCCGCAAGCGCGGACGGCTTTCGTTCAGCCATTTTTCTTCACGGTCGGTGATGGCGCGCTGAATCAGGACCTCGCGGATGGTGTCGTCCACGTCATCCAGCGCCGGGATTTCGGCTTTACGAGCCTTCAGTTGCGGGACGAAATCGTCGCGGTAGTAGTCGGCTACCTGCTGGTCGGTGACTTGCGCGGCGGGGCGAAAACGATAGTCGATGAATCGCGACAAATACAGCTGTTGTTGGATCATCCGGCGAACGGCCGGCTCCGAAAGTCCGGCATCCGCGCAGCGTTGTTGGAAGACTTCCAGCGAAGGGAATTGCTTGACGAATTCGTGGTACGCACGATCCACGTCGGCGGAGGAAGGCTGCTCGTATCTGGCGGTGGTCGCCTCGCCGCGAATCAACCACTGGTCGGCCAAGTCGCGCAGGACCTCGGCGCGAGGCTTGGGTTTGCCATCAACCAATTGCTGAAAGGCGGAAAGTTCGCGAACTTCGCTTTCGGTGATGATGTCGTCTTCGATGCGAGCGGCCACGCCGTCGATTTGCTGCGGACCCGATGAAGCCGGAAGGGATGTGGATTGACGGCTGGGCTGAATTTGCGCAGATAGGCAGCGAGCCCCCATTCCGGCGAACACCATCGGCCAACACAAAATGAAAAGGAGGCGACTCATCAGAATACCGGCCCGATATTGAAGGAAAATCCGAAATGTGAAACGCGGAAAAATTGCGGCGTAGTGGTCCCGGTCGGAACGACCTGATACTGCGCCGGATTCAGCTGGTAGCCAATGTCCACGCGAACCGGACCGATCGGCGTGGGATAACGCAGGCCAAAACCGATGGTATGCGAGAAATAATTCAGGTCGGTGATCGACGACGACTTCCAAGCGAAGTTGATATGGTTCACGTCGCGATAGACGTTGCCGCCGTCGTAGAAAACCGTGCCGCCCAGGCGGTTGCCGACGAAGGGCAACTTCATAGGAAAACGCAGTTCTTGATTGAAAATCAAAATGGCGAGACCGCCAATCGGGAATCCGCTGCACGGATCCCGCGGCCCGGCCTGATTGAGACTGAATCCACGCAGCGATTGGCCACCGCCGGCAAAAAAGCGTTCGGGAAGTTGAATGATGTCTTGAGACAGATTTACCGTCGGGTTGCAAACGGTCGGCGAGCCATTGACGGTATCTCCCAGGGGATTTTCCATGCCGAAGCGGGTGGAGCGGGCGAACACGAAATCGCGGCCGAACGGGTGATAGGAAGAATTCTGGAAGAAGCTGCGTACAAAGCTGCTATCGGAGCCGAGCGTTTTCGAGGCCAAGCTGATGTCCACGGTGTTAAAAGTCCCGCGCCGGGGGTCGCTGGCATTGTCGCGACGATCGCGCGCGTAGGTGATACCAAGACCCGCGACCAGCGTTGGCTGGTTGTACAGCGGAATTTCGTCTGGATCCACACGCAGCTCGGAGGCCACCACCCGGCGAAAAAAGTACCGATATAAGAGCGAACTGGAAGGGCTGAGCTTCTCCGAGATTTGGAATTGGCCCTCGTATCGAGTCGAAGTGAAGGTCTGCACGTCTTGCGTCTTATCGGCAAATCCGGTGAGGGCCGCGCTGAGGGAACGATGCCCTAAGAAGTCATCTGCAGAATAGGAGACCAGCGAGCGGTATTGCAGCGTGCTGGCCCGAGCCTTGAAGCTCAGGGTCTGGGCCCGCCCAAACATATTCGCGCGCGAAAGCTCGAGGATGCCACGTGGGCTGGCGGCCACCTGAGTGCTGTTAGGATTGCAGACTTTCTTGCCCGGAGGAGGGGGCGGCGCATTGGCTGGGCAGTTCGTGCCGATGCTCAGCACTTCAAATCCAAAACCATACCCGAAGGTATAACGGCCACCTTCCTGAACATCGACGACCATGGTCTTGTCCGGATCCGTGCCGGTGGGATTTTGCGGCGCGATTTGCACGCGGGTAAACACCCCGAGGTTGTAGAGCCGCCGCTGAGTTTCGACCACATCGCCTTCGCGCAGGGGACCCTCGGGCTCAATTGTTACCTGGCGCATGATCACGGTGGGGCGCGTGTATTGATAGCCGGTCAGCAAAACCTGGGCGACGTCAATCTGCTGGCCCTCGGTAATCTGATACTCCACCCGAACTTCATCCGGCTGGGCGCCGGGCAAAACCTTTTCATCGAGGTGAGCTTCGGGGAACCCTTCGTTGTAATACATGGCGAGGATATTGTTGCGGTCGCTGGCCACGGCCGCGGCAGAATACGGTTGGCCCGGGGAAGAGCCGACCACCGCCAGCAGTGAGTCGGTGATGAGCTTGTGATTGCCTTCGATGACCAACGATTCGACGCGAGTTTGCGGCCCCTCCACGATTTCAAAGGAAACGAAGAGGTTGTTTTTCTTGCCCTGATAATTGGAATCCACGGTGGACGTGACTTTAGCGTCGAGGAAACCGTTCGATAGATAAAGCCCGCGGATCGACTCGCCGTCATCGCGCACCAGCGACTGGCTGAAGCGCCCGCTGGAGGCAAACGAGGCAGCCTGAAGTCCCAGACGGCCCTCGAGCAAGTCCTTGCCGAAATATTTGTTCCCTTTAAAGCCGATCCCTGCCAGGCGGAATTTGTCTCCACGCACAATTTCGTAGGCGATGACGCGCTGGCCGGTGGCGGTGTCGTCGCGCGAACTGACTTGAACGTCCGCATCGAAATAGCCCTGGCGTTGAAAATAATCGCGAATGTTGCGGCGGCCTTCCTGGAGCAAGTCCTGGTCGACCGCGCCTTCGGCATAAATCGGCAAGAGTTGGCGGAGTTTGCCGGTACTGAGTCGGGCTCCCGATAAATTTACGCTGATTTTAGGCCCGGTCGTCACGCTGTACGTGAGAGGGAGAAGGTTGGTCTGCGTGTTGTAGGAACCCGGCGTAATGAGGATGCCTGCCCCCAGGTATCCCTGATTGACCAGATATTTTTTGAGTTTCTGGGAAGCACGCGTGATGCGCGCCGAGGTAAAGGTATTCTTGGCGTTGACCCCGGAGCGGCGAATCAGCTCGGCGTCGGGATATGGGGTTTGATTCTTGAATACGATATTGCCGATCGTGGCCCGTGGTCCCGGCGTGACGATTACCAGCACGTCCATTTGCCGCGTATCCGTATGCGGGGTCAAAATCCATTTCACATCCGCCTGGAACAAGCCTTCCGCGCGCAGAGTATCCTTCAAGCGATCGACGGCTTCCTGCAGGGCGCTTTCGCGAAAAGGTTCACCAAGGCTTAAACGCATGGCGGCCAGGGCAGCGGCCTCCGTGGGCGGCGCCTTCAGACCTTCCACGCGCACCACGTTGTTGTAAAAATTGCGAGTCACCACAAACCGGAGATGCAGCCCGTCGGCCGATTCGTCCGCCTGGACTTGAACATCCGCGAAATCCCCGGTGCGATACAACACCCGAATGCTTTCACGCTCTTCGGAATAGTCGAAGGGATGATCGACCGCGAGTGGCAACGATATGTTTTCTTTCGAAACCGGTTTCCCTGAGGAGTCAACAATCGAGATGGCAGCGACCGGCCGGCCTTCGATGGCCTGGTCCTGCGCACGGAGTCCCGGCGACACCAGGAGACAGGAAGCGAAAGCTCCGATAAACCATACAATTCCGAAAATCCCGGCGGCGCGTGAACGGAACACCCGAGATTTCATCTGTTTGCGTCGAATTGTCATTCGCCCAGAAGATAAGAGGAAAGGTTAGCACAGGCGCGTTGCCTGTCCGTGGTGAAAAGGCGCTATCATGTTGATTCGATTCACCCAACCGAACGAAGCGAAGGGCTTCGTGGGCGGGCCGATCTCCTTATGAACCCAGCGCAGCGAGAAAAATACTCCCGGCAAGTCTTGTTTAGCGAAATCGGCGAATCCGGCCAGGAGCGAATGCTTTCCGGCAGCGCGGTGATCGTCGGATGCGGCGCTTTGGGAACCGTAGCCGCAAATCTGCTGGTACGCGGAGGCGTGGGACGAGTCCGCATCATCGATCGCGATTTTGTCGAGCCTTCCAATTTGCAGCGCCAGACACTTTTTGAAGAACAGGACGCGAAGGACGCGCTGCCCAAGGCCATCGCGGCCGAGCGGCGGTTGCGAGCCATAAATTCCGACAGCGTGGTGGAAGGAATTGTCGCCGATCTGAGTCCGGAGAATGCGACGGAACTGCTTGGCGGATTTTCGGTGATTCTCGATGGCACCGACAATTTTGAGACGCGGCTGTTGTTGAACGACGCCGCCATCTCGATGAATCTTTCGTGGATTTATGCCGCGGCCGTGGGAAGTTACGGCGTGACGATGACCGTAAGGCCGGGCGAGACGGCTTGTCTGGCATGTCTGCTGGAAGACTCCGAAAGCACGGCCGCAACAGGATGGGAAGATACCTGCGATACGATTGGGGTTCTGGGCGCCGCCGTAGGTGTAATCGCGTCCATCGAAGCGGCGGAAGCGATGAAATTGCTCGCTGGAAAATCAGAGGCGCTGAATAAAAATCTGATTTGCTGCGACGTGTGGAAAGGGAAATTTCAATCCATTCGGGTGCGGCGCAATCCCGATTGCCGCGCGTGTGGCCGGCGAGAATTTGATTACCTGGACGGCAACGCCCAGCCGGAAATCACGATGTGCGGCCGGAATTCCGTGCAAATCCACGAACGCGGACGCAAGCTCGATCTGGGCGCGCTGGGCCGGCGGCTTTCGTCCAGCGCCCCCGGCGCGGTTCGCAACAACGAATTCCTGCTGCGTTTTCAGGTGGAGCCCTACGAGATGACGATCTTCGCCGACGGTCGGGCGGTGATCAAGGGAACGAAAGATCCAGCGGTCGCACGATCGCTATACTCGCGTTACATCGGATCGTAAATTCGGATTTCGCGGTTAACTGCGGGTGCGGCTAGCCGACAAAGCGGCGCATCGCGGATTGGCGCATCGCGGCGCGATCGATATTCTCGCGGGTGTTCATCAAGGTAAGCAAAGTACTGAGGACCCGCGCTTTCAATTCATCGGACATCGGGAAACCGCTGGTGGCAACATGCACAAGCGCTTCCCCACGGCTGGCGATTTTGGTGATGAATTCCACCTGGCGTTCGTGACTGGTTTTGGCCAGGGCCGTCTCGCGGCGAATCTCGGCGCATTCGCTTTCGACAAAAAGCGTGAAATGCATAATGCAGAGATGTTCGGCGGCGAGGCCGGCTGGTACGTTGATTTTGCAGCCTTTGGCAGTGCAATTTTCAGACACGACACACCTGTAGCGACCCTTTGTTTTGTAGCATCTCCCTGCGGACTTTACTAGTCGCGGTAAGCGTGTGGCGCTCAATTAGATAGCAGCAAACTCGTATCAGGCAGAACGTAGTGGAAAACTCACGGTGCATAGCAGCCGAGATCCAAGCAGCGGCAGAAATGCGGAATTCGATGCAAGATATTCGCGGTTAACGACTTGCAGCGTTCACGCGCCCATGCTAAATAAAACGTCCCAGCTAATTTAGGGGTTTTCACCAACATCCTGCCAGCGTCGCGCAACATCGTTGCGGCTTTGAACGCGCCGGTAAGTTAGTGGCCGGTTGTCGAGCCGGAACTCGCCGGAGCCGACGCCGAGTCAGCGGGCGGTTTGTCGCCGGCGCGATATTGGGTCCAAGGGCCGGCGTCCATATCGACCAGCGCGGCTGACTGCCAATGGTAGTCAGGGTGCGCGTCGAGAAACGCCTGGGCTTTAAAGTCGCTCCCGCAGGGATGGCCGATGCGCGCGATAAAAGTCATCTTGCCGGCCATGTCGCTGTCCATCACTTTTCCCTGCACCGCGCCGGACGGATTGAAAGGCATGTGCACGAACCCGGGATCCGCTTCGGTGGCGTTGTCGCCGTGGCCGCAGAGGGTGCGGCGGTTCGCTCCGGTTTTTTTGGTGTAGGAATCGTAATGGTCGGCGAGAAACGATTCGGCCAGCGTGGTGTCGATTTTTCCTTTGTTCACGGCCATTAATTCGTCCCAACGAACGTGACGCGCATTCGCCGAAGCCGCCAGGTTGGAGGAATCGAATGTGGTTTCGTCCCGCAGCACTTCCGGATCGCTGGCGAAATTCGAGCCCACAAAATAACCGTCCGTCGATTTCCACACTTTGCTGTGGCGCAGCCCCAATTCGAAGCGCGCAATCTCTCCGGTTTTGCGGTCGGCCAGCAGCCAGTCGTTGGCGTAGCCGCCGTTATTTCCGTCGAGCATGATCTTCACGTAGCTATCGATCGAATCACCGTACTGCATGGCTTTGCGAGCGCGGACAAATTCTGGTTTTCCGTTGACGTCCCATCCATGGAAATCGGTGATGGTAGTTTCGGTGATCATCATGCCGGCGGAGTTGACGCCGAAATCGTCGTCGCTGGCGATCACTCCGGGAAAACCGTCCATCAGCATGCTGAAACCCTTCTGCGGAACGATATCGAAGATGATTTTCCAGCGGGCGCCTTGCAGATAGCTGGTCCAGTTGTTGTGGGCCATAACGATTTTACGGTCCTTGGTGTAACTGCCGGTGGCGACGAACGAGCTGCAGTGCTCTCCTTCCGATTTTCGCGCTCCCGCCGCACCGGTCTTCTCGTTTAACCATGGAACGTAATAATCGGGCAGCTCCATGAAGGCATTCATGGCCACGATATCGTCGAGATCGAGTTTTACCCGGCGCGCTTGCAGACCGTCGACGATGCCTTGCAGCTCGGCTTGATACTCGGGATCGATTTTCGGCCACAACATTTGCCGCGAGGCGCGGCGGAAAAACTCCCAGTCGCGGTTCGTGGTGTGTGTCATTTCCAGGCTGACGGCGGAGAATGCGTCGGCAATTTCGTCGGCCAGCAGATATCCGTGCTGATAGCCAATATCGTGAGGCGAGCCTTCGAGATGCACATAAATCCAGCCGCCGCGGTCGAAGCGATAGCTTTTCGCCAAGCGCGGGTCGTCGGAACCCTTTTGCGTTCCCGGAGCGATCTCTGCAGCATGCGCGGCCTGGCCGTCATCGAGGGCCAGCAGACGCACGGCAATAAAACCGATGGCGGATGAAGCCAGCAGGATCGCGAGTAGCGTTAGCGGAAGACGGAAATGGCGCGAATTCATCTCTAAATTCTCCATGACTCGCGCGGGCTAGGTCCGGCGCGTTGCAGGCATGGTAGAAGTCGGCTGGGTACAAGTCAACCGAAGCATGGACCCGTCGCAGACCGTCAACTTCGTTGACAGGGCAACTTAGGGCCGTATAATCAGTTGTTTAGCGAGACCGCGCCAGGGCACGATTGGCGCGGACTCATTGGTTTCAGGGGAAATTTGAGTCAGTGACCTGGCTTTTCAACTCATTAACCGACGCGGGACTTCGGCTTGGCGGGCTGGCTTCGACAGCTGACAACCCGTTCTCGAATTATTGGCGGCGCAATACGGATGCGAGCCTGAATCCCTTTCGCGGCCTCTACGCGACCAACGGTTTTGACGTCGCCATCATGATTCCGTATTTTTTGGTGATGACCATTCTGGCGGTGTATGGCATTCACCGCTACGCGCTGGTTTACAACTATTACAAAAATCGCAAACGCGTCGCCGGTCCGCCTCCCGAAATTACCGTGTGGCCGCGGGTCACCGTGCAGCTCCCGATTTACAACGAACGATACGTGATCGAGCGCTTGGTAGAAGCGATCGCGGCGTTCGATTATCCGCGCGATCTGCTCGACATTCAGGTGCTCGACGATTCCACCGACGAAACGCAGGAAGTGGCGCGCGGACTGCGTGGAGCGCTACCGGCAATTGGGCATCCCGATCAGCTACATTCATCGCGACAATCGCGAAGGTTTCAAGGCTGGCGCGCTGCAGGAAGGTCTGAAGTCCGCACGCGGCGAATTCGTGGCGATTTTCGACGCGGATTTCATTCCGCCCGCGGATTTTCTGCGCCGCACCGTGCCGTACTTCGTCGACGAAAAGCTGGCCATGGTGCAGACTCGCTGGAGCTACATCAACCGCACTATTCGGCGCTGACCGAAGTAGAAGCGATTCTGCTCGACGGGCATTTCGTGATCGAGCACTCCTCGCGCTTCCGCAGCGGCCTGTTTTTTAATTTCAACGGCACGGCGGGAATCTGGCGGCGCGATCGCCATCGAAGATGCCGGCGGCTGGCAGCACGACACGCTCACCGAAGACACCGATCTTTCTTATCGCGCGCAGCTGCGCGGGTGGCATTTCATTTATCTGCCGGAGATCGATTGCCCCTCGGAATTGCCGGTGGAAATGAACGCGTTCAAATCGCAGCAGGCGCGCTGGGCCAAGGGCTTGATGCAGACGGCGAAGAAAATTCTGCCGCGCGTGCTGCGCTCGGATGTGCCGGCGGCGGTGAAGGCGGAAGCCGTCTTTCACCTTACCGCGAATATCAGCTATCCGCTGATGGTTTTCATGTCGATCATTTTGCTGCCGGCGATGATCGTGCGGTTCTATCAGGGATGGTTTCAGGTGCTGGTGATCGACTTGCCGCTGTTCCTCGCGTCGACCTGCTCGATTTCATCTTTCTATCTGGCCGCGGAACGCGCGCTTCTATCCGAAAACCTGGAAGCGGACATTTCTTGTATTTGCCGTTTGTGATGGCCGTGGGCATCGGCCTTTCGGTGCGCAATGCGATGGCGGTGATGGAGGCGATCGTCGGCGTGAAATCGGAATTCGTGCGCACGCCGAAATATCGCGTGGAGGCGGGCGCGCAACGGCGCCGGCGCATGGGCCAAGAAGAAATACCACAAGAGTGCGGGCTGGATGCCGTTTGCCGAAGTGGTGCTCGGGCTTTATTTCGCCGGCAGCGGTTGTCTACGCGCTGCAGAATGAGAATTATGCCACCGTGCCGTTCCTGCTGCTGTTCGTGTGGGGCTACCTCTACACCGGGCTGATGTCGCTTGGCGCAGACCTACTTCGAGCGTCTGCGATTCGGCGTGGTGGAATCGGGACGAAGTGCGTCCCGCGTCGACTGGCGCGCCAGGATTTTAGTGCTGCGTTGCGGCTAACGCGCACGTTTCCGGCGCGTCTGTCCGGAACAAGTCGCTCCTAGTTCCTGAACAAAGGAAATCACCGTGAAATTTCGGGCCGTAATCGCGCGTTGCGCCGCACTCGTAATTGCGTTTTCGCTGTTGTCTTTCTTCGCCCAGGCGCGATTCCCGCAGCCCAGCGCGGAGTATCAGGCCCGCCGCGCCAAGCTTCGCGCTCAGCTCGACGGGCCGCTGGTGCTCTTCGGCTATACCAGCCGAAGAAGACTCCTCCGAATTCGCGGTGTTTTTTCAGGAACCAATTTCTATTATTTGACCGGTGATATCCGAGCCGGACGCGGCCATCCTCCTGCTGCCCGATTCCGCGCAGCCCGGGGAGGCGAAAGGACCGCACGAAATTCTTTATCTGCCGCCGCGCGATCTGCGCCTGGAAAAATGGGACGGCCCGAAAATGGGCCCGGACGATCCCGGCATTGCGCAGAAAACAGGATTCGAAACCGTTCGAGCCGTTCGCCCAACTGAAAACAGATTTGGAAGCGCTGGCGAAGACTTACAAAACGGTCTACACCATCCTTCCGCCTAAAGTGGAAGACGGGTATCCGCACTTTACCGACGCGATCGCGTTCGTTCGTTCCGCAATGCCGGCCGCAACGAGTAAAAGATGCCGCGCCGGCGATCTACGCCATGCGCCAAGTAAAATCCCGGGCGAAATTGCGCTGCTGCAGAAGGCGATCGATCTTTCGGTCGACGCCCAGATCGCGGCGATGACGACATGCGGCCCGGTCTGTACGAATATCAAATCGCGGCGCGCATGAAAGAAGTCCACGAGCTGGGCGGATGTCGAACGCGAAGCGTATGCGCCGATCGTCGGCACGGGATTGAACTCCACGGTGCTGCACTACAGCGCATTGACCGACCAGATCATGGATGGCGACGTGGTGGTGATCGACGTGGGCGGCGAGTACGGCGGATATACGGCGGATATCACGCGCACGCTGCCGGCCAACGGAAAGTTCACGCCGCGCCAACGCGAAATTTACGACATCGTGCTGGGCGCGCAAAACGCTGCGATCGCGGCGGTGAAGCCCGGCGCGAAGATTGGACGGCGGACACAGACAGTTTGATGCAGATCAGCATGGATTACATCAATGCCCACGGGAAAGATCAAGCCGGCCAGCCGCTCGGGAAATACTACATTCACGGCGTGAGCCACCATCTCGGCCTGGATGTGCACGATCCCGGCGACCGTAACCGCCCGCTCGAGGCGGGAATGGTTATTACCGTTGAGCCGGGGATTTACATTCCGGAGGAAAAAATCGGAGTGCGCATCGAGGATGATGTGCTGGTGACCGCGGATGGCTACAAAATCCTCACGGAGCACCTGGCGCGCACCGCGGATGAAGTCGAAGCCGTGATGGCTGCGGGCCACTCCACGCCCGAAAAATCAAACGGCGGCCAGTAGGCCGCCGTTTTCCCTGCATTTCCATTTTCAACTTCTAAAATCTAAAACCTTGCTTTGTCTCCGGACGCAGCCGCGTATTGAAACGCCGCGCTGCTCACCAGCTTGGGGCCGGTTATTACACCTGCGCTTGCAGGATTTCACCTGGCAAGCGGTCGATGCGTGATTTTGTGTTGGACTGAAAACGCTCCATCGCGCTTTTCATCGGGGGCGGCTGCTTTTCGCCCGGGTCGCCTTCGGCGCGCATGCGTTCCATGCGCAGGCCGAGGGTACGTTCGAGCGCCAGCATCTCCGACCGTTGTTCGCGGCCGAAAAGTGTGGACGCCACGCCCTGCCCGCCGGCGCGACCGGTGCGGCCGACGCGGTGAATGAAATTCTCCGCGATGTCCGGCAGGTCGTAGTTGATCACGTGCGCGATATCCTGCACGTGAATGCCGCGCGAAGCCAGGTCGGTCGCAACCAGGACGCGGTAACGTCCTTGCTGAAAGCCGGTCAACGCCGCGGTGCGCTGCGATTGCGTGCGCCCGCCGTGAATCATGGCGGCGGCAAAGCCGTCACGAGCCAGCGTGATGGCCAGGCGCTCGCATCCGCGCTTGGTGCGCGCGAAGATCAAGACCCGGCCGGTTTCCTTGTGGAGCAAACGATGCAGCAACGGCAATTTCTTGTCAGTAGCTACTTCGAAAGCCTGAACGCGCACATTTTCGGAAGGCTTCAAGATCGATCCGAAGGCGAGACGCACCGGATTCTTCATGTAGTCCTTAACGAGATGGGCCACGGATGCTTCCATCGTCGCGGAGAAGCACATCGTCTGCCGATCCTTGGGCAGCACGGATGCGATTCGGCGAATCGCCGGAAGGAATCCCATGTCGAGCATGCGATCCGCTTCATCGAGGATCAGCACGCGAAGGTCACGGAAGTGTACGAGCTTACGCGAGAGAAAATCTTCGAGCCGTCCGGGGGTGGCCACCACAATCCTTGCGCCTTTGCGCAAAGCTGAGAGTTGCAAACCTTCGGACAATCCGCCGACGACCAGCGCCGCCGGACCGAGCAGTCTTTCCGCGAAGTGCGTTGTACTGCGCGACAACTTGCATGGCCAATTCCCGGGTGGGCACCAGCGCGAGCGCGGTGATCCCCGGGGTCTTTTCCTGCAACATGCGTTCGATAACCGGGATCAAGAACGCCAGCGTCTTGCCGGTACCGGTCTGTGCGGTCGCGAGCACGTCTTTTCCTGCAAGTGCTTGCGGTATCGCTGCAGCCTGCACTGGCGTAGGAACTGAAAACTTGGCGAAAGCGAGCCGCTCTTTGGTATAAGCGGAGATCGCCATCTGTGAAAATAGTGATTCGGTGTTGCTTTCCATCTGGTATTGCCTCTTTTTGGCGGAGCCGTCGCGATACACACGTACACTGCGAGGTGTAGGTCGAATTCGCAAACTGGTCTAGCCAGTTGTTTAAATTACGCTGAATGACTTACGGAGAGAACTGAAGGGCGGGTAATCTCAGATCAACGACTCACCAGAGGCCGCACTACACAACCGCGGTATTAAGCGCAAATAAAGAGTACCACAGTTCGCGGGAAATTGCACATTGATTTTGCGGTGCGTTAACTCTTTCGTACGGCGGAGGTTCCGGGATCCGAGCGCGTCCAACAGCATACCGCGAGCCAGGTATTTGACCCGCCCTCCTGAACGGGTAAGATGCCGTTGTTTCGCGTACCGTTTTTGTTGCGTTCATCGTCCAACTTGAGTTCACTCGCTCCGGAGGTCTCTGTGCAAATCGAACCGTTCCAGTTCAGCTACCGACGTCCCTTCGCTGTAGGAAATTTCTTCACGATAGTTGCGGCGTTTTTCCTTTTCGTAGCCGCATACGGTTTTCCCCGGGCCACCAACGGGCAAGCCGCCGGCTTCCATGATGCGCCGGCCGCTGCCAGCAAAACGAAAAACCCGTTGGCGGGTAAAGCCGATGCAGCCCAGGCGGGCGCAGACCTCTATGCCAAGAAGTGTGCGTTGTGCCACGGGGCTAAAGGTCAAGGCGTCGGAAACATTCCGGCTCTGGCCAAGAATCCGACGCAGGCCGCAACCGATGGCGCGATTTTCTGGTTCATTACGAAGGGCGCGGTAGATAACGGAATGCCCGCCTGGGCCAGCCTGCCGGAGAACCAGCGCTGGCAAATCGTCACCTACATTAAGACGTTGGGAAACGGAAAATCACCGGCGCCAAGCGCAAAAGCTAGCGCCGATGCTGACTCGGCGCCGCCTGCTGGCGGGCCAGCACCTACTGCGCCATTCACCGACTACCGCTTCGAGAAGCCCGGCGCAACCCGCAAGATTACGGTGGCGGATCTTCCTCCGCCCTACGCCACGTCATCCGCCGGGAACGGCCCGAAAGTTGTGCCGCGGCCGGCGGACGCCTGGCCCAAAGCGCTCCCTGGTTTTATGGTTCAGCAGTTCGCCACCGGACTCAAAAATCCGCGCTCGATTCATACTGCCCCAAACGGAGACATTTTTCTGGTGGAGGAAAAGGTCGGCGAAATCAAAGTTTTCCGCGGAATCACGCCTGACGGCAAGCCGCAGCAAGTTGAAACGTTCGCGACGGGACTTAAGACGCCCTACGGACTGGCATTTTATCCTCCGGGGCCGAATCCCCAGTGGCTTTACATCGGCAATGAAGTGTCGGTGGTGCGCTTCCCCTACCAGAATGGCGATTTGAAAGCGCGCGGTCACCAGGAAAAAATCACCGATCTGCCCGGCCCGGATGGCCATTGGACGCGGGATCTGACCTTCACCCCGGACGGAAAGAAACTACTGGTGGCCGTGGGTTCTGACGAGAATGCGGATGACCCCGACACGCACCCAGACGAAAAGAATCGCGCCGATATTCTCGAATTCAATCCCGATGGTTCCGGAATGCGGATCTATGCCTACGGCATACGCAACGCCGGCGGCGGCATCGCTTTCGACCCGCAAACCCGCGAGCTGTGGTGCTCCGTGAATGAACGAGACGGCTTGGGGGACAATCTGGTCCCCGATTACATCACCCACGTGCAGGACGGCGGATTCTACGGCTGGCCCTGGTGGTATATGGGGGGCAATCCAGACCCGCGGCTGAAAGGCAAACATCCCGAACTGAAAGACAAAGTGATTACGCCGGACGTGCTGCTGCAACCGCACAGCGCTTCGCTGCAGTTCGCTTTTTACACCGGCAAGCAGTTCCCCGCCGAGTATCAAGGCGATATTTTCGCGTCGGAACACGGTTCCTGGAACAAGGCCTCGCGCGCCGGCTATGAGGTAATCCGCGTACCACTGCATCAAACCGGTAAGGCCAGCGGCGACTATGAGGATTTTGTGACCGGCTTTGTCCTGGACAACGGCAAAGTCTGGGGCCGACCCGTGGGCATGACCGTAGCACCCGATGGCTCGCTGCTTTTCACCGATGATGGCTCGAATTCCATTTGGCGTGTCGTTTACACCGGGAAGTAGCCCCCTTATCGTCTTGCTGAAACGCTGGTTCGTCCGTTGAACCATCGGCCTTCAGACATGTAACTTCGTTCCCTCCCGCCCCGTAATCTAAGTAGGAACAATTGCGCCTGTCGACCTGGCAATCGTTCCGGCTGCAGCAGAATCTGTTAACTTAGCGGTACAAGCCTTTATCTTCCGCCATGCTTCTGGTCAGCGACAATTTCGCGCAATGCATCAGCGCCCTGCGCGCGCACAAGCTACGCGCGTCGCTCACCGTGCTGGGCCTGACCATGGGCGTGGCCACGCTGATTACAGTCATGACGATTGTGCAGGGCGCGAACCTGTATGTGGAGCACAAGATCGCCAATCTGGGCACCGACGTATTTCAAATCGCGCGCACCCCATTCGCCGTGACCGATTTCAACGTCATCATCAAAGCCTTGAAATTCCGCAAAATCGAAGTCGAGGATATGTCTGCGGTCGCGGAGGCCTGCACCGCCTGCGAGGAGGTCGGCGGCACCGCAACGGCAACCGTCCACGCGCGATCCGGTGACAAGGAACTGCAGGATGTAAGCCTCTACGGCCAGACCGCGAACATGGCGGATATCGATTCGAAAACGGTCGAATTCGGGCGGTTTTTCACTCCGTCCGAGGCCGCCAAAAGAACCAATGTTTGCCTGATCGGCGACACCATTGTGCGCGAACTCTTTTTGGGTCTCGATCCCTTGGGCCGTTCGGTGCGTATCGGCAACGACGAATTTCTGGTGATCGGGGTGATGGAGAAAATCGGCAGCGTCTTCGGCCAGGACCAGGATAATTTCGTGATCGTCCCGCTCTCGGTCTTCCTGCGGACCCAGGGGGAGCATTCCAGCATCACCATCAACGCCAAAGCCAACGCCCCGAATTTCGAGCAGGCTCAGGATCAAGCGCACCTGATTCTGCGGGCGCGGCACCATCTGATCGGCAACATGGACGACGATTTCTTCATCGGCACCAAAGAAAGTTACATGGCGTTGTGGCGCAGCATCAGCGGCGCTTTTTTTGCGGTGTTCATCATGGTCAGCGCCATCACCGTGATGATCGGCGGCATCGTGATCATGAACGTGATGCTGGTGAGCGTCACTCTGCGCCGCCGGGAAATCGGGGTGCGCCGCGCCATGGGTGCGACGCAGCAGGACATCCTGCGGCAGTTCATGCTGGAAAGCGTAATGCAATGCATCGGCGGCGGCCTGGTCGGTGTCGGCGTGGGATTTTTGGTGGCGTTCGGCTTGCGCACGTACACGCCGTTCCCCGCATCGGCGCAGACCTGGATGGTGGTCTTCGGGCTGGTGTTCAGTTCTGCGGTGGGACTGTTCTTTGGAATCTATCCGGCGCTGACCGCGTCCCGGCTTGATCCGGTCGTGGCCTTGAGGTCGGACTGATGGCCATCATGACCTTCGCGCAGACTCGGGAGAATTTTCTCGCGGCCATCGAAACGCTGCGTTCGTCCAAAGTGCGTTCGGCGTTGACGGTGCTGGGCATTGTCATCGGCGTTTCTTCGGTGATCTCGATGGCGGCGATCATTCAAGGTCTGAACAGATTCGTGCAGGACAAAGTGGAGTCGCTGGGCTCGCGCACTTATTTTCTGACGCGATTTCCGCCGGCCATGGACCCTTCGCGCATGCCCGAACGCATTCGCACCCGAAGATATATTGAATACAATTACGCCGATGCCATCCGCGAAGCCGCTCCCGACGTGGAGTTTGTAACCACCGTCGGGACTCGGGGATTTTTCTTTGGCGATAGCAATCTGATCAGCAGTGGGGATCACAGCGTCGAGAAACTTATCGTGCGCGGCGCTCAGCCGGAATACACCCAGGCGATTCCATTATTTTCGATCAATCGCGGCCGCTTCATCAGCGCGTTCGATGAAGAGCATGCCCGCCAAGTCGTGGTATTGGGTGCGGCGATCGCCGAATCGTTGTTCCCCAACTCCGACCCGCTCGGTAAGGAAGTTCGCCTGAACGGGGGCCGCTACGAAGTCATCGGAGTATTCGAGCACGATCAAGGCCTGTTCCTCGGCCCGGGAGTGGACATTTTCGCCATCATTCCGCTGAGCGACTTCCGCAAGCAGTATCCCGGATCGAAAGAATTGATCATCGTATTCACCGTGCCGAAAAATGTGAACGTCGACACCGCGCAGAGTGAAGTCATTCAGGCCATGCGCCGCCTGCGCCGGGTACCCCCGGAAAAGGACAACGACTTTGAAGTGAGCTCGCCGGACTTCTTAAGCAATCTGTGGAATCAACTCACCGGAGCGCTGGTCATTCTGACGACCATCATCAGTTCGATTGGGCTGCTGGTCGGCGGCGTGGGCGTGATGAACATCATGCTCATTTCGGTGACGGAGCGAACCCAGGAAATTGGCGTGCGCAAGGCGATCGGCGCGCGCCGCGCGGATATTCGCCTGCAATTCCTGCTGGAGGCGGTGGTGCTGACCCTGGTGGGTGGCACCATCGGCATACTGGTGGGCGCTGGCGTATCCATTTTAGTGCGCACGCTGGCGCCTTCGATTCCCGCCACGCTGTCTTACGTGTGGATCGCGATCGGCTTCGTTATCTCCGTCAGCGTCGGCCTCTTCTTCGGCTACTACCCGGCCAGCGTCGCGGCCAAGCTCGATCCCATCGATTGCCTGCGCTACGAGTAAGCTGGCATTCTACGAGGCCACCAACTCGCGCCGGGGCCATTTGCATTCCACGGGACGCGGTAGTAAATTTTCAGTCGGCGTAAAAACACTGAGAACCTGGATTCCGCCCTCACAGGATGGCCGCATGGACCGTCGTGATTTTCTGAAATCAGCAAGCCTCGTTTCGGTGGCCCTAACGCTGGGCAAAAGCAAGGGCCTGTTTGCAGGCACCCAACCGGCGGACGGCTGGCGAACGTTTGACGTCACCACCCGCGCGGAAATCCTCAAACCTGCCGGCGTCACGCGGATCTGGATACCGGCTGCGCTGATCACCGAAACGCCATTTCAAAGGACAGTCGCGAACACGTTCAACGCCGAGGGCGGAACGGTGAAGCTCATCTCCAACGATCCCCAAGCGATGGGAATCATTGCCGCTGAATTCCCGGCCGACGCTAAGCCGGTTTTGCTGGTCAAGAGCCGGATCGCCACCAGGAATTATGTGGTCGATCTGGCCGCGCCCGGAAACGCGGCCCACGCGAAACCGGCGGACTTGGAATATTTTCTGCAACCGACCAAGCTGGTGCCCACCGACGGGATCGTGCAATCGACCGCAACCGAAATTACCAGCGGCGCAAAAACCGACGTCGACAAAGCTCGCGCGATTTATGAATGGATCGTCGAAAACACTTTCCGCAACCCGAAAACACGTGGCTGCGGCCTGGGCGATATCCGCTTCATGCTGGAGACCAAGGACCTCGGCGGCAAGTGCGCCGACCTGAACGCACTGTACGTGGGACTGGCGCGCGCCGCCGGCCTGCCGGCGCGCGACGTCTACGGAATCCGCGTGGCCAAATCCGAACTGGGCTACAAGAGTCTCGGTCCCTCTACCGAAGTCGTGACCAAAGCGCAGCACTGCCGCGCCGAGGTGTACCTCACCGGCTACGGATGGGTTCCGGTGGATCCTGCGGATGTGCGCAAAGTAGTGTTGGAGGAGCCGCCTGGCAATCGTCCCCTGGACGACGACATGGTGAAAAAAGCGCGCACCCGCCTGTTCGGTTCGTGGGAAATGAACTGGATGGCTTACAACTTCTCGCACGACGTGGCCTTGCCCGGATCGACCGGCACGCCCCTCGGCTTTTTCATGTATCCGCAGGCCGAAACCTCCAATGGTCGTCTGGACGCGCTCGACCCCGACAATTTCAAGTACGAAATCATGTCAACGGAAACCACCACCGCAAACGGATAGGCCCATGATTGGGATCTTCGTCTGCTGGGTTGCCGCCAGGATAGATCAGCGACCAGCGACCAGCCCGATTGACCCGCTGGTGCCCGCATCGCTATAATCGAAGTTCCCCAAGTGCACAAAATGCGCGCTGCGAGCGGAATTGAGCGCTCAAGGGTGTCCGCAGACCTTACGCGGGAAATCTTCAACCAGAATTCAGGAGCGGGAAATGATCAAGGCAACACAATTGCGCCCCGGAATGATCATCAAACACGAGGGCGATCTTTGCGTCATCTATAGCGTGGACCACCGTACGCCCGGCAACAAACGCGGTTCGATGCAGACCAAAATGCGCAATTTGCGCAACGGCAACATGATGGATTTCCGGTTCCGCGCGGAAGAAACCCTGGAAAAAGTGGTAGTGGATGAAATTCCGTTCGAATATTTGTACAGCGACGGCGATGGCCACCATTTCATGAACATCGAGAACTACGAACAGCTGGCGCTGCAGGACGACATCGTCGGCGACACCAAGGACTATTTGATTTCGAATCTGCCGGTGAAGATCGAATACTACGACGAAAAACCCATTGGCGTGTTGCTGCCCGATACGGTCGACCTCACCGTAATCGAAACCGAGCAGAGCATCCAGAAGGCGACGGCCAGCGCGGTGATGAAGCCGGCGAAACTGGAAACCGGGCTGATCGTCAACGTCCCGCCCTTCGTCGGCAACGGCGACAAGATCAAGGTCGACACCTCCGAAGCTCGTTACATCCAACGCGTCCAATAACAACCGGGTACAATATCCCGCGATGAACGGCGCGCCCGCCGGCTCCACAGGATTCATCCAAAAATATTTCCGCCTCGCCGAGAATGAAACCACGGTGCGGCGCGAAATGCTGGGCGGCCTGACCACGTTCATGACGATGGCTTACATCATCGTCGTGAATCCGCAAATCCTGGCGCAATCCGGAATGCCGGCGGAAGGCGTGCTCTTCGCTACCTGCATTTCTTCGGCGATCGCCACCCTCGTGATGGGTTTGTGGGCGAACTATCCGCTGGCTCTGGCGCCGGGCATGTCACTCAACGCTTATTTCACCTATGCGGTATGCCTCGGCATGCATGTGCCGTGGCCCACGGCGCTGGGCGCGGTATTTCTTTCCGGCGTGCTTTTCTTGATCCTCACCGTCAGCCGCATTCGCGAGCAGATCGTCAACGGAATTCCGGATGCGCTGAAACATTCCACGGTGGTGGGAATTGGTCTGTTCATCGCGTTCGTGGGCTTGCGCAACGCTAAAATCGTGGTGGCGAATCCCGCGACTTTTGTCGGCCTCGGCAATTTTTCGGATCGCGAAGTCCAAATCGCCTGCTTCGGTTTGGTGCTGACGCTGGTCTTGATGGCGCGAAAGATCGGCGGCGCGATTCTGCTCGGGATCTTCGGAACCACACTGCTGGGGATTTGGTCGAAACTGGCGCACTGGCCCGCCGGCGCTGGTTTCCATGCCGCATCCGTCCGGCACGTTCATGAAGCTCGACATTCGTGGCGCATTACATCTGGGCTTGTTCGAAATTATTTTCGCGTTTCTTGTTCGTGGATCTGTTCGACAACGTCGGCACGCTGGTCGGGGTCTGCGAGCAGGCGGGCATCACGCGAAGGATGGCAAGATTCCGCGGGTTGGACGCGCTTTGATGGCCGATGCGGTGGGAACGGTGGTCGGCGCCTTGACCGGAACGTCAACGATTACCAGTTATATCGAAAGCGCCGCGGGGGTGGCCGCCGGGGCGCGCACTGGACTCAGCAGCATGCTGGTTGGCGCGTTATTTCTGGCCGCGATGTTCTTTTCTCCGGTCGCGACTGCGATTCCGCAGTTTGCCACGGCACCCGCGCTGATCCTCGTCGGCGCCCTGATGACCCAATCGATGACGCACATTGATTGGAACGACTTTTCCGAGAGTTTCCCGGCCTTCGTGGTTATCCTGGCCATGCCGTTGACGTTCAGCATCGCCACGGGGCTGAGCTTCGGCGTGATTTTCTATACGGTGGTGAAGATTGCGACCGGCAAATTCCGCGAAATCAGCGCCGTGGTTTGGATTCTGACGATTTTATTTCTACTGCGGTACGTCTATCTCGCCGCAGCCTGAAGATTCCCGCTCGAAGGCAAGGCTACGCTTCAGGCGTTCCGGGACCGAAGACGCGCCGGAAAATGGCGTCGACGGCGCGCAACTGCCGGTGCAAATCGAAAGTGTGCGCCAGCGCTTTTTCGTCCAGGAATTTGCGGACGTTCGCATCGCCGGCCACGCGATCGCGAAAACTGGTTTCCGACTCCCACGCCGCCATGGCGTGGCCTTGCACCCATTTATAAGCGTCTTCGCGCGGCGCGCCATGCTCGACCAGATCCTGCAGCAACTGCCCGGAAAAAACCAAGCCCAAGCGTCGCATTCAGATTGCGCTGCATGCGCTCCGGAAAAACTTTCATGTTGGCGACGATTTCGGTGGTCGTGTGCAGCATGTAGTCCACCAGGATGGTCGAATCCGGCAGAATGATCGCGCTCGACCGAACTGTGCGAAATGTCGCGCTCGTGCCACAACGCGATATTCTCAAACGCCGCCATAGAATTTCCGCGCACCACGCGCGCCAGGCCGCAAATCTGCTCGCTGGAAACCGGATTGCGCTTGTGCGGCATCGCCGAACTGCCGCGCTGCTCGCCGCCAAAAGGCTCTTCCACTTCGCGAACTTCGGTGCGCTGCAGATGGCGAATTTCGGTGCAGATGCGTTCGAGTGACGCCGCCACCACCGCCAGCGTGGAGAGATATTGCGCGTGGCGGTCGCGTTCGATCACCTGCGAAGTAATCGGCGCGGTGGCCAGGCCGAGGCGCTGGCAGATTTTCTCTTCGATTTCCGGGCCCAGGTGCGTGCAGGTTCCTACCGCACCAGAAATTTTCCCTACCGCCATTTGCTGCGCGGCCACTTGAAACCGCGCGAGATCGCGGCGATTTTCGGCGTACCAGTTGGCGACTTTCAATCCGAACGTGATCGGCTCCGCGTGGATTCCATGCGTGCGGCCGATTTCCGGCGTGTCTTTGAATTCCCAGGCGCGGCGTTCCAGCACTTCACCCAGCGCTTCGATTTTATTTTCGATCAGGCGCGACGCTTCGCGAATCAGCAGCGCCTGCGCGGTATCCACCACGTCGTTGGAGGTGAGGCCGTAATGCAGCCAGCGCGCCGGCTTCGGTGTCGCCGACGGTTTCCTGCACCGCGACGGTGAACGCGATCACGTCGTGGCGTACTTTGGCCTCGATCTCGTTGATGCGCGCTACATCAATTCGCGCGCGTTCGCGCAGCTTCTCGGCCGCTTCGCGCGGAACAATTCCGGCTTCGGCCAGCGTTTCGGCGGCGGCCAGTTCCACGTCCAGCCACTTCTGGAAACGGTTTTCTTCGCTCCAAACGCGACCCATCTCCGGGCGGGTATAACGTGAAATCAAAGCGCACTCCTTCAATTTTGGCGATTCTGTGGCGTTGCAAGCACCTAAGGTAATGATACCCGAAAAAAGAGTAGCGGAGGCCGGACCGGAGCTACAGGTCGAAGGGGCCGAGCGGAATACGCTGGGAGGCAACGTGCAGGGTACCGCGGAATGGAAAATCGGACGCGCGGCGGTTCAGCGCTTCTTCCGCACAGACCCGCGCCAAGTCGGGAGTATTGTTTTGCTCCGACACATGCGCCAATACCAGATGCAGGGCGCGGCCGTCGAAGACTTCCGCATCGGCCAGAAATTCGCTGACGATCGTATTGGAAAGATGCCCGGTGCGGCTCATTACCCGCTGCTTGATGTACCAGGGGTACGGGCCGACCTTCAACATTTCCAAATCGTGATTCGATTCCAGGATCAGCAAATCGCATTCGCGTAGGTGATGCTTGACCAGTTCGGGCATGTAGCCGAGATCGGTGACGATAGCAACTTTCTTGCCGTTGGCGCTGAAGCAGTAGCCCACTGGATCGGCGGCATCGTGCGGGATGGTGAACGCCGTGATTTCAATATCGCCGATGGCGAACTTGATCCCCGGGCGAATGTAAACCGTCCGCTCGATCTTGGCTTTCGGGCCGGGCTCGTACATCTTCAAAATTTCGCGATGGGTCGGTTCGGTCAGATACGCGGCGCATTTCCAGTCGCGGCACAATTGCGCCAGGCCATTCGAATGGTCGCTGTGTTCGTGAGTGAGCAGGATGGCGTCCACATGCTCGGGACGCGCGCGGCCCAACGCCTCAAACCGCCGCAGCATTTCTTTTTTGCCGAGTCCAGCATCAATGAGGAGAGTCGTGCACCCCGATTCGAGCAACGTGGAGTTGCCCGTGCTGCCCGAGGCCAGAATGGATATGCGGAACGAGATTCGATTTCCCCAGTATTGGCGCGCCAGCGAATTTCGAGCGAATGCAGCGCCGCATGGATAATGGCAAAGTGCGGCACGCGCGTCAACACCAAGTCGCGGATGCGTAATCGTTCCGGAGCTATTCGAGCGCGAAGATGGCCCTGACGTACCCGCTCTTCTCGATTTTCTGAGGCAGAAGCTTGGTTGCCGGTCTGATCGAGTAATTCTTCTTTCTCAACGATGCTGGATGCCGACGTATTCAGGGTAGCAAAACGGCTGGGCCTCGATTCGTTACTTGCGTAGAGCAGGGCTCCAGTTTTTGAACCAAAAGACTTGGCCATCTGGTCCGCGAGGGCCCGCGCCTTTCCCAAGGCAGACTCATAGGCCTGGGATTCCGCGGTGTCCGGGTCGGCAAGGGACCAATCCGGCTCACCAACGTCGTTGGCGCCAGCATCAACGGCGATGTCGAGCATCTTTTCAGCTGACTCGGGTTTTTCGGTGATCCTCCAGGATTGGTTCGCCTCGTACTGTTTCTCTTTGCGTTCCGCAGGGGTCATGTTCCTCAAGTCATCCTCTGTCGTGAGGTGCGAGGTCAGGGCGTTCGTCGCGATTTCTTTATCTGGCACTCCCGCATCTTTCCAGGCCTTAAGAATTTGGGCCGCGATGCGCGCATTCGCCGCGAACGTACCGTCGTGGGTAGGGCCATAGTTATGGTATCCCACCGTGATCGTCACTCGGTCCGCCGTCACCTCGATCGAGCTGTTCGCCGCAATTTCAATGGTGCGGTTTTGTTGGTTGACTTGAACGCTCTGCGCATTAGCCGCGGTCGAGCACGCAAGCACTGCTAGTAGCGCGCCGGCAACCTGAAACCTGGTCATGGTTGTCCCTCCGATCGGTCGGACAGAAATTAGATCATCGAGTGGGGAGTGTCAATTTATTGCTGTGCTAAAGGTCTAATCAATCTAGATAGCGAGGTGTTCTTGGGTGAGTTTGAAGCCGTTGAGGTTGCCGACTACGGAAGCGGCCATGCGGCCGGGCTGGAAAAATTCGCGGGCAAGTTGCTGAACGTCTTCGATGGTGACGCTTTCGAGCAGCGCGATCAGATCCTGTGCCGTGAAGTGGCGGTTGAAGTACATGTGATAGCGCGCCAGGCTGTTCATGCGCTGGCCGCTGAACCTTCGAGCGCCAGCAGCGTCGCGCCTTTCAGGTGATCTTTGGCGCGGCGCAGTTCTTCGGCTTCTAGCGGCTCGTCGCGCATCTTGCGAAATTCGTCGAGCACCGAACGGATCGAGCTGGCTGGCGGTATCGAGCGACGTTCCGGCGTATACCGAAAGCGCGCCGGCATCGCGATAGGAACTCAGCTCGCTGAAAATGGCGTAAGCCAGACCCTGCCGTTCGCGGATATTCTGAAACAACCGCGAAGACATTCCGCCGCCCAGAACATTATTCAGGACCGCCACGGCAAAGCGGCGCTTATCGGTCATGGGCAGCGCCGGAACGCCCAGGCAGAGATGCACCTGCTCGAGTTCATGCTTGGTGCGCAAAGTCACGTGCTGGGCCGCTTCCGGCTTATTTCGGCCGGGTCCAGTTTCGCCGCCGGCAGATTCGGAGAAGCGCTCGCTGACCAGATCGACGAGCTGTGCGTGGGTGAGATGGCCGGCGGCGGTGATGACCATATTGTTCGGCGCGTATTTGTTGGTGAACCAAGCTGCGCAGGGTGTCGCGCGAGAACGATGAGACCGTTTCCGGCGTACCCAGAATCGGCTTGCCCAGCGAATGCGGCGACCAGAAATTCTGAGTGAACAATTCGTGGACCAGGTCTTCGGGATTGTCCTGGGTCATGCGAATTTCTTCCAGGATGACCGATTTTTCGCGATCGATTTCGTCTTCGGCAAAGCGCGGGTCCAGAACCATGTCTGCCAGGACGTCGAAGGCTTTGGGCAGATGCTCGTCCAGCACGCGGGTATTAAAGCAGACCATTTCCTTTGAAGTAAAAGCATCGAGCATGCCGCCTACGCTATCCACTTCGCGCGCGATATCTTCGGCGGTGCGGCGCGTGGTGCCCTTGAACACCATGTGCTCGATGAAATGCGAAATGCCGTTCAGCTCGGCCGGTTCGCGCCGCGAGCCGGTGCGCAGCCAAATTCCCACCGAAACCGAATGGACGTGCTCCATCGGCTCGGTGATCACCACGAGCCCGTTCGGTAGAACTTCCTGCTGAACCTTATGATTTGGGTCGGACATCGATACATCCATTGTGGCACGGTGCAGCAAAAAATGTCATATAGGCCAAGCGATTATTTCCATCCGCAGGTGCGTCGCACATGCACAACGGCGACGGCGCGAAGCTAGAGCAATTTTTCGTCGGGCGAGAGTTTTCCGTATTCGCTCGAATAGTGCAGCGGTACGTCGGCGTAAGCGCCTTTGTCGATTGAATACACTTCGCAGGAAGCGTACGGATAGGAGTAGATGTGCACGCTGGTGGCTTGCTGATTGAACTCCGGAAGATTCAGAACCTGATGCACCGGCTCTTCGGGCTGGACCACGGCGGGATGCGTCGGGTCCATGTCGTACGCATCGGTCGGAACCAGTTTGCAATTGCCGTGCGCCGCGTCGCGATCTTCCACGCGGAAATTTTGCACGCGCAGGCGGCCGATCGGCGTCACCATCCAACAATTCTGATCGCGATGATTGTGGATCCGGCTGACTTGGCCGATATTCCAGCAGATGGCCAGAACTTCAAAAAGCTCGCATTTGTGAGATGAGATTCCGGGTGTAGTGGCTTTTCGCGTAGTACATGTAGGGCTTGCAGCGTTTCAGGTTGGATCGCGTTGCGCGCAGTGAATTCAAAGACGCGTTGGAATGGAGAACTTTTTCTCGGGGATGGCGCAGAGTTTCTTCACCCATTCGTCGATACCAGTTATTTGCATCGGCGATTTATTTTCAACGGACGATAGAGGTTGCCATGGGGCGCCTCTCACGCGGAACCGGCTGCATTACATCTCATTATATCCCTCCGCGAGAACGGCGGGCACTCGAAAATCTGTGTCGCAGCCGCGTGTTATCATCAGTAGAATATGTCGCTTCGGGCTGCAAATAAGCCTTTCTGAACCTGCTCGGGAAATCGCCGGGAGAGCTGCGCGCGAATTCGTGCAGTCGCTCGGCGAACCGGCGTATCGCGGCGGCCAGATTTACCATGCGCTGTACGCGGAGCGGCGATTTGATGTCGCGGCGATGAGCAATTTGCCGGTGGCGCTGCGCGAACGGCTTGCGCGCGAAGCTGCAATTGCCTGCCGCAGATCGTGCGGCGATACGAATCGCGGATGGCACGGTGCGATATGTGTTGGCGCTAGCTGCTGGCGGACCGTGGCGATGGCGCGCAGCTGGAAAGCCCGCGACAGTCGAAACTGTCTTCATGCCGGAAGAAAATCGCCAGACGATTTGCATTTCCACGCAGGCGGGCTGCGCGGTGGATTGCCATTTCTGCCTGACCGCGACGCTGGGGCTGATTCGCAAATTTGACCGCCGGAGAAATCGTCGGGCAGGTGCTGATCGCGCTGGAAGAAAATGCGCGCGAACCTGAAGCCGCAGACGAACGTAGTGCTGATGGGCCAGGGCGAACCACTGCTGAATTACGACGCGGTGACGGCCGCGCTGCGAATTTTGCTCGACCCCAACGGCATGGCGATCACGCCGAAGCACACCACGCTTTCCACCAGCGGAATCATTCCCGGCATTGAAAAGCTGGCGCTGGAAAAGGTGCGGCCGAAGCTGGCGATTTCGCTGAATGCTTCGTCGAACGAGCAGCGCGACCAGATCATGCCGATCAATCGCAAATATCCGATCGAAGAGTTGCTGGAGGCCTGCGCGCGTTATCCGCTGCGCCCGTGGGAACACCTGACCTTTGAATACGTGCTGCTCGGCGGGTTCAACGATGCGCCGGAGGATGCGCGCGCGCGTGGCGAAGTTGCTCGCAAATCTTCGCGCGAAAGTGAATTTGATTCCGTGGAATCCGGGAGAGCTGCCGTACGAAGAAGCCGGATGCGGCGCGCATCGAGGAATTCCGCCGAATTCTTGACGAGTAAAGGCATTCCGGCGTTTGTGCGCTATTCGCGCGGACAGGATGTGATGGCCGCCTGCGGTCAGCTGGCGTTGCTGGAATCAGCGCGAGACACTTCAGGTTCGGGTCTTTCGCAAATCTCAGGCGTGTAGTTGAGCGCGGGCTGCTGGAATTGCCGGTTCCCTGCCGCAGCTATTTAATTCCGATCGCAGCAATCAATCGGCCCGTGGTGCGTTCGCGCCGATAGCTGAAAAGCAAATCGGGGCGGCAGGCGGTGCATAGATTCGACGACGTGATGTTTTTGAGTGGCACTCCCGCCCCAGTTAGAATCGCAACGTTGGCCGCGACCAAATCGAGTTGCGCCGTGGGCGCCGGAGGCGCATGCCCGGGCGGCCGCATCGTGAGCCACGGCAGCCAGTTCGGATCGGCATCGCCGTTTTCGAGCGCGTCGAACGGGCCAGCAAACCACTCGCGTGCTGCGGGAAATTTCGCCGCGAATTCCTGGATCACTTCGTGCCCGACTTCGTAGCAGCACGTGGCCGATGCCCGGCCCGATCGCGGCGATCACGTCCTGCGGTCGCGTGCCAAATTCCATTTGCATCCGGCCTAGAGTTTTTTCAGCGATGCGCTGTGCCGTCCCGCGCCAGCCCGAATGAATCGCGGCTACCGCGTGATTTTTTGTGTCGGCGAGCAGGATGGGGATGCAATCCGCGGTTTGTACTGTGAGCAGGACTCCACGCTCCCGGGTAATCAATGCATCGCCCTGCGGAGCCCGTTCGCCTTGCGCTACCTCATCAGCGCCGACCAGGTAAACGATATCGGAGTGGATTTGACGCAGCAAAACCGGACGCATTCCGCCCGCGCCCATCGCCGCGAAGAACTTCTTGCGGTTTGCGAAAACACGTTCCGGCTTGTCCCATTCGTTGAAACCGAGATTCAGAACTTCCTCTGACGTTTTTACGCCGCGCTCGGAGCGTTCGAGCCGGCTCGATCCGCCGCTGCGCGTGCTGAAACCGTGCACCAGCCATTTGAGCCGCGTCAACTCAGGCGCTTCGAGAATTTGCAGCCGTCGAGTTTTGCGGCCTTTCCACTCGCGCGCAGCTTTAGTTCTGGCCGGCGAGGTTCGGGTCGCGGCGGGCTTCTTTGCAGCTTTTCGTGAAGGCCAGCGTCATATAGGTATAATCGCCATCGCGCGGATCGCGCACATTTGCTGTATCTGAGGTGCACTTGATCGTCGGGCTCGGTCTGGACATTTCTGAAATCGATCGCATCGAAGCCGCGCTCACGCGGCATGGCGCTGCCATTCTGCAGCGCCTGTACACTCCCGCGGAGATTGCGTACTGCGAAAGCCACGGGAACAAATTCGAACGCTACGCCGGGCGGTTCGCCGCAAAAGAAGCGGGCATGAAGGCCCTCGGAACCGGCTGGCGGCGAGGAGTGCGCTGGCGCGACCTGGAAGTGGTACGCCAGCCCAGCGGCAAACCAACGCTGCAACTCGCCGGGGTCGCCCTACAAATCGCCAATGGCCTGGGCGTGAAAAACATTTCGTTAACGATCACCCATAGCGGAAATCTGGCCCTCGCCGAAGTTATTTTCGAGAGCTAACGGAACACTCACGGCCTCTCCTTCCCCGATGGTCGTCTCCTCCGCAAAAATCTCCGCCTCGAACCAGAGATTTGCGGAATGCCGTCCTGCAATTCTCACTTTTAGATAATTGCTGGTCAGCGCTTCGGTCCAATCGGTTCCGCCGCGCGCCAGCGTAATCGCCCGGATGCGGCGACCGGACTGCGCTGCCCTGAATTCGGCGACTTTGCGCTGACTCAAAGCTCGCAGGGCGCGAGCCCGATCTCGAATGACCGGCGCTGCAACCAACGAGGCGTCGAATTCAGCGGCCTTGGTCCCCGGGCGAGCCGAAAACGAAAATACGTGAAGATACGTCAAGGGTAGCGCGTCGATAAAATCGTAGGTGGCCCGGAAATCATCGTCGCTCTCTCCCGGAAACCCGGCGATTACGTCCGCGCCAATCGCCGCGTCGGGAGTCGCCTGGCAAATTTGATTTACTCGCTCCGCATACAGCGCCGGCCGATACCAGCGATGCATCGCTTTCAAAATCTTGGTCGGAACCGGATTGCAGCGGAATGTGAAAATGCGGCGCGATGCGCTCGGAAGAAACAACCAGCCCGACAAAATCCTCGGTAACATCCTGGGGTTCGACGGAGCTGAATCGCAATTGTTCGAGCGTGGTTTCGTTCAGGACGCGCCGAACGACATCAACCAGAGCGGTTCGCGGTCTGAAATCCCTTCCATAGGAACCCAGGTTAATGCCGCTCAGCACGATTTCCTTTGCACCGGCATCGACCAGCTTGCGCACTTCGTCCACCACCACATCCGGCGCCAGGCTGCGGCTGCGGCCGCGGACGAACGGAATCACGCAGTAGGAGCAGCGGTTGTTGCATCCATCTTGAATTTTCAAAATGGGCCGCGTGCGATCGCCGGCCAGGCCATCGTGCGGAGCAACCTGGACGGAAGTCTGCGCAAAAATATCTCCCGTGAGTATCTTGGCCGGCCCTCGCTCGAGCGACATGGCATCCGTGTTGAGCGCAGAGAGGGCGACGAAATCGGTCGTAGTCGGCGGCTGCTTCCCTCGAAAATCACGCAGCAGTCCCGGAATTTCGCTCTGATGCGAATTCCCTACGACCCAAGCGACACCGTCGAGCGGGGCGATTTCGTCCGGCGCGCGTTGCGCGTAGCAGCCGGTCACTATGATTCGTGCTTCCGGATTTGATCGATGAATTTTCCGTACGGCGTCGCGCGCCTGCGCATCCGCTGCGGCCGTGACCGTGCAGGAATTAAGAACCACAAAATCAGCGTATTGATGATTATCAAGCAGCGACAGCCCGCTCGCCAGCAAACTGCGGCGTAGCGCCGCCGCATCCGCGTCCGTGGCGCGGCATCCGAAATTTTCGATGGAGAAGGTGGCCACTGGTTTGAAAGAGATTCAGGACAGCTCTGGGATTATACCAGTGGACTACATTCTTGAAGATGCGCAGCGAAGTGAAAGATTGAAATAAAAGGAAGCGCTTAAGTGCCGACACTGCGGCGTTGGTAGCAAAGCAAAATCAAATCGGCACGGCGCCGAACCCCAAACTTTGCCAGAAGATTAGACACGTGGAATTTCACCGTACGCTCGGAAATGTGCAGCCGGTCCGCGACTTCCTTGTTCGCCAAGTTCTCCAGCAGCCCAGCCAGTACTTCCTGTTCGCGGCGGCTCAGTTCGGCGGGCGAATCTCCACGCAGCCTACGTCCTTGGGTGGTCGTTAGGATCGAATCCACGAAGCGCGAGAGAACTTCGCGCGGAACCCAGAAACCGCCGGAAGCGACCAGGGGCAGAGCGCGTGGCAACTGTTCGCGGGCTTCCTTGTAATTCAGAATGCCTTTAACCCCCTGACGCAAAAGGGTATAGCTGTCCGATTCATTCAAATTGTCGCCCACCACCAGCAGCCGGGCCGCAGGATTGTGATCGAGGATGTTGCCGAGCAACGCTCCGGTGGCCTGGCGCGCGGCATGAGCATCGATCACATACACCGCCACGCGCGGCACTTCGAGATTTCGCAAATCGGGAGCGAGCATCGATTCCAGTTGGTTCGCAACGATCTGAAAGCCAGAGTCGCTGAGCAAGCGGCGAAACTCCTCCAACACCATCGGGTGCGGAGAGAGGAGACAGACCTTCAATTTGGAATTTGCGGACGCCTTCGCCATCGTAGTTCAAGGCTAGCGGAATCGAAGGGCGCGGGCAAGGAAGATGGAGCGGACGATTTCATAAGAGACACGGGTAGTAATACGGTGATTATGAAAGCTTTGGGCCAGAACCCAGTTTAGGCCTGGGAACAGTATTGAAAATCAGGATTGAGTTTCGGAGAGCGCTTCGAGTTCGATTTCTGTTCGTCTTTGCGGGCGTTTGGAAGGGCAGACCAGCTTGCCGCACTTTGTAAAGCAAGGCGCGGTAACTGATCTTCAGTATCTCCGCGGTCTTGCGCCGGTTCCAGTGATTGGCCTGCAGCACCTTCAGGATTACATCGTGCTCCATGCGACGAGTGACCTGTTGTGCGATTCGCTTTAAGGGAATGTTCCCGTCTTCATTCAATTCGTAGGAAATATGCAGGCCCTTTTTGCCGCGGAAGCATCCTGATCGGAATGAAACGCCTCTTCCGATCCGAGGATCACATACCGCGCGACGCAATTCTCCAGCTCGCGAATATTGCCCGGCCAGTCGCGCTGCTGTAGAAGTTGCAACGCTTCTCTCGATACCGGAGGAGCATCGTGTTTGAACCGGCGATTGAACTGAGCGCGAAGATAGTCAACCAGGTACGGAATATCGTCGCGGCGATCGCGCAAGGAAGGAAGGGTGATGGTGATCACATTGATGCGGTAAAAAAGGTCGGCGCGAAAACCGCCGGTTTCGATTTCCTGCCGCAATAATCGATTCGTCGCGCAGATCACCCGCGCATCCATGCGGCGTTCTTCATGATCGCCGATGCGCGTGAAATGCCCGTCCTGCAGAACGTGCAAAAGCTTGGCCTGCAGGCTCGAATCGAGCTCCGCAATCTCATCCAGAAATAGCGACCCGCCTTGCGCCATTTCCATTCGGCCGGGCTTGGCCGCAATCGCGCCGGTGAACGCGCCCTTCTGAAATCCGAAAAGCTCGCTTTCGATCAGAGTACCGGGAATCGCGGGGCAATTCACTTTCACGAACGGACCACTCCGCCACGGTGAGCGCTGGTGGATAAAACGCGCCAGAATTTCTTTTCCGGTGCCGCTCTCACCAAGAATCAGGACCGGTACGTTCAGTCCAGCGGAACGGTCCACGCGCTGCCGGACCACCTGCATGGCAGCGGACGGACCAAAATAGATGTGGTCCGGCGGGAGTTCTAGTGGGTTTGGTACCGGAGCGAGTCGCGCTTCAGCGGCAGATGCCATGAATGTCCGTCGGAATAGAGTGAGGCGGTTCCCCATGCCCCCACGCCAAACTTTGCACCTGGGCCGCCAAACGACATTAAGGGACGGAAACAATTGAAGGAATTTTAGATTGGCCGGAAAAACTCTATGTCCATTACTTTAAGCCCATTGCGTGGCTAGTACGATCACGGGGCAGCGCCGATCAGCACCTACCGACGGTTCAGGCCGGGCCGCACCATCAGTAAATCCTAGGCACTTTCGGGAATCGCGGTTCCGTGTTCCGGTGTCGGGCGGGAAAACCAACAAGCGCGCTGGCACTGCCGGTTGTTCGAGGGGTGTGAGCAAGAACCAAGGGCGATGGAAGGGGAATAGGAGCAATCGAACCCTAAATTGGGGTGCCTTCGCCACGAATGATGTCGTAGCGCTCGATCACGGCCGCGACGCCAATCGATTCGTGTTGATCATCTTGCTGTTTATCGACGCGCACCACACGTCCGTGGGCGCGGACAAATACTTCCGCGCCGCGCGTAATTTCCGCCGGCAGAGTGAGCGTGAAATCAACTTCCGTTCCTGGGGCGAGATCCTTCTGCATCATGAAATAAACACCGCGGGTGGAAATATCGCGGGTCTGGCCGTTGTGGGCTGCGGTCTCGCGATTGATCGGCAAACGGACATTGACTGGCAGTGACAAATCATACCGACGTGCCGTGCGACGCTCCGTCATCCCCACTGCTCCTCCCCCAACAGATTGGATTGCGACACATCCCCAAGGTTTCGGAAGTGCAATCCCTCTTCCAAAGGATTGAAACCGTCTCCCCGCCGCGTCACCATTTACTTAGTACTAGGTACCAAGCTCAACCATCTGCGAAAGCGACGCAAAAGAGGCTTGCAACCCCTTTGAACACAACACCGAGCATCTCATGAAAAATTTCGTCTGGAAAGTGCGTGACTCAAACTGCCTGCGCCAACCAACCGCTTGCGCCAGTTTCGAGTCGCATACTAGATCAAACCCCGGCAGAAACGGAAGAGCTATTTCGACCAATGTGCTCTAGTTATGCAACTCTTTGCCCTAGTAATGGGACCGTGCAAATCTGCGCCCTACCGATTCTCAAATTGAGTCAGCGATAAAGAGACCTGTACACAGCGAGGGAGAGTCTTCGGATGGCATTCGGCTCTATGATCCGCGAATGGCTGGTGCGGCTTCCTTCGCCGCGCTCCTTCTTTCGCCGCTGCTTCTTTCGCGGCCAACTCTCGCGCCGCCCGCGCTGCAGCCGAACGCGCGCCGCGTCCGGAATCCAAGATTAAATTGCCGCATTTTGTAGAGCAACGCTTTGTAACTGATGCCCAGCATTTTCGCGGCGTCTTTGCGGCACCAGTTGGTCTTTTCCAGCGCGTCGGCGATCGCTTCCATTTCCGCTTCATCTTTCAATCCGCGAACCAGCGCCTTCAATCCCTGCTCTTTCGGCGGAGCGGCATCTTCGCGCGGAGCGGTGCGCTGTTGCTGCCCGGTCATTTCCAGCAGTTCGCGGAAACTGCCTTCGTCGTCTTCCAGAATCACATAGCGCTTCACGAAGTTTTCGAGCTCGCGCAAATTTCCCGGCCACGGATAGCGCAGCGCCGCTTCGAGCAAATGCTTCGAAGGATCGGGCGCAGGCTTCGCATATTTCTCGCTGTACTTCGCCAGAAAGTGGCGGAACAGCAACGGAATCTCCGTAGTGCGTTCGCGCAGCGGCGGAACGTGAATGGAAAGCACATTCAAGCCGGTAATACAGATCTTCGCGGAAGCGGCCGGAGCGCATCGCCTCTTTCACGTCCACGTTCGTGGCCGCCAGCACGCGCACATCGACGTTCACCGTGGCGCGGGCGCCCAGACGCGAGAACTGCCCGTCTTGCAGCACGTGCAGCAGCTTGGCCTGCAGGTGCGGGCTCATCTCCGCGATTTCGTCCAGGAAGATCGTGCCCTTGTTCGCCAGTTCGAATTTTCCGGGCTTGGCGCGTACCGCACCGGTAAAAGCGCCTTGCTCGTAACCGAAAAGTTCCGATTCCAGCAATTCGCCGGGCAACGCCGCGCAATTCACTTTCACAAAGGGCTGCACGCGCCGATTCGAACGAAGATGAATCATCCGCGAGATCACTTCCTTGCCCACGCCGCTTTCGCCGCTGATGAAGACCGGCACGTCCACCGGCGCGATCTGCAGCACCTGCTGGCGGATTTTCAGCATCTGCGGGCTGGCCGCCAGGAACGACAAATCTTCGGTGAGCGCTTCGCAGTATTCGCGCAGCGCCTTGTTTTCCGGAGCGCAGTTCCTGCTTCTGCCGGCACTTCAAAAACGCCGCGTCCAGCTCCGGCTTTTCGAACGGCTTGGTCAGATAATCGAGCGCGCCGATGCGGATGGCTTCGACCACGGTGGTGACTTCGTTCGAGCACGAGAGCATGATCACGTTGAGGGTGCGGTCGATCTGCATCAACTGGCGCAGCGTTTCCAGGCCGTCCATCTCCGGCATCAGCACGTCGAGAATGATGAAGTCGGGGCGCTGCTCTCCCGTGCCGATCCTTTCCAGCGCTTCCTTGCCGCTGGGGACGGTCTCCACTCGAACCCATCCACTTCCAGCAGCGTTTGCAGATATTTGCGAATACTCGGTTCGTCGTCTACTACCAGAATGCGTTCTTTGTCGGCCATCTTTTATCCCTAGCGAACGCGAGTGTCCGCGTTCACACTCACTCTACGGTTACTAGTCCACGTTGATCGGCAGCAAAAACGAGAACGAACTGCCGCTTCCCATCACGCTATCGACCCAAACTTTTCCGCGGTGCGCCTGGATCAGGCGTTTGGTGATGGCCAGGCCCAATCCCATTCCTGAAGACGAAGGATCGACGCGCACGAACTCTTCGAAAATTTCCTGATGAAACTCCGCCGCGATTCCGCTGCCCGGTGTCTGACACGAAACCAGAATGCTGTTGTTGCGGCCGCCACGTCCGCCGGCGGCGGTCGTTGGCCGGCGCGGCCTCGGAAGTCCGCCGCTCCCAAAAATGCGGCTCGGCCACCAGCGTCACGCAGCCTTCCGGCGGCGTGTGCTTCAGCGCGTTATCCAGAAAATTCGCCACGCATTGCTGCACTTTTTGGTAGTCGAACTTGAACACCGGAAGCTCAGGATGTACCTTCAACTCCAAGCGCACTTTGGCGCGCTGAACGCGTCCTCCAGCGGCCGGTAATATCCTTGATGCAGTCGCGCAGATCGTTCTCGCGGAGTTGCAAGATGAGTTTGCCGCTTTCCAGCGCCGAATAATTCAGGAACATCGAAACTAAGCCGGACCAGCCGGTCGCAGCTTTCTTTGGACTCCAGCAAAATCTCTCGCTGGCGGTCGTCCAACTTCCCGAGCGATCCCGTTAGCAGCAAATCGTAGTAACCCTTCATTACCGCTAGCGGGGTCTTCAGTTCGTGCGCGGCCGAGGCCAGGAAGACTGTTTTTTGCCGGTTGGCTTCCTGCAGCCGCAGGTACGCGGCCAGCAGGTTGCGATAGGTGATCTCTCGCTCCTGCATCAGCTCTTGCACGGTCTGACGCATTTCGGCGGCGTCGGCGGGAGTTTCCGTAGGTACGGGCTCCATATAAACCACTAACCAGTCCGGTTCCGGAAGCCAGCGAATCCTAGCCCTGCTCTTTCCGCGGGACCCTTCCACGGGAAGGTTCAATTCCTGTTCCCCACCTTCGAGCTGCGTCAGGATCTGACGACGGTCGGCATGGAGAATATCGGTAAACAGATTCAAATCCGGCTTCGAACTCCAGCCTTTTTCATTCAGGCGGTCTTGCGCATGAAAATTGGTGAACAGGATCTTTCCGGACCGGTCAGTTACGACCAGGGGGCGGTCGAAAGCATCCAACAGGCTGGCAACCAGCTGAAAAACCTGCTGGTTGTTGGCATTCTGTTCCGCAGTTGCGGTCTTGGCCAATTCAGATTCTCCTGTACGCCGACGAAAAGCCGAACTGCACACCCCGGCTTGCTGTCTCGAAACGACTTAGGAGGAGCGCACCCGAAAGGTTCAACTCTCGCAAAGGGTCCAGGGAGAGTCAATGGTAAATGCGTCCTAGTTTGCACAATCGTGGAAACGGAAAGGAGTTAAAATGCATAACCGACGGATTGCTCGGCGAGCGCTGCGCAGCATGATCGCCGTAACACATTATAAAAACATGAGTTACTGGAAGGGAAGTTTAGTCTGAGAGTTGCACTCAAATTGCGATTGGAAAGCCAGTACTATAACTGGGGTACCAATGGCCATCAGGGAAAACATCTTGCAGCGCCGCACGGTAATCACACCGGTATATGACGAGCAACGGCGTGGACAAAGAATTCAGCTTCAGGTCCCACTGTTTATACGGGGCAAGGATTTCCACGGGGAACAGTTCTTGGAATTAGCTAAGACTCTTGATATCAGCGCTTTGGGGGCTTTTATCACCTGCCCTCGCGCTTTATCGGTGGGTGAGGTCGTAACCCTGACGATCCCCGCCCCCTCGATCACTTCGTCCGCGTTGGTGCCTGCTGGCATGCCGCCGATTCAGGCTCGCGTAAAGAGGCAACAGGAAGCTGGGGACGTTCATCTCGTAGGCGTGGAATTCCTTAAGCCAATTGGGTGATCGGCCAACTTTGCCGGAGTCCGGGCAGCCAGCTGGGCGAAAGTGGAAGCCGTTTTCATTTGCGTCTCCAGAGAATCAAGCCGATTGGGTCAGAAATCCGAGCAGCCTTCGTAACCCTTTTATTTGTATGAGATTGCAAATCGCGTCCGCTGGGTGAAACCTGCCTCGGATTGGACTGTCCCTTGCTATTACGTCGTTACCCCCGCAGTGTTCCCTGCTCGACAGGGAAATAAACCCATTGCGAAACCCATTGATGCCCCAGCCCGGCGACCTCGCCCAGCCGCAGCCGTCCGCCGAAGACTCTTTCCTGGATCTCCTCGTGGAGACTCTTGAAGGCGTCGAAGAGTCGGTCCGCGGCCAATTTCTGCGCTCAGTTTTTCCGCACCATCGCGCAAATCGACCTGGCTGATGCTGAGAGCAACGAATACTGGGAGCAGAATTCTGATCCGCCGCCGCGAGCTGTCCGAAAATCTGGGCAAGCGCGTGTCGTTGAAGACCGCCATGGTGGATGTGCTGGCTTCGGCCAACTTGCTTCGCGTGCCCATCCTGATGGAATATGACGAATTCAAAAAGCTTCAAATCAACGCCGCCACCGATGCGCTCACCGGGCCTCTACAATCGCCGCCTGTTCGACGAATATTGCGACAAGGAACTGAATCGCGCGAAACGTTACGCGCAGCAGCTGGCCATCGTCATTCTCGATCTGCACAAGTTGAAAGAAGTGAACGATCAGCGCGGCCATCTGCAGGGCGATCAGGTGCTGCAGATCGCCGCGGCTACTTTGCGCAAGACGCTGCGCGCCTCCGATTTTTCTTTCCGCATCGGCGGCGACGAATTCGCCTTGCTGCTGCCGCAGACCGACCCCGAACAGGCCATCACCTTGTGTCACCGCATTCGTTCGCAATACGAGAGCGACATCGTTCCCTTGCGCTTGGATATCGGCGTGACGCTCGATTTTGGCGTCGCGGTGCATCCGCTGGACGGCGACCAAAAGAGCGCGTTGATGAATATCGCCGATCAGCGTTTGTACCAGATGAAAATCTCCGGGCGGGCAAAATCCGGGGCGAGATCGGAGGTTTCCTCAACGCCGCAGAGGATCGCGGAGCCGCAAGAGCCCCGCGAAGCGAAGCCAATGCATGAAACACAGCGTCCGGACACGCCGGCCCAACAATCTGCGCCGCGTCCGCCAATTTCCACCTCGGCTCCCACGCCCATTATCATGAGGCCGCCGCTTCAGTCGCCGCCTCAAACCGCAAGTGCTGGGCACAAAGAACACCGCAAATGGGAACGCGTCTCGCTAGCCGGAACCAAGGCCTACGCGATTCTTACCGACGCTTCACAAAAGACCGCTACCGTGAGCGATTTGAGTTATGGCGGCGTGGCTTTGATGATGGAGAAGCCGGACGAGATTCCCGCGCAATTCAATGCGGTGCTGCATGTTCCGATTCTGCCGCCCGTACGAGTCGTGCTGCGCAAGGCCTACACGCAACGGCTCGACGATGGCCGCTCCCGGGTGGGCTGCTCCTTCGTTTCCTAATCTCGCGCTGCCGCACTCTGCCGCCCCACCACCTGCTTCTGGCAACGTAGCCTGATCTATCGTATAATTGGGGTTTCGCGCTGACCTAGCGACGCGACCTGTGTGTTTGAGCTTTTCACTCGCGCAGACCGGTCAGCCACAGGAGCGTCCCATGAAAGAAGGAATTCATCCCGATTATCACGCCGTCAAGGTGCACTGCGCCTGCGGCAATAAGTTCGATACGCGATCGACCTTTAAAGGCCAAATGATTCGCGTGGAAATTTGCTCCAACTGCCACCCGTTCTTCACCGGCAAGCAGAAGTTGGTCGATACCGCCGGCCGCGTCGAACGCTTCACCAAGAAGTACGCCGACAAAGCCGCCGAACTGAAGCAAGCAGCTGCCGCAAAAAAGTAACGGTCTGAGAAAGCTGAGTCTTTCAGTCACCAAAGCCCCGGAGCCTTCTCCGGGGCTTTTTTATTTTGTGGGTGTGCTTTTCTCGAAAAGCGCGCCGGTGTACAATGCCGCGAGGCAAATGGCCACGCACCAATACCAACCTGCCGCGTCGACGGAATTCCAGGTAGAAACCGGCGCGCCACGCGTCACGCTGCGCAATTCTTTCGCACACTCCTTTGATTCGGCAATCGCCGCCGCGCGTACTTGCTATTCCACTCGCCTGATCGGCCCCGAAGAAATCACCGACAAGCAGCGCGTGATGATCGGTTCTGGCACCTATTTTGGCGGCCATCACACCGTTTACCAGCACGCCCATTTCGAATTCGGACTCGAAAACATCAGCCGGCAATTCGTCTGGTCCTTCCTGCACGCGCATCCTTTTTACAATTCCGAGCAGCAGAGCCAGCGCTACGTGCGCCTGGATCACGCGCAAGCCTATGTGCCGGCGCCGAGCTCGCACTTCGGCGCTGCCGAGCGCGCGATATACGAAATCCGCTGATTCGGCGAGCGTGGGAGCACTATCGCGAGCTTACTCGCGTACTGCAGCCCACGGCGCGCGAAATTCTTGGTGACATTTGGCACGTCAGCGAGATGTCGCACCCGAAGCGCGTGCAGAAAGTGCAGCGGCAATCCGAAAAGCGCGCGATCGAAGTCGCGCGTTACGTGTTGCCGGTAGCTGCGTTCACCACCATGGTGCACACCGTTTCCGGCATCGTGCTGCACCGGCTGTACCGCATGCACGCCGCCAGTGACACGCCCACCGAAGCCCGGCAAGTCATCGGCGAAATGGTCGCGCGCGTTCGCGAAATCGATCCGCAATTTTTCGATCGTTTTGACAACGAGCCGATGGAATGCGCCGCCCGAATGGAACGAGCCTGCGCGCGATGGCGAGAGCGTTTCGCGCAAGAATTCGACGCCAAGCTCGACGGCCTCACTTCAAAGCTGGTGGATTTCTCGCCGCAGTCGCTGGCCGTGATGGCCGACGCGTATCGCGCCGTGGTGGGACTGACCGCCGCCGCAGTGCTCCGGATGCGGAAGCCCTGGACCGCATGCTGAATCCGGCGCGCAATCCTTACCGGCGCGAGACTCTCAACATCGGCGTGCACGCGCCGATTGATGCGCCCGCTGCAGAACGCCAATTTCACTTTCGCGAAAAAAATCAGCCACACCGCCGATAGTCAGGATCAGCGCCACCGCATGGTGCCGGGCTCGCGCCCGCTGCTGACCCTGGCCGATACGCGCTCGCCGGACTACATCACGCCGCGGCTGATTCGCGACAATCCGCGCAGGCACTTGAAATTTATCAGCAGGCGATGGAAGAAGCATGGACCGCGAAAAACGAATTGCTCGATCGCGGCGTGCCGCCGGAATTCGCGCTGTACCTGCTGCCAAACGCGAAAGCCATTCGCCTCGTTGAATCCGGATCGCTGCTGCACCTGCTGCACAAATGGACGATGCGCACCTGCTTCAACGCGCAGGAAGAAATTTATCAATCGTCGATCGAGGAAGTGGAACAGGTTCGCGCAGGTTTTTCCGGAGCTGGCGCGCTACATCGGCCCGCCTTGCTATCTGCGCGCCGGAATTTCAACGCCGATCTGCACGGAAGGCTCGCACTTTTGCGGCGTGAAAGTTTGGCTCGACTTTCCGAATATTCAGCGGCGCATCTGAATGAGCCTCAATCGAGACGATACCTAAAGTCTGACGATGTGGGTCGTATTCGGCGAGAGCAGTTCGTAGCGGATTCCGCGCCAGCGGATTCGATTCGTAATCAACGACATAATAAAATTCCACACAAATAGAAATGACACGGCGGGTGCTAACAACGGCCACACCCAGGCATACTGATTTATTTTTGCTTTCCATTCCGGCATCGCTTCGCCCACTACAATGGTACGCAGCGCTCCCTTCATCGCGGCGAGCAGCGGGATGGCCAGAAGCAACGCGAACAATTGCCCCCAGGGCACTCCATCCGCGATGCAGTGCAAAATTACGTAGATTCCGAAGAGAAACGTAAGGCAGTAGCTGAGATGCACGGCGAAACCCATCTGCCAGCGGCGCGGCGAATAGACCCGGGTAATCAAAATTTGCCGATCCGTAAATTCCAAAAGATCAGCGCCAGTCCAGGGAGCCGGCGTCGCCGCCAGGCACTCCGGGCAAAATACAATCGGCTTGCCCGATTGCTCCAGAGCCCAAGTCATCGCAAAATCGTCGCTAACCGCGCCCTTCCAGGATTCAAGAACCTTGATGTCGTCGAAAGTCTTCCTGCGGATGGCCGTCCCACCGCCCCAGCAAAAATCTCCGGACGGCTTTCCTAACATGGTCACAATCGCCGCATTCCACGCGGACGCCAAGGCGCTAGCGAGCAAATCGGCGCCTGAACCGCTGGGGATAATCCACCGGTAAGCAGTCGTCGCGCCGATCCTCCCATCCTGCAATGGCGCGATGAGCTTGTTCAGCCAACCCTTTGACAGACGAACATCGGAATCGGTGAAGGCCAGCACTTCGAACTTGTCGGCTGGCAAGGCTTCGACCGCTCGCTGCAGGTTGTAAACTTTTTCGCCGCAGTCGGTGGGCGGCCCGGCAATCACAATGTGCACAGGATGCGAACTCGCGATCTTCACCCGTTCAATTATTTTTATCGCCGGGTCCAGGCTGGTCGCCACGGTGAAATAAATTTCATAGTTCGGATAGTCGAAGCGCGTCAGCGACATCAGATTTTCTTCGAGCCCGCGTTCGTTACCTTTGCAGGGGCAGATGAGCGCCGTCGCGGGGGTATAGAAACCGGAATGTGTTCCCAGCCGTTGCCGTGCCATCTTGAACCAGACGAATCCGTCCCATAGTGAATACAGACCGAAAGCGATCTGCGCGATGACCAGGATGTAGAAAAGGGTTTGCACTGCCGCGAGAATAACAAAAGCTTAACAATTACGGGTGCACTGCGATGATGACCTGTGCGGAATGTGCAATGACGATTGCGAACACCAGCGATGTTCGGAAGACTCTGCGGCCTGAAAATGGCCGCTAATTCGCGCGGCGGCGGGAAAAGGTCGCCCGCAGCACGCGATCCGCAGCCGCATCCAGTTCAACCTGAAATTTTCCGGCGGCACGGCGAGCTTGCTCCATTAACGACGGATCCAGAAGCAACGCGGTGCGATCCACAAAAGGCCCGGACGCGATGGCCCGCCGCGCCTGACGCCGCGGCTCGTGCGCCGAGAGCGCTTCGTACAACTCCAAGTCGTGCCAGAAGGACTGCGCGTCTTCGTCCGTCCAGCGTAACGCCTGGCCGATAGCTACAAAAAATTCCTCACGGAACAGATCGAGCAAGGGGATAGCAAGATCAATGCCGCTGCTCCTCGATTTTTTTTTCCTATCTGATGCCCTCGACCCTTTTTTGCCTTTTTTCAACTTGGCACGAGAGCCCTTCCGAGTCTTCATGCTGCGAACGACCAGCCGAACTCGCAGCTTGGTGGGTAAGGCGCTTTCCGTGCGCAAGACCATCGCCAGGATCGCTTCCCGTCGTATGGTCTCGAGTTGTTCACGGTAATGCGCCGGCTGATCCGCGCGCCCGGGACGGCGATTCTCCGCCGCGTACATATCCAGGAACCGCTGTACCATCTCATTACGATCGAGAGTAGCCAAAAGCAAAGTAGCTGCTTCGCGGGCGCGGATGACTAGTTCTCGAGGTCGGTAGGGCATCGGAATCTAAGCTGTACGTGAATCCGCAGCCAGCCGCAACAGGAAACAAATCCTGTATGCAAAAAGAAAAGGCCCGAAGATTTCTCTTCGGGCCTTCTCGGGCTGTCTCTCGTTTCCTTGACGCCGGTTAGAGGCCAAGGTTCGCGCGTACTCGTTAGATCAAACGGTTCGGTTTAGTGGAGCGGTCCAGCCACGGGGCGATCTGTATCGCGAGCGCCACCCGGAATGGGCCGCACCGGCTTCTCGAATTTGCCCAGGGCAATTTCGAGAGCCTGCTCCGCCGTGCGCACAAAGTGCACTTTCATCCCGTCCAGCATCTCTTCCGGCAAGTCTTCCTTCACGTTCGGCTCATTCTCCGAAGGCAGGATGACTTCCTGAATTCCCGCACGCTTGGCGCCCAGCACTTTTTCCTTGATTCCGCCAACCGGCAAGACAATTCCGGAGAGCGAAATTTCGCCGGTCATCGCCACCCGCGGCCGAATCGCCCTGCCCGTCAGCAGGCTGACCAACGCGGTGACCATCGCAACGCCAGCGGAGGGACCATCTTTCGGTACCGCTCCAGAAGGAACGTGAATGTGAATGTCCTGCTTCCGGAAAAAATCCGGATCGATCCCGTACCGTTCGCAATTCGCCCGAACCCAGGTGAGCGCAGCTCGCATGGATTCCTGCATCACGTCGCCCAGGTGGCCGGTCATCGTCAGCGTCTTCCCGCCGCGCATCTTACTCGCTTCGATGAAGACGATGTCGCCGCCGACTGGCGTCCAGACCAACCCAACCGAAACGCCGGGTTGCTGCACGCGCTCTTCGACTTCTTTTTCCTGATGCACTTTGGCGATGCCCAACACTTCGCGAATGACTTCCGGCGTGACGACCAGCTTGTCCGTCTTGCCTTCGGCCAGGCGCCGGGCCTGTTTGCGAACCAAGGTGCCCAGTTCGCGTTCCAGGTTGCGCACGCCCGCTTCGCGCGTGTAGTGGCGAATCACTTCCCGCAACGCTTCATCGGTGAATTCGATCTGCTCCCCGATGTTGATGCCGTTTTCCTTCGCTTGACGCTCGATCAAGAACATCTTCGCGATGTGAACCTTCTCTTCTTCCGTGTAGCCGTGGAGTTCGATGATCTCCATGCGGTCGCGCAGCGGCTCCGGAATTGGATCGAGCCAGTTGGCGGTGGCGATGAAAAGCACCTTCGAAAGATCGAACGGCACATCGAGGTAATGATCGCGGAACGTGGAGTTCTGTTCCGGGTCGAGCACTTCCATCAACGCTGCCGACGGATCGCCACGGAAATCGCGCCCGAGTTTGTCGACCTCATCCAGCATCAACACCGGGTCGAGGGTCTCAGCGCGCTTCATTCCCTGGATAATCTGCCCCGGCAATGCGCCGATATAGGTGCGACGATGGCCGCGGATTTCCGCTTCGTCGTGCATGCCGCCCAGCGAGATGCGGACGAACTTACGTCCCAGCGCGCGAGCGATCGATTTGCCGAGCGAGGTTTTGCCCACACCCGGAGGCCCGACAAAGCACAGAATCGGTCCTTTCATTCCTGGCTGCAGTTTCTTTACTGCCAGATAGTCGAGAATGCGTTCCTTGATCTTGACCAGGTCGTAGTGATCCTCATTCAAAATCGCGTGCGCCTTCGGGATGTCGATGTCTTCCGTGCCGGACATTTTGTTCCAGGGCAAGGACGTCATCCACTCCAGGTAGGTACGCGCGACCATGTATTCAGCCGAAGCGGGAGTCATCTTCGCGAGCCGCTTCAGTTCGCGATCGCACTCCTTCTTGGCTTCCGCGGTCATGCCGGATTCTTCGACCTTCTTGCGAAGCTCGTCGATCTCGGCTTGGCCGTCGTCGGATTCACCCAATTCTTTTTGAATCGCCTTCATCTGCTCGCGCAGCAAAAATTCGCGTTGGCTCTGGTTGACCTGCTCCTGAACTTGGTCGTGAATTTTATTGCGGAGGTCGAGCACCTCGCGCTCTTTGGTCAGTTCGCTGATCAAAGACTCCAGGCGCTTGCGCACGCTGAAAGTTTCGAGCAGCTCTTGACGAATTAAAGTGCTGAGCGACGGCAGAGTCGAAGTCACGAAGTCCGCCAGACGTCCCGGCGAATCGATGTTCATCACTTCGGTCTGCAAATCGTCGGAAAGCTGCGGCGAACGCGCCACCACTTCCCGGAAAAGTTCCTGCACATTGCGCTCCAGCGCGGTCAGCTCGGCGTCTCGTTGATCTTCGAGATCCGGCTGCAGTTCCACTTTCGCGCGCAGGAACGGTTTGAATCCCAAAACTTCGGTTACCCGGATGCGATCCATGCCTTCCAGAAACGCAACGACGTTTCCATTCGGCATGCGCACCATTTTGTGCACCTTCGCGAGCGTGCCGACGCTATGCAAATCGGTTCCGGTCGGCGCTTCCACACGAGGATCAAGCTGCGCAACGACTCCCAAAATCTTCTCCGTGCCCTCCAGCGAATTCAGCAAGGCCAGCGAACTTTCGCGGCCAACCGGCAGCGGCAACACCGCGCCCGGGAAGAGAACCGTATCGCGCACAGGAAGTATGGGAAGCTCTTGCGGTATGACTTTCGTTGTCTTACTCACCGTGTCCCCCTCAGACCCAACAACCGGCCCGAACACTTAGTACATTAGGCAGCTAATCGGCTGCTTGGAAGGTTTAGATGCAGACGCAAGGGAAAAGATGTAAGTTCCTTACGTCGTGCTCTATAAGAAGACCTGATATTACCACACTAAGATTTAATATCACCAATCGACGCTGCATCCATATGCTCTTAAACCCCAATCTCTTCAGCAAGTTGCTGATTCTCTATCTTAAGGCCTAGGTACGACTTAGAATTCGGAAGATGGGTCAACGGCTAGCGTCTTCGCTAGGTGAAGTGCTTCTTCGTGGGTGTGAATGGTTCCATCGAGCTGGGCTTCCTCGACATTATATAGGATGGCTTTGAACCGGGGACCAGGCTTTAGCCCGAGTGCCATCAAATCGTCACCGGTCAGAAGACGCTTTGGCCTGACCTGTTCCGGCGGGGTTTCGGCGATGAATCGGCTGACCAGATCGTAACTGTCGAGCTTGCCGTGGCTCGACAGCGAATCGAGCCGGTGCAATTCGAGATGCTCGGCGAATTTATCCAGGCGCACGAAGCGCTTCAAGGTCGCAGGTTTCATGTGCGGAACATCCTTGAACTTCATGTGGTTCGTTACCAGAGCAAGAATTTGCTCGGTATCTTCGTTCGAGAAACGAAACCGCCGGCAGATTTGTTCTGCCATTTTCACTCCCACTTCAACGTGACGATCGAAGCGGATGCGCCCGTTCGGTCCCGACGGGCGGCGTGAATGTCGGAGGCTTGCCCACATCATGGAGCAGAACGCCCCAAGCAAGAGTCGGCGACGAACCGGCCGGCAAACCTCCAATCATCAGCAGCGTGTGAATCCACACATCGCCCTCGGGATGAAACTGCGGCGGCTGCTCGACTCCTTTCATTTTGGCGATCTCCGGCAGGAGATAAATGAGCAGGCCGGTATGATCCAGGAGTTCGAAACCGCGTCGCGCCGCGCCCTCCGTTAGAATCTTGGTGAGCTCGTCGCGCAGACGTTCCATCGAGATCTGGTTTATCTCTGGCGCCAATTTCTGAATCGCTTGGAGCGTAGCTGGCTCGATCGCGTACCCAAAACGTGCAGCGAATCGCACCGCGCGAACCATGCGCAGTTTGTCTTCGCGGAATCGAGCCTCGGGATCGCCGATGGCGCGAATGATTCCAGCTTTCAAATCTTCGCGTCCGCCCACGAAATCGAGGACTTCATTTGTTTCGAGGTCGAGCAACAGCGCGTTGATCGTGAAATCCCGGCGCTTAACGTCATCCTGCGGCGACTTGGTGTAATCGACGCGATCCGGATGGCGGCCATCGGAGTAGCCGAGGTCCGAACGGAAAGTCGCGACTTCGACTTGCAGACGCTCTGCGTCGGAAGAAGTTGGCGATTCTTCCGGTACGATCACCACGCCGAATTTTGCCCCCACCGTAAGACTGCCCGGGAAAATTTCTTCCACTTGTCCCGGAAGCGCGTCGGTGGTCACGTCGTAATCGGCCGGCTCCCGGCCCAGAATAATATCGCGCACGCATCCGCCCACCAGGAAGGCCTGAAACCCCTTCGAGCGCAAGGTTTGGCAAATTCGATCGGCAAACGCGCGCGCATTCATAGCGTGATTATGCGGGAAACTGGGACACGTGGGAAGTTTGAGATTTATCTGAACGCCGGGCGGGATGCACCGGAATAGAACGGCTTCGGGGGTTTACGCGACGATGCGCAGCACGAGGGCCGTGATGTCGTCGTGCTGCCTGGCGTAGCCGACGAAGGAATTCACATCATTCATTACGCGCTCCAGAATCCCCACAGCACTCTGCGTTGGCAGCGAGGTGATCGAGGAAATAATCCGCGCCTCGCCAAATTCCTCGCCGGCTTCGTTCACCGCTTCCGCCACGCCGTCGGTAAAAATGAACAAAACGTCCCCCGCCTGCAACTGGACGGTTCCCGCAGCATAGGCAATTTCGTGGTCAGTGAAGAGCGGCAAGCCAAACGGTGGGCCGCCCGAGGAAAGGCGTTCGATCTGCCCGGAAGCGCGGCGAAGGATTGGGTCGTTGTGTCCAGCATTGACGTAACGCATCTCTCGAGTTTGCGGATCAATCTCCGCCAAAAACGCCGTAGTGAAACGCCGGCCCTCCAAACTGTGCGCCCTGGCATAGCGATCGACGCCGGTCACGATTTCATCCAAAGACGCGGGAGTCGCGGAAAGCGTTCGCAGGCCCGATTGAAAAGTGGCCATCAAAAGCGCAGCCGGCACGCTTTTTCCGGCGACGTCGGCAACCACCACGAGCAGCGACGGAGGTTTCGGTGCTGCGGCGATTATTGGCCGCAAGAAGGCGTCGTAGTAGTCGCCAGCCACCGTATTTTGGGGCCGGGTGGCAAAGGCGATATCCATTCCCGGAACATCGGGAGGCGCGCTGGGCACCAGCCATTGCTGGATTTCGCGCGCAATTTCCAGATCGCGCTTCATGGTTACCCGGTCACCCAATTCGAGCGCCAGCAGCACGAACAGAATAATTATGCCGATCCACCCCAGACCGAAATCAGCTTCGCCCGCGCCTCGACCGAGTCGGATATCGGGATTAACCAGCACTGTGACCACGGCAATGAGCAGCAATACGCGACGCGCCGGGGAAAGCTTCATCAGCATGGCTTGAAACAAAGCCCAAACCGAGAGTCGCGCGCGTTTGAATTTTGATCTTTCCTTTTCGATGGGTTGCCAGTCGACGTCGCCGGAATAAAGGACGTAACCCGCTTTCGCCTCCGACTTGAACTGGCCCCATAACTCGTCGACTCGCAAGCCGTCGGTTACGCGTTGCCAAAAGCTGGCCACACGCTGCCGCCGACTCTGGCGAGCTCGGGGAGGCGGATTTTGGGTAGTCGACACAGGAATCGCGATTATAGGGCAAGAAGCGGGAAATTGCCGAGGCGCACAAAATGAGTCTGGACGAATTTTTGCTCTTGCTAAAACTTACTTGCGATCGTCGCGCGCCGGAAGCGAGCCGCCGTACTGCAGCTTGGAAAATCCGAACTTATCCCGTAGCCGATCGGTGGTCTTGGCCAGGCGCTCGAGTTTCTCGCGGCGGCTCGGATCGAGCAGGTCGAATTGTTGCGGCCCGCCGGAAAATCCGGTGAGCGCGACGCCCACGAGGCGCAGATTCAATTTTCCATCCCACGCGTGTCCAAATAGTTTGCTTATCGCTTGCAGGAACACCGAATCAAGATCCGAAGGCTCAGGCAAAGTGTGGTTGCGCGTAATGGTAACGAAGTTCGCGAAGCGCAAGGTCAGCGTAACGGTTCGCGCGTGCAGGCCGGAATCGCGCATGCGCTTCACCGCTTTCTGGCAGAGATAGCTGAGGGTGGCTTCGAGCTGTTCGCGATCCCGCGTGTCAACGCCGAAGGTCTGGTTGTGCGAAATGGATTTGGGCTCCGCATCCACAAAGAATTCGTAGGCGTCGATGCCGCGCGCTTTGCGATAGAGCGCGTGGCCCCAGGCCCCGAATGACTGCTCGAGTTTCTCTTCAGAGACTTTTTGCAACTGCGCGATGGTTTCGATGCCGAGATTTTTCAATCCGGCGTCGGTAACTTTTCCGATTCCCGGAATCCGCCGGACGGCGAGCGGCGCAAGGAATTGCCCTTCCGTACCGGCCGGCACCCAAACCAAGCCGCGCGGCTTGGCTTGCTCGCTGGCAATCTTGGCGACGAGGCGCGTCGCCGCCAAACCGCCGGAGCAAGGCAGGTCGGTTGCCGCCGTAATTTCGGTGAGAAGTTTGTGCGCCGCTGCGAGCGGCGGTCCGTGGAGCTTTTCGGTGCCAGTCAAATCGATGTAGGCTTCATCGATCGAGGCCATCTCGACGATCGGCGAGTATTTACTCAGAATGGTAGCTACCTGGTCGCTGTACTTTCCGTAGAGTTCGTAATGACTGCTGAGAAAGACGGCGTGAGGGCAGAGTTTTGCGGCCGTCCGCAAAGCCATCGCGGAATGGACGCCGAATTTGCGGGCTTCGTAACTCGCCGAGGTGACCACTCCGCGCTGGTCGCGCTGGCCGCCAACGACCACCGCTTTGCCGCGAAGTTCGGGGCGCGCGAGCAGTTCGACGGAGACGAAGAAGGCGTCCATATCGACGTGCAGGATGGAGATGGCGGAATCGTAGGCGGGTGGCGCTGCGGTGTCATGCTTGGCGCGATATGTGGCGAGCTTCGGCACTGCAAATCCACCTCAGGCGAATATACACCGAAGGGCCGTGCGGTGGCCTGAGATCAAAAAATCGCAGCGCGATCGTCAGCTCGTCAGAGGGTCCGCGAGGTAGCGAGCAAATAATAGACGAGCATGATGCCGAGCACCGCCGTTATCGTGCCAACGACATAGATAGTGGTCTTTGCCGGCCGAAACTTGGCCTGTTCAATTTGGATCCGTGTCGACTGGTAGCGCCAGATTGCCAAAATCGCCATCAGGATGCCGACGACCATGAAACTAACGCCGAGCGCGAGCGAGATCCCATTTTCATGAGGCTCAAGATTCTCAAAACGTAAAAACTCGCGCAGGGTGATCCCGAACCTGGCAACTACAAAACCAAACACGATCACGCTGATGCTGGTGCGGATCCAGGCCAGGAAAGTGCGTTCATTGGAGAGGTGATCGGCGGCGCGATTGGGAGTCTGGTCCATGGCGAAGCGCTCGTTTCGGCGGCTATTCTCGCACGATACCAGCCAGGAAAACTACCTGGCGCGTTCGGCGGCGAGGATCCGCGGGATGCCGGCAAGGTCCATAGTGATGGAGACATTGGTCCACGCTGTAGACGTTGCATCGAACATGGCGCGGACTGGTTCGGCAGAATTGTAGCCGAGCTCGAGGACCAGGATTCCGCGATCGCGAAGCTGATCACGGGCTTCGGCCACCAGACGCTCGTAGATTTCAGTTCCGGTCGGCCCCGCGAAAAGCGCGGCGTGTGGTTCGTGATCGCGGACTTCACGTTGCAGCGAGGCCGCGTCGGAATCGGCGATGTATGGCGGATTGCTGACGATCAGATCGAAGAATGGTTCCGGCGTTCTTTCATTTCCGGGCAACGCGAGTAGGTCGGCCTCAATGAAACGAATATGATCGGCGACCTGGTTGCGCGCGGCGTTGCGCCGCGCGATTTCGAGCGCTGCGGCAGAGCTATCGGTCGCGATGATTTCCGCATGCGGCAATTCGTAGGCGAGCGCGATGGCCAGGCATCCGGAACCCGTGCCGACATCGGCGACATGGAGAGTCTGGCGAGGTAAGCCGGTGTCCAGGTGAATTTTCAGGCCGCGCTCGCCGAGCCGCGCCAGAACAACTTCCATCACATGCTCGGTTTCCGGACGCGGAATCAAGACGGCTGGCGTCACTTCAAAATCGAGTCCCCAGAACTCCTGATGGCCGGTCAGATACTGCGTGGGGACTCCGGCGGCGCGGCGAGTGATCAAAGCGAAATATTTCTGCGCGGTGGCGGCGTCCAGAATCTCTTCATGATGAGAATACATCCAGGCGCGATCGCGGCCCAGCACATGCATCAGCAGAACTTCGGCAGCGAGCGTATGCGACGGAACTTCGGCAGCCCGAAGTTCAGCCATCCCCTGTTTCAAAGCAGCGCGGATATCGATAATAGATTTCTCGGGCAGCATTTAGTTGGCGGATCGAAGGCGCTTGTCACTTGCGGCTGATAATTAGGCGTCGACGAGCTCTTGTTTCAGGCGCTCCGATTCGTAATGCGTCGAAAGGGCGTCGACGATGGGAGCCAGCTTGCCTTCCATGACCTGGTCGAGCTGGTGCAAGGTCAGGCCGATGCGGTGGTCACTGACGCGATTTTGCGGGAAATTGTAGGTGCGAATTTTCTCGCTGCGGTCGCCGGTTTTGATCTGGTCGCGGCGTTCGGCGGCGATGGCCTCGTGCTGCTTAGCTTGTTCCTGCTCGTAGAGGCGAGCGCGCAAAACGCGCATGGCCTTCGCGCGATTTTTGATTTGCGATTTTTCATCCTGCTGCGAAACGACCAAACCGCTGGGAATGTGGGTGATGCGCACGGCGGAGTAGGTGGTGTTCACCGACTGGCCGCCGGGACCGGAGGAGCAAAAGGTATCGATGCGCAAATCTTTGGCTTCGATCTTGATGTCGATTTCGTCCGCTTCGGGTAGCACGGCGACGGTGGCGGCCGAGGTGTGGATGCGGCCTTGTTGTTCAGTAGCCGGAACGCGTTGCACGCGATGCACGCCGCTTTCGAACTTTAGCTTGGAATACACTTTGCTGCCCTGGATCGCGACGGTTACATCTTTCATACCGCCGATGGACGACGGCGAGCTTTCCAGCATTTCCGTTTTCCAGCCCTGCGATTCGGCGTAGCGCGAGTACATGCGAAATAGTTCGCCGGCGAATAGGGAAGCTTCGTCACCACCGGTGCCAGCACGAATTTCCACGATGACGTTCTTATCGTCGTTGGGATCCTTAGGCAGCATCAGAAATTTCAGGTCGCGTTCCACGTTGACGCGACGGCCTTCGAGCTCGCGTGCTTCGTCATGCGCCATCTGTTTCATTTCGGCGTCTTCGGCCTCGACCAGCAGTTGCTGGGTGCCCAGCAGACCCTTTTCGATTTCTTTCCACTCGCGATACTTCGCGACCATCTGCGCCATGTCCGCATGGGTCTTGGCGAGCTTCTGGAAACGCGCCGAATCGTTGTGCACGTCGGGCGACGAAAGCTGTTGGGTCAGTTCGTCGTACTTGGTTTCGATGTTTTCGAGCTTTTCAAACAGCGTCGCCATGGCAATCCTCACGAACGTGCGGAAAAACAGAAGTTAAAATGGGATTTTACAAGTTGTTCGAACGACGGAGAGCGCGTGGCCCCTGACGGAGTCGGGAGGAATCGCTAATGGAAATGGTTAGACATACTCGAGTTCAAAAGAATAATGGGGCAACACCACTATTGTCAATCCAGCGGGAAGGCCATGAATGATTTTCGAACTTGACTTGATCGGATAATGAGACTACAAGTACTTAGTATTACCTATAGTACTTAGTTTTCTGAGAGGCTAATGTGAAGACCGTGGCTTCCGAGTCCATACTCGGCGGCGTAAAGGTAGCGGATGAGAGCTGGATCGCGGCGGCGTTGCTTCAACGAGAGCACCCCAACCAAGACGACTTTTCAATTGAGGAGATTGTAGTCCGAGCGGAGCGCGAGTCTCTAGTGGGTTCGCTGCGACCGGGCGTCTACGTGCACGTCGTTCAGCATTGCGTCGCGAATCGTCCCCCTAATCCCGGTCGGTACAGAATGTTGTTCGAAACTCGCGAAGGACGGCGGCGGCTCTTTCGGCCGGGCGACTACTTCGATCCGGCGCGCGAGGGCTCCAAAACTGTTCCGTCGGCGGACGAAATCCCGGCTACGTACCGATCGCTGTTGGAGTGGTACCACGAATGGTCCCGTGCGGAAAAGCCTCACACATCGACGCCTGACCCGCTGCTCTCGCTTTCCGGGACGGGCGCCGCAATCTGGATGAATGAGACTAGCGACGACTACGTGAAGCGGCTCCGCGAGGGCTGGGAGTGAGCCGCGTTTTTTGGGACACGAATATTTTCATTTATTTGTTCGAAGGTCACGGGCCGAGGCACAGTCAAGTGGTGCGGCTGAGGGAAACGATGCTGAGGCGTGGCGACCAGCTGGCCACATCGACACTGACCCTGGGGGAAATCCTGGTGAAACCGCTCGAGCAGCGAAACGGCGAGTTGGCAAAAAAATATGAAGCGGCTATCGTCGCGACTTCGCTTCTGATTCCATTTGACGTGAAGTCGGCGCGGGCTTTCGCCAAACTGCGTGCAGACCGTTCGATTCGAGCACCGGACGCAGTTCAACTAGCCTGTGCGGCAGCGGTGGGAGTGGATCTATTCGTCACGAACGACGAACGACTGCACGGTAAGCACATCGAGGGAATTCAGTTTATCGTTCCGCTCGAAAGGGTACCGCTGTGACGCGCCGGACTTTGCGGGAACTGGACGGTGTACTACGATGAGCGGCGATGAGTGAATTCGGAGCTTCGCGGGGAGTGGGGCGCGCCAGCGAAATGATGTGGAAGTTCTGGTATCCGGCGCAGCGCTCGGAGCAGGTGCGGCGGAACAAGCTGGTGCGCGCGATGTTGCTGGATGTGCCATTGGTTTTGGGGCGTGACACGACGGGGAAACCGTTTGCGCTGCGGGACGTTTGCCCACACCGGGCGTTTCCGCTCTCGTTTGGACAATTTGATGGCGCAAATGTGGAGTGCGCGTATCACGGCTGGAAATTTAACGCGCATACTGGGCAGTGCAACGTGATCCCGTCGCTGGCGGAAGGGTCGAAACTAAAATGCGAAAGAATTTACGCCGGAAGTTTTCCATGCGAAGAGCGCGACGGATACGTCTGGGCGTACATGACCAATGCGGAGGGGCGCGGGCTGGACGAATTGCCGCCGCCGGTGCCGGAGCTCCCGAAATTCAGCGCGAAATTTGAAACTGCGCAGTTGTACGCGGAGCTGCCCTGCGGCGTGGACCAGGCGATCATCGGGCTGATGGATCCGGCGCATGGACCGTTCGTGCATCAGGCCTGGTGGTGGCGCAGCCGGCAGAGCATTCGCGAAAAAGAAAAACAATTTGAGCCGATTCCGAATGGTTTCCGGATGAGCGCGCACGCGCCATCAGCCAATAGCGCGCCGTACAAGATCCTCAAACTGCTGACGGGCGAGCCGGCTACCACCACGATTGATTTCGTGCTGCCGAACCAAAGGTTTGAACAAATCCGCGCTGGAAAATACTGGCTGTCGAGCCGCACGACGGTAACTCCAATTCGGCCCGATCTTTGTCGGCTCGATTTTTATGCGGCCTGGAATATTTTGCGGTGGTTTCCAATCGTCTCGTTCATCGTGAATGTGTTTGGGCCGCGATTCATCCGGCAGGATACGGAAGTGATCGAGAAACAGGCCATGGGATTGAAGTACGAGGATCGCATGATGTTGATCGATGATGCGGACCGGCAAGCGCGCTGGTATTTCGAATTGAAAAACGCGTATATGGAAGCGCAGCGGACCGCCACGCCGATGAAGCATCCGGTGAATGGGCCGGTGACGCTGCGCTGGCGATCGTAGAAATTTTTCTCGATCGCTACTTCAGGCTGTTTAGATCGAAAGTGGTCTCCACATCCTGATCGTCAGGTGTTAGTACTTTGATGGCTAGATCGCCGGAAGGATCAATGTCTTCAGTTTTGTAGGTCAATTCGAGCACGGCGCCGGTGATTTGCCCATCTCCGTAATCGCCAGAATCCAAGAGGATCGTTTTTACTGAACTCGGCTGGATTATTTTCTGGTCCTTCTGTGACATCCGAATCTTGAAATCCTTCTCGAAGTCCGGAATGATCGGCCGTGTTTCGGGCGGGTTCTTGGGCGTCGATGGGTATGTGTCCGTGAAATTAATTCCGACGCGCACGATGAACAGAAAGTTCTTCTTCGGCAGATCGATCTCGGCTTGCTGTGTATCTGGATTCTGATCCGCCTGGCCCATCTCGACAACCTGGGTGTAGGGGGTCTCGATAATGATGTCCGATACCCACGGCCCAGTTCGCGGCTGACGCAGATCGTGACGATACTTCGCGAAGAAACTGGCCGTTAGCGAATCACGGCGCGTTCCGAGGAGGTACGCTTCGCGAACGTCGGACGACGATAGTGGATATTGATAGGTGAGGGCGGGAAGAGCAAAAACGAGAGTAACGACCATCACAGTGAGAAAGCTTAGAAAACCTGGGCTGGGTTTTGCTTTCATGGTGAGTCTCCATTACGACGCCTGTTAATGAAGATATGACGTAGCCGCACGGTTTACAGGTACATCGGCTTCAGCGGGCGATGTTGCTGAGGAATGGGTAGTGTTCGGCCGCGCCCATGAAAAAGAGCATGGGGATCGAGAGCCAGAAGGCGACTCGCGAGGCAAGAAATCCCCAGCGGCGGAGGCGGTCGGCCTCGGCAGGCATGGGCACGCCATTTTCCAGGCTGGCGCGGGTCCAAATGATTAGACGCTTTTGAACGCGCCAGACGACGCCCCAGGCGTTCAGCATCATCAGAAATCCGAGCCCGCCGCCGATTCCGATACAGAGGTGCGCGTTCGAAACGACCGTATTGGGAGAAGTGCCGCCGGCGAGAAGCAAGCTGCAATAAGTAGCTACGATCACAATGGCAGCGATACCGATAACGCGGACGATCGGATTATTCAGAAGGCCCTTCGCGGGAAGTTGCAGCGGGTAAATCACCGCGTAGGCGACGAGCCAAAGCAGAAACCATTCGAGAAACCAGCGCAAGGCAAGAGAGGGATCGCCGGAATTGCGCGCGTCGGCGGAGAGGATAGTGAAAAAGTAACGCAGGCCGACGAGGACCGTGACGAGCGCGGACCAGCGAAACCAGGACATCGCGCGGGACATTAATACAGGGAAGACTTTGGCGCGGACCGGAGGCTCGAGTTCACCCAAGGTGGCAAAGCCGACCAGGTTGAAGAAATAAAGCAAGCCAATCCAGATGATCCCCGAAAAGAAATGAATCCAGCGAAGCATGATCAGTTCGGTGATTCCTCCATCGTGCGGGAAGCTGACGTGCGGATCGAGAAAGAGTAGCGCGGCGAGAGCCTGCGGCAGCTCGGCGACAATGGATACGGTCACGGGTCGGCCTCCTCGGTCGTGATGCGGAAAAAGGTAACACGTTCGCGGTGGAGTAAATCTAATTCTTCACCCGCGCAAGAGCCCACTGGGCATGCTCGGCGATGAGTTCGTCCGATCCCGCCGCAAGATTTTCGAGCACGGCGATGATGCGGGGGTAAGCTGCAGCGTCGCGCGGGATTTTCGAATTACCGAGGGCGACGCAGGCATTGCGGACCAAGCCGCGCCATTTGGCGCGCTTGATGGCGCTGCCGCGAAATATCGCACTGAATTCCTGCTGGGTGAGTGAGGCGAGCCATTCCAGCTTCGGCTCAAACAGCGTTGCACTGTTCTGGTTTTCATCCTGACCGTTTTCGATTTTCTCTCCATTTTCTGGTTGTGCGACGGCGCGCGGCTGAAACGCGGCGAGAGGAGTGACCGGCGACTTACGGTTCCAGGGGCAGACATCCTGGCAAATGTCGCAACCGATGACGGCATTGCCCATTGCCGGGCGTAGCTCCTCGGGAATTGCGGTGCGTAGTTCGATCGTCAAATACGAAATGCAGCGGCGAGCGTCAAGCACGCGCGGCTCGGTGAAGGCTTGGGTCGGGCAAGCGTCAAGACAGAGGGTGCAGGTGCCGCAACGGTCGGGCGCGGGCGATTCGCTTGCTGCCAGCGACGGTTCGAGATCGAGCGTGGTGATGATGACGCCGAGAAAAAACCATGAGCCGATTTTCTCGTTTATCAGGCAGGTGTTTTTCGCAAGCCAGCCGAGACCGGCATATTTGGCGGCGACGCGTTCGATGATAGGCCCGGTGTCGACGTAGGCTCGGGCGTCAAAGGGTTCGGGCCATGCGGCGTGCATGTTGGCGATGAGTTCGTTTAGCCTCTGCCACAATGTTTCGTGGTAGTCGTCGCCCCAGGCGTAGCGCGAAATCCAACCTCGAGGAGAACCATCGGCATCCCCCGCAGAGGCGACCGCTTCTGTGGAATAAGGCTGCGCGGAATTGTAATTGAGGGCGACCACGATCAGGCTGCGTGCGCCGTCCATGGCGAGGGCCGGATGAGCACGGCGCGGGTCGTGCAGGTAACCCATTTCGCCGGCGTGGCCGCGATTGAGCCATTCGGGGAGGTGTTGCAACTCGGCAAGATGGCCGGCTGCGCCGTGAACCGGGGCGACGCCGCACAAATCAAACCCGATGGCGTGCGCTTGATCGCAAATCCAGCGAGTTTTGAGGGCGGCGTTCATACGCGTATGATGCTAACAGGGCCTTGGAACACACCAGCCGCTAAATCATTCCTGCCCTTGGCCTTGGCCGCAATCGGCTGCTACAATGCCCGCCATGGCCGATTGGCGACAGATTCAGGCGCGCATCCGCAAGGCGAAAACCAGCCCGGACGCGCCGACGAAATTGCATGAGCTCTACCAGCGCACACGCGATGCCATGGTGGCCTGGGAACTCGGCGCAGTGGAAGAAAAGGCCGAACGAACGGATGAAGCCGTGAAATGGTACACAATTGCAGTAGAACGTTTTAGAAGGGCCGACTGGAAAAAGAAAGCGGAGGAAGCTTTGACGCGCCTGGGCGCGCCGCTGCCGGAACCGGGTGCGAAGCCGAGCGCCGAGCCGGTGTTCGTGGCGCGTGAGGCGAAGGCCGGGGTTTCGGCGGACGTCGACGACGAGAAAAATATCGAACACGCGGACGAGATCGAGACCGCGGGCGTGCGACTGGCGCTGGGCGAAATCGCCGACGATGAAGCCGACGACGCCGAGGGCGAGTCTGACGGTGAAACGGCATCTGCGTCGCCGGAAGGCGGCGCGGCCGGCAGTGAAAGCGACGCCAACAAGAAGAAGCGCCGCCGCGGACGTCGCGGTGGGCGCGGACGCCGGAGGAAAGGCGCTCCGGCAGCGCCGGGATTGCCGGCCCAATCGTTCGCGGAATCTGGAACGCCGGAAGCTGCCGCGGCAGGATCTTCCCCAACATCAAACCGACCACCACAACAGGCGCGACCACCGCAATCGCAACACTCTTCTGGTGGGCAACGATCGTCCGGTTCCCGGCCAGAAAATGTGCGGCCTAGCGGCGGACGAAACGAATCGTACGGCCGAACCGGCGCGTCGCTCAGTTCCCGGGAAGAAGCCGAGCCACGGCTGCAGATTGAATTGCCGGAACCGATGCTGCCTTCGGAGCGGACTGCACACGGACGCGCGGGCGACCCGGCGTTGGCTTCGCGGATGGCCAAACTTGATTCCATGCTGCGGCGGCTGGTTTCCAGTCCTTTGCATAAGCTGGACGACTCCGATTCGGCTCCGGCCGGACCCGGAGTTTTTCTGCTTTCGGATTCGGATCAAATCTCGTCGTATTACGTAGAAGCCTGCCAGACGCTACGCGTGGGGCTGGGGAATTTGGCGCGAGGTTCAGGCCGCAGCACGACCAAGGCGCCGCGCCAGGGCCGGCCGGTCACCGATAGCGGATTGAAGACCAAGCTCGCCGAGCACTTGGGGATCGGCGAAGCGAAAGTTTCCCAGTATTTGAAGGAACACTGCGTGGTTCGTTGGATCCAACTCGACGACGACGCTCCTCATCTGGCGCATTTTGCCATTAGCATCTTGCGGACGCCGCTGAACCTCGACTGAGATATTCGCCGCCTCACGCGCCAACCTGCATAGCTCGTTGGGAATGTTCCGCCGTTAAGGCGGCGTGGAACCCTACCGTCCAAACCTGTTCCCCTGCTGAAATGTTCGCGTAGGACCGCGCGCTTTTGACCACCCACCAGGCTATGCGCGAATCTTTGCACCAGCCATTTCTATTACCTGAACCCAACTCGCGGGGCGAATCATCAAAAAAACAGCACACCAAGACACCACGAGGAGTGGCATGACCAAAACATCGAATGAGGAATTGCTTTTGTCCGGAGCGCTAAGCGCGTGGAAAACCAATATCGAAAGAGCCGACAAATTGTTTTCCTCGCTGACGCCGGAACAACTGGGAAAAGAAATTGCGCCAGGGAAGAATCGGTTGATCTATTTGTGGGGACATCTCACAGCGGTTCACGACCTGATGCTTCCGTTGCTTGGTTTGGGTCCACGGCTGCATGCGGAGCTGGACGAGCCGTTCCTGTCGAAGGCCGACAAAGTGGTAGCGAATCTGCCCTCCGCGGAAGCGATCAAGAAAGATTGGAATGAAGTGAACGGAAAATTGCGCGACGGGTTTGCCAAATATTCGACGGCCGATTGGCTGGAGAAACATGCGTCGGTTTCGGCGGAAGACTTTGCCAAGGAGCCGCATCGCAATCGCTTCGCGGTTCTACTGAGCCGGACGAATCATCTGTCCTATCACCTCGGACAAGCCGTCATCCGCGATAAATAAATGCCGTTAATACGAATCGACGCGATCGAAGGACGGACCAAGGACGAGGTGAAAACTCTTTTGGACGCGGCGCACCGCGCAGTGGTGTCGGCGCTGGGTGTGCCGCAACGCGACCGCTACCAGGTTTACCACGGGCATCCCGAAGGTCACCTGATCGTCGAAGACACCGGGCTGGGTATCGTGCGAACGAAGAAAGTTCTGGTGATCACGGTGACTAGCATGCCGCGTAGCCCGGAATTGAAACTGAAACTGTACAGCGAGCTGTGCCGCGAGCTGAAGGCCAGTAGCGGGATTGAGGCCAGCGACGTCATGATCTCCATCGTGACCAATTCACCGCCGGATTGGAGTTTTGGGAACGGCGAAGCGCAATTCGTGACCGGGAAACTGTGACGAAGGATTCCGCGGGGCCGCGCCGAAGGGGTACCCCCTCCCGGGTACCATTCCGGGGCAAACTAGTCTCCCGTTGGGCGGCTGGGAGTGCCATTCGACCCCCGATTTGTACCTTTGGGCGCATGTGCCTAGACGCCTTGTAACAATCCCGGCAAACTCTGATAGCGTAACCGTTTACGGGTCCAGGCGGACCCGCGTTGGGGTCGACCTCTTGGGGTTTCTAAGCTGTTCTGAGGCTCGACAAAAAAGGAGAGGTACAGACTAATGCCGAAGACAGTTGGCAACCAGATTTGGAAGAGTTTTGATTGGGCGCTTTGCAAGGCGGCGACCGTCACCTACAACTCGTTCCAATTTTTCAACAAGTACAACATGAACCCTTCGTTCACTCCGAAGTGGTCGGATAAGCCGCTGCTCAAATCGTGGGAGAAGTCGAAGCCGACGCTGGGCTGGCCGCGCACCACGGACTCGCTATGTCCGGATTGCGTGCGCGAAGCGCGCGACCTGATCATCAACGGCAAGAAGGACTGGACCGATCTGGTTCACGAAAAAGTCGGCGAGATCAAGGCGCAGATCATCGAGCGCGACGGCCAGGTCTGGATGGTTAAGGAATGCCCGATTCACGGCAAGTATCGAAGACTTGATGGCCGTGGACGCCAAGTTCCTGGAATGGATCGAAAAGAATTTCCCCGGCCGCGATATTCCGGCGCACAACGACGAAGGTTTGCACCGCCATGGATCGAGCACGGTGCGTCACGGCCGCGGCGTCGGTTCTGACCGTCGACCTGACCAACCGCTGCAACATGATGTGCGACCCCTGCTTCATGGACGCGAACCAGGTCGGATACGTTCACGAACTGAGCTGGGAAGAAATTCAGGAAATTCTCGAGAACGCCACGAAGATCAAGCCGCGCCGGCAAATGTCGGTGCAGTTCTCCGGCGGCGAACCGACCATGCATCCGCGGTTTCTGGATGCGGTGCGCTATGCGCGCAAAGTCGGCTACAACAGCGTGCAGGCCGCGACCAACGGCATCGAATTCGCGAAGAGCAAGGAATTCTGCAAGAAGACCTTCGAAGCGGGCATGCGTTACGCCTACCTGCAATTCGACGGCATCGGCAACGACGCGAACAGCCACCGCCAGGTGGGCAACCTGTTCGACGTGAAGCTGCGCGCGATCGAAAACATGCACGAAGCCGGCATCGAAATCGTGCTGGTCACGACGATCGTCAACAACGTGAACAACGATCAGGTCGGACCGATCGTCAAGTTCGCGATGGAAAACCCCAAGAAGATTTCGTTCGTGTCGTTCCAGCCGGTTTCGTTCACGGGCCGCGACGAAGAAATCACCCCGGAACGCCGCATCCGCCAGCGCTACACGCTTTCGCACTTGGCGCAGGACGTGAGCGAGCAGGTGGGCAAAGTCGAGCCGACCCGCGACTGGTTCCCGATTTCGTTCATCAGCACCTTTGCCGGCTTCTCGGACATGGTTCACGGTCCCGATTCGCAGTGGGGATCGCTTTCCTGCGGTTGCCACCCGAATTGCGGCGTGGGCACGGCGTTGATGATCAACAAGGAAACGAAGGAATGGGCGCCGGTTCCGCGCTTCCTCGATGCGCAACAGCTGACCAAGGACGTGGCTTCGATCACCGACGCGGCCCGCGGCAAGAAGTTCTCCAACTTCATGATGGTGCATGGCGCTGCTTCGAAGAATTACAGCCCGTTCCAGGCGCCACCCAGCTTGCGCTTGAAGGACATCTGGAAGAAGTTCGACAAGACCTGGGCGCTTTCCAAGAATTCGGACGAAGAAGTACGGCAAAGTCGATCCGAACTCGCACCTTCGAAGACGCCATGAAGCGCCGCAAGGAAGATCCCTGGAACTTCCTGTTCATCGCCGGCATGTGGTTCCAGGATCTGTTCAACTACGATTTCCGCCGCACCGAAATGTGCATCATCCCCTACGCCACGCAGCAGGGTGAAATTTCCTTCTGCGCGTACAACACCGGCGTCGGCTGGCGCAAAATTATCGAGAACATGCACAAGAACGCGACCGTGGCGCAGTGGTACAAAGAGCACGGCAAGCATGACATCTTCGCCAAGGGCAAGAAGGTCGACCTCGACAGCTACGAACATTCGCTGCGGATCGATGCCGAAGACGCTTCACGCGTTCGCGAGCTCGAGCACGACATTCCGCAGACGGCTGCCGAAGAAGACCGCATCCGCCGCAAGAAGGCGCATGAGGAAGCCGCCAAGGTTCGCCGCATTTACGAAGAACTCGTGCTGAAGAAGTCGACGGAGCCGGTGGTGCAGATTGGCTCAATGCAGCAGATTCTCTCGGCGGTTCCGGGTGTCACGGTGAAACCGGTGCAGATCGCTCCAGCCGCACCAGTAACGCAGGAAGCTGAGACAGTCGCAGGCGACTAGTTCCAAATCAACTCCGCAGGGTATGTAGGACCAACAGCCCCGGCTCAAACCGGGGCTGTTTTTTTTTACGGGTGGAAATTTTGGCGGTGGGAAAACAGCCATTCGACCAAGTCCGGTTCGGTGAAGGCTACATCCCAGACGTTGTGGCCGATGCTGGGGTATTCGGTGTATTTTGGCGTGCCGCTGGCTTCGCCTAGTTTTTTGACCCACTCCCTCATGCCGGACACGGAAACAACCGGATCTTCTTCCCCCTGAAAAATCCAGACGGGAACTTGGGCGACGCGCGGAAGCATGTAGGCGTTGCCGTAGCCGCATAGCGCCACAGCCGCTGCGAAACGCTGCGGCGCGATGGACAGCGCCGCCCAGACACCTTCACCACCCATCGATTGGCCAACCACATATTCACGGGCGCGGTCGATGCTGTATTCCTTTTCAACCTGATCGAGGATTTCGAGTGCGAGGCGAATCGCTACCGGCGGAGTGTTGGTGTGCGGGCGCGCCCAGCCTTTGGTGACGTCGACCTGCGGGGCCAGAACGAAGGCGTGATACTTCTGCTGAATTTCCGGCTTGGTCCAGAGGTGCGATCCGGCAAAATTCCCGCGGCTCAATTGCGAGAGATTGTCCGAGCCGCGTCCCGCGGCGCTATGCAGCCACAACACGATCGGATATTTCTGGGCGGGTTCGTAACCGGGCGGGACGAAAAGGCGATATTTCGTCGTCTCGCCGCTGGGACTCCGGTAGGAGCCGGCTGTAAATCCCTCAACTGCGGCCGATGTAGATTTGTCTTGAGCAAAAATGTGCGGGCACACAGCGAACACCAGGATGAAAGCGAAACAAAGGCTTTCGAATCGCGCCATTTGCTTACCGGGAATAGGTGCGCACGTTGTCCGGCACTTGGAGTCCGGCGATTAGCTTTGGATCGTCGATCGGCGCGCCCGGTGTGATGCTCAGCGGCAAGACGCCAGCCCAGATTGGCAAAGAATAATCTTCCGCGTCATCTTTGGGAGGACCTACGCGAACTTTGGCGGAAACTTCGTTGAGATCCAGCGCCAGGACCGACGTGGCTTTCAGTTCCTGCTCGTTCGGAATGCGAATGTCATTCCAGCGGCCGGGCATCACGTGATTGGTGAAGGCCTCCAGCGCACGCATCTTTTCTTCCGGGTCCTGGATTAGCTTCGCGACGCCCAGCGCCACCACGGAACGGTAATTCACCGAATGATGAAAGGCGGAGCGGGCCAGAACCAGGCCGTCGACGTGGGTAACCGTCGCGCAAACATTCACGCCTCCGGAAAGCGTTTTCAGCATGCGGCTCGCGGACGAGCCATGCAGATACAGCCTCTCGTCGACGCGCGCGTAATTGGTGGGAATTACGAATGGCTGGCCGTCGGCCACGAAACCAACGTGGCAGACGAAACCTTGATCCAGAATCGCGTGCACGGTTTCGCGGTCATATTTGCCGCGGTCGGGCAGGCGCTGGACTTTGGTCCGCGGCGTGGGAGTGAAGGGCTGAGTCATGCAAGCAGATTAGGCTGGCCTTCGCGCACCGACAAGAGCCAATTCGGATGGGCCGGATGAGGCCACTCTCGGAACAATCGGCGAACGTTGAGCACTGTGCCGGGAGATGGCCCCACCAACATTTTACTGGAGATTGGAAATTTGCGGAGCCGACGGTGCGGGTGTGGGCGCGTCTCCGCTTTGCGGCGGCGGTGCGTTAGGAGCGCTCTGGTCCTGGGGCGCTGGCGCGGGCGCAGCGCCAGAGTCATCTGGTTTCGGCGTGACGTCCGGGGCCGGGGCGGCTGGCGTCTCTGATTCTGGCGCAGGTGCGGCGCCCGGTGCAGTCTGCCCCTGGGGCGCGGGGGACGGCGGAGTAGCGGAGTCGTCGGGTTTTGGCGCGACTTCCGGCGCGACCGGCTTCTCTGGTTCCGGCGCCGATTGCGGTTTCGGTTTTCGCACTCGATTCGTGCGCGCTGTGCGATCGGCTTTTGCCGGTGCGGCTGGCGCTGCGGGAGCCGGCTTCGCGGCAGGCACCGCTGCTGCTGGGATGTGCACCACGCGGAATCCGGTGTAGGCCGGATCGGCTTCTCGGTATTGCGATCTTGCGTCGCTGGGACGATTGGCGCTGCCCCCTTCGGTTTTTGACGAACGGCCCGAGGCAACGACCCATTCGGAAACATTTCCGCCGAGATCAAAAATCAGTTCGTCGTCTTTCTCGCCCTGACCGGAAAAACTGCCCACCTCGCGTAGCAATGGCGCGTCGCCGGGGAGCGCTTTGATTTCAGTTTCGAGTTTCGCGGCGTCGTCGGGATTCAAGGCATAGCCGGCCCAATAATCGAGAGTATTTTCTCCGCTGCGGTCTTTGTAGAGGGCGGCGACTTCCGATTCGTTCGGCAGCCGGTAGGTCTCGGAGGTAAGTTGCGCGAGCCATTTGCAATAGGCTGTGGCCTGATCGAAGGAGATGCCGTTCGCCGGATAATTTTCGGTGCCGGGTTCGATTTTGTAATCCTTGTCGAAAGCGGCGTATTGCGCGCGAGTGATTTCGAAGCGGCCGAGTTCAATTTCGCCACGCTTTACGGTTTCCGGAATCAGTACGTCCGGCGCCGGAGTGTCGGAAGAGGCAGCGGAATGAAACGTCACGCCGTAGAGGGCCCCGAATTTCTGAACGTCACGCCGGCGCAAGGCGACATCGAGCGGAGAACCCTTTTTCAGCGCTTCATTTTCCGGCGGGTTAATTTTGAATAGATAGCGGTCGAACCAGGCGTCCTCTTCGTTCAATTTCCGCAATTGATGAGTCAGCTTTCGGGGCCCGTGCGCTTCGCCCGGAAACAAAATGAATTTGACCGGAGCCTTACCAATCGAATAGAGCGCGCGATAGTGCGTCCAGCCTTGCTCGGTGGGGACCTGGCGGTCGATCGTCCCAAAGAAAATCAGCGTCGGAGTCTTAACCCGATCCATTTTGAAGAGCGGCGACTTATCGATATACAATTGCGGATCCTCGAGCGGCGTCTTTCCGAAATAATAGTGATCGAAAGCTTCGCCGAAATCGACGTTGGCCCAGTCGCTGAGCCATTCCACGTCGCCCGCGCCCACCGACGCAACCTTGTAGCGGTCCGGATTGGTGATGGTGAGCTGAATGGTAAGGATGGAGCCATTGGACCAGCCCATGGCGCCGATGCGGTCGGGATCGACGAGACCGCGATCGACCAGGCTATCCACCCCGCGCTCGATATCCGGAATTTCGAGATCGTAATATTTGCCGCAGCAGATGGATTCGACCCACTTCAGGCCGTAGCCGGTACTGCCGTGATAATTCGTCTTCAACACGAACGCGCCGCGTTGCGTCAGCAGATTCGGTGCGTAAGCCCAACGCTCGGCCCACTGGTCGTGGTCGGCGCCGGCCGGCCCGCCATGCGTGGCGGTGATCAGCGGATAGCTTTTGCCGCGCCGGTAATCGTCGGGATAAAACAGGATGCCTTCCACGTCATCGTCATTCGCGCCCTTCCAGTGCAGAACTTCCGATTTCGCGATGGTCTTATTTTTGAAACCAGGATTCAGGTCGGTGATCTGCAACGGAGACGCGATTTTCACACCGTCGAGTCGCGCCCGAAAAAACTGGGTCGGCGTGCTGGCCGTGGAATACTCGTAGACGAGCGTTTTGCCGTCATCTCCCAAGGCGAAACTGAAATAGTGTTTGGCGTCCTCGCCGGCCAGCGCCTTCCTCGACCAGGTTCCGCCATGCCGGATAAACCGAACCGGCTTGGTATACACGCCGTCCATGAGCAGTGCGATGAACCCGTCGCTGGTGGTTTGCAGCGAGCGGGCGAACCCGCGATCCCAGTCGAGATTGACGCTTACCGTTTTTGCAGCGGCGAGGTCGTAAAAATAAATCCGCTCGACCGAAGCAGTAAAGAACTTCGGATCGTCCGAAAACGGCGCGACCACGTAGAAACCGGAATTATCGCGAGCCCACTGAAAATCGTCGGGTGAGATGCGTTCCCCGGTAAAGATTTCGGTGCGCTCACCCGTGGCGATATTCACCAGGTAGGTCACCGGAGGGATTTTCTGGTCCCAGGCGTAGCTCAACTCGCGCCGCGCGACCGCCACCAACCGCTTTTTGTCATGGGAAATTTCGAAATTCAGAATCCAGTCGGTGTTGTCGGTGAGGCGCGTTACTTTCTGGTCCTTGATCGAGAATTTGAAGATACGAACCGGCGCCGTATGCGAAGTGTCGTCGACGACATTGGAATCGTCTTTGTGTTCTTTAGTCTCGCGCTCGTACAGGGACGGATCTTCCTCGGCGCTGAAAAGAATCGTGTCGTCATCGAGCCAGGCAATCTGCTCGATGCCCCGCTCGAACTGGGTGAGCGACCACGCCGCGCCACCGGCGGAATTGAGTAGCCAGAGTTGCACATGAGCATCGTCCGGCTTTGGCTTAGGCAGCGGCTGACTGCTGAGGAAGGCGATCATTTCCCCGGAAGGCGACCAGTGTGGTTGCGAGATGTCGTACGCACCGCGGGTTAGTTGAACCGGTTTGCCATCGGAAAGATTGGACAGATATAGATTACTGACGCGCTCGTCCTTCTCTTTATCGGAGGTCGCTTTTACCCAGACCGCGAATCTTCCGTCGGGCGAAACCTCAAACTGGCTGGCATCCTCCTGATTGACGACGTCTTCGGGGGTCCAGGGAGATTTTTTGGCAGCAACGGGAGGCTTGTTATCATCGGTGGCACGAAGGGCCGAAGGGCTGGCCGCTGCACAAACGGCCAGCAGCATCGCCAGCAAGGCGGAAGGTACGCGGGAGGAACAAATGCCGGTATTTTTCATGCTACCTCGGGTGGTCTCGTGGCGGCCCATCATGTGATTACGTGCGCTCGAAAAACTATCACAGACGCGCACCGTAAGGTAGTTGCGTGGGGGACCACGAAGGATTGGTAGAGGCGCTCGATTTCGTTAGAATTGGGCTGACAATCAATCAGGAGACGCATCCATTATGGCGATGAGTCGCGAGCAAGCGCGGAGTGAACATACCGCGAAAACCAGCCACGACCAATTCAGCGAAACGATTTATGGATTGGCCTGCTCGAACTGCCACAATTATATTTTAATCGATAAGACGAATTGCCCGAAGACGTGCCGCGAGCACGAAACCTGCCGCCAAGCCTATTCATAGCCTCGGCGCATCCCCAACGCTGACCCTGTTCTTCTGACCAGTATCTTTTTACTGCACGCTTTTTCTAAACTAGGACCTTGAGCGCAGAACTCCTCTGCTCTGGTGCAACGCTCCGCGATCCCCGAACACCCAGCCAGCCGGGAAATACTTGGGAGGCAACGATGGCAGAAGTCGAGGCACTTACCTCGTTCAAACAAGGCGTACAGCTTTTGAAGGGCGGATATCCGCAACGGGCGCTGGTGGAATTGCGTCGATGCGTCGAAATCGAGAGCGCTAACCCTTATTATTTGTCCTTCCTCGGCCTGGCCATTGCCCGGGCGGAAAGAAAATGGGCCGAAGCCACGAAATTGTGCGAGACCGCGCTACAGATGAAGCGAAAAGAATTGCAGCTTCATCTGAATATGGCCGAGGTTTATGCCTCCGCCGGCCACCGCGAGAGTGCGATTGATACGCTGGATCGAGCGATAGAGAGCTTTGGGCCGGATGCGCGTTTGGTGAAGGCTCGCAGCCGAATCGAAAAGCGGCGTTCGCCGATCCTGCCTTTCCTCCCCCGTCAGAATGCTTTGAACGTAAGCCTCGGCAAATTGCGGCATCGCGTGTCGAAGCAGTCTGCGGCTAGTTAGACAGACCAACGCGCCCGGTCTCAGCTGGAGCGATTGATATTTCACAGCTTCGTAGGTAACCTCCTCGGCGGTCTTTAACTTCCGGCGCCGCCGAGGTTTTCATGCGAACCCTGTTTACCATGCTCTGTTTGGCCTCCGCCCAATCCGCACCCGGTCAGCAAATATCGCGTGATCGGGCCCCTGTGCAACTTGCCTGAGTTTCACGATGCTTTCGACTGCAAAGCGGGCGACGCGATGGTCCGCCCCACGGAGCAACGCTGCACCATTTGGTAGGCTAAACACGGTTTCGAAGCCAATTTGCCGCAGTTTTGTGCAAAAAAACTGCTGTTTAGCCTCCGATACTTCGTTGACGGAAGCGGCCTAAATCCTATATGATTGGGGTTTGTCGCTAGCTTCAGGAGGCAGTATGTACGCCGTTATTCGCACTGGCGGAAAGCAATACCGCGCCGAACCGGGCAAGACCATCCGGGTGGAAAAATTAGAAGGCAAAGTCGGCGGCAAAGTGACGTTTGATGAAGTTCTGGCCGTCCGCAACGACGACAAGAAATTCGCCTCGAGCGATTCGCTGGCCAAGACCAAAGTCATGGGCAAGATCGTCAATCAGGATCGCGGCCCCAAGCTGCAAGGTTTTGAAGTTCAAGACGGGCGGGCAGTACAAGATTCAGACGCGGCCACCGGCAGAATTACACGTCGGTTCAGGTCAGCGACATTCAAGTTCCGTAGGGGATTGAACATGGCACATAAAAAGGGCGGCGGATCATCAACAAACGGACGCGATTCGCACGGACAGCGGCTGGGCATCAAGCGCTTCGGCGGCCAACTGGTCACCAGCGGCAGCATTTTGATTCGCCAGCGCGGTTCGCGGTACAAGGCCGGCAAGAATGTCAGCGCAGCGAAAGACGATAGCCTGTTCGCCACGATCACCGGCGTGGTGCGCTTCGAAGATAAGGGCGGCCACGGCAAGTTCATCAGCGTGCTGCCCGCGGAAGAATCGGAAATCGGCGGCGCGGATCGTTCGAAGGCGCGCCTCGCGGCGGCCGCGAATAATTAGCTCGTTTTCTAGTATTTCAGATACGCGCCTGCTGGTCGATTCTCCGGGGCGCGTATTTTTGTCTTTACCCCCAGCCCTGGCGTATGATTTCTCTTCAATAGTTTTTGGGTGTTTTCCGGTTCGACTCGCGGGTGAATAGGTGTTTGCCGACGAAGCAAAAATATCGATAAAAGCGGGAGACGGCGGCGATGGCTGCGTCGCGTTTCGCCGGGAGAAGTACGTCCCGCGCGGCGGCCCTTCCGGTGGCGATGGCGGCGACGGTGGCGATATTTTCATCGAGGCCAATCCCAACGACAACACCCTGCTGCGTTACCGCTACAATCGCGAATTCGAAGCCAAGCGCGGCGGACATGGCGAAGGTTCGAATTGCCACGGCGCTTCGGCGGACGATCTGATTCTGAAAGTTCCGGTCGGTACCGTGATTTTCGACGCGAACACCAACGAAGTGCTTTTCGATCTGACCGAAGCCCGGCCAGCGCTATTTGGCGGCGCGCGGCGGCCACGGCGGACGCGGCAACGGCAATCCGAAATTCGCCAAGCCCTGGCATCAGGCTCCGCGCGAACACGAAGACGGAAAGCCCGGCGAAGAAAAGAAATTGCGGCTCGAACTGAAACTGCTCGCGGACGTGGGTTTGGTCGGTTTTCCAAATGCCGGCAAGTCCACTTTGATTTCGCGCATTTCCGCCGCGCGTCCAAAGATCGCCGCGTACCCGTTTACGACGCTCGAGCCGAATCTTGGCGTAGTTTCCGCCGATCCGGGCGCGGTGCCGGGACAGGGACGAACCTTCGTCGTGGCCGATGTGCCGGGATTGATCGAAGGCGCGCACGAAGGCGCCGGGCTCGGCACACGTTTCCTGAAGCATCGTGGAACGCACCCGGCTGATCGCGCATCTCGTGGACATCAGCGATTTCAACGATCGCGATCCGGTCCGCGATTTCGAAATGATCATGCACGAGCTGGCATCCTTCAGTCCCGATGCTGGCGGAAAAGCCGATGATCGTGGTCGCCACCAAGATGGACGCGACTACGAACACGGCGCACTTGGACGAGCTGCGCGCGATTCGCGATCGAAGCGCGGGCTTCCGTTTCACGCCATTTCATCGGCGACCGGCGAAGGCATTAAGAATTTGGTCCGCGCGATGGCCGATGCGCTGGACGCATCCCGAAGCCGCGTGGTTCCGGCTTCCGAAATTGACGCGCGCGATCGTATATCGCGAAATGTCGCGCACATCCCGGCGCACCGCGAACGGATGAGGATGCGGATCACGATCCGCACGATGACGGCAGCGAACGCTCCGCGCGCCGCCCGGGGAGAAGATTGAGCTCGACACGCGGCGCAAAAATCGCACGGACATGGCCACCGCCGGTCCGTCGCGCTTTTTGGCGGCACGTTCGACCCGATCCATGCTGGGCACATCGCGGTGGCCGAAGCGGCGCAGAAGCGATTCCACCTCGACACGATTCATTTCGTGCCTTCGGCCGGCCTCCGCACAAGACGAAACCCGCGCTGACGCCCTTTCTCCACCGCTACGCCATGGTCGCGCTGGCATGCTCGGACCAGTCGGATTTTCGCCCATCGCTCGCCGAAGCACCGGCGGAAGGCGCCCCACCGCACGCTTTCTACACGATCGACACGGTGCGCCGCTATCGCCGCGAACATCCCGACGATCATTTATATTTCATCGTTGGTGCCGACCAGTTTCTGGAAATCCCGACCTGGAAAAATTACGAAGCGCTGCTCGATTCCTGCGATTTCATCATCGCCAGCCGGCCCGGATTCCGCGTTGGACGCGTTGCGACTGGTGTTGCCGCCGGAAAAGCTGGGCCGCACGCCGTCCAGCGATCCCGAATAAGATCGTTTTGCGCAAATCTGTCGTACATTTGTTCACCACGGTGTCGAGCCACATTTCTTCCACCGAAGTTCGCAACCGGCTGACTCACCGGCCAAAATATTCATCGGCTTGTGCCGGCGCCGGTGGAAGACTACATTCGAGGACAGGCTTTATACCGATGACACTGAATTCGCTCGACTCAAGAAGTTCGACTGGCTGTGGAAGCGGCGCAGGATAAGCAGGCTCTGGATATTTCCGTGCTGAATCTTCGCGGCACCGGCGCGTTCGCCGATTATTTTCTGTTGTGCTCGGGCAGCAGCGCGCCCGCAGATGCAGGCCATCAGCGACGCCGTGGAAGAGCGCTTGCATCAGCGCGGCGCGCCGCGTAGCGCATCGCGAAGGCCGCGGCAGCGCGGAATGGATGTTGCTGGATTATGGATTTTTCATCGTGCACATTTTCAGCGAGCGCGCGCGGCATGTACTACGATCTCGAACGTCTCTGGCGCAACGCAGAACGGATCGACGTGAATACGCCCGAAGGTCACGATGCCGGGCGCGGTGGCTCACCACGATCTGCGTCGGCCTCGCAGCGTGGTTCCCACTCCGAACCGGAAGGCAACGCCGCTCGCTAGCGAGCCGCTAAAACATGACCAGCGCGAAAATCCAGTGGATCGCCGTGGATCCCGCTTCGCGCCGCGTTCTCGAACTCGCCGAAAAAGTTGCCGACGCCTCAACGACTGTGCTGATCACCGGCGAAAGTGGCACCGGCAAAGATCAACTGGCGCGCTGGATTCACGAACGCGGCGCCCGCCACGATGCTGCCCTCTTGAAAATCGATTGCGCCAGTCTCCCTACCGAACTTATCGAATCCGAACTTTTTGGCCACGAGCGCGGCGCCTTTACTGGCGCGGTCGCGCGGAAACCGGGACGGCTGGAAATGGCGCAAGCCGGGACAATCGTTTTAGACGAAGTCGCGGCACTATCCATGGGCATGCAGGCGAAATTGCTGCGCGTGTTGGAGGAAAAGAAATTCGAGCGGCTGGGCGGGAACGAAACACTCGATATGGATGCCCGTTTGATGGCCTTGACGAACACCGATCTCAGCCAAAGCCGTAGCCACCGGCAGATTTCGCGAAGATCTTTTCTTCCGGTTGAACGTGCTGCCGATCACGGTGCCGCCTTTGCGCGAGCGCAAGGCTGACATTCCGGAACTCGCCAAGCATTTTCTGGCGCGACTAGGTCCGATGCACGGGCACGCTGATATTGCATTTGACGATGAGACCTTGAAATCACTCGAATCGTACGATTGGCCGGGAAACGTGCGGGAATTGAAGAATGCGGTGGAACACGCGCTAGTGTTCGCCAAGGGATCGCGGCTCGGACCAGCGGACTTTCCGGAAATCGTGCTCGCCGGAAAACCGGTTGATGGTGACGCCGGACGTCTGCGGTCGCTGGAAGATATTGAGCGCGAGGCGATCAAAAAAACCCTGGAAACCACCCGCTACAAAATCGGCAAAGCGGCTGAAATCTTAGGGATCAGCCGAAAAACGCTCCTCGAGAAGCGAAAAAAATATGAGTTGCTCGAATAGCGCCGCTGGAATGGCTCGGGTTTGCCAATGAAAATCCGCCTAATCATGCTGGGTAAAACACGGCGTGAAGAAGCTAAGGCGCTGGTCGAGGACTATGCGGGCCGAATCAAACACTACGCAGAATTCGAGATCGTGGAACTGCGCGACGCGGGGCCCGCTGCGCTGCGAAAGTTGAAGATTGATCCGGCGGCAGCCGTGGTGTTGCTGGACGCGGCGGGCCGGCAATTCACATCGCAGCAATTTGCCAAATGGCTCGGAGATTTGCGCGATCGTTCCGTGCGTGAAGTGGTTTTTCTCTGCGGCGATGCTGACGGATTTCCAGACGAATTGCGCAACCGCGCCAAACAGAAGATTTCATTGTCGACGCTGACCATGCCGCATGAATTTGCGCGAGTACTCCTCACCGAACAGATTTATCGCGCTTTCGCCATCCTCGCGGGACATCCCTACCCGAAGTAACCCGGCCAAAATCGAGATCGAAACGGAAAAACTCGCTGGCCTGTGGCTGGAGACGAAGCAATTGGTGCCGGTTGTGGGACTCGAACCCACGGCCTAGGGATTATGAGACCCTCGCTCTACCTCTGAGCTAAACCGGCTCGCAGACAGCCTTTGATGCTAAGGGTTCGCGCGGTGGAGTGTCAAGATGCGCAGGCTCAGCGAATTTCATCCGCAAGCAATGCGAAAACGCGGGCTTGTTGCACTTTCCGCAGGCCGAAACGGCGAACAACGCTAGTACTTTCGGCCCATTGACCGGATTCAATTCGGAACGCTACGCTCACCTCGACAATTCGGAAAGGCACTGGCCCAAGCCAGGAGGGAGGGGTGTGTACCGTTTAGACACACGCCTCTAAGATTTCCCTCTTGACGGCATCAGACCGCTTATAGACTCCGCCCGTTGTTTCCCTTGGGAGGGTCTATGTCTAAGTGGTCAGCAGTGGTTGCTTTGGCGCTATTGGTGGTAGCCAGCGCGGTAAGCCTACGAGCCAGCACGTCGGCTCCGGTACCGCCTGCACCTTGGCGCATGAGCACCTCAGCTCCAGTACCGCCTGCGCCGTGGCGTATGAGCACGTCGGCTCCGGTACCGCCTGCGCCCTGGAGGTAGTTGCTAGAATCTCCCCGGCGTAGGGGAGACGGGGCCAGGCTTTCGCGGATTGTCGGTGAAAGATGCTAGGCCCCTTTGATTACGTGTTGTGGTGTTTAGGTGTCCTCGCGGAGATCGCCGTAGTGGTGTGTGTAATCCGCACCAAATCCTTCCTTCGATATTATTCCCTTGTTTTCTATATTTTGTGTGACGCCATCGTGACGTCGGGCCTGTTTTATTGCGTTCATTACTACGGTTATAGCTCGACTCGTTACGCCTACTTCTATTACTACTCGGACTCATTGCTAACCCTTTTGCTGTTTTGGGCCGTTATTCAGTTCTACTTGCAAACCTTTGAAGAAATGGGTGCCAGCAAATATATCGGATGGGCGGCCGCCATCATGATCGTGACGACCGCGATTTTTTCCTATGCGGTCGTCCACCAAAACCGCGGCAACCTGACTGGCAGGTTTGTGGTGGAACTGGGTCAGAACCTCTATTTTGTGGGAGTTGTCCTTACTTATTTGCTGTGGGGCGCGATTTTGAAACTGCGCGAAACGCGGGTGCGTTTGATTCAGCTGGTGCTCGCGCTCGGAATTTATTTCAGCGCCGACGCCATGACGTATGCACTGCGTAATCTCTTCCCCAGCCTGGAGCCCCTGGTCTTGCGCTGGATCCCTCCGATTATGGGAGTGTGGCTACCGCTCGCCTGGGCCTATACCATGGCCAAAGTTTCCGAGGACTCCCGGCTGACACCAGCCCGGCTGATGGTGAAAGCGCAATGATTGCGGCCATCATTTGCGCGATGTCTTTCGCGGTGTTTGCTCAATTCTTTGTCTGGTATTGCCGTTCGATCTTGGCGCCGAGCCGCAACGTGAGTCTTTCTGATCGGGTGCGTGAAGTCACCGGAATCGCCAGCCAGGATGTGGCGCCGGACGATTTCAACCGCCTGCTGCAGCTCGTTCGGCTGTGTCCCGAGCGCGGCGATGACCGCTCCCAGATACGCGCAGTGGGACTTTACTATCGCATTCTGGCGATTCTGAAGAGCATTTCGATCGTGGCCGGCCCGCGCGTGGGGGAATGGGCGGATCATGAGCGGCGCGATTGCTCGTACTTTGCGGCCGTAGCCCTGGACCGCCGCATATCCTACAGCCGGGATTTATTCACGCAGCAGATCAGCGACCGAATTTAGGTTTGCCCGCAAAGCTCACCAATCCGCAACCTGAATACGCCCGGACCTTTGCGCTCGAGCGCCTCCCTGTCTCGACCGTTTCGCGCCGAGCTGTTACGATAAGCTCATCCCCATAAAACGAAGCAGTTCGTTCTTATGCGAACACCATTCGAGCAACACGTATTGGATTCCATCCGGCAGGAGGGCGCGATCGTTCCGGGTACCCGCGTTTGCGTCGCGGTGTCGGGCGGCGCCGATTCGGTGGCGTTGCTGCGCATTCTGGGAGCGCTGGTGAACGAGCTGGGAATCACGCTGCTGGTGGCTCATTTTAATCACTCGCTACGCGGTTCAGAATCCGACGCGGATGCCAGTTTCGTGGAAGCTTTGGCCGATCAACTCGGGCTGCGATTTCTGCAGCGAACCGAAAATGTTGCGGCCATTGCGGTGCGCGAAGGTTGGAATCTAGAAGATGCCGGCCGCAGGTTGCGGCGGCGCTTTTTCCAGGAAATTGTGGATGACGGCGCGGCCGACCAGATTGCGGTGGCGCACACCGCGGACGACCAAGCCGAAACCCTGCTCGCTCACCTGATCAGGGGTACCGGAGTGACGGGCCTCGGCGGCATTTATCCGCTAGCTGCTCCGGTGGTACGGCCGCTGCTGGGAACGCGCCGGACGGCCCTGCGCGAATATTTGCGCTCGCTGCATCAAGTCTGGCGCGAAGACTCCACGAATAGCGACATTCGCCGGTTGCGCGCCCGTGTTCGTGAAAAACTGCTTCCGCTCATCGAGCGCGATTTTTCGCCAAAGGCCGTGGAACATTTGAATAACCTGGCTCGTTTTGCACGGGAAGATGAGGCGTTCTGGAACGCCTTCGTGGAAGATCTGTTTTTGAAACTCACCCAACAAACGACCGCCACACTGCGGATTGCGACGGGCGATCTCCTGGCGCCGATCGATATTCGGACTGCGGCCCACGACTTAAACCGAACGCTAGGTAGCGGACCCGATTCGCCGGCAAGGACCGTCACGGAACGCCTGATCCGGCGGCTCTACGAAGGCGTGCGCGGGGACCGCCGGGAACTCAGCGCGAAGCATGTGAAAGAAATCATCCATCTGGCGCGCGTTTCCAAAAGCGGGAGCACCGTGGAATTGCCTGGCGGAATTATCGCAACCCGGGAATTCGATGAACTGGTCTTCACGCGGGAAGGCATGAGCAAAGGCCAAAAAGATTCCGACGAAACTACGGCGGACGACAATACGTATCACTATGTAGTGAGGCTGCCGCTGGGCGAAAGCACCACCGTCGCGGTTGCTAAATTGGGCAAGCGGTTCAGCCTAAATTTGATTGACTGGCCAAGCAGCGAGCGCGACACTATAAGGGACAGCCAAGCCCTCGATGCTGACCTCCTGCGTTCGCCTTTAATTCTGCGGAATTGGCGGCCCGGCGATTCCTATCGGCCTCGCGGCCGTCGGGAAGAGCGTAAGCTGAAGCAAATGCTGCTGGCCGGGCGAGTTCCGGCATCGCAGCGCGGGACTTGGCCGGTGTTGGAAAGCGCAGGACAAGTGGTCTGGGCGCTGGGGATGGCTCCGGCCGATGAATGTTCGGCGAAAGCCGCGACCCGCAAAGGTCTATGGATCGTTGAGGAGAAGGCTTAAAGCGAAATCGAGAGCGGAATTGCTGTTTCCGGCATCTAACATAAATAGGCGGCGCTTACGTCGCCAAGTCTCATCGTAATTATTCGCAGTGGCGAAGCGGGTATTCAGTGCTTCGCGTCTGAAACGGGCGAGGTCATAAGGTGAACTCAACAGTTCGAACAATTCTTTTTTGGCTTTTGATGATCTTGTTGGCGGTCGTGCTGTGGAAGATGGCATCCACGGGCGGCCAGTCGGCGCACGAGGACGAACCCCAGTACACCAATTTCCTGGCCAAGGTGCAGAGCGGCAGCGTGAAGGACGTCACGATCTATCCTGGCTCCGAATAGCGCCGAACTGCAGGGTGAATACCGCGACGGCGGCCAAGTTCCAGCGGCGTCACCATCGCCAACACCGCCATCCCCGACCTCACCAAGTCGCTGCAAGATCACAACGTTATCTACAACTTACAAGGAAGTGAAGAACGCCGACTGGCTGACCTTCCTCGTCAACTTCGCGCCGCTCATCTTGCTGGTGCTGTTCTGGGTTTTCATGATGAAGCAGATGCAGGCCGGCGGGAACAAAGCGCTCAGCTTCGGAAAATCCCGCGCGCGTTTGCTGACCGCGCAGCAGAAGAAAGCGACTTTCAAAGATGTCGCCGGAATCGATGAAGCCCAAGGAAGAGCTGTACGAAATCATCGACTTCCTGAAAGATCCGCAAAAATTCCAGAAGCTTCGGCGGACGCATTCCGAAGGGCGTGCTGCTCGTCGGGCCTCCAGGAACGGGCAAGACCTTGCTCGCGCGCGCCATTGCCGGCGAAGCGAATGTGCCGTTCTTCTCCATCTCCGGTTCGGACTTCGTCGAAATGTTCGTCGGCGTAGGCGCCAGCCGCGTGCGCGACCTGTTCGAGCAGGGCAAGAAGAACGCGCCGTGCATCATCTTCATCGATGAAATTGACGCCGTCGGACGCCATCGCGGCGCCGGTCTCGGCGGCGGACACGACGAGCGCGAGCAGACGCTGAACGCGTTGCTCGTCGAAATGGACGGCTTCGAATCGAACGAAGGCGTAATCCTGATCGCCGCAACGAACCGTCCCGACGTTCTCGATCCGGCGTTGCTGCGTCCGGGCCGCTTTGACCGTCGCGTCGTCGTGCCGCGTCCCGACGTGAAGGGCCGCGAAGAGATTCTCCGCGTGCACACGCGCAAAGTGCCGCTGTCCGAAGATGTGGATCTTTCGGTGATCGCGCGCGGCACGCCGGGATTCTCCGGCGCCGATCTGGCGAATCTGGTGAACGAGTCCGCTCTGTGGGCCGCGCGCCAGAATCGCAAGTTCGTGGCCATGGTCGATTTCGAAATGTCGAAGGACAAAGTCTTGATGGGCGTCGAACGCCGGTCGATGATTTTGTCCGACGAAGAAAAGCGCAATACGGCATATCACGAAGCCGGACACGCACTGGTCGCCGCCATGACTCCGGGCGCCGACCCGCTGCACAAAGTGACCATCATCCCGCGCGGCATGGCCTTGGGCGTAACCATGCAGCTGCCCATCGACGACAAGCACACTTACACCAAGGAATTCCTCGAAGCGCAACTCGCCGTGCTGATGGGCGGCCGCGCTGCCGAGGAAATCTTCCTGCACCACATCACCACCGGCGCCGGCAACGACATCGAGCGCGCCACAGAAATCGCGCGCCAGATGGTCTGCGAATGGGGCATGAGCGTCCTGGGCCCGCTGACTTTCGGCAAGAAGGAAGAGGCGATTTTCCTGGGCCGCGAAATCGCGCAGCACCGCGATTATTCGGAAGACACCGCGATCAAGATCGACGGCGAAGTCCGCAGCATCGTGACCACTGGATACAGCAAGGCGCGAAACATTCTGGAAACGCAGCAGGAGTTGCTCGAACGAATTGCGCAAGCCTTGCTGGATCGGGAAGTCCTGGACGCCATGGAACTGAAGCTCTTGATGGCCGGCAAGCCGCTTCCGGAAAAAGTGCCGCCGCCACCGCCGGAACCGCGCGTGTCGGCGAAGGAACCGCAGATTTCCCTGCGGCCGGAACCGCGCTCGATTCCTGGGCTGGCCAATGGAGAGAAACCGGCGCCCGCTTAGACCCCCACTGTTTCATCCTGACGAAAAAAGGCCTCGCGTTTTTAGCGAGGCCTTTTTTTTGGGTCAGGGCATTTTGAAAGCACGTTTACGAGGTGCGAACAAAGGTAGAGATGTTAAATCCCGAACTGTATCCGGAGCACTGCGACGGAGGCGTGGCGACCAAACGGACCGCCTGCCGCACGCTTTCCACTTTATACGGCTTGGCCAGGCAGACCATGGCGCCGACGTGGTGGCTGGCCGCGTAGTCGGCCGGCTTCGCGGAGGTGGTGATCAAGATGACGGGAATATGTTGCAGCCGCGGCGTCCCTTTGATCACCGCACAAAGATCGTGGCCCGAAATGTCGGTGCCTTCCGCTTCCGCAGCCGCAATGATCACGTGGGGAGTTTCGGTCTGGACGATTTCCAAGGCCTGGCGCGGCTTCTCCACCGTGACCACCTGGTAGCCGTCTTTCTCCAGCAAATCCTGCACCGCCCGGCCCACGCGCACATCCGATTCCACCACCAGAACGCGAACCTGACTGGCGAATGCTGCCGCAGCTTGCCGGAGCACGAAGGATTCCTCCGGCTTGTTCGACAGAAATTGAATGGCCACTTCGTAACCCTGATTGGGAATGACTGAGCAGCGAATTACTTTTGCCGCGCGGGGTGTGTTAATCGCGGTAGGGTTATCCCAAAAGGGGCAGGTCACTTCCAGGTGCTGGTCGGCGATGTAGCCCGCACGCGCGGTCGGCACGCGGATGCCCTCGCGTGAAATATCTAGACAAGTCACGATCTCTTCAAAACATTCCAGCGTTCCCACCCCGCCGCAAATGCGCGCATTGACCGAGACCATGGCCCGCGCCCATTTCCGGCGGTCACGGCCCTCCGGTGTTCCCGAACCATTGCCTTCCGGCATGCGGGGCTTATCGACGATTTCGAGTTGAGGACTCATTTGGGTGCGCGCCTCTCCGGTGTGGAGGAACCTTCAATCCACGGCGTTTCGGGCGTTACTGGAATCTTCTATCGGCAGAATGCTCGTTGGTCTTGAGCGGAAAAACGCTCGCCCACGAACGGAGCGGTTGTGTTCCGTTCTGAATCGAGAGGCACTCGCTTGCTCCCGATTTGGCGTAAAATGAGTCTATGTCGAAACGATCGGCAGGAACTTTTGAGGTCAGTTGCCCGTGCTGCCAGGCCAAGCTCACGATTGACGGCGAGATCGGCGCGGTTCTTTCCCATGTTGCTCCGCCCAGGCCCCCGTCTTCCGTGGACTTGGATAACACTGCAAGCCTGTTGCAGAAGCAGGTCGACGCCGTCGAAGCCAAATTCCGCGCGTCAGTGGAAGCTGAGAAGACCAAGGAAGATCTGCTGGCACGAAAATTCGCGGAGGGCCTAAAGAAAGCGAAGGACGGCCCCATCGAGAAGCCGCTGCGCGATTTTGACCTGGACTAGCCCGGCGATGCGATCACGGTTGGCGCCTCCCGTGGTCGGTTCGGGTCGAAGTCTATTTACAGCACTCTTCATCGTTGGCATTTTGTCCCTCCTGGTCTGCGTCCCGCTCCGGATTAACGCCCAACACAAACCATCTGGAGCCTTGCCACGACCGCGTCGGCTGGACGACGGAATCACGTGGAAGCGGGATCCCGCGACGGGCGAACTCACCCTGGTACTTTCGGGTGCCGGCCACGAGGCCAATGTTCCGGAGTACGCTGGTAATGCCCATTCGATCTCGGTCGTAACCCAAATTGTCCCGGTGGCTTGCAGCGTGGTTGGAGCCGACGGCGTGGCGATTCAGAATCTGCAACAGAAAGATTTCCGCGTGTTCGACGATGGTGCGGATCAACCGGTAGTTTATTTCGACGCGTCACGTCAGCCTGCCAGCGTAGCGATAATGCTCGACGCCAGCCCCAGCGTGTTGCGCGAATCGGATGAAATGAAGAACGCGGCGCGCGCGCTGGTGGATGCGCTGGGTTCGTCGGATCAAACGGCAGTCGTCGATTTCTCCGCCCACACTTATTTGCAGATTCCATTTTCCGATGATTGGGGCGCGATTCGAAAAGCGGTAGGGCGCGTGGACGCCAGGCAGTTGCTCGGAGACACCGGCGGCACGAATATCTATCAGGCCATATTTTTGGCGACGAAAGAGCTCTTTGCCGGACGGACCGGACGCAAAGCCATTGTACTGCTGACCGATGGACAGGACAGCGGGCTGGGGTTGACTCTCGACCCTGCGAGCTCGAGACCGCGGCCTGGCCTGCCGAACAATCAACTCACTTTCGAAGATGTGCTGCGTGAGCTTTCAACCCAGGACGTTCAGGTTTTCGCGGTCTCGACCGAAAGCCGCCCGAAAATCATGACGGCGGCTTTTCTGGCGAGTCACGCCGGCCAGACGTGGCTGACCGAATCAGCGCGCGATGGAAAAATTCCCGCGTATACGTTGTACCTGGTCGAGATGGTGCGGCGATCGGGCGGGCAACTCTATTTTCTGCGCGAAGCGGAGACCCTCGCCGACACTTTTCATCAAATTGCCGTCAAAATTCGGGCTGAATATACTGTCGGCTTTTCCCCCACGGTGGCCGGTACAGCGCAGACCCCTCGCGCCGGCTGGCACCAATTGCGAGTGGAAGTTGTCGGGCATCCGAATGCCACGGTAACCGCGCGCGCGTCGTACTACATCCCGGCAAAAACCGTGCTTCAATAGCGACCATGTTCCCACCGCGAAGAAAATTCCGCCTGCGGCTTCCTGGGCGATCGCTCGCTCTGGGGGAGCACACCTTGGTGATGGGCATTCTGAACGTGACGCCGGACAGTTTTTCCGATGGCGGACTTTATCTGGATACGGAAGCCGCTGTGGCGCAAGCCATGAACATGGAAGCCGCCGGAGCACATATCATCGACGTTGGCGGTGAATCGACGAGGCCTGGCTCTGCCGGAATTCCGGCGGAGGAGGAAATGCGGCGAATCCTGCCGGTGTTGAAAAAATTGCGCGGGAGAATTCGGATTCCAATTTCGGTGGACACCAGCAAGGCCGAGGTAGCCGAAGCAGCTGCGGACGCCGGCGCGGAAATTCTGAACGACGTCACTGGTTTGCGGAACGACCCCCGACTGGCGGATGTAGCGCGGCAACGAAAGCTCGGGCTCATATTGATGCACATGCGTGGCACGCCCCGGACCATGCAGAAGCGTCCATTCGCCCGCGAGGTGATTCGCGACCTTACGGCGGCACTGCGGCATTCCATTACGCAGGCCCTGAAGGCAGGCGTTTCGAGGTCGCAAATCGTGGTCGATCCCGGAATCGGCTTTGGCAAGAGCCACGAACAAAATTGCGAAATTATTCAGCGGCTTCCGGAACTAGCGAAACTGGGATTGCCGCTCATGCTAGGGACCTCCCGGAAAAGTTTTCTGGGCGCGGCGCTGAAGCCCAGCGACGGAAACGATCGCGTTTGGGGAACTGCCGCGACGGTGGCGGCCAGCGTCTTACAGGGCGCTCATATTGTGCGCGTGCATGACGTGGTGGAAATGGCTCAAGTGGCACGAGTCGCGGATGTGCTGCGGTCGCCCGAACTGTTGCGCTCATCGCGATAGCGCCTTGGCAGGCATCGCGCGCAGCGCCCATACATTACGACTGGGCGAGTTCTTTCGTTCGGAATGGCAAGCGGCGAAGACGTTTGCCGGTGGCCGCGAAAATTGCGTTAGCTACCGCCGGAGCCGTGGATGGAACGCCCGGCTCGCCAATTCCTCCAGGCGCCTCGTGGCTCGGGATGATGTGAACTTCGACGTGGGGTGCCTCGTTGATTCGAATCACCGGATAATTATCGAAATTGCTTTGCTGCACTTGACCATTGGCGATGGTGATTTCATCGAGGAGCGCGGAAGTGAGACCGAAAACCACGCCGCCTTGCACCTGGGCTTCGAGCATGTCGGGATTGATGACTTGGCCGCAATCGACGGCGACCACGATGCGATCGATTTTCAGCGTGCCGTCTTTGGCCACCGTCACTTCCGCCACGTGGGCGACATAACTGCCGAATCCGTAAAGCCCGGCGATGCCGCGGCCGCTCCGGGCCGGTAATTTTTTGCCCCAGCCTGATTTTTCCGCCGCAAGATTCAGTACGGCCAACAGACGTTCCGTATTCACCGGGGCGTCGCTTTCGTTGTCGCCCGCTCCGGAAGGTTTCTGCGTCGTGGCGATCAACTGCCGGCGGAGTTCGAGCGGATCTTTTCCATTGGCTGCGGCGATTTCGTCGATGAAGCTTTGCACTGCGAAATGGTTCCAGTTCATATCCACGGCGCGCCAGTAACCGCGGAGGATCGAGGTGTGCAGGAAACTCTGCTGCAGAAAATAATTTGGTATCGAGCCATTGGGCAATCCCGTCCCGGCAATTTCGGTGCCGCCGGTGTCGGGAAGGTCGCCGCCGAGGAAAGTGCTGTCGGTGGAGGCTGCTGCAATGTGGTGCAGCCAGGAAGTCACCTGCCCGTTGGCATCGAGCCCTGCTTGCATCTGGTGTCGGCTGATCGGGCGATAGTAGTCGTGCTTAATATCATCGTCGCGGGTCCACATAACTTTCACCGGCGCGCCGGCGGCCATGCGAAACAAGAGCGGCTTCGACGCCGTAGTCGATGCACAAACGGCGCCCGAATCCGCCACCGATTAAGGTGATATGGATGGTCAAGGCCTCCGGCGGCATTTTCAAAGCGCTCGCTAAGGCGGTGGCCATGCCATTAGGGTTTTGGGTCGGCGCCCATACCTCGCATTTCCCGTCGGTAACCGAAGCGGTGCAGTTCAGCGGCTCCATGGCCATGTGCGCCAGGAACGGAGTGTCGTAGGTCGCTTCGACTTTTTTTGCGGCCGATGCCAATGCCGAATCCGGATCGCCAATCTTTTTTAGCTCTTTCCCAGGAGATTTGAGCAGCTCGGCCAGTTGCGCGCTTTGGGTCTCGGACGATTCATCAGCGCCCGCTCCATTATCCCATTCGATGACGAGCGCTTTGCGCCCGGCGATGGCTTGCCAGGTGGAGTCGGCGACGACGGCGACGCCACCCCACAAATAATGCTGATGTCCGGAGCCTTCTTTGCGCTCTTCACCAAACAGCGGAGGCATTTCTACCGCGGGAACTTCGAACACTTTTTTCACGCCGGGAATGGCCAGCGCTTTCGACGCGTCGAAATGTTTCACCTTGCCGCCGACCACGGGTGGCCGGGCCACCACGGCAATCAGCATGCCCGGAACTTTGGTGTCGATGCCGTAATGCGCTTCGCCAATGACGATATGCTTACCGTCGATGCGTTTCCGTTTGGTGCCAACGATGCGGTAGTCCTTGGGATCTTTGAGTGGAACTTCTTTAGGAACCGGAACGCTGCCCGCCTGGATCGCCAGCGCGCCGTAACCCAATTTTTTTCCGGATTTTTTGTGTTCCACAAAATTTGTGCCGGTAGTGGTGCATTCTGTTTTGGGCACGTTCCAGGTTTCCGCAGCAGCGGTGAGCAGCATGTCCCGTGCCGAGGCTCCGGCTTTTCGCAGCGGATCCCAGCTGCTGCGAATGCTCATGCTGCCGCCGGTGGTCATGTCGCCATACTTCGCGTCGCAATCGGCTTGCTCGATTTTCACCGTGGACCAATCGGCATCGAGCTCTTCGGCCAGAATCATGGGCAGAGACGTACGCACGCCCTGGCCCATTTCCGAGCGCGCCACGACCAGGCGAATCTCGCCTTCCGGAGAAATGGAAACGAACGCGTTCGGCACGAAATTCGCCGCAGCACTGGCGGCTTGCGACGAAAGCCCTCTCGTCATGTGGAATGCGACGAGCAGTCCGGCGCTGCCCACCGATGCGGTTTTCAGGAAATCGCGGCGCGATACGCCATTGGCGAGATTTGGCGACGATGCGCTCATCGGGAACTTCCGGCGGCCGTGCGTGCCCCGCGCAAACCTTGTCCGCACCCAAATGTGGTTCCGGTGAATCCAAGGATATCGCGCAGCACCCAAAGCGGCGGACGATCGGGCGCGACGGCGCGGGAACGGGGTTTGCCCTTTGCGGTGAGTGAACTTTGATCCATAGCGGGCCTCGTCGCGTTGGTCAGATATGGAAGAACTTTACTTTCGACGCGCCGCAAATGCAATTCGTGATTCTAACCGGCACGGCTCAAACGCATCAGCGACCAAGGCACCGTTCAATTTTCAAGCACTGAACGTTCAACGATCCAGAAATGGTTCATTAACGATAGCCTTAACGCAGCCGATATAAGTTTGGAAGCCTGCGGCTCGGCGAAGCCGGCTGAAAAAGAAGTGATTCGCGCGATTTGCTCGAACAGGGTAAAATCGGGGCCGCAGACTAAAATCGACAAGGAGCATTTATGAGCGCACCTTCCTCCGCCGGACCTTCCGCAGCGACAGTTGACTTGATCAAGGAAAAAGCCAAGCTGCTGAGCATTTATTCGATGATGTCCACGACGGCCGCGGGCTCGGGCCATCCCACGTCCTGCATGTCGGCGGCGCAGTTGGTGGCCGGCGTTTTCTTCCACGCCATGAAATTCGATCCGAAGAACGCGAACTCGAACGACGACGACCGCTTCGTGCTCTCCAAGGGCCACGCGGCGCCGCTGCTGTATTCGGCGCTGGCGGAGGCCGGCGTATTTCCGGTTTCGCGCGTGATGACGCTGCGCGAATTCTCCAGCGAACTCGAAGGCCATCCCACGCCGCAGATCCACGGCGTGGACGCGGCGACGGGTTCGCTGGGCCAGGGACTTTCGGTCGGCGCGGGCCTGGCCATTGGCGCGCGGATGGATAAAAGCCCCACGCGCGTGTACGTGCTGACCGGCGACGGCGAATTGGCCGAAGGGCAGATATGGGAAGCGGCCGCGTTCGCGGCGCATTACAACCTCGATAATCTCACGGTGATTTGCGACATCAACCGCCTCGGCCAGAGCGAGCCGACCATGTACCAGCACGACATGGACCGCTACCGGCTGAAATGGGAATCGGAAGGATTCGACACCCAAGTAATCGACGGTCACGATGTCGCCGCAGTGCTCGCGGCGCTGGACAAGGCCAAAGCGACCAAAGGCAAGCCGCAAGCAATTATTGCGCGGACCATCAAGGGCCACGGCTTCAGCCAGGTTGCCGACAAACTGAACTGGCATGGCAAGCCGTTTTCGAAGGAGCAACTCGCGGCGGCGATTGCGGAGCTGGGCGGCGGACCGACGGTGCCGCCGGATCCGGGAAAATCGTACGAACGCAAGCCGCTGCCGACGCCGCCTGATTTTCCCGCGCCGGCCGCGCCGGATTACGCGGCCGATGCCAAGGTCGCGACGCGCGAGGCTTACGGATTCGCGTTGAAGCGCGTGGGCGCAGTGAACAAAGCAACTGGTGGCAATCTCCGGCGACGTGAAGAACTCCACTTTCTCTGAAACTTTCCAGGATGCCGAATCCGGATCATTTCTGGCAGGGCTACATCGCCGAACAAAATCTGGTCAGCGTCGCAGTCGGCCTGCAAGCGCGCGGCAAAGTGCCTTTTGCCGATACCTTTGCGTGCTTCCTTTCGCGCGCGTACGACAACGTGCGCATGGCGGCCATCAGCCGGGCCAACATCAACCTGTGCGGCTCGCACTGCGGCGTATCGATCGGTGAAGACGGCCCGTCGCAGATGGCGCTCGAAGACATCGCGATGTTCCGCGCGATCCACGGGTCGGCGGTTTTCTATCCGAGCCGACGCGGTTTCCACCGAGCGGCTGGTCGACACCATGGCGCGGCGGGCCGGGATCAACTACCTGCGAACGTCGCGGCCGAAGTTTCCGATTCTGTATTCCAAAGACGAGAAGTTCCCGATTCCCGGATTCAAAGTCCTGCGCAAGAGCGACCAGGACAAGGTCACGGTGATCGGCGCGGGCGTGACCCTGCACGAAGCGCTGAAGGCCGCGGACGAACTGAAGAAAGCCGGCACCGCAATCCGCGTGATCGACCTTTACTGCGTGAAGCCCATCGACGGCAAAGCGATCGCGGCGGAAATCGCTGCGACCGGCGGAAAGCTGGTCACCGTGGAAGATCACTGGCCGGAAGGCGGAATCGGCGAAGCCGTCCTGTCCGCGTTAGCTGCAGCGGGCGCCGCGCCAGCGAAGTTCAAGCTGATGGCGGTGAATGGCATGCCCCACTCCGGCAAGCCGGAAGAGCTGGTGGACGCGTTCGGCATCTCGGCGCGGGACATCATCACTGAAGTAAAAGCGATTCTGTAAAAGCCGGCCAAAATCCGAACAATCAAGCGAGGGATCGCACTGGTCCCTCGTGTTCCACGAGAAACGCATCGAGGTTAACTCATTGGCAGAGAAGCGGGTACTGGTCGGGATGATTCCGGAAGTGGTGGTGATCGATCCGGGCGAGCAGGTGGAGTGGATCTCGAACGCCGGGAAACCTAAGAATTGAGTTCGACGCGAAACGCTCGCCGTTTTCCTCGAATGTGTTTCAGGCCCCGCCGGGAGTCCGCCTGGTCAGTGGTCCTACGCGTCCGGGGCTAAACCCGGGGTCGTACCGATATCGCATGTCATTGAACGACGTGGTTCTGGCCCAAGGCGAAATTTTGATTCGCGGCGAAAACAAAGAGATCGCTTAGTCGCCAGCTGCTGCGGTAAACGCGCGTTCGCGCTCCTGGGAGACCGAATCCGCCAGGACGCGACGTACCGGCGCCAGCATCGAGGCCGCGACGGGTTTGCCGCTTCCCACGATGGTTTCAGCCGACTTCCGAGGAAATTCGCGGCGGCGGTCGAGCCACAGCCCAAATTCCTGCAGCAAATCGCCCGCTACATTGGGATCGTCCGTGCGTTCGACACCCCAGAAACGCAGCCTCTCCTCATTTTTTTGCAATAGCTGCAGGGATTGCTCGAGTTTCTTTATCGCGGCGTTGAACGAAGAGGCCAGGAAGTACACCGACAACGACCAGTTGCCGTGCCCAAACGTCACCCGGACGCGGATGTTGTATTTGCCGTTCTGGTTCTTTTCCATGGCGCAGGTATAGGTGTTCTGAGACGAGATTCGATTCGACACTGTGTTTTTTGACCTTCCGTTGTCGCGAAAATCTCCAAAATCGACAGAACCCGCGTGTTGGCTACCGGCGGCCCGCGTCCGTGAGAATTCGACGAGCTTGTTCGCTTTGATTCTCTTTCCTGGCATGGGACTGCTCCTCAAATCGTAATGCCAATTTTTACAAGGCTGGGAAGAAGTGCCTTGGAGCCGGACCCCGCTGGCTACGGGGCAGGAACTGCGGAAGAAATAGTCTAGCGAACGGGAGGAGGGAGGGCAAGAATAGACTTAGAAATTATAAATCTATTATTATTAATGACTTACAGTGAATTGCGGCCGCCCAGGCGCTTCATCGCGTCGGCATTGATGGTCAGCTTGCCATCCTTCTTCAGCCGGTCTTCGAGCGCGGTTTTGAACGCGTCATAGGCCGCATTTTGCTTGGCCTGGAGCAATTGCTGGCGAATTTGGTCCGCCTGCAGGATCAGTTCGTTCTGAATCACGGGTTCGTGGCCCACGATACGGTAGACCAGCCAGTTTCCGGAGACCAGTTTCGGGGCACTGACCTGATTCACCGGCATGGTGAAGGCGCTTTCGATCAGGTTGCCGGCGCCGACATCCGGAACAGAGCCCGTCCGCGAGAAAGACTCCGAGGTTTTGGTGGTTAGATTCAGTGATTTGGCCGCTTTATCAAAAGCTTCGCCGCCTTGGGCTAGCTTGGAGAGTTCGGCCGCCTTCGATTGAGCCAGTTCGAGCGACTTGTCCTTTTGATAGTCGGCCAGCACACGGTCGTGGACCTCGGCAAGCGTACCCTGGTGAGCCGCGACGATGTCTTTAGGCGTAACAATCACATCACCCTGCGAGGTTTGAATCGGTGGGCTCAGTTCGCCGGTCCGAAGCTGAAACAACGCTGCGCGGAGTTCGGCGGAATTACCAAAGGCGGAAACAGGATCCGTTGCTGCCGCGGCAGGGGATTCGCCCAGCTGCAGGTTGAATTTCTTGGCAACGTCATCGAGTGGCTGATGATTTGACTGCCGAACCGCACCAGCCATATCACCCGAGATCTTGTTGGCCTGCGCCGTCACTTGTTCTTCGAGCACCACCGGCTGAATCGTATTGCGGACTTCGTCGAAAGTCTTGGTATGCGCGCTCTCGTGATCAATAACCTTGATGATGTGGAACCCGTACTGGGTTTTCACCAGGTCGGAAACCGAGCCCTTGGGCAGGGTGAACGCCGCCTGCTGGAATTCCGGGACGGTCTGGCCCTCGATAATCCATCCGAGATCGCCGCCTTTGGGCTTGGTGGCATCGTCTTCGGAGAACTTCTTGGCCAGGTCTTCAAAATTAGCGCCGGATTTGGCCTTCTTCAGGACATCTTCGGCCTTCTGGCGGATTTCGGCGATTTCGGCGTCCGTCTTACCAATGGTCTTGAACAGGATATGTTCCACATGGACCCGGTTGGCGACCATGTAATCTTCCACGTGGGCGTTGTAATAGGCATGGAGCGCGGCGTCACTGGCCTGCGCGGTCCCGCGCAAGCGGTTCAAGTCGAGCAGGGCATAGCGCGCCGAGCGCTTCTCCGGCACTTGGTACTGACCCATGTGCTTAGAGTAATATGCGGACAATTCCGCGTCGGTCGGCTGAATAGTCGAAGCCAGGTCAGCAGGCTTGATCAGCGCGAATTCAATTTGAACTTTCTCATTGCGGCGGAGGAATTCGCGCTGGATTTCCTCAGGGCTGACGGTAATCGCGTCGGTGACCAGCTGATGGAATTTTTCCTGCAGCATCTGATCGCGCAGATATTCCTCAAACTGCGGAACCTGCATGCCGATCTTGGTTTCGACTTCCGTGGTGTATTTGTCCTTCAGCCAAACATCGCCATTCCAGGCGGTAGGGAGGATCTGCTTGATGCGGTCGGAAAGTTCATCGTTCGTAACCTGAATTCCCATGCGCTGCGCTTCCACTTCCAGCGCTTGCTTGAAGACCATCTGATCCAGAACTTGTTTGGCGTAGAAACCGCGGAGCGCGTCGGGAACCGATTGGCCGCGCGTGGCCAGGTTCAATTGCTGTTGGACTTCAAAAGCGGTGATGTCCTTGCCACCCACCGAGGCGACGGAATCGGGGCTTGCGTTGAACGTGGAGCTGCCCAGGCCCGGGATCAGGTAGGTGAGCATGCTCAGGCAGATGATGCCGAGCAAAACGCCCATCGTAATTTTCACCCACCGGTTACCTTCTTTGTCCCGCTGCTGAATACTTTTCAACATAGCTGTCTGTAGCTCCCCCGTCTAGCAAAGCAAACAATTATACGGGACCCGCCGATATTGCTCAATGGCAATGAAGGTTTGAAGCTGGAGGGCTGGAGGGGGGTTGCTAGCCGCCGTATTCCCAGGGCGAGTCGGCGACGGTCAGCGGTGTAATGTCCCGGCGAATTTCGGCGTTGACCACTTCCAGAATCACGAGGGCGTGATCGCCATGCTGCTGCAAGATTTCGCGAACCTCACATTCCAGGTGCGCGTGGGCGTTGGTCAGCACCGGCGCGGACGTCTTTTCTCCGGGCGCGTACGGTTCGCCATTCAGCAAGCCGGCGGATTCTTTGGCCGAAGCGAAGAAAGTTTGAGCCAGGCTGGCTTGTCCCTTGTCGAGTATGTGCAGCACCGCCTGGCGGCTTTCCACCACGCACTCCAGGACGTTGCCGTCCTTGCGCAGCGCGGCCATCAGCAAAGGAGGTTTGAATCCGGCCTGCGAAACCCAGGTGACCGTGGCTGCGCCGAATTTCTCGCCGCTGCGGGAAGTCATCACGTAGATTCCGTTGGTCAGCAGCCGCAGCGCTTTTTGTCTGATTTTCGGGTTCATGGGCGCCAGGAATTCTACTGCACTTTTTGCGGTACCGGCCGAGCCGGGTTTGCCTTTCCTAAGATTTTTTGGGCGCTTCGTAGCCAAAGATCGCTTTCAGCTCCAGAAATTCTTCCAGGCCCGCCTCGCCCCACTCGCGGCCATTTCCCGATTGTTTGTAGCCGCCAAAACAGCCGTCGAAAGCCGATCGTGCGCCGTTGATGTGTACATTCCCGGCGCGGATGCGCTTGGCCACCCGGCGCGCGTGATCCATATCGCCGGACGTAACATATCCCGACAGGCCGTACGGCGTGTCGTTCGCGATAGCGATCGCCTGTTCTTCATCGTCATAGGGAATCATGCAAAGGACTGGCCCGAAAATCTCTTCGCGCGCAATGGTCATGTCGTTGCGCACATCCGCAAAAACCGTGGGCTTAACGAAGTAGCCTTTGGCCACGCCGTCCGGCTTGCCTAATCCACCGGCTACGAGCGTGGCGCCTTCTTCGAGGCCCTTGTTAATGAGGCGTTCAACTTTGGAGAACTGAGCCTTGCCCGCAAGCGGGCCGATGTGGGTTTCCTCGGAAAGGGGATTTCCCGCTTTGGTGGCTTCGGCCGCTTGTTTCGCGGCGACAATCGCTGCGGGCATCTTGGCTTTGGGCACCAGCATGCGCGTTGGAGCGTCACAAGATTGACCGGTGTTGCGGAAGCAGCTTTGCACACCCTGTTTCACGGCCTTTTCCAGGTCGGCGTCGTCGAGAATGATGTTCGCCGATTTTCCGCCGAGCTCCTGAGTGACGCGTTTCACCGTCGGCGCGGCGGCCTGAGCCACCGCCACGCCCGCACGCGCCGAGCCGGTGAAAGAAACCATGTCGATGTCCGGGTGCGCGGCAATCGCGGCGCCGACAATCGGCCCGTCGCCATTCACCATATTGAAGACGCCGGCGGGCACTCCCGCTTCGTCGAGAATCTGGGCAAAGAGATAAGCGGAAAGCGGTGCAAGTTCGCTCGGCTTCAGAATCACGGTGCATCCGGCGGCGATCGCCGGTGCCACCTTGCAGACAATCTGGTTCATGGGCCAATTCCACGGAGTGATGAAGCCGCACACCCCGATGGGCTCCTTTCGCATCATCGTTGTGCCGTGCATTTCTTCAAATTTGAAGTAGCCCAAAATTCGCACCACTTCGTTCAGGTGCGCCAGCCCCACCGGAGCCTGCGCCGCGCGAGTGAACGACATCGGCGCGCCCATTTCCCGGGAAATTGTCTCGGCCATTTCCTCGATTCTGCTTTGGTACACCTCGATTATTTTTCGCAACAAGGCAACGCGGTCTTCGAGTTTGGTCTCGGAGAAAGACGGGAACGCGCGTTTGGCCGCCGCCACCGCTTTATTTATGTCGGCGACGCCGCCTAGCGAAATGGTCGCAATGATTTCTTCGGTGGCTGGGTTGGTCACGCTGAAGTCGGACGCTGCGGCTGGCGCGACCCACTTTCCATCAATGTAAAATTGGCGGCAATCTTTCATCCCTACCCTCCACGAATTAGGCCCGATCGCGCAACGATTCAAATGTACGACAGTCAGCCCGCTCAACAACGCCAACTCATTGTATCCTCGGAAGGGTACGAAGATAGAGCTCCCGGCGAAGTTGAGATTAGAGAGCAACGCCGTTTATGATTGAGCTGTCCATGAAAAAGATTACCAAGGAGCAGAGCCGCGACACGGGCATGGCCGTGGTCCTGCTGCTTTTGTTGGTGTTCGCGTCGAAAAAACGCGAAGGCTATCTGATCGCCGCGATCGTGGTGCAGGTCATCAACATGGCTGTGCCGCGAATTTTCAAGCCGGTGGCGGTGGTCTGGCTCGGATTTTCCGAACTGCTCGGCGCGGTGATGTCCAGAATTTTGCTCTCGATCGTGTTCTTCGCGGTCGTCACGCCCATTGCGATTTTTCGCCGGCTGGCGGGCAAGGATTCCTTGAAGCTGCGCGCTTTCAGGGCCGGCAAAGATTCCGTGATGGTCGAGAGAAATCACACGTTTGTCGGCCGGGACCTCGAACGGCCGTACTGAGTCGGAGGAGAGGAAATGGATTTCCTGAAAGATTTGTGGGGATTTTTGAAGGACCGGAAAAAATTCTGGTTGCTGCCGCTCATCATCATCATGTTGATGTTTGGCGCCCTGATGGTCTTCGCCGGCGGCTCGGCCCTCGCGCCGTTTATCTACACCCTGTTCTAGCTGTGAGCCGGCCTGCTGTGCTGAAACCTCCTAAGGAATTGGAATGAAGAAAGCAGTTCTCGGAATATCGGCGTACTACCACGATAGCGCGGCGGCGATTCTGGTCGACGGCAAGATCGTCGCCGCAGCGCAGGAGGAGCGGTTCACCCGCAAGAAGCACGATTCGTCTTTCCCGATGAACGCCTGCCGCTACGTTCTGGAAGAAGTCGGGAATCGATTTCAACGACCTGACTGGCGTGGCCTTCTACGACAAGCCATTTTTGAAGTTCGAGCGGTTACTGGAGACGTATCACGCGTTTGCGCCGAGCGGCTTCTCGAGCTTCCTTTCGGCCATGCCGGTTTGGATCAAAGAAAAGCTCTTTATGCGCAGCATGCTGGGCAAGCATCTCGCCGAGCTCGGCACCGCCAGGATTCCGATGTACTACCCCGAACATCACTTGTCGCACGCGGCCAGCGCCTTTTATCCATCCCCATTCCAGGATGCGGCGATCATTACGATCGACGGTGTCGGCGAATGGGCCACCACCACCATCGGACGGGGTCGTGGCAAAGATATTGAGATATTAAGCGAACTGCAATTTCCGCACTCCGTGGGCCTGCTTTATTCCGCGTTCACGTACTACATCGGCTTCACGGTGAATAGCGGCGAGTACAAGCTCATGGGCCTCGCGCCTTACGGTAATCCCGATTCGCCGCGGACTGCGGAATTCAAAAACAAAATCCTCACCGAGTTGGTCGACGTTCGCAAAGACGGCTCGATTTTGCTGAACATGGGTTACTTCGAATTCGCCACCGGCCTGAAGATGGCCAACGAAGCGAAGTGGGAACAGCTCTTCGGAGTGCCGCGCCGCAAGCCCGAGTCCGAGCTGACCCAGGTCTACATGGACATGGCGCTGGCCATTCAGCAGGTAACCGAAGAAATCGTAGTCAAGATTGCCTGCGCGGCGCGACAACTGACCGGCTGCAAGAATCTGGTGATGGCGGGCGGTGTCGCGCTCAACTGCGTGGCCAACGGAAAGATTGTTGCGCGCCGGAATTTTCGACGATATCTGGATTCAGCCGGCCGCCGGAGACGCTGGCGGAGCCGTCGGCGCGGCGTATGCCGTGTGGCACATCCAACAGGGTAACGAACGCCAGGTGACTCGCCAGGCCGACGCCATGCAGGGATCGTATCTGGGACCGGAATTCTCCGACAAACAAATAGCGCGGGCGCTCGAAAAGCATGACGCCAAAGCACGCCACTATGACGATTTCGAGCAACTCGCAGCGGACGTCGCTGCAAAACTCGCCGAAGGAAACGTCGTCGGCTGGTTTCAGGGCCGTATGGAATTTGGCCCGCGCGCACTGGGCGGACGCAGCATCCTCGGCGATGCGCGAAACCCCGAGATGCAAAAAAAGTTAAATTTAAAGATCAAATATCGCGAGGGGTTCCGGCCGTTTGCGCCCTCGGTCCTCGAAGAGGAAATCGCGGAACATTTCGAACTGGACCGGCCGTCTCCTTACATGCTGATCGTCGCGCCGGTTCGTCAGGATAAAGCAAATTCCGCTTCCGAAAAATTACAACGAAAAGTCTCTGTACGAACGGCTCTATTTTCTGCGTTCCGATCTTCCTTCCATCACCCACATCGATTATTCGGCTCGCATCCAAAGCGTCAGCAAGGAAACAAATCCACGATACTGGGAATTAATTCACGAGTTCAAAGAACTGACCGGTTACGGCGTGATCGTGAACACCAGCTTCAACGTGCGTGGCGAACCCATCGTCTGCACGCCGGAAGACGCCTATCGCTGCTTCATGCGGACTGAGATGGATTTTCTGGTGCTCGGGAATTATGTCCTGGACAAGAAGGACCAACCGGCCGTAGCCGATAAATCTGACTGGCGCGCCGAATTCAAACTGGACTAGCCCGAAGATCCGGATTTAATTCTTCTGCGGCGCAGTCTCTCCCAGAATCTTTCGAATTTCGTCGGCCTCACTATAGTTGGGGCTGATCTGCAGAGTGTACTGGAGCTGTTTCTTCGCCGCGTCGAAATCATTGGCCTTCTGATACGTCATTCCCAAATGGTAGTGGTAGGTCGGATTCTGCGCATCGCTCTTGATCGCTTCTTGAAATAGACCTATCGCCGATTGATAGACGCCCTGCTTGTAGTAAGCCCAACCGAGTGTGTCGGCCGAATTCGGCGAATCCGGCATGCCTTTCCGTGCGGTTTGGGCCAAAGACACCGCGACACTCAGATCACCGCCATGTTCGAGCATAAGATACGAGAGATTGTTGGCTGCCAGGGCATAATCGGGACGAATCGCTAGAGCCTTCCGGTAGAGATCTTCCGCCTCCTGCCATTGATTGCGAGTTTCCAGCAAGCTGCCCAGCGCAACGTAAATTCGCACGTCATTCGGATTTGACGCTATCGCGCGATGGTAGGCTTCGATGGCCTGATCCACCGAGCCGCGGGAAATTTGCGTGCTCGCCAGCATCAGGAACGCATTCATGTTATTTGGATCAAGCTCCGTCGCTTTCTGAAACGCCGCTTCCGCTTTGGCGGAATCCTGATTGCGCATCTCGACCTGGCCGAGCAGCAGGTACAATGCGCTATTCGCCGGAACCTTTGCCATCTGATCCTGAAGCACGCGCAGAGCCTTGGCGTGGTCTTTCTTTTGCAAGGAAACATTGACGATGCCGGTGATGGCTTGGATGTCCGCAGGATTCCGTTTCAGAGCTTCGCCGTATAACTGTTCGGCTTCGTCGAATTTCTTTTCGCTTAAGCGCAGGTCGCCCAGTCGGGTGTAGCCGGCGGGATTTTGCGGCGCCGCGCTAATAGCCCGCTTCAGATCCGCTTCCGTCCCGGGCAAATCTTTTTTAAGGTAGAGGGCTTCCGCGTGAAGGATGTAGCCTTCCGGCGATTTTGGCTCCAACATCATCAGCCTTCCGCCCGTCTCTTCCAGCAGCGCTTGGTCACTTCTGCGCGCAGCTAAAGCGGCCAATGCACGCAAGGGCTCGGCCATGTTGGGCTGCAATTTCGAAGCCTGGCGCCATTCCGCTTCCGCCTGACCCGCATTTTGCGTTGCGGCGTAGGCGATACCCAACTGATAGTGTGCGGCGGCGCTATCCGGAGAACTCTTCACGGCCTGCTCGAGAATATGCACGGCGTCGGACGCTTTGCCCTGCCGAACCAGAATTTGACCCCGCAGGATTTGGGCATTGGGATCGGACGGCGAATTCTTTAGGAAATTGTCGGTTACCTTCGACGCCTCGTCGACTTTGTTTTGCAGCAACAATAAATCCGCAAGCATGCGCGAAACGACCGGATCTTTCGGGTGTTCGGCGTTCAGCGAGCTGAGTTCCGCTGCAGCTTTATCGAATTCGCGCTGACCGAGATAAAATTCAGCGAGCATGCGGTAAGCGTTGGGATTGTCTTTCAGGCCGGACTTAGTATCCTGCAGAGTTTTTTCGGCGGCGTCCTTTTTCCCTTCATTCAGATAGAGAGCGGCTAAGGTTGCCCGCGGATAAGGATTAGCGGGGTCGACTGCGATCGCCGCTTGATATTGCTTCTCGGCGTCCGGCCAGCGTCTCTGACGTTGATAAAAGCTTCCCAGAGCGAGGCGCGCCGCGAGGGACTTCTCGTCCAGAGCAGCGGCTTTCAGGTAACTCTGCTCGGCCGCCGCTAGATCCTTGGATTTTTCCTGAATGATCGCCAAATTCAGCAGAGAACTCGAGCGCGAGGGATCCATCTGAACCGCTTGCTGCGCTTCGGTCAAACCTTTCGCCAGGTCTCCTTGCGAAGCGTCGGCACTGGAAAGAATGGCTTGCGCATTCGCATTTTGCGGATCGTATTTGAGAACTATCGTCGCGCGGTCTCGGGCGTCGGACAGTTTGCCGGCAGCCAGGAATAAATTTGCCAGATCGATTTGCGCCTGTACGTTTTCCGGGGTTCAGCGCCACCGTGGCCATCAGTTGCTGGTAGGCGTGAACCCAATCCGTTTCCTTCAGGTAGGTCTGGGCCAGCTGGTAATGGGCCTCGGTATACTTCGAATCGAATTGAATCGCGTTCTGAAATTCCAGGGCGGCTTCGGGGTATTTTCCCTGCTGAAAATAAGCTTGGCCTCGATCGAAATGCTTTTTCTTCAGAACCTGCGGATCGCGGCTGCAGGCAGCAAACAGCCCCGCCACCGAAACTAGAGCAATCAGCGAAGTCGATCCCTTTCCCAAGCGCATAGGCTCCTCGTTCGATCAGTGCACCGGCCCACCGGAACTCACGAATGCTACACCTTCGCCGGAACGCAATCCACTGCTAGCCCGACGATGGTTGCCGGAACCCTTAACCAAGCTCCATCGAAGAGTTGCGAATAAAAAGCGAAATCTAGAATGCCCCATAAACCACGATCCCCCGATAAGTATCCCCTGGTTTCTGCGCAAGTCTAACCAATTGAAAAACAACAACTTACTTGATACATAGCTGCTGGGAGCACTCGGCCTCACTGCAGCTCAGAGAAACTCCCATCGATTAGGCAATAAGGGAATGTATTTTACCCATTTATGGAACATGCCGAGGAAGACCCCTGGAGAGTTCGGCGTCTCGCGCTCAACAGCCTTGAGATTTTTACTGATAATAATAGACTTAACTATTGGCCACCCGCTGGCCCGACGGGCTCGTAGGTGGCACTTACCTTGCAGTCCTAGTGGAATTGTCTGGGAGTACTATCGTGAGCTTCCAAAACCTCGACAAAGATAGATGCAGGCCAAGGCACAGGGCGAATGACGACCAACGGACTTGAGAGCTTGATGGTGAGGGAAGACCGCGATTTCGTCGGCGGAATCTGCGCGGCAATGCAAACCCTCGAGAGCGTGCTGGCGGAAATCGCCGCGACCAATATCCCGGTACTGCTGGTGGGAGAGAGCGGCACCGGAAAGGCGATGTTCGCCCACCGCTTGCATAGCCTATCAGCGCGCTCCGAAGAACGACTCGTCAGCATCACGTGCGCGGCCATGAATCCGGCGCTGCTCACCGCAGAATTGGAGTTGAACACCAACGGTGTTGTCGGGATTCCCAGCCAGGAAAGCTCGATTGGTTCCGTCTTTTTCGAAGAAATCAGCGAGCTCGACGCGGCCTGCCAGCGAAGCTTGTTGTACGCGCTGCCCGGCGACGGCACCGCACGGCGCGGGTCACTGACCGCGCGGGTGATTTCGACCACCAGCCGGAACCTCGACGAGGAAATGCGCGCGGGACGGTTTCGGAGTGAATTGTATTACCGGATTAACGGTGTGTGTCTACGACTGCCTCCGTTGCGCGACCGGCGCGAAGACATTCCCATACTGGTTGAATTCTTTCTGACTAAACATTCCGCGCAGTTTGGCAAACCGCGGCCCTCGGTGGGTCCGCGCGCGATGCGCCTGCTGCTCGATCATTCCTGGCCGGGGAACATTCGTGAACTGGAAAATGTCGTGAAGAAAATTGTGGCGCTGGGCGACGAACACCTCGCTCTTTCGGAATTGACGGCCGTGCCGATCGAACGGCCCGCTGAAGTTTTCGAACCGCGAGCCCACTCACTGAAACAGGCCGCGCGGGCCGCGTCGCGTGAGGCGGAGCGGGATTTGATTTTGAAGGCCCTGGAGCACACGCGCTGGAACCGCAAGCGCGCCGCTCAGGAACTCCAGATCAGCTACAAATCGCTTCTGTACAAGTTGAAACAGATCGGCGTGCAGGATTCCGAGACCGGGCAAAGAGGATAAAGCGAGATGCGTATTCGAAATCACATCTGGATGCTCCTGGCAGTTGCTTCTGTCGCAATTCCTGCCAGAGCACAGGAAGATACGAGCGTCAAACAACCCAGCCACCCTGCCGTCCCGGCGATGGCCAGCGATGCCGCGAAGAAAACTGCGACGGCCGACCCGAATTACGTTATCGGCGGGCAAGACGTGCTGGACATCAGCGTGTGGAAAGAGCCGGAAGTCTCGCGTGTCGTTCCGGTGCGCCCGGACGGGAAAATTTCGTTGCCGCTCCTGAATGACGTACAGGCCGCCGGCTTGACGCCTGCTGCCCTCGCTGCCCAGATCACCGAGAGCCTGAAAAAATACGTAACAAACCCGCAGGTGACGGTGATCGTCACCACGATCAACAGTCAGCGAGTCTATCTGCTTGGCGAAGTCAGCCGGCCCGGGGCGTTCCCGATGATTCCGGGAATGACCGTCTTGCAGGCCATTTCCAGCGGAGGAGGCTTTACGCAATTCGCGCGCACCAAGAGCATCTATGTGCTGCGTGCTGAGAATGGCAAGCAGGTGAAATACCCGTTTAACTATAAAGAAGTGATCAACGGCAAAAAACCGGAACAAGATATTCCGCTGAAAGCCGGCGACACCATCGTGGTTCCCTAGGACCGGAGAAGATGCGCAAGAAGCTCCACATCCTGAGCGTTTCGTTGTGCGCCGCCGCGCTGATGGCGATCCCTGTTCGGGCGCAGCAGCCACAAGATCAGGATCAATCTCAACAGCCCGCCCAGAATCCGAATGCGCCATCGGAAAATCCAGCGCAGCCGATACCGGCAATCCGTTCGCCGCTGGCCGGCCTCAACGGCACCGACGATGATCGCGAAGTCACTCAAAAAACATTGCCCGACACGACTGCTTTGACCGGAGTCGAACCAATTTCGTTCGGCAAAGCTCCGCTTGATCACAATTTCTTGCAGCCGCAATTCAGGATTTTCTCGATTGCCGATTCAAACGAGTTAAGCGGCTCCGGCAGCAACGGCTGGGGAGATTTCACTTCGTTCGTAGGCGGAATCGACCTGCACGACGCGTCGGGAATCTCAAATTTGACCCTAAGCTATCTGGGTGGAGGAACGATTTCGATCGGCGGCAGCGCGGGTGATTCGACCTTGCAACAACTGGGGGTCACCGAGGCCCTGAACTGGAAGCGGTTCAAGCTACAGTTCATCGATCAGTTCAGCTTGCTACCCGAATCGTCCTTTGGATACGCGGGACTCGGCGGCGGGGTGACGCTACCTGGTGGCGGTTCGCTCGGTTTGCAGCCGGGACTGACCCCCGGTGATTCGATTTTGACCACCAGAGGATTGCGCGCCACAAATTCTTTCCTCACTGAGGCAGATATATATTTGGATCGGCGATCGTCGATAACCGTCGCTGGCGGCTATTCCCTCCTTCATTACTTCGATAACGACCTAATCGATTTTGGTGACTCGATTTTTCAGGCCGGTTACAACTACCAGTGGACCGCCAAGGACACCGTCGGCTTTTTCTATCGGTTCAGCGGTTACCGCTATTCGGGATTCAATCAGTCAATCAACGACAACTCGTTCCAAGCTTCCTACGGGCGCCGGGTAACCGGGCGATTTTCTTTTCAAGTGCAGGGTGGGCCGGACATCACGTATGTCACCAGCCCTCTGACCACTACGACGACGGGTACGACGACCGGCGGCCAGATGCGAGAGATTTTTTGGTCACTCAGCACCAATGTTCAATATCAACTGCAGAAAGTAGGGTTCGGCGCCCAATACGCGCACGGGGTGAGTGGCGGTTCCGGCGTTTTGCTGGGATCGTTGTCGGACACCGTTTCTGCATCGGCTTTCCGGCAACTGACCCGCCAACTGAACGGCAGTGTGGATGTTGGGTATTCTAGAAACAAAGGCATTAACCCTTTCGGAACCACCGGAACCACCCCGACTGCACAAAGTTTTGGATATTGGTACGGCGGGGTGAATTTCGGCCGGACTCTGGGCCGCGCTCTAGATGTGAGCTTGAGTTATCAGCTTCAACATCAAACATCGAACCAAGGTTTTTGTGTAGGAACCAATTGCAATGCGGATTTGACGCGCAATCAGATTAGCGTGGGCCTCAACTGGCACCGGCAACCCATAGCGTTCTAGAGACAGCAAACGACGAATTTTGCGAATGAGGATCGAATGGCACAACGAGAATTAACTGCAGCTGACTACCTGGCGATGTTGAAGCGGCACTGGGTCATGATTTTGATTTGTACCATCGTAGGCGGGCCACTCGCCTATGGCGTGTCGCGGTCTGTTGCCGGTGAAGTACAAGTCGCAAACGCTGGTGCTGGTCGAGCAGCAGTCCGTGCCGACCGATTATGTAAAGTCGATCGATACCGTCGGAAATCGGCCAGCGTCTGGCCAGCATGCAGCAGCAGATTCTGAGCCGCAGTCGCCTGGAACCCATCATCCGCCAGTACGGTTTGTACCAATCTGACGCGCGCAAAGTTTCAACGGAAGAACTCGTCGCTCGCCTTCAGAAATCGATTGAGGTAACCCCCGTTCTGCCGATGGCGGAGACGCGTTCGCGCGATCTTCCGGGTTTTAACATTGCGGTCACGCTCGACAACCCACGCACATCGCAGGAAGTTTGCACCGCGGTGACGTCCATGTTTATCGAGGAAAACCTAAAGTCGCGCCAACAGCATTCCGAAGAAACCACCCAATTCTTGAGCCAGCAGCTCGTCGATGCCAAAGCCGCCCTCGACGAACAGGACGCAAAGTTGGCTGCATTCAAAAGCCGTTACGGGGGATCCCTTCCCGACGAAGAGCAGACCAATCTGAATATTCTTACGGGGCTTACTTCGCAACTGGATGCCGCGACTCAGGCTTTGGCCCGTGCGCAACAGGACAAGAGTTTTGCGGAGACTTTGCTGAGCCAGCAGGTTTCCGCCTGGCAGGCCTCGCAAACCGGCCACAACCCGGCCACTCTCGAGCAGCAATTGATCGCGCTCCAAACCCAGTTGGCCAGCTTGCAAGCCCGTTACACAGACGATTATCCAGACGTCGCAAAGACCAAAGCGGACATCGCCGCGCTGCAAAAAAAGATGGCTGAAGACAATCAATCCGGCGCGCAAGCCTCGGTTAAAGAGCCAAGATCCTCGATCGAGCCAGCCCAAATCCAGCAACTTCGTGCTCAGGTTCACAGTTACGACCAGGCCATCGCTGCAAAATCCAAAGAGCAGGAGCAAATTAAGCAACAAATAGGGATGTACCAAAGCCGGATCCAGTCCAGCCCGATCGTCGAGCAGCAGTACAAAGATGTGACGCGCGGCTACGAAACGGCTCAAGCCTCCTACAACGACCTGCTGAAAAAACGCCAGGAATCCTCCATGGCTACGCAGCTCGAACGCGACCAGCAAGGTGAGCAGTTCCGCGTTCTTGATCCCGCGAACCTACCCGACAAGCCATCCTTCCCGAATCGCCCGATGTTTGCGCTGGGCGGCCTCGGCGGAGGATTGGCGCTCGGCCTGGGACTCGCTTTCCTGATGGAAATGAAGGATTCGTCATTCAAGAACGAACGCGACGTGGAAGTTGCTCTGCAACTTCCGGTGCTGGCGATGATTCCGGCGGTCGAATCGCTTAGCTCCAAGAAAACCAAATTGCAGGCGGGCCGCGGCTCAGTGGAAGAGACGGTTGAAGTCGGAGCGGGAGTCTAGAGGAATATGTACCAGAAATTTTTCGGACTACGCGAAAGCCCGTTCAACGTAAACCCGGACCCGCGCTATCTCTTCCTGACCAAACAGATTCAGGAAGCGCTGGCGGGTCTGACCTACGGCATTCAAAACCGTAAAGGTTTCATTCTGCTGACCGGCGAAGTCGGAACTGGCAAAACAACTTTGCTGAACCGGTTGCTGGATTGGCTGCATGGCCAACGCGTGAAGACCGCGTTTGTTTTCAATTCTCAGCTGAACGTCAGCCAGCTTTTCGATTTCATGATGGCTGACTTCGAAATCCCAGTCGAATCTCGCCACAAGAGCCAAGTGCTGTTGAAGCTGAACCACTGGCTGCTGGAGCGGTACCGCGCCGGCGAAACAGCGGTACTGATCGTCGACGAAGCGCAAAACCTTTCGCTGCAGGTACTTGAAGAAATTCGGCTGCTGACCAACCTCGAAACCTCAACCGAAAAGCTCCTGCAGATCGTGCTCACCGGCCAGCCGGAGCTGGAAGAAAAACTGAAACTGCCGCAGTTGCGCCAACTGCGCCAGCGCATCACCCTGCGCTGCCGAACCTCTCCTTTGACGCTCGAAGAGACGTTCGGCTACATCGCCGAGCGCCTGCGCATCGCCGGCGCGAATGGCGAGCCAATTTTCTCGAAAGAAGCCATCCAGACCGTCAACTTGTATTCACGCGGCATTCCCCGCGTTGTCAACTTGCTCTGCGAGCATGCCTTGATCAATGCCTACGTCGACCATTTGCGCCCGGTACCGGCTCACCTGGTCGAAGAAGTCGCGCGCGAATTTCAACTCGACGAAATCGAACCGATTGCAACCGCCAGCACCAATGGCGCCGCTGCACAGTCCTTCGATACCCAGGCCCTCTTACAGAATCTTGACGAACTCCTCGGACGGTTGCGGGAAGCCAATATCGTACCCTCCGCCATGCGCGAAAGGAAACCATGAGCCGTATTCACGAAGCATTGAAAAAAGCCGAACAAGAAAGAGCGTCTGCGCCACCAAACGATCTCTCTGCGATCGCATCCGTGGAATCAAACGTGCCTATGTTGGACGATGTAAATGTCATGTCCCGCGTAGCCCCGCGGGACTATGTGGCCCGGCCGGAACCGGGCTCGTCAGTATCGAGCGATTATCTGCGTTTTGATGATTTGCGCAAAAAGTGCGCTCATCCGACCTGGCATCTCGACCCGAACGTAAATATGTTTCTGAATTCAGCGACCACCGGGCACGGAGCGGAGCAGTTCAGGACCCTGCGTTCGCGTTTGTATCAAATGCGCAGTACGCAATCGCTGAAGACTCTGCTGGTCACCAGTTCCGTGCCGGCCGAAGGCAAAACATTTGTTACCAACAATCTCGCGCAATCCATCGTTCGCCAGCCGGATCGCCGGGTGCTGATCATCGACGCCGACCTGCGCTGCTCTCGCTTGCACGTGCCACTGGGCGCGCCAGCCTCGCCTGGCTTGACCGAATATCTGAAGGGCGAAGCGGATGAGTTCGCGATTGTCCAAAACGGGCTCGACGGTAATTTGTGTTTCATACCGGGAGGAATTGAAAGCAGCCACCCGAGCGAGCTGTTGTCCAACGGCCGTTTGAAGACTCTGCTGGCGCGCATGTCCCCGGTCTTCGATTGGATCATTCTCGACTCGCCGCCACTTTTGCCCGTCGCGGATTCGAGTTTCCTTGCAGACCTCGTAGACGGAGTTCTGCTGGTCGTTCGCGCGGGTCAGACTCCTATGGCGACCGCGCAGCGATCCTGCCAGGAGCTGCAGGGGCGGAACGTGGTGGGAGTGGTCCTAAACGCCGTAGATCCAGCGCACGCCTACGGCTCTTACTACACCTCCGCGTACGGATATGGGTATGGGTACGGATATGGGACTAGCGCTCAACCGAAGGGCGAACGTGTTCAGTAACTCGAATATCGAATCGCACCCATCAACGGCGCAGGTGGGTTCCATTTCGGCTTTGTTTTCTGTGGTTTGCGGCAAGGAAAACAATTGCATGTCCGGGATAGCAATGTTCACTGTCCGCGGGTCTGGATCGTTCAGGCGTACCGGTAGTCGGGCGAATTGCCACATTTAAGCCCATTAGGGACATAGATATAGCAGTTTGGTGGTCTCGTTCAGCCGTGGCATGTGTCGTGCAAAGTCATTCGGTAGTTATACCAAAGGGCGAATGTGGCTCTTGTGGCGGTAGCGTGGGAGCAGGCGGTTCTTAACTTAAAATGGCCGTTGAACGCAACTCGGATGAAATGACCGTGGCAGACCAGAGCTCCTTGCCTTGGTTTGCTCTTCAAGTTCGTGCTCGGCAAGAGGCGAGTGTGGCCGACCAGTTGACCGGCCAGGGTTACGAGCGCTTTCTGCCCTTTTACAAGTTACGCAAACGCTGGTCCGACCGCATCAAGGAATTCGATGCTCCGCTGTTCCCGGGATACCTCTTTTGCCGGTTCAATCCGCACAATCGTCTGCCCATTCTCAAGACCCCCGGGGTTATTCAGATCGTCAGTTTTAATAACATTCCGGCCGCCGTCGACGAGGCTGAGATCCTCTCGATCCAGCGCCTGGCGTCTTCCGGAATCGAGCATCAGCCGTGCGCGTTTCTGACCATCGGCGACCGAGTCCGGATCAACGCTGGACCGCTGCTCGGCCTGGAAGGAATTCTGAGCAGCATTAAAGGTAATCACCGGTTGGTGCTTTCAGTTTCGTTGCTGCAACGTTCGGTCGCCGTCGAAATCGACTCGGCATTTATAACCGTTCTTGCCCGGCCCGTCAGCAAGCCGTCTGAAAAACAAAATTCTCTCGACCGCGTCCTGACGGTCGAGGTTTAGCAGTGGCGCCAAAGCAAAAATCAAAAATAATCGAACTGGCGCTTCGATAAAGAGGGACTTCAGTGACTGACGTATCGACAGCTAAAATAAAAGCTAGTCCGGAAGTAAAAAAACAACCGGTTTCATTCGCGAACGGTTCCAGCGCGATGGCCAGTTTCCTTTCCGAAGATCATTTTCGCCGGATGCTGAGCCGCGAACGGAAACGCTCCGAACGCTCGCGCAAACATCTGGTCCTGATGCTGATCGACGGCAAAGGCGTCAAGAGCAAGAAGACCGACGCATTGTTGGAACAAATTGCCGTGGTATTGGGCGCCGCGATTCGCGAGACGGACATTGCCGGATGGTTTGAAACCAGTGCCGTTTTTGGAGTGATCTTTACCGAGTTCGGCGAGGCCGACGTCAGCACTGCGGTAAAAATCATCGAAGCTAAAATTACCACCGAGCTCCAGCGCGGGTTCAAGGTCAACCAGCTCAGCAGCTTTCAGATCTCTTTCTACGCTTTCCCCGACGGTTGGGATGGCACCGGGCAAGCCCGTGCAGTTGACGCCGAGCTTTATCCGGACCTTTTCGAAGTGGAACGGAAGAAAAAGCTCTCGCTGCTCGTGAAGCGCGTTATGGACGTCTGCGGCGCGGCCGCAGCTCTGGCCATTCTCTCCCCGGCATTTCTCATCCTGGCCGCGATGGTGAAAGCCACCTCCCAGGGGCCGGTCTTCTTCCGGCAGCAACGCGTGGGTCGCTACGGAGTGAATTTCGAATTTCTTAAATTCCGTTCGATGTATGTCTCCACCGATGCCGCGATCCACAAAGAGTACGTACGAAACTTTATCGCCGGCAAAGCCGCTGCCTCCGCGGATGTCAGCAAGAAGACCGTCTATAAAATCACCAACGATCCGCGAGTGACTTGGATCGGCAAAATCATGCGCCGTACCAGCCTCGACGAAATCCCGCAATTCTGGAACGTCTTGCGCGGCGAGATGTCGCTGGTCGGCCCACGCCCCCCGATCCCCTACGAGATTGAAGCGTATGACATCTGGCACCGCCGTCGCCTCCTCGAATCGCGTCCGGGAATTACCGGCCTGTGGCAGGTGCACGGCCGCAGCAAGACCACTTTCGACGAAATGGTTCGCCTGGATTTGCAATATTCCAGAATGTGGTCGCCGATGCTCGACGTGAAGATTCTGCTGCAAACCCCGCGCGCCGTTTTGTCCGGCGACGGTGCGTACTAGAAGAATGAAGACCCGCAAAATATCCGTGACGCATCGCTACGCCGCGTCACGGACTCGCTGACCGTCAATTTCTTCGTTTGCCCGCACTGGTTTTTCTTGGTTTTTTCTCAAGTTTTAACCCTCGAGGTGGAGAGAGATGGCTACTAGTCTAAGCGTTGAGTCTGGAACGAAAGCGTCAGAACCCATTCGTGTAAACGACGGCGTTTTACGCATGGGAGTCATTGGCTACGGCTACTGGGGTCCGAACATCGTCCGGAATTTCCATGGCCAGGACAAATCCCGCGTCGTCGCGGTTTGCGATAAGAGCGCGAAATCGCTCGATCGCGTCCGCCACGCCTTCCCGGATGTGCGCACCACCAATGATTGCAAAGAGCTGCTGACTTCGCCGGACATTGACGCAGTTGCCGTCGTCACCCCCGTGTGGACCCATTTCGAACTGGCCAAAACGGCCCTGGAAAATGGCAAACACGTCTTCGTCGAAAAGCCTTTCACCTGCACCACGGCTCAAGCCGAAGAACTGATCGAGCTGGCCGACCGCAAGAAATTGAAAATCATGGTGGACCACACGTTCTTGTTCACCGGCGCCGTAAGCGCATCAAGGAATTCATCGATAACGGAACGCTGGGCGAGCTGTATTACTACGATTCGATGCGCGTGAACCTGGGCCTGTTCCAGCACGACGTCAATGTCCTCTGGGACCTGGCGCCGCACGATCTTTCGATCATGGATTACTTGATCAAGGAGAAGCCGGAAGCGGTGGTGGCCACCGGCGAACGGCACTTGAACGGCGTCGCCGACATCGCCTTCATGACGCTTTATTATCCGAATAACATGATCGGGCACATCAACGTGAACTGGCTCTCGCCCGTGAAAGTCCGCACCACCCTGATCGGCGGCGAAAAGAAAATGTTGGTCTGGAACGATCTGGAAGCCGACGAAAAGATGAAGATCTACGACAAGGGCGTGCAGATGAACGGCGAAGGCGTGTACGAGCTGCTGGTCAGCTACCGCTCGGGCGACATGTGGGCGCCGCGCGTCGAACAGGTCGAAGCGCTTGAAAATGGAAGCCGCGTATTTCGTGGATTGCATCATGAACGACAAAACTCCGTTCAACGACGGCGTCGCCGGGCTTCACGTCGTGCGCATGCTGGAAGCGGCCGATCAATCGCTTCAGCAAAAGGGCAAAATTATCCAACTATGAACGAATTCGTCTGCATCGCGCCGGACGTCAAGCTCGGCAAGAACGTCAAGCTGTCGAAGTTCATCAACATGTACGGCTGTACGGTCGGCGACGACACCAAAATCGGCGCGTTCGTTGAAATTCAGAAGAACGCCAGTGTCGGCAACAATTGCAAGATCTCCAGCCACACGTTCATCTGTGAAGGCGTGACCATCGAAGACGCGGTCTTCATTGGCCACAGCGTCACTTTCATTAACGATTCGTATCCGCGCGCGACCGCCGGCGACGGACAATTGCAGACCGAAGCGGACTGGAAAGTCGAAAAGACCCTGGTAAAGAAAGGCGCGACGATCGGATCGGGCAGCACGATCCTCGCGAATGTAACGGTGGGTGAAGGCGCCATCGTCGGAGCTGGCAGCGTGGTAACCAAAGACGTTCCAGCCAACGCGATCGTGGCCGGTAACCCAGCCAAAATCTTGCGCTACGTCAACGAGGAGTCGAAGATCGCACATGTCAAGTAACGAAAAAATTCCATTTCTGGATTTGATCACGCCGCATAAGGAACTCGAGCAGGAGCTCACCGCCGTATTTCAGAAAGTGATCTGGCACCGCCGGATTCGTCGGCGGCCCGATGGTCGAGAATTTCGAAAATGAATTCGCCGCCTATTGCGACTCCAAATATTGCATTGGCGTCGCCAGCGGGACGGACGCCGTGCGCTTCGCGTTAACCGCTGCGGGCGTACAAGCTCGGAGATGTTGTCGTCACTGTGCCGCATACGTTTATCGCCACCACCGAAGCTATCAGCCAGGCTGGTGCGCGGCCGGATTTCGTCGACATCGACGAGAAGACCTACGCGATGGATCCGAAAAAGCTGCAGGAATATCTGGAGCGCGACTGCTACGTCGATCGCGCTACGGGCAAGCTCTATCAACCGGAAACTAAGAGCTCCGGTAACGGCGATCGTGCCGGTGCATATCTACGGGCAATGCGCGGATATGGACGCCATCCTGGAGTTGGCCGCGCGCTACAACCTGATCGTCGTCGAAGACGCCTGCCAGGCCCACGGCGCGGAGTATTTTTCGAAGAAACAAAATCGCTGGCTGAAAGCCGGTTCGATGGGCCACGCCGGCGCCTTCAGCTTTTACCCCGGCAAGAATCTGGGAGCCTGCGGAGAAGCCGGCGCCATCACCACCAACAACGAAGAAATGATGCGCCACATGAAAATGCTGCGCGACCACGGCCAGGCGAAAAAGTATTATCACAATATCGAAGGCTACAACGGCCGTCTCGATTCACTGCAAGCCGGACTGCTCAGCGTCAAGCTGCGCCACCTGGCCAAATGGACGCGCGAGCGTCAGGCCGCCGCGGTCGAATACGATCGCTTGCTGGCGGATGTCGACGGCGTAACTGCTCCGTACCAACCCGAGTGGTCGCGCGCCGTTTACCATCTCTACGTCATCCGGGTCGCCGATCGCGAAGGTCTGCAAAAACATTTGGCCGAAGCGAAAATCGACACCGGAATTCATTATCCAATTCCTCTCCACCTGCAAAAAGCATACGAAAGCTTCGGCTACAAGAACGGCGATTTCCCGGTCACCGAAAAAATCGCCCTCGAAATCGTATCGCTTCCGATGTTTCCGCAGTTGCAACCCGCTCAGCAAGCGCGCGTCGTGAAGACCGTCCAGGAATTCGCGTCCGCCGGTGCCCTTCGCTAGAAATATCACTTCAACTCTGAAGGCTATTTTTTAGTATTGGGGCTTCCCTCCGGTGAAGTCACGAGCGGAAGCCCACTTGCAACACAGCAGTACCATTACCTACTAAACTCTCGCAGCGCCAATCTACGTTTTTACAGGACTCGAAGATTCCAATGAAAAAGATTGCCTTAGTCACCGGCGCCGAAGGATTCATCGGATCGCATATGGTCAAGTTCTTATCTGCTAGCGGGTGGAACGTGACCGGGCTGTATCTCCGGGAAAGCTCAACGGCTTTTCCGAAGCTGGCGAACGCGGAATTCAGGCAATGTGATCTGCGAAATGGCCAGCGCGTCACCCAGATCCTGGATCAGTACCAGCCGACCCACGTATTTCATTTCGGGGCGCAAAGTCTGCCCACCGTGTCCTGGGCCAATCCGGTTGAGACCTTCGAATCGAACATCATGGGCTCGTTGCATCTCTTCGAAGCCGCGCGTCATATGAAGCGGCCGCCGGTGATCACTTCGGCTTGCTCGAGTGCTGAATATGGCCACGTTCCGCCATCTGCGATTCCCGTCACCGAGGACCAGCCGCTACACCCACTGCATCCGTATGGCATCAGCAAAGTCTGCCTGGATTTGCTGGCGCATGAATATTTTCTGGACTACAAGATCCCCGCAGTGAACGTGCGGCTTTTCAATACGACCGGGCCGGGAAAAACCAATGATGCACCGTCGGATTTCGTCCGCCAGCTGGCCCGGATTAAAAAAGGCCTGCAGGCGCCCGTAATCGAAGTAGGAAACCTCACGCCTCGCCGGGCATTCCTCGATGTGAACGATACCGTGCGCGGGTTCTATCTGGCCGGCATGAAAGGAAAGCGCGGCCAGGCCTATAACCTGTGCGCCGCTGGCACGCATGTGGTCGGTGATTTGTTACGCACCGCGATCCGGCTCTCTGGCGTAAAAGCGGAAATTCGGCCTGCCGCACACTTGATGCGTCCCTCAGACGAAAAAATTATCTTCGGCAGCACCCGTAAGATCCGCAAGGACACGGGTTGGAAACCAAAGTATTCCATCGAGCAAACCTTGAAGTCGATGTTGGAATACTGGGACGCGGTTTTGTAGTTTAGGCTCGCCGCGAAAATCAAACTTAAGCAGCCCGTGCATCAACTCAAAAACATTCCGGCCGTTTTACTCGTGGGAGGGAAGGGCACGCGCCTGCAGTCCGTAGTCTCCTCCAAACCGAAGCCGCTCGCTCCGGTGGGCGAGAAATCCTTTCTGCATCTCTTGATTCGCCAGTTGCGCTCGCAAGGAATTCGCGAACTGGTGATGTGCTCGGGATATCTCGCGGATCAAATCGAAAGCGAATTGGGCGATGGCCGCGCGCTCGACGTCGCCATCCAGTATTCGAAAGAGGATTCGCCGCTCGGCACCGCCGGCGCGTTAAAATTGGCTGAACCGCTAATCTTGGGTCATTCCGATTTTCTGGTGATGAACGGCGACTCGTTCCTGGAAATGGATATTCCTCAGTTCATCGACTTTCACCACGCGCACCAGGGCCTGATCAGCGTCGCAGTCCGCCGCGTTGAAAACGCCGCGCGCTACGGAACGGTCGAAGTTGATGGGCAGTTCAAGATCACGGGATTCAAAGAGAAAACCGGCAGCGCCGCGCCCGGCCTGGTGAATGGCGGTGTGTACGTTTTCAAATCATCATTGCTCGCGGACATCCCTACCGGCCCGTCGAGTCTGGAACGCGACATCCTGCCCCGCCTGCTCGATCGTGGCGCTTACGCGCAAGAGCAGCAGGGTATGTTTATCGACATCGGCACTCCCGAGGACTACGCCCGCGCGCAGGAACTCTGCGAAAGTATGTATAAGGCGGCCATCCGCTAATCATGGAACACCAGCCGGGCGAATTCGTGAACCGCGCCATATTTCTGGATCGGGATGGAGTCATCAATCAAAGGCCCGTCGAGGGTGAATACATCACCCGCTGGGACGATTTCCACATCCTGCCAGGAGTGGCGGAAAGCATCGCGCTGCTGAATCGCGCCGGATTTCGCGTCATCGTCATCACCAATCAGCGCTGTGTGGCCAAGCAGCAGATCACCGAATCTGCGTTGCAGGAAATGCATCGGCGCATGTTGGAAGTTCTTACGGGGCAGGGGGCGGCAATCGATGCCGTTTATTACTGCCCTCACGATCTCGAGCCGGCCTGCGAGTGCCGCAAGCCGGAGCCGGGCATGATTCTCGAGGCGTCTCGTACCTGGAGCATCGATTTAAAATCGTCCTGGATGATTGGCGATTCGCCGAGCGACATCGAAGCCGGCCGCCGTGCAGGCTGTAAGACGATTTTTCTGAACGCGAAAAACGCGCAGGCGCTTACCGCCAGCCGTGCGGATTTCGGCGCTGCCACGCTTCTCGAAGCGGTTCGCAGAATACTAGCGCTGGAAAAACCAGCGGCGGGCGCGCCGGCTTTGACTCCGGCATATTCGCAGGATCAGCGGTAGTCGTCACTTAAGAGGAAAACGAACTCATGATCACCACACGCACCCCGCTTCGGATTTCATTCTTCGGCGGTGGCACCGATTACCCCATCTGGTATCGCAAATTTGGCGGCTCCGTGCTGTCCACCGCCATCGACAAATGCTGCTACATCACCTGCCGGTACTTGCCGCCGTTTTTCGAATACCACAGCCGCGTCTCGTATTCGCGAATCGAAAACGTGAATTCGAACAACGACTTTGAGCACCCTTCGGTTCGCGCCTGCCTGCAGTATCTTGGCATTGAGGAAGGCGTGGAAATGCATCACGTGGCCGACTTGCCTGCCCGTACCGGTCTCGGCACCAGTTCCGCGTTCACCGTCGGAGCGTTGCTGGGTCTCTATGCGCTGAAGAATCAAATGCGCAACAAACACGCGCTCGCGTCCGACGCCATTCACGTGGAACAAGAAGTGATTCGTGAGTTCGTCGGTTCGCAGGACCAGATCAGCGCCGCCTATGGCGGATTCAATCGCATCAATTTCAATACCGACGGTAGCTTCGAAGTGAAACCGGTCATCGCTTCGGTCGAACGCTTAAATGAACTGCAGCAGCATTGCGCGTTGTACTTCACCGGATTTTCCCGTACCGCTTCGGAAATCGCGCAGGAGCAGATCCGCCTCACTCCCCAAAAAGAAAACGAACTCAAAACCATGCTCAAGATGGTCGATGAAGCCGAAGCGATCGTCACCGATTCTCGCCGCTCGCTCGACGACTTCGGTCACCTGCTCCACGAATGTTGGCAGATCAAGCGCACCCTGACCCAGAAAATCACCAACAACAATCTCGACGAAATCTATGCGGCGGGCCGCAGCGCGGGGGCGCTGGGCGGCAAGCTGCTCGGAGCCGGTGGCGGCGGCTTCATGCTCTTCTTCGTTCCGCCTGAACGTCGTGAGGCTTTGCGCCTGCGCCTGAAGAACCTGCTTTGCGTGCCGATGAAATTCTCCAATCGCGGCAGTCACGTCATCGTTCACGAGCCCGAAGAAGGCTACGCAAAGTCCTTAACCGATGAACGTTCCGAGGTATATGCCCAGCCGCCGCGCCAAGGTTAACTAGCGCGGCATTGAATTCGCGCAGGCGTTACCGTACTTATGCTCCGTGCTAATAAACTAGTTTTGGCCATTCCACGATGACAGAGAACAACATGGATCCAAAGTCTTCCCTACCCATCTACGTTCTCGTTTCGCCTGCTCGAAATGAAGCGGCGTTTATCGCGAAGACCATCGAGACCGTGGCTCACCAGACTGTTCTGCCGGCGAAATGGGTGATTGTGAACGACGGTTCGACGGATAACACGCAAAGCATCGTTGAACAATACACGGCCAAATACGATTGGATCGAACTCGTGAACCGGCCGGTGCGTCAGGAACGGAATTTCGCCGCCAAGGTCCATGCGTTCAACGTGGGCCAGGAACGAGTCAAAGATATTCCGTATGAAATTATCGCCAACCTGGATGCCGACGTGGCCCTGGATCCCGATCATTTCGAATTTCTCTTGAACAAGTTCAAAGAAAATCCCCGTCTCGGCGTGGCTGGAACAATTTTCCGCGAGGAAGGCGGCTACAGTTCCGGAACCGATAGTTTCGAAGGCCAGAATTACGTTTCCGGGCAGTGCCAGGTGTTCCGGAAAGAATGTTTCGAGCAGATTGGCGGGTATTTCGCCAACAAGGCCGGCGGCATCGACTGGATTGCGGTCACCACGGCCCGCATGATGGGTTGGAAGACCCGATCGTATCGAGAGAAGTCTTTTTTCCATCACCGGCCGCTGGGCACCGCCGAACGCGGCGTATTGGCTTCGTCATTCTCCTACGGTGAAAAGGATTATTATCTCGGTGGCAGTCCGGTTTGGGAGCTGTTCCGGGTCCTGTATCGCCTGACTCAGCCGCCGTTGATACTGAACGGACTCGCTTTAGGTTCAGGCTACGGGTGGGCGGCCCTGCGCCGGGTCAAGAGACCGGTTTCCAAAGAGCTCATGGCCTTCCACCGCAAAGAACAGATGCGCAAACTTGGCGTCGTGCTGAAGTCCATGCTGACTTTCAAGCCGATCGATAAGTTCAAACTTCTACCCGAATGAGCGCGCCGTCGAACTTCGGAATTCTGAATGTTGATTGCAAGGCTGTAGGACGGATTTAGTCGACCATGTGTGGAATCTGCGGACAATATAACTTCGGCACCCAGGCTCCGGTTCTCCGCCGAGACCTGGAAACCATGACGCGGAGCATCGCCCACCGCGGCCCGGATGACGAGGGTTACTTCCTCGCCGGACCCGTCGGACTCGGCTTTCGCCGGCTTTCGATTATCGATTTGGCCGGCGGCCATCAGCCCATGTCCGATCAGGAAGAATCCGTCTGGGTGATTTTCAACGGCGAGATTTACAACTTCCAGGAACTCAAGAGTGAACTGGAAGGCCACGGCCACGTATTCCGCACGAAATCGGATACCGAGGTCATCGTCCATGGTTACAAGCAGTGGGGCGATGAAGTGCTCAACCGCCTGAATGGCATGTTCGGTCTGGCCATCTGGGATGTACGGAAAAAGCGCCTCGTGCTCGCCCGCGATCCCTTCGGAATCAAACTGCTCTACTACCGAATCGATAAGGATTGTTTATATTTTGGTTCGGAAATCCGTCCGGTTCGCGCCAACATGCCGGATAACGCCGAGATTGATCCTACTTCGCTGAATCTCTTCCTGCGGTATCGGTACACACCTTCGCCGTACACCATCTTTAAGAATATTCACAAGCTCGCTTCCGGAACTAAGCTCGTGGTTCAGAACGGTTCCTATCAGGTGAGCCGCTGGTACCAATTCAAGCCGGTTCCGCATTCGCCGGCAAAATCTCCAGACGAAGCTCGAGAAGAATTGCTGGCTCTTTATAAACAGGCCGTAAAGCGCCAACTCATCAGCGACGTGCCGGTCGGTTTGCTTTTGAGCGGCGGTATGGACTCGGCGCTACTTCTGGCCCTGATGAATCTGAACGGCAATTCCTGGCAGACTTACACCGTTGGATACGGCTCGACCTACGCCGACGATGAATTAGCGGACGCCGCCGAGACGGCTCGCCTGCTCGGCTCGCAACACACCAGTGTCCTGATTTCCCGATCGATCTTCGAGCAGACGCTGCCTAAGATTGTCACTTGCCTGGAAGAACCGATTGCGGCTTCCTCGATCGTTCCTATGTATTTTGTCTGTGAGCGCGCCCGCCAGAACGTCAAAGTAGGTTTGGTGGGGCAAGGGCCGGACGAGTTGTTTGGCGGTTATCGCCGTCATCTCGGAGTTCGCTATGCTCCGCTATGGGGACAGTTGCCGAATTGGATGCGCACTCCGATTTCGTCGGCGGTGGACGCCCTGCCGAGAAATGAAACTCTGAAGCGGGGCGTTCACTCTCTCGCTACACCCGACCGCATGCACCGTTATCAAAATGTCTTGTCGATCCTGCCCGGAGCGCAGGTCGACGAGCTGTTCTCGGACGGGCAATTAGGGCCGAACCCCGGTGACAGCATACTGGAATGCTGGGCCAACATGTCGGATCTCATGTCACGTACCGACGAACTTGGAGGACTCCAGTTCCTGGAAGTGCGGTCCACTCTTCCAGACGAACTCCTCATGTATGCCGACAAACTCTCCATGGCCCACGGTCTTGAACTTCGCGTCCCCTTTCTCGACAAAGAAATTGTCGAATACGTGGAACGCTTACCCGCCAACCTCAAAGTGCGGAATGGTTCCCGGAAATGGCTGCACCGCCAGGTGTCCC